>NZ_NEGK01000004.1 GCF_002135435.1 Acinetobacter sp. ANC 3813 | reverse complement strand
ACGCTGAAGAACAAAATATGCAACTCAAATATACCTGTTAATGTATTCTATTTGGTACGAAGTAAGGCATACATCAAATGATGTAAATAAGACCCGAACAAGTCCATAACAGTTGTGCTGGCGACAATAGCAAGAGTGAACCACCTGATCCCTTCCCGAACTCAGAAGTGAAACCTCTTAGCGCTGATGGTAGTGTGGGGTTACCCATGTGAGAGTAAGTCATCGCCAGCTCATTATTCTAAACACCCCCTGACTACTCAGGGGGTGTTTTTTTATGCGTTTAAAATATGCGTGTGGAGAATTGAAGTGGGTTTTATATTGGGCAGTAGGTACGTGTCTTAAAAAATTAGGCGATTGCCATATCTGCTGTCTTAATATTTTGAGTGGCTTTTTTTACTGCATGAAGCAGCTGACCGAGCAGGATATCTTTATCTGACATAGCGACAATAATCATAGGATGGTTTTTTGCAGGAATTGCTGAAAGAATGACTTTGCCATTTTCTGCATCCAAAGTAATTGATTGACAGCCTGTTAAATGAATTTCTTGAGTAAAGGCTGTGACCATTGCTAAGAGTGAGCTGCTGACAGCAGCTAATTTACTTTTGTTGTAGATATCCCGACGATATAAACTGGCTAATTCGAAGCCGTCTGTTGAGCAGACCATGACGAAATTGACACCGCGTACATTGGTAATGATTTCGTGAAGTTCGAGTTTTGCTTTATTGATCAGCTCTTCTGAAGCAACTCTTTTTTCTTTAATATTAAACATATATACTCCTTAAGCGCTGATATTGTGGTTAATTTCAACAGAAGTGATCAATGCTTCGAGTAATAAAAGAGCATCTTCTTTTTTACGGGCATCAATAAAGAATAAAGGGCAAAAAAGATCTTGCCCAATCAGCCACTCTTTATAAATGGACAGAGAATGATGATCACTGCTGATATCGACATGCGTGATGCCAATTGCGATATTATCTGTATAATTTTGAAATGTTTCGATGAAGGTTTCTAATTCCTGCAAGGGGTGATCAGTGTTGTGGTCAATTAAGATGATTGCGCCAATAGCGCCTTGGCAAATCACTGGCCAAATAAAGTCAAAGCGGCTTTGGCCAGGTGTGCCATATAGGCCGATCTTAACACCATCTTCTAGCGTGACTTCACCATAATCGATACCAACCGTTGTCTCCATCTTTTCATGGCTATGCTGATCTGTATTGAATGCTTCAGTGAGTAGGACTGGAATATCTGAGAGAGAACGTATTGCTTCTGTTTTACCAGCCCCCATAGTTCCAGCAAAAACGATTTTGTACTGTTGTAAAATCATGCAACTTCTCCTTGACTAGAACCCGAATTTTTTACGCAGTTTACCAAAGAAACTTTTAATCATATTTTCTTCAGGCTTTTCTTCAGCTTTTTCAGGTGGGGTATAGTGATTATCCCAAATATTAATTTTGCTGATATTGCCTGCGGCCATATTGGCTGCAATAAATTGACGGATCATTTGCATTGAAATGTTATGCTGTTCTGCAATTTTGGACATTTTTGCACCTTGAATGAAGCATGCAGACATTTGAAAAATTTCTTTTCGGTGTTTTAAGTCTTCAGGCTTTGGCCAAAAATGAATGCGGTAATGTCCGTCTTCAGGTGCGATTTGATAAAAGTTGGGAGATCTCCAAAAAAGATTCCAAATCCAATCCTGTAAAATAGCATTATGTTTTCTTGATACTTTGATTAAATCCGATGTTGAGGCAAAATCGTAATTAAAACTGAAATCTGTGTATTGATTACTGCGGTCTGGGTTGCCGTACACTAAATTATTGGCAATATCTATTACACCAAATGAACCCTGACTATCATAAATATGAAGCTTATGATGTGATTCAGCATTATGCAGTTCTTTAAAAAAACTTTCAGTTAAGTGGCTATTTTCAGGAAGAGTATTGGTTGCGCTTATTTTATTTTCTGTTGTATTTAATTTAGTTACAGATTCTGATGTTTGAGTTATGAAGCTTTCCACCCATTGATTCAGTTCCGCTGAATTTTCTAAAGGCAAATATAGGGTATTATTTTCTACTTTTCCTGATAAGGAATCATCCTTACCAACTTTAAGCCAAGGCAGTCTGCGGGTATTTAATATTCTTTGTATGCCTTCAGATTCAAAGAAATTTTCATGAATAAATAGACAATCTAAATTAATATCAGTGGCTGTTTTCCATTGGATGCTTATATTTTTATCAACAATATTGCATAGCTGCGATTTTAGTTCTTCAGCATCATTTATACTTAAACCTGATATTGCAATATTGATATATTGCTTAGTCATTATAATCTCTCTATCTGGTTGTAAAAAATAAATTTACTTGAATTTTTGAGACTAAAATCCCCCATATCTATTCAATATAGGGGACTCTTATTGCTTAGCTAAAGTCTAATTCTTTTTCATATGCTTTAAGTTCATGCCGTGCCATTGCAAGGTTTGATTTAGAGCGGTCAAGGACAAGGTACAAGAAGATATTTGCATTTTGCTCTAATGGGCGAATTAAGTGGTACTGCTTACCTAATGTAATCAGAATATCTTCAATATGATCATTCAGATTTAAAGATTGAGCGACGCGGCGTTTTGCACGCACAACTTCAGTGTTTCCAGCAGCAGCCAACTCTAGATCGATACCGCCTCCGCCTTGTGTTGCAAGTGCCAGTCCGCTTTCTCCGTCAACAAGCGCTGCTGCAACAAAACCATCAATATTGGTAAGTGAATCTAATGAAACTTTAGCCATGTTGTTTACCCTCTTATAGGTTTGTACATATTATTTATTGTGTTGGAGTTGGTAATTAAAGTTTTGTTAATTACTTAATTTAATTATAGGAAGGGCAAGAGACTTTTCAACGGAATAATTTTGATGCGGTATTTTGCTTGTATTTTTGTCTAATTTATTTACAAATGGTTAAGTTTAAAGTGTGATGCAATTATCATTTATCTGAAATCTTCGTCTAAATGTACGCCAATTTTAATGAATTAAAATCTATGTAAAAAAATGTAAACTAATGAAAAAATATGCGAAAAATTTAGCAATTTCTGTATCTGATTACAAAAGTATACAATTTTACTCGGTTTTATGGCTATTCTAATTTTTATTGATAAAAAAAAGATCAGCATTTGCTGATCTTTTTTTTGCTGTACTTAAGCAAAAATATTGCATGCAGCAGAAGCAAGAATCCATAAAATCACAAGTGCGACAACAGGCTCTACGATTTTTGACCATGTTGGAACCGCTGGAGAAATGTCTTCCTGTTCGTGGCTGCTATGTTGGCTCACCATTTGATTGAACTCCTTCATTGATTCTTCTAATGATAGCTCATCTTGAGGAATTGGTTTGGAACCTTTTAATTCTAATAGTTTATTTGTTGACCAAACCCAATCATTTGCCTTTCCAGATAGATGCTCAATCTGGCCGATCAGTAATTCGCGGATGCTGTTGATGTTGTGGCTGCCTGTGTCATGCAGCTGTTTCAGTTCTGTCAGCTGCAGCTGAAAAATCGCAGCGGTAATGTGTTCCAGATCTGCTTTGTTTAAACTGGATACATTGTCTGGCGATGTGGTTAAATGTCTGGCAACTTCTTGAATATAGAGCTGATCTGGAGCCGTGATTTCCTGATAAACTTTTTTATCATTTGCACGCCATTGGCTAATCAGTTCACCTAAAGTTAAGGCATTAATTTCTGTGATAAAACTGCGTTTTTCTTCCTTGGATAGCGCTGGAAGAAGCTCAGGCTTTTGAGTTTCTATTTGTTCTTGAAAATATTGTACTAAGTCAAAAGCCATGCTTACATCTCCGTATTTCTAATCTAATAATCTCAGGCTTGGTTTTTTCTTGCTTTGTGCGGTTTTTTGTTCAGTCTCTGATTTTAAATCATCTTCAGTATTTTGGATATGTGGATATTCATTTGGATCAAAAAACAGTCCTTGTCCATTTTCCCGTGCATAAATGCCAAGTACGGCAGAAATAGGGATATACAAATCGCGTGAAACGCCACCAAAACGAGCAGAAAAAGTAATCGCATCATTGCTCATATTGAATGCATGCACTGCATGCGGCGCAAGATTCAGAGTGATTTGACCATCTTGAATAAATTGTTCTGGCACCATGGTGTTTGGCTGTGTGGCATCGACCAGCAAATAAGGTGTCAGCTGATTGTCGCAAATCCATTCATAGATGGCGCGCGCCATATACGGGCGGGTTGGGCTGAGATTAAATTCTTGTTCAGACATAAGATACTCGTTTAATTCGACAATAATTCACTGTAGCGGGTTTTTTCCTGCAGCGTCATGGATTTCACAAAAGCAGGGCGCTTGAAAATACGCTGGCAATATAAATGGATTGGGCGGCAATGCTGTTTTGGCAGCTGAATGCCCATAGAGGGCAGCCGGAGAAAAACTGGCGCAAGCATGCAATCCAAAATAGTGAAATGCTCAGACATAAAATAGGGGAAATGCTGAAACAGCGGGGTAAGTGAGACAAGTGTGTCACGTAATTTAGTTTGCGCTTTTTTTTGTGCGGAAATATCTAATGTATCGGGGTGGCGCAACATTGTGTCTGCAAGATTCAGCCAATCCTGTTCAAAACGCCAGATATATTGCCGCTGTTCAGCCCGCGGCGCAGGCGCATCTGCATACAGTTTATTTTGGCGGTAACGGTCGTCTAAATATTCAGAGATAATGCTCGCCTTGAACAGCTTGAGTTCATTTTCGACCAGCATAGGGAGCTGGTTATAAGGGTTTAGGCTTGCCAGATCTTCATCTTCATCATCAGTCAAAATCAGATTGAATTTGATTTGCTTCTCAGCAAGGACATAGCGAATCCAGTGGGATCGAAAATCATCTGCATGACTATACAGCGTGATTCCTTGGAGAGTTGCATTTTCGGCTGACATAAGTCCTGAACAAACTATTTTTGAATAAGGTAGGATACTAAAAATAGCGCATAAAATCACTCGCAGTTTGCTTTAATCCATCCGCACTGCAGGGATTTATGGTTTTTTGAGTTTTATGGATAATTTAGTATTTTACAGAAATAAAAAAAACCTTGGCATAAGCCAAGGTTTTTTGTCCGATTCGGTAAACGAATTAACGTTTAGAGAATTGAGGACGTTTACGAGCTTTACGTAAACCAAGTTTCTTACGTTCAACTTCACGAGCATCACGAGTAACGAAACCAGCTTGACGAAGAGCAGGTTTAAGCGTTTCGTCAGAAGCGATCAATGCACGAGTAATACCGTGACGAATCGCGCCTGCTTGACCACCGATACCACCACCAGCAACAGTGATGTAAAGGTCATACTTTTCAGTAGCTTCTAAAAGCTCAAGTGGTTGGTTAACAACCATACGAGCAGTTTCACGACCGAAGTACTGTTCAAGAGTACGGTTGTTGATTACGAGTTTACCAGTACCAGCTGATAGGAAAACACGTGCAGTTGCGGTCTTACGGCGACCTGTACCATAATTAGTAGCCATGTGCTGTATCCCTTAGATGTCCAAAACTTGTGGCTGTTGAGCTGCGTGTGGATGCTCAGTACCAGCGTACACTTTCATTTTTTTGATCATTGCATAACCAAGAGGACCTTTTGGCAACATACCTTTAACAGCTTTTTCAAGAACTGCTTCAGGTTTGTGAGCGATTAACTTTTCAAAGTTAGTTTCGCGAATACCACCAGGGAAACCAGTATGGCGATAGTATTTCTTATCAAGCGCTTTTTTACCAGTCACTTGAATTTCTTCAGCATTGATTACAACGATATAATCGCCAGTGTCAACGTGAGGAGTATAAGAAGTTTTGTGCTTACCGCGTAAACGACGAGCGATTTCAGTCGCAAGGCGACCTAAAGTTTTGCCAGAAGCATCAACAACGAACCAATCGTGTTGAACCTCAGCTGGCTTAGCGCTGAGAGTTTTCATTAAACCACTACCTATTATAGTTGGTTTGGACTATGGAAGCTGTCCAAACAAAAGGAGACGCGATTCTAAACGATTGTGTGAAGAATCACAAATGAAAATATAAAATTTCAAGCGCTATATTTTATAGCATTTTAGATTAAAAGCCTAGGGCTGCTGTTTAAATAATCGAAAAATACTTACAGTGTTTTGTATTGAATAGTTAAGTCTTCAATTTTTATATCTATTTTATTGATATTTGAAGATATTTTCTATCCATGTAAATAAATTTTAACTGTAGATCAATTCTGCTGCCGTCTCTGAATTGTATTAAAATATTGGAAATTGAAAATGCAGAAGAATGTCATGCTTCCTTTATATATCACCAGCGGTGAACCTGCTGGAATTGGCCCTGATATTTGCCTGAGTTTGGCGAACCGCACAGATGAACGGCCAATCGTCATTTTGGCTGATATGCAGATGCTGCATCAGCGTGCGCAGAATTTAGGATTAACTGTTGATCTGATCGAATATTGCGGCCAGGACAATACGTCAGAACAAGGCCAGCTGTATGTAGAGCATGTGCCCTTGGCTGTGCCAGCAGTGCTTGGACAGCTGGATGCGAATAATGCGGCTTATGTGCTGGAACAGTTGCGCCGTTCTGCAGATTATGCCATGTCTGGCAAAAGTGTTGGGGTTGCAACTGCGCCTGTACAAAAGTCGATTATCAATGAGGCCGGGATACATTTCAGCGGGCATACTGAGTATTATCAAGAATTTGCGGGTGTACCTCGTGTCGTAATGATGCTGGCTACGAAAATTCTGCGTGTCGCACTGGCCACAACGCATTTGCCTTTGCGTGATGTGCCGGATGCCATTACGTCAGAGCGCCTGCATCAGGTGATCGATATTTTAATCCATGATTTGAAAACGAAATTTAAAAAGGATCATCCGCATATTTTAGTCTGCGGCTTAAATCCGCATGCAGGGGAAGATGGTTATCTAGGCATGGAAGAAATTGACGTCATTAATCCTGTGCTGGAAAGCTATCGTTCGCAAGGCGTGAATATGAGTCTGAGTTTGCCAGCGGATACATTATTTACAGCTGAAAATTTAAAAGACGCAGATGCCGTTTTGGCGATGTATCACGATCAGGGTTTACCTGTGTTAAAATCGCAGGGCTTTGGCGAAGCCGTTAATATTACTTTAGGTTTGCCGTTTATCCGCACTTCTGTTGATCATGGTACAGCACTCTCCCTTGCCGGCACTGGGCTGGCAAAAAGCTCAAGCCTGCACGTCGCTGTGGATCTAGCGCTGGAATTGGCGCGTCAGTGATTTTATCTTATTTACACGTTGGAAATGTCTATGTATCAGATTAATGCCTTAAACCCGAAAGATGAAGGGCATCATACGCGGAAGCGTTTTGGTCAAAACTTCTTACATGACCAGCGTGTCATTGCCAAAATTGTACGTTCGGTGAACCCGCGCACAGGCGATAATATTGTCGAAATTGGTCCAGGGCTTGCAGCTTTAACGTCGCCTTTAATTGGTGAGTGTGATGCTTTGACTGTGATCGAGCTTGACCGTGATTTGGCAGCTGGTTTACCGGGCCGTGTGCCGCACCCAGAGCGTCTCACAATTATTGAAGCTGATGCACTGAAATTTGATTTCATGTCACTCTATCAAGAAGACCGTCCACTGCGTGTAGTTGGTAATTTGCCGTATAACATTTCTACGCCATTGCTCTTCCATCTCTTGGAATTTGGCAACAAAGTTAAAGACATGCACTTTATGCTGCAAAAAGAAGTGGTGGACCGTATTACCGCTTCACCAAATACCAAAGAGTATGGCCGTTTATCGGTGATGATTCAGTATTACTGTAAGCCAACCTTCTTATTTGAAGTGCCGCCAGGGTCTTTTAATCCGCCGCCAAAAGTTACTTCTGCTGTGTTCCGTCTTGAGCCTTATGATGTGAAGCCTATTATTGCTAAAGATGAAAAAGCCTTGGCGCGTTTGGTCTCGCATGTATTTACACAGCGCCGCAAAACATTGCGCAACAGCCTAAAAGGCATGCTGGTTGAAGATGCTTTTGAGAAAGCAGGAATTGATCCAATGGCGCGTCCTGAAACCTTAAGCATGGCTCAATTTGTGGCTCTAGCAGATCAAATGGCGGCTTAAATCATGTCTCGTGCAATTCGCTATAATTATGTGATTGGTGATGTTCAAGGCTGCTTTGAGGCTTTGAAAGTCTTGCTGAAACAGATTCAGTTTGATGCAGATCAAGACTTTATCTGGTTTGCTGGAGATTTGGTCGCGCGCGGTGAAAACTCGATTGGCGCCCTGCGCTTTATTAAGAAGCTGGCTGATCGAGGCGCTGCAGCAACCGTACTAGGCAATCATGATTTGAATTTACTGGCGGTTGCGCGCGGGATTAAAGAGATTAAAGCGCAGGATAATATTGATGATGTGATTCACGCTTTAGAGAGTGATGATCTGATTGATTGGCTGCGCAAACAGCCGCTGTGCCTATTTCCAAATGAAAAAACTGTGCTGACGCATGCGGGCATTCCCTGCAATTGGACGACTGCGCAAGCGGCTGCGCTGGCCAAAGAAGTTGAAACGGTCATCAGTCACGATGATTTTGCGGTGCTGGACGATTTTCTGAGGGGCATGTACGGCAAAAAACCGACGCTGTGGTCGGATGATTTACAGGGCAATGACCGATTGCGCTGCATTACCAATTATTTGACCCGCATGCGCTTAACGGATGCCGAAGGGCGCATGGAGTTCAGTTTCAAAGATGCTCTGGATGATCCTATGCCTGAAGGCTATTTGCCTTGGTTTGAGTTTGAGTCTCAAGCAGCGCAGACGCATCAGATTGTTTTTGGACATTGGGCCGCATTGCAGGGTAAAACCATTTCAGCTCAGATTCAAAATGTAGATGGCGGCTGCGTTTGGGGCAATCAGCTGATTGCGTACCGTTTAGAAGATCAGGAAAGTTTCCGCGTGAATAATCCGATGTTTTAAAGCTTGCTTCATCAGGAAATAAAAAAGCCGCACAAAGTGCGGCTTTTTATTGAGATGCGCTTAGTCAATGCGGATCCATGTTTGATTGCGTCCAAGTGTTGAAACGCCCATGTATGCACGCAAAGTTAAGCGTTTACCCGTTGGGTTTAATTTAACTTTGGCATTATAAACTTTGCCAGCCAGCGGATCGATGACACGGCCGCGTTCATAATTATTGGTGCCTTCAACATTTTTTAAACCTTTCAGGATTTCCATGCCTAAGATTGGTTTGTTTGTATATGGTGCAGGGCAGTCATTACAGTTTTTTTGCGGCGTATAGCCAGGTCTCGGGGTGATTTTGACAATTGTCCCAGTATAAGAGCCATTGTTTTCTTTATTAATTTCAATGACTGCTTTAGGCGAACCTGTTTTATCATCAATAGATTGCCAAGTACCTGTTAAATCTTGTGCCAGGGCAGAACCGCTAAATACAGCGCCCAACAAAAGCAACCCCAATTTAAAATTACGTTTCATAAAAAACCTGTATGATCTGTCGCTAAAAAATACTGGCATACATGCACTTATTCTTGGCGGATCCACGTTTGTGTACGGCCAATCGCTGAGATGCCAATATATCCCCTTAAAAGCAAGCGTTTTCCATTCGCTGTCTGCTTCGCTTTCAAGTTATATATTTTACCAGAAAGTGGATCAAGAATTTTGCCTCCCGAGTACAAATTTTCAGCTTCATGTTTTAAGCTTTTGAATACATCTAAGCCGAGAATCGGCTGATTGGCATACGGCGCAGGGCAATCAATGCATTTTTCACGCGGTGTGTAGCCTGGGCGCGGGGTGATTTTGATAATTTTTCCAGTAAAAGAACCGTTCTGTTCCTTACGAATTTCAATTAATGCTTTAGGTGATCCCGTTTTGTCATCAATCTGCTGCCAAACACCACTCAGGTCTTGTGCAAAGAGAGATGAACTGAATGACAGTAAAGCTGCAAGCAAAATTTTTTTTGGCATATTCTCTTTTCCTTTTATTGTCTGCTATTCAGGTGCATTGTTTGGCAGAAAATGATGGCCAAAGCATCTGCAAGTGAATGTTGAGTATTTTTTATTTAGAGCTTTGTTTTATTTGTCTTTATTTATTATGCAAGTAAAACGCGGCTCTACTCGTGGCGGATCCATGTTTGGCTGCGGCCGAGGGCTGAAACGCCGACGTAACCGCGTAAAGTTATACGCTTGCCATTTGGGCTTAATTTGACTTTGGTGCTGTATATTTTTCCTGAAAGCGGGTCGAGAATTTTGCCTCCCACATAAGTATTTTCACCATTTGCCTTTAACCCCGTGAGAATGTCCAAACCTAAGATGGGCTTGTTTGTATAAGGCGGCGGGCAGTCTACGCAGGTTTCTTTAGGCGTGTAGCCTGGACGCGGTGTGACTTTGACAATTTTAGCAATATAGGCGCCATTAGATTCTTGGCGGATTTCCAAAATGGCTTTGGATGAACCCGTCTTATCATCAATGTTGCGCCATAACCCCGTAATGTCATTCGCCCAAAGCAGGCTGGAAAAGCTGCTAAGCATCAGTGCTGAAATCAATTTGAGTTTTTTCATTAAAATCATCCTTTTTTTAATGTGAAAAAAACAGTATGCCTTTTGATCATATGCCCAATTACAAAACAATACAATTGTGTGAAAATGTTTTTTCAGTCACATTTTTTGTAAGAAAAAGATAAATGTTGGCAGCCAAATTGCAGTGAATACCGCATTTACAGCCATGCCGAAAGCGGCGTAACGGCCTGCAACACTGCCGCGCTGCCATGCCTGAGCTGTGCCGATGGCATGAGCAGCCAGTCCCAGCGCTAAGCCTGAAGCACGTTCATCATTGATATGACGCAAAATGAGCGGTGAAAAAGCAGCGCCAATCACGCCAGACAAAATCACAATTAAAATCACCAAGGGGATAGGTGAATGCAGCAAAGTTGCAATATTAATGGCAATCGGTGTGGTCACGGCGCGCGTGGCAAAGGCCATAATGGTTGGATCAGACAAATGCAGCAAGTAGGCCAATCCCATTGGCAATGCCACAGCACTGATGCTGGCGAAAATTAAAATGCCGCCCACAACTTTTAGTGGCAAGTCATCATATCGCATCGCCGCTAAAGGTATGGCCAGTGCTACAGTGACATAGCCCAATAGGTGATTGAATAAGGGATTCACCTGAGTCATATAGCGTTCATAAGGAATGCCGAATAGATACAGCATGCCGATCACCAAAAACATGCCAATCACAATCACAGGAATCTGAGGCAGTTTTTTATTGATCGGTTTAGCCAGCAAGTAAGCGATAAGGGTCAGAAAAAATCCGTAAAATACAGCAAGCATGCTCTTCTCCTATAGCCATTTCTTAGACATTTTTGCGTATACCCAGAGCGGGATGAGTGTACTCACAAACAAAACCACTAAAAACATTGGGATTTCGTCTCCCAAATGCATCAGCATGAGCAATGAGCCTGCGCTGATGGGCAAGAAGGCAAAAGCGCTTTCTTTCATTATTTTATTGTTGGTGTCGACCAGACTGGCTGGAATTTTATGCAGTTTTCGCCAGAGCGACAGCACAATCAGCAGACCCAGCAGGCCCACCAAATTGCCCAGCTCTGGATGATTGAATTGCTTCATCACCCAGACTGCACCCTCACGGAAAATAATAATTAAAGCAATTGTGCCTATCCACGCTTTCCAATTGATGTGCTTGATCCAGTCCATTTTTGATCTTTCATTAAAATTATACTAATCACGTTTTAACCGATTTAGTCCTTGATTTCAAACTCTTCAAGCGGTTTTTGGAAGAAACTGGCGCGTTCACCTAAGATTTCATCTAAGGGCAGGTGTGCCTGTTTGATCAGCTGTTCAAGCTTGTTGGGCGCCATAATGACATGCAGATGCAGATTGCCAAAATCATCATAATTTTCAGATTGAATGACGTTTAGGCCGTAAAGCTGATTGCGCAATTTGCCGTAAGCAGGTTTTAAAGTGAGTTCGAAGCTTTGCAAATGCCCCATCAGGCATTCATGAACAGCTTGTTTCAGAAAATTCAAGCCTTGCTGACTATGTGCGGAAACATAAACGCGGTCCGGCTGATTGGGCGCTTTATAGATAATTTTGGCCTGCTCTCCGCTGGCATCAATTTTATTATAAACCCGCAGCACAGGAGCCTCAGCGCCAATTTCTTTCAGTACTTTCTCTACGGCTTCAATTTGTTCAAGCATATCTGGGCTGCTGGAATCAATCACATGCAGCAGGAGAGTAGATTCTACGGTTTCTTCCAGTGTTGCTTTAAAAGATTCGACTAATGAGTGCGATAGATTGCGGACAAAGCCCACGGTGTCTGCCAAAACTAAATTGCCGATGCCATCCCAATTTAGGCGCCGTAAAGTTGGATCTAATGTGGCAAATAATTGGTCCGCAGCATACACATCGCTGTCTGCCAAAATATTGAAAAGGGTCGACTTGCCGGCATTGGTATAACCGACCAAAGACACTGTTGGCACGGCGGCTTTTTGGCGAGCCACACGGCCCTGCATACGAGTTTGTTTTACTTTATCAATTTTAGCTTTCAGCTGCCCCATACGGATACGCAGAAGGCGTCGGTCAGTTTCTAAAACGGTTTCTCCTGGTCCGCGCAGGCCAATACCGCCTTTTTGGCTGTCAAGGTCGCCGCGGCTGCGGATCAGCCGTGAGGAGAGATGCTGCAGCTGCGCTAATTCTACTTGCAGTTTGCCTTCGTAGGTGCGCGCGCGCTGCGCGAAAATATCTAAGATTAATTCAGTGCGGTCAACTACACGGCAGTGCATGATTTTTTCTAAATTACGCGCTTGAGCGGGCGTGAGGGCATGGTCAAAAATGACCAAGTCTGCTTCATGCGCCTGCGCAATTTGGGCGATTTCATCTGCTTTGCCTGTGCCGATAAACAGTTTGGCTTCTGGGCGGATACGCTGCACATGGATGTGTTCTAAAATATCTGCACCAGCAGAGTCTGCCAGCAGGTGAAATTCTTCCGCGTCTAAGTTTTCCAGCATTTGTACTGCAACACTGACTAAAATAACGCGTTCACCGCTCTGCTGTTTTGACTGATCCAATCTGCACATACTCCTGCTTAAAGCATTATTCTAGGCGAAAATCAGGCAAAAGGGCGGAATGATTTAAATGGCATTATAAAATACCTGTGCAAAAATCATCATTAAACCGCTATATAAGGCTGCGAAGCCACCGATCCACTTTAAGGCAGTCCATGCAGGGATGGCTGCTTCCTGGCTGTTCTGTTCATTCATAAAAATATCAATCTTTATATTCGATTGATTTATTATTATTGATTTTAATATTCGATTGAAATGGGAAATGATGATGCCAATCTTCGGTTTTTATGATCAATGCAAAATTGGGCGCTTCGGTATAGTATGTTGAGCAACTGTGCTTAAAAACACTTAGCCGTTTTGTGATTAGTGATAATTGTATGAATGTATCTGCTGCACCGACAACTTCAACTTTAAAAGGCTTTGCGCGCTTTTTCTTATATGTCCGCAAGGTTTTTGCGATGATGGGAGCGGTCATCCAAGGCTTTTATCTGGTGTATTTCTATCGCTTATACAAAGACCCGAACAACCCTGCCAATACACGCTATGTGCAGTATTTCTGCCGCAAATTATGCAAGGTTTTCAATATTGAGATACGGGTGCATGGCGAGATTCCGCGGACCCCAGCTTTATGGGTCAGCAACCATATTTCTTGGCTGGATGTGGCTGTGCTGGGTTCAGGGGCACGGGTCTTTTTTCTGGCGAAGGCTGAAATTGAAAAATGGCCGTTGATTGGCAAATTGGCAAAAGGCGGCGGTACGCTGTTTATTCAGCGCGGCTCAGGAGACTCGGTCAAAATCCGCGAGCAAATTACCAATTTTTTGAAGCAGGACAGTCCAGTACTGTTTTTCCCTGAGGCGACAACGTCAGACGGTACCAAAATTAAAAAAGTACATGGCCGTTTGCTGGGTGCTGCAATTGAGGCGCGGCGTCCTGTTCAAATCTGCTTAATTTGCTACGTCAATCAGCGCGGTGAGTTAGACACGGTGGCGCCGTATATTGGCGAAATTTCTTTTGCCAAACACGTGCAAAATGTATTGGAAATGCCGCAGGTGACAGCGCATTTGATGGCGCTGCCGGCAATTGATTCGGCTGGGCATACGGTGGAGAGCTTAACGCAAGCCGTACAGCTTAAAATGACGGAAGGGTTAGCGCAGCTGCAGGCTAAAGTGCTGCAGCATCCTGCGGAATAAGTACAATTTTTGCCAAGAAGGTTTACATAAAGCCTTCTATAGGCAGCCAAGAAATAACTTTCATACTGGCGCGCTGCCACCATTTCATTTTAGGTTCTTTGTAATAGGTGCGTGTTTGGCCGTTTGCCAGTTTAATTTTCCAGTTCATGCGCTGGTTTGCATCTAAGACCAGCTTATAGGCATATTTGCTGAGGTTCTGGTCCATCGTCGTATGCACTGCGCGGGCTAAAGATGGGCTGTTCAGCAAAACACCAATCTCGGTATTTAAATAAGCCGAACGCGGATCAAAATTAAAAGAGCCTATAAAAACCTGTTTTTCATCCAGCGCCATTAATTTTGCATGCAGGCTGGAACGGCTGAGGCCTTTCATGCTGACTTTGGCTTTATCGGCCAGCTCATCGGTATTGATATTCAGGTTTTCTGCATTTGGATGAGATAAAAACTCATACAGCTGAACATCATGTTCCAATAGATCCTGACGGTAGGTTTGATAAAAAGCATGCACCAGCGGAACATCGTTGGCTCTGAAAGAGTTGGTCAGCACACGGACCTGAACGCCGTTTTCACTGAGCTGTTTCAGTTTTTCAGCGCCTTGTTTCTCAGGCACAAAATATGCTGAAACAATATCGACACTTTGTTCAGGCTTGCTTAAATGATTGAGCAGCTGAAAATTCAAGTGCTCCTCTTTTTTAGCTTTGGCTTTGATTTTACTTGGCGAGTCTTTGACGACTTCAGCTTTAACCCAGTCAAATTGAATTTGATTGTTGAACCAATTATCAAAAGCATGTGAGCGGTTGGCTAAGTTGAGGTAATTTTGAACAGTAATTTCCTGATTAAAATCGTTCAGCTGCTGCTTTAGCCCATCAAAGCGCAAGCTGTAATGGCGCGGATTGACCAGCTGCTTCACTGGAAAGGCAAAATCGTCATTCCAGTATTCATCAAAAGAATGAATAATTTCATCAGATGCAGAGCCGACCAGCATGACATCAACATCAGAAAATTGGTAATTGTCACTGAGATTGTAATATTGGTTGCTCATGTTGCGTCCGCCAATCAGCGAAATCTGATTGTCTGCAATAAAGCTTTTATTATGCATGCGGCGGTTGATGCGCTTGAGATTCAGAACCATGTCCATGGCGCGGTAATGCCGGAACCGGTAGGGATTAAAGAGTTTGACATCAATGTTGGCATGCTGGTCCAGCGCCAGATAAATGCCTTCCATCTTTTTAGAATTATTATCATCAATCAGCAGGCGGACTTTTACACCGCGGTCTGCAGCCTGAATAATCGAATGTAGCGCCATGGAACCAATTTTGTCGTTATCCCAAATGTAATACTGCAAATCTAAGGTTTTTTCAGCTTTATTGATTAGTTCCAGACGGGCAGCCAATGCCTCCAGCGGGTCATACAGCACATGGTAGCCAGTCAGGCCGGGATTTGCGTTGCGCAGCGGCATGACACTTTTGGCCAGCGATGTCTCTTCTGTAGGCGTATGGAAGGCATATTCCATAGGCTGCGGTGTTTGTTTGGGCAGCGTTGAGCAAGCAGACAGCCCCAACACCAAACTGCAGCTGAGCGCAATAGCCGCTGACTTTGAGTAATTCAGCGTTTGGACTGTGCTGACAGATCCTTTGGCGGTATTTGGGGAATGAGGCATAGATGAAGAAAATCAAAAAAATAGAATTGAGTATAATTGCGAGCTATGAAAAGATAAATATGAGGGTGGTGAATTCCAGCTGATCAATTTGTTGAGTATTCGTATGTGGGAACAAAATTCCGTCGTTCATTATTTTTATATTGCTTTAGCACTCTTAGCGCTGTGGGGGATTTCTCAGGCATGGCTGAGCCAAAAGCGAACGGAAACAATTCATCCTTTTAAAGCCTTTGTACATTTGCTGGCATTTTATTTATCTTATCTGCTGATTCCTTTGTTTTTCTTTAGCATTTATGCAGGCTGGAGCGGCTACTACTTCCCGCATGAAGCAGTATTTGTCTTTTTGGTGAGCGGCATACTGTGCTATGCGCGCTTTATTGAACCGCATTTGATTCAGCTGAAAACTACTCGTTATGAGGTACATGCGGATAAGGCTTTATTAAAGCCAGTTAAAATTGCCTTGGTTGCCGACTTACATATTGGCTTATTTTCAGGTCATGAGCGCCAGCTTAAGCTGATCGTGAAAAAGCTCAATAAGGCGCAGCCAGATTTGGTCGTGATTGCTGGGGATTGGACTTATGAGCCTGAAAATACGCTTGCAGATGAACTTGCTGTATTAAAAGACATTCACGCCCCAGTTTATTCTGTGAATGGCAATCATGATGAGCAGTATCCAGGGCCGCCGATTCAGCAATTATTAAAAAAGGCGCTGCAGCAAAACAATGTGATGGATATAGAGGGGCAAGTGGTTGAGTTTAATGAATTCAGGCTGATTGGCATTGGCGACCTGTGGGCTGGCAAAGCCGATATGCGCTTTATGCCGTCTTTGCCGCAAGATAAGCCTTGGATCATTTTATCGCATAATCCAGATACGGTAGACATGGTGCCGCAGCTGCCTAGCCGTCCTTTAATGCTTTCTGGGCATACCCATGGCGGGCAGGTGGAACTGCCATGGCTGACAGATTATGTGATGAAAAAGGTATCGATTCTGGGGCATAAAAAGGGTTTATATCGGCATGAACATGCGGATGTCTTTGTGACCGTCGGTACGGGCATGGTGGGCGTGCCTTTCAGATTCAGAGTGCCGCCAACAATTGATATTATTGAATTAATTTAAATTTATTGCTTGTTTTGTAGACGTATTTCACATTATATTAAAGTGGATCAACGCTCTGTTTAAAAGCAGTGGAGTTGTCACATTTTTTTAATGTGCGCATATCTGCTGATTCTGAACTGAAGCTTAGACACAAGGCAACGTGAAGAATATGAGTAGAATAATATGTCTGAATTTCACAAAGAAGTTGGAACACTATTTGGGCTCTCTGAGCAGCAGTCTGCACAGCTTGAAGAGGGGCTTAATCAGCTGGCGCAAGATTTTTCCGCAGCGGAACAAGTTGATGACCAGGCTTTTTCTGAGGCGTTTTATCAAAAATTTCAGCAGCTGGCTTTGCAAAGCGGTTTTGAGGAAAGCGATATAGAGCCTTTAATTGGGGTTTTATATTTCACGGAAGATCATCAGCAAGTGGTGACTTATATTGTGCCGAGTTATTACAATTCCGGCGGTGACCGTGAAATGTTTTCAGACACTTATCAGTTAATGATGGATGATCTGAAACAGGCGATCTAAACAGCTGTCAATTTGCTGTTCAGTTTAAAAAATTCAATGATTGAGTTTTTAAAATGCATAAAAAAGCCGGCGCTGGACGCCGGCTTTTTTAATTTAAACGATCTTAGATTTGGTTGTTTACATCATCATTTTTCGTTTCACGGATCAGTAGGAATGCGATCAATGAAAGAATAGAAGCAGCAGTGAGGTAGTAACCTACGGCAGATAAGCCATATTCTGTAGCAAGTTTTGTTGCAATAAGCGGTGCAAATGAAGCGCCAAAGATACCAGCCATGTTAAATGTCAAAGCTGAACCTGTATAGCGTACAGATGTTGGGAAAATTTCTGACAACACAGTACCGATTGGGCCATAGGTTAAACCCATGATTGCAAGGCCAATACATAAGAACAGGAACACGATAAGCGTGTTGCCAGATTCAAGCATGTCGGCAAAGAACAGACCAAAAATCGCAGAAACTACACATACGCCAATAGAGGTTGCTTTACGGCCAAACTTCTCTGCAAGGATTGCAGACAAAGGAATAAAGGCTGCAAAACACAGTGTCGCTACAAGCTGTAACTGCAAGAACTGTTCACGAGAGTAGCCTAGTTTTTTTGTACCCCATTGCAATGCAAATACAGTCGTTAGGTAGAACACGACGAATGTACAGATGGCTGCAATAGTACCCAATACCAGCATTTTGGAATGCTTTTTGAATACTTGAACGAACGGCACATCTACTTCTTTTTGTTTGTTTAAAACGTTTTGGAATGCAGGTGTTTCGTGAAGCTTTAAGCGAATCCATAAGCCCATGATTACAAGCAATGCACTTGAGATGAACGGAATACGCCAGCCCCATTGCATGAATGCTTCTTCAGTCATGAAGTGGCCAAGCGTTAAGAATGAACCCGTTGCTAAAATGAAGCCGATAGGTGCACCCAGCTGAGGGAACATGCCGTACCAAGCACGTTTGCCTTCAGGCGCATTTTCAGTGGCCAGTAAAACTGCACCAGACCATTCGCCGCCTAAACCTAAACCTTGACCCAAGCGGCACAGTGCTAATAGCAATGGTGCTATGATGCCAATTTGACCGTAGGTAGGCAGTAAGCCAATTGCGACAGTAGAAAGTCCCATGGTGAGCAGAGCTGCAACCAAGGTGGCTTTACGCCCAATGCGGTCACCTAAGTGTCCAAACAGCGCAGCGCCAATTGGGCGTGCGATAAACGCGATTGCAAATGTTGCCAAAGACTGAATGGTTGCGGTCATTGGATCTGTACTTGCAGGGAAGAACAAGTAAGGGAAAATAATGACAGCCGCAGTGGCATAGATATAGAAATCGAAGAATTCGATAGTCGTACCTACAAGACTAGCTGTAAGTACGCGGAATTTTGAATTGGCTGCCGGCTCTTGAGCTGCAGCGGTATTTGTTGACGCCATGATTGACCTTACACTTACTAA
The DNA here is from genome assembly GCF_002135435.1 of Acinetobacter sp. ANC 3813. Taxonomy (GTDB): domain Bacteria; phylum Pseudomonadota; class Gammaproteobacteria; order Pseudomonadales; family Moraxellaceae; genus Acinetobacter. The sequence continues at coordinate 361,137 of NZ_NEGK01000004.1, read as the reverse complement.
AAATAAAAAAAGCTTAGTTTTAAAAGCGCAATCTTTTTAAAAAAGGCGTAATTTCTTAAAAAAACAACAGCAATCTTCCCAATTCGACTCGCTCAGGGTCACTGAAATGAAGAATGAGATGATTAAATCACGTAAAGATAGATGGACAAGAAATGTGATCCCGCACCTATCAATACAAAAATATGCCAGATAGCGTGAGTATATCTTACTCTTTTTAATGCATAAAACAATGCGCCAATTGTGTATGCCAGTCCGCCAATGATTAAAAAGGTTAAAGCTTGAGCAGACAGAAAACGTTGCATATCGTCAATTACAAGCAGGGCAAGCCATCCCATCAGCAAATATGCGACTAAAGATATTTTCTGGAAAGAGTTAATGAATATTAACTTGAATAATGTACCAATGATCGCAATCACCCATAAAGCAATCAATAAGTAATGCGCTTTAGCGGTTGGAATGGCAATCGCAAGAAAAGGCGTGTAGGTGCCGGCGATCAAATAATAAATGGCGGTATGGTCGAGTTTTTTATAAAAATAACGCCGGTCAGCAGTGGTCGCCATATGGTAAAGCGTTGATGCTGAAAACAGCATAACCATACTGAGCGCGTAGACCCATAGGCCAAACCATTGACCAGCAGGAAGATAAGACCCTTTTATAATCAATAAAATACCCGCAGCAATTGACAGCAAAGCGCCTGCGCCATGACTGATAAAATTGATGCGTTCTTCAAGCGGGTCATAGTCTGGAACAAGCGGAGCGGTGTCGGTCATTTAAGTGCGCTCGAATAAAATATACAAATGTATAGTAATTGAATTTTGCTTTTAGCGTAAGACGCTTTAAACTTTAGATGCAATTCTTTTCAGGTTTCTATTATGTCCGCCTCGGCTTCTTTATTTCCACAGGAACAGCAATTTTTAGATGCGTTTCAGCAAGCCGTTGATTCACAGCAGTTTGAGCGCATGATTCTGAGCCAGTATAAAGGTGAATTAGAACAATTGGAAAAAATGACTTTACGGGTCATTACGCTGCAGAATGAAAAAATGCTGTCGGTGCTGTACCGCTATAAAACGCAGGATGTTACTAAAAACTATCCTTTAGCGGCTGCCTATGAGCAGGCAAGAACTTTACTGGCCGAGTGCAAGCAAGCCAATCTATTTACAGTTCAAGAAGAGCTGCAGCTCAAAAAGAACAAGAAAAAAGCCATGCTGACCGTCAGTAAAAATGCATCAGTTGTCAAAGCAAATACAGAACAGGGGCATGACCGCACGAAACAGCGATATGTCGATCAGGACAGCCTGTTTTTACAGCCTTTAGGCATTACCGATGCGAAGTCGCAGATTATTCCGAGCATGGCGCGGAAATGGAAGCAGATCAACAAATTTGTCGAAATCTGCGCGGGCGCGTTGGAACAGATTAGAAAAGCAGATCAGCCATTGCATGTGGTGGACTTCGGTTCAGGCAAAGGTTATTTGACCTTCGCACTCTATGACTATTTGGCCAAACATCAGCAGGCGCCTTTTGTGACTGGGGTTGAATTGAATCCTAAGATGGTGGAGTTTTGCCAAGGCGTTGCGGCGCAGTCAAATTTCAGCCAGCTGGATTTCTTCCAAGGTGATGTGCGTACCTATGCGCCTGAACAGCTGGATGTGATGATTGCTTTGCATGCCTGTGATGTGGCGACTGACTTTGCCATTCATACTGGCATTCGGCTGAATGCGCAGATGATTATGTGCGCGCCGTGCTGCCACAAAGAATTGCGCCCGCAGCTGCAAAGCCCGAAAGTATTGTCTCCTATGCTGCAATTTGGCATTCATGCGGGGCAGCAGGCCGAAATGCTGACCGATACCATCCGCGCATTATTGCTCAAAGCCTATGGCTATGAAACCAAAGTCTTTGAATTTGTAGCACTGGAGCACACCAGTAAAAATAAAATGATTTTGGCCGTGAAACGGAAGGATTATACCCAGCCAGATAGCGCTGTTTTAACGCAGATTCAGGCATTGAAAGAGATGTATGGCATTCAGAAGCACTCTTTAGAACTGCTGCTGAATGATCAATGGGATCAGCAGGGCATAGGCAGCAAGTGCTGATGGGAAAAAATATGCCGCAGTTTCAAATTCATTCAGGCCGCTGGGCGCAATTGGAGCAAGATGCCAAACGGGTTCGTGAACAGGTGTTTATTCAGGAGCAGCAGATTGCTCCAGAAGACGAGTGGGATGCAGAAGATTCCGTATCGCAGCATTTCATGGTCTATGATCATGAACAGCCGATAGCGACAGCCCGCCTGCTGAACAGCAACAGCATAGGCCGAGTCGCGGTGCTGAAAGCTTATCGTGGCAAAGGCATTGGCAAATTGCTGATGGAAGCGGTGATTTTACAAGCCCGTGCAGAGGGCCGTAAATTTGTAAAACTGTCATCGCAGGTGCATGCAGTACAGTTTTATTCAGGGCTGGGCTTTAGTGCGCAAGGCGAAGAATACTTGGATTGCGGAATCCCTCATATTGATATGCAGATGCAGTTTTAGCGCAATAAAAAAGCGCTGAGTATTCAGCGCTTTTTTATTGCAGCAGATCAGTGTCCGTGAGCGGGTTCTGATGCAGCATCATGCGGCATCGTATTCATCTGCGCATGCTCTTCTTCAGACATATTCATGTCTGCGGCAGTCGAATTCTGAGCCGTATCTCGTGCTTCTTTTTGCTGCTGCGCTTCTGCCAGCTGCTCTTGAGACATTGCAGGCGCATTTTTAAATGCATGCTGCTGAGTGTTGTCTTTCTTTTGCTGGCTTGGCATGTAGTCTGGCTCATTGCTGACCGCCAGCCAGAAAAAGCCCATAAACAATGCGCTTAAAATGCAGAAAATAATGAGCCCTTTCCAGCCCCAAGGTGATTTTTCAGGAGAGTTTTCATCTGTCATAGCAGCATACCTAATCGAATAAAAAGAATTCAAAAATTTGTTACTTTATAACATAGAATTTGAGGATAAGTTTCAATTTATCTGAAAGGCATGTTTTATTTAAGCTTTTATTGCCCAGTTGAATAGCGCATAAGCAGGGGCTGTATTTCTGGGTAAATCATACTGAAGGCAAAAGCAGTAATAATGAGTGCTGTGCCTTTTAATAAAGCGCGTTGAATGAAAGGGTGATGCGCCCAGCGCTGCATTTGCGCTGCGCCTGCAATATACAGGCTTCCTGCAGCCAATAAGGTCAGCAGCGTAATGGCGGGAATCAGCAGTAACAGATGCAGCTCAAGTTGAGTTGTGCCTAAAATCGCGGGCAGCAGCGCTAAATAAAATGAAATGGTTTTGGGGTTGCTCAGTGTGAGCAGCAAACCATCAACATAGTCTGCAGCCGATTCAGGCTGTGCTGAATTGTGCGCCTGCAATGCAGGCATGCGCCAAAGTGTATAGGCTAAATATAAAAGATACAGACTGCAGATTGCGATCAGCAGATGGCTGAATAATCCGTTAAAAACCGTTCCAATCCAGCTCAAGCCCCAAAGCGCAATGCTCAGAAAAATTAAATCCCCCGTGATTAAGCCCGCCAGCATTTTGAAACCCTTTCGGCTATTTTGATTTAAAGTTTTAAACATCAGGCCAGTCATTCCAGGTCCAGGAATCAGCGCGGCTGCGGCCAGCGTTATGGCATAGCTGCTGAGTAAAGCGGATTCATTCATCATTTTTGTCCATAGATACTGTGCCAATAGTGTTGAACATTGTTGAAGGACGATTTGCTCTATTTATTTCTAATTAATTTAAAATTAGGGTATAAAAACAAATAAAAGCTTTATAAAAGGAATAAATATACCCAAATGATAAAAATAGACCGCAGTGATGAAAAAATTCTGAATAGGTTGCAGCAGGATTCGCGCACCACCAATCAGCAGCTTGCCGAGCAAATTGGCATGTCTGCATCTCCCTGCTGGCGCAGAGTGAAACGGCTGGAAGATACAGGCGTCATCCGCGGCTATGGGGTTTTGCTTGACCGCAAAAAATTAGGTTTAGGCGTGATGGTCTTTATCCGTGTCAGTATTGACAGTCACAGCGAAGCTGAAGCGCGCAAATTTGAAGAAAAAGTCGCAGAGCTGGACAATGTGGTGGCGTGTTATAGCGTGGGCGGGGATGCCGATTTTTTACTGCAGGTGGTTTCGCCAGATTTGGACACCTATGCTGAGTTTTCTATGTCTGTCATTCGGCGCTTGCCGGGCATTAAAGAAATGCAAAGTATGTTTATTTTAAAAGAACTCAAAGCATTTACAGGCTTTCCTGTTAGGCAAAATGGCTAAGGTCAATTTATGCTGTTTTTGTGTGATGGATGACCCTTCAACTGAGCTGCTATTAGCCGAGATTTATCAAACAAAAAAGGAGCGCGAGGCTCCTTTTTTGAAATTTAATAGAAAGCTTAGATCAATTCGCCTTTCGCCGCTTTGTCTTTGAGCAATTGGGGTGCTTTAAAGCGGTCGCCGTATTTTGCTTCCAAGGTATTTGCACGCAGTAATGCTTTTTCTAAACCGAACTGATTTAAGTATTGCAGCGCGCCGCCAGTCCATGGCGCAAAACCAATACCGAAAATTGAGCCGACATTGCCGTCCACAGTTGATTCTAAAACGCCTTCCTCTAAGCAGCGCAAGGTGTCCAGTGACTGCACAAACAGGAAGCGGTCAATCATTTCCTGCTCAGAGATAGTATTGTCTTTTTGCCATTTGCTTAAGCCTGCCCATAAATGCTTTTTCCCGCCTTCTGGATAGTCATAGAAGCCTGCGCCTGCGGCTTTGCCTTTACGGCCGAATTCATGAATCATGGTCTGAATGACCTCATCTACACCTGAACGAGGCAGGTCTTTGCCTTCAGCTTGCAACGCTTTACGTGTTTCATTTGCAACATGCTCAGAAAGGGTCAGAGAGACTTCATCTTGAATCGCCAATGGGCCAACAGGCATGCCTGCTTTGAGCGCCGCCATTTCAATACGGGCGGGGTGTACACCTTCAGACAATAGGCGCAAGCCTTCCTGTACAAAAGTGCCAAATACACGGCTGGTGAAGAAACCGCGGCTGTCATTCACCACAATTGGTGTTTTGCCAATTTGCTGCACAAAGTCAAAGGCTTTGGCCAAAGTGTCTGCAGAGGTGTTTTTACCTTTAATGATTTCGACCAGTTGCATTTTGTCGACAGGACTAAAGAAGTGCAGACCGATAAATTTTGCTTGATCTTTTGAGGCATTGGCCAAGCCTGAAATTGGCAAGGTTGAGGTATTGGATGCAAAAATACCTTCAGCGCTTAAATAAGGCTCAGCTTCTTGAGTCACTTTGGCTTTCAAATCCTGATTTTCAAATACGGCTTCAATGATCAGATCACAGCCTTGTAAATCGGCAGCATTTGCAGTGGCATGAATCAGACCTAAGACTTGATCACGTTTTTCTGCACTTAAACGGCCTTGAGATACTTTTTTATCCAGCAGTTTTTGGCTATAGGCTTTGCCTTTTTCAGCAGCTTCTACAGAAACATCTTTGAGTACAACTGCAATGCCTTTAGATGCTGTGGCATAAGCAATGCCTGCACCCATCATGCCTGCACCTAAAATGCCGACTTTGCTGGCTTTCCATTTGGCTGCGCCTTTTGGACGGCTGGCGCCAGATTTAATGGCATTTAAACCATGCCAGAAGGTGCCAATCATGTTTTTAGAAATTTGGCCGGTCGCAAGGTAGGTAAAATAGCGTGATTCGATGGTCAGTGCCGTATCGACATCAACCTGTGCGCCTTCAACTGCAGCAGCCATAATTGCTTCAGGTGCAGGATAACAGCCTTTGGTTTTATCGCGCAGCATGGCAGGGGCAATCGCAAGCATTTGCGCCACGGCAGGCGTAGATGGTGTACCGCCCGGAATTTTGTAGCCTTTCACATCAAAAGGCTGCTGTGACTTTGGATTGGCTTTGACCCAAGCCATGGCTTTATCCATCAATTCTTCAAGGCTATCTGCAGTATCATGAATCAGCCCGAGTGATTTGGCTTTTTCGACACCCAATTGCTTGCCTTCGATTAATAACGGAAAGGCATTTTGCAGACCCAATAAACGGACCATACGTACAATACCGCCACCGCCTGGCAGTAAGCCTAAAGTGACTTCTGGCAAGCCAAACTTCGCTTTAGGATCATTGAGTGCAACACGGTAATGACAGCCTAGAGCCAGTTCCCAGCCGCCGCCTAAAGCGGTGCCATTCAGTGCTGCAGCAACAGGAATGCCGCGGGTTTCGATGTAGCGCAACTTGGCTTTCATATCTTCAATCATATTGAAGAATTCAGTGGCATGCTCTGGTGTGGCTTGAATCAGCTCATCTAAATCACCGCCAGCAAAGAAAGTCTTTTTTGCGGAACGGAAAATAATCCCTTCAATGTTTTCATCAGCTTGCAGTTTTTCTACGGTTTCGCTTAGGGCAGTGCGAAAGTCTGCATTCATGGTGTTGGCAGACTGGTTTGGAGAATCCAGTGTGAGGATGACGATATTGTCGGCATTTTTTTCAAATTGAATTGCGCTCATAAATTTATCCAAATATTTTTATGACTCTTCTAGTGTTTTTAAATGCATGATCACTACGGAGTCTTTCCAAATTTATTTAATTTCAGGTTAAACCTTCGGTTCGCCCTACTTTTGTTTCGGCAAAAGTAGGCAAAACCATTTGTCATCCACAAAACCTGTCAAACGATGCCTTTTTTCTAAAAATTCGCAGAAACATTATTTCCAAGTTTTTTTTCAGGTTGTGGATGACACTTACCGTGTATCACGTTATGTATGATGAGCTGAATTAAACCAGCTCAATAATGGTGGCAATGCCCATGCCGCCGCCCACACACAAAGTCGCTAAACCGCGTTTTTTGCCTTTGCGCTCCAGTTCATCCAAAAGCGTGCCTAAAATCATTGCCCCTGTTGCACCCAGCGGATGTCCTAAAGCAATTGAGCCGCCATTTACATTGACTTTGGCAGGGTCAACTTTAAGTTCTGTAATGAATCGCATCACCACAGCAGCAAAGGCTTCATTCACTTCAAATAGGTCAATATCTTCAATGCTTAAGCCAGCTTTGGCTAAGGCTTTACGCGCGGCAGGTGTAGGGCCGGTCAGCATAATGGTAGGGTCTGCGCCCACCAGTGCTGTCGCTAGAACTTTGGCGCGCGGTTTCAAGCCTTGTTCTTTTACTGCTTTTTCAGATGCCAGCAAAACCACGGCTGCGCCATCGACAATACCGGATGAGTTGCCTGCATGGTGTACGTGGTTCACCGCGCCAACTTCTGGGTATTTTTGCAGTGCAATCGCATCAAAGCCCATTTGCCCCATCATGGCAAAACTTGGGTTGAGTTTGCCTAAGCCTTCAGCAGTGGTGGTCGGTTTAATAAATTCATCTTGGGCTAAAATGGTCACGCCTGCTTTGTCTTTAACGGGCACGACAGATTTATCGAAGTAGCCATTGGCTTGAGCCGCCGCCGCTTTTTGCTGTGAGTTAGCAGCAAAGGCATCGACATCTGCTCGGCTGTAACCGTCAATAGTGGCAATTAAATCTGCTCCAATGCCTTGCGGTATAAAGTCGCAGGCCATATTGGTTTCAGGGTCCAGCGCCCACGGGCCGCCATCCGAACCCATCGGCACGCGCGACATGGATTCTACACCGCCTGCAACGACTAGGTCTTCCCAGCCTGAGCGGACTTTTTGCGCGGCCATATTTACCGCTTCTAATCCAGATGCGCAGAAACGGTTGATCTGAACACCAGCCACATCATTGTCCCAGCCGGCTGCAATAGCTGCAGTTTTGGCAATATCCGCACCTTGGTCGCCAATTGGAGTCACACAGCCTAAAACAATGTCATCGACTGCCGAGGTATCAAATTGATGGCGGTCTTTCAGTTCGTTTAACAAACCCGTCAGCAAGCTGATCGGTTTGACTGCATGCAGTGAACCGTCTTTTTTCCCTTTGCCGCGCGGTGTGCGGATGGCATCAATGATGTAAGCCTCACTCATATTTTATCCCTTCATTTCTGCATTAAATTTTGCATTAAATATTGTTATGTGCATTTGAGTGTAATGATTAATCAATGAAGTGCAATGACGAGAACGGGTCAGGTCAGATGAGTTTTTTTGCCATATGCTATGTTTGAGATGAAGAACAATAACGTGAAGGAATACAGCTGGAAAATTGAATCTTGCGGGTGAACAGCTGAGCAAGCCATTCAATACAATTCAACTTGAGCACTTAAGGATCGGGCAAAGCAATCAGTCCTTATTGCAAAAATAAAAAAGCACCTAAAAAGGCGCTTTTTTAAGACTGCTGAATACTTAGTGATAGCCGTGCAGCTGGCGGTATAAGCCTGGGGTTACACCTGTCCATTTCTTAAATGCGCGGTGGAACGTACTGGTCTCACTGAAGCCGACTTGCTGCGCGACATCTTCCAAAGTCAGCTCAGGGTTCAGCAATAGATGGATTGCAGCATCACGGCGCAAGGCGTCTTTCACACCTTGATAGCTCTTGCCTTCAGCAGCCAAGCGGCGGCGCAATGTTTGCGGCGATAGATACAGCATCGATGCAACATCGTTCAGCGTCGGCATTTCTTCGCCAATTTGGCTCTTTAATACTTCACGAATACGCGAAGTTAACGAGTTGGTATTTTTGAATTTCACCAGCAGCTGTGCAGGCGCAGCTTTTAAGAACTCTTCTAATGATTCTTCATTTTGACGGATTGGCAGATCCAGATAATCGGCAGCAAAGGTGATTTCTGTACGCGGCGCATCAAACTGCATCACGGGTGCAAAGAACAGCGCATCGTATTCATCGGCATGTTCTGGGCGGCTATAGCCAAAATGCACACGCTCTAAAGGCAGGCGGCGTTCAATCAGCCAAGACGCCAAACCATGCCAAATCATCAGCATGCTTTCAGTTATAAAATGATCGGGGTCCATTGATTTTGGAATCAGCGGAACTAAGCGCGCTTCGTGCTTATCGCGCTCCAGTGACACCGACCATTCATCACCAAATAATTTATAGAATTGTGATGAAAGCTCGAGCGCTTCACCTAAAGTTTTTGCATGAATAATCAATTGGCACATAATGGCAAAAGTGCCCAAACGGCGCGGCTGAATATCAAAGCCGACGTGTTCGTCCTGTGTCACCATCCACAGCATTTTAATGAAGCGGGTGTACTGTTCTGGTGATATGCGCGCTTTAGGCTGACGCAGCAATTCTGCCTCAATACCGACGTGAGACAATAAAGTTTCGACATCCATGCCCAGACGCTTGACGCCTGATAAGGCTGCGTTGACGAAATGGATACTGATCGTATCGCGACTCATGTTAATTCCTTCAGTCTCTTTAATGTTCACTAATGCTTGACCTAAATGACGCTAAAAAATGTAATCATGGCAATTTACAACAGTACTTTAACCATTTTTACATGTTAAATTGCCGAAACTATCAAGGTAAATGGCTGAACATGACATTGTTTTAGTAGTTTTATATTTCTAATATGCCTAAAAATGCAATATAAATAGAGTAAAAGCTCCGATGAATTACCCGCTGAAAGGACTAAAAGTCCTTGATTTTTCCACGCTGCTGCCTGGGCCATTCGCAACGTTATATTTGGCGGATATGGGGGCTGAAGTCGTACATATCGAATCTCCTGTGCGGCCGGATTTAGTGCGCTTAATGCCGCCGTATTCAAATGGGCAGGCGTCTTCACATAATTATCTCAACCGCAATAAGCAGTCTATCGCGCTGGATTTAAAAAATCCTGACAGCATCGCCTTGCTTAAATCTAAAATTACCGAATATGACATTGTCGTAGAACAATTCAGGCCCGACGTGATGCAGCGTTTAGGCTTGGATTATCAAAGCCTTGCAGAAATTCATCCACAGTTAATTTACTGTTCAATCACAGGCTATGGTCAGACCGGCAGCTATAAAGACCGTGCAGGCCATGATATTAACTATCTGGCGCTTTCCGGCATTGTTGGACACAGCGGCCGTCAGCACGGGGGGCCGCCGCCGCTGGGCATTCAAATCGCCGATGTGGCTGGCGGTTCACTGCATGCTGTTATTGCTATCCTCAGCGCAGTCATTGAACGTTCACAAAGCAGTCTAGGCCAATATATTGACATTTCAATGACAGATTGCGCGGTGGCTTTAAACAACATGGCCGCGGCGGCGGAGATTGCCGGCAAGGTGGCGCAGCAGCCTGAACAGTCACATTTAAATGGCGGCACATTTTATGACTATTATGAAACGTGCGATGGCCGTTACTTATCGATTGGCAGTTTAGAACCGCAGTTCATGCTTGGATTGGCGCAGATTTTAGAGTTGCCAATCGTCGCGGAAAAAGGCGCATCCTTTGCGGAAAATGACCGGCAGGCGGTGAAGCAGGCGATACAGGATAAAATCCGCACGCAGGATTTTGCATTTTGGAATGCTTTGTTTAAAGCGGCGGATGTTTGCGTCGAGCCTGTATTGAGTTTGGGAGAAGCGATGCATTCACAACTTGCGCAGGAGCGCGGATGGCTGGTCGATGTCCCGTTGCAGGCATCTGGCTCTGACTCAGAGCTGCAGCTGGCTTGCCCGATTAAATTTTCTCGATCTAAACTGCGTTATGACTTTATGGGGCAGGCGCTGGGCCAAGGGCAGTGGTAAGTTGAGCTGAGTTCTTTTTATATGGCAAAGCGATTCGCTTCAGCCCTATAAAACATTTCAGACTGTTCTATGCTTTATAGATATGGGATTGTACAGAGCCTGAGGCCGCATCGCGTGAAATGGCAAGAAAAAGAAGCCGTACTGTTCAGGCTTTTATTGTTATGAAAATAAATGCTAAAGACTGAATAAATAAATCAATATTGATAAAAGTAAGATGAATCAGGCTGTAAGGCGTTATATCAGTGAAATTTGCATAGGCTTATCAATAAAACCGCTATGAAATATGTAAAAAACGCATTTTCTTGATAGATGAAATCTCGCTATGCTGTGCACCGTTATAATAGAAATTACTAGCTGTACGCCATGTATTTATATACTGATTTTGACCAGCAACTGGTCAATGAACGTGTTGCACAGTTCCGCGATCAAACGGAACGTTATTTAGCAGGCAAATTGACGGAAGATGAATACCGTCCGCTGCGCCTTCAAAATGGTTTATATGTTCAGCGCTATGCGCCGATGCTGCGTATTGCAGTACCTTACGGTCTAATGAACTCTAAACAGCTGCGCAAAGTTGCAGAGCTGGCAAAAGATTTTGACCGCGGTTACGCGCACGTTTCTACACGTCAAAACATTCAGTTTAACTGGCCTGCACTTGAAAATGTGCCGGACATGCTGCAAGAATTGGCATCTGTGCAAATGCATGCGATCCAAACTTCAGGCAACTGTATCCGCAACACCACAACGGACCAATATGCAGGTGTGGTTGCTGGTGAAATTGCAGACCCGCGTCCGACATGTGAATTGATCCGTCAATGGTCTACATTCCATCCTGAGTTCGCTTTCCTGCCGCGTAAATTTAAAATCGCTGTATCAGCGCTTGAAGAAATTGACCGTGCAGCAACGTCATTCCACGATATTGGTGTATATATCGTGAAAAATGAAGCTGGCGAGATGGGCTATAAGATTAAAGTGGGCGGCGGTTTAGGCCGTACACCAGTGATCGGCAGCTTTATCCGTGACTTCTTGCCGCGTGAAGACTTGATTGCTTACTTAGAAGCAGTACTTCGTGTGTATAACTTGCACGGCCGCCGTGACAATAAATATAAAGCGCGTATTAAAATTTTAGTGAAAGCTTTGACTCCAGCTGTATTTGCAGAAAAAGTCGAAGCAGAATTTGCGCATACCATCAAGACTTTAAAAATTGATGCGGCGACTTTGGCAAAAATGGATGACAACTTCACGCCATTTGCATACCAAAACTATGCTGATGAAGATTTTGCTGCACAGTTTGCGGCTGAGCCGAAGTTCAAGCAATGGTTCAACATCAACACCAATGCGCATAAAGTTTCAGGTTACCGCATCGTTACGATTTCATTGAAACGTGCTGGCGTTGCGCCGGGCGACATGACGGTTGAAGAAATGAACCTGATTGCTGACCTTGCAGACAAATATACTTTTGGTGAATTGCGCACAACGCATGAACAAAACATTTCTTTGGTGGATGTTCCGCAAAAAGACTTGTTTGAATTGTGGCAGATTCTTGAAAAGAACAACCTTGCCCGCGCGCATATCGGCTTCATTACCGACATTATCTGCTGCCCAGGCGGTGACTTCTGTTCATTGGCCAATGCGAAATCTATTCCAATTTCTGAAGCGATTTCACGCCGTTTTGACGATTTGGATACGGTCTACAACCTTGGCCACATTGATCTGAATATCTCAGGCTGTATGAATGCCTGCGGACATCACCATGTCGGCAACATCGGCATTTTGGGTGTGGATAAAAAAGGCGCTGAGTTCTACCAAATCACTTTGGGCGGCAACGCTGACCATGACGCATCAATTGGCGATATCTTAGGGCCATCATTTGCTGCAGAAGTGGTTCCAGACATCATCGAAGAAATCTTAAATACGTATTTAGATTTGCGTACAGAAGGCGAAGAGTTTATTGAAACTTACCGCCGTGTCGGCATTCAGCCATTTAAGGAGCGTGCATATGCTTAATACAGCACTTCAAGTCCTCTTTAAGGATGGCTCTGTTGCAGACAATACTTACCAAGTTATTGCTGAAGATGGCGCGCTGCCGCAGGGCGATGTGGTATTAACGGTTGAACAGCTGGATCAGCTTGCTCAAGTGACCGGTAAAAAAGGTTTATTCATTACTGTGGATGCATCTCCAGAAGTGAATACATTCCCGCTTGATCAATTAGATACAATTTTTATTGATTTTGCCGGTTTTAATGATGGCCGCGGCTATTCATTTGCAGCACTGTTACGCCGTCAAGGCTATCAAGGTGAGCTGCGTGCAACTGGCGATGTATTCAAAGATGTATTGAACTACATGAAACGCTCTGGCTTTGATTCTTTTGTTGTGAAAGAAGGTAAAGACATTCAGGAAGCCGCTGCAGGTTTAGGTGATTTTACCAACCCGTACCAAGCGTCGACTGCTGTACCGCAAGCGCATTATCAAACGGGTGCTTGAGCCTTCATTTGATGAAAAAATCCTCCCAAGCGGAGGATTTTTTTTATTCAGAGATTTTAAATATGCTATTAGTATAAAAAATCAAAAACGAAACACCATCACTCATGTGGAAATTTTTAGCAAAGCTAATTTCGCCCAAAAAAGTTGAAACAGTAAAATCAGAAAATAATGCTGAAGTTGTTGTTGTGGCTGAGGACTATATAAATAACGAGTTGGATTACGATTATTGTCCTTTTTATCCAAGCGTATCTGAGTTTGAACAAAAATTATTTCGCTTAAGAAGTTATGACGGTCATCTCCGTCAAGAAATTTTGGAAGATTTAAGAGAGTGTTTTGATCCTTTATTATTTCCACATTTGCTATGGCGCTTAAATGATTATGTTCAAATCAATCAAAAATTAGCAGTAGATCATCTGCAGCGTTGGTCGGAGCGTCCAGAATTTTCTGAGCTGTGTCTACAGAATTTTTTTGAAATAGCAGCGTTGCAAAAGAGGCTGCGTGTCAATCCTAAAGTATTTCATTTGCTTATGAACAATATTGGGCAAAACAAACTTTTTTTAGTCGAAAATCTAACGCAAAAGCAGGGGCGTCTTCCTCGCGCTCTTTTAACTTTTGCGGTGGAATTTGAATGGTTAGATGAAAAAGAGTTGATATTACTTTGCCGTCATTCTAAAGATCAGCTGGTTCGAAAATATTGGCTCGATCAGCTAATACAAACTAGCTCAGATCAGCAGATGCTTTCTATTCTTAAAAACTCTCAGCAAAAAGATGTGCAATACGAGCTGTTTAATGAATTATGGAAAAAAGATGCCTTAACCGTAAATGATCTCATTGAGGTGTGGCATAGCCCATATTTGGCGGTCATGGACTATGCTGATTTTGCTTTAAGGCAAAAGAATTTTAATTTTGATCAATATTTTCAAGATCATCCATTTGAGTCTTTATCAAAAAGGAAACTCCGTCTAAGAGCATATCAATGGATGATTCGGAAAGGATCATTGACTGAGTTTTTTCAAATGATTCAGTCTTTGAATAATCCACTGATATCCATGGCGATTTTGCAACTTGCTTTGAAAAGAAAATACATTGGTTTTGAATATTTTAATGAATATTATCAATCTGTTGATGAGAAATTAACATTAAATCGCTTGCTAAAACTGCGAAAGCTTACAGGTCAGCATTTGAGCATAGTTGAACTTGAACATTTAGTGGTGTTATCTGAGCCGATTTCCTTATTGCAGCGTTTAGAGCTGGTGGAGAGTTATAATCGATGGGAACAGTTGTATTGGTATGCCTTACAGCTAAGTTCTATTAATGGGCGAAAAGAGCAGAATCTTTATGACATGCATGTGCAGCGTCGGCTTTGGCGTATAAATGATGAGATTTATCCTCCGCATTGGTCGGCGCATCAAAAGCAGTATTTACAATCTGTCGTGCCCAGTATGATGCAGCAATTTCCAGAGGTATTCTCAGGACAAAATGTTCGAAAAATATTAGAACAGAGATTAGACATTAAAATGTAGCTTAAAAAACCTCAGAATATTGATTCATGAGGTTTTTTAATTCGGTAATTATTCCAGCTGGCAATTCACCATCCATTTAATACCAAATTGATCGGTAAATGCGCCGTATAATGCGCCCCAGAAGGTTTTTTCCAGCGGCATTTCTATAGAGCCATCTTTGGACAGCGCATCAAACAGTGTTTTGGCTTGAGCCTGTTCACTGCTTTCTAAATTAATCGAAATATAGTGATTGTTACCTACGGCAAAGGGTTGGTTGGTTTTCGCGCAGAATTGTTCACTGACATCTGAGGCCATTAGCACGGTAAATTCGTTGATCGGCAGGGAAATATGCATGATCTTTTGCTGATCTGCATCGGACAGGGAAACGCCTTCCTGAGCAGGCATATCGCTATAACGCATCAGCGCAGAAAATTCTCCGCCAAACACGGATTTGTAAAAGTTGAAAGCGGCTTCAGTATCGCCTTTAAAGTTCAGATAATGATTCAGCTGCATAGCGAACATCCACTTTTGTTAGGTATAACTTTAAATATTAGGACGCTTTTCTTAACTTTAAATGATCAATCTATAAAGAAATGTAAGCAAAAAAATCCTCCCGATGAGGAGGATTTTAATATGCTTTTTTTTGATAAGAAGGGGGTAAAAAATCCCCCTAAATCTGCCTTTACTCAGGAAGGCTATAAAGCATTAAAGCACTTCAATTGCTACAGCAGTAGCTTCACCGCCGCCAATACAGAGCGCTGCAATGCCGCGCTTGCCGCCAGTGCGTTTAAGCGCGTGAATCAGTGTCAAAATAATACGCGAACCTGTAGAACCTACTGGGTGACCTAATGCACATGCGCCGCCATTGATATTGACTTTTTCAGCATCCAATTTGAACTCATCCATTGGGCACATAGTCACCATGGCAAAAGCTTCATTGATTTCCCAAAGATCAACATCGGAAGCAGCCCAGCCAGTTTGATTTAACACTTTTTGAATCGCGCCCACTGGAGCAATGGTAAATTCTGACGGATGCTGAGAGTTTGATGCATAAGCCACAATTTTCGCTAAAGGCGCTAAACCTTTGGCTGCAGCATTTTCGGCAGAAGTTAAAACCAATGCAGATGCGCCATCAGAAATCGAGCTGGCGTTGGCTGCGGTAATCGTACCGTCTTTGGCAAATGCAGGGCGTAAAGTTGGAATTTTGTCGATGTTGGCATTAAACGGCTGTTCATCTTTATCAACAATCACATTGCCTTTACGGCTTGAAACAGTGACGGGCACAATTTCATCAGCAAAATAGCCTTCAGTAATTGCAGTTTGCGCGCGTTTTAAAGAGCGGATTGCAAAGTTGTCCATTTGTTCACGGGTATAGCCTTTAGCAATTGCCATATCTTGTGCAAAAGAACCCATCAGGCGGCCAGTTTCTGCGTCTTCAAGGCCATCCAAGAACATGTGGTCTTTGACGTCGCCATGGCCCATACGGTAGCCAGCACGCGCTTTAGTCAGTACATAAGGCGCATTGGTCATAGACTCCATGCCGCCCGCAACTGCGATCTGCGCAGAACCCGCTTTAATCATATCTGCTGCTTGCATCACGGCTTTCATGCCTGAACCGCAAAGCTTGTTAATAGTGACGGCGCCTGTCGAATCAGGAAGGCCAGCCTGACGCATTGCTTGGCGGGCTGGGCCTTGCTTTAAACCGGCTGGCAGCACGCAGCCCATAATCACTTCTTCGACATCGGCTGGCTGCAAGCCTGAGCGTGAAATCGCTTCTTTAATCGCTGCTGCGCCAAGCTCAGGCGCGGTTAAGCCTGCAAGACTGCCTTGGAATCCGCCCATTGCGGTACGTGCGCCATTTACAATTACGATGTCGGTCATTGTCCTTTCTCCACAATTTTTTTAATTAAAAAATATCCTCGCCCGAGCAGTATATTGAAAAAAGCTCGGGAATAAAGCGTTGCTGAGGAATTGTTGAAGACTCAGGAGTTCTAACAGCTGCTGATATTTTCTAGACGGGTATGCCCCATACGGCTGAGATTGAGCTTCTGATGCGGCAGTCCTGTAGTAGAACAATAGTAAAACCCGCCATTTGAACCGTTTGGCAGACCTGAGATCGCAAGAAAAGTAATACTGGGGATATTGAGTGTGCCTTTCCAATTGAGCGTGCCATATTGTAAATCTAATGCTTCGCTATGCAGGATCTTCTCATCTTCATCTAGCGTACGGTTCTTATTAAAATCCGTGAAGACAATAAATCCGCTGTTCCACTGTGCAGGTTCACATTGTGTAAGAAGTTTACTGGGGCAAATGACAATATTGGTATGGTGCAGCAGCGCTAAATTTTTAGAGGCCTGATTGGCATTGATGAGTTTTGCTATGGTTGTTTTAATTTCTTGCTGAGCCATTTGCTGCTGAAAATAGGGCATAGCGATTGCTGCGATAATTGCAAAGATGGCAATGCTGACCAAAAGTTCAAATAGTGTGAAGCCATTTTTAGTTGGAAAAAACATAGTCGAAACCTATTGTTATATATTTTTTTATAAAAATTATGGTATTAGTAAATAGTTTTTATGCTTTATGATGTGAAGCAGTTAATTTTATTACTCAAATTTTGAGAAAACTGCTAAAATAAAGGCAAGTGACAATAGGCCATTCACAAAAATAAATTGAGTAAAAAATTACCGAATTACAACGGAAATTGTAAGTAATTTTGTCAATAATTTACTTGATTAGATTAATCAAGCACTTGGAAAAATAAAAAAGTGTTTGTATGATTCAGCGTGAATAGCTTAAAAAAAAAACTGGGGTATTAGAAAGCCTATCTCAGGATAGCCAAATTTAGGCTTAAGCTTGAACAACAATTTTTATCTCTGGAGGATAAATCCATGAAAATGAGTCGTATTGCTTTAGCAATGCTGGTAGCTGCTCCTCTTGCAGCTGCAAACGCTGGCGTAACTGTTACTCCATTAATGGTTGGTTACACTTTCCAAGATTCTGAGCACAACAACAGCCGCGGCAACTTGACTGATGGCGGTCAAGAGCTTCAAGACGATTTATTCGTTGGTGCAGCGCTTGGTGTTGAATTGACTCCATGGTTAGGTTTCGAAGCTGAATACAACCAAGTTAAAGGTGATTCAGACGCAAACCAAGGCGAATACAAACAAACTCAAATCAACGGTAACTTCTATGCTACTTCTGATTTGATCACTAAAAACTACGACAGCAAAATCAAGCCTTACGTATTGTTAGGTGCTGGTCACTACAAATATGACCTAGATTCTCTTGCAGGCCGTGATGTTGCTGGTGCAGCTCCACGTGGCTACAAAGAAGAAGGTACTTTGGGTAACGCAGGTCTTGGTGCTTTCTGGCGCTTAAACGATGCTTTATCTCTACGTACTGAAGCTCGTGCTACTTACAACATCGACGAAGATTTCTGGAACTACACAGCGCTTGCTGGTCTTAACGTAGTTCTTGGCGGTCACTTGAAGCCAGCTGCTCCTGTAGTTGAAGTTGCTCCTGTAGCTCCAGCTCCTGTAGCTCCAGCTCCACAAGAGTTGACTGAAGACCTTAACATGGAACTTCGCGTGTTCTTTGATACAAACAAATCAAACATCAAAGATCAATACAAGCCAGAAATTGCTAAAGTTGCTGAGAAGTTAGTTGAATATCCAAACGCTACTGCTCGCATCGAAGGTCACACAGACAACACTGGTCCACGTGCATTGAACGAACGTTTATCATTGGCTCGTGCTAACTCTGTTAAATCTTCACTTGTAAATGAATACAATGTTGATCCAGCTCGTTTGTCTACTCAAGGTTTCGCTTGGGATCAACCGATTGCTGACAACAACACTAAAGAAGGCCGTGCTATGAACCGTCGTGTATTCGCGACTATCTCTGGCAGCCGTACAGTAGTTGTTGAAGGTCAAGCAGCAGCTCAATAATTTATTATTGAACTGATGTAAAAAAGCAGCCGAAAGGCTGCTTTTTTTATGTCTGTATTTTAAATATTGTACCCAGAGTGCATATTCGTATTAAGCAGTGCCCATATCTACCAACACCTTTGATAGATTTATTGGGGGGAATACTTAGACTGTTGAAAAGGTGACGCTGTGCATTTTGCTTGAAATAGCCTTCTGCAAGGCTGAGGCAGCACATTTGCATTCGCTGTGGTCTTGCTTTGAAACTACATTGATTAGAGCGGAGCGCGCGTATAAAGCTGAGCGTGTTTTGAATATGCTAAAGCTAATTGAAACTTGGAATGAGGCAAAAGATAAATGAAAACAATAAAGATAAAGAATGGCTAAAAATATTTACCGAATAGCAGGGCTGTCTTATCGTTTTAGAAAGTTAAAAAAAACAGCCCAAAGGCTGTTTTTTAAGTACTAAGCAGCAATCAAAATTGCTGTTAAAGATTATTGTTCACGGTCTACATTCATTGGGCGGACATCCATCTCTTGGTAAGGCACCAATTTGGTTTTGAATTTCCATTTATAGCCCAGCCAAATGACCAGGAATAAGAAAATGCCGATGTAGGTTGATACAACCGCCAATACATCGCCTGCAAGCACTGCTTGATAGTTCTGTCCCAGCACAACAATGGCGCACAGGATGAAGGCGAACCAAGGCGCGAAAGGAAAGAATTTAGCACGGTAAGCAAGATCTTCCAATTTATTGCCTTGAGCGATATAGCCTTTGCGGAAACGGTAGTGAGACACAGCAATACCGAGCCAGACGATAAAGCCGCACATGCCTGACATATTCAGCAGCCAGTTAAAGACTTGTTCTTCACCAATAAATGTAGTCAAGAAGCATAGCGCTGCAATGGCTGTAGTGGCATACAGGGCATTCATTGGTACACCGCGGCCATCAAGTTTAGCGAAGGCTTTCGGCGCGCTGCCGTTTTTGGCCATATCAAACAGCATCCGTGTAGATGAATACATGCCTGAGTTGCCTGCAGATAAAATCGCAGTCAAAATTACGGCATTCATCACACCTGCAGCAAAGGCGAAACCTGCTTTTTCATACAAGAGTGTAAATGGAGAAAGCGTGATATTTTCGCTGGATGCCGCTTGCAAGAGACGCGGATCATCATACGCAATCAATGTGCCGATAATGAAAATACAGACCACGTAGAATAAAAGAATGCGCCAGAAAATCTGTTTAATCGCGATAGGGATGGTTTTTTGCGGATCTTTCGATTCACCAGCCGCCACACCGACCATTTCAGTCCCCTGAAAGGAGAATCCGGCAATCATCGCTACACCAATTAGTGCAGATAAACCGCCAACAAATGGCGCTTCGCCTTTGCTCCAGTTCGCAAAAACTTCGGTACCGGGTGTCATCATGATTTTGAAAATCATAAAGATACCAATCACAATGAAGATGATGATGGCCAAAACTTTGACGAGAGAGAAGAGGAATTCGCTTTCACCAAAACCTTTTACGGTTAAGGCATTGATGCCGAATACGACAGCAAGGAAGATCGCGCTCCAGTAGAAGCCGGGAATGTCTGGGAACCAGAACTTCATAATGAACTGTACAGCAACCAATTCAAAAGCAACGGTAATGGCCCAGTTGTACCAGTAGTTCCAGCCCAGCGCAAAACCGAATCCGCCTTCGACATACTTGGTGCCGTAGGTGAAGAATGCGCCCGAAGTCGGGTTGTGTGTTGCAAGTTCACCAAGGCTGGTCATGAGGAAGTAAATCATCACGCCAATCAAGCAATAGGCCAATAACGCGCCGCCAGGGCCTGCATTGGCAATCGTTGCGCCTGAAGCCAAAAAGAGGCCTGTACCGATAGAACCGCCGATTGCGATCATATTCAGATGGCGGGCACCGAGCTTACGCTGCAAGTGCTCCGGTTGAGTGGTTTCGCTCATCGTTGTTCCTTAAGATTTTTTTTGAGTGCTGGCGAAGAGCACTTTGAAGCCTTGCTGATCAGTTTTTGTTGTGTACCGACCAAAACTTTGCTCAATTAATACGGGATAATTTAAAAAACGGTTCGCAACAATCCATAGTTCACCGCCAGATTTTAAATGACGGCGTGAGGTCTTGCATAAATTTTCACTGGCATTGTAATCGGTATGTATGCCTTGATGGAATGGGGGATTGCTGACTATGGCATGCAAGAAAAGCGGCGCATCTTCAATGCCGCTGACTGCTTTAATCTCAAGCTGTTCTGGTAAAAGATTATTTTTCTCGAAAGTGAATTTTGTAGAGGCCAAAGCAAAGGCATCGACATCTAGAGCAAAAATACGGTTTTTGGGATTCAGCTTAGCCAAATAAGCGCTAATGACACCTGCACCGCAGCCAAAATCAGCAATCTTGCCTGAGGTCACTTGTGAAAGATAAGGCAGCAACACTGCAGTACCAACATCTAATTTATTTTGACTGAATACACCCGGCAGCGCGCAGATGCTTAACTCGCCATTTGGCGTATTCACTGTATATTCTTGAATCCAGCTTGAAACAGGTCTTTGTTCTGGAGACGTATTGCTGGTCAGCTGCCACATTTGGCAATGGCGCGCGCTGTCGAGTTTAATCGCGCTGCCATAGGGCTGCAGCTGTTTGGCCGCACGCTCTACACCGCCTTTTTTCTCGCCGACTAAAAAAACAGAAGAGCCTGCTTTTAAGCGGCTGAGAACGTTATGCAAAACATAGTTCAGCAGTTCCTTTGATTTTGGAACAAAAATGACCGCCTGCTCAAAGTCAGTTTCCGGCACATCAATGCCAAAATGAACCTGTGATTTTTGGTTTTGCAGATACAGGTATTCGTTATAATTCCACGTCCAAAACTGTGCATTGACCTGTGCAGACATTTGCGCTTGAAGATCATCACAAGGCGCATTAATGAAAAGCACTGAACCGTTTAGAAAATCCTGCTGCCGAAGAATAACTTCACTTCTAGGATCCATAATTTACTACTCCTAAGTAAAAACGAAGCCCAGACAACGCTGGGCACCGTACAGGCTGAAATGAAATTATTTTTTCGTTTCAGGCAGGATGATATTTAATAATAGAGCTGCGATACCGCCAGTTGCTACACCAGAACTGAAAATGTTGCGGAACAGTTCAGGCAGATGCTCAAGGATTTGCGGCACTTGTGCAACACCCAAGCCCAAGGCTAATGAAATCGCAATAATCAGCAGCGCACGGCGGTCTAAATGAATGCCAGATAAGATGTTAATGCCAGAAGCCGCTACAGCGCCAAACATCACCATAACAGCACCGCCAAGAACTGCTTGGGGTACAGCTTGAATGACACCCGCGACGGCAGGCAATAGGCCTAGAATCACCAAAAGCGCAGCAATCCAAATACCGACATAGCGGCTTGCGACACCGGTTAATTGAATCACGCCATTGTTTTGTGCAAACACGGAGCTTGGGAACGTATTGAATAAACCTGCAAGCAAAGAGTTTGCGCCATTCACCAATACGCCGCCTTTAATGCGCTTCATCCACTCAGGGCCGTCTACAGGCTGATTTGACAGTTTAGACGTGGCAGTAATATCGCCAATCGCTTCCAAAGAAGTCACAAGATAAATGAACGCCATTGGGATGAACAGGCTCCAAGAGAAGTCCAAGCCAAAATGCATAGGGGTTGGAATTTGCACCAGCGGCGCATCGCTCAAGCCAGAGAAATTTAAGTGTCCCATAAAGCCGGCAAGGGCATAGCCTACAACAAGCGCGATGAGAATCGCTGAGCTTTTAACCCAAGTAATGCGCACACGGTTTAAGAGAATAATTAATGCTAAAACGGTGCATGACATAATGAGGTTGTCAGCATTGGCAAAGGTTTTATCGCCCATAGCTTGATAACCGCCGCCCATGCTGATCAGGCCTTCTTTAATCAGCGTTAAGCCAATTAACAGCACAACAATGCCTGTCACTAAAGGGGTAATCAGTTTTTTAATCCACGGCAGAATGCGTGAAACACCCATTTCAATAAATGAACCGGCAATGACAACACCGAAAATTGCCGCCATGACGGATTCAACAGGTGTGCCTGCAGCGACCATTGCAGAACCAATACCAATAATTGGGCCAATAAAGTTAAAGCTGGTGCCTTGAACAATCAGCAGGCCTGCGCCGAATGGGCCGACCTTTTTGCATTGTAAAAAGGTTGCGATACCTGAAATAACTAAAGACATGGATAGAATCATGTTCGTATCTTCTTTCGATACGCCTAATGCTAAACAGATCAATAAGCCAGGGGTCACAATTGGAACGATGATGGCTAAAAGGTGCTGGAATGCGGCAAGGAAAGCAACAAGCGGTTTTGGACGGTCATTCAGTCCATAAACAAGATCGAGCTGGTCATTTTGGGTGGGAGTTTGATTTGAATCTGACATTTCAAGGCAAAGTAAGGCAAGGTGGCGCTATTCTAATCGCATTACACAGCTTTACAAAATTAATTAGCGCCGGACAGCGTGAAAAAGAGTTTGCCCTAGGTCAAATTTCACCTGAAAATATTGGATCGAATAGGATGGCCTGAGAAGAAATATCTATATATTGTATTGTTTTATATATTATAAAAAAGTTTTTTCAGCTTAATGGAGGATGCAGGTAAATCAATCAATATATGCACATTTTTTTATTTTTGAATAGTAAGGCACAGTACGCATAGAAATGTGCGGTGCAAATGAGATGTGTGTAGTTTCTAAGAAAATATGATATTTCCGTATTTTGGAGTGAATAAAGCGAACCCTTCTTTTCGGCATTAATTCAATAGCATGTACAGATAGCGCCGCTATTGAATGCAAATGTGAAGTTTCAGACAAAGCATCCTGCGGCGAGAGCATGTAAATGGCGAAGTTTGATTGATCATTAGATTAGTTGCGCCAGCTTTTAAGTTTAAGTAAAAAATTAATGTAAAAAAAGCACACAGATTTGTCGAAATCTAGATTCGTTTACTGCTAAAACATCAGAACTGAATTTGATGGAAAAAACTGGATATTAGGCCTTTAACGGCTGTTTTTTAGCAGAATCGTTCCAGCGGAAGCGTGACCGCTAATCTAAAAATTAAAAAAAATATGTATAAATAACAATAAAATAAGAGGTTTGCTGGCTGCTTAGAAAAAAACTTGTAACTGTCAATAAACTGTCACTATAAAAACTTAGGATTTTTCTGTATAATTTGCCCTCAAACTTTAGGCGTATCGAATTCACATGTCAGATATTAAAACTCTCCGTAACATTGCCATCATCGCGCACGTCGACCATGGTAAAACTACTCTTGTAGACAAACTTTTACAGCAATCAGGTGCTCTTGGCGATCGCGCAGGCGAGATCGAACGTGTGATGGATTCGGGCGCGATTGAAAGCGAACGTGGTATTACCATTCTTGCAAAAAACACTGCAATCAAATGGACAGATGCCCGCACGGATACAGAATACCGCATCAACATCGTGGACACCCCGGGACACGCCGACTTCGGTGGCGAAGTTGAACGTGTAATGTCTATGGTTGACTGCGTACTTCTTCTTGTCGATTCTCAAGAAGGTCCAATGCCGCAAACTCGTTTCGTAACGCAAAAAGCGTTCGCACGCGGTTTGAAGCCAATCGTAATTATCAACAAAGTCGACAAGCCAAGTGCGCGTCCTGATTGGGTAATTGACCAAGTATTTGACTTGTTTGATAACCTAGGCGGTACCGACGAACAGTTAGACTTCCCAATCGTTTACGCTTCAGGCCTTCGCGGTGTAGCTGGTCCTTCTCCAGAAGAACTTGCTGACGATATGACGCCATTGTTCCAAACAATCGTAGACATCGTTGAACCGCCAGCAGTTGACGTTGATGGTCCATTCCAAATGCAAGTGTCTTCACTTGACTATAACAGCTTCGTAGGTGTAATCGGTGTAGGCCGTATCCAGCGCGGTTCTGTTAAGTTGAACACACCTGTAACTGTGATCGACAAAGAAGGCAAAACACGTAACGGCCGTATCTTAAAAATCATGGGTTACCACGGTCTTGAACGTATTGATGTTGAATCTGCTCAAGCAGGCGATATCGTTTGCGTAACGGGTATCGATGCATTGCATATTTCTGACACAATTTGTGATCCGAAAGCAGTTGAAGCGCTTCCTCCTCTTTCTGTAGACGAACCTACAGTGACGATGACTTTCCAAGTAAACAACTCACCGTTTGCTGGTAAAGAAGGTAAATTCGTAACTTCACGTAATATCCGTGAACGTCTAGACCGCGAATTGATCCACAACGTAGCGCTTCGTGTTGAAGATACTGACAGTCCAGACCGTTTCAAAGTATCTGGCCGTGGTGAACTTCACCTTTCAGTTCTGATTGAAAACATGCGCCGCGAAGGCTTCGAAATGGGCGTATCACGTCCACAAGTAATCTTGAAAGAAGTTGACGGCGAAAAGCAAGAACCGTACGAAAACGTGACTTTTGACGTTGAAGAACAGCACCAAGGCGCTGTTATGGAACAAATGGGTCACCGTAAAGGCGAAATGACCAATATGGAAGTTGACGGCAAAGGCCGTATCCGTATTGAAGCAACTGTTCCTTCACGCGGCTTGATCGGTTTCCGTTCTGAATTCTTGACCATGACTTCTGGTACAGGGATCATGACTTCAAGCTTCTCACATTACGGTCCAATGAAACAAGGTACTGTTGCTAAGCGTCAAAACGGTGTGTTGATCTCTATGGTTCAAGGTACTTGCCTTGGCTATGCATTGTTCACACTTCAAGACCGCGGCCGTCTATTCGCTAAACCTCAGTTAGAAGTTTACGAAGGTATGATCATTGGTATTAACTCTCGTTCAGACGATATGACAGTTAACCCAACTAAAGCGAAACAGTTAACAAACGTACGTGCATCTGGTACTGACGAAGCGTTGACTCTTGTTCCTGCTGTAGAATACACGCTTGAACAAGCGCTTGAATTCATTGAAGATGATGAATTAGTTGAAGTAACACCGAAGTCAATCCGTATCCGTAAACGCTGGTTGACTGAAAATGAACGTAAACGTAACCGTTCTGGTAAATAATTTTTTAAAATGATGTTGCCCCATGCGGGCAGCGCCATTTCAAAATGCCATCAATTTATTGATGGCATTTTTTTGTTTAAAATTAGCAAACCAATATATAAAAGCAGAGAATTTCCGAGTAAATTACGTGGAAATGAAGCTATAAAATTAATGTATACTTCATCACATAAATAAAGCTTAAAAAAAAGTTTCTGGAGATGACATGAGTATTATTCAAGAATTTAAAGAATTTGCTGTAAAAGGCAATGTTATGGACTTGGCGGTCGGTGTCATCATCGGCGGCGCGTTCGGTAAGATTATTGATTCAATGGTTAAAGATATTGTAATGCCATTGATTTCATGGATTTTAGGCGGTGACGTTGATTATTCAAACTGGTTCACTGTACTTGGCGATAATCCAAATAACATTACAACGTTGAAAGCTGCGCAAGATGCTGGCCTGAATGTTTTAGCTTACGGTAACTTCCTAACGATTCTGATTAACTTCCTGCTATTGGCATGGGTGGTGTTCTGGTTAGTGAAACTGATGAACAAAATGCGCCGTAAACAAGAAGCAGAGCCAGCTCCAGAAGCAACACCAGAAGATATCGCTTTGCTGCGTGAAATTCGTGATGAATTAAAACGTAAAGGTTAATCCTTTAGCAGTGAAAACGGCACTTTTGAGTGCCGTTTTTATTGTCCGAAATAAAATAGTAAAACGATAAAAACGATAAATAGGACTAGAGATCCATGCAGAATCTCACTAAGATAGCTGCTGATTTTTTAAGCTGCAAAATAGCATGAATGATTTATTTGTCTATGGGACCTTGTGTCCAAACCGTGAAAATGCACATTGGTTGGAAAATATTGGCGGTACATAGCAGAAGGCGACAGTCAAAGGTGTCGTGCATACTTTAAATTGGGGGGCAGATAAAGGCTTACCTGCAATCGTATTAGATCAAGATGCACCTTTTGTTGAAGGCTATTGTTTTAGCACCGACAAACTGGCACAGCATTGGGCTGCTTTGAAGGCATGCAGTACCAGCGCGTACAGGTCATGATTCATTTGGAATCCGGTGAATAAAAAGCAGCATGGGTGTATGAAATGAAAAACGCAGCTTAGGGCTGCGTTTGAGTATTTGCTGCATTTGTATGGAAGTATCAATCCATCCGAAATTTAATTTCTAACAAATGCCAGCCAAACTGGCTTTTGATCGGGCCATGCAACTCACGTTCGGGCAGGGTAAATACCGCTTTATCAATTGGGCCAACCAACTGACCTTTTTTAATGTCGCCAAGCTCGCCGCCTTTTTTACCCGAAGGGCATGTCGAATGTTGCTTAGCAATTTTGGCAAAGTCAGCGCCGCCTTTGATTTTCTTTTTCAGCTGTTCGCACAGTTCTTTGTCTTTGACCAAGATGTGGCGGACAATTGCAGACTTCATGCTTTGCTTCCTTTGAGAGTTTTCTTGCTGGGCATTTTAACCTTTTTTAAAGGCTGGCATTCAGGGCAAAATACACTAGCGCGCTGACCTAACTTCAAATTTTCTAAAGTCGTTTCACAATTGATGCACATTTCACCAGCACGGCCATAGGCCAAGAGGGTTTGCTGAAAATAGCCGTTTTCGCCCATCGCATTGCTGTAATCACGTAAAGTTGAACCGCCTAAATCAATCGCCTGTTTTAAGATGCGTTTGATTTCAATAACCATTTTTTCAACTTGATCAAAACTCAAACTGGATGCTGGCTGCGCAGGATGAATGCCTAAATTAAATAAGCTTTCAGTTGCATAAATATTGCCGACACCCACCACAATATGATTGTCCATCATAGCGACTTTAATGGCTGTATTTTTAGTTTTAAACCTGCCAAATAGATATTCGGCATTGAATGCCTCGCTCAGCGGCTCAGGCCCTAAAGTATCAATCAGTTTGATCTGAGAATCTGCATCCAGCCACAAAATACAGCCAAAACGGCGCGGGTCGTGGTAGCGCAGTTCCATATCTTCAAACTGAATAATCAGATGATCATGCTTGCGCAATTCATCATGCGATTCGCACAGTCTGAAACTGCCAGACATGCCCAAGTGCCAAAGCATGGTGTTCTGTTCAAATTCCGCCAAAATATATTTAGAGCGCCGTGTCAGTTTCAGCAGCTTTTGTCCTGAAAGCTTTTGTATATCTGCTGGTATAGGCCAGCGCAGGCTCGGCTGACGAACTTCAACACGCAGCACTTTTTGATCTACTAAAGGCAGCAGGCTGGTTTTTGTGGTTTCGACTTCAGGTAATTCAGGCATGGGTTGAACAATCAGTGGCGGATGCGCTTAATATCGGGTTGAACTGGGTGGATTGCAAGTTTTTAATCTGTAGCAGTCTGCATTTGGCCCTAATTAGACAAAAGTATCAGGCAGACTGCGCCAATCCATAAATTTAAAAAGCCGATTGCTGGAGCTGTAATTCAGGCTAAAATTAGAATTAAGAATATGATAAGGCTCAAAATTATATTTATTTATGCCAAATAAAAGTTATTTAAAATGAAAGAATAATAACTAAAAGTTTAATAAATGATAAAAATAATGCAGATTTAAACTTTTAATAATTATGTAATTATTCATATATTAGGTTTCAATGTATTGAATTGAAAGCAGTTAAGTCATCATATTCAGGTTTTACCAATGAACAAGTTCAGTCTAGCTTTATTGCCAGCATTTTTAATGGCCGCCATGACCCAATCTCAAGCTGCAGAGCAGGCATTTGATACCAAAGGCCGGTATATGCTGGGTGATTGGAACGGCAAGCGCGGAGAATTGGCACAGCAAGGTGTTAAATTTGAAGCGAATATTGCAGCTGATGCGGCTTATTTAGCGGATGGCGGACGCGATTCAGGCCACTCAGCTACTGTGGCAAGCCAGCTTTGGCTCGGTACAGCGCTGGATATGGAAAAACTGGCGGGCTGGGATGGTGTAACAGTGCGTGCGGTGATGACTGCGCGTCAAGGTCAAAGCACAACTTTGGAAGATCTGCAGGATCCTTCCGCACCGCAAATGGCCAATACACAGGCCAATTTTGGACGCGGCAACCAAAAAACACGCTTGTCTGAATTGTCGATTGAAAAGAATTTTAAAGAACAGGGCATCAGTGTAAAAGCAGGACGTTTAGGCTTGGGTATGGACTTTAATGTCATGGCCTGCGACTTTGAAAGCACTGCATTTTGCGCCGCGCAAATGGGCAAATGGCAAGGCAATATCTGGATGAACACACCAGTATCGCAATGGGGCGGCCGAGTTAAATATCAGGCAGCGCCAGAATTGGCTGCACAAGTCGGAGTATATGAATTCAACCCTGAAAATGCTTTAGAGCGTCACGGCTGGAATTTAGATACAGACAATGCTGATGGCGTGACCATTCCAGCAGAACTGATCTGGACGCCGAAAACCTTTGTGAATGGCTTGCCGGGCAGTTACCGTGTAGGCGGTATGTATAACACTGCCGACGATGCAAAAAATCAAAAAGATGTAGCGAATCCAGCGGATGGCAAAAACCGGACCTTTGCCGGCTGGCTGGCTGTAGAGCAGCAGCTGACATCTACAGGCGAAGGCAAGCGCGGTTTACACAGCTTTGCCAACTTTACATGGCATGACCGCATAACCAATAAAGTTGATAATTCACAGCAAGTAGGTGTGAAATATATCGGTTTGGCTAACCGTCTGCCAAATGACATGCTTGGCCTCGCTGTGAACCGAGTACATGTGAATGAACGTTTTGCAGAAGGCAAAGATCAATTTAATGCCAGCGCAGAATACAATATTGAGTTGAATTACAGCCACAATCCAACCAAGTGGCTGATGATCCGTCCTAGCGTGCAGTACGTGGTTAATCCAGGCGCGACCAATAATGTGGACAATGCTTTGGTGCTGGGTCTGAGCTCAAAAGTGACTTTCTAAGGTTTTAAAGTAAAAAAAGCGATTTTAGGATAGATCATAAAATATTTATCTTGCATATTGAAAACAGGCTCTTTGGAGCCTGTTTTGCTTTTAAGGTTCAATCTATAAGCCGAAGTTATGATTTGGCTGATTGCTGTAATCTTGCTGTTTTAATCGCCTGTTTGGAGTGCTATTGTTTCTCAAGCCAAATGAAATTTTAAGATGTTCTCTTGCACAGAGGCAGCTTGCATAAGGATCTCAATTTAGGCTGAGTTTAAGTTAATACATTATTTATTAAATGATTATTCATCTGTAATAAGCGTGTTTGAGTTAAGGTTTTGTGGCGTATTCAAACGGTTTTTTGCAAGCAGTTCAGGCCATATAGGGAGTACTTCAGGTGTCGTTATTATTTCAGCCGATCCATTTTGGGTCACTGCAGCTTGGCAATAAAATTGTTATTGCCCCTATGTGCCAATATTCCGCCAATGAACAGGGCGAACTCAGCTATTGGCATGAGCAGCAATGGGCAAATTATGCCTTGTCAGGTGCAGGGCTGTGCATTGTAGAGGCGACTGCAGTTCAGCCTGAAGGCCGTATCAGTTATGCCGATTTGGGGCTGTGGAATGATTTGCAGCGTGCGCAAATTAAAGCGCTGCTGGCTAAAGTGAAGACGCTTTCTCCAATGCCTTTTGGCATACAGCTGGCGCATGCCGGCCGTAAAGCGTCCACGGATAAGCCTTGGGATGGACGCGGGCAACTGGCGCCTGATCATGCGCAAGGCTGGCAGACGGTATCAGCCAGTGATGTACCGTTTAATCCGCAGGATCATGCCCCGCACGCACTGGACAAAGCGGAAATTGAAAAGATTATTGCGGACTTTGCAATCTCTGCTAAACGCGCTGTAGATGCAGGATTTGAACTGATTGAACTGCATGCCGCGCATGGCTATCTGCTGCATCAATTTATGTCGCCATTGTCCAACCAGCGCAGTGATGAATATGGCGGCAGTTTTGAAAACCGCATTCGCCTCACGCTAGAAGTATTCCAAGCCATGAAAGATGCCGTGCCTGAGGGCTATCCTGTTGGGGTGCGCCTATCGGCAACTGATTGGATTGAGAGTGCTGAAAGTTGGAATGTGGAATCTACTGCAGGCCTATCCAAAGCCTTGGAGCAATTAGGTGCCGCCTATATTCATGTGTCTAGCGGCGGTTTGCATGTTGAGCAGAAAATTGATCTGCATGCAGGCTATCAAGTGCCTTTTGCTGCAGCTGTGAAGCAAGCTGTGGACATTCCCGTTATTGCTGTCGGTTTAATTACCGATGCGCTGCAAGCAGAAGGTGTACTGCAATATGAACAGGCCGATGCGATTGGACTGGCTCGGGCTATGCTGTATGACCCGCGCTGGCCGTGGCATGCTGCAGCTGAATTGGGAGAAACCGTTGCGATTGCCCCGCAGTATTTACGCTGTCAGCCGCATGGTTTGCGTGATTTGTTTAAACCTTTTCATACCTAAGCCGGGCAGGCGTGCTGCATTTTTTATTCAGTCATGCCTGTAGCTTAAGGAATTTAAAGTTGAACCCTACTGAAATTTAAGGATGATGCTGTGCTCACAACTGTGCTGTTACCCATTTGCTTTATTGTGTTTTTGGGATATTGGGCAGTTCGGCGCGGTTATGTCGCTTCTGCCCATATTCACCCGCTCAGTCAATTTGTGATGAAAGTGTCGTTGCCTGCTTTTTTGCTTCAGGCGCTAGCAGGCAAGAATCTAGCGGAAATTTGGCATCCAGCCTATTTTCTTGGTTACGGCGGCGGTTCTCTGCTGCTGTTTGCACTGACGTACTGGCTCTGCCGTAAAATGTTCAGTCAGCCTATGAGCCATGCCAGTGTTTTGGCGATGGGCGCGTCTATGTCCAATACCGGCTTTATTGGCACGGCAATTTTGACTTTACTGCTGGGGAGCCATTCTGCGGTTTATTTGTCCTTAACCTTAATTATTGAAAATCTGATTATTTTGACGCTGATGCTGGTTTTGGCAGAACGCGGGCTGCATCATCAGGCTGCGGGCGGCAAGGATATATCGTTGCAGGGCGGAGTGTTGATTGGCTTAGTGAAACGCCTGCTGCAAAATCCGGTCATTCTGGCCATTTTAGTGGGGATCAGCTGTGTGCTGCTGCAAATTAAACTGCCGCTTTGGCTGGCTCAAGTGCTGGAAATGCTGGGCAAAACGGCATCCCCATTGGCCTTGTTTGTTATTGGCGGCAGCTTGGTTGGCATGAAACTGAACAGCATGAATATGCAGGGCGCTGTATTGGTCGGGCTAAAAGTCATGGTCATGCCTTTGGTGATTTTTGGCCTGCTTTGGCTGCTGAAAGTCAGTCCTGAGATGCTGTTTGTCGGCACATTATTGGCGGTGCTGCCCATGCCTGTCGCTTTTGGCATTTTTGCACAGCACTATGGATTAAGTGAAAAAGCCTTGGCGCCGCTGGTGCTGAGCACGGCATTGGGCTTTATTGCTGTGGGGGTTTTACTTACACAATCTGCGCATTTTATTGCACATTGATGCCATTACCAAACATTGTATATTTTGAGCTTAGGCGCTTACACAGAACCCAATAAAAAAGCCAAACCTTAAGTTTGGCTTTTGAGTGTTTGAAGATTCAATTAGCTCTTTTTCGGTGCAGCTTTGGGACTCTTCGCTTGTTCAGCAATCATTTTATTGACTGTTGCCAAAGACTCTTTTGCTTGAGGCACATTTTCTTTGGCTAAAGCCGTAAAGATTTTTTGCGCTTCAGGCAGGTTTTGCGGAATGATGTTGCCATTGGTAAACATGTTGCCTACCGCCATTAATGCCGGAATATAGCCTTTTTTCGCTAATTCTTGAATGCTGCTTAAGCCTTGCTGAATGGGCTTCTCATCCTTGTTTTTAAAGCCTGTGCTGATGTCATACAGCGCTTTAGCATGAATGGCCTGATAGTTGCCTTTTTTCACTAAAGGATCAAGTTTGGCCAAACCAGCTTTATCGGATGCAGGTTTATTTTCAGAGAATAATAGTACTGCCAAGTCGACGCTGGCATCATCAAAGCCCTGAGCAGAGGCTTTTTCTAAATACTGTTTTGCTTTGGCTGTATCTGCTTTTAAGCCCATTGAGCCTGAAATGTAGTTTTTACCGAGCACATAGTTGGCAACTGGGTAACCTTTCGCTGCGGACTGTTCATACAATTCAAGGGCTTTCTTATCATTTTTCGCTGTGCCTTGGCCTGTTTGCGTTAAGTAGGCTAGGTTGTACAGCGCTTGCGGATTGCCTTGTTTTGCCAGTTTGTCTAAAGCTTGATAAGCGCCGGTCATATTGTTGGCTTTAACCATCGCTTCAATTTTGGCAAATTCAGGATCAATACCTGCAGCAGGCGCATCCGCTGCCATTGCAAATTGAGATGATAGTGCAATTAAACCCGCGCAAAGAATTTTTTTCATTTTTAAACCTTTCTAATACAGCAACATAAATCCATTTATGGGTTTGTGTAGTGCCTGTGTAAAACCGTATTTCTCATGATAGTTGGAATTATACGAAAGTAAATATGCCTTTTGTGAAATATTCCAAGCGGTGCATAGAGCAAGATATACGGCTGTCAAAAACGATGGATCTGCGTGAAATGGCTAGATTTCATGTTCCGAATTTATAGCCTGACTTCTTCGGCGTTTTGAAAGAAGGTTTGCATCAGGTTAACTGGAATTTAACTGCAAATAATGAGCTGATTATGAATTTTGACTTTTTATTGCAGGGTTGATTGCATTTTTTCTGAATTTTGTTTAAATCAGCGCTGAAATAAATGAAAGAGCAGATCAATGTTTATTAAAAGCATTAAGCGCAACTATGACAAAATTAACCAAGATGACAGCATCGCGCATGAAGACAAGATTGATGCTTTGCTTGTTGCGCTGGGCGGGTCATTTTTGGTGAGTAAAGATGACCGTGTGTACGTTTTTGAAAAAGATGGTCAGAGCGCTAAATTTGATGCCAAGCATGCGCGGGATTATTCATTTAAAGACTATTTGTGCAAGGACATGAATAAGCTATTTCATGGGTTTTGATATATTAAGATGTGTAAGGGGGGATTGTGAATTCGACGTTCCCCCTTTATTTTTAGTTTAATTGAACTTTTCGAGGGGCAATAAACTCTTCAAACTCTTCTTCAGTTTCAAGCCCCGCCATTCGCTGCCCTAGTGAATTAAAAATGGTTGGCGTAATCGAAATATTAAGTTTTTTCGTCAAATCCATATTTTGATCAATGGGATTACTGCAATCCGTAGATTGCTGTTTTGGTTTTTTATCATCAATTAAATAATCTTTCCACGCTTTTAAAGGATCTTTAGAGCACCAGATTTTTTTTGCCGTTGTTATTGCGGTTGGATGAAGGTGAGTTAATGCAAATGGAAAAGTGTAAATAGTCATATTATCCATTTCTTCGAAAAGAACTTGGGTTGCTTGGCAAGCAGGGCAGTCGGGATCTGCAAAAACATAAATTACATGTTTTCCATTTCCTTTTACTTCTTTAAAAGCTTGATTTAGCGGAAGTTGCTTTGGATTTATTGCATAGTGTTTTTGATAAATGTCATTTGTAATATTTAATTGATTATTAATGTTGAAAATTTTTCCTTTAATTAAATATTTGCCTTTATCATCCATCAAATATGTCCCTCGGGAATTTGATAAGGCATACACACCTTCAATTGGCGTTTTATCAATAAATTCAGGCTTTAATTCTCTAGGAAATTTTTGAGCAACTTGATTTATTTTTTCGAGATCTTCCGCAAAGCTTAGTGAGCTAGAAAAAAGTAGAGAACTCAGGATTGGCGCTAAAATAGTTAATTTTTTCATAATGCTTAGTTGTTGATGTTTTTATAAAAAAATACAGGTTTATTAATAATATGCAAGCTGTATTGAAAATATTTAGTCTTAAAAAAAGCCCCTGATCTTAGAGGCTCATTGATACAACATTATAAGTTTTTAAAGGCTTATTGCGGTCTAGCGACATCGCCATTCAATGCTTCTGGCAAATCTAAAACGGTTACATCCAGCTCAGCCAAAGCATCTGGACGGGCAACAACCAATGCCACATAGCCATTTGCAGTCGCAGCGCTATTCACCACTTGTACTTGAGCATGCAGCTGTTCGCCTTGAGCAGGCGCAGCGTCTGTACCTGAGATGGCATGCAGCCAAGCTTTCGGTTTAGCTTTAAACCATAAACGCGCAATCACTTCCTGACCCAGGTAACAGCCTTTGTCGTAATGAACACCTTCGCGCTGATGCAGGCGCATTTCCTGCGGCTGGAATACATGTTCAATGGCTTGATCAATATAAGCTTGACCCGATTGAATGGCTTGAACTTCCCAAGCGGCAACATCAGTTGGCTCTGCAACAAAAACTGTTTGACCGTCATTGAGTGTTGGATAAACTTGGCCGGCTTCTTCAAGCTTCATTTTAGAAAAAGCGCCAAATTTTTTAATGTGTTTCGCAAACTCTTCAGCTTGATCGGCAGTCGTCACAATCACAAAGCTTTCTGGGTTCAGTTTGCTTAGCCACAATCCAAAGTGTATACGGCCTTTTAAGTCGCAAATGGCGGTATAGCGCGTCTGATTTTCTTCAAGGCGCTCCACATGCAAAGTCACTTGCCCTTGCAGGAATTTTTGCGCATCTGCACCATTTAAAGTGAAAGATGTAAATGTCATCGACGTTGACATGACAAGCCTCTATATAAATTTTATCAATCTTGAATACGGATATTTTGAAGCAAGCGCGGCAGATAGGCAAACAAAAAGCCTATATCTCTATAGGCTTGCTGCTTGGTTTATTGAAATGGCAAGGCGTGCTGATTAATAGCTATGCGCTGATAAATCACTGGCAGCAGAAACATCACTGGCGCTCATGTCCATATCCATTGAGGCGTGATGGCTGGGCGGCTCAGAATTGCAGTCATATTTATCTCCGCAAATCCGCACGGTTTCCATCATGCCTTGATCTTCATGATCAAGAATATGGCAATGCAGCACAAAGTCGCCTTCAAATTTTTCATATTTGCTGCGCACAAAAATTTTATAGCCCTGCTTGATCAGCAGTGTATCTTTCCACACGCCTTTTAGGCCATGGTACTGCGAATCGATATTGCCGGCACTGTCTTTATCTGAGCTGCCAATGGCGCTGACATCCGTACCGTCGGCATTCAAAATTTTCACTATTTGAAAAGGGTTTACATGGATATGGAACGGATGATTCGCCAAATTGCTGCTGAGTTCCCATTCCTGTGTTTTGCCAATCGGCAGTTTGCGGACATAGGTATGATTGGTATGGTCTTCACCATGGTATGCGTCACCAAAGCCAATCAGTGTGCCATTGTCTTCATGGCGCAGGCCAAATTTGACGCTGCCGTCCGCATTAAACAGAATGTCAAAATTAGTGATTTGCTTAACCATGCCTTTTAGCTGATCTTCCACATCTGAAGTCATTAAGCTGGCATGTGCTGTAAAGGCAGAAAGATCGCCTTTTGCAACTTGCTGGACGATTTCAGGCGCCAGCCCAATGAGTTCGGCTTGGCTGGCTAAAAAGGCATAAGGCGTTTGTTCTGGGAGCTTTGTCGCCTGAACATTAACCCAGCCGAGCAGCTGTGTATTCAGGCTTTCACCGGATGCGCTGCGCAGCAATGAGTTGGATTGCGCGGTATTAATTTCATCTTCCAAATTCAGTTTGGCGTCATAGACACAATATTTATTCAGACTTGGAAAAGACAGCATCGCGTCAAAACGGTAGCCGGGCTGGAATATTTCAATGCCATTTTTTTGCACTTGGCCCATGGTGAGGCCATCTTGTGCAACTGTATAAAGCGGCAGGGTTTTTAATGCCTTAAATTGCGCTGCCATTGCTTTGCTTTGATATTTGCTGCAGGCTGCAACGGTTTGCTCGGCGGTAAATGCTTGCGAATCTGGAAGCTCTTTGATGGTCAGGCCAATAGTATCGCGGATGCCGCCATGAATCATGCGCCAGCGGTGATACTGGTTTTGATCGACTTTGATTTCGCCCTGCATTTTGCCGTTGATGCTGGTAAAGCGGTTTTCTGTGGCCCAGGACGTTGGAATATCCAATTTTGAATAATCTTCCAGCGCATAAATGCATGGCGAGTCCGCATTGGGTGTCAGTTTGGCATTGCAGTCTTCGCTGTATTGGATTTGCTGGAACAGCAGAATTTTTTCATGATCATATTTTCCGCTGCTTTGGTTTTTCCACAAAATATCAAAATCGCCGCTTTGCCTTAGCTTTCCATCCGCAATAGCGGGTTTGCGCTCTCCCTCAATAATCAAAGGGCCAGCCATGCCGCTGGACACTTGGATCGCTGTGGAGCCGTGGACATGCGAGTGATACCAAAAAGTGCCGGCAGGATGGTTCGGTTCAATCTTAAATTCGTAGTGAATATCTTCATTGGGTTTCAGCATTAAAAAGACATTATCACTGTTGCCTTGCGGGCTGACCCACAGTCCGTGCGTATGCAGATTGGTGGTATTGAAGCAGTGGCCTTGGTTGATATTGCTGATGTTTTCTGGACAGGTTTCTGCTGATTCTTCCGGAAGATAATTGACCAAGTGGATTTTTAAGCTTTCGCCTTGTTTGGCGCGGATTTGGGGCCCAACTAAAACATCGCTGACGCTGTTATCTGCATTTTTGCTGTTCCATAGTTCTGGCTTGGTCAAATAGCCGCGCAGATGCAGCGAGTCATTTTCTCCAGTTTCAGGATCAAACAATTGCTGGTTTTTGTAGGCAATAATTAATTCATGCTCACCTGCGGCATTGGCCTTGAGCCGCGGTGGATTCGAAATCACAGCAGGTGAATCAATGTCTTCTTCTTGGATCACAGGCGCTGCAGATTCTTGATTGCTGTCACCGCATGCATATAAGGCTAAACAGCCCAGCAAACCGGCTGAGCCAATCATGTTTTTAAATTTATTCATGATTTCCTCCAAAATAAAATGACGCAGTGACAGCCGTTTTAGTTGTATTGAAGTAGGCTGTTTTTGAGGTTTAAAGCTTATGACTTGATTTCAGAGGGAGTATGCAAGCGTATTCCATGCAGGCTGTTTTGATGCCTTAAACCTTTTTCCATTCAATTATTGTCATTGCGTTTTTCTGATGAATTTTTTGTTCAGCTTATTATTGAAAAGTTTTAAAAACAGAAGATATCCCCAAAAGGGGAGACAATTTAAGCAAGATGTTTCAATTTTTTACTTTAAATGAGTATTGCACCTCCTTTTTATCCGCTGGAGGATCTGGCATGTGAAACACGCAATGACGGTCAGTAGTGTGCGGAGTTATCAAAGCCAGCAGCAGCACGCTTTTGAGCGCCTTGGCTAAAGTGGTGAAGCAAATGAGAGCGTGTTTCAAATGTCTTAGACTAAAGAATTAGCTGGATTTAGCTCGATTTTCTAAAAAAATGCAGATTTAGAGCAAATATACCAAAGTTAATGTAACAAATTATTTCTAAAACCTGTATTTTTATACCTAAGTTTATGAAATATAAAAGATTTGGGAAATGGCTTTTCGGCAGTGTACTATGCCAGCAATCACAGTGTGAACGTCTACAAAAACACATAGTTAAAAAAACGATTCAAAAGGCAGGTACGCAATGAACAACAACTACCGCAAACCGCTGCAAGGCACCCAGCTAGAATATTTTGACGTGCGCCAAGCCGTAGAAGATATTCAGCCAGGCGCTTATGCAAAGCTTCCTTACACTTCAAAAGTCTTAGCCGAGCAATTGGTCCGCCGTTGTGATCCCGCAATTTTAGAACAGTCTTTAAAAGAACTGATTTTCCGTAAACAAGACCACGATTTTCCTTGGTATCCAGCGCGTGTGGTGTGCCATGACATCTTAGGTCAAACCGCATTGGTAGACCTTGCAGGCTTGCGTGATGCCATTGCAGAACAAGGCGGCGATCCATCTAAAGTGAACCCTGTTGTGCCGACGCAGCTGATTGTCGACCATTCATTGGCTGTTGAATTTGGCGGTTTTGACCCAGATGCCTTTGAAAAAAACCGTGCGATTGAAGACCGCCGTAACGAAGACCGTTTCCACTTCATTGAATGGACCAAAACAGCCTTTGAAAATGTGGATGTAATCCCTGCGGGCAACGGCATCATGCATCAAATTAACTTGGAGAAAATGTCTCCAGTGATTCAAAACCGCGGCGGCTTGGCTTATCCAGACACTTGCGTAGGCACAGACTCACATACCCCGCATACCGATGCACTAGGCGTGATTTCAATTGGTGTGGGCGGTTTAGAGGCTGAAAACGTGATGCTGGGCCGTGCCTCTTGGATGCGTCTGCCTGACATCATTGGTGTAGAATTTGTCGGTCAGCGTCAAGCAGGCATTACCGCAACTGATATCGTTTTAGCTTTAACTGAGTTCTTGCGTAAAGAACGTGTAGTTGGCGCATACCTAGAATTCTTTGGTGAAGGTGCAGACAGCATGTCTGTAGGCGACCGCGCGACGATTTCCAACATGACCCCTGAATATGGCGCAACGGCGGCTATGTTCTACATCGACCAAAACACCATTGATTACCTGACGCTGACAGGCCGTGAAGCGGATCAAGTGAAATTGGTTGAAAAATATGCCAAAGAAATTGGTCTTTGGGCATCGGATATGACACAAGCGGAATATCCGCGTGTACTTCGTTTCGATCTTTCTACCGTAACGCGTAACATTGCAGGGCCATCAAACCCGCATGCACGTGTATCGACTGCAGATTTAAAAGCCAAAGGCATTGCAGGCAACTTAGACGCGGCGCATGCGCAAGAAGCGGAAGGTTTAATTCCAGATGGCGCTGTGATTATCGCTGCCATTACCTCTTGTACAAACACGTCTAACCCACGTAATACGGTGGCTGCAGGCTTACTTGCTCGTAAAGCCAATGAACTTGGCTTAGTGCGTAAACCGTGGGTGAAATCATCTTTTGCACCGGGTTCGAAAGCAGCGGCTTTATACCTAGAAGAAGCAGGCGTTTTAACGGATTTGGAAAAATTGGGCTTTGGTATCGTAGCGTATGCATGTACCACGTGTAACGGGATGTCAGGTGCATTAGATCCAGTCATTCAAAAAGAAATTATCGAGCGTGACTTGTACGCAACTGCGGTACTTTCGGGTAACCGTAACTTTGACGGACGTATCCATCCATACGCAAAACAAGCGTTCTTGGCATCGCCTCCTTTGGTTGTGGCATACGCGATTGCAGGTACGATTCGTTTTGACATCGAAGCTGATTCATTGGGCAATGACAAAGACGGTAATCCAATTTACCTGAAAGACATTTGGCCGTCGGATGAAGAAATTGATGCATTGGTCAAAGTGGCTGTGAAGCCTGAACAATTCAAAAAGATTTATATTCCAATGTTTGATTTGGGAGTTAATGCGAAATCTGAAAGCCCGTTATATGACTGGCGTCCGCAAAGTACTTATATCCGCCGTCCGCCGTACTGGGAAGGGGCTTTGGCTGCACCGCGCACTTTAGCCAATATGCGTCCGCTGGCGATCTTGGGCGACAACATCACTACGGATCATTTATCGCCTTCGAATGCGATTGTGTTAGACAGTGCTTCAGGTGAATACTTGAAGAAAATGGGCGTGCCTGAGGAAGACTTTAACTCTTATGCAACGCACCGTGGTGACCACTTAACTACGCAGCGAGCGACATTTGCCAACCCTAAACTGTTCAATGAAATGGTGGTACGTTCTGACGGTACGATCAAGCAGGGTTCAAAAGCGCGTGTAGAGCCTGAGGGCGAAGTGATGCGTATGTGGGAAGCGATTGAAACTTACATGAACCGTAAGCAGCCGCTGATCATTATTGCGGGTAAAGACTATGGTCAAGGTTCAAGCCGTGACTGGGCCGCAAAAGGTGTGCGCCTTGCAGGTGTAGAAGTGATTGTGGCGGAAGGTTTTGAACGTATTCACCGTACTAACTTGGTGGGTATGGGCGTGTTACCGCTTGAGTTTAAAGCAGGAACTGACCGTAAAACCTTAAAGCTGGATGGTACTGAGCTGTATAGCGTGATTGGCAATATTGCACCGCGTTCGACTTTAACTTTGGTGGTTGAGCGTTCAACGGCCGATGGTAAAAATGAGATCCTTGAGATTCCTGTAACTTGCCGTTTAGATACTGAAGAAGAAGTGCATGTGTATGAAGCGGGTGGTGTGTTGCAGCGCTTTGCACAGGACTTTTTGGAAGGGAATGTAGCTTGATGGTTTAAGCTAACAGTAGTTGATATTGTTAAAAAAAGACCCTACATTTATGTGGGGTTTTTTATATAGAGATACTAATGGAACAACATACAATAATTTTAAACTGGGAAGGGCCTTTTACTTTAGATGAAGTCCTAGAAAATAAGCAGAAGTCTAATGGTCTATATATTATTACAGGTAAAGGGAAATACGAAAGAGATTTAGATATTCAATATTGTGGAATTACAGAAGGTAGTTTCCATAATAGGCTTAAAAATCATCATAAAGCACCATTAGTTACACGTGATCAAGAAATTTGGCTAGGAAAAACTGAATATCCAGTTGAAGCGACTAGAACTTTTTTAGAAAAGGCAGAGTCCATAATTGTTTATTTTTGGCAACCAAATCTAAATGAGAGAAAAAAAGTTTATCCACCTACACCTATTACACTTGTTAATAAATGGTATAAAAAAGATGGAACGCCGCGATTACGACAGCATTCGATTATGAAAAATTTAGATGATGTTTTATGTTGGGATGGTGAAATGTGGAGAACAGGGAACCTGAGTATTTACGATAATTAAATTTAGTAAAGTTCATTGGTGAACTGAGCATTAAGTTGTTTGATGGTAAGAATGAAATTATTAAAATGCCTGTGACTTGCCGTGTGGATACGGAAGAAGAAGTGCATATTTATGAAGCGGGCTGTGTGTTACAACGTTTTTTGCACAGGACTTTTTAGAAGGGAATGTGGCTTGACGTAATTCTTTAAATCCATCCCTTGCGATGCAGTGTATTTCACCTTTGAAAAGAGGTAGGATTAAAGTTATTGATTTTGTTTAAAAACGCTCTAAATTTAATTGGGGCGTTTTTTATTTAAAGAGTAAATTATGGAAATTTATAAAGATATTAATAATGACTCTCATGTAACGCATTACGAGGTTGGAGATATTTACATTAGAGTCAAATTTAATGGAACAGCTAAAATTTATACTTACAGTTATTATGGAAAGGCGGGAAAGTTTCATGTGGATAGAATGAAGATTTTAGCTAGATCAGGAGATGGGTTAAATTCTTATATTAATCGAAATGTTAAGTTCTCATATGATTGATTAAGCTTGTAGAAATAATTTGGGGTGCACTTGAAGAAAAAAATATCTGTATTAATTTCTGTCATATTCATAATTTTCTTTTTTATTTTGGTGTTATACGGATTTTACATACTTGGTAATTGGTTAAAGGGTATTAATGCTAGTGTAAGTGCTGCTTTGATTACAGCATCATTAGGTCTTATGGGGTTATGGTATGCCCAGTGGCATTCTAAAAGTCGAGATATTGCAGAGAGCCATCGAAGTAGTAAAATTGAAGTTTACAACCTGTTTTTTGAAATAGTTGAAGCTTTTCAATATAGTAATGCTGAAGCAGATAACTTATCCATTGATCTAAAGAAAAAGTTTCAGGCTTTAAATAGAGGATTAATTCTATGGGCTTCGCCTGAAGTAATAAAAGCGTATTTAAATTTTAGGAATGTTACGCAAAATGATTCAGGATCTAAGAATATTTTATTAGCTGTTGATAAGGTCTATCAGGCTATTAGAAAAGATCTATCTAATAGTAATTTGACTTTAGAAAAAGGTGATTTAATTAGATTAAATTTAAAAGATCCAAATGAACTAGTATGAAATCTTTATCCTAAGTCTTTGTATTTTCATCTACTAATCTTTCCTTACAAAAAGGTTTTTTGAAGAGTTTTATTTAGAGTTGCTCTGAGAGTAGATATACATGCAAAATTTCCACTCGAAATTATTTATTGCAATTATGCCATTATCA
Organism: Acinetobacter sp. ANC 3813; assembly: GCF_002135435.1. Lineage (GTDB taxonomy): Bacteria > Pseudomonadota > Gammaproteobacteria > Pseudomonadales > Moraxellaceae > Acinetobacter. The sequence continues at coordinate 318,488 of NZ_NEGK01000004.1, read as the reverse complement.
ATTGTCGAAATGACCAATAGACAATCATCACGATAGGGGTATACTGGTTTTACCGTTTCTAAAACACATGGAGAACAAAAATGGTTACTGCTGGCTCTAAACCCGGAACAGGCTTCTATTTTTGTGTCAAATGCGGACACCGCACCTACTTAGAAATTGGTACTGATCGTTTACCACCGTGTACCAAATGCCAAGGCAATCAATTTAACAATAAGAATGCCTAAGCTGCAAAAAACAAACAGCTACCCGCTGCTTTGAACGAAAGCCCTGTCACACGATAGGGCTTTTTATTGCCTGCTAAGCATGCTGTAATTAAAATAAATCATCCGTTCGTAAAATAACAACACGCCACAAGGCAGGGAGCAAGCATGATCGAAACCATCTTAGGGCTATGCATTGGTATTGGGCTGAGTGCCGCTTGCGGGTTCCGCGTCTTTGTTCCGTTATTTGTCATGAGCATTGCCTCACTAACAGGCTGGTTCGAACCCATGAAAGGCTTTGAATGGCTGGCCATGCCGTCAGTCTGCATAGCATTGGCAGTTGCCACCTTATGTGAAGTTGCGGCTTATTACATCCCTTGGGTAGATAATGCCCTAGACACCATTGCCACACCCGCATCCATGATTGCAGGAACGTTGGCTACCATGGCGGTCAGCAGCGGAGAAATGTCGCAATTTGCCAGTTGGGCTGCAGCCATTATTGTGGGCGGCGGTACAGCTGGCGTGGTGCAAATGAATACGGTTGCAGCACGTGCAGTTTCTACAGGCACCACAGGCGGCATAGCCAATCCACTGCTGTCTACAGGAGAGCTGATCAGCGCGGTTGTACTTTCAGTACTGTCCTTTGTTGTTCCTGTGCTGGTGGTGATTGTCGTCTTTCTTGCCATTATTTTTATTGTGCGCTGGATACGCCGTAAGCGCGCAGAAAATCTGGATCATTCGACTGTTTAAAATTAGAAGTTAAAATAGATCTGCTTTCCCCCGAAGTATTTATATATCCAAAGCCAAAACAGCTGAAAGTGCTTGATACAGGCTTTCAGCTTAAGATCTTTTCATATGCATCCTCAGAATTATGCTGTTATTTAACCCATTAAATATTGATTGATTTTTAGTCTATAAAGGCATAATTTTATTATGGGATTAAATCCATAATTTTTGTATGGTTTTATTCGTGGCTGAACTTATCATTCTGGGGGAATGTTGCATGATTAAATTTATTATAGACGAACAAGCCTTAGCAAACGGCGCGCATACCATTCACAATGCTTCTAAAGGCTGTGAAGATTTGCCAAAGACAGAAGACCAGCGCTTTTTAGGGTATTTTGAAAGCCATAAACTGGTAAAAAAATGGGCTGTGATGCATTGGCCCACAGAAAAAATACAAGTATGCGAAAAATGCTGTGAAAGCTAAAACACCATTTTGCAGTATATGAGTGAAATAAAATGTGAAAAACTCTGCCTTGGGGCGGAGTTTTTTTGCAAAGAGCACTTTGATCAAGACGTTCAAAGCTTAATAGGCATTTGCAGTATCAGCCGCTAAACTTTAAGACCGAAATATATAAAAATATATAAAATGGCGCGCAGCACATAGCGAGAATAATCAGGAGAAGAAAAATGTCTGCTCAAAGTACAATAAAAATTGGCGTGTTTATAGCCAGCCTTTTGAGCGCAATTGTGCTGAATCCTTCGGTCTATGCTGTGCAAAGCGCATCCGCAGAGCCTTTAAGCCCTGAGCAACTTCAGCTGCAAAAAGATCAAAAAACATATCATGCCTATATTCCACCCAAATATGTACTCTTTGAAGTGCTAAAAGGTGATTTAAACAAAGACGGCCAAGCCGATGTGGTCTTAATTGTGAAAAATACAGATCCGAACATGTGGCTAGAGAATCAATTTGGTGAAAGAGTTGACCGCAACCGCCGCGGCATTATAGTGCTGCTCAATGAGCATGGAAAATACCAAAAGGTCGTGCAAAATCTTTCCGCTTTTTCTTCTGAAAATGAAGACGGCGGTGTGTACTTTGCGCCTGAACTTGCACCGTCCATTGAAAAAGGCGTGCTGAAAATTCATTATGCGCATGGGCGCTATGGCTATTGGCGCTACACCTTTCGCTTGGAAGGCCGCGATATGCGCTTAATTGGCTATGATGACTCTGATAATCATGGCCCTTATATACACAGCCAAACCAGTATCAATTTTCTAAGCCAGAAAAAGCTGCTGCGGGAGAACCTCAATCAACACTATGAAGATGATGAGACGCGCTTTAAAGAAACATGGAGCCGTGTAAATGCTGCTCCCATTTATCTTTCAAAAATTAAAGATTTTAGTGAGCTGGACCGCTTAGAATTTTGATTAAAGCGGGAAACAAAAAAATTATTCAAAGACCATTAACAGGCATAAAATAGAACAAAGATCCTCAATGGAGATCTGTAATGAATATGATTCATTTGACTGATTTCTTACTGTATAGCCTAGTGATTAACTATCTGATTTTAATCATTTGGTTTGTGCTTTTTGTTTTTGCCAAAGATTGGATGAAACGCGTGCATGGGCAATGGTTTAAGCTGAGTGATCAGCAGTTTGACGCGATCCATTATGGCGGTATGGCGCTGTATAAAATTGGCATTTTGCTTTTTAATTTGACGCCGTATATTGCGCTGCACTATTTGCAATAAGTATTTGCATGAGGCAAAAAGCAGAAGCTGCTTGCATTGAAATCAGGCTAAACAGTATGCTCAAAAGAATATCAAGTTCAATTGAGCGGGGCAGGAATGAACGGAAAAATACAATGCCATGCATGTTTGGTCTGCAAGAAGAATTTTCCATTAAAAAACCTAGTACCCATGGGTACGGTGCGTAAAGTCATTACCGAAGAAATTGCCCAAGACCACCCAGATTGGACAGTGCAGGATTACATCTGCCAGTCAGATTTGACCAAGTACCGCATGCAGTATGTACAGTCCATTCTCAGCTCTGAGCAGGGCGAAGTCTCCAATTTAGAATATGAAGTGCTGAACAGTATGCAGCAGCACGATCTGATCAGTAAAAACGTGGAAAATCGGCTGGATCAGAATTGGAGTTTTGGGGAGCGTCTGGCGGATAAAATCGCGACTTTTGGCGGCAGCTGGGCATTCCTCATCTGTTTTGGCATATTTTTGGCGGTGTGGATTTTAGTCAATACCGTTGTCATGGTGAAGCATCCTGCCGACCCATATCCCTTTATTTTGCTGAACTTGATGCTGTCTTGCCTTGCCGCCATGCAAGCCCCGATTATTATGATGAGCCAGAACCGTCAGGAAGCCAAAGACCGCATGCGCTCGGAAAACGACTATAAAGTGAATTTAAAGGCTGAATTGGAAATTCGCAATCTGCATGAAAAAATTGACCATCTGCTGATGCATCAATGGGACAGATTGGCCAAAATTCAGGAAATTCAGCTGGATTTGCTGTCTGAAATGAGCAAAAAGAAAGAATAGCGGCTAGCGAAAGCAGCAATGTGTATTGGAATTAACACAATTTTGGAGAAAATATTCCTTTTAAAAGGACTTTTAGTGCAATAAAAATAGTGAAAAAACCTTTAAAAGGGAAAAAATACTTTAATTTTTGAACCACGCGAAAAATATTCCTAAATTTTCAGAAAATTGATCAATCTTCGGGAATTAATCCCTGAGGGCATTGGCTACTATAAGTCCCAAGGGTGTGACAGAGATCGAAAAGAGCAGCATGCTGTGCGGGCGCAAAACGCGAGAGCAGTACTTACCCAAAAGGTCTCGATTCGGCTTAGGACGCTATAGATCACAAGTTTATAGGCTATAAGATCATGACTTACAAAGTCAGGATAGTTGAAGTAAACGGTTACGTTTTCTCTTACACCGCCCTAAAAAATGTCTCAATGTGCATATCATTATTCTTACAGCAGTATATTCCACCGCTTCCATTTCAAAAAACGCATCAAATTATTCAGTTTAAAACCCCTTTCAATCCAGACAGCTCATGTGTAAATGGCTTCTGCTGGATATGTTTTGCAATTTGTATGATTAAATTTATTTATTTCAAATTTTCATCGTTTTATGCGGCTTATGTCGCTAATTTGTGTTTTTGCATGTGATGAATAGCTGAGAATCATTTAAAAACAAAATGATAGGCTTTAAAAAACTATTGCTAAAATTTATGCAGAACTACAATTAGGCACAATAACAATGACCATATTTGATTTGGATATACGTAATCCGCATCACCATTCAGATGATGAAGCAGAGTCTTTTGAAGATATGTCTGCCGAAGAAATCATGCAAAAATTTAATGCCATGAATTGGAAGCAGCTGCAAATTTTGATGATGCAAATGCGCGGCGGAAAAGCGGTATTTACGGTGACCAATAATGAAGAAAATTTGGCTGTGCAAATCAGTCTGGTCGAAATGCCGGATTCAGATGCGCTGACGTTTAATTTTGAAAGCGATATTGGTGTAGAAGTAGAGCAGAAAAATTTATTTGGCTTGCTGAAATACCATAGAACAATTGATGCCTCACTGCGCCATCTGAATTTAACCGAAACCCGCGATGTGCTGGACGCTTTTACGCATTTTGAGCTGGATAAAATACGCAAGCTGTATCAGCAAAAAGAAGGGCTGCCTCTTGCCAATTAGCTGCTGCTGTTTGGATATTTAAACCCGTTGAAGAACACTGTATTTTCTATTTGATAATGAATAATATTCTTTAAAAGTTTTTAAATATGCATTAATAGAATCATTAATCCGACTTTAATGAAAATATTTTTCATTTATTTTTTATATCTGGGAATTATTTTCATAGAGAGGCGAAATTGCGTATTTTCAGGGAAACAATCCCGCAGGCATTTAACTACTATAGAACTCAAGGGCGATACAGAGATCGAAAAGAGCAGCATGCTGTGCGGGCGCAAAACGCGAGAGCAGTACTTACCCAAAAGGTCTCGATTCGGCTTAGGACGCTATAGATCACAAGTTTATAGGCTATAAGATCAGGACTTACAAAGTCAGGATAGTTGAAGTAAACCAATCGTTTTCTCTACGCCGCCCTCGAAAATATCCGATGCTTTATTATAAAAACAGCTTTTTCAGCACAATCCATTTCATATTTATATTCACTTTTCTTTTTTTATATTGGGCAGTACGCCTAGCAATCTGGAATATTTATTTCTTCGCATCAATTACACCCTGAACCAGAATATTGACAGCGCTTAGGCCAGTTGCTATGTTGCGCAAAATTTTGTTCCCACTGTTCCCGCCATGCCTTTAGACGACAATTTTGTATACATGCCTCCGCAAGAACCGCTTGAGATTGTTTATGAAGATGATGATTTGGTGGTGATTGATAAGCCTGCAGGACTGCTGTCTGTACCGGGGCGCTTGCCGGAGCATCATGACAGCGCGTATTTGCGTGTTGTGGCGCAGTTTCCGAATGCCAAAATTACCCACCGTTTAGATATGGCGACATCCGGTATTTTAATGTTTGCGAAGCACCGCGATGCTGAGGTTGCAGTCAGTAAAATGTTTCAGGCGCGCACAGTACGCAAAAACTATATTGCCTTGGTGCAGGGGCAGCTAATGGGTGAAGGCAGTGTCAATGAGCCTTTGATTACCGATTGGGAAAACCGCCCGCGCCAAATCGTGCATTATGAATTGGGCAAGCCAGCGCAAACCTTGTATCAAGCTATAAATTATGATGCAGCGCAGGATATCAGCCGGATGCTTCTCACGCCGATTACGGGCCGTTCGCACCAATTAAGAGTGCATATGATGCATATAGGCCACCCGATTACTGGCGATAAAATCTATCATCCTTATGCGGCGCAAAGTCCATTAAAGCGTATGGCGCTGCATGCCAGTTATTTAGCATTTACCCAGCCTTTGAGCGGAAAAGCTGTAGAAATTAATGGCAAGGTGCCATTTTAATTCTCAGTGCATTTCAATGGCTGGGCTTTCAAACCAAACGGAATTAAGTTGCTGTTTTTTTATGATGTTATATTAATTAAAATCGAAAATTTTACGGATAATAATGAAATACCCCGCACTTTCTCCGTGCTTTTAAAGCAGGCATAATGAAAAGAATAGATGGATTATTAAAATGAAAAATTAAGTAACATCAAATATTTACCACTTAATATTGTTTATCAAAATATTTCAGTATTTAATTATTTTTTAGAAAAACTGCATAAAAATTGACTAAAAAGAGCAGCTTGTGCAAGAAATATCACAAAATTCCGCTGATCAGCTTCTTCTGTCGCTATATTGAATCCTTTTTCAGGATGGATTATTTCTAATGAATCAGGACATTAAAATGATACAGAAATAGATATTGATGCCGGCAGGGAGGCACTTCAATTTAGGAGCTGCAATGTCAAATCCTCTAATTATTTTGGCGCTTGCGCTGCTGGTGGGGCTTTTGTTTACATGCTTTAAGCTGAAGCAGAGTTTGCGTCTGCAAAAAGATCTGCAGATGAATTTAGCGCATGCCCGCAATGAATTAAATCTGCAAGATGGGCAAAGCCATGAAATACAGTATGAAGTGACTCAGCTGAGGATTCAGATCAGCAGTCTGAAAGTTGCTGTAAATCAGCTGCAGCAATATCAGGATGTTTTAGATATTGAACAGTATGTGAAAACAAGACGCTTGCAGGCTGACAGTTTTATTGAAATGACTAAAATAAATGCAGAAATTATGCTGAATGAGCTCAAGGATCAAATTGCGCAGGTACAGGCATTTTTGACGGTGCATCAGCAGAATATGCACAGCCAGATCGAGCAAAAAGCGCAAGAAGAATTAAAGTCTTATTTTACTCAGGTACAGGCGCTGCAGGAGCGGGACGATATTCTGCAGGCGCTGGAGCGCAAAATTCACGGCTACCAGCAGCGCTATTTTTTCCCGCTGCAGCAGCTTCAGGGGCAGCTGATTGAAGGCTATAGTTCATCGGATGCCGCGCAGCATCTGCTGCAAGTCTATGCAAAAATTCAGGATGCGATCCAAGCAGAGCAAATTGCCAATTGCCATTATCTGGATGAAAACCGCAGACAGGCGGCAATTGCTTTGGTCACAATGGTGTTTAATGCAAAAGCTGAACTGTATTTAAAGCTGCTGAATCGTGAAAATTTAGGGCAGCTGCTGCAGGCGCTTAAGGATGATTATTTGCTGATTAATTTGCATGGCAATCACTTCAGCAATGCGCAATTGAATGAATCCTACTTAAACCTCAGGCTGGAAGAGCTGAAATTTATGGCGCTTTTGCACCTGGAAGCGGCTTAATAGTGTTCGGCTGTTATTTTGATCGGGTAATTAAAATATAAATAAAACAGTTGAAATATTATCTAGATAATTATTAATGGGGGTTCTTAAAGTGAGCTAAATAACTACTTTGAGGTATGGTCTCAATAAACTTCTATGAGAATAATAAAATTTTTAAAATTATATTTTAATGGGTGAATAATTATGAAAAAAGTATTGAGTTTGAGTGTGATTTCTCTATTGGGTTTTTATTTACCACTCCATACGACGCATGCTGCGCAAGTACCAAGTCTAAAAACTTTTTCACAAGATCCTAAAAATGTCGACGCGCTATATAAAGCATTTGAAGAAATGCGTAAAGCAGGTTCGGCTGATCCCACTTCGTTGACATATAGAACCAGTCTGGAATATTGGGCGAATATTCATGGTTATTACGGGAATGGTCCGAGAGCAAATAGCAAATTAAAAGAGACAAAAAAGCAAGTTGTTGATGACTGTTTAAATAATGCAGGTGCAACCTCAGAAGAGCGTAAGCTTTGTACTGATTTTGAACGCGCTTATGATTCAATCAAGGAGCAGACACCGCCAGATGCAGTTGCGCAGAAAGTTTGGGCCACTTGCCCGCACAGTCATAATTTTGTAGATGAATATGGCGAGACTATTCGGGTAATAGACGCGAATTTTTTGCCATGGCATCGCCTGTATTTACATTATTTTGAACGCACTTTACGGAAGGCATCACAAAATTCTGAATTACAGTTGCCATATTGGAAATATGATGACAGTTTAACTCAGCAAGGAATTCTATTGCCTGAAATATTCAGAATGTCTGGAAAATCAACTTATGATGCGTATCGAACCAGCAATTTAAATAAGGGCCGCAATTTTATTTTGCCAGAAGCAATTTCTGCTCGTGAAGCTATGAATTTTGACAATTTTTATAGTTTTTCAAAAATGCTGGAGGGGCAGCCTCATGGAGCAATGCATTGTGCAGTTGGAATGAACTGTAATGCGCCTCATATGGGGCAAGTTCCTGCAGCTGGTAATGATCCAATCTTCTATTTGCATCACCGCAATATTGACCGTATTTGGCAGGCTTGGATGGTCAAAAAAGCTGCGGGTAAAACGATTGATGTTGAATGGGCTAAAAAAGAACTTACGCAGCTTGATCCATTACTTCAAGCCACTAAAACAAAACTAATTCCTTTAGATTTTGATCAAAAATATATTTTTGTTGATGAAAATGGCCAAGAAGTCGTACGAACCCTGGCGGATGCATTTAAGCCTGAATTCATGCCGGACTATCAAGAGCTGGATGTTTATACTGGGGCTGAGCCCAAATTGATGGCTTCAAACTTAAATAGTCCATTGGGCAACCATGCAGCCTTACATTTAGATCGAATCAACATTCTTGGAAATAAAAAGTCAACAGTAGCCTTTGTAGACGAAACAGGGAAGTTGCAGCTTCAAAATGCTAAGCCAGCCCAGAGCTATTTGCTTATTCAAAATATTGAATTAATCAATAGCCCTCAGATGACCTATGCCGTATATATGGTGAATAAAAAAGATTTAAGTAAAAAGAGTTATTTAACAACATTTTCATTCTTTGGCGCAGGTGATAGTCATGGTCATGATGAGTTCGTTGCACATGGGCATACAGCGGTGAGAAAGAATGTAATGCTGAATGATATTAGCCTGATGGTTTCAGATAACCTTACGGAAATTGGCGCTAAGCATATTAATGATTTTGAATTAATTTTTGAGCCGACAGATCTTACTGCGCATCCTTCAGGAGCACAGACTGAAAATTCAGGCATCAAGATAGGTCAAATTTCATTAATATCGCAAGCAGTGGAATAGCCTCTTAAATTTTGAAGAGGTGCTGCTGAGCAGCACCTCTTTTATTTAAAATAGCGATCATATTTTTGAAATCTAGGTTTGATATCGTGTATAAATAACCAGCAGTATAATAAAAAGGATATCTATATGACACGTGACTATCAGCAATTCCCTGATGATGATAACGGTAATGTTTTGTGGCAAATGCTTGAGGACGGTGATGATCTGACCGAAGCGCACGAAATTGAATATTCAATTGCCTTTCAGCATGAAGAAAAAGCCGATCAATGTGCAATTTACCTGCTGAAAGAAGAGCAGAAAATCAGCCTGTTTGAAGATGAAGAATCTGGTGAGTGGATCATTACCATTTATGTGTATATGGAACCTGAATATGCCGATATCGTCGATTTAGAAGAGTGGTTTACCAAAATAGCGGGGCAATTTTCGGGTGAATATGACGGCTGGGGCTGTATGGCCTATGTCTATGATGATGAGCCTGAAGATGATGACGATTTAGAGGCAAAGCCTGCCTAATCGGTCTCATCGCTTGAAGTAAAATGAATAAAGCCTTGCTCATAAAAGAACAGAGTCTTGCATATATGTGTAAGGCTCTGGTTGCGGCCTATTTGAAAATTGCAGATTAAAATAGGCAAGCAATTCGCCTACAGAAAATATCTAGACGGCTGCAGGGCAGGCAGATAAATTTATAACAATAAAGCATGGCGTCATGGACTTGATGATCGTGGAGAAGAATATGAAAAATACAGTACAGCTGCACCGCATTTTCAGCGCCCCGCCAGAGCGGGTATTCCGTGCCTTTACCGACCCAGACGCTTTAGTCAAATGGATGCCGCCGCATGGCTTTAGCGCGCATGTAGAATATGCAGATGTGTGCACAGGCGGCAGTTACCGCATGCACTTTACCAATTTCTCCACAGGCACCAAGCATGCCTTTCATGGCAAGTACCATCAGGTGATTCAAAATCAGCTGCTGCGCTATAGCGATAAGTTTGATGCGCCTGAGTTGGCAGGCGAAATTGAAGTTACTATTGAGTTTAAGGAAGTCAGTGTCGGTACAGACGTTAAAATTACGCAGACAGGCCTGCCTGATGTGATACCGCCGGATGCCTGCTATTTGGGCTGGCAAGAATCACTGCAGCTGCTGTCTTTTTTAGTGAACCCTGCAATTCCAGACGACTAAATCCGTTGATGCTGCACAGATGAATATTCAGATTAAGCGCATATATGAACCTGCAGATGCGGCAGATGGCCAGCGGATTTTAGTTGACCGTCTGTGGCCGCGAGGCATTAAAAAACAAGATGCAGAGCTGGATGGCTGGCCCAAAGCCCTGACGCCATCGAATGAACTGCGCAAGTGGTATCACGCAGACCCTGAACAGCGCTGGGGCGAATTCCAGCTGCGTTATCAGGACGAACTTGCCGAACAGCAGGAGGCGGTACAAGCGCTGAAGCGCCTTGCGCAGCAGGGCAAAGTGACCTTGCTGACGGCATCAAAGCAGCAAGGTCACAGCCATGCTGATGTACTGAAAGGCATTTTAGAGCAAGCTTGAGCAGGCTGCCGAGTTAAGCATAAGATTGGCCGTTATCTTCGCGCTGAAAAGAATTGATGATTAAAAAAACACGCTAAAACCTTAGAAAATTTATGTGATTTAAGCCGCTGAAAAATAAAAATGTTATAGTGCAGTCTTTGAGCTGCTAGCCGCTCTTTTTTTTGTTTTTTCTTTTTTGAGGTGCTTATGTCTTTACCGCAATGTCCAAAATGCCAATCAGAATATACTTACGAAGATGGTGATTTGCTGATCTGCCCAGAATGTTCTTATGAATGGAAAGAAGGCGAAGAATCAGAAGGCGATGCGCAAAGCATCATTAAAGATGCCAACGGCAATGTGCTGGCAGATGGCGATACTGTGACAGTCATTAAAGATTTGAAAATTAAAGGTTCATCTTCTGTGGTTAAAGTGGGCACAAAGGTGAAAAATATCCGCCTTTTGAATGATGCTGCAGACGGTCATGATATTGACTGCAAGATTGATGGTATAGGCCCGATGAAATTAAAATCTGAGTATGTGAAAAAAGCCTAAATACAATTAGGCGGCGCATGTATGGATTGCGCTTGATCTGCGCTGTGTGATGAAAATCATTCAGCGTGTTTTTATAAGACAAGGCATAATAGCCAAAAGTCTTTAAACAGTAGAGAAACATGCCGCATATCCATTTGGAATATTCCGACAACTTGCCGTCTTTTGAAGCAAAGAAAGTATTGAAAGCTTTGAATCTTGCTTTTTTTGAGTCGGGTCACGTGAGTGATTTGTCAGATATTAAAAGCCGCGCAGTGCGTCAAGACAGCTATGTGATTGGTTCGGGCGAAGGCAGCAGTGAGGCTTATTTGCATGCCAAGGTCTCATTGCTGACGGGCAGAAGCCTTGCAGTACAGCAGGAAATTTCTGAACTGCTGCTGAATGTGCTGCAGCAGCAGGTACCTCCTGTAGCAGGTTTGCAGATTCAAATATGTGTAGAAATGCTGGAAATGAATAAAGAGACTTACAGCAAGCAGATCGTAAAATAAATACAACAAAAGGGCGGCGCAATGCGCCGTCCTTTTTTATGGATTATTTAACATTAACTATAAGAAAAATAAATAATTTTATGGTTTGGAATTGGTGATTTTTATACGATTCAATCCAGTAAAAAAAGATTGTTTTCTTGTATAAATTTAAATTATATTCATAGAAATAGAATAATTTTTAGGCAACATGATTCTATCGAATACAAACTTTATAATGAAAAAAAGAGGTGTGAGATGGCGGGGTGGTATGAAATTAGTCAGGCAAGTGATGGTCAGTTCCGATTTGTGCTGAAAGCAGGCAACGGTGAAATTATTTTAACCAGCGAACTCTATAAAGCCAAAGCTTCTGCACATAATGGGATTGAATCCGTACAGAAGAATAGCCCAGAGGATAGCCGTTATGAACGTCTGGAAGCGAAAAACGGTAAACCCTATTTTAATTTGAAGGCGGTGAATCATCAGATCATTGGCACCAGCCAGTTTTATGGCAGTGAGCAGTCGCGTGATAAAGGCATTGAATCTGTAAAAAATAATGGCGGCAGTGAAACCATCAAGGATTTAACAGCTTAGTGCATTTGTAGACTTGAATATTTTGAGTTGAAACTTGAGAGCAATGCCCTAGCGCCATTGCTCTAAGTTCATCGTGTTACTTTTAATAGTAAGTCGCTCAAGAACGGAAAAAAGCATGTCTTCAACATGCTTTTTTTAATTGCGCAGAAAGTAATCGCGGTATGCATTGATTGATGGAAAATTCAGATCATGGCAAAGATGAAAAAGCTAAAAATTTTGATCACAGCATCAATAGTGCTGTTTTTGGTCTTGTTTTTTGCGTCGCCGTATTGGGTGCTGCATCAAATAAATTTAGCCTATCTGCGTAATGATGCTGCAGCGCTTGCACAATATATTGATTTTGAAAAAGTTAGATCCAGTTTAAAACCGCAGATTCAGGACAGAATAAATCGTGCAACGCATTTAGAGCATTTGCCAGCAATTATGCAGCAGTGGGGTGGCCAGTTAAGCCATGCTTTAAGTGAGCAGGCAGTGAGTGCTGCTGTCAATGAACAGAGCATTTTTTTATTGCTGCAAGGCAAGGATTTGAAAACAGCTTTGGAGCGAAGCGCAGCAGCGCAGTCAATACGGCCATTTGTTTCGGGAGCACAGGCTGGTACGGCTTCTGCTGCGGGTTTAACGGAAAATGAAATTCAGCCTAAGGAGGTTATCAAAGTAAAGACGCAAGCGCATTATATTGGCTGGAACCGCTTTGAAGTCGCAGTGCCAAATGATGCAGGATTGATTACACGTTTTGAAATGCGCCGTGAACAGTTCAGCTGGCGAATAGTTTTAATAAAATTGCCAAATTGATCACACAATTTAAAAAAATTAAGTTAATCTTAAGTCAAGGTGGTGATGATTTAGTGATCAGTCACAATCCTGTAAAAACAAGGATGGGGGCTATAAGGCCAAAGACGTAACTCTTTAAAATATTGAGAGGGACAGGATGAAAATAACAGGGGATTTATCTGCGGGACAAGAGATCATGACGGTCTTAGAGCGTTGGGATCAAGCGATTTGCAGTTTAGATATGCATGAAATCGTAGAGTATTGTGCGGCGGATGTTAGTTTATTTGATGTCACGATGGAGCTGTGCGGCATTAGTGCTTATCAGCAGATTTGGAATATTTATAAGGATTATTTTAGAAAGGGGCTTAAGGTTTTTCGCGATAGAATTAATATATATGCAGAGCATGATATCGCGTTTGTATACTGTTTTTCTAAGATTGATGTTGAAAGCGGGATACCGACACCAGGCATTTCATGGTGCCGAACGACCATCTGTTTTAAAAAGAAAAAAGACAAATGGAAAATTATCCATCAGCATATTTCTCTACCCATCTCAGCAGAGTCGGTTAAGCGTATAGAATGGGAAATATAGCGACACGGTTTTGAGCAGCGAATGCCAGTGATTTATGCAGCTCAAAGTATTGATTATACGGTACATGTGTTTGCTGAAATTCAGCAGGCACATGGCAACAAACCTTTCATTAATTTTAATGTACCTGCCTATACTGCATCGCTGCGTTATCTTACAGCCATTTTAAAGTGCACATCTCATGGTGCAGATTTTTCCAAAGATTGAAATTAGCGCTGCTTAACATTGCCATTTTACTTAAGGTCTATACAGCTAGGCGGAATAGCTTAGAAGCTGTTAGCTAGTTTTAGTTTTTAGGCAGAGTATTCAAGATGAGTTTTCATGATTTTTACCGGATGAGTTCACATGCGGTAATTAGTAATGCACAGCAGCAAGTCTTACTGCTAAAAGCGAATTATGCCGACTTTGCTTGGGGCTTGCCGGGCGGCGGTTTAGATCAGGGCGAGACCATTCATCAAGCATTGTTTCGGGAATGTCTGGAAGAATTAGGCTGTGCGGTGCAGATTCAGTATTTATCTGGCGCCTATTTTCATCTGGCTGTAAATTCGTATGCGTTTATTTTTAGATGCGCTTTAGCGGATGATGCGCATATTGCGCTAAGTGAAGAACACTCAGAATTCCGCTGGTTTGATTTGGATGAACTCAGTGCAGTTCAGCGTATACGGGTGGAAGATTGCCTGCAATTTGATGGTAAGGTGCAAAGCAGAAGTTTTTAAGTACTCACTTGACTAGGAAGAACTATCTTTGACAGCAGCCTTAATGTTATTTATTGCACTTTGATTCTAGGCTAGGGTTGAGTAATCTAAGAAAAAAGCACAATGGGGAGGTGCAGTGATGATTATACGCCGGCAGAACCTAAAACTGCGCCTTGCTCTCAGCCTTGCCATATTCTTTTCGGGCAGCCTAGTTTCGCAAAGTCATGCAGAGATGGCGGGGGGACTTCATTTTTTACATAAAGATTGGGAATTGGCCTGCGACAATTCTGGCGCTTGCCGCGCTGCGGGCTATCAGACGGATGCGCAAATTGACAGACCGATTTCTATATTGCTGCAACGCGCTGCAGGTGTGCAATCTGCAGTGGCCGCGCGGGTAAAAATAGATCCTGATCAATTGCCTGTAAAAAAAATTATTCAAGTCACATTGCTTGGGCGCAGTTATGGCGCTGTGGCACTAAATGAACGTACAGGTGAAGGGAAGCTGACTGCAGTGCAAACTCAGGCATTGCTGCAAGCGGTACAGCAAGCTGAGCCAATCACCTGGAAGGCGGAACAGGGTTCATGGTCTGTATCGGCTGCAGGTTCCAGTGCTGTTTTATTGAAAATGGATGAATACCAGCGCAGGCTCAATACGGCAAGTGCGATTGTCCGTAAAGGCAAGCAGCCGAATGATGGCATTTTAAAGGTGCATCAGCTGCCGTTGATTCAAATGAAAGGCTACAGTCGCGGCATTGCAAAACGGTTCAATATGGAGAGTGCCCAAGCCAAACGGCTGCGCGTATTGCTGCAAAAAACAGCCACAAAAGACAATTGCGCCTCGCTTTTTGATGCCAATGCTTCGGCCAATGATCAAATCACCGTTTATCCGCTTAATAGGAAAATGGCAGTTGTTGAAGCGCCGTGCTGGCGCGCTGCGTATAACGAGGGTTATGGCTATTGGGTAATGAATAGCGCGTTGACAGAAATACGTCAGTTTGTCACAGCTTCAGGCTCCAGCTTCAGCGAAGGGCAGATTTTTTCGATGCAAAAAGGGCGTGGAATTGCCGATTGCACCACACAAGAAGAATGGGCATGGAATGGCCGCCTTTTTGTACGCAGTTACAAGGCGGTACAGGCGCAGTGCAAAGGCTTTGCTCGCGGGGCTTGGGAAATGCCATTATATATTGCGCGGGTACAGACTGCTTCATAAGGGGTATCGTCTTAAGAAATGCATTGAAGATAAAAGCGCTGCATAGAACGCTTTTATTGAAAAAACTAACAATGACATATTTTAGAAACGTTTCGGAATTTTCTGCCCATTTGGTACCGGAGTTTCAGCATTTTTCAGCACGCCAAACAGCCAAGTTTCAGCATGATGCACAGCCATTTTAATCGAGTCGCCCAAGGCTATGCGGCCTGCGGTATAGCTGGCTAAAGAACAGCCTGAACCATGGTATTCACCTTCTAGGCGCGGACATTGGGTTTCTGAAATCAGTTCACCCTGAATATATAAACTGTTGCGGATAAAATCTGGGGTATCTTCATGACCGCCTTTGACTAAAACAGCATGCGCGCCCATGTCAAAAAGCTTTTGTGTCGCCAGTTGAATATCTTCTTCACCCGTCAATGCGCGAAGTTCTACCGTATTGGGCGTGATTAAAGACGCCAAGGGAATCAGTTTTGCAAAGGCTTTAACCAGCGTGGCTTGATCCCCTAGAGAGCCGCCGCTATTGGCGACCAGGACAGGGTCCAATACATAAGAATAATCAGGGTGATCTCTTAAAAAAGAGGCCACTGCTGCGATATTATCTGTTGTGCCCAGCATGCCTGACTTGACGCATCGAATCGGCAGGTCTTTGACCACGGCTTCCGCTTGCGCCAACAGCAAATCTTTATCCGTTGCGCTAAAACCAAAAACCTGCTGAGAGTTTTGAATGGTTAATGCTGTGCAGGCAATGGCAGCATGTGCGCCGCTTTGGCCAATGGCTTCAATATCGGCTTGCAGGCCAGCGCCGCCAGAGGGGTCTAAGCCAGAAAAGCACAGTACAGTTGGTCGCACAATGGAGTCCTTCTTATGCAAAATTTGAGTTAGTATAGGCAAGTTTCTAGCAACACTCGAGTGCATTTTGCAGAGTGATGAATAAGGTGCGGCGCGTGATTAAAAATATTTTGATTGATTTGGACGGAACGCTTACAGATCCGAAAGTGGGTATTACAGGATCAGCGCGTTATGGCTTAGCAAAGATTGGGCATGCCGTTGATGAAAATACAAATCTTGATTGGATCATTGGTCCGCCGCTGAAAGCGTCTTTGGCTAAAATTTTAAATGTTGCGCTGGACGATGAACTGGCTGAACAGGCTTTGCTGGGTTACCGCGAACGCTTTTCAGTGACAGGATTATTTGAAAACGAAGTCTACCCGCAAGTTGCAGAAACTTTGGCCGCCTTAAAGCAGCAGGGGTATAAGCTTTTTGTGGCAACTGCAAAACCGACAGTTTATGCCCAACAGATTTTAGAGCATTTTGCATTGGCGCCGTTTTTTTGCAAAATTTACGGCAGTGAATTGTCGGGTGAACGCACCAATAAAGGCGAATTAATTGCCTATATCTTGGAGCAGGAGCAATTGATCGCTGCTGAATGCCTGATGGTCGGCGACCGTGAGTATGATATTTTAGGCGCGCGCCGCAATGGCATGGACAGCATTGCAGTTACGTATGGCTATGGCTCTGCAGAAGAGTTAGCGCATGCACAACCAAAAGCTCAGATTCAATCTTTTGCAGATTTGCTGCAGGTCATTCCAGCGTTATGCAGTAAAACTGCTTAAGGTTCTGTAGTATTGTTTTGGATAAATAGAGCGCCATTACGGTTATATTTTAATTTTTTGGATACAGAAATTAGCCATGTTTCAGCATCCACGCGCATTTAATTTTGTAAGCTTTGCTTGTGTCGAATAGCTGAATTTGAAAAAATTTGCTGTACTAAATAAAAAATAAGACTGCATACATGACAAATCCAATGATATCTCTCAGTTCTTGGCTCAAACCGCTCTCCCCGCGGGATCCGCACGAAAAACATCGCGTTGCGACTTCACTTGAATTGCTATTTGATTTGATCTTCGTTGTTGCTATCGCCACAGCGGGACAGCAGCTGCATCATGCCCTTGTCGAAAATCATTTATCTCATGGCTTAATGCTGTATGGCATGGTGTTTTTTGCCCTATGGTGGGCATGGATGAATTTCAGCTGGTTTGCTTCAGCCTATGATAATGATGATGCGCTGTACCGAATTTTAACTTTTGTGCAAATTGTTGGTTCATTGGTGATTGCCGCGGGAATACCCCGCGCATTTCAGCAGCAAGATTTTGACGTGATCATTATTGGCTATGCCATTATGCGCCTGAGTTTAGTCACGCAATGGTTCCGCGTAGCCAAGCACGATGTGCAGCGGCGCAAAACTGCACTGCGCTATGCCTTTGGCATTATTATCGTGCAATTGGGCTGGCTGGGGTTTCATTTTTCACCGATTCATTTTACAGGCTATCTATTTCTCTTATTGGCGGCAGCAGAGCTGTGCGTGCCGATATTTGCAGAAGCGGCAAGCCGGACGCCGTGGCATGCGCATCATATTTCAGAACGTTATGCACTGCTGACAATTATTGTATTGGGCGAGTCGATTGTCGGCTGTTCTTTGGCGATGGCAGATGCGCTACAGAATCAGCGTTTTAGTACAGAACTGATATTTTTAATGATTGGCGGCCTGCTGATGATGTTTACCATTTGGTGGGCATATTTTGACAGCGAAATTGCAGAACGCTTAAACAGCCGTAAAATGGCTTTTGCTTGGGGGTATGGACATTTCTTTGTTTTTATCAGCATTGCGGCGCTTGGCGCTGCGCTGGCGGCAGCTGTCGATGTGGTATCGCATGAAGCGCTGATCAGCTCTGAGCGTGAAAGCTATTTTGTGGCAATCAGTTTGATGGTCTACACCACAAGCCTGTATGTGCTGCATGAGGCGCATCATCAAAGCGGCTTTAAAAAATGGCTTTATCCGCTAACGGTCGTGATTGTGCTGTGCATTCCGCAATTCATTGGACCAGCAGGCTATGCCATTTTTGCGATGGCAGTGGTGTATGTATTGCGCTTGATTCTGAGCAAGCGCTTTTTAACTGCGGCTTAACTCAAAAATCCCGCTCATTCAGCGGGATTCTTTTATTATTGGGCGGTTCATGCTGGCTTCCTTGAAGAGGCTTTAAAAGTGGTGATTTTGATCATTCTCTATTAATTAAGTTCATGATACCTTTGAGTTCTTAATCGCATTCATTATAAATATTTATATTTCTTGCTTCATTTTAATGGCATTGATTCGTTGAGGGTAATGCCATTTTTATAAAAAATGAATAGGTGCACATAAAGTGAAAAAAAACGACATTGCAATATCAACTACGGTAAGAGCAGATGAAAGCATCATTCTTCAATTCATAGAGTATCATCTGGCAATTGGAATTGATCACATCTATATTTTTTTAGATGACCCGCTTTATAACAGTCCTTTGAGTGAATATAGCGATCATCTGCAAGTATCATTTATACAATGTGATAAACAGTATTGGTCATTTGAAAATAGCATAAGATTTGATGATACGCCTACGAGCGAGAAACCTTTAGGCATAGAGCAAAGGCAGTTTAGCAATTATGCATATGCTCGAGAAATGACCGAATGCGAGTGGGTTGCAAATATAGATATTGATGAGTTTATTTATTCGCCATATATATTAAAGACGATCTTAAAAATATTGCCGGTGAACGTGTTTTCGGTACGTATGCTTTCAAAAGAAGCTGTTTATACGCAGATTATTGATAAGTCAGATATTTTTAATACGCGCCATTTTAAAATAAACAGTAAGAAGAATGATAAGTCGGCTTTGCGGTTTTATCCTAAAGCATTGAATG
The DNA here is from genome assembly GCF_002135435.1 of Acinetobacter sp. ANC 3813. Lineage (GTDB taxonomy): Bacteria > Pseudomonadota > Gammaproteobacteria > Pseudomonadales > Moraxellaceae > Acinetobacter. The sequence continues at coordinate 299,230 of NZ_NEGK01000004.1, read as the reverse complement.
CGAATGGGGGCTTCTGGGGGCATAAACTGGGAAAAATTTTAGCCCGTTCTAAAGAACCAGTACGCTATATTTTGAATCACAATGTTGCGCCCTTGAATGATGAGCTGCTCGTTGCGGTTGAATTGGATTGCTTATCTCTTCTGCATTTTGAAGGGATGTCTGAAGCATATTTTATTGAAAAGCAATTAAGGCGGATCACTAATGATGTTGTAGTACAACGTTTGGCAAAAAATGAATTTACACGGCTCAATTATTTTAAGGAGCAATATGAGCTGGCTGGAGTAAATGGATTGGCTGAGCTGTATCGCGTAATGCATGTATTTGAGCATGAAAGATTGATACAGGCATTAAATTTAGGGTTTGTGCAGGAAATTAATTTTAGAGCTGCGCCTGTGCCTTATAATTTAACTTTGGAAGATTTTCATAGCCATCAGCTTAAATATTCAGACTCAAAAGAGAAGGCGATTTCTGCTGGTAAGGGATACCCTATTTTAATATTGCCTTTGAAAGTGAATGAATCAGGTAAATGTATTTTATTTTTCTGCAATGAACAGGGTGAGCTTTTTACCTTAGCAAGTGATGGCGTGAGCTTGCGTGCAAATTCATCCAGCCTAGCTAAACTGTTTGATCTGGAACGTTACCATGCTGATGGATTTTTTTATGTTAAGAATAAAGATAAATTACTAATTTCATTTGAGAATGGAACGCTTAGGCTTAACAGTGAGAATCTGGGAGATTGGGAGTTATTTGAACTCAAAGAAGTTGGATAAAATATTAATTTTATTCGGATACTCTCTTTAAAATAAAAAGCCCTCACGAGAGGGCTTCTGAAAATACGTCATGTGGCACATAAGCTGCCATTATTAAAGAATCAATTTTATTTGGATTAGGGCATGCAATTTTTCATATTGCTACGCGATTGTTAAATCCAGATAAACTTTTAAATAAATATTTCTACAATGCAAGTTAATCATGCTCTAGGGATTTGCCCTTTGCGGTTCTCAAGTGGGCAACTGGGTAGGCGACCAATGCTATAAGTGGCCTGTCAGTCAGTGGGCTGCCCGCGTGAAATACAATATTCGTCCAGATTTATTTGCCCAAGTCGGGGTGTATGAATATAACTCTGAAAATTTAGAACGCGCAAAGGCTGGAATTTAAGAACAGATGGTTCACATGGCGCCATTATTCCAGTAGAAGTTGTTTGGTCGCCGTAAACTGGTGCGGCCAAACTGCTAGATGAATACTTCAAAGCGGCTTTAAAAAATGGCTTTATCCGCTAACGGTCGTGATTGTGCTGTGCATTCCGCAATTCATTGGACCAGCAGGCTATGCCATTTTTGCGATGGCAGTGGTGTATGCCTTGCGCTTGATTTTAACGAAAAGCTTGATTGCAAAGCCGAAAGCTCAGTACTGATTGACCATAGTACCAAAATACTCAGCAATAAAAGTCCTGCCTCGGCAGGACTTTTTACATAAACAGAATTGAATTGAATTGAATTGAATTGGAGGATAAATGGAGTGATTAAGATTTTATTTATCTTTTTATTTTTATTGCTTTTAAATTTAGTTTTTAAAAATTAATGTCTTATGTATGGGTTTCGAAAAATATTAAAACGGTAATTTTACAAAAAAAGTCAAAATTAATACTTTTTAAATATTAATTACATTAAGAAAATATAAAGGGTGTACCATAAATACACATAAATTGTGATTTAGGCCATATTTTAATGAATATTCATCCATTAAATCAGGCTGTATATGCAACTTTAGTGGCTTTTTTATTCTCTAATTCAGTTGTTTATGCGGCAGATGCATTTAGTTCAGAAGGCCAATGGATGCTTGGTGATTGGAATGGTCAACGGATTGAGCTTCAGAACAAAGGCTATGATTTCAGTTTTGGTTATACCGGTGAAATGGCGACTTTGCTTGATGCAAAAAAATCAGCGAGTCATGGCACTGAATATGCCGATCAATTTGCCTTGGGCGCTCATCTAGACTTGGAAAAAATCGCAGGCTGGGAAAATACCGAAGCGCAAATTACCGTGACACAGCGTAATGGACACAATCTTTCGAATACGTCTGAAGCATTGAATGGTCATTTGAGTTCTGCTCAAGAAGTCTGGGGTCGCGGTCAAACATGGCGTCTGACAGACTTTTGGATTAAAAAACAATTCTTAGATCAAAAGCTAGATGTGAAAGTAGGCCGTTTTGGTGAAGGTGAAGATTTCAATAGTTTTGACTGTGATTTTCAAAACCTTGCACTTTGCGGTTCTCAAGTGGGCAACTGGGTAGGCGACCAATGGTACAACTGGCCTGTCAGTCAGTGGGCTGCCCGAGTGAAATACAATATTCGTCCAGATTTATTTGCCCAAGTTGGGGTGTATGAATACAACCCTGAAAATTTAGAACGCGGCAAAGGCTGGAATTTAAGTACAGATGGTTCACATGGCGCCATTATTCCTGCAGAAGTTGTTTGGTCACCCAAAGTCGGTGCGGCTAAATTAGCAGGTGAATACCGCGCGGGCTACTACTACAGCACAGCAGATGCGGATGTCATTAACAGTCCTGTGAATGAAAAAGAACATCATCAAGGCGGCTGGATGGTTGCCAAGCAGCAGCTGACTGCTCATAAAGATGATGCATCGCGCGGTTTAAGCGGTTTTGTCAATGTGACAGTGCATGATTCAGACACCAATAATGTCAGCAATATGCAAAATGTCGGCTTGGTGTACAAAGGCGCATTTGATGCTCGTCCGAAGGATGAAATAGCCTTTGGTGTAGGCCGAATCAGCATCAATGATAATGTGAATGACGCCAGAATTGCCAACAACACTGTTGATGCCCGCGGTCTGCAAAGCGAAGAATACGACGCAGAAATTTATTACGGCTTTCATGCCGCAAATTGGTTGACGATTCGTCCGAATGTGCAATATGTACGCCATGTTGGCGCATATAAAAATGGTGAAAATGCTTGGATTGGCGGCATTAAATTCAATACCGCATTTTAAGTGAATGTTCTTAGTTGCAAATGCACTATTGATTCTTAAAACACTTTGATGCATTGATGATTTATGCAAGTTGATGGCATCACTGCATTTGGAACTAAGAATAACAAGGCGCCTATGGATTCCCCATCCACAGGCTTTTTATAGAATCTTTTATAGGTGTTCAATATGAATACTTCGACATCAGGTTCAGTTCTTAAAACGATTTTAGCGGCAGTTGCCGCAATTTTTGGTTTAGGTCTACTGATTGGAGGGATTTATCTTGCAGTGCTTGGTGGGTCTTGGTACTACATCATTGCAGGTATTCTCTTTATCGTAACTGCAGTTCTACTACAAAAGCTAAAAAGTTCTGCACTTATCGTCTACGCCGTACTCGTTCTGGGTACAGTTGTATGGGGGCTTTGGGAAGTTGGTTCGGACTTCTTTGCACTCGCGCCGCGTTTAGATATTTTAGGTGTTTTTGGTTTGCTGCTGCTGATTCCAGCAGTAACCCGCGGTTTTGATCCATCTAAAACCGCAAAAATGGTTTTGGGCGGTTCATTGCTTATTACTATTTTAGTGATGATCTATTCCATTTTTAACGACCCGCAAGAAATTCGCGGTGAGTTGAAAAGCCAGCAGCCTGAGCAGCATGCCGCAATTCCGGGTGTGGCTGATGAAGATTGGCCTGCCTATGGCCGTACACAATCAGGTTTGCGTTATTCGCCTTTAAAACAAATTAACTCAGATAACGTGAAAGACCTCAAAGTAGCGTGGGAATATCATACTGGCGAATTCAAAACTGAAAATGACTCAGGTGAAACCACCAACCAAGTCACCCCGATTAAAGTGGGCGATAACATGTACATCTGTACAACCCACCAAAAATTGACAGCGCTGGACCCTGCCACAGGTAAAGCAAAATGGACTTTTGATCCGAAGTTAGTCGCAGACAATACATTCCAGCATTTAACCTGCCGCGGTGTGTCTTACTTTGATGCAAATAATACAGTTGGTTTTGAAACGAGCTTAGCTGCCAAAAAAACCACATCTGCTGAATGTCCACAGAAAGTGATTCTTCCTGTAAATGATGGCCGTCTGGTTGCGGTGAATGCGACTACAGGCAAACCATGTTCTGACTTTGGTCATAACGGTGAAGTCGATCTGCAAAAAGATATGCCATTCCCTTACCCAGGCGGTTATGTACCAACATCTCCGCCAGTGATTACAGGGACAACCATTATTATTGCGGGTTCAACTACAGATAACTTCTCTACAGAAGAACCATCTGGCGTGATCCGCGGTTATGATGTGAATACCGGTGAGCTGCTTTGGGTATTTGATACAGGCGCGGAAGATCCAAACAAAATTCCAGCACCGGGTCAAAAATATGTTCAAAACTCACCAAATGCGTGGGCGCCTTTAGCATACGATGCAAAACTTGATATTGTTTACATTCCAACAGGTGTAGGTACTCCAGATATCTGGGGCGGTAACCGTACAAAGTTACATGAGCGTTATGCAAACTCAATGCTTGCCTTGAATGCTACTACAGGTAAATTGATTTGGAACTTCCAAACCACACATCATGATTTGTGGGATATGGATGTACCGTCGCAGCCGTCTCTAGCTGATATTAAAGACAAAGATGGCAATATTGTTCCAGCAATCTATGTGTTGACCAAAACAGGCAATGCCTTTGTACTTGACCGCCGCAACGGTAAAGCGATTGTGCCAATTACAGAAAAACCTGTTCCACAATCTGTGAAACGCGGCCCGCAAACCAAAGGTGAGTTCTATTCTAAAACGCAGCCATTCTCTGACTTTGATATGGCGCCTAAAGACAAGCTGACTGACAAACAAATGTGGGGTGCCACTATGTTTGACCAATTGGTGTGCCGTGTTGCGTTCCATAAATTGAACTACGATGGCATTTATACACCGCCATCTGAAAATGGTACCTTGGTCTTCCCAGGTAATTTGGGTGTGTTCGAATGGGGCGGTATGTCGGTCAACCCTGACCGTCAAATCGCTGTAATGAATCCTATTGGATTGCCATTTGTAACCAAATTAATCCCTCAAGATCCAAACCGTAAACAAACTGCCAAAGGCGCGGGTACAGAAGCAGGTGTGCAGCCGATGTATGGCGTGCCTTACGGTGTTGAAATCAGCGCGTTCTTATCGCCATTTGGTCTGCCATGTAAACAGCCTTCTTGGGGCTTCGTGGCGGGTGTAGATTTGAATACGCATGAAACTGTGTGGAAACGCCGTATTGGTACCATTCGTGACAGTATGCCGGGTATTCCATTGCCGCCATTTAAAATGGGTGTGCCAATGCTGGGCGGTTCGATCTCAACTGCGGGTAACGTGATGTTTGTAGGTGGTACACAAGATAACTATATCCGTGCCATTAATGTGACTAACGGTGATGAGCTTTGGAAAGGCCGTCTTCCTGCAGGCGGTCAAGCAACGCCAATGACTTATGAAATAAACGGTAAGCAATACGTTGTGATCATGGCCGGAGGTCATGGATCATTTGGCACCAAAATGGGTGATTCACTGGTTGCCTATGCATTGCCGGATCAAAAATAATAAAGTCGATGACTGAAATTAAAAAAGCCTGATTCGTCAGGCTTTTTTTATCCAGATGTCTAAAGAGCATTGAAAACGATTGATGCATAGAAGTGATGTTGATTTGTTGCCTAAAAACCATATCACGCAATATGACATTAGAATGTTCAGAAAATACAGATTTCAAAAATAGATGATGTGCCTATGCAGCACAATTTTTATTGAGTGACTTAAATATAAGGTTTGTCATTTATGTATGATCAGCAAAATTTTCCATTTTTAAAGACGACGCTAGCGTGTTTGATCGCATGTATTGGACAAAGTGTTTATGCGGAAACTGACACTAAGAATGTTCAAACACTAGATACGATTATTATAGAAGCAACCCGAATTGATCGTGATGTCATGGCGACCCCTGCATCTGTCTATTACATCCAGCAAGAGCCGCAAAAAGGCATGAACGTTAACCTGTCCGAAGCCTTAAAAGGCGTGCCGGGTTTACAGCTGAATAACCGTGAAAATTATGCGCAAGATTTGCAAATTTCCATGCGTGGTTTTGGCGCTCGTTCAAGTTTTGGTGTACGCGGTGTGCGTTTATATGTCGATGGCATTCCTGCGACTATGCCTGATGGCCAAGGTCAAACGTCTAATATTGATTTAAATAGTCTCGATCATATTGAAGTATTAGGTGGTGGACTGTCTTCGCTGTATGGCAACTCATCAGGCGGAACTATTTTGACCACCAGCCGTGAAGGGCAAGGGCCAGATTCCATCACTTTGGGTTATTCAGGCGGCAGTGAAAATAAAGGTCAGGCCAGTGTGGTGTTGCAAGGTGGCGCAAAAAATGCCAATGAACCGAGCTATATATTAAGTTCATCTTATTTTGATACCGATGGTTTTCGAGATCATAGCGCGGCCAATAAAGTATTAAGCAATGCGAAACTGACTTGGGACTTAGACGACGGGTCTAAAATTAATTGGATTAATAATTACGTAAAAATTGATGCAGATGATCCGGGTGGTTTAACGCGGGATCAATGGAAAGAAAATCCGAAGCAGGTTGCTGGCAATGTGTTGCTTTACAATGCGCGTAAAGAAATTGAACAGCTACAAACAGGTTTAACGTGGAATAAGCCTTTAAATGATCAGCATGAAATTTACGCCATGGCCTATGCCGGTCAGCGTTCTGTAACGCAATATCAATCCATTCCTAAAACAGCACAGGGCGGTGCGAACCATGCTGGTGGCGTGATTGATTTTGACCGTAATTTTTATGGTACAGATCTGCGCTGGACAGGCAAAGAGCTTATGCCGAATTTAAAACTTATTGCGGGTGTTGCAATAGACGCAATGACCGAAGAACGCCGTGGCTATGAAAACTTTGCTGGAACTGTATTGGGTGTAAAAGGCGATTTACGACGCAATGAAGACAATACGCTTTGGAATATTGACCCTTATGCCCAAGCCTCTTATGCCTTAACTGACGCCGTGAATGTAGATGCAGGTTTGCGTTATAGCAATGTGCATTTTAAAACCGAGGATCATTTTTTAAGTAATGGTGATAATTCGGGTAAAACGGATTATCAAAAACTGTTGCCATCGTTGGCTTTGAGTTGGCAGATTGTGCCTGAGCTCATGACTTATGTCAGCTATGCGCAAGGTTTTGAAACACCTACATTTACAGAAATGGCTTATCCAGCAGTCACAACAAATACGCCTTTTAGTTTAAAAGCGGCCGAAAGTGAAACCTATGAGCTGGGTTTAAAATCTGATAATGCACTGGGTAAATTCACCGCTGCTGCGTTTTATACCCTGACTAAAGATGACATTGTGCCGCTTAAAAATGAAGGCGGTAAGGCAACCTTTCGTAATGCCGACCAAACTTTAAGACAAGGTGTTGAATTGTCATGGCAAAAAGATTTATGGCGTGATTTGACTGCTCAGGCCAGCTATAGCTATATAGATGCAATCTTCGATAAAGACACGGTAGATATTGCAGGCATTAGTCCAATTCCAAATGGCAACTATATTCCGGGGATTGCTAAAAATCAGGCATTTTTGGCTTTAGGGTGGAAACCTGAAACTGGTTTGCGCGCAGGTATAGATGTGCGTTATAGCGATAAAATCTATGTGGATGATATTAACTCGGATACAGCACCGAGTTATGTGGTTGCTGCTGCAAATATTGGCTACAAATGGGTAATGAAGGACTGGGCATTTAATACCTTTGCACGTGTAGATAATTTATTTGATAAAGATTATTCGGGTTCTGTGATTGTGAATGAAAGCAATAAGCGCTTTTTTGAGCCTGCGGAAGCGCGAAATTGGAGTGCGGGCTTGAGTGTGACGAAGAGTTTTTAATAGAAATATCATTGTTGCAGCTTTTATTTTTATTTATGTTGAAAAGATCATTCGATGGCTAACTGCGGAGAGTCATCGATATTCGATTCAGGGGGATTACGAAAATAATCAATATGTAAAAGCATTGGCCCCAAATAGAAGGGTAAGAGTACCAAGAATAGATAAATAAAAATGGTATTTTTCTGCTCTTGATAGGTATTGATCATCGCACTTTTTGGGATAGATAGATTAGTACTGCTAAGTGATAGCAAAAGTACATGGTGAGTCGTATATTGATTTATATTTTTTGCATAACCAATGCGGACAGGTTTTCCTGAAAGTGAACTGAGACGATCACAGGAGTCGTAAGTATCTATGAAATCGCAGTAAATCGTGAAAATATCCCCTTGTACAGTATGTAGTTCGGTATCTGTCCACGACCTGCGACTTTTACCTGAACCGACGGATTTATATTCATTATGGATGATCCCTTCAACAAAGTTTTCCCGAATAGATAAGAGTTCTTGGCTTTGAAACTTTAGTGTTTCTGGGTATTTATGTAATTCATAGAGTGTTAATTGAAAGAATAATAATGTAAAAACAAAACTATGACAGATCAATCCAGTATGGGTTAATTTATTATCTTGTATAAAGATGATCATAAAAATGATTGCAATGATAAGTAGATAACAAATGTGAAATTTTAAGCCTATAAAACGATTTGAATTACACACCCACAATGCAATACAGGAGTAATACATACTACAACTATAAAAGATGAGTTTTTGGCGTTTATTGAGAACTTGAATACGTTTAATTTTGTCTTTTAAAGAAGTTTCCTTTTTGTCACATTTTTCTGTACTAGAACTTTCAACTTCTATCAGTTTGTTATGGTCTTGATCGATTTGTTGTACATACGAGACTAGCTGATTTTTATCAGAAGAAAGGGCAGTAACTTTTTTACTATCTGCTTGATGGTGGAAATAGATCGAAGCATTTTTATATAAAGTTGTGTCTTCAATTAAAATGGTGTCAGCATCAAAAATATAATGCTGTTTTTCAGATTGAATGATGCCTGAACGATTATTTCCAGAATAATAGTGAATAATGCCTTGCTGAATCAGCGGAGCTTCTGTCATATTTTATTTTAAGTTTTTGATTTTAATGAATTCTAACATTATTTATTGAAATAAAAAATCCCGCTACATGAGCGGGATTTTTCGCATAAAGATTGAACGTCATGCGACACATCCTCTGTCATTATCGAATATATAAATTCAGAAACTTATAAATCCTTGCGACACATAATGACATTGGAATGCGACACAACCTATGACATTCTATGAGAAAAGCGACACATCTAGTGTCATTTTTAGAAAAAGGCTATTGATTAATCATGCTTTCATCAATGAAAATTGGTATATCCATAAACTTACTGATCATATCTTCTATTGAATTAATGGAATTATATCCACCAGAAAAGTTCTGATTGAGGCTGTTTTTGTTAAGTATACGATTATTCTCAGTCTTAACTTGGCCTATACCAGATTGTGTGTAACCTAGTTTAGTAAGAGTGAAGTTATTTAACTTACTTTCAAATATCTCAATGTATTCATTTGGCACAAGGCAAGCTAGTTGCCAATCACCAAAGCTATAAAAAATATTCTCTAAATTGATATTCTTATTTAAAACAAATTCTGTAGTATTGGGGTCAAGGTCCCATTTGATATCATCATAGACAGTTATATCTAAATCATTTAAGTGAGCGAGCTGGAATAGAGCATTAGCTGCACCATCTGAACAATCCATACATGCAACTTCAAAGTTCAAAGAACCAATCATTTGTCCTGCTTTTGTTTGTGGCACTGGAAAACATAGAGCCTCATTTAGCTCATTTTGTATCGTGGTAGGTAGATTATCCCAACCATAGTGATTTCCAATCACTGATGACCAAAAGCGACCAGATTGCCCTACTAAATAGAAGGTACAATTTTTTTGCTTTATATGGCGAGTAACTTTCTGTTCAGAAGCTGCTCCTATGATCGTCCCTGTTGCTCCAAATTTAGCAGTACTCTTAACATTGCCACCTAATAATTTTGCATCTGCTTTTTGTAAAGCGGCCATTAATCCTGATTGATATCTTTTAAGGAATTCAACAGGAGTATTATCAGGAATTTCTAGGGACACCAACATTCCTATCGGAGTCCCCCCCGATGCAGCTATATCAGATAAGTTTATAATGGCTGTATAGCAGCCCCATACTTCGGGAGTTGCCTTATTAAACCAGTTAGCCATAGGGGTGGGGCAAGGATCAATAGACCAAAGCATGTTGCCATTAGCTTGAAAGTGAGCGCAATCATCATTTATTTCTTTTGTATTTGAACTAACATCAGGAATAAATATTTTCTTTAATAATTGAATTTCACCCAAATCTGAGACAGTTAAGGATGCTTCCATATAGCTGCTCCTGTCTTATCTAATCCTATTAGCGTCCATACTGGTTGCATTTCAGAAAATTCACTTAATCCTAATGTAACCAAGAATAGGCTAGCATAGTAGTTTCTTTCAGCTGAAGGGATAGGTGTATGTATATGCCCACAACTAAATTCATTTAGAATTCTACCAGCTTCTCTACGAACCTCTATTAAACATAGATAAACTCTTTCTAAAGCTGTGCTTTGATATGGCTTAAGTTCTGCTAATTCTGGGATTTTAGAAAGTAGATATTCATAATTGGGCAAGATAAAACAATTCTCACAAAGAAATATTTCAAATTTTTCGTAAACAGTTAATGGTAAATGCAAAGGCTCACTTCTTTTTCTGCTTTTCATATTTAAAAGCAACTCTGAAAGTAGCATATATTTTAGAGTAATCTCTAATAGCACGAAATCTTTAGCTGGATGTCCATAATCTGACCAGCCGAAATCAATTAATTCTGTTTGATTAGGGTTTTTTGTATTAACCATGAGATTTCTTGCATGCAAATCTCCATGAACTAAATAAGGCGTGAAAGAAAAGTCCAACTCAGATGTTAACTTATTATAAGCATTTAAAATGCGGGAAGAAATTTGGGAAAACCCATTGTATTCACTAGATGATTTTATAAATGCAGCGAGTTTTTCAATAGGTTGTTGCTTACGATGTACATACTTTTTGAAATCCTCTATAAACTTTTTGTCAGGCTCACTTGTATTTCTATGTAAGCCAATATCTTGAAGAATCGACTTGATTGCTATTGCACAATTTTCAGAACTGTTATTTTCGTCTAAGAAATATCCACGAAATTCTTGATGATTTTTTACCTTAGCCAAGTCATATAATATAATTCCCAAATCATTTTCTGTATCTTCTGCTGAAATGACATTCGGGCATAAAGAAGCAAAAGCAGCTTTTTTAGCGGCTTTTAATTCATCATCAGTTTTTCTAATATTTTGAAATTTAGCAATAAATTTCTTAGGATAACTAGCTGTTTTTATGTAAAAGTCTAAATAGAATACTTCACTACCACTTTTTCCTGCACGAGCTACAGGATATAAATTTAATTTCTCAACAGGTTCTTCGAACGTATTAAATTTTTTTAAGGCATTTTGTACAAGGTTGGATCTAATTTTAATATCCAATTCATGTTGATTTATATCTCTGTCAAAACGGAATTCAAAGTTAATAGGATTTAAAAGAGGTTCAATAAATTTTTCTGTTGAAGTATTCATGCGAGCTCTGCCTTTTCAAGGATAGAAAGCATATTTTCTTCTCGCTCTACTTTTCGCCAATCCCATTCATTTTTATCAAGTTGAGTAGCTATAGCTTTTCTAAGAGTTTGGCTTGGCAAGGCTTCCTTTAACTGTAAATGATAGAAGCCATCTTTCAAATTTCCAGCAAAAATATATGGCTTATCAACAGATGTATTCTTTAGTACAGATTCAATATTGGTTATGAGGTCTTTATTCTGAAAATTATAAAGTCCACTTACATTCACTTGACTAGCTGAAGGTAAAACATGGAGGTGTGCGTGGTAAATTCCACAACTACCATCATTAGGCCCTAATGCGCCATGCTCAAAAATTAAGCTGTCTGTTAACTCAAAGCCTAAGATTAAATGAACTTCTTTAAGTAAATGGGTTAATTCTTGATTGAGATTGTTTAATCTTTTTTGTGTTTGCGCTAGCGTACAATCATGATTCTTGGGTACAACAAGAAAATGTCCATTTACTAGTTGCCCAATACAAGGGAATGCTACTAGAGATTCAGTTTCGTAAATAATTCTACTCTGAATTTCTGGGTATCGAGTAGCAAAATTTGTGTCACGGCTACCATTGAGTTCTCTACAAAACACACAATCATTAATCATGTAATGCCCTTTTATACAAATTTATAAGTATGAATTTATTGAATTCTACTATACCAAATAATAGTTTGTTTTTTTAAACTATTCTTTTAGCTAGAAAATTGTTTATCTTAAAAGGAGAAAGTGTGATTCAAAAATTAATACAATTTGGATTTGATATTCATACTGAGATGTCATTGAGTGAAATCATACAGGCATTGAGATTTTGTCCAACATCTTATGACGTGGAGCAATTAGACTCCCAACGTTTCTTTTTTAAAGTTGAGAATTCACAACAAAAAAGCCTCATTCTTAATTTCTTAAATGATTTTAAATTACGTCAAGAGTTGGATAAGCAAATTAGTCCACAACAAAAGTCATTTGTTGATGCAATTATTTTAGCAAGTATAAGTAAATAAAATGATTTTTAAAAATGTGGAGTTAATGCCATTTAACTTTAAACGAATGGCAGATGATAATTATCTCATAACAAGTGTTACGGGCGATTTTGAGTTTATTTCTCAGGATAATTTAAAAAAGATCATTGCTAAAGATGAATCATTAGATATGGATCTCTATTTCAAATTGAAATCCAAATTTTTTCTGATGAGTCAAAATGCTATTGGTTCAAAGCGAGCCCTGGCCTCAAGGTTACATGCAAAGAAATCAACAATTTTAGAAGGAACTTCACTACATATTATTGTTGTGACGATTCAATGTATGCACTCATGTTCTTACTGCCAAGTCAGTCGCCAACAAGCAGGAGATGAGTTCACTATTTCCAGAAAAGATTTACTCTTAGCCTGCGACACTATCTTTGAAAGTACATCTGATACTTTAACTGTTGAGTTCCAAGGGGGAGATCCTTTAATCAAATATGATTTAGTAAAACTTGCGATTGAGTACATTACTGAAAAAAACAAAGAGCACAATAGATCTATTCGTTTTGTAGTAACTACAACATTGCACCAGTTAACTTCTGATATGTGCTTATTTTTCAAAGAACATCAAGTGGTGTTATCAACAAGTATTGATGGTCTTGCAGACTTACATAATAAAAATAGACCAACTGCTAATCGAGATGCTTATGAAAGAACTATTACAGGCTTAGAGCTAGCACGTAAAGAATTAGGCCAAGACTCGGTTTCTGCATTAATGACGACTACACGTAAAAGCTTGGATTATCCTAATGAGATTGTAGATGCATACGTTAAATTAGGATTTAAGGATATTTTTATCCGTGGTTTGAGTGATTATGGATTTGCTAAGAAAAACTCAAAGCGACTTGCACCAACTCATGCTGAGTTCTTAGATTTTTATGAGAAAGCATTGGAACGCGTTATTCATTGGAATGATAGAGGATATGAACTAATAGAAGTTCATTCCGGAATCTTATTAAACAAAATCCTTTCTCCATTTGATCAAGGTTATATTGATCTCCAGAGTCCATCAGGCGCCGGACTGGGGTGTATTGTCTATAACTATGATGGATACGTATACCCTAGTGATGAATCTCGTATGCTAAAAGAAACAGGAGATACTTCTTTACGCTTAGGTAAAATTGGTGAACCTTTATCTCAATTGTTAAGCTCTGATCTACAAAGAAATATCATTACTTCGAGTTTGAATTTTAATGATCCGAGTTGTAGTCAATGTGCTTATCTACCGTATTGTGGGCCTGATCCTATCAGTGCTTATAACGAATTCAAAACGATGACTCCACCAACACATTTAACCAGTCATTGTAGGCGTTACATGGGTTTGTTCGATTTGATATTTAACAAGTACCAAAATTCTGACAAGTTCAGGAAGTTAGCAAACCGATGGGCTTTTAGTAAGTAGATAAACGATGAGAAAAATAAAACTAGAGTCAGTTACAGAACATACACCACAAATCTTTAGGGTACTTAGTCTTAATAATTTCGATGCGGAGTGGTTGCCTAATCAATCTATTTTAGTGCCACTTAATAGTGTCCAGGAAGTTGAAATCTTTGATCGATATATTCAGGCTGGGCTAGATAATCTTTATTCAATTTATAGCTCAGACTTGCTTGAAAGGGTTGGTGCAAATAATCTCTTTATTCCAGAACAACAAGAACTAGAATCAAATGACGTGGTTGCTATTGATCCATATAAAAAGAACCTAAGCGTACTTTTGAGAGCAAGTGATACTCACCATACTTTGTTTTTAACCAACAGATGTAATAACTATTGCATCATGTGCTCTCAGCCGCCTACTAAGCATGATGATTCATGGTTAGTACAACAAGCACTAGAAATCATTGATCATCTCAGCTATGAACCAATGAATATTGGCTTAACGGGTGGTGAGCCATTACTACTTGATGAACAGTTAAGACTAATCATCGATACCATTCATAATAAATTTCCTTCAACTGAGATTGATGTATTAACGAACGGTCGCTTGTTTAGTAATCCTAAGATAGCGGAATCAGTGTTATCTAATCTTGAAACGAAAGTGAATTGGCTTGTCCCATTATATGGTCATGCAGATCTCTTACATGATTTTGTGGTGCAGCAACATTCGGCTTTTGAAGAAACATTAGAAGGTCTATATATCCTCCAGCATTACGTACAGCCGATACAATTAAGAATTGTTTTGGTTAAGCCTGTATTAGAGAACTTAATTGATCTTTGTGCCTATATACGAACCAACCTTCCATTTGTAAAAGAGGTCGCTCTGATTGGATGTGAACCTATCGGTTTTGCACTTGCCAATAAGGAACTTAGCCAAGTTGATATTAAGGATTGGTGGGATCAATTAAATGCAGCGGTAGATTTATTGCTAAGTACTAAAACTCGATTAATTTTGATGAATATTCCACTATGCTGTTTACCTCAAAGCTTATGGCAATATGCAGCAAAAAGTATCTCTGATTGGAAAAATACATATGATGATGTATGTAATAGTTGTGAAATTAAAGCTGATTGTTGTGGACTATTTAGTTGGTATAAATCTGGATGGATGCCATCTACGTTATCGCCAATTAAACTTGTTGATATTATGAGCACATAAATTGCATAATATATTTATTAATTAGTATCTTATTATTTTTTGGGGCGGTGGAAACTTGAGTAAATTTATAAAATCATTAGCTCTTTTTGCAGTATCTGCTCCAATCGTTCATAACAAGACAGAAGCAATGACGAATGTGACTGTTGATTCTTATGATAACTTAGAGCCTGTATCAATTCGTCCTCTCAACTATGAGTACGAAAATATGTTTGCAGCACATCGAAGCCATTCAAGTCATCGAAGCCATTCGAGTCATTACTCTGGTTCAGGTTATTCGAGTTCAAGAGCTCCAACGTATTCTGTGCCAACATATACGACACCAAGCACAGGTAGTTCCTATAGTGGAACTTCATCAGCAGCCAAAAGAAGTTCAAATATAACTGTAAAAACATATAGTAATGTTCCTACAAGGACGGATACAACAGCTAACCCATTTTATGGTAACTCTACTGATTTGATTGATGTTGGATCAAGTGAAGATCCTGTATTAGCTCGTGTGTTACAGGTGAAGCGTGTACAAATGTCTTTACTACGACTGGGATATTATTCTGGAAAAATTGATGGTGATTTGGGTAAAAACACAAGAAAAGCTATTGCAAATTATCAAGTTGATAAAGCATTAACAGTTAATGGTCGAATGACTACAGAATTATTAAATAGTCTAGGAATTCCAGCGGTCAATTTTGTTGAAGACTCTTACTAAGAATTTAGATTCAAAAATAAAAAATGTCAGAATTTCTTAAATTTCTATTCTTGAAGATAGAATGGCTAATAGGATTTAGTGGGCTAATTACTAAGTTTATCATTGGTTTTGGTATATGCCTTATACTTTGCTATTTTATTTATATTGATTATTTTCCAACAGATTTGTCGTTGGGGGATGGTCTTTTATTCTTTCTTATCACAGTTAAATTTTGTTTTGTGTATTTGTTGTTTTTAGGGTCACACTATGCTCTCGGAAATGCTTTAGTTGGTATATTAAGTGTATTGCAAAATATATGTATCACCTTGTTTTCTTTTAGAGAAAAGTTAGCTAAAAAATTATTGAATCTGTTTTTTATTAAATTAGATTTCAAAAAAAGTATTGATAAAATTGGAAAATTTTTTATCAAGTTTTTACTTTCTCTCTTTGGCTTGGCCTTTGTTTTTGTCTTTTATGGTGGGAAATCATTGAATTTAATGATAATGATTTTTTTAAGTTTATTGCTAAAAGTTTGTATAGATAAATTCATAAAGCATTTAAAAATAGAAAAATTAAATAATGAAGAATTAACTGAAAGTGAGAAAGATGATAAAAATAAAAATCTTTTAATAATATTGCTTTATATATTAATTGTACCTAGTGCTGTATATCTTTTTTACGCAGGAAAAGAGACCAATTTTTTGATTACTAATACACTAGGTTCTGTACGAGAAGACGATAAAAATAGCCTTATTTATATCAAATTAGTATTCAAAGATTTTTTTCCTGAAGCCAGAGTTGGAGAGAAGAAAGGTGAATACATAGAAATTAAAGATGCTGAAGTCTTGTTAAGAGGTGTTGGGAAAAATGCTTTAGTCCAATATATATCTAAAGCTAAAGATCAAAATGGGAATATGGTTCCTATTAAGGTGAAAGTAGAAATTCCAAATGATTCACTTTTAATTATACGAAGAACGCATAATCAAAAGTGATAATCAATTTTATAGATTCTATAATTTAAGCCATTAAACTTAATACATCAGAACGCTTAAAAAGCCTAATTTTTTTATCAGTTTTGCCTAAATAGTAAGGAATTATAAGACTTTGCGTTTGTAAATTCGTGATGTGAGAATGACGCATTCCAAGGAGTGAACTAGCTTCAGCTCCAGTTAGATATTCTTCTTTCAATTTAATGATTTCATATAGTTGACTCTTTTTAACAAGTTTCCAATAAACTAAATCTTTAATTTCTAAAAAGCCTGTTTTACACCAATATTGATTGAACCAGTTCATTCTACAACTGAGTTTTTCTGATGCATTTTGAAGCGAAACATACTCCTCACTTTCAAGCATATTTTTTAGTGCATCTAGTGAGATACGTTTGATTTTAATGGGGGTTAAAAACTCGTTATCGCGATCCAAAATTTTTAAATGGATCAAAGTCGCAACTTGACTAGGGCTAATTTTTAATATTAATGCTGCTTCATTCAATGAGTAAAAATCATAATTAGTTTTTCTCTTAAAGTTTGTTTTTTTTCTCCCTGTTTTTGTCTGGTATTCTTTAATCTGATCTATGTGTTCTTTAGTAATAAGTTGAATGGCATCTTTAGAGAAAATATTTACAGGAAGTTTATCTATATGAGGACCGCTAATAGGTTTAATACCGATACTTGTCATTTTCTCAACAAAATTTCCAGGATTGACATTTAATTTTTTTGCAAGAGTAGAGGCAATTACATATTTTTTTTGAAAATTTTCTAGTTTATGGATTGGGATTTGTAGTGGGGTGGTATTCCTTTTTTTGGCATCATCGAGCCAATGCGATTTAGCTAATTTTCTTATCGTATCCAAATTTGTATTTAGTATTTCAGCGGCTAATCTTATCTCTACTGTTAATAATCCATTTTGCCTGTTAGAAATAGAAACGGGGAGCTTTTCTATTTCTAAACTCTTTTCTCCGATTAAAAACATTTCAATATCAATGCTAGATAGAAGCTGTTTACTATGATTATTTTCCACACGCTTTAATAAATTAGAAGCTAGCAAATTGGTTAGCTTAAGGCGTCCAATTCCAAGTATAAGCCTTGATTCTTCAGGTGTTAATTGAAAATTTTTACTTTTAGTATTAGGTAAATAAGGAATACAATTTTTCTCAATATTTGAGAGATAATTCTCTTTAAACCTAACAGTCTTATTTTCTTTGTAAAATGATAATAGTTGAATTCTTGGATGGGCTAAATTAATTCTACTGTTAATCCAATTACTCATGGTGAGTATGGAATGGTGAGTATTTTCGAAATATTCGTATAATATTTTTAAGTAATCTTCATCTGAGCGCGGCTCATCCAATGCTGCAAATTTTTCTAACGCAAACCAAAAAGATGTAAATTCATGAAATAACTCATTCGAGTTTTGATTCAAAATATAGATAAACCAATGAATCAAAAAGTTTTCCGAATAGTGTATTTGTTTAGCCTCTCTTAAATCAGCAGAACAGTTTGAACAGTTTATAATAGATCCTGACTGTAAATTAATTGCATGTCCGCATCTGTAACAATTGTCTAAAAGTAAAATAGAATGAATAGGACAAGAGTAAACAGGCCTTAAAAGCCATAGTTTTCTGAAATATGATTGTTCCTTTAAGCATTGTGGGCAATATGAATGGCTTTTTGATTTAAATAAACTAAGATCAATAATCACATTTCTATAGATTCTAGGTGCTCTGCTAGTTAATTTATCTCGATCAAAAGCAAGAGCAATATAATCAGGTTTAAGATTTAAAGTCTGTAATACATGTTTAAAACGATGTTGATCCATAAAGGTGTAATTAGGAGCCAATTTAGTCAAAAAACTAAATTTTTCTTTCCCAAATAATTGATAGACTGATGTGTGACCATTTAATTCAGCAGTTCTCAGTAAGTAACTCGTAGCTGATTCGTCTGGATAAGGCGTTGCTTCAATAAGAAGTCGTATGTTTTTATTCATATTTGACCTCTTACTTGCATGGTTAATTGTGACAGAGACATTTTAAAAGGGTTAGAGTTGGGTTTAGAAATATGATCAGTTATTCCTAATTCCCAAGCCTTACTAAAATCATTATTGTTGACGATTATCCTTCCTTCATTCAATGCATTAACAATACTTTCTCTAATCAAACTAATGATATACGAGTGATAACCTCTAGTCGCAGTGTAAATTTGCATACCCATGAGTGGAGTGTCGAGAGGTGGTGAAAATGAAATATTTTGCTGCGCTATTTTACGAGCAATTTCACTTAGAAAAGCATAGATTGTGCCATGACCTTGGGTAGACTCAATGTAAAGTGGATTTAAGGTATAGATAAATGGAAATCTTCGGGCAATTTGGCTATCGACTTGTAATAATTCTGCAAATTCTGGAAGACCGACTAAGCAAAAGCTAATTCCTGTTTGATTAACAAGTGTTTTCAGCCAATTTCCTATAGTTACGTTCATTCGTGTATACGATTGTTTACGCTCAAATAAATGATGAAATTCGTCTAGGAATACGAGTTTAGTTTCACACATACCGAGTAAATAGCTCAATCTGTCAGTCAAGTAGGATGTTGTACCAGTGTTATAAGTTGGATCACCTAATTCATGTAGCATAGTGATTGCTAGTGATTTAACAGTGGCTGGAGAAGGAACCTCAACATAAAATGCTGGAATGATTGTTTTTTTATGATCCTCTTCAATTCTGATAGATTTAGGCATTTGGCTGACAATAGTTTTACACAAAGTCGTTTTCCCTAAACCACCTTTCGCAAGAAGCATGCTTCCTATTGGCTCTTTATAAGCTATGCTCCTTTTCACACAATTTTGTATTCCTTGAAATGCTGTCATAAACTCATCTGAAGTGACTACGATGTTATTAATCGAGCTAATTTGTTCAAAAACGTTATCAAATTTTTCCATTTTTCATCACCTCAATTGATCCAAAACTCAAACTATTTTTTTTGTTATCACAAGGTGCTTCAATATTTGGTTCCTCTTGAATCTCTACAATAGGTGATAAATTTTTTTCCATATTTTGAAGGATGAGAGGAAGCTCAAGTTTGATCGGCTTTAGCTTTGGCTTTTTTCTAATTAGATCTGATTGAATTTCATGTAAGAGTTTGTAGAGGCCGAATAAATCTGAAAACTTTCCTAATTTTTGTTGATCGTGTTTAGATAGTTGTTTTTTTCTTTTTTGAATCTCTATATGAATTGTCCTTGATAATCCAGAAGTGTAGTCAGGGTTGGTAGAGTCTGCTTGTATGACAACATGCATATCATTGGGATCAATGATATAAACTACATTTAAGTCAAGATCATCAACGAGCACTGTGACTTTTTTAGAGCCTTTTGCTTGTAAAGTAGTTAAGGCGTGAGAAAAATAACTTAATCCATCAACTTGAACTTGCCCATGATGAATTGTACGTTCGATGGGTTTTCGACATAAAATTTTTGCATCAACTTCAGAAATATGACTGGGCTTGATATCTCTAATAGCATCTTGCCACATGACAAATGGTGAGCGACCAGTCACGCTATGAATTGAGCGGTGATAGACATCGCTGATCCACATATCGATATATTTTCTTAGCTGTTCTATTGTAAATTGAACATTTTTTGTAGAGTTGTAGCTTCCTCTATCGGATGGATTTGAAAAGGTTGTTCCTGATAATTTTTGAATAATACCGTGCGTAAGGGTGCTAAAAAACCTTTCAATATGTGGTTTATTATTTGGTGTACCAATTTGAGAAGGTGTTAAAGTAATTTTTAACTGATCACAGACTCTCGCAAGCGAATTATTCTTAAATTCGACTCCGTTATCTGGAATAATAATGCTAGGAATACCTCCAGGTAAGTCTTGATTTGGTCGAGTAATCATATCTTTTATGACGGCTAGAGTCGTTGTTGCACTTGGCGGATACATGCTGATATACCTGCCTACGATTGCGCGAGTGTGGACATCAATTGCACATGCTAAAAAAGGACGACCAAGAGCGACGTTTGTTTTCGGATCGATCACGATGACATCGAGATAGTGGGTGTCAATTTCGACCATATATAAAGCAAAAGGGCTGATAATACTTCTACCTGACGCTTGAAATGATTTTTTGGCTACACGACTTCCTTTTTTAGATTTTAAAATCAGGTATGGATCAAGCTTTTTAATATGCCTTTGTATGCATCTGAGGCTAGGTAAATGATTTAGAGCAATTCCTTGTTCTACTAATTTGCCAAGCATACAGGCACGAACATCATTGCTCGTTCGAAATTCTGGTTTTAGATAAACCTCTTCAATGGTCTGATTGAGAATTTGATAAATTTCAGCTGAAAAACGTAATGAATGATTTCCCTTGCGCTCATTTTTTAAGAAGAGTTTATTGTAAGAATAATTTTTATATTTAAAAATCCATCTTGCCACTGTTCTAGGTGAAGGAGGGGACTTATCATCTATCAAAGTCGCAATTTCTTGAATTAATGGTGAGAGTTGGTCAAGGCTTGTAGGGTATTCTAACTGCTGAAGTGCAGATAAAACATAACGTTCTTTTCGATGGATATCCTGACTACATTGAGGATTTAGAACAAGTTTCTCAGGTGCAAAACTACAAATGATTTCACCAGATTTATAGCGACTCTCAAATTCATTTAGATTCAAGGTACATATTTTGCCTCCCACTGTTGCAGCATAACGAATTGTGTTTAATGCAATTGATGCTATTTCAAAAATATAATCTGGATGCTCGGCAAAATAAAAGCGATACCCTGGTTGAGGGAGAAAAAGCGGATTTTCCATATTAAAAAATTCCTTGATGATTATATTTAGGCGAAAATTCTTTGAATTTATTGTGGAAAAATAGGTAATCGCCTAGTTCTTGTTTGAATCCAATCATTTCAAGCTCTTTGTAGATTTGAATCGGACTTTCAGGTCGCTTTTTTTTTAAATGGTCTAAAGCGTATTCAATTTCAAATTTACTCCAATCAAAACGATGCCCTCTTTGATACCAGTAAAGAAGTTGTTGAAGTTCTTTCTCTGTAGGAAGTTCAGTTTGATCAATAAGTTTGAATGTAATGCCAACTGAGCTAAGTAATGATGCTAGGCGATCAAAACGGACATATTCATCTAAGGCTAATGATGCAATTGATGGTTTTACCTCATGTACTTCATAGCAGCCGTCAATCGTTTGAATTAGAAAATCTGGATAGCAATATTGGTCATGGGAAAGTTTGATTTTTAAAGCTTGGGATCTATAGTTGATTACACAGGAGTTTCTTTCTAAACAGATAGCATGAGCTAGCTCTAAGCGACTTTCTGTAGGGATCGCACCTCCGCACTTTTTACTTGGGAATAGGGCAGTTCTACGTCCATAACAGCCTTGGAAAATTTTACGTTGTCCGTGAATGGTTGCTGCAATATTTGGCTCAGTTGCAAAAGCCTTTCGAATTTGTTCAAAAATATAATGATAAGATTTGTTCTGATCATAGTTTAGGTCAAGGTACATAGATGTATCTCCAGTATTTCTGAGCACCCTAAATTTAGGGTGAGTGAAATTACTTGTTGCTTAAAATTTAGCTACAAGGCTTGACTGGCGACTGAATACAGAAGATACTTTGATTGACAGGTTTTTATATCTATATATAGAGCCACCAACGGATCCTTATTAGGGTCCGTTTTTTATTTAATATTTTTTATCTCATCCATGAAGTCCTTTCTAAAAATTGAAGTTATTGGATCGACTCATTGCGTTGTTTAGCCAACCAAAAGGCTAAGTCTTTAACAAGTGCATATTTACCACGACGGTTTTCGACAGAGAAAATTGGGATTGGTACAGTCTTTCTTGTTAATGCCTGTCTAAAGGCATCCATAGAGCGATAACCCAATGCAATTCTTAATGCATCATCTGAAATCATGGGACCATGACGTTCAAACAGATCACGTTCAATCATTTCTGTATTTATTAAGATTGCTTTATTCATCTTATTTAGTCCTAACACGTCATAACAAAAGCATATATCCTCTTAGAATATTATGGTAGGAGAGCGTTAAGAGTGAAAATTTGGTCTTGTTTTTTAGATAATTTTTTGATTTTAAATAAAAAAGAAGTGTTGCGTTAAAGTTGCGTTGAGGTTGTCATAAGATGAATGCTAAAAAAATAAAAACTAGGATAAGAAGAGATTGGATTGATGCTTTACGAACTGTGGTTTGGTATGCATATATAGAAACTCATTTTTTCAATCGTACGAACTATGAGATAGCAAAACTGATTGAACCTAAGGTTTTTGGGATAGATGAGGATAAAGATATTAATAATCAGATTAGGTGGGCCAAATATAGAAGAGGAATACATACACCAGGACAAGATCTTATAAATAAAGCTAATATGCATGTAGAAGGGACGGCTGATATTATAAATCATGTTTTATGGGAGGCAATTAGAGGTCGTAAATCAATGAAATGGTTTATGAATGATGGTGTAAGTCAGCTTTCTTGGGATGTCCAAAAAATTATTTTTAAGTCTGTAAACGGACAAAATGAATTAATTTCTGTTTTTCATATAACAAGAAATGTAAGGAAATTACAGCGCTTGGCAAGTTTTGATGCATTAGCAGCATTGATTATCTTCTTTAGGATTGCAGTAGATCAAAATCAAAAAGAAACTGCTTCACGTGTAGCGTTGTCGATTTACAGAATATCATTGGTGATGTGTATATATTCACCATTTCAAAATTTTAAGTATGGATTGGCTTTTTTACTATACCTAAATGTTTTTTCTATTCTTCCAGGAAAAATAAGAAATTTTGATAGTAGTGATGTTGATGAGTTTTGTGAGCGATCCTTTGATTTAAATGCTATTTTATTAATTGCTGAAGATGAATGTTTTTTTGATCTAAAGCAGAAGGATAACCGAAAAAAAAGCTACTCAAATTATCTATTTGATACTCTCGAAGGTAAGCATAACTTTAGAATGTTGTTTGAGTTTGCACCTTCCTTTTAAAAAAGGATACCTAAAGTGTTTTAAAAGCTTAGGTCTTTTCCTAAGCATTTATAAGCTTAATTCTCTCAATAGATAAGAATTTATACTTTGATCTTGAGAAGATTATTCAGCTTCTAATTAATCTTATAACTAATTATAAGAGACTGAATAACTAACTGAAACTTTCAAGCGTCAAGCCTTTTAGATAGTTTTTCTTCAGCATACATCTGTTTTAACAGTAGATTTTCCTGTTCTAACTTGTCTAAACGAGTAAGAATTTGCTCACTTACATCTAAATAGTTTGCTTTCCAATGATAGAAGGTTGCCACACTAATTTGATATTCCTGACAAATCTGTTCGATAGTAGCACCTGCTAAATTCTTTTTAACAATATTGTTGATTTGAGCTACAGAAAATTTTTGCTTCACAGTGAATTCCTAAACTATTGTTCATTGATTATCCAAATGAAAAAATTCAGTAAACAGATAGGGTTAAATTAAAAATATCCCATTTTGGGATATTTTTAATTGTAACTGATATTGAGCCATGCGCTCAATACACGATCCTAGGTATCAAGACCTAATTAAGAAACTTATAGAACTCCGAGAGTCTAAACATGTGACTCAGGTTGAGCTCGCTCGTCGTTTGAATAAGCCTCAATCATATGTTTCAAAAGTTGAAATATTGGAAAGAAGACTTGATGTGATTGAGTTAATAGACTGGTTAAAAGTATTGGATGCTAATATTTTTGATTTTCTGGCATTCTGCTATTTTCAAAATTAAAAGGCTCAGAATATTTTCCAAGCCTTTTGTTTTTAAACTGATATAAGCTCATTGCCATTTTCAGTACTATTAATCCTTAATACAGACTCTAAGCCAGCTTGTTTATAGTCGTAAATGATTACATCTGGATGATTTTTATCAATCCCTTGTCCTATGGCAACACATGCTGCATTCGGGGCTGTTATAAATAAATGTACTAATTCAATTCCATGGTTACTTTTAAAATGATGTAGTAATTTCTGAATTTGGGCAGTAAGAGCTTTAACGTTTAATGGGTGGGGTATACTTTTACTACCCATATACTCAGGTAAAGTCGATATTTCCACGACTTGATTATCAATGCTTTCTGCTAATTGCTGCGCCTTTTCAAGAACTCTATCAACTTTAGCTGTAGCATGAATGCATAGCACAACTTCATTATTTTTCTTTAATTTATCTAGTCCAATTATCTCATTAAATGGATCCACCATTGTGGGACTTGGCCATTCCCATTTTTGACTGTCTCTAAATTTTAACATAGGTATAAATTCTGCCTTGTTACCGAGTAATGCCCCTAAACCAATTAAAGCTGGCATAGGACCAAAAGCAAATATTGCTGCTTTATAATTCTCATTTTGAGTTTGATTGATAATTTTTCTAGCTTCTATTTCTATGTGTCGAATCATCTGTTCTTTGAATAGCTCTGGATCGATATTGCTATTACATAAGGTATTAAGACAGCCATTTATTTTATATTTTAATGGGTGGAGGCTTGAGGCAATTTCTTTTAAGTCAGGATTTGATACAGCTTGTCCATGTACGGGCCATAGAACTGAATATACAGGGATTGGTTCAAAAGCTAGAGCATCTAAAAGCTGTTGAGCCATTTCTTTATGCTCATTACGCATCTTATTGAGTGTCAGTGAATCATAATCACTTGGTGCTACCTTATCTATTAAGCGATGATGTTTGTCACAGAGTAACAGTACATTTTCAGGATCATTAGATAAAGCGCTTGATAAGAAAGGTAGACCACGCTCACCATTATCTGAAGAAGCTATATTGTGAGCATTATAAGCATAATTTCCCTTTCTACCTGTGAGTTTATCGATATCCAATCTTTCTCCACAACCAGTAAACATGCATCTGCCAAAGCTATCTAACATAACTTGATTTAAAGTACTTTTTGTAAAAGGATTACCTCTACCTACTTTCTTCTCGTGGCTAAGAAAATCACTAATAAATTTAGATTTCACACGTTTATCATTCAGAATATGTGATGTAAATGTATATTTATGCCAAATATTTTGAATCGCATTAAGATCAGTGATTTCTTCAGCTAGTAGTGCTCTATCAGGAAGTGATCTGACTTCAATATTTTTGCGAATACCTGCTGTAAGTTCTATAAATGAAATAAGATCATTTTTAGGTAAATTGACACGTAAGACCGAAAGTATTTCATCATCAAGCATCAATAAAAATAGTAAATTTTTTCTTCCATCAATGTCACTTTTATCTCTTAAAATACTTACTTTGTTCCAACTAATAATATTTTTAATCGCAGCTATGTATGCTTGAGCTAATTGAATATTGTCTAAAGGTAAATAGCGGGTTTGTATAATATCGAAAGATGGTTCTGTGTTACTTGTATTCATGAAAGTTCTATAACCTTATAATTGAAGTTACGTATAAAGAATTTTTTTTCATAATGTAGATATTAATTTCTTTGATTCCCACAATAACGAAAAAGAGTTTTCTATCAGTATTTCTAGCTAGACACTTCGCCCAATCCTTTTTATCGATTGCAGAGGGCGTAGGGGAGTTTTCAGGATGGCTATGCCATGTACCCAAATAAATAGATGTACCATTAGATTCTTTATACTTTTTATCGAGAAACTTCTGGTGAAATGGATCTTTCATCACAAAGTTATATCTAGTTCTAATGTCTAGTTTTTGTGGGGTAGTAACAAATTCTAGTTGAAAGACTTGAGTACCTTGAATTTGATGTCCTATCAATATTCCGCAAGCTTCTTTAGCTTCAGATGAGATTTGACGATACTGTTCCCATGTTTCAATGATGTCTGAATTGATATAAACAGTAGCGTCAGAAACATTAACAGTTAATTGGTCATTCATTACAAATATCACATTCTGGATTTAATAGTGGTGTGATTAGTAATGATTTTGAAAAGGCATAATAACGATCTGTTAATTCTAAATTTTCATTTAAAGCATCTTGATCAGAACCTTTCCAACTTACTTTTGAGGAATCTTTTACCTTTCCTTTTAAAAATTTTAAGGCTAAGTCTGTAGCGATACTGGCGGTCTGAATGGCAGATAAGTTTGAATAGGGTAGAAAGGCATTACCACATCCTGAAAGATTTTTAGTTAAATCTTGATTCGGTTTTAAAAAATTAAGATTAGAAACTAAGCCTCTGCATAAATTTTTATTATCTACATAAGCACATCTTAAACATCCTTTTTGCTCTGGAATATCTAAAGCTACATGTCCGCCAACTCCATAACCTTCTGTCCATGCATTAATTACGGCTGTTTCTACGTTATTCTTAATACAGTAATCATGAAATATCCGTTCTTTTGTTGGAGAACCTATAGCGATAATAACTAGATCAAATGAATTCAAAATAGAAACTTCTCTAAGATTCAATAAACAACCCTTAACAGGTTTGATGTTGATCCAAGGATATTTTGTTGCAATTTTAACCTGTAGTCCTGTAGTTTTTTCCCAATTTAAGTAATCGATTGAAAGGTAATGCCTGTATGTATTTTCAATTGATATTGTATCTGAATCAACTAGCGTTAGGCCTCCTAGTCCACATGAGGCGAGCTGGTCTGCAATATATCCACCTACTGATCCACAGCCTACCAGTAAGACTTTTTTCTTTTGTAGATCCGTAAAGGCACCACCACGGGGAATTAGACTTGATTTATCAAATAATTTAATCGAGCATGCTTCTATATTCCATTCGGCGAAGCTTTCTAGTCTAAGTGGAAGGGTCTTATTAACTTTATTTTTTTTATGCTGAAATTTCAATCCAAACCAAGATTTTCCTGATGGAGTGTCAATATTGAATATTATCCAAAAAATATTCTTTCTAATTTGAGCAAAAGTAGTTAAGAAGTGGTGTTTTGTATCAGAATCTAATAATTCAATATGTTCTAAAAACCATACCGGAAGGTCTGATACATTCCATGGAATAGAGGAAAGATCAGGTAAAGGGAGAATACAACCCAAATCAGGACTCTTTTTTCTTTGAGCTACTTGGATTTTAAAAAAAGGTTCTTTTGTTGCAAGATCATAATTTTCAGGGTGAACTAACACGCTACTTTTTAATCCATATTTCCCCTCAGTCGCATAAACTTTTAATTTACAAAATTCAGGTGAATCTACTAGACAAAGAACATCATTAAATTTTGTATTATTTAAGCTATACCAACTGGCTAAGAACTCTCTTAAAAGCTCTTTTTTATTTTCAACTGGATCTGTTAAACATTTTGTAAGCAATTCAATATGCTTTTTTAATGAATCCTCAAATGCAAGGGTTGGAACTTCATAATTTACTGAGACAGAGTCTGTGACATTCACACATATACTTGCTAAGTTGTAATCATTGAAAGGCAAGGTATGAGCAAGTTTTGGAAATTGCTGTGGATCTTTTAAATAAAATGCGGGCATTGAAGTTAATTCTTTAACTTTAATATGAATCAATTCAACGTTATACCCCCCAATAGTTACATCCACTTCTATTGTATCTAGAGTTAATAGTTCAGCTGCAGATACTGAGTATCCACAGCTTTGTAAATGTTGAATTATGGATTGATAGTTCATGCGCCTTGAGATGTTCCTACAGATCCAGCTGAAGGAAATACAACCTTAGCTGCTTCATTTTTTGAGTTATTTTTAGTACCTTCAGGGAAATCTTCACCAAATATTTCTCTTAATAGATCACATTGTTTGGATTCATCTGACTCATCAATGACTTTCTTTAAGTTATTTCTCAATGTGGATAGCTTATTTTTCAATTGAGTACCTGTATCTATACTACTGCCAGAGAAAATATCTCTGTATGGAGATACTGGTAAATAAACACTTACTTTCCATTGGCTCTCATTTTGGTATAAAAAATAATTCGATTGATCTAGTATTTTATCGATAGTATTTTTCAAAGCTTGTAGGTCATTTTCAAGACCTTCATCATTAATTGAACTTTGAAACTTTTCTTTGAGCATCACAGTAAGACCGATTGAAAAAACTTTTCTACAAGTATTTTCATGGAACTTGATATTTCTCCATCTCTTTATATATCTAGTTAATCGTTTAAATTGCTGCAGTTTCTGTGATTCATAAATGCCTGAACTGTCTTGAGCATTGATCCAATCAATTAATCCTTTGGGATCTGAATCAGACCATTCTCTATTATTTTCATCTGAATTTTTCTTGCCCACAGCTAATTTGTAATAGCCACTCTCCGATTTGCTATAAATAGGAATATCAATATGTAAATCCTCATTTTTATAGTCAGCCGTTACACAAGGCTTTTTAATTTTGGCATTCTTGAAACCTCTGGTTTCTAGAATTTCTAAGACAACTTTCTTAGGGATGGTTGGATCAGCAGGAGCGTCTTTTTCGTTAATCACAATCGCTCTATCAATATCGAAGTCTTTCCCTTTTTCCTTGATCGCTGTACTAGTTGCTAAAGAACCTTGGATAAAATCATCTTGGACAGGGTAGCCAAATTCCTTAAATTTTTTGCGAATTTCTTCCGTAATGCTATCGTCTTTTTGACGTGCATTTTTATACTCATCACTTTGGCGAGTTATGTTGATATTGTTGTTGAATGTTGAAAATTTACTTTGTAGTCCCATTTTTACCTTCTAAATTGATTATTCATTATGAAATTGATTTTCTATTTGCTTGTTCTAAGCACAATTGTCCCTTAGCCAGAATTAGCCAAACTTTGATATTCAATTTCGGGTTTAAGATTTTAAAGTGATATGCTTTTTTAGTTTCCCAGTAAGAAACCTAGATTTCTTACCGGGTATTTATATAAAATTTCTCAATGACAACTTATGTGTCGCGCAATGACATTTTATGTGTCGTAAATGACAACTTATGTGTCGCGTGACGTTGAAACAATCTTACCAGCTTAACGCACCACCAGTTTGGTAGTCAGTCACGCGAGTTTCGAAGAAGTTCTTCTCTTTACGCAAGTCCATCATTTCTGACATCCACTGGAATGGGTTATTCACACCAGCAAATTGCTCAGGTAAACCAAGCTGACTTAAACGACGGTTACAGATGAATTTCAAATATTCTTCCATCATGCCAGCGTTCATGCCCAATACGCCGCGCGGCATAGTGTCGCGTGCATATTCAATTTCAAGCATTGTGCCTTCAAGAATCATTTGAATGATTTCTTGCTGGAATTCTGCTGTCCATAAACTTGGGTTCTCGATTTTGATTTGGTTAATCATATCGATACCGAAGTTCAAGTGCATAGACTCATCGCGCAGGATGTACTGGAACTGCTCAGCAACACCATTCATCTTGTTACGACGGCCCATCGACAAGATTTGGCTGAAACCGCAGTAGAAGAAAATACCTTCCAGTACACAGTAGAATGCGATCAGGTTGCGAAGCAAAATTTGATCGTTTTCAGGCGTACCCGTTTGGAACGTAGGATCGCTTAAAGACTGTGTATATTTCAAGCCCCAAGCTGCTTTACGCGCTACAGATGGAACTTCACGGTACATGTTGAAGACTTCGCCTTCGTCCATGCCTAAAGATTCGATACAGTATTGGTAAGCGTGTGTGTGGATCGCTTCTTCAAAGGCTTGACGCAAAATGTACTGGCGGCATTCAGGGTTGGTAATGTGGCGGTAAATCGCCAAGACCAAGTTGTTTGCAACCAAAGAATCCGCTGTAGAAAAGAAACCCAGTGAACGCATAACAATGGTGCGCTCATCTTCAGTTAAGCCGTTTTCAGACTTCCAAAGCGCGATGTCATGGTTCATGTTGACTTCTTGCGGCATCCAGTGGTTTGCGCATCCGTCTAGGTATTTTTGCCAAGCCCATTCGTATTTGAACGGCACCAGCTGATTCAAGTCTGCGCGGCAGTTGATCATGGCTTTATCATCAACTTGTACACGCTGAGCGCCCATTTCCAGCTCTTCTAAACCTGGTGCAACATCAAGTGTCTCTAGAGCGTCAGATGCTCTTGCCAGCGGATCGGCTGAATTTCCTGTCCCGCTTGAACGGGTTCGAGCGGGTTGTGCAGCTGCCACATTCGGCGATGATTGCTTTGCATTAGATACCACTTGCGAATCAGCCGCTTTTTGCGGTTCGACGGGCGCAGGCTGGTGAGCTTGTGCAGCTTGTTTCGGTTCATCATCTTCGAAATCGTCCCAACTTAGGATAGACATAACAGTTCTCTCTTCGTTGCTTTATATCTTTTATATAGTCATCCATATAGCGGACATCAAGCTATTGAAGCAAAGACGTCCTACTATACGCTCATTCTGTGTAAGCAAAATTAAGTTTTGTCGATGGATGCTCTTGTTTTATTCGGAAGAGCAAATATCCCCACTACTTATTTTGATTACGCTGCTGTTCGCGAATCTTCACCCATGCATACGTCAGGGGTACATAAAAACAAACAATAAAGGAAACCACCAAGGCAATCAGCCCTAACATGTAGTTGTGCGTCATATGAGGCATTGATGCTTCCTTTATTGTTTTGAATTTTGAATCTCCCCAAACCCCACTTTAATAAGAGGGGCTTCCTTGAATCCAAATGGTTTTAGGAAGTCCCCCTTTGAAAAAGGGGGATTTAGGGAGATTGGAAACCTGTCAGATTACTGACAAGCCTCACAATCAGGGTTGTCAATTGAACATGCCATTGGCACTGGAGCTGCTTGACCGAAACCATCTTCTTCAACCGCTTCAGGCTTTTTCGCTTCAACAACAGGAGCCGCTGCTACAACAGGCGCTGCAGCTGCAGTCGCTTTAACAGCATTCAATGCGCCTGTGTTAATGGTCGATTTCTCTGCAGAAGTTGCGCCCAATGCACGCAGGTAATACGTGGTTTTCAGACCGCGCAGCCATGCCATTTTGTAGGTCATGTCCAGTTTCTTACCGTTTGCACCTGAGATGTAAAGGTTCAGAGACTGAGCTTGGTCAATCCATTTTTGACGGCGTGATGCAGCATCAACGATCCAGCGCGGTTCAACTTCAAACGCAGTCGCGAAGATTGCTTTAAGCTCTTCTGGAATACGTGAGATT
Source organism: Acinetobacter sp. ANC 3813 (assembly GCF_002135435.1). Classification (GTDB taxonomy): domain Bacteria; phylum Pseudomonadota; class Gammaproteobacteria; order Pseudomonadales; family Moraxellaceae; genus Acinetobacter. The sequence goes on along the minus strand of NZ_NEGK01000004.1, from coordinate 267,246 downwards.
TTTTGAACAGAACCTTCGAAGTGTTTCAGGTCGTTGACCATCACAGAATCCCACAAACCACGCTCTTTCAATGCACGTACTAGGTACGGGTTGATCACTGTGAATTCGCCAGAAAGGTTAGATTTCACATACAAGTTTTGGAATGTTGGTTCAATCGATTGCGAAACGCCGCAAATGTTCGAAATGGTTGCTGTTGGTGCAATCGCCATCACGTTCGAGTTGCGCATACCGTCTTTTTGAACTTTGGCACGTAATGTGTCCCAGTCCAAACGCTGTGTGCGGTCAACTTCAAACATGCGGTCTGGACGTGATTTCGCAACGAGGTCTAAAGAGTCGATTGGCAAAATGCCTTGATCCCACAATGAACCTTTAAATGTTTCATATGCGCCGCGTTCAAGCGCTAAGTCGCTCGACGTTTGGATCGCATAGTATGAAATCACTTCCATTGATTCATCAGCAAAATCAACAGCAGCGTCTGAACCGTAAGCCAGCTGCATTTCATACAACGCATCTTGGAAGCCCATGATGCCCATACCGACTGGACGGTGCTTCATGTTTGAAGTACGTGCTTGCGGTACAGCGTAGTAGTTGATGTCGATCACGTTATCGAGCATGCGAACGGCTGTTTTTACTGTGCGCGCCAGTTTTTCACGGTCAAGAACGCCGCCTTGAACGTGCTGTACAAGGTTAATCGAACCTAAGTTACATACCGCAATTTCATCTTTGTTTGTGTTTAAGGTAATTTCAGTACACAAGTTTGATGAATGCACCACGCCAACGTGCTGCTGTGGTGAACGTAAGTTACATACGTCTTTGAATGTGATCCACGGGTGACCCGTTTCAAACAGCATAGACAGCATTTTGCGCCACAAGTCTTTTGCACGGATTTTCTTGTGCAATAAGTTTTGTTCTTTGGCAATGCCTTCGTAGTACGCATAGCGTTCAGCGAATTCTGCGCCAGTCAAATCATGCAGGTCAGGTGTTTCAGACGGCGTGAACAGTGTCCATTCAGCATCTTCAAATACACGCTGCATGAATAGGTCTGGAACCCAGTTTGCAGTATTCATGTCGTGCGTACGGCGGCGGTCATCACCTGTGTTTTTACGCAGTTCAAGGAATTCTTCGATGTCCAAGTGCCAAGTTTCAAGGTATGCACATACTGCGCCCTTACGCTTGCCGCCTTGGTTTACCGCAACTGCAGTATCGTTGGCTACTTTAAGGAACGGCACAACACCTTGTGACTTACCGTTAGTACCTTTGATGTACGAGTTCAGCGCACGGACTGGCGTCCAGTCGTTACCTAAACCGCCTGCCCATTTAGACAGCATGGCGTTATCACGCATTGCGCCATAAATGTCGTACAAGTCATCATCAATGGTTGTTAAGTAGCAGCTAGACAACTGTGGACGTAACGTACCTGAGTTGAACAGGGTAGGCGTAGATGCCATGTAGTCGAAGCTAGACAATAAGTTATAGAACTCAATTGCACTGTCTTCACGGTTTGCTTCATTTAAAGACAGACCCATCGATACGCGCATGTAGAACAATTGCGGTAATTCGAAACGGACGCCATCAGAGTGAATGAAGTAACGGTCAAATAATGTTTGCAGACCTAAGTATGTGAATTGGTTAGAGCGTTCAGGTTTGATCGCAGCAGCCAATTTCGCAAGGTCAAAATTAAGAAGTTCTGGAGAAAGCAAATCAAGCTCGATACCTTTCTTAAGGAAAGTCTCAAGCGCGTCGCCTTCATTTGTGTCTGTAGATAAACCCAAGAACTCTAAGCCAGTTGCAACTAAGTTGTCACGAAGTAAACGTGCAGTCACATAAGTATAGTTTGGTTCTTGCTCAATACGGGTACGCGTCGCCATCATCATTGTTGTTGCGATGTCAGACTCTTTTACGCCGTTATATAGGTTTTTAATGGTCTCATCGATAATCGCTTGAACATCAATGCCTTCTAAGCCTTCAGCCGCTTTTGCAATATGAGCTTGAAGCGCGCCAAGGTCGAGTGGACGAAGCTTGCCTTCAGCAGTCGTTACTTGCAGTGTTGGATGATGGTTCGCGCCAGTTTGCTTACGCGCTTCAGCGCGCTGGTCACGGTAAATCACGTATGAGCGCGCAACTTTTTGCTCGCCTGTACGCATTAGCGCAAGTTCAACTTGGTCTTGAATTTCTTCAATATGAATTGTGCCGCCAGACGGTAAACGGCGGTTGAACGTATTTAATACCATCTCGGTAAGTTGAGAAATACGGTCGTGAATGCGGCTAGAATCAGCGCTTTGCTGGCCTTCAACAGCCAAGAACGCTTTGCCGATCGCTACAGAAATTTTTTCCGCATCAAAAACGGCAACATCACCGGTGCGCTTGATCACCTGCAATTGGCCAGGGGTAGACGTGATTACGCTCATGTCAGCATAGCTCCATTGTCATCTATTGTTATGTTTATAGACCGTTTGAACTGCGCAAAAACTATGCCGCAGTGTTTGAGGTTTAAACACAAGACTTAGTGGTTTAAAAATGAATTGAACACAAGATACGGGAAAAATTAGGTCAGATCAATATTGACATTTTACTAAAAGCTTCGAACAGTTCTGGCAGAAATCCGTCTCGAAAAATCCCTATTTTTTTGTCATTCTTGTTTATGCCTTATCGGACAAGGGCATAGCATAGCAAAGCTGAGATTAAGTGCTTATAGATAACCTTGTGGATAAGTTAAAAAGCAAAAAACTTATGATGAATGGATTTTGTCTAAATGCTGTAAATATAGGCGCTGATTGAATTTTATTCTTTTTGTAACTGAATATTTGGGATAAAAGCCCTGAAAGACTTCCTGTGAAAAAGAGAGTGAATTCAGTGCTTAAAAAATATTAACAAAATGCAGCGCTGATGTATCAGTTTGGTGAACAGCATCTTGTTTACAATGTAAACGTGTGTATATTGCAAATTATATTGAAGTGTATCTCTTGGATTTTAAAGGGATACAGCCAGTCTAATAAAGGGGCACTCCATGAGCCAAGAAGAAAAGTTACCTAAAATTTTAATCGTTGAAGATGACGAACGTCTTGCACGCTTAACGCAAGAGTACTTAATCCGTAATGGACTTGAAGTCGGGGTAGAGCCGGACGGCAACCGCGCCATCCGCCGCATTATCGCAGAGCAGCCAGATATGGTTGTATTGGATGTGATGCTTCCGGGTGCAGATGGCTTAACCATTTGCCGTGAAGTTCGTCCGCACTATCATCAGCCTATTTTAATGCTGACTGCGCGTACTGAAGATATGGATCAGGTGCTGGGCCTAGAAATGGGCGCAGACGATTATGTTGCCAAACCTGTTCAGCCGCGCGTACTGCTGGCGCGTATCCGCGCATTGCTTCGCCGCACAGACAAAGCGCCTGAAGATGAAGTTGCGCAGCGTATTGAGTTTGATGATTTAGTGATCGATAATGGCGGCCGTTCAGTGACCCTGAACAATGAGCTGGTAGATTTCACAAGCGCAGAATATGACTTGCTGTGGCTGCTGGCATCTAATGCGGGCCGCATTTTGTCGCGTGAAGATATTTTTGAGCGTCTGCGCGGCATTGAATATGACGGTCAAGACCGCTCGATTGATGTGCGTATTTCGCGTATCCGTCCAAAAATCGGTGACGATCCAGAAAATCCAAAACGTATCAAAACTGTTCGCAGCAAAGGCTATCTGTTTGTAAAAGAGACCAATGGCCTCTAATGTGTGATGCCTTTCTTCCCGGTTTGAATTTAGGACATGCTTAATTGTTAAAGCACAGTATTTTTTTGCGCATTTATGCAGGGCTGGTCATCTTAGTCGTCTTGGTGGCTTTGTTCGGCTATTTGCTGGTGCAAATTATCAATTATCAGCGTGCGCAGGAATACCGTGAGTCATTGACTGACGGCATGGCCTATATCATCAGTGAAGGGATTGCCCGTCAGCCCAATGAACAGCAGCGCATGGATTGGATTTCCGATGCATCCAACCTGCTGGAATTGCCGATTTACTATGTTAAATCTGAAAAGGTTGATTTAACCCGCGCAGAAGCCAGACGCATTGAAGAGCGTAAAGGCGTTGTGCGCTGGGATGCGCAAACCAATGTGGCTTATATCATTATTGGTTTGAAAGATGACGCCAGTCATTTGCTGTACATCAAAGCGGAAAATATTACAGAGCGGCAAATGAAAGCGCTGCCTGTTTTTGTTCTGGATTATCTGGTGTATTACCCTGGGCAGGAAAAAGAGTATCTGGAAAAAATCCAGCATTACTTTTCATATCCAATGGAAATTGTGGATGTAAAAAGCCTGCCTTTGGATTCAGAGCAGATCGGCCGTTTAAGGCTGGACCACAGCATTATCCTGTATCGTGACAGTGCTTCAGTGCGCGGTACAACCATCTCTATTGTGTCGCCTATTCCAAGCTCTACATCAGACGTGCTGGTGATGGGGCCTGTGCCGCTGTTTAATTGGATGCCGTTCCAATTGGCTGCAGGCATTACCTTGCTCAGTCTGTTTGTGCTGAGTCTTGGGGTGTACGGTTTGCTGGTGCCGATGCAACGTAAGCTGCGCGCAGTAAACTATGCATTGAATAAGATGAAAACCGGCGACATGTCTGTGCGCCTGCCGATCGAAAGTACCGATGAAATGGGATCTTTAGCATCCAGCTATAACTCCATGTCTGATCATATTCAGCGCCTGATTGAGGCGCAGCGGGAGCTGATGCGCGCAGTATCGCATGAGCTGCGCACGCCTGTTGCCCGAATCCGTTTCGGCATGGAAATGATGGCGGATGAAGACGATTATGAATACCGTCAGCATCAGGTCGAGCAGATTGATAAAGATATCGAAGCTTTAAATAATTTGATTGATGAAATCATGACCTACGCCAAGCTGGAGCAGGGCACACCGTCATTGGACATTGAGCAAATTATTCTGTTTGAAGTGCTGGATCAGGTGGTCATTGAAACCGAAGCGCTGAAAACGGGCAAAACACTTGAACTTCAAGCGCCGTCAATCACTGTGGTGGTGGATGCGGAGCGCCGCTATTTGCATCGCGTGGTGCAGAATCTGGTGGGCAATGCAGTGCGCTACTGTGAAGATAAGGTCCTTGTGAGCGGCGGTATTGATGTATTTGGCAATGCCTATATTTCGGTTGAAGATGATGGCCCAGGGATTCCAGAAGATGAGCGCAGCCGTGTGTTTGATGCCTTTACTCGTCTGGATGACAGCCGAACCCGCGCGTCGGGCGGTTATGGTCTAGGTCTGTCTATTGTCAGCCGTATTGCCTATTGGTTTGGCGGCACAGTAACGGTTGATGCAAGTCCTGCTTTGGGCGGCGCACGTTTTATTATGAAATGGCCAGCGACCCGCTTTAAAGACAGTAAGCGCAAAAATTTAGATGTGAATAAAGACAGCGATGCTGAGTAATCAATTTAAGCGCTGCGCAGTGATGTGCGGATCATAAAATAATAAAAAAGCCATTCAAGTGAATGGCTTTTTTATTATCAAGTTCTTACGCTATTCATGCTGTGTTGCATCTGGCGCAATGACGGTTTTGCCGTTTTTTAAGCTTTCAAGCGCGTTGGAGTTAAAGTCAATGAGCAAAGAATTATTTTTAGCATCAATGCTGTAACGGCTAATCAGCTTTTCGTCGCCGTTCAAGGTTTCTACCTTGTATTCATCAGCAATATTCATAATGCCATCCAGATTGGTGGTGGCGGATGCTTTGTCGTGGCGGAACAATTCGTAGATGTCACGCAAATCAAAAATCGCATTATCTGCATCGGGATGTTTCGCAATATAATTTTCGATGTGACGGATAATGAGCTGGGCAAACAAAAAATAGTCAGGTTTATGCGTAAACTCTAAGTTCATGTATTGCTCCTTTATTGTAGTGATTTGATTGTTTTATCTAGAAATAGCATAATTTTTTTTAAATGCAGATAGATCATTCAAATTTGCTGCAAAAAAATACAAATGCCGATCTGTGGCGTGCGCCGGTCAGGCAAAATTTAAAAAATCGAGTAGGAGAATAGATAATTGGTTTGAAGCGCGAATAAGGCGTGAGATGTAATTTTTACAATCCTATATTCTGTTAAATTATCATAATATGAAAATCTTATTGAAAATTTAAATAAGGTTTGAATATTTAAAAACAAGTTCATCGCTGGCTGATACTCGTTCACTGAAATTGTTTTTTTGGTACTTTTGCTGGATAAAAAATTACAAAATTTATAAAAATAATCACAACTTGAATGTTTATTTAATAAAGCGATGGAGTTGATGGGAATACGGCTTTAGTCGAGTCTGAAACTGAAAATGTCTAAAAAATCATCCCAAAGACTAAGGCTTATAAGCTAGCAAGATACATCATCAATCAGGTACAATTGGCGGGATTAATTTTGTGTTTGGTGTATTTGAAGGCCAATACATGCATTCTTTGTTAATAAATTAGGCCTGCCAGGAGTTATCCCCGCATGAGTGCCATTACTCCATACGATTGGGCAATTATTGCCTTCGTGATCGGCGTTACATTTCTATGCGTCTTTATGCTTACTGTCCCGTTACTCCTTGGGGGTAAGTCGTGGGGCCGTGCTAAGCAAGAGCAGTTTGAGTCAGGTGTTGTAGGCGCAGGCGGAGCGCGTATCCGTTTGTCTGCTAAGTTCTATTTGGTTGCAATTTTCTTCGTCGTTTTTGATATCGAAGCGCTGTATCTTTATGCATGGTCTACATCTGTGCGCGAAGCAGGCTGGTTCGGTTTTACGACTGTAGTGATTTTTGTGGTCGATTTATTGATTGCATTGATTTACGCAGTGAAAGTCGGCGCATTGAATTGGGCGCCAACAGACCGCCGCAAAGCTGCTGGTAAAGAAGTGAAAATTGGTTCACCTGCAATGAATATTGCTGACATTACCCGTTTTAACTCAATTGAAGAATTGGTAGTTGACCCTACTGGTCAAATTCCAGCTCAATCATCTGGCCGTGTGAAATCATCTGCGGCTGCATCATCTGATAAGGAGTAACCCGGGAATGAAATATACATTAACCCGTGCGAATCCGGATGCTGATCAATATCCGCTTCAAGAGCGTCAAATCGTTACAGATCCGCTTGAAGAAGAAGTGAATAAAAATGTATTCATGACTCGTTTAGAGGACTTGATGCATACAGCAGTAAACTGGGGCCGTAAAAACTCAGTTTGGCCGTTTAACTTTGGTACATCTTGCTGCTACGTAGAGTATGCAACAACCCTAACAGGTGTGCATGACTTGTCGCGTTTCGGCGCCGAAGTAATCCGTGCTTCACCGCGTCAGGCCGATGTCATGATTGTTGCGGGTACCTGCTTCATGAAAATGGCGCCTGTAATTCAGCGTTTGTACGAGCAGATGCTTGAGCCGAAATGGGTTATTTCCATGGGCGCATGCGCAAACTCAGGCGGTATGTACGACATTTACTCTGTTGTGCAAGGCGTAGACAAAATCATTCCTGTGGATGTGTACATTCCAGGCTGTCCGCCGCGTCCTGAAGCATTGATTCAAGCATTGATGTTATTGCAAGACCAAATTCAATTAGAGCGCCGCCCGTTGTCTGCGGTTATCGGTGATGATCTTAAGCCAGTGTATAAGCCAAAGATGCAGCCGGAACGCGACCGCAAGCAAGCACAGCGTATTGCTGTGAAAAACCTGCGCTCTATGGATGAAATTAAATAATTTAAACGGCAAATGTTTGATACACCCGGTCTGGGTGTAATTGTCGTTTAGGTTGACTGAATTTGTATTAAATAGGAAGCCAAGCCAATGGCTGAAACTGAAATTGCTATGCCAGAATCAACTCCCGTTGATTCACGCCCAGCATTTGCAATTGTAGAAGAGCTCAAAACCAAATTTGGTGAGAACTTCTACGTGCAAACGACTTTTGAAGACTTTCCGACAGTCTGGGTTGAGCGCGCACGTGTGCAAGAAGTTTTAATGTTCTTGCGCAAGGTGTCACGTCCATACGTGATGCTGTTCGACTTGTCTGCAGTAGATGAGCGCCTGCGTACTCACCGTGACGGTCTGCCTGCGTCAGACTTCACTGTGTTTTATCACTTGCTGTCGCTAGAGCGCAACAGTGATATCCGTATCAAAGTTGCATTAAGCGAGAATGATGCAAATATTCCGACTGCAACGAATATTTGGCCAAATGCCAACTGGTACGAACGTGAAGCTTATGACATGTTCGGCATCAATTTCGAAGGGCATCCAATGCTCCGCCGTATTTTGCTGCCAACCTACTGGGAAGGTCACCCGCTTCGTAAAGAATATTCTGCGCGTGCAACTGAATATACGCCGTATATGCAGAACCAAGCGAAACAGGACTACGAGCAGGAACATCTGCGTTTCGTACCTGAAGATTGGGGCATGAAACGCGGCAATGATGACGAAGACTTCATGTTCCTAAACTTAGGTCCTAACCATCCATCTGCGCACGGTGCATTCCGTGTGATCCTGCAGCTGGACGGTGAAGAAGTGAAGGACTGTGTACCTGACATCGGCTATCACCACCGCGGCGTGGAAAAAATGGCTGAACGTCAAACATGGCACTCATTCATTCCGTATACAGACCGTGTCGACTACTTGGGCGGCTGTGCGCAAAACATGCCTTATGTGATGGGTGTGGAGCAAATGGCGGGCATTACTGTTCCTGACCGTGCGCAATGTATCCGTGTCATGATGTCTGAATTGTTCCGCATCAATAACCACTTGCTGTTCATTGGTACTGCGATTCAGGATGCCGGCGGTATGACGCCAGTCTTCTATATGTTCGCCGACCGTCAAAAAATCTATGACGCGATTGAAGCGATCACTGGCTACCGTATGCACCCAGCATGGTTCCGTATTGGCGGTACCGCGCATGACTTGCCTAATGGCTGGGACAAGCTGATCCGTGAAATTCTGGATTGGATGCCGGGCCGTCTGAAAGAGTACTACACTGCAGCGCTGAAAAACTCAGTGTTTATTGGCCGTACCCGCAACGTTGCGCAATACGATGCGAAATCTGCATTGGCTTGGGGTGTAACAGGTACTGGTCTTCGTGCTACAGGTATCGACTTTGACGTACGTAAATACCGTCCTTACAGCGGCTACGAAAACTACGACTTTGATGTGCCTTTAGAGTACGAAGGCGATGCTTATGCACGTGTGATTGTGCATTTCCGTGAAATTGAAGAATCACTGAAAATCGTGAAGCAATGTTTAGACAACATGCCTTCCGGCGCATACAAAGCAGACCATCCGCTGGCTGTTCCACCGCCTAAAGATAAAACTTTACAAGACATCGAAACATTGATTACGCACTTCTTGAGCGTTTCATGGGGTCCTGTAATGCCAGCAGGCGAAAGCTCTGTAATGGCGGAAGTGGTAAAAGGCGCGTCGAACTACTACTTGACTTCAGACAAGTCAACGATGAGTTACCGTACCCGTATCCGTACACCAACCTTCACGCATTTACAGCAAATGCCTTCTGTAATTAACGGCAGCTTAATGTCTGACTTAATCATTTATTTAGCGACAATTGACGTCGTAATGGCTGACGTGGATCGCTAAGGGGTAAACGCATTATGATGATTTTGACTGACAAAAAACCGCGTGTGAATGTTGAAGGGATTTTAACTTCGGAAGAAATCCACGATATCGAACATCACATCGAGCATTATCCGTACCCGCGCGCAGCATGTTTGGACGCTTTAAAATGCGTTCAGCGCCGCAACGGCTGGGTAGATGATGCGCAAATGAATGCAATCGCGCAAATGCTGAGCATGAGCCTTGCAGACCTTGAAGGTGTGGCAACATTCTACAACCGTATTTACCGTCAACCTGTTGGACGCCATGTCATTTTACTTTGTGACTCGATTGCGTGCTTCCTAATGGGCGCAGAAACTTTAGCTGAAGCATTCCAGCGTGAACTTGGCATCCAGTTCGGTCAAACGACTGTGGATGGCCGCTTCACTTTGCTTCCAATCTGCTGCTTAGGGAACTGCGACAAAGGCCCAACGTTGATGATTGATGAAGACACTCACGGTCTGGTTGAAGTGACATCAATTAAACAGTTATTGGAGAAGTATGTATGAATACTGAACCAAAACCAATTTATGGCGACGGTAATCCAGAAACTCACCCGCTGACTTGGCGTTTGAGTAAACAGGAAAGCGTTCGCAGCGCAGATGATTACGAAGCACTTGAAGGTTATGCTGGCTTTAAAAAAGCACTTGGCATGCAACCAAAAGAAGTCTTGGAAGTCATTAAAGCAGCGACTGTAAAAGGCCGTGGCGGCGCAGGTTTCCCAGCGGGCATTAAATGGTCGCTGATGGCGCCAAATGATGGCGGTCCACGCTACCTGATCTGCAACGCTGATGAAATGGAACCGGGTACTTTCAAAGACCGTTTGCTGATGGAAAAACTTCCTCATCAATTGATCGAAGGTATGCTGATTGCAGGCTATACCCTTGAAGCGACTCAAGGCTATATCTTCATCCGCGGCGAATATATCGAAGCTGCTGGCTACTTAAATGAAGCATTAGAGCAGATCCGTGCTAAAGGCTACTTAGGTGAAAATATCCTCGGTACTGGCTGGAACTTCGAAATGCACGTGCATACAGGCGCTGGCCGTTATATCTGCGGTGAAGAAACTGCATTGATTAACTCGCTTGAAGGCCGCCGTGCAAACCCGCGTACGAAGCCGCCATTCCCGCAAGTTGCAGGTGCATGGGGCCGTCCTACGATTGTAAACAACGTAGAAACGTACAATAACTTACCCGCAATCATGCTTCGCGGTCCTGAGTGGTATGTTGGCTTGTCAGCTGGCAAATCAAAAGATCCAGGCACGAAAATCTATGGCGCTTCAGGTAAAGTGAAATACCCAGGCCTTTGGGAGCTTCCATTTGGTACAACTGCGCGTGAAGTGATTGAAGATCATGCGGGCGGTATGCGTGATGGCTTAACGCTAAAAGCATGGCTTCCAGGTGGTGCATCAACTGACTTCTTGGCTGCTGAACACATTGACTTACCGATGGATGCCGAGAGCATCATGAAAGCAGGCTCACGTTTAGGTACGTGTTTGCTGATGGTGGTTGATGAAACGCAATGTATGGTTTCAGCGACGCGTAACTTAGAAGAATTCTTTGCACGCGAATCATGCGGTTTCTGTACACCTTGCCGTGACGGTTTGCCTTGGGCAGTTAAAGCGCTGAAATCGCTGGAAGATGGCACAGGTAAGAAAGAAGATATCGACCACTTGCAAGAACTGACTCGCAAGCTTTGGATTGGTAAGACTTTCTGTGCGCATGCTCCAGGTGCGATGGAACCGTTAATGGGCGCACTTAAATATTTCCGTGGCGAATTTGAAGCAAAAGTAGTGAATGCTGCTGCTCAAGTTAGCAACGCAGAACAAGCTTAAGGAATTCGACTATGGCTACAATTCATGTCGATGGAAAATCGTATGAAGTCAACGGCTCAGAGAACTTGCTGCAAGCATGTTTAAGCCTTGGCATTGACATCCCATACTTTTGTTGGCATCCGTCCTTAGGTTCTGTCGGCTCTTGCCGTCAATGTGCTGTAACTCAATACGCGAATCCTGAAGATACTCGCGGCCGTTTAGTTATGTCATGTATGACGCCTGCATCTGACAATACCTACATTTCAGTTGAAGACAATGAAGCCAAAGATTTCCGTGCTTCGATTGTTGAATTCTTGATGACCAACCACCCGCACGACTGTCCAGTCTGTGAAGAGGGTGGTCACTGTCATTTACAAGATATGACTGTGATGACGCAGCACGACCGTCGTCGCTATCGTTTCACAAAACGTACGCATTACAACCAAGAGCTAGGCTCATTCATTTCACACGAAATGAACCGTTGTATCGCATGCTACCGTTGTGTTCGTTACTACAAAGACTATGCTGGCGGTACGGACTTTGGCGTGTATGCAAGCGCGTCACGCGTTTACTTTGGTCGTCCAGAATCAGGTACTTTAGAATCTGAATTCTCTGGCAACTTGACTGAAGTCTGTCCTACAGGTGTATTCACCGACAAAACTCACTCAGAACGCTACAACCGTAAATGGGACATGCAGTATGCACCAAGCGTATGCCAAGGCTGTTCTTCAGGCTGTAACATTTCTCCGGGTGAACGTTATGGTGAGCTTCGCCGTGTCGAAAACCGTTTCAATGGTGACGTGAACCAATATTTCCTTTGCGACAAAGGTCGTTTCGGAACAGGTTATGTGAACCGTGAAGACCGTCCGCGTCAGCCGCAATTCCGCAATGGTGCAGCTGTAGAAACTGTTTCAGTAGATACTGCTTTAGATACAGTGATTGCAAAAATCCAAGGCAAAAAAGTTTTGGGTATCGGTTCGCCGCGCGCTTCACTTGAGTCGAACTTCGCGCTTCGCGAGTTGGTTGGTCAAGACAACTTCTCTACTGGCCTGTCTCAAAAAGAGCAGAACTTGGTTGAGTTGGCTGCGTCTATCATGCAAACAGAGGGTGTATACAACCCGACAATGCGTGAAATTGAAGGCTATGATGCGGTTCTCATCTTGGGTGAAGACTTAACGCAAACTGCGCCTCGTATGGCTCTGTCTGTTCGCCAAGCTGCGAAAAACAAAGCCAAAGAAATGGCTGCAGAGAAGCGTACTCAAGACTGGCTGGCAGAACCTTTGCAGCGTATTGCGCAAGATGCGAAATCTCCGATTTACATCTTGGCTGCGACACAAACACGTTTAGCTGACGTTGCTGCAGGTGAAGTTGTTGCATCTCCTAACGACATCGCGCGTTTAGGCTTTGCCGTTGCTGCTGGTGTGAAAGGTGAGGCGATTCTTGGTTTGGATGATGATGCGAAAGCATTTGCACAAACCATTGCTGATACTTTGAAAGCGGCTAAAAAACCATTGATCATTTCAGGTACTAGCTTGCAAGACGCTGCCATTATGGAAGCGGCTGCACAAGTAGCTCAGAACCTGGGTTCAAATGCAGGCTTGACATTGACTGTTCCTGAAGTGAACTCAATGGGCTTGGCAATTCTAGGCGGTCAAAGCTTAGAACAGGCATTTGCGCAAGACTTTGACACGATTGTTGTGGTGGAAAATGACTTGTACCGCCGTTTACCGGCTGCTCAAGTAAATGCTGCGCTTTCAGGCAAAGACGTAATTGTTTTAGATCACTCTGAAACTGAAACTGTGAAAAAAGCGGATATCGTACTTTCTGCTGCTTCATTTGCTGAAGGCGATGGTACTGTCGTATCGCAAGAAGGCCGTGCACAGCGTTTCTACCAAGTGTATGACCCAAGCTATTACAAACCTGAACTTGCGATTAAAGAATCTTGGCGCTGGCTGCATGCCATTGAAACTGGCGTGAAGGGCAAAGCGATTTATTGGACATTGCTGGATGACGTGATTGAGTCAGTTGCGAAAAACGTACCTGCGCTTGAAGCGATTCAAGATGTTGCGCCAAATGCGGGCTTCCGTGTACATGGCTTGAAAGTTGCGCGTGAACCGCGCCGTTATTCTGGCCGTACAGCAATGCGCGCGCCGCTGTCTATTCACGAGCCTAAACAGCCAGTGGATGCGGATTCTGCATTAACGTTCTCAATGGAAGGTTATGTGGGCAGCGAAACACCATCTCCGCTGGTTCCATTTGCATGGTCAGCTGGCTGGAACTCTCCGCAAGCTTGGAACAAATTCCAAGACAACGTGGGCGGCCATTTGAAAGGCGGTGACTCAGGTATCCGTTTATTCGACCGTTTGCCTAAACGTCCAGTACGCACATTTGTTGCGCCTGCGACAGTTGTGGTCAACCCAGACAGTTTCCGCCTTGTGCCAATGCATCACATCTTCGCTTCTGGCGAATTTACAGTGAAAACACCTGCGATGGAAACACGTATTCCTGATGCAGTATTTGCTGTGGGTGAGCAGGATGCAGCGCGTCTGAATGTCCAAGACGGTCAAAAAATTACTGTCAAAGCCGGTGAAACTTCAATCGTGCTTCCAGTTCAAGTGATTGAGTATTTACCTACAGGTTATATTGGCTACCCAGTTGGCATCGCGCCGACGGTATCTCTTGCTGAGCCTGTTTCAGTCGCGGTAGGAGTGTAATTCATGGAACAAGAATTAATACGTCAAACACCGCTGTGGGCTGAGAACTGGCCAATTGCCTATTCTGTGCTGCAAGCGGTTGTTATCTTATTGGCGGTTGTCCTGATTGCTGCATTAATGTCGTTCATTGAGCGCCGTTTGCTTGCGTTATGGCAAGACCGTTACGGTCCGAACCGTGTAGGTCCGGGCGGTATGTTCCAGATTGTTGCCGACATGCTGAAAATCATGTTCAAAGAAGACTGGACACCAAAATTTGCCGACAAGCTGACTTTCCGTCTAGCGCCAGCAGTTGCGATGGCAACCGCTGTACTGTCGTTCATGGTTATTCCGGTATCGCCTTATATGGGTGTATCGGACATGAGCATCGGCTTATTGTTCTTTATGGCAATGGCAGGCATCGCGGTTTATGCGGTACTGTTCGGCGGCTGGTCTTCAAACAACAAATATGCCTTATTAGGCGGCTTGCGTTCTGCGGCTCAAACCATTTCTTATGAAGTGTTCTTGGGTATTTCACTGATGGGTGTGGTGGCAATTGCCGGTTCATTCAACATGCGTGAAATTGTAGAAGCGCAAAAAGATTGCTGGTTTGTCATTCCTCAATTCTTAGGTTTCTTAATCTTTGTGGTTGCGGGTGTTGCGGTTACTCACCGTCATCCATTTGACCAACCCGAAGCAGAGCAAGAATTGGCTGAAGGTTACCATGTAGAATACGGCGGCATGAAATGGGGGATGTTCTTCGTTGCGGAATACGTCAACGTTGTACTGATTTCTGCTCTGATCGTAACTCTATTCTTTGGTGGCTGGTTAGCGCCATTCAACCTTGAAATTCCGTATGTTCCAGCAGCATTCTGGTTCATTATCAAAACAGCATTCTTTGTAATGATGTTTGTCTTAGCGCGCGGCTCTTTGATGCGTCCACGCTATGACCAAGTAATGAATTTTGGCTGGAAAATTTGCTTGCCATTGGCGTTGGTCAACTTATTAGTGACTGGTGCTGTGATTCTGATGAATCAGGCCTAAGACAGCAGGGAGAACAAAATGTTTAAGTTTCTAGCTGGATTTGGGTCAATTGTACGTTCACTGTGGATGGTTTTCTCACATGTGACACGTAAACGTGACACCATTTTATATCCGGAAGTACCAGCCGAAGATATCGTACCGCCGCGTTTCCGTGGCCGTATCGTGTTGACACGCGACCCAGATGGCGAAGAGCGCTGCGTCGCATGTAACCTTTGTGCCGTTGCATGTCCTGTGGGCTGTATTTCACTGCAAAAAGCAGAAAAAGAAGATGGACGCTGGTATCCGGAATTTTTCCGTATCAACTTTTCACGCTGCATTTTCTGCGGTATGTGTGAAGAAGCATGTCCAACGACTGCGATTCAGATGACACCAGATTTCGAGCTGTCAGAATACGTTCGTCAAGACCTTGTGTATGAGAAAGAACACTTACTTATCTCAGGTCCTGGTAAATACCCTGATTATAACTTCTACCGTGTAACCGGTATGGCAGTTACAGGTAAAGACAAAGGTCAAGCGCAACGTGAAAGCGCGCCTGTTGATGTACGGAGTCTATTACCATGATGTGGCCGTTTTATTTGATGGCGCTCGTGGCCATCGTCTCTACGATTCGTGTTGTGACCAATACGAATCCAGTACACGCTTTATTAAGCCTGATTGTTTCATTGCTTGCTGTTGCCGGCATTTTCATGATCGTGGGTGCGCCGTTTGCTGGCGCGCTTGAGATCATTGTTTATGCAGGCGCAATCATGGTGCTTTTCGTATTCGTGGTGATGATGCTGAACCTCGGCCATCAAACTGTGGAACAGGAAAGCAAATGGCTAACTTCATCTGCGTGGGCTTATCCTGCGCTGATGAGCTTCCTGATGGGCCTTGTGCTGGTTTGGATGCTCAGCTCAGATTACACCAAAGCTTCTTTGGTGATGGGCACTGAAGTTGTCGGCCCTAAAGCTGTGGGTACAACACTCTTTACTCAGTACTTATTATTGGTCGAAGTTGCTGCGATGTTATTGCTGGGCGCACTTGTCGCTGCATTCCATCTGGGCAAACGTGAACCAGGTGCAGAAGAGGACAAAGAATAATGGGCAACATCCCTTTAGAACATGGCTTGATCGTTGCAACCATTCTTTTTGCACTGGGTTTTTACGGTGTAATGGTTCGACGCAATTTACTTTTTATTTTGATGAGCCTTGAAATCATGATGAACGCTGCTGCTTTAGCGTTCGTTTTGGCTGGCAGCGCATGGGCGCAGCCGGATGGCCAAATCATGTTCATCCTGATCTTAACGCTTGCTGCGGCAGAGGCTTGTATCGGTCTTGCTATCGTCCTTCAGTTCTATCATCGCTTCCATCATTTGGATGTGGATGCTGCTAGTGAGATGCGCGGATGAGCTATTTATATTTAACAGTATTATTTCCGCTCATTGGTTTTATCCTTTTAGCAGCGGGACGCAACAATCTTTCTGAGAAAGTTGCAGCGATTATTGGTGCAGGTTCAGTCGGTCTTTCTGCTTTATTTGCACTGATTGCTGGCTTGGACTTCGTTAATAATGGTTCTGTGGCAACCACACAGCATTTATGGACTTGGTTCAATGTAGGCGGTTTAGCGCCAGGCTTCTCGCTTCACCTTGACGGCTTATCATTATTGATGATGGGCATGGTCACAGGTGTGGGTTTTTTAATTCACATCTTCGCGACATGGTACATGCGCGGTGAAGAAGACTTTGCGCGTTTCTTCTCATATTTCAACCTGTTTGTAACAAGCATGCTGCTGCTGGTTCTAGGCGATAACTTAGCGTTATTGTTCTTGGGCTGGGAAGGCGTAGGCCTTTGTTCATACCTGTTGATCGGCTATTACTACCAAAACCCTGCAAACGGTTTTGCTGCGATTAAAGCATTTACAGTGACCCGTGTGGGTGACGTATTCCTGCTGATTGCATTGTTCTTAATCTACCAGCAGTTTGGTACTTTAAACATTGCAGAAGTGGTTGCCGCAGCGCCAACGGTTTTGGCTGAAAGCTCTTCAATTGCGATCTGGACTGCTTTAATGCTGTTCTTGGGCGCAGCGGGTAAATCTGCACAGATTCCTTTGCAAACTTGGCTGGCAGATGCGATGGCTGGTCCTACACCAGTATCTGCATTGATCCACGCAGCGACAATGGTCACGGCAGGTGTTTACCTGTGCAGCCGTATGTTCAGCGTATTCGAGCAAGCGCCTGAGGTAATGCTGTTTATCTCTATTACTGGTGCTGTAACGCTGTTGGTTGCAGGTTTTGCTGCGCTTGTGCAAACAGACATCAAACGTATTTTGGCTTACTCAACCATGAGTCAGCTGGGCTACATGTTTATGGCTGTGGGTGCAGAAGCTTACCAAGCTGGCCTGTTCCACATGCTGACTCACGCATTCTTCAAGGCATTATTATTCTTGTCTTCTGGTGCGGTTATTCTGGCTTACCACCACGAACAAAACATTTTCAAAATGGGCGGCCTGTTCTATAAGAACAAATTCCTGTTTGCTTGTTTCGCGATTGGCGGCGGCGCATTGGCTGCAATCCCATTCATCACCATCGGCTTCTTTTCAAAAGATGCGATTTTGGGTGCGGTATGGGTAAAAGGCCAAGCGATTGCTGTATATGACTGCTTGTACTGGGCTGGTGTAGCAGGTGCGTTCTTAACTTCAATTTATACATTCCGTCTAATCTGGGTTGTATTCTTTGGCAAAGAAAACACGCCTTACCATGAAATTAAAGGCATCACATACTGGGGCCCATTGGCGGTTCTTGCAGTATTGTCTACTGGTTTAGCTTATGTATTAAAAGCGCCAGTAACAAACATTTTAAATGCTGCTCAAATCCCTGCGTTTAATGTTCCTGAAGCTTTAGTACACGGCATGCACAGTGCTGAATACACAGCTGTAGGCATCGCGCTTGCAGGTCTGGTGATTGGCGTTATTCTGTTTGCTTTTGCTTACGGTGCTGTTAAAGCATTTGCTAAAACTGCGCTGGGTGCAGGCCTTGCGAATATCTGCCGCAATGCGCTTGGTTTTGATGCGCTGTATGACATCGTATTTGTGAAGCCATATTTACTGATTGCGAAAATTTTAGGCCGTGATCCGATTGACGGTATGTGGCTTGTGCTTCCTGCGCTGGTTAAAGGCGGACACAGCTTTACAAGTTCACGTCAAACAGGTTCATTGCGTGAATACGCATCAAGTATGGCGCTGGGTACAGTAGTCTTGCTGATGATCTTGATCGTGATTCAGGTTGTGGGGAAATAAAATGGAAACTAATAATTTAATTTTACCCGCTCTGATCCTTATTCCGTTCATTGCTGGTTTTGCATGTTGGCTGGTCGATAAACTCGACAAGCACTTGCCGCGCTATATCGCGCTGATCGGTATGCTGATTACCTTGGTTTTAACCATCGTTCTTTGGCAAACCGGAACGTATACCTACGAACTTGGCAACGCTGCGCCGACTTGGGCAGCTGAGTTCAAACTGCCTTGGATTCAAACGCTGGGCATTAACATTCACCTTGCAGTGGATGGCTTGTCGCTTCTTATGGTGGGTTTAACTGCACTCCTTGGTGTGCTTGCAGTAGGCTGTTCATGGGGTGAGATTCAGAAGAATGTCGGTTTCTTCCACCTGAACCTTCTTTGGTCTTTAGGCGGCGTAATCGGTGTATTTCTTGCGATCGATATGTTCCTGTTCTTCTTCTTCTGGGAGATGATGCTGGTTCCGATTTACTTCCTGATTGCGCTTTGGGGTCACCGCGGCGCAGAAGGCAAGTCTCGTGTATATGCTGCAACTAAATTCTTCATTTATACCCAAGTTGCCGGTTTAATCATGCTGATCGGTATCCTAGGCCTTGTGGTCGTAGGCTACTCAATGACTGGCGAAATCCGTTTTGACTACACGCATTTAATGGCTGTAGCGCATACGATTGATGCTCAGGCGCCTGCTTTGGCATATACCTTCATGATCTGTATGTTTATCGGTTTTGCGGTAAAACTTCCAGTTTTCCCATTGCACGGCTGGCTTCCAGACGCGCATGCGCAAGCGCCGACAGCAGGTTCTGTCGACTTAGCGGGTATTTTGATTAAGACTGCGGCTTACGGTTTATTACGTTTCGTCATTCCGTTCTTCCCAGCAGCGTCTGCTCAATTTGCTGATATTGCGATCATCTTCGGTTTAATCGGTATCTTCTACGGTGCTTGGTGTGCTTTCCAGCAAACGGATATGAAACGCTTATTGGCGTATACATCAATTTCACATATGGGCTTCATCCTGCTTGCAATTTATGCAGGCAACATTCTGACTTTCCAAGGTCTGATGATCATGATGCTTGCACATGGCTTGTCTTCTGCAGCCTTGTTCATTATGTGCGGTCAAGTATACGAGCGTCTGCATACGCGTGATCTTCGCTTAATGGGCGGCATCCGCGGCCAGTTCAAGTATCTTGCTTTCTTCCTGATGTTCTTTGTTGCTGCGCTTGTGGGTATTCCAGGCCTAGGTAACTTCATCGGTGAATTCCTGATCTTGATGGGTTCTTATGAAAGATTCCCAGTGTTTACGATTCTTGCTGCGGTAAGTTTAGTATTCGCAGGTCTATACGGCTTAATTCTGATTCACAAAGCATTGTTTGGCGTGCCAAATGAAGAACAGCAGCAGCACTATTCAAATCCGTTAAAAGATTTGAATGCGCGTGAAGTTGTTATTCTTCTGATTTGTGCGCTGAGTCTGACTTGGCTGGGCCTTTACCCGCAAACGTTCCTTGACGTTTCTAATTCAAGCATGGCGTGGTTAGCGAATAGCTACATTCCTGTTCAAGAAACAGTTGATACCGTGCAGCAAGCTGTCGTTTCAGCTGAAAATGTGGAGATCCAATAAGTCATGAACTTCACAATGTCATTTGCTGATCTTCTGCCTATCGCACCAGTGATGATCGTCGCTTTAACAGCGGTGGTTGTCATGCTGCTGGTGGCCATCAAGCGCAACCATAATTTAGCTGCAACTGCATCGGTTGTCGGTTTGAACCTTGCTGCGCTTTACATTTTATTCGTTGTGTTTGCAGGCCAGTTCGCGCCTGCAAATATCATGAACTTATTCGTCGTAGATCCGTTTACGCTACTGTATCAGTTCGTGATTATTATTGCGGCGCTTGCGTGCTGCACACTGTCTCATGCGTATATTGAATCGTATAAAGACAACCGTGAAGAACTGTACATCCTCATGCTTGCATCTGTTACAGGTGCATTGCTGATGGTGGCAAGCACTCACTATGCATCATTCTTCATTAGCCTTGAGTTAATGTCGATTCCTGTATACGGCTTATTGGCCTATACGCATCAGCGTTCTCAATCGCTTGAAGCAGGTGTGAAATACCTTGTACTTTCAGCAACTGCATCTGCAACTCTGCTGATGGGTATGGCTTATGTTTATGCTTATACAGGTACATTAAACTTCGTTGCTGAACCCGGTAAACTCTTTACGACATTCAGTCAGCCAGCTGTAGTATTGGGCTTAGCGCTAATCGTTTTTGCTGTGGCATTCAAACTGTCTCTTGCGCCATTCCACAAATGGACACCTGACGTGTATGCCGGTGCTCCAGCGCCGATAGCTACGTTCCTTGCGACCGTTGCTAAAGTTGCAATGATTGGCTTATTTGTACGTTACTTACTGTCTTCTGGCTTATTGCTGTCAGACAGTTTTGTTGTCATTCTGACCATTCTTGCCGTGCTTTCAATTCTTGCAGGTAACTTGCTGGCTGTACGTCAAGTCAACTTGAAACGTATTCTTGCTTATTCTTCAATTGCGCACTTCGGTTATTTACTGGTGGCAATTGTCAGCGCAAACAATACTGACTTCCTTCAAGTTCAAGGTTTTGCAACTTTCGAATCTGTAAACGTATATGTGATTACCTATACATTAACCACAATAGGCGCGTTCGGTGTTGTGACTTTAATGTCTAGTCCATATAACAATACAGACGAAGCAGGCAGCTTGGCTGAGTACCGCGGTTTATTCTGGCGCCGTCCAGTATTGACTGCAACATTGACAGTGATGATGCTGTCATTGGCGGGTATTCCGTTAACTGCGGGCTTTATCGGTAAATTCCTTGTGGTGAAAACTGCAGTTGCAGGCCAATCTTGGTTCCTTGCAGCAATGGTTATCATCGGTTCAGGTATTGGCTTGTACTACTACTTGCGCGTTATGGTGGTGATGTACATGACTCCGCCTGAAAACCCGCGTATTGATGCTGTAGACCATTGGGGTCAAAAAGTGGGCGGTATTATGGTGCTTGGCGCAGCTGCGCTCGTACTGTTAATCGGTATTTACCCAGATCCAATTATTGCAGCTTCACGCGTAGCATTCTTTGCAATTTCGCCTGAATTGCAGCAATTCATTCTGGCCTTGGTGCAAAGCGGTTTTAACTAATGAATTAATCATTTAATTCGGTTAATACGAAAAAGCCTCCGACATCGGGGGCTTTTTTTATTTTTAACATTTGATAAATGTTTTATACTAGGAGTAATTTGATTTAAACCTTTTAGGTGTTCTCCCGTGGCTATCCATGAAATCCGTCATCCGCTTATCCGCCATAAACTCGGTTTATTGCGCCGTTCGGATATCAGTACTAAAAATTTCCGTGAACTGGCTCAAGAAGTAACAATGCTTCTGACTTATGAAGCGACTAAAGATTTACCTGTCTGCGATCAAGAAATTAATGGCTGGGCAGGCAAAGTTACAGTAGACCGTATTGCGGGTAAAAAAATTACAGTTGTGCCAATTTTACGTGCTGGTATCGGTATGTTAGATGGCTTCTTGAACCTGATTCCAAGCGCAAAAGTATCTGTACTCGGTCTAGAGCGTGATGAAGAAACTTTAGAAGCGCGCACATACTACAAAAAATTAGTGCCGGATGTTCAAAACCGTATTGCGATGATTATTGACCCAATGCTGGCAACAGGCTCTTCATTGGTTGCTGCGATTGATGTATTAAAAGCCAGCGGCTGTAAAGACATCCGTGTCATGGTATTGGTTGCTGCGCCTGAAGGTATCAAGCGTGTAGAAACTGCACATTCGGACGTGACTATTTTCACTGCCTCTGTTGACCAAGGCATTAATGAAAATGGCTACATCGTTCCTGGTTTAGGCGATGCAGGCGACAAAATTTTCGGTTCAGTTCAAAA
Source organism: Acinetobacter sp. ANC 3813 (assembly GCF_002135435.1). Classification (GTDB taxonomy): domain Bacteria; phylum Pseudomonadota; class Gammaproteobacteria; order Pseudomonadales; family Moraxellaceae; genus Acinetobacter. The sequence goes on along the minus strand of NZ_NEGK01000004.1, from coordinate 244,911 downwards.
AGATTAATTTTTTTCACTGAGTGAAAAAAGAGGCTTCTACAGCCTCTTTTTTATATAATAGTCAAAAGGCATTTTTAGAATAGGGCGGGCGGCAGCATGAAAGACGAAGTGCATCTGGGTAAAGTGAAGCAGTATGACCCTGAAAAGGGCTATGGCTTTATTGGATCGGCTGAAGGGGATATTTTTTTCCACATTTCAGATTTTCCATCTGCGGAAGGCGAGCCAAAACGCCACGAGCGCGTGAAGTTTATGGCGGTTCAAAACGGCGATAAATACAAAGCGGTTAAAATTGAACGTGTAGAAGATCAGTCAAAAAAAGCCAAAAAAACTCGTGTCGCAGAGCATAATAAATCAATTACGTCATCACTTTTAGGTAATTTTAGACGTTAAGATTTAGAAAATTCAATAAAAATGGGCTGTGTAATACAGCCCATTTTTATTGGGCTGAACTATTGCTGATATGCGGAAACGATTTGTATTTTGCATCACTGAATCAACACTAGAACATTGCAAAATGAATGTTCTAAAAAAGATCAGAAAATTAATACGGATAGATCAAAGAATCCATGCAAACTGAGATATTGTGTGAACAATATAGTTTTATTGTGTTTTTATAGCCTGATTTTAAAGCCCTGTTTTTGTGTTTGTTTTATTGCAACTTATTGAATTATTTATATAATATTTTTAGGTAAAACTGCTTTAATTATCCATTTTTAGTCTTATTTTTATAAGGTTGATCATGGGGTTTTAGGTCATTGTTTTAATCAAATTACTGAAAGGCTTAGGGACTCGGACGTATTTCCCATAATCAGTTTTTGCCTTCTGCGCAGCGCTGAAACAGCTTGCCAAAAATTGCAGCTAAAGTGAGGGTGTATACACGTGCGCTACAAAAAATCTTCTGATGTTCGGGAAAAACGGCGAAACTCGCCGCGCTATGAAAAACCCAAGTTTTCATTTTTGTCGAAATTTTTATTGGTCACCTGCAGCGCAGTCTTGGCTTATTATAGTTTTGTCGGCTATCACAAATATCGCGCCTATCAGCAGCTGCAAAGCCAGAAAGCGCAACAGTTTATGCAAGAGCAGCAAAAATTGGTTGAAGAGCAGCGTAAAGAACAAGGAGAGCTGCCAGAAAGTGTGTTGTCTGAGCAAGGGCGGAAAAATCTGGAACTGCAAAATAATTAATTAAAAATGAATGATTAAGAGGCAGCAAGGCCTCTTTTTTTATTAGAATAATGATGAATTAAAGAATAACGAGATAAATAATGTTCTTAGAGGGGCAAGTTAAACATTACAACGCGGAACGCGGTTTTGGGTTTATAAGGGTCGAAGGCGAAAGCAAAGATATTTTCTTCCATATTAAGGATTATCCGAATAAGCAGATTGAACCCAAATTGGGTGAGCGGCTTAAATTTATGATTGTGGAAGATCAAGGCAAACTCAAAGCTGGGCACATTGTCCGTTTAGATTTGAAATCTGTGGATGAGACAAATGACTTTGGAGTGCCATGCAATACAAAAGTATCCGAGCACGAAGCTGCCGCTTATGTCACAGCAGATAAAGTGACAAAGCCAGCTGTACGGTCTAAAGTCCTTCCAGTCATTGGGGTTCTGATTATCGCTGTGATGGCGGTTTTGGTTTATGGCAAATATCAGGCCTACCGCGAGCAAAAACAGGCGCGTGTCAAGCAATTAATGCAAGAACAGCAAAATATTGTGGCTGAGCAGCGGAAAGCGCTCGGTGATCTGCCAGAACAGGTGTTAAGTGAATCGGGTAAGCAGAATTTAAAATCCGCTAGTGACACAGATGCAGTTCCAGCATCTCTACATCGGCCTGCAGGATCAGTTCAGAGCATAGAGCAGACTGCTTCAGGATTTAAATGTGATGGCCGTACACATTGCAGTCAAATGCGTTCTTATGAAGAAGCGGTATTTTTTATAAGAAATTGTCCGAATACACAAATGGATGGCAACAATGATGGCGAACCATGTGAACGGCAGTTTGGACGATAAATAAAAAAGCGCCATGAGGCGCTTTTTTATTTATGTGAATAGGTGATTAATCTTCACAGAATTTCATAAAGGCTTTTAAGCCCGGGCCTTGATATTTCTGACGATGGACCAGCATGAATAGCGGGCGGGTCAGCTGCCAGAAAGGTGTCTGCAAAATCACCAATTGGCCTTTTTCAAGCAGCGGTTCAATGGCTAATTTAGAAATACAGGACATGCCTAAACCGCCTGCCACAATTTTAAGAATAGCTTCATTATGACCCAGCGTTAAGCGGATATTGGCATTGGGTAAATCTTTTAAAATGGCATTGTCAAAGACTTCGCGTGTACCTGAACCTTCTTCGCGTAAGATCCATTCAACATTGCTGTTAAAATCTTGCACGGTTAAAGGGCGGTTCAATTGCGCCAATGGATGGCTTGGTGCACAGCAGACGGCTAACTCATCATCGCGCCAGTGTATGCACTGCAGCTGCGGCAAATGGCAAGAGCCTTCAATGAGCGCTAAGTCTAATTGGAATTGATTCACAGCTTCAATCATTTGGCGGGTATTGCCCACTTGCAGCTGTAAATGCGCTTGAGGCTGAATCTGTAAAAAATCAGCCATCAGGTCAGGCATGAGATAGTCACTGATGGTCAGTGTCGCGCCTAAACGCAAATCAATGCTTTGCAGTTCACCTTTGGCTGCCTGTTCAAAGGATTCACAGCGGCCTAAAATTTCCAGCGCCTGAGGGAGCAGGAAGCGGCCTAAGTCATTGAGCTGCAAGCGCTTACCTAGGCGGTCAAACAGCGGAGCGCCTAAACCGTCTTCTAAATCTGCTAAAGCCATACTCGCGGCGCTTTGCGTGAGTTTTACGGCGTCACTGGCTTTAGTTACCGTACCTTCTTGAGCGACTGCTACAAAAACAGCCAACTGGCGTAAAGTCATGCGCATGAATAGAGCCTTAACATTTAAAAAATATTAATAAATTATGCCGTCATGCTAACATGAGCGCAGTCTTTCATGCCACGTTGAAATCATGTCAATTGAGAAATTTAGCTTAGAAAAAGTCTTATCTGTACATCGTTGGACCAATACTTTATTCAGCTTTACCATGACGCGGCCTGCTCATTTTAAATTCACTGCAGGTCAATTTGCCCGCATTGGCTTAAAAGTGGGAGACGATTTGGTGGTGCGCGCCTATTCAGTGGTGTCTTCACCTTTTGATGAAACTTTGGAATTTTTCTCCATTGTGGTGCCAGATGGCGCGTTCACTTCCAACCTGCAGCATCTGCAAGTGGGGGATGAGCTGTACTTAGAAAAAATACCATACGGCTTCTTAACCTTGGCACGCTATCAGCTGCCGCTGCCGCAAGACTTATGGCTGCTGGGCACAGGAACAGGCTTAGCGCCATTTCTATCAATGCTGCAAGACTTTGAAACATGGCAGAAATATTCAAAAATTAATTTGGTTTACAGTGTGCGTACAGACGCAGAATTGGCTTATGTCGATCGGATCAATGAAATTGCTGCGCTGTTTGGCGAAGGGCATACAGGCTTCCAGTTTATTCCGATTGTGACGCGTGACCCGAATGCGCCGCTGCATGAGCGTCTGCCTGTGCTAATCGCCAATGGGGATTTAGAAAAGGCGGCAGGCATGGCTTTAAATCCAGAAACCAGCCATGTCATGCTGTGCGGCAACCCGCAAATGGTCGATGACACCAAAGATGCGCTGAAAGACCGCGGCTTGACCATGAACCGCCGCGGTGAAGGCAATATTGCTGTTGAAAATTATTGGTAAGTACCCTCAGTACTCCTCCCTTTAAAAAAGGGAGGTTGGGAGGGATTAAAATTATAAAATTCTTCTCAAATCTTTGAATCCTCCCCAAGCCCCTCCTTTAATAAAGGAGGGGGCTTTTTACAGATACAAAAAAACCTCCATTTAGGAGGTTTTTTATTTGAGCTGTCTCAATACAAACAGACTTAATGCACAAACATATCCATATATTCACGGATTTCTTGAATAGCAGTTTCTACATCAGGCGTAAGCCAAGTCGGCTCAAAGAGGCCGGCATAATGATCCATACGCTCTTGCGGCACAACCAAACGCACAGGGCAGTCCTCTTCCAGCAAGCGCCAAGGAATAATCGGCACTTCATTGTCCAGATATGCAGTTACATTGCGGATATCAATCACCATAGCATTGATGCAGTCTGGAAACGGCATCACCGAAAATTCTTCAGTGCGGCGGCGGAAGAATTCAAGATCGCCCCATTTCAGGACATAGCTAGGCTTATTAAATTCAATAATGCCAATAAGATGCTGATCACGTGTGTAATGTAAAGCGCATTGATAAGTGACGTCAGTGTCAAGATCAAGCGTTACACTTTGCTGACGATACGCCATAGAGAATGAATGCATAAAAATCGAGGTGCATAATTATAGCTCATTTATTCAGTCAAAGACATTTTTTCATGCGCTGCGCGTAGTTCTAGAGCGGATGAAAATACAGCATTTTGAAATAAAGCCATAGTTCACAAAATATACACTTTAACAAAAGATAAAATTTGGTATGCCTTATGCATAGCTAAAAGAATCGAATCATAAAAAATATAGAGGTGCTTATGTCGGATGCAAAAAGCGCAGCTGCAATACCCGCAGCAGAAACCGTTTCTGAGGATTATTTTGCGCAAAGGCAATTGAAGAAAGGCGCAGTCGGCTGGCTGCTGCTGGTCGGGCTAGGCGTTGCTTATGTCATTTCAGGTGACTTTGCCGGCTGGAATTTTGGTTTGGCGCAAGGCGGATGGGGCGGCATGTTTATAGCGACTGTCGCGGTTGCCTTCATGTATTTATGTATGTGCCTATGCATGTCTGAAATGTCGACCATGCTGCCGACAGCAGGCGGCGGCTACAGTTTTGCCCGCACGGCTTTTGGCCCGATGGGCGGTTATTTGACGGGCACAGCTATTTTAATTGAATACGCCATCGCGCCTGCGGCGATTGCCTGTTTCATTGGCGCTTATTGCGAATCCTTATTTGGCCTTGGCGGCTGGATTATTTATCTGGTGTGCTATCTGGTCTTTATGGGCATTCATTTGAAAGGCGCAGGTGAGGCCCTCAAAATTATGTTTGGGATTACTGCGGTGGCGGCCATTGCTCTAATGGTATTTATTTTTGCCATGCTGCCTGCCTTTAACAGTGCCAATTTATTTGATATTGCCGTGAAATCGGATGCAGCAGGCGCCAGCAGCTTTTTACCGATGGGTTATCTCGGTATTTGGGCTGCCGTGCCTTATGCCATTTGGTTCTTTTTAGCCGTAGAAGGCGTGCCTTTGGCTGCAGAAGAAGCTAAGGAGCCGCACAAATCTTTGCCGCGCGGTTTAATTGGTTCCATGCTGATTTTGGCATTCTTTGCACTGAGCATTTTATTTTTAGGACCGGGCGCAGCAGGCGCAGAAGCTTTAAAAGCATCTGGAGCACCTTTGGTGGATGCTTTAAAAGCAGTATATGGCGCCAATACATGGCTGGCCGGCTTTGTCAATTTTGTCGGTTTGGCAGGTCTAATCGCCAGTTTCTTCTCTATTATTTATGCCTATTCGCGGCAGATTTTTGCCTTGTCCCGAGCAGGATATTTGCCTAAAAAATTGTCTTTAACCAATAAAAATCATGCGCCGTATTTGGCGATTATCATCCCGGGCATTATTGGCTTTTTCATGTCATTGTCTGGAGAAGGCGACTTGCTGATATTAATGGCAGTGTTCGGTGCGACCATTTCTTACGTACTGATGATGCTGTCTTATATTAAATTAAAAACCTCAAAAGCGGCTTTACCGCGTCCGTATACAGCACCAGGCGGCATCGTGACAGCATATATCGCGCTGATTTTGGCTGCGGTTGCAGTGGTTGCGGGCTTTGTAGTTGATCCGAAAGTATGGCTGATGGCGGCTGCTATTTATGCTGTATTTATATTGTACTTTTTACTGTACAGCCGCCATCACTTGGTGGCAGGTACGCCAGAAGAAGAATTTGCCAATATTCAGCATGCGGAGCAAGAATTGAAATAAGGCAAAGCTAAACCTGATACAAAAAAAAGGATAAAAGCATGCTGTATCAAATCAATGTGGCGAATCAGCATTATGTTTTTCAAGATTTGAAAACGCTGATGGCGAAAGCGACCCCATCACGTACAGGTGATGAACTGGCAGGCATTGCGGCGCGTGATGCAACAGAGCGCGTGGCGGCGCAAATGTGTCTGGCGGACGTGCCCCTAAAACAGTTTTTAAATGAAGCGCTGATTGATTATGAAAAAGATGAAGTCACTCAGCTGATTATGGATGAGCATGATGCGGCAGCTTTTTATCCAATTTCCCATTTTACAGTGGGGGACTTCCGTAATTGGCTATTGAGTGATGAGGCCAGCACTGAACAGCTGCAAATGTTGCAGGCGGGTCTTACCCCCGAAATGACGGCTGCAGTCAGTAAGATTATGCGCAATCAAGATTTGATTTTGGTGGCGAAAAAATGCCGTGTAGTCACACAGTTCCGCAACACAATTGGTTTGGAAGGTCATCTCTCTACACGTCTGCAGCCGAATCATCCTACGGATGATCTGCTCGGAATCTCTGCCAGTATTTTAGATGGTCTGATGTATGGCAATGGTGATGCGGTGATTGGCATTAATCCAGCGACGGATAACCTGCAGAATTTAACTGAATTGCTCAAACTTCTAGATTACATCATCCACGAATATGAAATTCCGACGCAATCCTGCGTATTGACGCATGTCAGTTCAGGCATTCAGCTGGCGAATAAGAATGTGCCGATCGATTTAATGTTTCAGTCTATTGCAGGTTCTCAGGACGCCAATACCGCTTTCGGCATCAGCCTTGCTATGCTGCAGGAAGGCTATGAGGCTGCTTTAAGCCTGAAGCGCGGAACAGTGGGGCAGAATGTGATGTATTTTGAAACAGGCCAAGGCAGTGCGCTGTCGAGCAATGCGCATCATGGTGTGGATCAGCAGACCATGGAAGCCCGCGCTTATGCTGTCGCGCGAAAATTTAATCCATTTTTGGTCAATACCGTGGTGGGTTTTATTGGGCCAGAATATTTATATAACGGCAAGCAGATTATCCGTGCAGGTCTGGAAGACCATTTTTGCGGCAAGCTTTTGGGTGTGCCGATGGGCTGTGATATTTGCTATACCAATCATGCTGATGCGGATCAGGACGATATGGATGTCTTGCTGACTTTACTGGCCAATGCTGGACTGAATTTTATGATGGGCATACCCGGTTCAGATGATGTCATGCTGAATTATCAAACCACATCTTTTCATGATGCGCTGTATATCCGCCAGCTGTTAGGCTTAAAGCCCGCGCCTGAATTTGGCGCTTGGCTGGAACAGCAGGGCATCTTAAAACAGCAGGAAAAGGTGCTGCAGTGGCCTGCAAATGTGCCAGAGAAATTTTCAAAACTGCTGATGTCTTAACAGGAGCGGAAGATGATGAAGCTGCATCCGGATGTACAGTTTAAAACGCAGCATGCAGGCAATGCATGGGAGCAGTTAAAGCAGTTTACTGATGCGCGTATCGCATTGGGGCGTGCAGGTGGCAGTCTGCCGACACGCCCAGCGCTTGAGTTTCAGCTGGCGCATGCGCAAGCCAAAGATGCTGTATTAAAGGAATTGGACTTAGATGCAATGCAGAGTCAGCTGTCTCTGCTGCAGCACGATACTTTGCAAATCGAAAGCTGTGCTGTTGATAAAGATATGTATTTGAAGCGGCCAGACCTAGGCCGAGAGCTGTCCGATGCTTCACGGCAGCAGCTGCAAGATTATGCACAGCAGCATCCTGCTGCTTATGACCTTGTGATTGTGGCGGGAGATGGCTTGTCTGCGCGCGCGATTGAAGACAATGCGCCGTATTTTATACAGCAGCTGCATGCCGCCTGCACAGCGCAGAGCTGGACGCTTGCCCCCATCGTTTTGGCAGCAGGCAGCCGTGTAGCGCTGGGCGATGAAATTGCACAATTGCTGAATGCGAAAATGCTGGTGATGCTGATTGGCGAGCGGCCAGGGCTGAGTTCTCCCGACAGCATGGGGATTTACTATACATGGCAAGCGCATAAAGGCTGCCATGATGCGATGCGCAACTGCATATCTAATGTGCGTCCTGCAGGCTTATCTGCGCAAGTGGCCCTGCAGCGCTTAGTGGCACTCATGAAAAAATCCGCAGAATTGGGCTACTCTGGGGTGAATTTAAAAGATGAACATGAAATAGCAGCAATTGTTCAGGCCCCAAACAGGCCCAAGCAGCTCTTTTAAGTTGAGCTGTTGATAAAATGTTTTATAGGCTGAGTAAGCTTAAGTTGAAATACATAGTTTTTTTACAAGTTTTCACACGCCGTAATGCTTCTTCACACTTCTGGAGGGATGTGGTTGTTAGTATAAAAAAACAGCACATGGATAATAACTTGAGGGGAAAATTATGACTCATGATTTTAATAAACCGCCCCATACCGAAAGCTCGGATGAAACGACTCAGAAAAAACGCATACCCGTCTATATTTTAGTGCTCATCGGCATTTTCTTTATTGCGCTGATTATCTATATGTCGGCAGGCATTAAACCGGAAAACAGTGAGGCAGCTCCTGAACGTCCAGCAGCGCAAGCGCAGACTGAGCAAAGCAATACTGCAACCGCGACAGCTCATGATGATGCCGCGGCAACAAACAGCAATACTGCAACAGCCTCTGATCATTAGTTCTATATACCGGACATGCATTTTGACTTAATGAAAAGCCCTAACTGAAAAGCTAGGGCTTTTTTGCAATGGATTGTGCTCTTTTGTTGTAGTTCTGCATTTGTTATTGATTAAAAAATATTCAAATTTTAAGGTATTCATAGATCTTTTAAAAGTCCGCTATGCCTACTAGAACGGAGTTTTAAGCGCATAGTTTTGAAGCATAACTTGCAGAAAATACATCAATCAATAACAAAGAGGGCGTAAAAAAATGAATAATTATCAAGGAGGTTTAGGGCGTTTTGATGCCATGTATTACTGGGATCAGTTTCACCCTATTCTCAGTGCAGTCGCAATACTTTTAATCGGCTGGATTATCGCGTTGCTGGTGGCAGGCGGGATTAAAAAACTGCTGGAAAAACTCGGCACCAATCAGAAGCTCTCCAGCGCCACAGGACACCGCTCAAATATTGAAAGCATTGTTTCCCGCATCGTTTTTTGGATCATCTTAATTATTGCCGTGATTGGTGCATTGAATGTACTGAATTTGACCAGCGTCAGCGGGCCTTTCAGTAATATGGTTCAGCAATTCCTATTATTTATCCCGCAATTGCTGGCTGCAGCAGCGGTCGGCTTTATCGGCTGGATTATTGCAAACTTAGTCAGAGTTGGCTCACAAAAACTGCTGAATAAAACCCAGCTGGATGAAAAACTCAGTTCGGAAGTCGGTGTCAGTCCAATCAGTGAAAATATCAGTGAAATTGCCTATTGGCTCATTTTATTGCTGTTTCTGCCGATCGTGCTGTCGATCCTTGGCCTGAATGGTTTGCTTTATCCTGTACAGAACATGGTGAATGAAGCCGTCTTGTACTTGCCTAATATCTTTATTGCGGGTGTGATTATTTTCGTGGGCTATATTTTGGCGAAAATTGTCCGCGGTATTGTTGAAGGCTTGGTGGGCAGCTTGAATCTGCAGGCGCAGGCGGAAAAAATTGGTCTGTTTAAAAATGGCAATTTACCGCATTTGCTGGGCTCATTTGTCTTTGCAGTGATTATTATTACTGCACTGATTGTGGCTTTTGAGGCGCTTGGCATTGATGCGATTTCTCAGCCAGCGACAGCGATGCTGCATGAAATCATGTTTGCCATTCCAAATATTATTGCGGCTGGGCTGATTCTAATCTTGGCTTATATTGTTTCGCGCTTTGTAGCGAAATTGGTGGCTGAAATTGTCGCGGGTACAGGCGTAGACAATGTGCCTGCAAAATTGGATGTGCAGCGCTTTTTAGGCACAACAAAACTGTCAGATATTGTCGGCTGCCTGATTGTGTTCTTTACTATGCTGTTTGCAGTTTCTGAAGCGGCCAACCGTTTAGGCTTTGATCAAATCAGCGGCCTGATCGCCATGTTTATTCAGTTTGGCGCAAGCATTTTGCTGGGTGCAGTCATTTTGGTCATCGGCTTCTGGCTGGCCAACATTGTGGCCAATGTCGTGCAGCGCGGTGAATACAACAGCTCACGCTGGTTAGGCAATCTAGTCCGTGTGCTGATAATGGGCTTGGTGGTGGCTATGGGTCTGCGCGCAATGGGCATTGCCGATTCCATCGTTAATTTGGCCTTTGGTTTAACACTTGGTGCTGTGGCTGTGGCTTTCGCTTTGGCCTTTGGTCTAGGTGGTCGCCAGCCAGCAGAACGTGTACTGACAGATTTGATTGATAAAGCTAAAAAAGAAGGCGGTCAGCCAAATCCAGTGAAAGATCAGGCGCGTGCTCAAGGTTTTGGTTCTGCAGCATCCGCGGCGCCTGCCGCAGACACGGAAGCAAGCCATTTGGATGAAGGCTACAGCGTGCAGCGTCAGGAAGCGCCAGGTGTAGTGGAAAAAGAAACTGCAACGCCTGATCAGCTGGATGTTGATCCTGCTCAGCAGCCTGCGAATAATCCATTTGGTTCGACGGGTGAAAAAGAAGCGGGGATTGATATACATACGCCGCCAAAAAATGACCCGCAATAACCTGTTCAATGTGAAAAGAATCGGCCACGCTAAGTGGTCGATTGTTTATTTTCAAGAGGTGAAAAATGTCAAAGAAAGCGCCGAATAAAGTGCTTGCCCCAGTAGTGATTGCAGGAATTACCATTGGCTTTTTGGTCAGTGCCTATAAGTATATATTTGCTGCTAATCCACGCACTGAAATAGAGCAAAATAAACAGCCGCCGAAAAATGACGCGCTAGATCAGAAAAAAAGTGTATGAAATATAAACTTTATTTGGTATTTTTTGATATATGCAAAGCTAAGTTAATTTCATAAAAATATAAACGAAATAGAGCAATTTAGTTTTAACAATATGGAAATACAGCTGTGCTGTAATCAGTACAAGTTTAGTCAAGGAATGGCTCATGAGGGGAATCAAAATGCTGAATAAATTTATTGCAAACTTAAACAATCAATCGTCTGTGCAGACAGCACATCAGGCTGCGGCACTGGCAAAAATGGAACAGGCAATGAGCCGTTTAGCGGCATCGAAAGGCATCACATTATTTAAGACTGATTATCTGGAATAATGATTTTCATCCCCTGATTAGCGCAATTTGTAGCATCAGCTTCTGAAGCTGTAAATAAAAGCGCTGCAAGCCCAATCAAACAGACAAAAAAAGCGGCTGATATGAAATCAGCCGCTTTTTTATTGCACTTTAGAATATTGTATAGGGGGTAAACGCGTTGCATTTTTTTAGCTGCCGCAAAGCTGAAACTTAGACGTATTCAGACGCGGCATGTGCAGATGCCCATGCCCATTGGAAATTGAATCCGCCTAAATGGCCCGTTACATCCAAAATTTCACCAACAAAGAACAGGCCTTTCTGCTTTTTGCTTTCCATGGTTTTAGAGGAAACTTCAGCAGTATCTACACCGCCCAAAGTCACCTCAGCGGTGCGGTAACCTTCGGTGCCAGAAGGTTTAACTTCAAAGCTAGACAGGCGCTGTGCAATATTTTCCAGTTTTTCATCGCTGATGTTGCCCATGGCTGTATCTGCCTGTTCAGCCCAAATCAGATTCTGCAGCTCAAGAACGACGCTTTTTGGTAGATGCTCAGCCAGTAAGGTGCGCAGCAGGACTTTAGGCTGGCTTTGTTTTTTAGATTTCAGAAAATCATTTAAATCGACACTTGGCAGGAAATCAATTTTAAAGCTTTGACCAACGTCCCAATAGTTAGACAGTTGCAGCGAACTTGGACCGCTGAGGCCGCGGTGTGTAAACAGCAGCGCTTCAGTAAAGCTGTTTAAATCATTGGACAAAGTCGCTTCTACCGCATTGCCGCTGAGGCGCGTGGTGACTTCTTTAAAACCGTCAGAGAAGGTAAAAGGCACTAGTCCTGCACGTGTTGGATAAATATGGTGACCAAACTGTTTGGCAATGTCATAACCGATGGCAGAACCGCCCAAAGTTGGAATGGATAACCCGCCCGATGCAATGACTACAGATTCAGCTTCAAAATAGCCAATATTGGTCGCCACTTGAAAACCTTGACCTTCTACTGTGTTTACAGCTTTCACTTCACAGCTGGTTTTAATGTCCACCAAAGCCGTTTTGTCACATTCTGCCAATAGCATGGACAGAATCTCTTTTGCACCATTTAGGGTAAACAGCTGCCCATGCTTGCGCTCTTCGTAGGCAATGCCATAGTCGCAGACCATGCCAATGAAGTCCCAATTGGTATAGCGTGAAAGGGCAGAAATCACAAAATGCGGATTATGCGAGATATAGTTTTCAGGCTCGACATAGAGGTTGGTAAAGTTGCATTTGCCGCCGCCGGACATCAGAATTTTCTTGCCGACTTTATTGGCTTTTTCCACCACCAGCACTTTTCGCCCGCGCTGAGCTGCTTTATAAGCCAGCATCAAGCCAGATGCGCCAGCGCCGATTACCACGACATCGTACAGATTTTTAGACATGAGCCAGCCTGCGGGAGAACGAAAAGAGGCGGATTATACTCTGTTTTGAACCAATTTTCAGGGAAAGTGCCGGCTATGGACGCGCGAATCAGCGCTGTATTTTTCCTTGCAGGCCGCCTGTATGCAGCGCTAAAACGCTTTGAGTTTTTTTGATCTCACCGCGCAGAATCATTTGTTCAACTCCAAATAGCATTTTGCCGGTATAGACGTGCTCCAATGGAAAGCCGTAGTCCTTTTCAAAACGCTGGATAAACTGCATCAGTTCAGGCGCGGTTTTGGCATAGCCGCCAAAACAAAACTCATCGGTGATATGCCAGTTTGAGCGCTGAGTCCATTGCTGTAGCTCTTGCGCGAGAAATTCACCTTTCAGGGCAGAAAATCCGAGAATTTTTTGATTTTCCGCGCTGGCTTCAATCAGCCCTGAAATTGTGCCGCCAGTACCTGCTGCACAGCAGATCAGATCAAAATTATTGACATCGTCTGCAGTTAAAATTTCCTTGCAGCCTTGAATCGCCAGTGAATTGGTGCCGCCTTCAGGAATGATATAGCTGTCTGGAAATTCGGCTTGCAGCTGCTGAATAAAATCTGCCGACTGTTTTTGCCTGTACTGTTCACGGCTGACAAACTGCAGCTGCATGCCAAAGTCCTGCGCAGTGTGCAGGGTTGGATTCAGCGCTTTATGCGCCAATTCTTCACCGCGGATAATACCGATACTTTGCAGGCCGAATAGATGCGTAGCATAAGCTGTGGCGGCAATATGATTGGAATAGGCGCCGCCAAAGGTCAGTACGCGTTTAAAGCCTTGTTGCTGTGCGCTTAACAGATTGTATTTCAGCTTAAAAAATTTATTGCCAGAAATGCGCGGATGGACCAAATCTAGACGTTTAATGCAGAGCTGAACGCCATGCATATTTATCGTTTGATACGGAATTGCATGCGCAAGTGCATCAAAGGCTAAAGCATTGAATGAGTCTGAGTTAGGCATATTGGCAATTCAGGCGAAAGAATCCGCTGTATTGTAGCGGATTCTTCTTACCGCGTTTTTGTCTTTGTTATTGTCAGTAAGGTTTAGATGCAGTGTCTACCGATGCCACCACGGACATGCCTGGGCGCAAACGTTCCATGCCTTTTTGATTCGGGTCGATGACAATACGCACAGCAATACGCTGCACGACTTTGGTAAAGTTGCCTGTGGTATTGTCAGCTTTCAGTACGCTGAACTCAGAACCTGCCGCAGGGGAAATGCGTTCAACTTTGCCGCTGAATTGCTGATGGTTCATGGCATCGACTGTAAACCACGCTTTTTGCCCAATCTGCATATTGGCAATTTGAGTTTCTTTAAAGTTGGCGGTGACCCAGCGCTGCTGAGGAATCAGGTACATCAGCTGTGTTCCTGCCGCCACGTATTGGCCTACACGCGGTGTCACTTCACCCAGCTGTCCATCCATGGGGGCTTTAATCACGCTGTAGTCCTTGGTGGTCACGGCCTGATCACGCTGCGCTTTGGCGCTGGTCACTTGCGCATTCAGACCAGTTTGCGCAACTTGTGCTGTTTTTAATGCTTCCATTGCCACTTGAATATTGGATTCTGCCTGATGAACGACAGCCAAGTTGTTTTTGACATCGGCCCGTGCTTTATCTTGTTCGGTTTTAGAGGCTGCGCCGCTGTCGCCTAACTGCGCATAACGCTGCAGCTGTGTCACAGATAACTCATAAGCTGCCCGCGCCTGATCGGCTTTGGCCTCAGCTGCGGCTATGTCGGCTTTGCGCTGCTGAATGGCTTGGGTTTGATTGGCCAGATTGTTTTCCGCCTGATCAATGCCAGATTGCGCCTGTGTGACTTTTTGATCATAGGTCGCTGTGTCTATATGCATCAAAGGCTGGCCTTGCTTCATGGTTTCAAAGTCTGTGACCAGCACATCTTTGACATAACCATTGATCTGTGAAGACAAAATGGTGGTTTTGCCTTTTACATAGCTGTTTTCAGTTGATTCCACTGCAGAATGAAAAGGCCCGATTTTCCAAGCCCATAAAATCAGACTGATACCAATCAGCAGTACAAAAAACATCAGCACCAGCACCCGCTTATTGGTGGGAATCAATTTGCTCGATGGCGCAGGCGCTGGGTCAGGCGCAGCTGCGGGCTGTGCAGCCGCCGTATTAGACACTACGGTATTTGTTTCTGCCGGCTTTTCTTGTTCTGACATGGACTTCTCTAAATATAATCGTGTGATATGGGAGCTTCGTGATGAATAAATAACAGTAGATTGATCTGGAAGATGCTAGCTGGAATTCGGCATTAGCCGCTGTTTAAAGCTGCGGTATTGATTCATGCCAATGACAAACAATCCCCAAAACAGCAAGACCACAGCAAAGAGCTGATTCAGAAAAATCACGTCGTTATAAGCGCGGACTTGCGCTTCTTTGGTCACGGCTTGGCTCAAGCTGCGCAGCGCCTGATTTTGCTCCAGTGCTGGGTCGAGCGTATAGCGCTGGCTGCTTTGCGCATAGCTTTGCAGGCGCTGAGTGACTTGCGGGCTGGTGGACGGCAAGTCTGCCAAAATTTCTGCCTGATAATGCTGCGTGCGCATTTGCTGATAGCTTGAGAAGAATGAAGAACCCATCAAGCCGCCAAAGGTTTGGCTGGCAGAGAACAGCACAATAAAGGTCACCATATGATTGGGGCCTTTTTGCAATGCATTGATAATGCCAGTCAGCAGCAGAGGGCCAATAAACATGCCGCTGGCAAAACCGACGATGAATTGGCTGGCATAAAAGTTTTCTGGGCGCACGTCACTGGTCAGATGATGATCCAGTGCGCAAGCAATTAAAATCAAAGCTACAGCGCCCAGTAAATGCCATACGGCTTTTTCACGGGAAAAGGTCAGCGCGCTGAAAATTGTGCCGCTTAAAATGCCGAAGAAGATCACCAGATAAAAATGCACAAACTGATCAGGCCCCATGCCCATTGTTTTCAAAAAATTCACCGCGGCATAGCTTTGCTCTGACATTAAAAAGCGAATGGCGAAAGCGCCTAAAACAAAGCGCACTGTCGAGGATGTACCCAGCCAGCGGGTAATGATCAGCGGATTGACTCGATAATGTTCGTAAGTCAGTCCCACGGTAATCAGAATCAGTGCGCCAATCAGCAGATAAGCCAGCCAGTCAGCATTCAGCCACCATTGAATTGGCCCTTGGGTCAGCACAATGCACAGGAAGGCAAAACCGGTCGCCAGCAGGATAAAGGTAAAAATATCCTGAAACTCAAATACTTCAATGCGCAGGCTGCGCGGCAGTTTTAAGGACACCACCATGGCAAGACAGCACAGCGCCAGCCCCAGCTCAAAGGTATACAGCAGCCCCCAGTCATTTACATCGACCAGATAAGGCGACATTATCCACGCCAGCGGAATGCCCAATTGCTGAAAGCCCAGCGCCAAATATAAGCCACGTCCAAAATTGGCTCGGCTGAAAGCCTGCATAATGTAATACATGCCCAAAGAGCTGAGCGGGGCGGCAACTAAGCCGCTGACAATACGGACAAATACTGCCATTTCAAAGGTATGTACATAGAGATGCAGCACCATCACCGCAATAAACACCACGAGGCCGATTTCGGAAAACAGCCTGAGCCCATATTGCTGGCGCGCTTTAAACAAAATTAAATTGGAACTGACATTGGCCATAACATAGGCGGCAGGAATCCACGCCGCTTCAGAAGGCGTCAGGCCATATTCACCTTGAATCAGCGGCAGATTGGCCGTGATAAAGCCGTTGCTCAGGCTGCCGGAAATGGCGACAAACAGGCCAATAATAAAGTATAAATACCGCTTATAGGTCGGGTGAGCAATCGCGGCAGGTGAACCCGGCAGGGTTGGTTTTTCCTCTGGAGTCCAGTCTGGTGCGGGTTCCAGCAGACGCGGTTCTTGAGCCATGATCTATACCAGTTAAGGGCGGATACCATTCAGGAGTAAATCGACTGCGCGTGCCGCCAGTTTTTCCTGATCTGCATCGGTGTAGCCTTGCAGTGCAGCCCGCAAGATAGAAGTCACCATGGTGTAGTCACGCGGGCTGAAATCACTGCGGCAAGTGCCATTGGCAATGGCGGTATCAATCAGCGGCTGCAAAATCTGATCGCGGCGCTGATAAATCTGAACCATTGCAGGATCATCGCGTGCAATCACCCGCCAATATTCCATTAAGGCAGTAAGATAGGGAATGTTGTGAATATGGTCCTGAATCAGGCGGATAAAGCCATCTTCATATTGCGCATGATTGCGCGCGCGGTTTTCCAAGCGGTCGAGCGCTTGTTCCATCAATGCTAAAACCAGTTCACGGCGGTCTGCAAAATTGCGGTAAAAGGTCGCCCGTCCGACTTTTGCTTCATCAATAATCAGCTGCAGCGGCGCATTGATGCCTTGGCTGCGGAAAATATTGATGGCCGCGGCCAGCAGTTCTTCACGGTTTTGCGCGGCGCGTTCTTGGCGAAGTGACATAGCGTTCTAATTTTAAGCTGGAGAATATGCTGTATTTAACGGACAAAAATGTCCGTTGTAAATATTCTGCATTGTGCTTTTTTGTAACGCTGAAGATTTGGCTGCAGTAAACCTGTCTTAAAACCAATTTAACTATTTAAAAAATATAAATTAAATTTAAAGGAAATTGACTGTGCGAAAAATAAATATGCAGACATGAAATTTAAGGTGAAAATTTATACAGCAGTGCTATGCTGAAAGAAATAAGGATAAACATGGAGGGGATAGGATGAAGATTTTATCCGCAGCCATAATGGCTTGCCTGCTGCTGGGTGTGGCAGGCTGTGATGCAAAGGAAGACTTAAACAAGCCGAAAACAGAAGTGCGTACCATGATTATTGGCGGCATGCCTGCATCTGATCAGGATTACAAAATGCCCAAGAATCAAATGATTTTGGCAGAGCAAATTCAGCGTGACTAAAGTGCTTAACGCGAACAGTCCTTGTTTACGCAGCTTTAGATAAGCGAGCTGATAAAAGGTGTTGAATAGGGTGGGCATATTGTCAGTGCATGGTAGTGCGGTGTGACAAGTAAGAAGTAAGCGATGCGTTGTGCTGCGTCAGAGATGTAAAAATTTGAAGCAGACGCTTTGCTTCCTGCAAGCGTTTGTTGAATTAAAGCCTTACAAACGCGGAAAAGGCCTTGCACTCGCCCAATATGCCCTAACTGAAATGGATCGCTGTGCAAACCAAATTTTTAAATTAAATCGACCTGCCAATTTGAGGCTTGAATCTCTAAATTATTCTGACGCAGCTGCTTGCTGATGTCATCGGCCAGCTTTTGCAAATCACTAACGGTAATGGTTTTGACCCAGCGGATTTCACTAGAACTGTAGCGGCCATTTTCACGCCGTGAATGGTCTATGGCCTGCTGCAAAATACAGTGCTGGCTCGTTAATGCATCGCGTTCAATAATCAGCGTTAACAGTTTTTTACCGCTAGCTGTTTGCGCTTCTGCATTGGTTGCATGTATCCGCTGAATCAAATCATGCAGTTCAGTATTCACAGCGCTGGCTTCCTCAATCAGCAGATTGGGGGCTTCACTGGGTGCATCGCCTTCCTGAACTAAAATATTACTGTTGATGCGCTGCTGCAATGATGCAAGCTTGGTTTGCATATCACTGCGCAGCAGGAGCGCTTCTGCAAGTTTCATTTTTTCTATCATTTACTGCTTTTGCATCATCATGCAATGGAATTGTTGGTCAATCAATAAATTTACAGTGAATAATTCGGTGTTTTTGTGAAAGTGCTGTGAAAAATAGGGAGATATTTGGTGATGATGCTTGTAAAATTGCCCCGAAATTAATATTTACAGGTGCTGATGTGGAATCATTTTGGATTTTGGGCTCTATCGCTTTTGCTTTAATGCTGGGCGCAATGAGTCCTGGGCCGACATCAATTTATGTAGCCAAAAATTCAATTGCAATTTCACGTCAGCATGGGCTGTTTACCGCTTTAGGTACAGGAACAGGGGCCGCTATTTTCGGCTTATTGGCTGTATTGGGCTTGCAGGCTTTTTTACTGGCTGTGCCGTCAGCATATTTGGCTTTGAAAATTTGCGGCGGACTGTATTTGCTGTATTTGGCCTTTAAAATTATTAAGCATGCCAAAGAGCCGATTGATGATGGTCAGAATACGTCCTCACAAATGTCATTGCGCCGTGCATTTACAACAGGATTAATCACCCAGCTGTCTAATCCTAAAATTGCGATTATTTTGGCCAGTATTTTTACAGCATTACTGCCAAAAGAAATTCCAACTTACTTCTATTTTGTATTGCCTATTTTATGCTTCTTTATTGATGCAGGCTGGTGCTCTCTGGTGGCCGTGGCGCTGTCTGCAGAAAAACCGCGCCGTGTATATTTAAAATTTAAAGCTGTATTTGACCGCGCAGCAGGTGCAGTCATGACCGTGCTGGGCTTAAAGTTGATTTTTGGTATGAAATAAGGGCTGTGCTGCAGCGGGTAAATTGTCCGACAATTTTACGGCTATGACCCCAAAACACATTGGCCAGACCTCATTGGCTATGAACAACCGCGGCGCAACTCAGTAACGTGGAAGCATCTATCTCCCTTAGAGTCATATATGCTTTCATTATTAAAAAGTAAACCGCAGCAAAATACCTTCCGTAAAATCTTCAATTATCAGCTTGGGCAAGTTTTAACGCCTGTATTGGGCGCTGTGCGTCCAGAGCAGCAGGCCAGACTTCCGCGCGACTATGATTTTGATGCGCATGTGTTTAACAGGCAGTTTGCAAGCACGCACTATGGCGTGATGATTCCAGATTTGCCGGAACCCTATCGGTATTTATCTTATGCATCAATCATTGGCGATGTCGGGGCCAAGATCACCAAAGTCTCTTCTAAATTAACCGCATTGGCATTAGAAAATACAGCCACTTTAGTGCATGGCACTGCCTTGTCAGATGATCAAGAAGCCTATCGAATTTTCAATATTCAGAAGCAATTAAAGTTTCAGCATTCTCCATTTCGCATCGATTTCGCTGAAGAATCCTCTTTATATGAGCAAGACGGGGCATATCGGCTGGTATCACAATTAGATGATTTAAAAGCAGATTTAACCTTAACCCCGACAGATGCATTGACATGGTTTGCGCACAGCCGGTTTTACCAGCACTTTAGTGTGTTAATGCGCTATAGCGGAACCATTCGCCAGCAAGATAAAGCAGTTGAGGTTTCTGGCTTATGCACGCTTGAGCATTGGAAAGCGATTTCGTTAAGCATGTTGCCTAAGCGGTTTTTAACAACAAATTTAGCATTGCCTCTGACTTCATTCAGTTATCAGGTCATTAACCTGAATGATCAAGAACAGCTGGTCTTGGCATTTGTGGGCGCTTTAGGACAACCCGTATATACGGCAGTTTCGTACCGTCATATCAATGGTACATCGATCCAGTATGAACGGGCTGATTTTGAAGTGGCAGCGTTAAAAACTGAACCTTTAATGACGCCTGACGGCTATGTAATGGAAGTACCGCAATCGTTCCGCTGGCTGGTGCATCATGAGGGTGAAAAAGTGCTGGATATTTTGGCGGTTGTGGATACGCCGTATTGTTATGGTTTGGGGGCAGGCTATGTCAGTTCTTATCAATGGTCAGGTGAGTTTAAGCAGCAAAAGGCTGAGGGAAGAGGGTATTTGGAATATATTGATCGGAGATAACACACCGTTGAAAGATAAGCTCCACATTGGAAAAACACTATAGGCTTCCAATGCGGAGCTTTCAGCAGAGTAGTGTGCTGATCTGTCGCATCATTTTTTACAGCAGCTTTTTTAGCATTATAAAATCAACCACATGCTACTGATCTTTAAAATGCACTGGGATCCACTGATAGCTTTTTCCATCCTTTGAATAAATATGCCCAATACCCGGAAATGGCAAGTGCGGCGCGGCAATCAGCTGGCCTGCTTTCGCATATTCTGCAAAATGCTTTAAGCGGGTTTGCACGGCTGCCGCAGGGTCGGTATCAAAGTCGATGGCTGTTTCCGGACGGTCAAACTGAATGCTGTGTGAATGCACAATGTCGCCAATAAACACTGCTTCTTGATCGCCTTGTTTGAATTTAAAGCTGTAATGACCTGGGGTATGCCCAAAAGACGGTTTGTATTCTATGCCGCCAAAAGACAGTGATTTATCTGAAAATACTTTGATCTTTTTCGCTTGTTCATAAGGTGCAAGCGCGGCTTTAATTTTTGCCACAGTGCCTAAAAATTTAGCCTGATTGTCTTTAGGGATTTTTTCTAACGTTTTCGGGCTGAGCCAATAATCATATTCAGTTTTGGCAATGTGCAGCGTCGCATTTGGGTAGTTTGCCGCGCCATTGCTGGAGATGCCGCACACATGGTCTGAATGCAGGTGCGTCAAAAAGATTTCATTGACTTGTTCAGGCTGATAGCCCGCAGCTTTGAGATTGCTATAGATCGAGCCAAAATTAGGTCCGTTGCAGCTGGCTGCGCCGCTATCGACCATCAGCAACTGGCTGCCTGTATTAATTAAAAAAGCATTGACTGAGGTTTGTACGCCTTTGGCCTGATCGGCATAGTATTTTTTTAAAATGGCGTCAATTTCTGATTCAGGCAGTCCTTTAAATAAAGCTTTATTTAAATAGTTTGTGCCGTCGAGCAGGGCGGTAATTTGGGTATTGCCAAACTGATAATTGTAATAGCCCGCAACCTGCTTTTGCTGCGGAATAGATACTGGCTCCAGTGCATGGCTGAACTGATTTAAAAGCAAGGTATTTGCAGCAAGTACAGCGCCGAAGAGCGCCTTGTTTAAAGTATTCATTGCGGTTCTTGTATGTTCTGAAGTTGTTTAATTTTTAGCATAGATTTATGTGAATTTGAAATTATGACGGTAGGATGTTTTGTCTGAAATTTAGAGGTCAGTATCTGTATTAGAAAAATAGTGCCAATCTGTATATTGACTTTTATGTTTTAAAAAGGATGTTTTTTATTTAAAAGTTGTTGTTAAATAAATATTTAGCTGGTTTTACTTTTTATTTTATACGCGCTAACATGGTGCAAATCTGTATATTTAGGTGGCAGTATGAGTTTCTGGAAAAAGAAAAACAAAGCGAGTTTTGTCTATTTTATTCTCGTAGCATATTCCTTACTCGGTTTTGGAGTTGGTTATGTGATTTGGGAATTTGTACTCGCTTAAAATGTACTAAAAAGCCTCTAGTGTTAGGGGCTTTTTTGTGGGTGGTTGATGTATACGTTTTAAAGTTTGTTAGAAACTCCCTCTCCCTATGGGAGAAGGTTTGGGTGAGGGTATTTTGATATTTGAGGAAAATTAGCCTTACTTTTGTCGGGGCAAAAGTAACAAAACCCCTTTGTTCGTTAGAGGACTCGTCCATGTGCCCCTAACGAACGGGCGACATCCATGTCGCAAGTCATTTGATTGAATACTGTCTTAGAATTCACAAAGAATTTCCCTCTCCTTTTAAGAGAGGGCTAGGGAGAGTTTTTGAAAGCAACTTAGCTGGATATCTATAAAAAGTTTATAAAATTTAAATACATATGATGTTTTTAATATATTGTTTAATAATTTTTAGTTTACTTACTAAGAATTAATGAAAAAGAGCGGCGTATGAGCGAACTAGAATACTTAGGAAAACCTTTAGCTTATTTAGATCAGAATATTTTAGATTTATTTACAGAGCCACAGTGTTTGTTAAAAAAAGACTCTGAGTTATTCAATTTTTTGAAAAATGAAGTTCAAGTTGTTTATTCTCCTACTACTCTCGAAGAAATATATCGATCAGTTATTAATGGGAAAAGTAGTGTTTATGGTTTAGCCTTTTTAGATGTACTTAAAGAGTTGAATGCTCATTTTATTACTTTAATAACTGAGAATGGCGAAGTAACCAATACTATTTTTAGGTCTTGGGAAGAGCCTTTAATACATTTTAACCAATATGTAGAAAATAATTATTTAAATCAGTTTGTGCATCCTTTGAGAAATAATTTATTTGCAATATTTGGTGGAATTAAGGATTTTAAAAAACTTGAAAATGAGCAAATTAATAATTTAAATAATTTATTGATATTTTTAGAGAGTTCTCTAAATTTTCTAGAAAGTTGTGAGGATAAAGATGAATATATTTTATCTGAAATAGAAAAGTATAAAGTTGAAATTCCTAAACTTAGAATGCAACAAAAAGAATATGAATCATTTGTTCAATTATCAATACAACATTTAGAGGATGTTAATAAAGATCAATCAGCACATAGGAACTTTAGAGATTCATTGAAAATTGATCTTAATAATCTAAAGAAAATTGAATTTCCTAATGTTTTAATTCAAATATGGGAAATGTTGCAACAAAATAATATTGAATTAGATAATCTTGAGTTAGATGATTTTTTTCAATTAAAGAAAAGATTTAATCTTGAAAGTGATTTTTATGTTTTTCAAAAAGTTAATCAAATTTATACGATGTTAAATATGATCGGATACTATCAAGATGAAGGTATACATAAAAAAGAAAAAAGATTT
Organism: Acinetobacter sp. ANC 3813; assembly: GCF_002135435.1. Lineage (GTDB taxonomy): Bacteria > Pseudomonadota > Gammaproteobacteria > Pseudomonadales > Moraxellaceae > Acinetobacter. The sequence goes on along the minus strand of NZ_NEGK01000004.1, from coordinate 221,689 downwards.
ATTGCTTCGTTTAGCGATATGTCGCATGCTTCCTATGCTTGTTTTTGTGACTATTTATTTACAAGAGATAAAAACTTTTCTTTAAAAGTTAGAGTAGCCTATGAATATTTAAGTATAGCTACACAAGTTGTAAATATTCAGATTAATACGAATCCGTAAACTTATTTATTTTAAAAGAAAAAGCCCTACATCGTAGAGGCTTTTTCTTATCTCAGATCTAAATTTTAAGACACTTTATCACCAGCTTTAGCACCTGATTCAGGTGAAATCACCCAAACACCTTCGCCATTACCCGCAGCTAAAACCATACCGTTAGAAATACCAAAACGCATCTTACGTGGTGCAAGGTTAGCCACCATCACCACCAATTTACCTTTAAGGTCTTCGGGCTCATAGAACTCACGGATACCGCTAAACACGTTGCGTGGTTCAGCTTCGCCGACATTTAAAGTCAATTGAAGAAGTTTTTCAGAACCTTCTACGTGAGCTGCTTCTAAAACTTCAGCCACACGCAGGTCAACTTTCATAAAGTCTTCGATACCGATAGTGCTTGTGTTAAGAGCAGCTTCACCGACTTTAGGCTCAGGCTTTTTCTCAGCAGCTTTCTTCTCTTTTTTCTTTTCAACTTTAGGCGCTTCCGCAGGCGCAGCTAAAGAATCTTTAGACGCATCCACCATAGCCGCCACAGCTTTCGGATCTACACGCTGCATAAGCGGTTGGAACAATGCAATTTCATGACCCACAAGAATTGTTTCACGTGAAGCAAAGTCAAACGCATCCAATTGCAAGAAGGCTTGAACTTGATCTGCCAGTGTAGGAAGTACAGGCGCAAGATACACAGCCAATTGACGGAACAAGTTAATACCGACAGAACATACGTCATGTACTTGCTGTTCTTCACCTTCAATTTTCGCTAAAGCCCAAGGCTTTTTCTCATCAATGTATTGGTTAGCTTTGTCCGCCAGCGCCATAATTTCACGAATGGCTGCAGAGAACTCACGTGACTCGTATTGCGCAGCGATTGACGCGCCTGCATCAATAAAGCTTTGAACTAACTCAGGCTCTGCACAAGTTGCAGACAATTTATTGTCAAATTTGGTATTGATGAATTTTGCACAGCGGCTGGCAATGTTGACTACTTTACCCACTAAGTCAGAGTTTACTTTCTGAACGAAATCATCAAGGTTCAAGTCCGAATCTTCAACTTTGTCCGAAAGTTTAGACGCGAAGTAGTAACGCAAATATTCAGGGTTTAAATGCTCTAAATACGTTTCCGCTTTAATGAACGTACCGCGGGATTTCGACATCTTCTGACCATTAACAGTCAAGAAACCATTTACGAATAAACCTGATGGAGTGCGGTAGTTTGCGCCTTCCAGCATTGCAGGCCAGAACAGCGCGTGGAAATACACGATGTCTTTGCCAATGAAGTGATACACCTCATTTTTAGAATCTTTTTTCCAATATTCCTCAAAGCTGAGTTCAGGACGTTTGGTCTTAATATAGTTTTCAAAGCTCGACATGTAGCCAATTGGCGCATCTACCCAAACATAGAAATATTTGTTTGGCGCATCTGGAATCTCAAAGCCGAAATAAGGCGCATCGCGTGAAATGTCCCAATCGTTTAAGCCATTGTCGAACCATTCATCCAGCTTGTTCGCAATAGATACAGGCAGACGGCCTTCATCACGTGTCCATTTTTGCAGGTATTCTGCAAAGTTCGGCAGTTTAAAAAAGTAGTGGTCTGAAGATTTCTCTACAGGTGCTGCGCCGCTTAACGTCGATTTAGGATTCAGCAGTTCAGTGGCGTTATAGGTTGTGCCGCACACTTCACACGAGTCGCCGTACTGATCTTCCGCTTTACATTTAGGGCATGTGCCTTTAATAAAACGGTCAGACAGGAACATACCTTTTTCTGGGTCAAATAATTGAGTCACAGGACGCACGGCAATATTGCCCGCTTCACGGTTTTTGATGTAAATTTCAGACGAGCGATTTTTATTTTCTTCGCTATTGGTCGAATCGTAATGATCGAAATGCACGCCAAAACCTTCAAAATCACGGATGTGCTCTTTTTGCACATTGGCAATTTGTTCTTCTGGAGAAATGCCGTTGGCTTGCGCGCGCAGCATAATCGCTGTGCCGTGAGCGTCGTCCGCGCAGACATAAGTCACATCATGACCCATTGCACGCATGGCACGAACCCAAATATCTGCTTGGATATAACCAAGTAAATGACCCATATGGATCGGGCCATTAGCGTATGGAAGGGCGTTAGTGACTAAAATATTACGCACGGATAGAACTCGCTCATTCGTCTTTTATATAAGGTCAACGATTTTACCTTAGATAGCCAGCAGATGCACAAGTGAATCGTTGAATTCTTTTCAAAAGAGTTAAATCGGCAAGTAATTTAAATACAGTCCAGCACAGCATTTGCCTTAGATACAAAAGATGAAAATCTTTGCAAAAGTTGCCTATAGATACACTTGATGCGCCTTTAAATATACACAACACTGAATAAAAACATTCTTAAATCAGCAGTGCTTCAGCCTGCTAAAACAATAAGGACAATAAGAATGCACAGGAATGGGTATAGCTATTTGCATCACGTGCTGCAAATACTGCGCTATGGCCTGATTGGGGCCGTCGCGCTGGCGGTCATTGTGTGTATTTGTGTGGTGTTTTTTATCTTGGGGGTATTGCTGCTAGGCACATATCAGCAGCATCAGGCATTTCAGCATCAGCTGGTCGATGCTATTCAGATCGATCATCAGCAATTTCCACAGCTGCAGCAGCCAGTCTTAATCTTTTACCGCAATCACTCTCCCATGACGGGGAATGTTGTGCTGGTGTATGCCATCGACAATCGGGTCAGAGAGGGGATTCAGCAAAAGGCGCTGCGCGACGCCAGTCAAAATGACGCCATGGTTGAATGTGTGAAGCCTGCCATTAAAAAGCGCTGGCGCGGATGGCGCAAAACATTGCATTACGTTCAGCCAAATCCAATCTATTCTAATCATCATGACTATATGAATCATGATTCCTATTTTGTGCAAGGCTCAACCGAATATTTAAGCCAAGCGGTCAATGCCTGTTATATGTCTTTTACCCGCATACCTGCTGCCACTCTTCCGGAAAAATATCCAAACTTTCAGCACCGTTATTGGGCTTTAAGTGATACAGAAAATTTATTGTTCAGCGTTTACCAGACATGGCATTAAATAGATGAACCGAGAAAGATGAAACGAATACAGGCTAATGCGGTTGTGTCCTGCAGCAAAGAACAGCGATAATGTTTTCCCTCAATCGGCCCGTTTTAGAAGGATCATTCCATGATCGATGATGATTATGATTTTGCACAGCCCGTGACGCGCATTAAACAAAATGCAGGCAGTCAAAAACAGCTAGGCAGCCACATCCTAAAAACTGCCGAGCAGTATTTACAAAGCATGGGTTCCGCTGCGCACGGACAGCTGGTGGCAGCGCTTCGAACCTTGGCGCAGACCGAGCCTTATTTTGATGGGCTTGCCGATCAGGTTGAATTTGAAGGCGATGGACCAACTGCAAATGATGCATTGAATTTGCTGTATTTTTGGAAATTAGCCAATGAAAATGAATCAGAGATGGATCAATTTTCATTGCTGGATTTAATTGAAAAAGCATATTTTCAAAAAGAATTATTCACCGCTGTAGATGCCTTGAAGATTGGGGAGAATTTGCCTAAACACCGCACTGTGATTGAGCAATGCTTACAGATGTATCAGCAGCAGGCTTATGCAGGCTGTGTAACTGTGCTATATGGTCAAATCGAAGGGATTTTAACTGAGGCGCTGGCAGAGCGCGGCTATTTGCAGCTGAATCAAAGCAAATATGTCGATGTCTATAAAATTGTACCGGGCTTAAAAGGCCACGAAGTGAAAAGCTTATGGCATAAGGTGAAAATCGCCAGTGACATTAATCCCTACTTTTTAGAGCTGCAGGCGCTGAAAATGGACAGCAGTTCTACGGTCACCGCTACACGTCATAATATTGTGCATGGTTCAAATGTCGAGCACTTTACACGGGAACGCAGTTTTATCCTGTTTATTTGGCTGTTTGCGGTGATCAGCTTTATCAGTACAGTAAAAAAATAATGGCTTGATGAGATGGCATTTCCGCCATCTCATTTTTGAGTTTTGCTGTCATTAATAAACATTAAAATTTTTAAAATAATTATTCAAAAGATGCTGAAAAGCATAGGGAATCTTATATTTTTATACTATAAATAAATAAAATATTAACAAAGAGATAAAAAATGCATTGGCTTTGGATTGCAGGCAGCGTTTTCGCTGTGCTTGTTGTTTTATTGCTGTTATTTCAATTAATTTATCAATACAAAATGCTTCCAGCCATAGCGGAATATGCACGAATTTATGGCAATGTGCCTGTAAGTTATACCCGTGATCATTTATTATACTATTTAAGGCATAACAGTCATGAAGCGGATGAATTTTCATTTTTAAAAGAACGGAATTTCACACAAACCTATGGATTTATGATGTGCAATTGGTATGCATCCATATTGGTAGAGCGCCAATTAATAGAAAATCATTTTATTACAAAAGAAGATTCAGAACAGCGCTATGCAGACCTGGCTGAACAGCTCCAGCAGCCAAAACTTACAGAGAATCAAATTCAAGACATTATTTTCAACCTGAAGTTATTAGCCTTACAGGGAAATGCTGATGCAGCATCTACCTTAGCTGATCTATTTACAGAAGGGCGGCTGGTGCCTGTAAACTTAATGTTTGGCGTTCATTTATATATTCGCGCATCTGAAGTGAATAATACAGAAGAGCATGTCACACGCAGCATGCGCGCCATTCAGCAATATCCCAATGTCATCTTGAATGACAATTTTTTTGAAGATGTTTTTATTCAGGATGTCTATTATGAAATTTTTTCCCGCAGCCCTTATTTAGAAAATTGGAATGAATTACTGAATGCACAAAATTTAGCGGGTGCTCAATGATTTATCTTATTGTATTGCTCATCGCTGCTGCGTCAGTACTGTTTTATCGGCAGATTAAAAGAAAAAAATTCAATATAGCTGCTGCCCAATTCGCTCGGCGGCATGGACGGGTACCGCTGGATTATAGTGAAATTTTGCTGATGGAATACCGGCCTGCTTTGGCGATTTTCTTGCGGGAGCACAAGAAGGATTATGAATTTATTCACGGCTTATCTTTAGCGCATCAGTATGGATGGACATTGATCTACTGTTATTTAAACGATTTACTCGTAAATAACATCATTGAAAATTATATAGACCTGCCGGAGATGTCAGCTGATGAACAAAAAAATCATCGTGAGACTCTAATTGCGCGTTTAAATTCCAATGACCGCAGCCAAGCTGAATATCAAGATCTTATGATAGCGCTTAAACAATTGATTATATTAGGCGAAGATAAAATTGCCGCTGAACAGCTGGGAGAATATTTTGAACAGCAGGGACAATTTAAAAAGGCATTAATTTGGTACTGTGTTGCGGGTGAGACTTCGGATAAAGCCTTGTATAAAATGCATCAATTGTGTGAAGCACATCCATTGCAGGCGATAACGGATCAAGACATTCATACCTTGGTGCTGAATTTATTTTTACAGCGCTTTCAATATTATCATCCCTATGTAGAAAATTGGCGCAGCCGATTTACCGATCAGGACAGTGTTCATCAGCTTTTGAGTGAAAGCACAGAAGGCTAGGTGTGGCTTCATCGTATTTGAATATTAATTGTATTGATAGGTTCAGACTTTAACTGAAGCGTCCCGCTATATTTCAGTTTGTCATAAAGTGTGTAGAAATGCTGATTTGAGTATTATTTCTCCATTTAAGTGTTATACCTATTGTTAGACAAGGCATAACATTCAGGAAGGTAACACTATGAGCAATACTCAGCTTGATGACTTAAAAAATAAAGCGGCTGAATTGGGGGATGATCTAAAACATTCTGCCAAAGAAGCGAAGCTTGAAGGCGAAAAAGCGGTAGATGACTTGAAGCATTCGGTAAAAGAAGCTGCGCTTGAAGGTGAAAAAAAGCTGGATGAACTGAAGCGGGATTCTGCAGAGCAGCATGCTGACAGTAAAGCGGCAGCAGAAGAAAAAGTTGAAGATCTTAAAGCTAAAGCTGAGCATGCCAAAGCATCTGCACATGAAAAACTGGATCATTTAAAAGATGAAGCCAGCCATAAATTTGATGAGGCAAAACTGAAAGCTGCTGAATTGAAGCAAGAAGCTTCGGTGAAGCTGGACGAGTTAAAAGTGCAAGCCACAGAAAAGTTCGATGAGCTGAAAAAGAAAGCGACAGATGTTTTGGGCAAATTCAAAAAAGATGATCAGGCTTAGAATTAACGCTGTTTATATTTCATAAAAATCAAAAACCCATTGTCTCGGCAATGGGTTTTTTCTTTAAAGAAAGTATTCAATTCGATGCAGCTGGCTGTTTTTGGCTCAGCTTATTTATCGAGACTTTCAGTTTGAATCTTGCTGATTTTGTCGTTGATAATCGTGATTACATAGCGCACATTTTCAATTTCATAAGTGTAATCAATCGCCAAGTGCGCTTTTTGATCTTTTTCAGGCAATGCATGGGAGATGACACTCATCGGAGACGCTTTCATGCGTGCCTGCATTTCTTCTACTGTGTCGCCAAGGGTAATGGTCTGACGTTCTGCAGTCACGAAACTTTCAACATCAGCGGCATGGCTAAAACTTGCCGCAGCAACCAAAAGCAGAAAAGCTAATTTTTTCATTGTAATTCCCCAAATTTAAGTTTTGACATCTTGAAATGACCTGTTCCAAAAAATAACAGCAGCGGCTGGCCATAAGTGATTGAACTCATTTCTGCACTGTGCTTTGCATTCCCTGCGCCGCAGCATTTTAAAATTATCAATGCGAAGATGTGTTCTCTGCTTAATTAAAAGCAAGACCGATGCCAGATAGCACTGCTTCCAATATTGCAAATAGCGCCACCTCAGGATCAGCAATCATGCGCTGAACAGCGTGCTGGAAATGTTTATAGCAAAAAAAACATGCAATTATTGTGTGAATATGTAGCGCAGCTCAGTTTAAAACCAAGCAAAATGCTAGGATTTTTTTAATTAACTGCCAACTTCCGCAGAAGACTGCTTACTCTGAGCAGAGTTTGCCGTTAAACTATCCTTAATTTGCTGTATTCGCGCTTTTTTGGAGTAATTCTATGTCTTGGCTTTCTTCGCTTAAATCGGTTTTTTCACCCTCGCAGGAAGTTCAGGAAGATGAAATCCAAAAAGTGCTGCAAAACTATATTTTGCCCAATTCGGACAACGCGCTGAAAGACCGCATTACCCAAGTGAATGTGCAGGGCCAAGTGCTGCAGATCACCATCAATACCATGCCTTCAGAAGCAGATGATTTGCAGAAAATCCATGATGATTTGGCTGATGCTTTGGAAAAATGCGGCATTACAGAATTGAATATGCATGTCATTCAGCAAAAAACGGGTCATGCTGCAGGCGGCTGTGGACATGAGCATGCAGAAGGTGAAAGCTGTTCTAGCCAGCCTAAAACTGAAAGTTCAGCACCTAAAAGCAATTTACCGCCTGTGGTCGATGCTTCAGCAGCAGCGCCAGCAGCAAAAAAAGAAGAAGTCGATCCGAATAATCCGCCTATTCAAAAAGCTGCGCCGCAGCAGCGTGATGTGCCCAAACATCCGCGCATTCAAAATGTCATTTTGGTGTCATCAGGCAAGGGCGGCGTAGGTAAATCAACTACAACGGTTAACTTGGCTTTGGCGCTGCAAAAACTGGGCTTAAAAGTGGGCGTCTTAGATGCCGATATCTATGGTCCAAGCATTCCAACCATGCTGGGCAATGCAGGCCGTACACCCATGATTGAAGCCGAGCATTTTGTTCCCTTAGATGCTTATGGTATGGCGGTGCTGTCAATCGGCCATTTAACCGGTGATCACAATACGCCTGTCGCATGGCGCGGTCCAAAAGCCACCGGCGCTTTAATGCAGCTGTTTAATCAAACCTTATGGCCTGAGCTGGATGTGCTGATGATTGATATGCCGCCAGGTACTGGCGATATCCAGCTCACTTTGGCGCAGCGCATTCCTGTGACTGGCGCCGTGATTGTGACCACGCCGCAAAATGTAGCGCTGATGGATGCAACCAAAGGCATTGAACTCTTTAACCGCGTGCAGATTCCTGTGATGGGTGTCATTGAAAACATGTCGACGCACATCTGCTCTAATTGCGGTCATGAAGAACAGATTTTCGGTACAGGCGGCGGCGATAAATTAGCTGAACAATACCATATTCCACTGCTGGGACGTTTGCCATTAAATGTCCAAATCCGTGAAAATGCTGATGCAGGCAAGCCTTCTGTGCTGGCGGAAGACAGCGCTGCAGAGGGCTACATGGCCATTGCTGAGCGTATTGCTGAAAAGTTGCCTAAAGCAGAGAAAGACCAAAGCCGTATTTTCTAATTATGGCTTGATTCCTAAACCAGCTCAGGCTGGTTTTTTTGAATCTGGGTGCGCACATTAAAATGTGATATTTCCTTTATTATTAAGGGTTTTGTGTGCATTAAATAACGCTAAACACCTATTTTGTTTGAAATTTAACCACATATGACTCTTTGGTTACAGTAAGATGATTTTTATAAGTTATTGAATAATATTGTTTTAATTTAATTCGCTTAAAAATTATATATTGGCTTACAAATCTTGTTTTGCCAGCGCACTTGAAGTGATTTAATCTGCGCTCACTCAAAGGTGAGTTTTTCGTATGATTACATGGTTTTTCATTGGCTTAGTCGTCACAATTTTGCTGACTCCAGGCCCGACCAATACCTTGCTGGCATCATCAGGCATACAGGTAGGTGTACGTAAATCTTTCCGCCTCATTCCCGCAGAAGCGTTTGGCTATCTTATTTCTATTAGCTTATGGGGATTCCTCATTGGTAAAGTGACAACGCAAATGTCGCTGCTGCCCATGATTCTAAAATTATTCAGCGCAGCCTATATTCTTTATCTGGCTATACGGGCTTGGAAAATGTCCAACGTCACTGAAGACTACAATCAAGTGTCGATTGGCCCAGTGCACCTGTTTGCGGCAACCTTGCTCAATCCGAAAGCGCTGTTATTTGCATCAGCGATTTTCCCTGCGATTGCTTGGGTAGATCCCCGCTATTATGTAGCGCATATGCTGGCATTTTTATTGATGCTGATTCCAATTGCCTTTGTTTGGACTGTTATCGGATCGGTATTAAATTCTAATAAAATCAGCTGGCTCAACCAAAGCACTTTGCAAAAAACAGCATCGCTTGTATTAATGTGCTTTTCGGTGCTAATGAGCTATACCGCACTTACAGCTTAATGCTCACGTTGCATATCAGCCGTCAGTTTTAACGATTAAAACTGACGGTTTTTTTGCAAATATACGTGCAGTGGGATTGGCTTATTTTCATTGCAGTCAATTTCAGTTAAAGTACCACGCAATAATTGAATTTACGCTTTTTGGATAGAAATACATGGCTATTAAGTCTGATCGTTGGATTCGCGAAATGAGCGAAAAACACGGCATGATTGAACCGTATGCAGAGAACCAAGTTCGTTTTGATGAAAATGGCGAAAAACTGATTTCTTATGGCGTATCGAGCTACGGTTATGACGTCCGCTGTGCACGTGAATTCAAAGTGTTCACCAATGTGCATTCTGCCATTGTCGACCCAAAAAACTTTGACGACAAAAGCTTTATCGATATCGAGTCGGATGTTTGCATTATCCCGCCAAACTCTTTCGCTTTAGCGCGTACAGTGGAGTATTTCCGTATTCCGCGCAATGTATTGACCGTATGCTTAGGCAAGTCGACGTATGCGCGCTGCGGTATTATTGTGAACGTGACACCGCTTGAGCCCGAGTGGGAAGGCCATGTGACCTTGGAATTCTCAAACACGACCAATCTCCCTGCGCGTATTTACGCAGGTGAAGGTGTTGCACAGATGCTGTTCTTTGAATCTGATGAAGTGTGTGAAACCTCATACAAAGACCGTGGCGGCAAGTATCAAGGCCAAACAGGCGTTACATTGCCAAAAGCTTAATTTATAAAGATTCTAAGTTTTATACGCTCAAAAAGCAGGATTCAGATCCTGCTTTTTTTTGTGATTCATTCATCGGAAATTGAGTCGTTTTAGCTGGTTTTTTTTGCAATTGTGTAATTATTCAGCATAATAAAAAGTTAGAGTGGCTTGGCATAAGTCCATCATGGATACGATGGAATAAAACGAATTAAAGTGCCAAGAAAAGGAATAAATATAAGAAAGATGCAGTGCATCTGAAGAAGGAAGGTCGAGATGACTGGTTTAAATAAAACTTTCACATTCCGCCAGAGCTTTGCCGTAATAGCAGTAAGCATGTTTATGGCGCAGTCTGCATATGCACTTCAAGATTTATCAGATTCCGTACTTTCTGAAACGACAGGTGAAGGCCTCGCGTTATTGCCTGAAAATTTTAAGATGGTCTTTCAAGGCGCAAATGATCTGTCTACAGGATCCAGCTATAACCGGGCGCTTGCTGGTACAGATGCTGTAAATGCTGAACAATATGATACGGGTTTCATTCGTATCATCCCTGTAGGTGAAAATTATGCAAAATATGCTGGAATTTCAAATGCGGATTTAGGCGCAAGGCGTACGAAAGCAGATATTTTTATTTATGGCTTGGCGCTGTCTCAATCGGATAATAATTTAAATAAGCGTTTTAGCAATACTGGATTTACTTGGGGCTCTGAGGCAAATCCATGGTTATTTAGAGCAGGTACTGCAACAGGTATTCAACAGTTTCAAGCAGCCAATGCGAGTGCAGATGTAAGTTATTTAACGTTGGAAGCCCCCTTAGCAACGGTAACTGCATCTGAAAGTGATAATAATATTAAGTTGGGTTTCTGGCTGGATGCATTTTCTCGGACATTAAATTCAAGTAATAAAATAAATCCGATTACTGGCGCACCTGTAAGCGCTAATGCTGCAAATGATACTGATTTAACGAAAGATCAGCGTATACGCCTACAATTCACGGCAAATGGTCTTAGTTTGAATGGCTCGCAAGTGAAATTGTTTCAGACTCAAGCTTCGAGTGTAGCGCAGCAAAATCAAACATTGGGCATAGCAAGTATTTTACGTATCAATACCAATGATGACCCATCCGCTTTGGTGTATGCCAATACAGATATAAATAAAAATACTTTAAATGCCAAAGGTATACGGATTGGTACTGCTGCAATCAATGACGGTACTGCAACAACTCCTGCTTTAGACCAGTCATTTGCCCCAATTTTTGATGCCAATGAAGGTTTGTATTTATATAGCCCTAATATCAACTTGGTTTTAGGAAATATGTATCAGCCTTTTATTTTGGGCTCAGAAGGCAACAATATTATTCTGGAAATTACTAGAATTCCGAATGTGCCTGAAATTTACAAAAAAATCTATAGTTATTATGCGGATACAGATGGAAACAATACAGCGGTTGTCGCTGGAGACTATAAGGGGGCAACCTGTAATGTGGCTGCGTGCGGAACAACATTAACCGCTGGTTCAATCAACTATCAAGGCAATAATGCAACACACAGCAGTATTTCAATTGGCAGTGTTTCGTTTGGTTCGGATAAATTGCTTAAAGCAAATACGGCGACAGATTCAACTGGAGTAGTTTTCCGTGGAGTTGGTGCGGCTGCTCCTGTGAATTTAGGATCAGTTGCTATTGATGGTGTGCTAATTCAGCATTTGAAATTTAAAACAACAGGTTTGTGAGGGTGAGTGAAATGAAAAAAGCGTTATTAATGACACTGATTTTATCCTCGCAAATAACAACTGCCGGTTTAGTTGGGCTGAATAGCGATGAGTTGGTGAGTGTCACTGGAAAAGGGGGCGCTGATTTGAGCTGGACGCTGTCTTTAAACCAGCAATATGCAACTGATATGAGTTTAAAAAATATTTCAAAACTGAATGGCGTGGATAAAAATGGCCGAGCGGTTGTAACAGAAGCATACTATAAAATGCAAACCAGCGATTGTCCTTTGCTTGAGCTTTGCAGATTAGCGATTGCGCCAAATAATCATATTGAAAATGGACAAAAGAAATGGCTGGTTTTTAAGCAGCTGCAGGGAACAATTCAAATTGAGAAGTTTTCTTTAGAAGGTACGACCATTTTAAATAAGGATGGAAATCCTCAGACAGCCATGTTACTGAAATTTTATGACAATTACCCGCTCAAAATACGAAATTTAGGCTTTTCAAGCCTTTCGGTGGAATCAGGCGCTACAGGATATTTGAATACTGATAAATATACGACTTATGATTCTGGCAAGTCCGCAGTCCCTAGTTTTGATAAAGATCAGGAAAAAGGATTTATGGGGGTAAATATGCATGGAAATCTACATATAGACGGAAATTTGAAAATTTTCAGCTATAACTGTTCAGGTGCAGGAAGCCGCTGCTGATCTTGCAGTTCAAAAGGAAAATTGATATGCATAAAATTATAAAGTTGAACGTTCTTGCGGCCTGTATTTTTGCTGCTAATCATGTATATGCGCTTGAAGCACTAAGTGATCAGAACTTAGAAAAAGTGACTGGTCAAGACGGAATTTCAATTACGCAAGAAGTCTCACGTATCACGATTGATCAAGCCAATTGGGTTGATTATTCAGGGACAGGTACAAATCCAATTAAGCTGGGTTTGCATGATGTGGTGATTAATACTGCTCAGGGCAACGCAAATATCAAATCACAAATAGATTTGGATGTCGGTGTAACAAATTTAGATAGCACTGGCCGAAAAGGGACAGGGATTCAGCTCAGCGCAAGTGTTTCTCCATTTACAGCTGTTGCCTCAAAAATCATGCTGATGTGTGAGCCGAATTGTGCGCCAGGAGAGGTAAACCAGAATTTAGGCTCTCTAAGCTTCTCGACCATTTCGCCTTTAAAAGTTTATTTGTTAACTACCAATGGCTTGTTTAATAGTAAAGATGTCGCGCATTTAAGCTTTAATTTGCAAAATGCCAGTATTGGCTATGGCTTGAATGGCCAAACTCTGACAGCGAAGGATTTTAACTTTAATTTCGCTGCAGACGGCTATATGTATATAGATCCTAGTGAAGGGATTGTGTTGACGACTAAATCTCAAGATGGCGCTAAGGATCATGTGGTGACCTTAGGGCGTGTTGAAGATAAAACCAATGTGCATAGCAGCAGAGCAGGAACTGCAACAAATCCAGGTTTAAATATTGATTTACGTTATGGTTCTGAGTCGTCAACCCAAAGAAACTTGATTCGATTAGGCGCATCTGGTGAGCTTACCAATGCAAAAATCTTATTAAATTCGAATCAAACAGGCATTGCTCAATTTTCGCAAGTCAACCGCAGCAACAGCAATGTGGCTGAAACTGTAGCAACAGCTACGAAAGGCTATGATTTTAAAAATGCAGGCGGTTTACATTTTGGGATGTCTGCAGATTTTTTGCACACGGGCGCTAATCCAACTGTGTTTGAGCTGGGTCATACAGGAACGGGCAGTTACGCGATTGAATTTTCTAACTTAACCCGATTGACTGTGCGTGCATCTAATGATGTAAATGCGACAGCGAATACGCAAAATGCATACATCGATTTGGGTGACATTTACATAAATAATATTCGAACCAATTCCTTAAGCTTTGTGGTCAATGAGCAAATTAAAAATGTGCTGGGCGTAACAGCGGCAGAGCAGGTTTATAATCCTTCGCCAACGGCTGATGCGCAAAATATGGTATTGCTTGCTGTGCGCGGTATGGATTTTCAAGCGATTGCCCGTAAGGCGCGATTTATTTCAGATAATTCAATTGCAGATATCAATGCTGGAAAAGCTCAAGGCACTTGGGGCTTGGGTATTCCAATTTACAATTTGAATGCCAATGCTGCCATTTATTCCAAGACCTATACCAATAAAAATAATCAGGTCAAATCAGGCTTGGGCTATGATTTGGCGATGTCCACGGAAGGCTACGGCATAGATAAAAAAACGGGTACTGCCAATACAACCTCTATTATTGTGATTGATGGCGCGCAAGGCAATCATGGCGAAGAAGTCAATTATTATGCCGGTTTGAGAAATATTGATTCATATATCAAAGCCAAAGGTGTAATTGGTTTTGAGGATCAAGAAATTTATGTCAAAGCGGACAGTTTGCTGGTAGCTGCTAAAGCTGAGGTTGCGATCGGGCAGTTGCCAGGTTCTCTATATAATTGTACTGGCAGCCAGACATCATGCGCGAAAAAAATCGTACCTATAGACAACTTTGCTAAGAAAGATGATGTATTGACAACAATAGCTTTTAAACTGGATGGCAAAGGTGAGCTGTTCATTATTCCTGGATTGGAGAGTGTAAATGGTACACCAGATACCAATTTCTTATCTTTAAAAGCAAATTTTGAATTTAACCCGCTTAATGACTCTAGTGACAGAGGAAGCTATGTCAGTCTTATTGATTCTGATGTACAGGGTACAACAACCAAGAATTCGAGTATTAATTTGAATAAGCTGCAGGGGCATCTTGGGATCAATAGTCAAATACATATGAAGAGCGACACGGTTGTCTTGGATAATCAGGTGAAATTTAATTACAAGTCGACAGCAGGATCATCTGTGATTCAAGGGAAAGCATTTACTGCAGAAATTGCGATGTCGCCATCAGCCGGCACTATGCAAAAAATCGCGGATATAGCAATCACAGGTGGCACAATGCGAAGCACGATGGGTATTACGCCTAGATAAATGATAAAAATAATCAGGGAAATGTATATGAAAAAGAAAATTCTATGTGGATTGATTGCGTCATTATGTGTTTATTCGTCAGCAAATGCGATGACGGCATTGGATGATAATGCGTTATCAAAGGTTGATGGGCAAGCATTGCTGAGCCTTTCTAAAGACTCTTATACTTATGATAATGTAAATTTTTACAAACTGAATTTTCAGGCAGAAATGGATATTAATGCCAATATAAAATCACTTCAATTGGGGTGTGGCGGTGTAAATAATTCAATACGAACCGGTTGTGATATTGATATCAAAAATTTGTCTCTCAGTGGGCTATCTACTGGTAATGATGGGACAGGTAGTCCTACATATACAGGTGACCGAGCTTCATCCAGCGCTAAAATCACCAATCCATTTATTGAGTTTGCGATTAAAAATACCGGGCAGGCTTCTACACGTGAAGTAGTTGGCTTTCGATTAGGGGCAGAACAAATTTTGGGTATGCTGACAGCTGGCACATCAAATACTCAAAACCCTTCGGACGGTATTCAATCATTCAGCGGTTATATGAAAATGGCGAAAACAACCGGCGATGTGAAAACAGCTCAAGCAAAATTTGGCGATTCTACAAATGAGCAGATTTCAGGTTACCTTACTGCTTTATTCACAGATCGTACTTTTACAAGCGATTCAACAAATTCAAATAATACCGGCATTACCGTACCGAGTATTACTGTTAATTTTACCATGCCGGAAACAGTTGTGTCGGGCACTCGATTAAAAGATGCTAAAGTTACAGGCATTAGATCTACTATTGATAAAATCCCCCTAGCTGCAGGAAGCGGTGTTGCAGGTGTAAATGATAGTGTATTTGCAAATGATCAGCTCTTTGTGAAATTTCCTGCGATTTTATTAATTGCATCTTCTGCTAAATTCAAAATGGATACTGGTTCAATTATTAAAAATCTAAATATGGATATTACATTTGAGCAGGCTTTAAGCATGATTCATAATATTCCTTTAACAGGAACGGGGGGGTATTTATCGATGCAAAAGCAATCTATCAAGTGGGCAGGTACAGATGCGGGTGATATTGCGAAAACTGGCTGGTGGATGTCATTTAAAGATCCAGTTCAGTTAGGTTATTTACAGGCACAAAATCAAGTTGATATTTCATCGGTACTGCCGCAAGTAGCTACGTTGGTGACACAATATTTAACTACAGAAGAAAATAGAATTGAAATTAATGCATTAGAGGCAATTGGATCTTTACTTTCTGTTCCTATCAAGAAAAAATTAGAAATTGATTTGGCAAGTTATACAAGTAGTTCCCCTGCAACAATTAGTTTAACAAATCAAATTTTAAAAAATCAAAATGTGACGTCAAACTGCTTTGGCGGACTAAAATTCTGCTAATCACTTTTTTCAAGTTATAAAAAATCCCGCATCAAGCGGGATTTTTTATATGGACTAAACTTATTTTGCGATTTTAGCCAATAATTCTTCTTTAGAAATATTCACAGATTCCGCATCGCGGCGGCCTTTGTATTCAAAAGTGCCCGCATCCAAACCTTTTTCACCAATGACAATACGGTGCGGAATACCTGTTAATTCAAGGTCAGAGAATTTAACCCCTGGGCGTTCGTTGCGGTCATCAAGCAGTACATCATAGCCAGCTGCAGATAATTCAGCATATAGCGCTTCAGCTGCTTCTAAAGTGCGTGGTGATTTATGCGCATTCATTGGCACAATCGCAACTTCAAAAGGTGCAATAGCTGCAGGCCAAATAATGCCTTTATCATCAAAGTTTTGTTCAATTGCAGAAGCAACCACACGAGTTACACCGATGCCGTAGCATCCCATGGTCACAACCATTGGTTTGCCGTCTTCGCCAAGCACTTTACAGCCTAGCGCTTCAGAATACTTTTTGCCCAATTGGAAAATATGGCCGACTTCAATACCGCGTTTAATTAATATTGTGCCTTTGCCGTCTGGAGATGGATCGCCTTCAACAACATTGCGCAGGTCATATACTTCTGTGAATTGCGCATCACGTTCCCAGTTCACGCCAACTGCGTGTTTATCTACTTGGTTTGCACCAGCAACAAAGTCAGAAAGAACAGAAGCTGCACGGTCAATAATCACCGTTAAGCCTTTTTCAACTAAACCTTGCGGGCCGCAGAAGCCAGCTGTAAGATCTAAGTCAGCCAATTGCGCTTCAGTTGCAAAAGTTAGTGGAGCAGCAATCAGTGGGTGTTTTTCAGCCTTAATTTCATTCAGTTCGTGATCACCACGAAGGAATAATGCAACAACGGGTGCTGCTTTTCCTTCTTCAGCTACACCTTGAACCAAAAGTGCTTTAACGGATTGCGCTGGATCTGACTTTAAAAATTCAGACACATCAGCAATGGTTTTTTGATTTGGCGTATCGACAATTTCAAGCGCTTTAGCAGGAGCTGCACGTTCGCCAACAAGGACAGCTTCAGCCATTTCAACGTTGGCTGCGTAGTCTGACTCTGTAGAGAAGGCGATATCATCTTCACCGCTTGAAGCCAATACGTGGAATTCATGCGAACCTGAACCGCCAATTGAACCCGTATCTGCCTGTACAGGGCGGAAGTTAAGGCCTAGACGTGTAAAGATTTTGCAATATGCTTCATACATATTGTCGTAGGTTTCTTGCAGTGACGCTTGGTCAGCATGAAATGAGTAAGCATCTTTCATCACAAATTCGCGTGAACGCATCACACCAAAACGCGGACGGATTTCGTCACGGAATTTGGTTTGAACTTGATAGAAGTTTGCAGGCAATTGCTTGTAGCTTTTTAACTCATTGCGGGCAAGGTCAGTGATCACTTCTTCGTGCGTTGGGCCAAGCACAAAGTCATTATTGTGACGGTCTTTAAAGCGTAACAGTTCAGGGCCGTATTGAACATAACGGCCAGATTCTTCCCAAAGAGACGCAGGCTGAGTAACAGGCATCAATACTTGCAGAGAGCCAGCGCGGTCCATTTCTTCGCGTACAATCGCTTCAACTTTATTTAATACGCGAACGCCCATCGGCAGCCAAGAATATAAACCTGAAGCCAATTTACGAATCATCCCTGCACGAAGCATTAGCTGATGTGAAATAACTTCAGCATCGTTTGGGGTTTCTCTCAACGTTGCAAATAAAAAGCGACTCGCGCGCATGGAAACTGTCCTAAGAAAATTAAGCGTTAAAGCAGAGAGTATACAATAAAAAAAGAGGTGAACATTTGGGAATGTCACCTCATTGCTGTTTAAAATGATGAAAAATTATAACAGGATTTTTTTGGCCTGACGCATCATGAAATTTTTCAAGTCATCTAAGTAGGTAAAAATCACCGGCACGACCACCAGGGTCAGCAGGGTGGAGGTAATCACCCCGCCAATCACCGCATGCGCCATCGGCGCACTTTGCTCGCCGCCTTCACCTAAGCCAAGTGCAAGCGGGACCATGCCCATCACCATCGCGCTGGTGGTCATTAAGATTGGACGCAGCCGTGTCTTGCCTGCAGCAATGATGGAGTCATATCTGGAGATGCCTTGATCCATTGATTTTTTGATGAAATCAATCAGCAAAATTGCGTTCTTGGTGACCAGCCCCATCAGCATGATAATCCCGATAATGGAGAATAAATTCATGGTGGAATTGAATAGGAATAAGGCTAGAAACACGCCAATCAGTGATAGCGGCAAAGAAGCCATAATCGCTGCAGGATGGATAAAACTATTGAACTGAGAACCGAGCACAATATAGATAAACACAATTGAAAGGGTGATGGCGGTTAAAGCATAGCCTGCTGATTCCGCCATGTCTTTGTTTGAACCTTGGGTGACAAAGTAATAGCCGGCTGGCAGTTCAAAATTATCTTCGATCTTTTTAATATCTGCGCCGATATCGCCCGCGGGACGGCCTGCGGTATTGGCCTCAACTAAAACCTCGCGCGCAAGGTCACGGCGGTTAATTTGCGAAGCGCCTAAAGTCTCTTCAAAACTGGCGACAGAGGCTAAAGGCACTAAGATTGGCAAACCATTGGCATCGGTTTTTTGCGAAGTGATATACATGTTCTGCACATCACTTGGCAGTCTGCGGCGGTCTTCATTTAAACGCAGATTCACATCGTAGGTTTCGCCTTTGTCATCTTTCCACGTGGTGATGTTATCACCCGCAATCAGTGGGCGTACCACATTTGCAATTTGATTGACTGACAGCCCTAAGTCGCTGGCCAGCACACGATTAATATGTACGCCCAATGTGGGTTTGGGCTGCTTAAGCGAACTTTCCAAATCGACAATGCCGTTTACCTTGGATATTTCAGCCATAAAGCGGTCAGAAATTTTCTGCAGCTCATTCAGGTCAGGGCCTTTAATGGAAATCATGACAGGCTTTTGACCGCCAGAGACAGTTTCATCTGCCGATGCTACAGAAGTGACAGTAATGCCAGCAACTGATTGCAACCTGCTGCGGAATTGATTGTTTAAGTCGGTTAAAGTTTCTTTGCGCTCAGCTCGCGGTGTCACAGTAATACGGATGCTGACATGATTTTTACCGCGGTCGGAAACGCTGTTAATCGCGCCATAGGTGGCTTTGACTTCTGGGTGCTGGCGGATGATCGCATCGACCTGTTTCAGCTTAGCCTGTGAATATTCCAAGGTTGCATCGACAGGGGTTTCAAATTTGATGCGGATTTCACCTTTATCCGGCACAGGCACGAATTCTGTACCAATCAGCTTAGATAAACCCAATGCGCCAAACAGTGAAGCTACAGCAATTAAAATGGTGATGAATCGGAAGCGCAGCGCCAATTTCAGCAGTTTTTCATACACGTGGCTGAGATTATCCAGTTTGTCCGAAATCCAGTTTAGGAAGCGTTTGATTGCGCCTGGCTTTTTATTTGGATCTTTCTTTTCGGCCCAATGCGCGGACAGCATTGGATCCAGCGTAAAGCTGACAAACATTGAAATGAGAACCGCCGTACTGACTGTTACGCCAAATTGGTAGAAAAAGCGTCCGATAATACCGCCCATAAAAGCGACAGGCAAAAATACAGCAACAATGGTCAGAGTTGTGGCCAACACGGCTAGGCCAATTTCCTTGGTGCCGTCGAGTGCCGCCGTAACATGGTCTTTGCCCATATCGGCATGGCGGACAATATTTTCCCGCACGACAATGGCATCATCGATCAGCAGGCCAATACTCAGCGATAGCGCCAGCAGCGTCATCATATTGATGGTAAAGCCAAAAGCCCAAATAAAAGTCAATGTTCCCAGTAGGGCAATAGGCAGCGTTATGCCGGTAATTGCAGTCGAACGGAAAGAGCCTAGAAACAGCAAGACAATCAAAATGGCTAAAATGGCGCCTTCAATAATGGTGCGGGCAACATCTTTGATACTGCCTCGGATGCCTTTGGATGAATCCACCGCGATTTCTGCTGTCGTGCCTTTCGGCAGCTGAGTTTTAATCTCTTCCAGTGTTTTACGGGTATTGTCCGTGACTTTAATGACATTGGAATCTGAACTGCGCAGAATATCCACAGCAACTGCTGCTTTGCCATTCAGGAAGGCGCTGGATTCCATTTCTGCTTGGCTGTCTTCAACTTTAGCGATTTGTTTCAGGAAGATGGGCGCGCCGTTTTTATTGGCAACCACCAAATCGCCAAAAGCCTGCGGATGGATGACCCGCGATTTAATTTCCACCACCAATTCAGACGTTGACTGCTTCAGGGTACCGCCAGGCACTTCAATATTTTCTGCTTTTAGCGTGTTTAAAACTTGATCAATGCCAATTCCAAAGCTTTGCAGCTTTTTTGAATCCACCTGAATGCGGATCTGGCGCTGCGCATCCCCTAAAAGGTTGACCGTACCGACACCGGAAACTGTACGCAGCTGAGGAATAATACGCTGGTCCAAGTATGAGCTTAAATCACGCAAATCCATGGTTTTGGATTCAAACACAATCGACATGACAGCACTGGCGGTCGGGTCATAGCGCTCTACAATCGGGTCATCAATTTCATCACGAAACTGTGCGCTGACAGGCGCGATTTTGTCACGGATGTCTTGGGCCGCGACAGAGGAAGGGACATCCAGATTAAACTCAGCAATAATCGTAGACAGGCCTTCACTTGATTGGGAAATGACTTGTTTTAAACCTGAAATGGTATTGATCTGATCTTCCATTTTTTTGGTAATTTCAGATTCTACAGATTCAGGGGATGCACCAGGATAGTTGGTGTAAATCACCACGAAGGGGAAGTCGACATCCGGAAATTCTTCCACACCCATGCGCTGCCAAGAGGCCAAGCCGAGCACCATCAAGCAGAACATCATCATGATGGTGAAAACGGGGTACTTGACGCTAATTCGGGTAAACCACATAACCGCTATCCTGCTTTTTTATTTATTCTTTATTGATGCTGATTTCTTTATGAATATCATCTTCGGTAAATTTAACGCGGCTGATCAGATCGCTGTTTTCCAAGCCTTGGACCACAGCGCTATTGTCACTGTAGCGCTGTTCTAAAACGCTAATGTCTGCACGGATAATTTTGTGCTGGCGAATGACCCAAACATAGGGTTTGGCCTGCAGATTTTGAATGGTATCGAGCGGAATAATCTGTCCAGAAACAGAATTTGAGCCTAAAATCGCGCCTTCAACAAAAGCGCCGATGCTTAAAGAATTAATGTTTTGAGAGGGCTGCGCAAAAAACTCAATCTGGCGGCTTGCTGGGTCGGCAATCGGTGAAATCCGTGACAGCGTGGCAGTCAGCTTATAGGAGTTGCCCTGAATGCTGTATTCAATTTTTTGCCCCACTTTTAATGCAGACTGCAGGTCGCTTGGCAGCTGAGCCTGAATTTCCAAATGATTTGGATCAACAATTTCAAACAGCGTTGTGCCAGCGGCGACAGTTTGCCCTGGTTCGACCTGGCGTTTGGTAATTATACCGTTAATTGGACTATAAATCGTACCATCCTGATCAGCTTTACGCGCGATATCTACGCTGGACTGCTGCGCATTGACATTTTCCAGCTGCGCCTGATAGTCCACTTTGCTTTGTTCAAACTCAACTTTAGAAATAAAGCCTTGATTCAATAAGCGCTGCTTGCGCTGCATCATCAGCTTCGCCTGATTGGCCTGCGCTTGAGCAGATGCAAGATTGGCTTGAGACTGGGTAAGACGGGCCGCATTGTCCTGATTGTTTAAGCGGACTAAGACTTGGCCTTTAGCAATGGATTGCCCTACTTGGGCGTTGACCGATGTGGCTGTTGCTGTGACTTGGGCCTGTATACTGCTTTGATTGACTGCGCGGATTGTCCCAGTAAAGTCCGTTTTGCTTATGACGGAGCCTTGCTGAACAGCAACTAAATCTTGCTGAATAAGTTCAATTTTTTTTGGAATATCGGCAGGCGGGGCGGTTTCATTTTTTTGACAGGCTGTAAGCGCGATGCTGAGGCAAAGTATGCCAGTTTTAAAAAAAAGGGCAGAATGCTTCCCGTAAAATTGAGTAATAAGCTGTGCTGATCGCATAGTCGTCCTTTTTTTCAGCTGTCAACCATAACGTTTGAAACAAGAGATTTATTCCAAGGCTTTTAAGCGCGTAATAATTCTGTCGTATTCTGCTGCAGTATTTCGATAGCTCGTTTGTAAAGATTGAATATATTCTTTTTTTGCTACGATATTTTTTTGATTATTCGTAAGCGTTGTTTTTAACTGCGCAGGCACAGTTTCACCTTTGCGGAAATGTTCCCGTTCTTGGCGGACAAATAAAATACGGTCATTTTGCAGCTGTTTCAACTGGTCTTGCTGAAAAACCAGCTGTTTATTGATGACTGTCAGCGCATCCTTCTTTTTTTGCGAGGCTGTAGCACTGCTTCCATAAGCGCGTTTGAGCTTATTGTCAGCATCGCGCTGCCTCGCCTGAACAGCCCGCTGCGGCGCTTGCTTAATGTCAGCTTCTGCATTATAAGGATTATTGCGCTTAATCACTTGCATATTTTGATCCAGCGCTTCATATCCGTGCCGAATATGGTTTGGCGTCACATTTGTGCTGATATTGGCTACACCTTTGCTGTCATAATAGCGGTACCACACCGCTTTATGCTGCTGGGAAGCTGGAGCGGCTGCGAAAATGGCCTGCGACGTTAGGCAAGCAATTAAAATAATTTTTTTAAGCATGCTTTTATCTGTAATGAGGGTAAGTCTATGCTTAAACTGACTCAACATTGGACTCCCCAGTTTGAAGTTGACTAAATTACTTATTTTAAAGTAATAAAATGTTATATTAGACTTAAAATTTAGAATTAAAAACTATTCTCAGATAAAAAAAAATATCCAGTCATTTAAAAGTGTGAATAGGTTGTTGTTATTGGGGTTTACTGTGCAATTTATCTGAAAATCTTCATTGAAAACGCAAGTAAATATATGTTAAAAATGTTAATAACTTGTAAAAATATAGCGGCTAATAAAATTAGCAAGTGCATATAAAATGGTAGGGTCATACTGATGGACGAAAAATTCCAAAATTTAAAAGTCATGGTGATTGATGATTCAAAAACCATCCGCCGTACAGCAGAAACTTTATTGCAGCGTGAAGGCTGTGAAGTTGTAACTGCAGTTGACGGTTTTGAAGCATTGTCAAAAATTGCCGAAGCAAATCCTGATATCGTTTTTGTCGATATTATGATGCCGCGTTTAGACGGCTATCAAACCTGCGCATTAATCAAAAATTCGCAAAACTATCAAAATATCCCTGTCGTCATGCTTTCCAGTAAGGATGGCTTGTTTGATCAAGCAAAAGGACGTGTTGTTGGCTCAGACGAGTATTTAACAAAACCATTCAGCAAGGACGAATTGCTGAACGCTATCCGTAATCATGTAACTGTATAATTAAGATTTATTTTTTGGGGGAATGGAATGGCACGTATTTTAATCGTGGACGATTCACCGACTGAAACTTTCCGTTTTAAGGAAATTCTCGGAAAGCACGGCTTTGAAGTGATTGAAGCTTCAAATGGCGCAGACGGTGTGACGATGGCGGAAGCAGAGTTGCCAGATTTAGTACTGATGGATGTTGTTATGCCAGGTGTAAATGGCTTTCAGGCAACACGCCAAATTTCGCGCGGCGCAACCACGAAACACATTCCAATCGTCATTGTCAGCACAAAAGATCAGGCAACGGACCGTGTTTGGGGCAAACGCCAAGGCGCTTCTGATTATTTGACTAAACCTGTTGATGAAAAACAATTAATTGATGTGATTAAACACCACCTCAATGCAGAGTAAAACTCTATGGCAGCAAATGGATTTATCGAATTACTTCGAATAGCAAAACGTGGCAACAAAAACTACGTTTCGACTGAAAATGAAGTAAACCGATGGTCAGGCATTGCTTTTGAGATGATGGGGCAATATTTTGTTGCCCCTTTAGGTGAAGTTTCTGAGGTAATCTATCCGCCAAAATGTACACCGGTGCCGAATACGCAGTCTTGGGTGCAGGGCCTGGCGAATATCCGGGGACGCCTGCTGTCTGTGTCAGATTTGGCGCAGTACATTACAGGACGGAGAAGCACCTACTCACCAACTCAAAAAGTATTGTGCATCAGTCATAATGACCATTATGTCGGTTTAGTCGTTGATCAGGTTTTGGGGATCCAGCATTTTAATAAGAAAAGTTACTTTTCTGCAGGCACTGAGTTAGACAGCAATTTGCAAGAATATTGCAAAGGGTATTTTCACCAGCACAATCAGCAGTGGCATGTCTTCTTATTCAGCAGCTTGATGCAAAATCCTAAATATATGAACGCATCAATAAAATTTATAAATTAATTGTCGCACCTAAACAGGTAGGCCGAAAACGGGGAGAAGCTGCATGGGCTTTAAACTTAAGAAGAAAAATACGGGCGAAGGCGCTGGCCGTAAAGGCGGAAATGCTTTAATAGCCAAGTTTCAATCACAAACAGAACAGTTATCGCGTGTATTTGGTGACAGTGAAAAGTCTAAGCCTTTGATCTTGGGTGCAGCCTTCTGTTTATTTGTAGCAATTTTCATCTTGCTATATTTATTCTACAGCGTTCCTCGCAACAATGAATTAACACGAAGCCTAGGTGAATTGCGTTTACTATCTCAAACGATTTCACGTCAAGCGACTGAAGCGACAGCATCGGGTACGCCTGAATCCATCAAGAAATTGGCTGAGTCGCAAACTTCTTTTGCAGAAAACTTAGAAGTTGTAAAAGATACGCATGCATCTACACAGGCTTTAAAATCTGTTGAAGCGCAGTGGAAGCAAGTATCTGACAGCATTACGCTGATTTCTTCACAGCAAAAAATCATTAACAAGCTGTATGACACGAACATTGCGATTGGTGAAACCATTCCAGGTATTCAGGCTGAATACAACTTGATGGTTGACCAAATGGCGCGTCAAAACATGCCGTCAAACCAGGTGGTTATTGCGAAGAACCAAGTGTTCATTGCGGAACGTATCTTGCGTTCAATCAGTTCGGTTTTGACAGGTAATGAAAGCTCTCGTGAATCTGCGGATGACTTCAGTGCCGATACAGAAACTTTCGGTTCATACCTGAATGCACAGCTGAACGGCAGTGCAGAGTTGGGTGTAGAACGTATTTCTGATGAAGCGCTGCGTGAGTCTCTAGCGGGCATTAAATCTGAATATGACGATGTATTGAAATCTGCATCTGCAACCATTCTGAAAAACTCAACGCAAATTGTAAAAGTACGTCAAGCATCTGCATCGATTTTTGCACAGTCAGATGAACTGTTGACTAACTTGAACAAGCTGTCCAGCGGTTCAAACTGGGCGATTGCGATTCCTGCACTGTTCTTGCTGCTTTGCTTAGTCGGCTTCTTGATCTGCGTATTCCGCTTACTTGCACTGCGCGGCCTTTCTGATAAACAGCGTGTAACTCGTTTACAAGAAGAGTATGACCGTAACCAGAACGCAATTTTACGTCTTCTCGATGAGATCGCCGACTTAGCAGACGGTGACTTGCGTTCATATGCAACGGTATCTGAAGATTTTACGGGCGCAATTGCCGACTCGATTAACTTCGCGATTGACCAGCTGCGTGACCTTGTATCTCGTATTACCGAAACTTCTCAGGAAGTTGCACAATATACGGCAAATACACAGGGCATTACCAACCAGCTTGCTGAAGCATCTGAGCATCAGGCGCAGGAAATTGCAGGCGCATCTGCCGCAATTAACGAAATGGCAGTGTCTATTGACCAAGTATCTGCCAACGCTGATGAGTCTGCTGTGGTTGCGGAACGTTCAGTACAAATTGCTGCCAATGGCGCGCAAGTTGTAAACCGTTCGATTGAAGGTATGGACACGATTCGTGAACAGATTCAGGAAACATCGAAGCGTATTAAACGTCTGGGTGAATCATCGCAAGAGATTGGTAACATCGTAGCCTTGATTAACGATATTGCCGACCAAACGAACATCTTGGCCTTGAACGCTGCGATTCAGGCGTCTATGGCAGGTGAAGCAGGCCGTGGTTTCGCCGTGGTAGCGGATGAGGTACAGCGTCTTGCGGAACGTTCAGCGTCTGCAACGAAACAGATCGAAGGCTTGGTGAAAACCATTCAGACCGATACCAACGAAGCGGTTATTTCCATGGAACAAACCACTTCGGAAGTTGTACGCGGTGCGAACTTGTCTAAGGATGCCGGTGTGGCACTGGATGAGATTCAAAACGTATCAGGCAGCTTGGCAAAACTGATTGCGAACATTTCTGATGCTGCAAAATTGCAGTCTGCTTCTGCGGGCCATATTGCAACAACGATGAACGTCGTACAGGAAATTACTTCGCAAACGACAACTGCAACCTTTGATACGGCACGTTCGGTATCTGAATTGGCAAACATGGCCGAATCATTACGTGAATCTGTATCTGACTTTAAACTTCCAGAGTAAGTCAAAGGCTTAGGGGGATGCGCCTTGCTTAAGGGCAAGGCGCATCACAAAACACAGATAATGCATCATCAAGATGAACTCTGCACCAATAAGCCGAGTCTCGTGTGATGGTTACAATTAAGTTTGAGCACCCTGCTTGGTGGCAAAACGTAAGAAGCCTTAGCTATGAAAGAAATATTAAAAAATTTAGTAGAAACGACTACGCTGCCGGAAGATAGCTATCTAGATCAAGATGCGGAAATTTTAGAAATTTTTGTAGAAGAAATAGAAGAGATCTTTGCTGAATTAAATTCTTTATTTACGGGTTGGCTAGAAGAGCCGAATAATCCTGAAACGCTGACTACGATTCGCCGTCATTTCCATACCCTAAAAGGGTCTGGCCGTATGGTGGGGGCAAAGTCTGCCGGTGAAACTGCATGGGCTGTGGAAGATACGCTGAACCGCGTTATTGCAGGCAGCATTGTGCTGAAGCCTGTAATTCAGAAATTTGCTCAAACGGTTCTGAACGTTTATCAATACAAACTGTATCCGAAATTTAAGACAGTTGCAGAGCTGGATGTTGATTTGCGTCCGCTGGTCCTGTTGGGCCAGCAATTGCAGCAGGGCATCAGCCCAGAGCCTGCGCTGCAGGAGTTATTAAGTTTGGCGGATACTTTAAATTCGCCCAATGGCTACACGGGCTTAGAGCTTGCTGATGAACCGCAGGCAGCAGATGCAGCTGAAGCCTCTGCTGTTGCTGGACAAGATGACAGCTACCTTGAAGAAACGGTTTCGATCTTTATTGAAGAAGCTGAAGAGCATCTGAACACTATTGATCAATTCTTGAAAACAGACAGCGAACAAAGCTCTGATTACAATGGTTTGATCCGCGCCTTGCATACGCTGCGCGGCAGTTCATCTATGGCGCAGATTGAGCATATTTTTGAAGCCAGTTCGAAAGTTGAGAACCTGTTCAAAACATTGCTGCAAGAAGACATTGTTTCAACATCTAAAGAAAGCGCATTGCTGATTCAGTATGCTGAATTTGTAAGAGACTATTTGCTGACCATGCGAGAAAGCAATACCTCGAAATTAGATGCAATTTATGAAACTTTCCATACTGCTTGGGAAGATTATGGTTTTGCAGCTGAAGGCGTCCGTGCTGATCTGAACCCGCAAGGCTTAGTGTCTAAACTGATTGAATTGAACATTGATCAGTTATTAGATGCTGAATTTGAATTTGACAGCCGCGCTAAAGCAGAGTTCCCAGAATATCTGCACACCTTAAGCGAGCAAGCCGCTTTGTTGCTGCAGCATACGGACAATAGGGCTTCTTCGGGCATCAATGAGTTCACCACGGAATTGAAACGCGGCTACGATGTGCTGGCCGAAAAACCGGCGCTGCTGAACTTGAATTATGCCTATGAATTGTTTGCCCAAGCGCATCAGGAATTTATCCATTTATTCGATACGCTTGCTGCAGGACAGCGTGTGGTGCTGGAAGCTGACGCGCAAAAACTGTTAAGTGAATTGGCTGCTTTTGTACAGCAAGATGTAGAGCATATTGCAGAACAGCCGCAAGCTGTTGCAGTAGTGCCAGTTGCAGAAATGCCTGCTGCAGCAGTTTCTGCAGGTGTTGATTATGCACAGCTTAGCCAGCGCATTGCGTCTGCACGCGCAGAGCAGCACTCTGATGAAGCCAATAAAGACTTTGATGATGATTTGCTGGAAATCTTCCTTGAAGAGGCGGATGAGTTGCTTGCAGGGATTGATGATGATTTAAGTACATGGACCAATGATCAGAATAATGTTGGCGCATTGAATAACCTGATGCGTTATTTGCACACTCTAAAAGGTGGCGCAAATATGATTTCAGCATCGCATATCGGTTTAATTGCGCATGAGCTGGAATTTGTTTATGAACGCATCATTCGTAATCAAATCCCAATTAATCCTGCATTAATCCGCATTATCCGACTTGTACAGGATGATGTATCAGACCGTATTCAAACCATCCGTGAGCAGCAAGTTGACTATCCTGCAGATGCAGTGATTGATATTGTTCAAAATATTCAAGCTATTGCTGTTGGTGCAGGTACTGCTTCTGTTGAAGTTGCCGCTGTTGAAAGTATTGCATCTATCCCAGCTGCAGCAGTTGAAACTACAGAAGCTGAAGCACGTACTGCTCCTGAAGCACTTGCTGAAGTTCAATTAGTAGAAGAGCTCAGTGCAGAGCCTGAAGATCAGGTTACTGAAACACTGATTGAAGTTGCAGCGCCTGTTCAAGCGCCTAGTACAGTTTCAGCACCAGTGGAGCGTTTAATTGAAGCTGTTGCAATGTCTGACGAAGATGCCGCACTGCGTTCAGTGGTTGAAGAAACCTTCTTAGAAGAAGCTGAAGAAGTTTTAGATCAAACCGAAAAGCTTTTAACACAATGGTTTGAACAGCGAAGCGACCGTAGTATTTTGCTTCAATTACAGCGTGCTGCCCACAGTATTAAAGGTGGCGCACGTATGGTTGAAAATGAGCCTGTCGCGTCAATTTCTTACCGTTTAGAAAGTACTTTTGAACAGTTTGCGGTACATCATTTCAGTTCAAATGTTTATGATCATCTTTTGCAAACAACGGTCAGCTGGTTAAAGCAGGCGATTTTCAGCAAAGATTACAGCAACTTTGACAGTATTCAAAACAGCTTAGATGCAATTGAATTTGTCAATGTTACAGCGCAATTGCCGAACAGCTTTACACGGGTTGAGCCGTCACAGGCTTCGCGTGGATTCGAGTTCATTCAAGGCGATGGTGTTGAGCCTCCATCAATGCAGGGAGAATGGTCTGATTCGCTCAGAACGGACAACAGTAATGAGATGATCCGTATTTCTGCAGACCTCGTTGAGAAAATGATTGACTTGGCGGGCGAAAACTCAATTAACCGCTCGCGGATTGAGATGGATTTGGGCCAGTTGGGCAATACGCTGAACGAGATGGAATTGGCCATTAAACGTTTGGCCGACCAGCTGCGCCGAATGGATGGTGAGCTTGAGTCTCAGATTATTGCCAAGCATGGTTCAGACAATTCACGTTATGCAGATTTTGACCCGCTGGAAATGGACCAATATTCGTCTTTAAACCAGCTGTCTAAATCACTTGCGGAATCTGCATCGGATTTAGTTGACTTCAAGAGCACGCTTTCTGAAAAAATCCGAGATACCGAAGGTTTGCTATTGCAGCAATCACGTATTCAGGCCGAAATTCAAGAAAGTCTGATGCGGACGCGTTTGGTGCCGTTCTCACGCATGCTGCCGCGTTTGCAGCGTATTGTGCGTCAAACATCATCTACACTAAACCGTCCTGCAGAATTGATTGTCCAAAACACTGAAGGTGAATTGGACCGTACCATTCTGGAACGTTTGGTGACGCCGTTCGAGCATATGCTCCGTAACGCGATTGACCATGGTTTGGAAGATACTGAAGAGCGTCTCGCGCTGAATAAGCCTGCGACCGGTAATATTGTTCTGAATATTAGCCGACAAGGTACAGATGTACTGGTATCGTTCAGTGATGATGGCAAAGGGATTGATGAGTCTAACATCAAAGCTAAGGCATTAAGCCAAGGCTTGATTAAAGCTGATCAGGTTCTGGATAAACAAGAAGTTCTGCAGCTGATTTTCCATCCGGGATTCAGTACGGCACAGGCGGTCACTCAGATTTCTGGCCGTGGTGTGGGCTTGGACGTTGTGCAAAGTGAAATTAAAGCTTTGGGCGGCCACGTTACTGTTGATTCGGTGATGGGTCAGGGCACGACATTTACAATTCGTGTACCGACGACAGTATCAGTCAGCGATGCCTTAATGGTGAAATCTGGCGATCAGCAGTTTGCTGTTTCTCTGGCGCAAATTGACCGTATTGTGCGTATTGCACCATCTGCATTGGAAGACTATTTCGCTAGCAAAGCGGATACATTCAAAATCGACAATACGCACTATAAACTGCGTTATCTGTCTGAGTTTGTTTCAAATCAGCCTGCACCGCGCTTAAGTCAGATTTCACACTCATTGCCTGTACTGCTGATCAAAGGTAACAGTGGTCAAACCATTGCGCTGCTGGTCGATCAGCTGGTCGGTTCACGCTCGCAAATTGTTGTGAAGCCAATTGGCCATCAGTTCTCAAACGTGGGCGCGATTGCCGGTGCAACCATCTTGGGTGATGGGCAGGTTTGTTTGATTCTTGATGGTCAAAGTATTGCCCGTCAGATTCAGACCACACAGCGTGTGACAAAAAGTAAAGATCAGCGAGATCTGTCCCGTCATGGCAATGCGCGCAGCTTAGTCATGATTGTGGATGACTCGGTGACTGTACGTAAGGTAACAACACGCTTGCTGGAACGACAAGGTTTCGATGTGGTGACAGCAAAAGATGGCGTAGACGCGATGGAGCAGCTGGAAAATGTGAGACCAGACTTAATGCTGCTGGATATTGAAATGCCGCGCATGGATGGTTTTGAAGTGACTAACTTGGTTCGACATCATGAAATTCATCAAGACTTGCCGATTATCATGATTACCTCACGTACAGGTGAAAAACACCGTGAACGAGCATTCAGCTTGGGCGTGACGCACTATATGGGTAAACCATTCCAAGAGGCTGAGCTGCTTGCCAATGTCGAAAGTTTAATTGCAGAAAAACAGGGGTAATCGATGAGTCAGACTACTGTATCCAATGAAATTAATCAGCAGGAACTGCAGCATTTAATTACGGTATCTACTGGATTTATTGATGCCTATATTATTGAATGCCATGGTAAAGAGCCGATGCTGCTGCCGCAAAATATTGTGCTGTCAGCATTGGACAGCACAACCAAAGTGCAAAGTGTAGAGTGGCATGAATTGAAACTGCCGGTATATGCAGTTAATGAGCCAGAGCGTAAAAATGGCGTAGCGCTGGTGATTGAAGGTGAAGATGTGCGTCAGCGTTTTGCGCTGATGTGTAATGAAATGCCAACGTCAATCCGCTTGCGTATTTCGGAAATTGTCGATGAAGATCATGTCATGACTGATCCTGCAGTTTTCCAATATGTACGTATGAATGAGCACGTGTATCACATTCCAAATTTGACGCATATTCAGTCAACAATTGGTTTATAACCTTTAGTTTGAGCCGATTTTAAAATAATAAAAAAGGAACTCTGCGGAGTTCCTTTTTTATGTCTTATGCACTAAGTATTTTATTCAGCCAATAAGCCTTCTAGAATCTGTTCGTAGATTTCTGCTAGAGGCTCTAGATCAGCAACATTAACATGTTCATTCACTTGGTGAATGGTTTCATTCAATACGCCTAATTCAAGCACTTGCGCGCCTGTAGGTGCGATAAATCGCCCATCAGAAGTGCCGCCGCTGGTTGAAAGCACAGTTTCAACACCGGTTACATTCAAAATCGCTTTTTTAGCGGCATTGACCAATTCGCCGACTGGAGTAAGGAACGGCAAGCCTGAAAGCGTCCATTCAATATCATAATTAACTTGATGGCGGTCTAAAATTTCTAAGGTGCGCGCTTTTAATTCTTCAGCCGTCACTTCTGTAGAGTAACGGAAGTTGAAGAGGGTCGTTAACGTGCCAGGGACAACATTGGTCGCGCCAGTGCCTGAATTGATGTTAGAAATTTGGAAAGTGGTTGCTGGGAAGTATTCATTGCCGTTATCCCACACTGTTTCACATAGTTCTGCAATCGCCTTAGATGCCATGTGAATTGGGTTCAGGGCCAAATGCGGATAAGCGACATGGCCTTGTTTGCCTTTCACGGTTAATTTTGCGTTTAAAGAGCCGCGGCGGCCATTTTTCACAATATCGCCCAACGTATTGGTGCTTGACGGTTCACCAACCAGACACCAAGTCATTTTTTCATTACGGGCTTCCAGTGTTTCAACAACTTTTACCGTACCATTAATAGAAGGGCCTTCTTCATCAGAGGTAATTAAGAAAGCGATTGAGCCTTTATGATTTGGATGTTTAGCTGTAAAACGTTCAGATGCAACCACCATTGCTGCCAAAGCGGTCTTCATGTCTGCGCTGCCGCGGCCATATAGTTTGCCGTCACGAATTTCTGGGGCAAATGGGTCTGAACCCCATGCGTCAAGGCTGCCAGTCGGTACAACATCGGTATGGCCGGCAAAACAGAAGACAGGTGACTCTGTACCGCGGCGCGCCCATAAGTTATCCACGTCTTCAAAACGCATATTTTCAATTTTGAAGCCTGCTTTTTCCAAACGGTCTGCCATAATGTTTTGGCAGCTATGGTCGACAGGAGTCACAGAAGGCTGACGTAGAAGCTCAAGGCTAAGATCAAGGGTCGCGGATGAAGTCATGCTGAGTCTAAAAATCTAAAAGTTCGTAATATAATAGGCGAATCAGCAAAATTAAACATAAAAAAACCCTATTTAAATAGGGTTTTTAAAAATTCAGCACTAAAGCTGATTTTAATTCAATTAATTGCGGCGGATTTCTTCAGATGTTTTTTCAGCAGTGCCGGTTACAGCTTCACCAGCCTTAGATACGTCTTTGCCGACACCTTTTACAGTGTTACAGCCAGCTAGAGCAAAAGTAATAAGTAGTGTAGCAGCTAGAATTTTTTGCATGATCATCTCCGTTTATTTTGAATAATTAAAATTATTCTGATGTGAGATTTAGATTAAAAAATACACTGCTTAAAATATGTGCTTTTTTTATAGTGCTTAGGTAAGTGAATGTAATTCATCGGCAGAGTAAATATTTGATTTTATGGGTAGCTTAATAAGCTTGGCTGTCTGTACATATAGTAATGTTCTGCATCTGCAGATTTGTATAAACCATCAGTCCACCACTGTGCTGGCAGGCTGCTGGCAGAATGGTTGACGCAAATCCACTCATGGCGCTGCAGCCGGTAAAAGTGCTGCGCTGCTGCAGGGTGCTGCTGCGCCCAAAGTCCCATTCTGCGTGCAGGATTGATCCAGTCTGGCAGTGTATGTATGTGCTGGGCGGCTGGCAAATATAGCTGACCTTTTAAAATGCAGTAGCGGCGTGAAATTTGATGTTCAAGCGCCTCAGAAAATTGGAATTGCTTTTGGGTAAAATGATGCAGTTTTCGGCTCAGTGTGTCACTACGGTTCAGTCCATACCAGAAGGGCAAAGACAGATCGCGTTCAGCGAGATAATATTTAAGCGCGACTTCCCAATGCTCAATTTCATTTGTTTCAGTATTTTTGAGCACAAAATCTAATTCACCTACAGTTCTGGCGCCATCAATTTTTTGAATGCTGTGGCCTAATAATTCATAAGGATGGTATTGCTGTTCCAGCAGCCAAAACCAAATGAACATTTCAAAGCGCAAGCCAAGCCGAGTGCTTTTTAATTTTTGCAGGAATTCAAGCAGTTCATCTGGATGCTGATCTAAATACTGCAGGCGAGGCCAATAATGTGTTAAATGCTTGCGCCAAACGTCATCGTTATGAAATTGAAAAGCGTGCGTTATTGGCAGTTCCTGAGGCAGACTGCGCAGAATATTGGCGCTGCCGACACTGAATGCCAGCTGGCGAACCATGGGCTGTGAAAGTTCCAGCCAGCGTTCATCAAAATCGTGATCTAAAAAATGAAGGTGCATGCGTCGCCCAAGGAAAGTGCAGAATAACAACGGATAATGTGCAAAAACACTTTATACTACCTTAAATCTGTAATGTGGGATGCGGCATGAAAACGTTGTTTTGGCGGAGCCTTGTGGTGATTTTTGTCATTCTTGGTTTTATAGGCGCAATATTGCCCGGCATGCCGACAACCGTTTTTCTTATTTTAGCGGCTTGGGCTGCATCAAAAGGCTGGCCGCAAATGGATGCATGGCTGCTGAATCATCCTAAATATGGCGCAACATTGCGTGCATGGCGTGAAAATGGCACAGTGCCCCGCAAAGCAAAATGGATTGCCAGCAGCATGATGCTGGTCAGCGCCATAATTATGTTCTTTACCAATGCGCCGCTCGCCATTAAAATTTTTACAGATGTGACCATGCTTTTGGTGGCAATTTGGCTGTGGATGCGTCCTGAACCGCAGCATCAAGCGCTTTTAAATGCCGATAAAACTGAGAACACAAAATGACGCATTATTCGCCTGAGCAGGCCGATATCACAATTGATTTAAAACACCAAACGCTGAGCTTAAATAAGCTGAATAAATTTTACGTGATTTCTACAGGAAAAAACGGGATTGGTGAAGCAGAGAACAGCGGCAAAACACCGCGCGGCTGGCATACTGTTGCAGAAAAGTTTGGCCAAGACTTGCCTTTAAATAGTGTTTTTATTGCCCGTCAGCCGACTGGAGAAATTTATAGTGCGCAATTTGCTGCAGAACATCCTGATAGAGATTGGATTTTATCGCGGATATTGTGGCTGCGTGGTTTAGAACAAGGCTTTAATTTGGGCGATGGCTGCGATACCTATAATCGCTATATCTATATACATGGCACGCCAGAATCTGAACAGATGGGCATCCCGCTGTCGCATGGCTGCATTCGCATGCGTAACGAAGAAATAGCAGAGCTGTTTGAACTGATTCCAGAAGGGGCCTTGGTCAATATTGTCGAATAAGGCAAAAGCATCGATACAATTTTGCCTATAGTTATGCGTGATAGCCGAAACTTCAGTTTTTGAGGTGTTTTTCTAAACAGCATAATCTGCTCAAAAGACAATACAGTTACATGAATCCTCAATAATTTTTTAAAATTGATTTGAGCTGCATGTAAAATAGTCAAACTTGGCAGATATATAGAATTGAGTTGATCAAAAGCAGTATTTTTTCTTGAAAAAAATCGGTCGTAATACTTTTAAAATGAGTTATGCATTTAAAAATTATACAAAAAATGCAGTTTTTTACAGCAGATCACCTATTTTTTAATCACTCAGGCTTAAAAAGTGGAAAACTCGCAGAAAAGCGTTTGACACTCAGTGAGGATTCTCTATAATGCACCTCATCAAACGATGAAGACGTTTTGAAAGGGCGCTTAGCTCAGTTGGTAGAGCGTCTGCCTTACAAGCAGAATGTCGGCGGTTCGATCCCGTCAGCGCCCACCAAGCTTTTTCAGCGTTAAGATTTAAGTGCAGCGGTAGTTCAGTTGGTTAGAATACCGGCCTGTCACGCCGGGGGTCGCGGGTTCGAGTCCCGTCCGCTGCGCCACTTTAAATCTTAATATTCGTTTGAACCACAATTGCGACATTGTGTAGATGCAGCGGTAGTTCAGTTGGTTAGAATACCGGCCTGTCACGCCGGGGGTCGCGGGTTCGAGTCCCGTCCGCTGCGCCATTTACATGATAGATCTTTTGAGGGCGCTTAGCTCAGTTGGTAGAGCGTCTGCCTTACAAGCAGAATGTCGGCGGTTCGATCCCGTCAGCGCCCACCATTTCTTTGTGATGCAGCGGTAGTTCAGTTGGTTAGAATACCGGCCTGTCACGCCGGGGGTCGCGGGTTCGAGTCCCGTCCGCTGCGCCATTTCAAAGAATAAATGCAACAAACCCTTAAAGGGCGCTTAGCTCAGTTGGTAGAGCGTCTGCCTTACAAGCAGAATGTCGGCGGTTCGATCCCGTCAGCGCCCACCATATCTTTTTAAGATATAAAGTGTAACTTCGAAAGAAGTGACGTGATGCAGCGGTAGTTCAGTTGGTTAGAATACCGGCCTGTCACGCCGGGGGTCGCGGGTTCGAGTCCCGTCCGCTGCGCCATTTATCTTAAAAATCTCTGTTCAAGAGAATGCCTTTAGAAAAGTCTTCGATTTTTCTCTTGCGCTTAGACAAAGCTTCGCTTTGTTACTCTTCGCTCAGGGCGCTTAGCTCAGTTGGTAGAGCGTCTGCCTTACAAGCAGAATGTCGGCGGTTCGATCCCGTCAGCGCCCACCATATCTTCTTCCTTAAAGCTTGCCTAATACATTATTTTTTCATAGAATTTAACGTCTATAATAATTTTAATATTCGTAATTTAATCTATGAGAAATCCATATCAGCGCAAGGCAGCGACAAAAACTCTAACAACCCTTTCTAATCCTCAAGATATTTATAAACAATTTATTGAAGCCATGGTTGCGCAAGCAGGCTTGATGGCTCTGTATCAAGACGGCTGGGCATTATGCGCGACCCCAACCGGTCAAAAAGCATTTGCCGTCTGGAAAAATAAGAGCCTTGCAAAACTTTTAATTAAAGACAATTGGGCAAATTATGAAGTGCAGGAAATAACCCTGAAAGACTTTGTCGAAAAAGTGATTCCATTTCTGCGTGAAAACAATACTTCTGTCTCTATGGATTTAACGCCAGAGGGGCAAAATATTCTGGTTGCGCCTGAAAAACTGTTATTAGACCTAAAAAATTATTTATATCAGGTTTATGTGCAAAAGCCTGAAATTTTCAAAGATGTAAATATTCCATTGCCTCGCAATATTCGGATTCATTAATTTAATTCATATTCATTCAGTAGCAGTCCGCTGGCATAGGCAAAATATTCGCGCAGCCAAGAATTGTAGCGAATATAGAGCGGAGTCGGCGCACTGACGCTGTAAATATTGCGGTAGCCTTCATGTTTTGCAATTGCCGCCGCACGCGGCAAGTGAAAGTCGCTGGTCACAATCGCTATCGGCTGATCCAAGCTGATCTTTATTGCTGTTAAAAGTACCTTGCTGTTGCTGAGGTTTTGAGCTGTGCTGGTGCTTTGATCTTCTAAATAGATATGCTCAGCAGTTAGACGATAGTTTTGAACTAAATATTGTTTCATTACTGCAGCTTCAGACACCTGCTCATGCATCCCCAAACCGCCTGTCATGATCAGCGCAGCATGGGGATTTTGTTGCACCACAGGCACAGCAGCATCTAAACGGGCCTTCAATGTAGGCGAAGGCTGTCCATTTTCTATTCCGCTGCCTAGAACGATGATGGCTGTGACTTGCGGTATTGAAGAAGATTGCTGAACCGCATATTGCAAATAGGCAAAAAAGACCGCCAATGAAATGAGCCAGAGTCCGAAGGCGGCCCAAGACCATTGCCATATTTTTTTCAGCCAAGGATACTGAGTTAATGCGCGCTGTATCGCAGGATAGAATATAGCGCAGGCAATAAAAACAAGACTGATGGCAATCGGCAGCAGAATGCCAAAATGGATTTTGCCTAAGGAGAGCAGCCATAAGCTGTTGATGAGCAGGGCACAGCCTGTAATGGATAATAAAATTCTTTTCATCATGCTGCGCTGATTAGCCTGAGACTGTGTTGCAGTTTAACAAAGATGCCTGTTTTATTCAGGCAAAAAAAACCGAGCGGCTAGGCTCGGTTTTTTCTTAAAGCACTTTAGTAAACATCGCGGCGGTAACGGCCGTCCTGTCTTAACTGCTCTACTGCGCTTTCACCTAAAATCTTGATCAAGACCGCATCAACATCGCTGGCCATGCCATTGATGCTGCCGCAGACATAGAGGGCAGCGCCTTTGTCAATCCAAGCTTTGAGCTCGTTAGCCTGCTCAGTTAATTTATGATGAACATAGACTTTTTCTGCCTGATCGCGTGAGAAAGCCAAGTCTAGGCGTTTGAGCATCCCTGTGCTTTGCCATGCTTCTACGGTGCTTTGATAGAAGAAGTCATGGTCATGCTGGCGTTCGCCAAAGATTAGCCAGTTGTCGGTATAGCCAGCGCGGATACGCGCGCTAAGCAGACTCATTAAACCTGCGATGCCTGTGCCATTGCCAATGAAAATCATTGGTCGGTTATCGGCAATCAGATGGAATGATTCATTGGTGCGGATGCGCATGGCAATCTGCTGATTGATCTGTGTATGCTGAGTCAGCCAGCCTGAACCTAGGCCGAGTTGCCCTTGTGCATCAGATTGCTGGCGCACCACTAAGCGCAGCATTTGCTGCTCAGGAATGCTGGCAATGGAGTATTCGCGTGACGGTAATACTGGCAGCTGTTCGAGCAGATGATCCATATTGGCAAAAGGTTCAACTTCTGCGGTTAAATCACGGTTCCATAACATGGCTGCAATATTTTGGCCGCTTGAATCTGCTGTTGTGCTGGCATGAATTTGATGCTGTGTTAAGAATGCATCAATGCGGTCTGCGCTGTTGCCTGGCTGAATTTCAGCAATGTCACCTGCTTGCCAAAGCACTTCATGTTCTGGGCTGAATTCAAGATTGAATGCTGGTGCTCCCAGACTATTTGGGTTAAGCACATTACGTTTTTTCAATGTCCATGTATCGAAGGTTTTTTCGATATTCATGGCTTGCAGTTCAAGTTTTGATGCTTTTGCAAGCGCTTGATTCCATTGCTGGATCGCCGCGGCATTGGCATTATCGACTTCAATCAGGTCAAAGAAACGAGCCGCGCCATTGTTTTTAAGCCAAGCATCAATGCGGTGGCCAAAGGCGCAGTAGCTGTCAGGATATTCTTGAGAGCCAAGTGCAAGCACAGCATATTTTAAATGGCCCAGTTCTAAAGATTGAGACATGTGTTTCTTTTCAAACACTGAAGCAAGGTCTGGCGCTTCACCAGTGCCGTAAGTGCTTGCGACAAATAGCACTTGAACTGCCTGTTTCAAATCTTCCGCAGTCAGCTGCTGTGCAGATTTTACGGTTACGGGCTGACGCGCTTCCTGCATACTGGTGGCGGTACGCCAAGCCAGCTGTTCTGAAACACCAGTTTGTGAGGCATAGACAATAAGCCAAGGCTGAGCATTTGGATCCGTACTCACCGCATTTAAGTGATTGCGTGCAGCAAGGGTTAAGCGTTTTTGCTTGCGGCGTTTTAAATATAGCATCCAGCCTGTGACAAAAAATAGCGGCATCATCAGGGAAGCAAGCACCACTGCAAATTGATACACGGGGCCGAAGAAACTGCCGCGGTGTACAGGCAGCATGCTGGTCATGATTTTTTCATTCAGCTTTTTGTCTTCATACAGTTCTAGTTTTTTGATGCTGGAAGCAGTGTAATCATAGGTCGCTTTGTTGCGCGCACGTTCATGCTGCGGCACGGCATCGACAAATTGAATTTCCAATTCGCCATTGGCTTTTTTAGGAATATTAAAGGTTACACTTGAGTATTCACGGCCAATTTGCGCATTAAAGCCCGTCCAGCTTTGAGTTAGAGCGAGATGGATCTGTTCTGGTTTCAGGCCTTTTTTCTTTTTGCCTTCACCTTGCTCATCGCCATGACCTGCATTTTGCGGCGTAGGCTGCGCAGCGGATTGAGCATTTTGCGGCGGCTTGTGACCGCCTTGAGGCTGAGCTTCAGCCTGCATGGCTGGCTGAGGCCGCTCTACACCCAATACCTTAAACATGCCGCTGCGCCACCAGTCATATGACCAATACAGACCAGTCATTGCCAGTATTAAATAAAAGACAGCGACCCATGTGCCGATGACGGCATGCAGGTCCCAGATAAAATTGCGGCCTTTTAATTTTGGCTTAACAAAGACCCACTGTTTTAGCGAATGCTTTTTAGGCCAGCGCAGGTAAATACCGCTCAAAATAAAATAAATTAAGATCAGGGTAGATGCGCCAGTCAGCTGTTTACCAAACGCGCCAGCAGTCAGCGTGCGGTGCAGCTTCTGAATAAATGGAAAGAAATCACGGCCTTTGAGCTCTGGCAGAATTTCGGCAGAGTAAGGATTAATCATCATATTGTGGCCGCGTCTGGCGCCTTCTTTCACAACATTGACGGTAGATGATTCGGTAGCGGAAGGAGTGATGGTAATGCTGTTGATCTTAATACTTGGATCGGTTTGCTGGAAATGCTGAAAGATTTGCGCCGGTGTTAATTTTTCTTTTTGCTCGGCTTGAACCGTATAGCTTTCAGGATTCAGCCATTTTTGAATCGGCTGTTCGTAGGAATAAATGGCGCCAGTGATCCCCATAATGGAGAGGATTAAACCGGCACTGATTCCAAAGAACCAGTGAAGCTGGAAGAGAGTTTTTTTAAACATGGCGTTCAATGTTTAGACTAAATGCGAGATGCCGCGAATTATACCCTGAGATTGCGCAGAGAATATGTATTATTAATTTTTATTCTCATTCTCATTTGAAAAAATAGAGCATAAAAAAGCCCCGATGCGGAGGCTTTTAAATGTGCATATAAATTATACGGCTTTTGGCTCGCCCACAGTTTCAGTGAGGTGCTTGCGAATCGTTGCAAAAGGGAAGTTTTTGCTGTCTAAACGTTTTGGCAAAATATATGCGCCTTGCTGATCTTTAATTTTGAAATTGATCAAAATAAACTCAGGCGTGTTGTACCATTCGTAAATGTCTTTCCAGCCAACGGTCATGTTGCCCATTTGCATGCCAACCTGCTGCTGCATTGAAATGCCGTGAGGCTGTACGCCTAGACGAATGCCTTTAAT
Source organism: Acinetobacter sp. ANC 3813 (assembly GCF_002135435.1). Classification (GTDB taxonomy): domain Bacteria; phylum Pseudomonadota; class Gammaproteobacteria; order Pseudomonadales; family Moraxellaceae; genus Acinetobacter. Next base: position 180,547 of record NZ_NEGK01000004.1, on the reverse strand, counting down.
TTCCTGTACAGGTGTTTCTTTCAGCTTGCGTTTTACATACCATTCGATGCCGAATTTGCGGACAAGGAAGTAAACAGCAACACAGACAATAGCAACCCAGCAGAATACGGTTGAGTAGTTTTTGATTAACACCAGACCTAAAATTGAAAGGGCAATGATTGCACCCATAATCAGCCAAGCTTTAGTGCCAATTTTATAATTGCTGCGGGACAGTACCAGCTGTGCATTGCGCTGTTCTGCTTCTGAAACTTCATAAGCCACAGGCTGCAAAGTATAAGCGTATAGATTTTTCGCGGTCATGATTCAACTAACAAATTTCAAACTGTAAAAAGTTTAGCATTATTTATACCGTTTCAGTGAGTATATTGTTCCAAAATCAGTCAAATTATAACGATTATAATGATGCTAATTCAGTCGCTTGCTGGTCATGATCATGGCTTAAATTCTGTTTTAAACGGCTGATTTGCGCCAAGATGCTGAACATCAATGACAGCTGCTGCAGAATAATCAATGACTTTTGATCGTCGTCGCTGTTTTGCGTTAAGCGCTGGCGGATAGTCTGCAGCATATTGGTGGCGGTCAGATCAGGCACTTCATCGCGCAGCAGCGCACCCTGAATATCATTAGCGGCTTTGTCCAGCAAATGCAGTACTTCCTGATCCTGAACTTTTTCACGATGCGCGCCCAGCGCGGCAATATAGCTGATAAAGGTATGGTTTAAACACAAGAACTCAAAAGCCTGTGCTTTTTGTGCAGAGTCAAAGTCAGGTTCAGTTGCTAAAGTGGAAATTAATGAAGCAACCTCAGCATCCGTATTGTGTGCAGCGCGGCGTACAACACGGTAATTCAGCCCGTTATTGCGGCCATGTTTATATTGCTCGACCACTTCTGCCAGATAATTGCACTGCGCCTGCAATGAGCGCTTAATGGTACGGGGCAGGCGGCGGAATTTCCAGTCAGGGAAAATAAAGCTGACGCCCAGCCAAGCCAAGGCACAGCCGATAAGGGTATCGATCATGCGCGGTATAGCAGCTTCAAAGCCCATACCGTCTAAATTGAAATTAATCAGCGCAAGAATGGTAATGAATGCTGTGGCCTGAGCGTACTGTTTGCTTCGCAATTCAAAGAACAGTACGCCGCTGAGTACCAGCAGCAGTAACTGCCCTTCAATAGAAGGTACAAAGTACAGTACGGCATAGCCTAAAATAATACCGATCAGCGTGCCGACAATACGCAAATACAGGCGGCGCTTGGTGGCGTTAAAGTTTGGCTGGCTGACAAAGAGTGCAGTCAGTAAAATCCAGTAGCCGTATTGAATATCTGTCAGCTGAACAAAGATATAGCCAATAAACAGCACCAGCGAGACACGCACAGCATGGCGGAACAGAACCGACTCAGGTGTTAAATGCTGTTTGACCCGAATGACAATATCGTCCCAGCCTTTTAAGTCGTCATCTTTGAGCTGATTTTCAATGTGCTTGGCTTTATCGAAATTCATATGGCGCTCAGTTTCCACATTGCGCAGCTGTGAGTCGATGGCCTTTAAGTTTTGATACAGCGAAAATAAAGAGTTGACCCATACTTGATCGTACTGCTGTTCTGCGCGCAGTTTTTCTAAGGACAGCTTTAAATTCTGAAATGCATGCTTAAAACGCTTGTTATGCTGATAGGTTTTGCGCTGCAGAATGCTCGCGCTTAAATCCTTACAGGCTTTGGCCTGAATCGATAAAATACGCTGAAAGCGGAACAGAATGTCGCTGTGTTCAAAAATTTTAGAGAGTTTTTGATAGTCAATATGCGCTGAGTCAGCGCGTTCATGAATATCCTGCGCCACAAAATAATACTGCAGGCTGCGGCGGGTATCGCGCTGTCCGCGGTCACCTTTAAGGCGGGTCAGCAGCGCAGTTTTCATATCATTATAAATGGTAATCAATTTGCCATTTTCTAAAGACAGTTCAATCATGCTTTGCTGATAGCTGGCAGCCGTCATATCTACATCAAACAGATTGGATTTTGCAAAGAGAAAATCGCCTAAGGATGAATAGCACTGCGCCAATTTGTCTTGCACTTGGCGGACTGGAAACAGCAGAAAGCTGATGGTGGAGATTATGCCGTACCATGCTGCTCCAATCACCAGCAGGCTGGCCTGCATGTACCAATTGTCAAATAAATGCACGCCCAGCATAGAATAGACAGAAATGACCAAGCATCCATAGGAAATGGTGGCATAGCGGCGGCCCAGAGAACCCAGCAGAATCCAGCCTATACAGGACACTATTAAGCCAATGGCAAACAAGATCGGGTAAGGGAACAGTAAATACACCGATACCGCAGTAATAAAGAACCCAATGTAGGTGTAAATCAAATTCATGATGCGCACGGAAAAACGGTCATCAATATCGCTTAGACCAGCAGCGACAACCCCTAAGGTGAGGGGAATCGTGTACAGCTGCTGCCCCATGTAATACGGCACAAAAGCAGTGCCTGTGAAGGCGATAATCATGCGGATGCTGTACATGAAAGTGGTGTTATAGGTCGCTTGTTTAAGCCGAGTGAACCAAGAGTCCAATTTTTATCCTTCGCAGTTGGGCGCTGAGCGGCTAAGTGAAATTCTGAATTACATGATTTTTCACTTTGAATCTGCAAAATAATACTATGACAGGTGTAAACTTGTCTGCATTCAAAGCATTTAGAAACGAAATACCCTTATGCAGACCGAACAAAGCAAAACGCAGTATTCCAGCGCTTGGATCATGCTGCTGGCGCTGCTGACTTCGCTTGGACCCCTGTCCATTGATATGTATTTACCGGCTTTACCGCAGATGGCGCATGATTTTGGTGTAAGCACTCAAATGATTGCCAATACCTTGCCTGCGTATTTCTTGGGGCTTGCTGTGGGGCAGCTCATTTACGGCCCTGTCAGTGACCGGATTGGACGTAAAATCCCGCTGTATTTCGGGCTGATTTTATATACGGTCGCCAGCTTATTGTGCTTCTCTGTGCAAAATGAATGGAGCTTGATCGCTGCACGGGTATTGCAGGCTTTGGGCGGCTGTGTAGGCGTGGTGATTGCCAGAGCGACGATTCGCGACCGTTTGGATATGCAGGCTTCTGCGCAGGCTTTTTCCAGCATGATGATTGTGATGGGGATTGCGCCGATTATTGCTCCAACGCTGGGGTCTTGGATTTTGAAATTTTTCAGCTGGCATGCGGTATTTGGCGCACTCAGCCTAATGGGCCTGTTTTGCTTAGTCTGTGTGCATTTCTTTTTTAAAGAATCCTTGCCAGTATCAAAGCGCCTCAAGCTGAGTTTTAAGCAGGTGCTTTTGCTTTATGTCACCATTTTCAAAGACAGCAGTTTTAGACTGCCGATGGTGATTGGCTGTTTTTCGGGTGCATTGCTGTTTTGCTATATCAGTTCGTCACCTGCGGTGCTGATGGACAGCTATGGACTGACCCAGCAGCAATTTGCCTATGCTTTTGGCGCAAATGCTTTTGGCATTATGCTGTTTTCGACCTTTAATAAGCATTTAGCCGCGAATACTACTGTTATGCAGCGCCTAAAAATTGGCGGTTATATTCAGCTGGCGGGTGTACTCATTTTACTGATGAGCGCTGTGCTTTATGCAGAGGCGCCATTGATGGCGGTTATGCTAGGCATGTTCCTGACTGTTTCTGGCATTGGTTTTACCGGTCCAAATGCTATGGCTTTGGCCATGTCTGAACAAGGCGCGCGTGCAGGGACCGCCAGCGCTGTCATGGGCAGCATGCAGTTTGGCTGCGGTCTGCTGGGCGGTTTGATTTTGAACTTTATGTTCTGGAGCGCATTGCTGAATATGGCGGCAGTCATGCTGCTGTTTATTATTGTGGTTTTATACGCAATCCGAAAAATCCAGCCCAAGGCTTTGGCTTAAAACGGTTTAAAATAAATAAAAGTGCTGGAACAAAAAAAAAGAGGCTTTGAGCCTCTTTTTGCTGTTTTTTAGTGTCATTTAAATGGTGCGCATTATTCTAAGAAAACGGCAAAATCTTCAACAGGGACACGCGGTGTGATAAATGTATTCACAATATCGTCTGGGTCCGCATAGCCGAGCGCCATTGAGCAGACCAGTTCTTCGTCTTCAGAAGCATGCAGTTCACTTAAAACAATGGTGTGAAAGTGATTCCAAGCCGCTTGCGGGCAAGTGTCCAGTCCGCGGGCTTTGGCAGCCAGCATGACATTTTGGATCATCATGGAAATGTCCATTTTAGAACCGACACCTAATGATTTATGAACAGTAAAGAACAGCCCCACAGGCGCATCAAATAATTTGAAGTTACGCAGCTGCTGTTTGGCCATTTTTTCTTTTTCACCTTTTTGAATATTCAGCAGTCCATACAAGCCCCAGCCATTTTCACGGCGGCGCTCAATAAAAGGAGATAACCACTTTTCTGGGTAATAGGGAAAAGTTTCGGTGTAATTTTTTGCCAATTCGGGGCTTAGAAATAAGGCAGATTGCGCGGTGCAGACTTTTTCGATCAATACATTGCGTTTACGGCCTTGAACAACATACACTTTCCATGGCTGTGTATTGGTGCCAGAGGGCGCACGGCTTGCCACTTGCAGGATGTCTTTCAGCATGCTTTGTTCAATCGGCTTGTCCAAAAAAGCCCGGACAGAATGGCGTGAGGTGATCACTTGATCGACGGCTTGCTGCAGCTGCTGGTCCATATTATTTACCTTATCATTGCTTAAAATTTTAGTTCTCCTTTAAAATGTTTAACATTAATCTGTGTTTTAGAACAAGTCTTGCTGCTGAATCATGAAAAATAGCCTGAAGTTTCTATACCTTTAAGGTATTAAAAATTACTTTTAAGGTATGATTTTGGCATATTCAGCTAGCACATCAGGCCATGACCTGTGCAATTCTATGACTGTGTTCAAGAACTTATCCTTGTATTGGAGATTATTAAATTTCCAAAGCGGGCTTTTGTGCAATTCAGCGTTTTACTGGGTGAAGCGCATGCTACTAAAGCACGGATAGTCATGTTATGAATTGTCCGTTCAAATAATCACCGTGAGATGTCAGGAAGAACAGCTCAATTTTAAAAATACAGTGTATAAAAAATGGATTTTGTAAAGGAGCGGTTCAACAGGACCAATTATTGCAAGAGCAAAACACCATGATTCATGGTTAACTTGGCGCTGTTTAGGGATTTGAAGATTTATACGTATGGAAAAGGGCAGCTTCGCTTATTCAATATGTAAATTACAAATGCGTAAAATCAGCAAAGTCGTGTTTAATTTTTCCTGTATAAATACGCAATTAGGGAAAAACTTAATAATTGTCACAAAATAACATTTCCGCTTGGATTGGAAATGATTGTGTGAAACTTGGATTCATCTGGAGAATATATGAATTTCGCTCAAATTAAAAAACCTGCAGCACAATACAGCTTAGCCATTGCCGTTTCAGCAATTATGCTGAGTACTGCGCATGCAGCCACAGCTGAACAAAAAGAAATTGCACAATTACGTGCAGAAGTTGCAGAACTGAAAAGCCTGATTCAATCTCAGCATCAGGTGCAAGTGCAGCAGCAGGCAGAAATTCAGCAAGTAAAAACCCGTCCAGTTGTACCGCCGCCAGCAGCGCCGCTTGCAGGCTTAAAATCTAAAGCTGGCGCAGATGTGAACTTATATGGTTTTGTACGCGGTGATGCGAACTATATCATTGAAGGTTTTGATGGTGATTTCGGTGGTGTGAATGCAACTACTGGCGCGACTAAAGACAAATTGCGCGCTACCGCAAAAACTACACGCTTTGGTTTAGACTTTACAGCGCCAGTGGGCGGTGATAATAAAGTTGGCGGTAAAATTGAAGTCGATTTTGCCGATACAAACGGTTCAAATGACGGCCTGCGTTTGCGTCACGGCTATTTAACCTATAACAGCTGGTTATTCGGTCAAACAACGTCAAACTTCTTGGCTGGCCACGCACCTGAAATGATTGATTTCAGCACCAACATTGGCGGCGGTACTCAGCGTTTGCCGCAAGTACGCTATAACTTCAAACTAGCGCCGCAAACTCAGTTGTTTGTTTCTGCAGAAGAAGGCGATAGCAAGACAGGTACAACTGCAGATTCAATTCAATACCGTCTTCCAAACTTAACGGCGAAATTGACTCAAGGTTTTGCAGGCGGTAAAGGTACGGCATCTGCGCGTGCATTGGTTGAAAACTACAAGTCAGAAGCAGCGAATGACACTGAAACAGCTTGGGGTATCGCAGGCGGCGCAACTTTTGATGTCACTGATCAATTGAAATTGACGGGTGATGTGTCTTTTGTTGAAGGCAACAGCAACTATCTATACGGTTCAAATAATGCCTACGTTGTTGATGGCAAAAATATTGAACAAAATAAATTCACAGCAGTTCAAGTTGGCGGCACATACAAGTTTAATGAAAAATTGCGTTCAACGTTAGCATATGGCGCACAGTTTGCGGATGACGGTTCTCGTTTTGCGGAATTAAGCGCTACCGCTAATGAAGAAGTGCAGCAAGCATGGATCAACTTTATCTATGCGCCTGTTAAACCCGTTGAGCTGGGTGTTGAATATGTGAATGGTAAGCGTAAAACATTTGCCGGCAATTCATATAACGATGACCGTGTTGGCTTAATGGCTAAATACAGCTTCTAATCTGAAGATTTAAATTGCCTATAAAACAGGAGCATAAAGCTCCTGTTTTTTTGTTTGGGCAGAGCGCGCTAAAATACTTATAAATCAATAACTATTTTTCTGAAAAATAAATATAAAAAAACATATCAATTGGATTGATATGTTTTATTGTAAAAAATAAAGTTTTTTTACAGAAAGTATGCATAATGGCCCACTTTTATTCATATTTTAAAAATTGAATCTAATTTACATTGCTCAGAATCACTGTACATCCATGTAAATTAAATTCAGTTTTTAAGTGCTTTGTCTTATTAAAAATCTGCTGGCGTTATTGAACAGATTGCATGTATTTTAATCAGAGTGCTGTGTTGCTGCAGATGGCCAATGACGCTGTCAGCGCGCGGTATTTTTGATTCAGTGTTCAATGTCATGCAGTTTAACAACGTATTGCGCAAGCAGTCTTAGCAGATTACGGCATCATTTTAAGGACATTAAATTATGGATTATCTTTTAAATCCGACTTTCAGCTTGATGCTTGCAGTTTTGGTACTGTACATCGGGCGCATATTGAATAAGTACATCCCATTTCTGACCAAATACAATATTCCAGAACCCGTTGCGGGCGGTTTGATTGGCGCGATTGTATTCTTTTTAATTCATCAGTTTTTAGGCTATACCATTCTGGTGAATAAGCCGATGCAAGATACATTCATGCTGATGTTCTTTGCTTCAATCGGTTTAAGCGCCAACTTTGCCAAGCTCAAAGAGGGCGGTAAGCCGCTGGTGATTTTCCTGATTGCTATTTCTGTCTTTGTGTTGGTGCAAAACGGTGTAGGTATGGTAGTTGCCAAAGCCGTTGGTTTAGACCCATTAATGGGCGTGATTGCAGGTTCAATTGCCTTAGTAGGCGGTTTAGGCACTGCAGGCGCATGGGGGCCAATTTTTGAAACCAAATATGCAGTAGAGGGCGCTTTACCGATGGGTATTGCCTCTGCAACATTTGGTATGGTGATTGGCGGGCTGATGGGCGGGCCTTTGGCGCGCTATTTAATCCGTAAGCATCAGCTGGCGTCTCCTTTAGACAAAGAAACGCGTTTAGAGAATGATGATGCGCCGCTGACTGATCAGGAATACTCATTTGAATCGCCGCATAAAGTCCGTTTAATTACTGCAGACAATGCCATTGTGACGCTTGGCATGTTTGCATTTGCCCTGGCCTTTGCAGAAGTCTTGAAAGGTTTAACAGTCGGTACGGCTTTTGAATTGCCAACCTTTGTCTGGGCCTTAATGGGCGGTATTATCTTGCGTAATGTGGTCGAGTCTGGCTTTAAGCGTGAAATCTTTGACCGTTCAATTGATGTATTTGGCAACACTGCTTTGGCGCTGTATTTAGCGATGGCGCTCGTGTCGTTAAAGCTTTGGCAGTTGACAGACTTAGCCATTCCAATGCTGATTCTTTTAATTGCGCAGTCTATTGCCATGTGGGTATTTGCCGTTTACGTGTCTTTCCGCGTGATGGGCAAAAACTACGACTCTGCTGTACTGGCATCTGGTCTTTGCGGTTTTGGTATGGGCGCAACGCCGAATGCGATTGCTAATATGCAAGCCATTACCAATATGTACGGCCCATCTCATAAAGCGTTCTTGATTGTGCCGCTGGTAGGCGCATTCTTTATTGACTTGGTGAATGTGGTTGTTATTCAAGGCATCTTGAAAATATTTGGTTAAGACGGTTTGAAATTAAATACCCAAGCTTGCTTGGGTATTTTTTTGCGCGATGCGCATTTACAATCTCAATGAATGGGCTATGCGCCTTGCTTAAAAATGAAAAGCTTGACTAGGTATGCCTGAATCAATTTTTTGATTGATGATCTGTATATTATTCAAAATAATTTAAAGAAGATTTAAGAGCGTGCTATAGCCCATAAATCCGCCTATTAAAATCAGCCAAATGGGAAGCTTGGTGCGCAATAAGCAGAGCAGTGCAATCACAAAGCAAAGATCGGAAAACTGCAAAAGATAGTCATGGCCCATATGTAAAATCATCGCAAACAATAAGCCTGCAACAGCGGCATTCATGCCAGTGACTGCCGCGCGCAGCGCCTGTTGCTGCATGAGCCAAGACCAGCAAGGCATAGCGGCAAACATGAGCAAGAATGACGGCAGGAAAATCGCTGCTGTAGCGATAAATGCATTGAGCCAAGGCCAAGGGCTAATCTCTAAGAAAGCGCCAATATAGCTGGCAAAGCTGAATAGTGGCCCAGGCATCAGCTGAGCCAAGGCATAGCCTGCATTAAAGTTTTCTGCAGAAATCTGCTGGCTGAGCACAAAATCCTGATACATCAGCGGCAGCACCACATGACCGCCGCCAAAAACCATGGATGCGCTTTGATAAAACTGAAAAGCATTCTGCCAAGCGCCGTGCATGCTGGATGGCAGAGCAGTAAAAAAGATAAAGGGTAAAAGAAACAAACTGAACCAAAAAAGAGACTGCGTTATTTGTTGTCGAGCCATGCTGCTTTCGGCAGGTGCAGGCAATGTATTGCAAATATTGCGTTTCCTGTAACATTCAAAGAAATAACCCATTAGTCCTGCAATGATCAGCAGCACAATATGAGCGCCGCTGATTGGGAAATAGAGCGTCAGCACCGCAATGCAAAACATCAGCAGTTTTTGCCAAAAAGCAGAACAGAAGCTTTGGAACATCTGCCAAAAGGCATGGCAAATCACGGCCAGAACAATCAACTGGATGATATGAAAGCTTTGCGAATTCAGCAGCTGAAAATACTGCTGGCCAGCAATCGCGGCCATAGCCATCAATACAGCGGAAGGTAAACTAAAACCCAGCCAGGCGGCAAAGGCGCCGCTGTAGCCTTTGATGAGATAGCCGATGCCAATGCCAGCTTGACTGCTGGTTGGCCCAGGGAGCAGTTGAGCTAAGGCCAAGATACGTGCATATTCAGCTTCGCTGAGCCATTGTTTTTTCTGGATGAATAATTGATGAAAGAATACAAAATGCGCTGCAGGACCGCCAAAAGAGGTGCATCCGAGCCTTAGAAAGACCCAAAATATTTGCCATGCAGAAATGGATTTCATCAGTAAACGCTTTGGAATAGATTTTTGTGAATACTGAAATTATCAGCTAGTATTGCTTTAAATTATATATTTAGAATATGACAGTTTGATGCCGAATTTCTGACACTGGAAGCGGTTTAACGAATTATAACAGTGGCAGAGTGCTGATCTCTTTAGACTATGCTGCTTGCATAAAATGAATTATGAATGTTGGAATCTCTGTGCTGACAATGAAATTAGCTTTTGCTGCCTTAACCTGTGTTTTGCTTGCTGGATGCCAAACTGTTGCATCAAAAAATACAGAGCAGCTCGCGCATCATACCGCGGCGGAATTAAACGAAGTTGAAGCCTATGCGGGCAAAGACCGTATTGATTTTAAAAAGCTCAAACAGCAGGAAAAGCGGGCCGTTATTGCATTGGTTCTGGGCAGTGGCGGCGCACGCGGCTATGCGCATATTGGTGTTATTCAAGTGCTGGAAGCGCATGGCATTAAGCCTGATTTTATTGTGGGAACCAGTGCGGGCAGCATCGTTGGAACTCTATATGCTTCAGGCATGAATGCGGAGCAGCTGCGTGATGTGGCTTTAAGCATGAAACCCAATGATGTGCGGGATATTCGGCTTGATAAAAAAGGCGTACTGGATGGCAAAAAAGTTGAAGATTATGTTAATAAACAGGTTGATAATACGCCGCTGGAATTGCTGAAAACACCAATGTATGTGGTGGCGACTGAACTGCAGCAAGGCAAAAAAATGGTGTTCAATGCCGGCAATACAGGGCAGGCGGTGCGTGCATCTGTGTCTATTCCGAGCATGTTTATTCCTGCTGTGATTAATCATCAGGAATATGTGGATGGCGGCTTGGTCAGTCCCGTGCCTGTAGATGTAGCCCGTGATTTAGGGGCTGATATTATTATTGCTGTAGATATTCTGGCGCAGCCGATTCATACCGAAACCGGCAATGTATGGGGCCTATTTAACCAAAATATTAATATCATGCAGTATTATCTTGCAAAAGAAGAGCTGAAGCGTGCGGATATTGTGATTCAGCCAGACATACGGGAAAAGGCGCATATTTTTGATGTGACAGGGCGTGAGTCGACCATACAGGCTGGCGTCACTGCCGCTGAGCTGAAGTTTGAAGACATGGTGAAAGTATTTGCAGCCCATAAGCTGCCGCTGGAGCAGCCAGCGGATTTATATACTGTACAGAAATAAGCAGCAGATGGCATGAAGCGGAGGGGTGCTGAGTACGCCATTTTCTGCTCTCTGCCTGATACGCTAGAGAGATCAATAAAGCATTGCCAATCAAATACTCAATGTAAAAAGAGCTGAATGATGGTTTTAGCCTTTAGCGCTAGATGCTGCCGCGCAGATTCATACAAGCGCTGTATTTTCTAGATTTTTTTAAGCAAGTAATTGAAATTATATATAAATTTAGACTTAGCTTTAAAAGCTTAAATATAATAGTAATTTTCTATTTAGTCTTTTTCCTCAGCTATTTAAGTTTACCTATAATTATAATAAAGTTAGAATTCTGCAAGCTTTATATAGCTTCAATGAATTATTAAAAGTATGAGCAACAATGTTATGCCTAGATTAGAAGTGGGCCAGAAAGTCACCATGGCCGCTATGGAACAACAAGTATTTACAGTGACAGCAATTAATACAGATGGGTCATTTAACATAGAAACACAATTGGCGAATCAGCAAAAACTCAATTATGAAAATGTTGCATTTGAAATGCTGCGGGTGTTGCCTTCAGAGGATTAAACGGATAAGCGCATCTACGGTTTTATAGGATGCACCTTCATGATTAAATACAGGCAGCGTCCTGTATTTATTTTTTGCAAAGAACCTATATGCGAGCTTATTTAAAATAATCTAGTAATTGGGTTATATTTGCTTAATATTCATCCGCTTAATTAAGTTACTATATATTTTATTGAATGATGGCTAAATCACTATAAATAATAATGATGATTTTTTTGCCGATTCGAACATTTTATTCGAGTTAAAAACGATATAATAATCACACTAATCAATGTCCATCAAAAGTCTAGAGAAAAGCGATGTCCCCATTAGATCAAATTGCCCCGATCCTAGAAGATCAGTCTGAGTTAACTATGTCCGTCTTAATGACGCCTGATATGGCAAACTTTTCTGGCAATGTACATGGCGGCACAATTTTAAAACTGTTGGACCAAGTGGCTTATGCATGCGCGAGCCGTTACTCGGGCAGTTATGTGGTTACGCTGTCGGTCGATAAAGTTAATTTTAAAGAGCCGATTCATGTGGGCGAAATGGTGACCTTTTTAGCGAGTGTGAACCATGTCGGCCGTACATCTATGGAAATCGGCATCCGTGTAGAAGCGCAGAATATTCAGAAACGTACTGTGCGCCATACAAACAGCTGCTACTTCACTATGGTTGCGGTAGATGATGATGGCAAGCCAAAACCGATCCCTGCGCTGAATTTGAATAACGACTGGAAACGCTGCCGTTTTGAAGCAGCAGAGCAGCGCAAAATTGCGCGCTTGCAGGAAAATCATCATCCGTCTTGCAGTATCTATAAAAAATCATCGCAGAGCTGATTTGTGCTGATATAAAAAACCGCCATAAGGCGGTTTTTTATTGAGCGCGATTTAAGTAGCGCCCGTCTACAGTCATGCTCCAAATGCCATTGTTATTCAGATGCGGCTCGGCGGTAACTTTAAATTTGGAACTGAAGGGGCCGTAGCCGATATGAATAATGCTGTTGTCTAAAGACTGAATATTGCCCTGTATTGATTTTTTGTTATCAATCTCGACTAAGCGGTATTTCAATCTGCCTTCAGGACTGATTTCGATAACGACACTGCTGTCGTCATTTCTCCATGTACCTGCATATTTGCGCATGTTTTGCGGCACAGGATTGCTGCATGCACTTAAAAGCATTAAGCAAAGACTTGCAGGTACTGCTGCTTTTAACATGTGTGTCTCCCCCCTAAGTCTGCAAAATACATCCGGTTTAAATAGTTATTTTTATATTTGATATTATCTACTTTATAGTTCAAAAATGTGATCTATGCACGATTTATTTTAAGGCTTTTAAATCCGAGCATTCTACTAAAGTTTTATGCGCATCAGGTCAATTCTGCTAGAGCCGTCAGCATTTTCATCGTAGAATAAAACGATACGTATCGTTTCGTATTTTGGTGGTTTTGTAATATCAGGCTATTCTTTAAGGATACTGTATGACCCAATCAGATTTAGCTCAAGACAGGCTGAGCACTCAGGAAACTGAAAAAAGCTCACGCCGCAAACAGTGTATTTTGCGTGCGGTGAATGATGCATTAGCTGAATGCCATTACAGTAAATTAACTGTAGAAGATATTGCTTCACGTGCAGGCGTAGGCAAGTCAACGATTTACCGCTGGTGGAAGCATAAGTCAGATTTGGTGTTCGAAGCCTTTAAAGAAAATACGGTGTCTGTTTTTGATTTGGATTATGAACAGTCTTTAGAGTTCAACCTGAATCAGCAGCTGCTGAAATTGTCCAATGCTTTAAATCAGCATGTTGGGCGGGCGTTGCTGGTGGTCATGGCAGAAAACCGTGAAGCTGCAGGAGAATTTTTTCGGCAGTATTTGCTGCCGCGCCGTGAACAGACCCGCAAGCTGATTAGCCAAGCTATTGAGCGCAATGAAATTATTGCGGATTATCCCTTCGAATTGATGCTGGATATGCTGTATGGCCCGATCCATTACCAAATTATCTTTTTTAACCGTGTGCCAGATCAGAATTATATTCAGCAGCTGGTTGGCTTAGCTTTGCAGCCAATCCTAACAGTGCCGTCTAAGACGGACTTGAACGTGTGAGCCATATGTCTGAACCTCAAATGCAGGCGATGCTAAATGAGCAATTATGGAACCGTTCATTTTTGCTATGCCTGTGCAATAACTTATTTTTATTTATTTATTATTTTGCCATGCTCACGGTACTGCCGATTTACATCATGCAGGATTTGGGCGGTACGGTCAAAGAAGCAGGCTTGGCGCTGACCTTGTTTCTGGTGTCATCCATTGCAATTCGCCCATTCTCGGGCTTAATTGTGGAGCGCTTAGGAAAAAAACGTTCTTTACGCGGTGCAGGGCTGCTGTTTGTCCTTTTTGCATTTAGTTATCTGCTGATTGACAGTTTATGGTCCTTGCTGCTGGTGCGTTTTTTACATGGCTTCTGGTTCAGTATTTTAACGACAGTCAATGTGCCTGTCGTGAATGATTTTATTCCCGAAAAGCGCAAAGGCGAGGGCATGGGCTATTTTGTCATGTCGACCAATTTAGGCGTGGTGTTTGGGCCGCTGATCGCTTTGACGGTGATTCAATTTACCAGTTTTAATACGCTGTTTGCGTTGCTCAGCATTGTGACCTGCATTGGCTATGTCTTTTGCCTGACCCTGAATGTGCATGAAAATCCGAAAACAGCACCTGCAGCAGATGCCCCAAAACCTAAAATTGGCTGGCACGATATTGTTGAAGTCAAAGTCTTGCCCATCAGTCTGATTGCTTTGCTGGTGGCTTTTGCCTATTCCAGCATCACCAGTTTTATTACGGCTTTTGCAGACAGTCAGCATTTGCTGAAGGAAGCCAGCTTATTTTTTATTGTCTTTGCCGTATCGATGATTGCGGTGCGTCCTTGGGTTGGCAAATGGTATGACCGTAAAGGGCCAAGTTCGGTCATTTATCCATCCTTTGTTTCATTTGCCATTGGACTGGTGATTGTCAGTTTTATGGATAATCAATGGGTGCTGTGGCTATCTGCGGTATTTATTGGTATGGGGTATGGTTCGCTCTTTCCCTGCATGCAGACTTTGGCGATTCAGTCCGTGTCTAAGCAGCGCATGGGCCATGCCATTTCGACTTTTTTTGCGCTGTTTGATGTTGGGCTGGCGGTTGGTTCTGTGGTGATGGGCTTATTGATTGCTTACTTTGACTATCAATTTACTTATTTAAGCTGTGCGGTTATGGTGATCGCAACGCTGTTTATTTATAAGGCATCGATGCGCGCAAAGAAGCCTGTTCAAACAACTATTTCTTAGAGGTGCAGTGTGGAATTACGTCATTTGCGATATTTCGTAGCCGTTGCAGAAGAGCTGAATTTTACCAAAGCTGCACAGCGCATGTGTACGGTGCAGCCGTCTTTAAGCCAGCAGATTAAAGATTTGGAAAATGAAGTTGGCGTGCAGCTGCTGCAGCGTTCAAACCGTAAGGTTGAGCTGACAGAAGAAGGCAAGGCATTCTTGAAAGAAGCGCGCTTAAGTTTGGAGCATGCGGAAAAAGCGGTGCTGGATGCGCGTCAGGTGGCGCATCTGACCAAAGAGCAGCTGAACATTGGCTTTGTCCCTGTAGCGGAAATGAAAGTGTTTCCCTACATTATGCCCAATATCCGCGCCAAGTTCCCTGAGCTGAAAATTCATTTTCATAGCTTAACCGATGCTGATCAGCTGAAAGCGCTGCACAAAGGCGAGATTGACATCGCTTTTACCCGCTATGCGGAAGAATCTGCAGAAATTGAATCGATCCAAGTGTTTACCGAGCCTTTGGCACTGATTATGCCAAAGGATTGTCCTGAGGCGGCGCAGCGTCACATCAGTATTAAAAGCTTCAATCAGCAAGAGTTTATTGTCAGCGATGAACATTCTTCGCCTGAGCTGTACCGCATTATTCAAGAGTTTTTCAAGCAGTCGAAGCTCAATGTGAATGTGGTGCAGTACTCCACTAACGTCTTGCTGAATGTCAATTTGGTGGGCATGGGCGTGGGCTGGAGTTTGGTTCCGTCGTATGTGATTCCGCTTTTGGGCGATAAAATTGTGGTGAAAAGCACCATTGAGCCGCTCCCGATGATTGGACTGTATGCCAGCTACCGTAAAGACAAAAAAAATGAAGCGATTGAACTGATTTTAAAAGTCTTGAAAGAGCAGTTCTATATGGGGTTCTTTTAAAAACCGTCATTTAATTCAAGCCAGTCCATCGACTGGCTTTTTTATGCATCAATACAGCACCAGACAAATAAAAAAAATTATACAGATCTATTTTTGATCAATTGTAAGCTAGAGAAAGAACAAAAAAGGATCATGTCGATGAAGTACTACAGCAATAAACAATCCCGCGGAAACACACTGCTGCCGTTATTCAAAGAGCTGGGCATTGAACAAGACATTGAAATGATTGAAGTGGAATACGCCAAAATTCGAGATGAAGAATATTTGCGTATCAACCCGATGGCTAAAGTGCCTTGTCTGGTGGATGGTCCAGCTGTGATCAGCGAGACAGCGGCGATTTATGCTTATTTAGCGGATAAGTACCATGAAAAAGGTTTAGCACCTGCTTTGAATGATCCGATGCGCGGTGAGTATTTAAAATGGCTGTTTTTCTGTCATGGCCCAATGACTGAATATATGGATATTCAATACTTGCAGGTGGCAGACGCGCAAATTGAAAAATGCCACTCAGCATTAAGCATGGGAAATGAAGCCTCTATATTTGCCTTTTTGAAGCAAGGGATGAAGCAGGCCAATCCGTATTTAACCGGTGAGCAGTTTACGGCTGCAGATTTATATCTGGCGTATTGGATTGCTTATGCGGTGCAATTTAAACTTTTACCGTATTTGGATGAGTTTGATCCCTTTATTCAGCGGATTAAAAAGCGGGATTCTGTGCAGGATATTGAGTGGCTGCAGAAACTTTAAAAAATGGCTTTTAGGCGCTTTGTTCAGGAAAATGAACGCTCAGTCTATGTTTTTTAATTTTTAAGCAGGGGCAAAGCTTGGCTTGAGCAAAAATACCATTGCATCTAAAGCTGAGGTCTTTGCGGTTGCAGGGTATTCAATGATGTCATTGCTTATTATTAAGCTGCATTTATCAGTCTTTTATGTGCTTTATAAGCTGTATTTTGTCTAAGTTTAAGAATTGATTGCGACTTTTTAATTCAATTTTAAAATTAAGGATTTGGGTTTTAATAAGTAAATTTAATTTAAAATATTATAATTATATATTTGTTTTATAAAATGAATGTAAAAAATAGCCAAAGACCTGAAAACGGTTGTTTGGTTAAGCTATAAACATAAATTACTTTACTATTATAATATATTGCATGTTTAATTATTCTATAAATCTATTGCTTAAAAACGCTGTTCTGAAAGGTCAAAATCGCCAAAATTTACAATTTAAATGCGCAGAAACACCAGCAGACTTGCAGCGTATTTTAGACTTCCGTTTAGCTGAGTATCAGAAGCAATTGCCCTATATGCTTGAAACTCTTAATGAGCAGGGGCAAGACAATTACGATGCAAGTGCCTATCACTTTTATGTTCAAGACCGTGAACGCATTTTGGCAGTGGTGCGTTTTAATCGCTATCCCTTTGAATCGATGCAATGGATAGAGCCGCAGAAATTTAGCCCGCATATTGCTGCGCAGCAGTTGGATCAAACCGTGGAAATATCCAGACTGATTACAGCGCAGCAGCATGGATATAAGCGTTTAATGCCCAGTTTATTATTGTTCAGCAGCTTATATTTATGGCGGCATACGGATTGCCGATATTATATGGCTTACTGCAAAGAGCAGAATAAAGACAAATTTAAAGGGTTTCGATCCATGCAGACACAGCTGAATTTTTCAATTCAGTGCCGTGGAGAGCATGCTTATAGTTTCTATTTTGGTGAAATAAAACAGGCTTTGCTGCAGGGTCTTAAAACAGCCTTCAAGTTTAATCAGGCAAAAAAAGACCACGCATAGTGCGTGGTCAGGCCTCTGAATCAATCAGAATTTTTAATGGTTATGCAGCTGCAGTATTACTTTACATGCAGTTTAGCAAACAGTTGCTGGCTGACTTGGTCTAAAGTCTGCGGAATTGCAAGCGCTGCCACAAAGCGGTCAGGGCGAAGCACCACAACAGATTCAGATGTTTTACCAAACCAAGTGCGGATATCTGTACCAATATCGCCAATGGTAATCACGCCTTCAGGCTGTTTGCGGGCTTCGTTTTGGAACTGTACCGCTGGAATCACTTGGATGAATTTAACACCCAGCTTTTGCCATTGTTTAATCGTTGCATCTGATAAGCCCCACTGCGGGTCTACACCCCAAGCGATCAGGGCAAAATCATTGCCGATCACTTCGTCCAGCAATACGGTTTCGCCAGTCGCTAAGCGTACTTCAGGCTGAATAAACATTTTGCCGACAGGTGAGTCTTTTGAATTGTTGGCTAATAGCGCGCCATCATGGTATTTCGGCATAGGCTTAAAGCGCATTTCAAGCAAGTATTGTTTAATTGGCTTGATGTAGTTCAATGCATAAGCAATACCGTCACGTACAAAACCTTGCCATTTTTTAGGCGGCGCAAGTACGTGGCCAGCCAATACAGACAGGTCAATCATCGCTTTTGCATGGTCTTTACGTTCAATTTGGTAAGAGTCTAGAAGTTCTGGACCCGCTTTACCTTGAACCACTAATGCCACTTTCCATGCCAAGTTGAAAGCATCACGCATGCCGCTGTTATAGCCTTGACCTTGCCATACAGGCATGATGTGGGCAGCATCACCTGCAAGCAGGATGCGGTCTACACGGAATTTATCTGCAATACGCGCATTATGGGTATATACACGCTGGCGGATGACTTCAATACCGTCAGTCGTCGGCATTACTTTAGACAGTAATTTTGCAATGTTTTCCGGCTTGCTCAATTCTTCTTGAGTTTCGCCTGGCATTACCATGAATTCAAAACGGCGGATACCGTGAGGCAGCGCAGCTGAAACGTATGGACGCACAGGGTCGCAGCACAGGTAAATATGCGGTGTCGCCAGCGGGTCATTATCGATGTCGATTACAATCCATTGGTTCGGCGCAGTTTCACCGTCAAAGGCAATGTTTAATGTGCGGCGCACAATAGAGTTGCCGCCGTCGCAGGCAATCAGGTACTGTGCTTTAACAGTTTCCTGCTGGCCTTCTTTGTTGGTGATGTTCAGCGTTACGCCAGAAGCATCCTGATAGAATTCTGTTAAGTGGCGAGAGAACAATACTTCAGTTTTATCGTATTGTTTTAAGCCTTGCAGCAAGACATTGTCGACTTGCGGCTGAATAAACGCATTGCGGCGAGAAAAGCCGAATTCGCGCGTTAAAGGCTGAATGTCTGCAAAGCAGCGGCCTTTAGGCGTTAAGAAACGCATAGCGTGGTTAGGCGTAGTGTGCGGCAATACTTGATCAACCAAACCTAAAGATTGGATGGTACGCAATGATTCATCATCAATGCCGATTGCACGCGGGTAATCAATCAAACTGTCCAGCTGTTCAATGACAGTGACTTGTACGCCTTGCTTACTTAAGTAGTTGGCAATGGTTAAGCCGACTGGGCCAGCACCTATGATCGCTACTTCAGCTGTAAAATTTGCTTTATTGCTCATGTGCAAACATCCGATTCTTTCGCATTAAGATTATTTAACGGCTAAATGGGGGTATGCAGCAAGCTATGCCTAAGTCGGTGGAATAGGTGTTTATTATATTAAAAAAATAGGATATTTATTATAATTATTTGATTTTAAATAATTTGATTTGTCATTCTTTATAGGCTTTGATGATTTATCTATCATTTATAACTATGATTCATTGCTTATTCATTTAAAAAACCAGTCAGCATTTTCAGCTGGCTGGTCTTATTTTAGGTCAAACACGATGAGGGCTTTTCATCATGGAGCAGTTTTGACCTGCAGACTCTGCTGAGCTGCATCTAATGCAGTGAAGTCAGCAGAGTCAAATTCTGTGCATTACTGTGCAGGCTGAGCTGGAGCAGAGGCATCCGCTTGAGCTTCTGATGCAGGTTGCGCAGATGTTGCGCCAGCAGCAGCTTCAGTGCCAGCAGGCTGTTCTTGGGTGCTGACAACAACTTTTTCGTCCTGTGCGGGCTGAGTGTCTTGAGCGGCAAAAGTAGTCGCAGCGGCAGCAGCTAAAGTTGAAGCAAGTAAAATTTGAGTTAATTTCATTTTGGCATTCCTTAATATCTATTTTGATTTGATATTCACATTGAGCATCACTCTCAATATGAATAGGAACCCATGCTAAAAGCCGAAACGGATGCAGGCAATGATTGCAGCAAAAGCTTAATAAAGGAGTTACAGAACAAAGGTATTTGAATTTATTTTGTTGGTTTATGTGAATAAAAAACTGAAATGATTGCCTAAAATGTATGCAGATATTTCGAATTTCAGTATTCAGCACAGCGGCAGTAACGCTGCTGTTACAAAAGCGGGTAATGACGAGCGAAATGAACAGGCTTGGCAGACAAATAAATGTAAGATTTCATTGCAGATAGACCTCAATATGAAGCAAATGTGTCAATACAGTCAGTTCATGACTGTCAAACAGCACAATATTTTTTAAGCGCTGCAGAATAAGCTGTTCATAGACTTGTCAGCACAGGGTGGTCCAGCTGTACAATTCAGTTCTTTCATTCCTTCTTCGCAGGTATTCTTTTGAAGCTCGTTACAGCATCTCAGGCAATTCCCGTTCATATTATTTCTGGTTTTTTGGGTGCGGGTAAAACCACGCTGCTCAAACATTTGCTGAGCCAAAAACCTGAAAATGAAGTGTGGGCTGTGCTGATGAATGAGTTCGGGCAGATTGGGGTTGATCAGCAGCTGCTGCCGCAGGATCAAGGCTATGCGGTGAAAGAGCTTTTGGGCGGCTGCCTTTGCTGCAGCAGTCAAATGCCAATGCAGATTGCTTTGTCACGCCTGCTTTCTGAAAATCAGCCAGACCGTTTGTTTATTGAGCCGACAGGTTTAGGCCATCCTGCGCAGCTGCTGGAGCAGCTAACTGAACCGCATTGGCAGCCGCATTTGAACATGCGTGCTTTGCTGACTGTTGTGGATGGTTCACGTTTGCACGACAGTGAATGGTCAAAACAAAACTTATATGCTGATCAGCTGAAAGCTGCGCAAATAATTGCGGTTTCACATGCAGACCAAATGAATCATGCCGATGAACAGGCGCTTGAGTTATTGCAAGCTGAGTATCAGCCTTATCAGCAAATATGGCTTAAAACAGCGATGGGGCAGCTCACACTTTCGGACATCGATTTGCCTTATGCAGGAACACCGCGAAAAATTCAGCCTTTGCTTCGGGTTCAGCAGCTGTTTAATACAGGCGAAGCTATGCCTGAAATTAAGCAGTTGCCATATCATTATGTTGAAACTGCGCAGGGCTATAGTGTAGCAGGCTGGAAAATGCCTAAGCGTTGGGTCTTCGATTTTTATGATTTGCTGGATTTGCTTTGTGAGCAAAAAGACTGGCTGCGTATTAAAGGCATCTTTCAAACCAATCAGGGCTGGAAAAGCTTTAATTTTAATCCTGAACAATTTAACTATCAGAGTGCTGAAGAAAGCATTGATAACCGTCTGGAAATTATTTATCTGCAGGAACGTGCTTGGCTGGAGTTTGAGAGTTTGCTAATGAATTGCCGCGTGGATCAAGAGCAAAAATAACCTGTAGGGGAGAGTGATTTACGCTGCCGTTATAGCATTCGCATTCATTTTCATTTGATCAATGTTTTAAGTTGGAGTTTAACGAGACTGCATAAAGTCGTGGAACATTGTTTAAATAGTAGGCGTGAAACGTGATCAATCAATAAAAAAAAAGCTCAGATCAGTAGATGTGAGCTTTTATGTTGACATAAGATACTGAAATTTATTAATTAAGATGATTTCGTATAACGTGTATTATGTTAATTTTAGGGATATTTAATAATTAAGCATATTGTAATGACTAGAAATGAGCTAATTAAATAATTAGAGCATCTGCGAGTTCATCACATCAGTTACTCTTTTGATAAAATCAAGAACTCTGAATGTATTAGTGTCTTAAAACAAAAAACAGAGTGGTGTGTTTATTACACTGAGAGGGATAAAGCTGAACTTATATTTTCTTCGAAAGAAGAAAGTGATGCCTATGAATTTATAGCTAATGAGTTTAAAAGGTGGATCGTATAGAAACCCATTTAACATATATGGCTGTTATACGAAATTTCGTTATTCTTAGCAGGTAAAATAATCATATGCCTTATCAGAACTTAAATATTATGTATGACTTTGGACCAATCGACATAAAGGTCATCGAGAGTTTTGAGCACGATAATAAAATTAATTTTCCTTTAAGTTATAAAAAGCTGATTGCTTCCCACAATGGAGTGCAATTTATGGAGAATAGCTTTGAATATCTAGATTCCAACAATGAAGTTGGAGAATCTGGCATAGCCTTTTGTTGTTTTGGGAAAGGGGGAGGAGGTGATGATATTGAAAACTGTCAAGATCAGGATATATATGGCCATGATAGGATAGTCGTCTTTGGACTAAATGGTTGTGGTGACTATATCGGATTTGACTACAGATCTGACGTCAATCATCCTAAAGTAGTTCTTATGTACCATGATCAATATATCAAAGATCAACATGAACAACCCAAATTAAAATTAGTAGAAGTATCTGATAGTTTTGATAATTTCTTAACTTCACTAAGATAAACTAAATTATTATTCTGAAAATAGATTTAACATAAAATCTCTTATACGAAATCCATTTTACCCCCCAGAAAAGTGGTGTTCAAGTGGGATCGGAATGTCTGCTCATTTATTTGTGGAATGAGCTATCCAGTAAAATAAGAATACGCATTGATGCCAAAGTTACTTATAACTTCAACTCAGGCTGTTGTTTCCATATTGTTCTCCCGAGTGATTATTTCACTTTTCTACTGATGCAAAAACTTCGCCAAAATGCGTCAAGACGGTCTAAATCGGGTATGCTATGCGCCAAATTTGAGGACTTTTTCTATGGCGCTGAAAGCTACAATTTATAAAGCAGATTTGAACATAGCCAATATGGATGTGCATCAGTATGGTGACTACCAGTTGACCATGGCGCTGCATCCATCAGAAACAATTGAACGTTTGATGGTGCGCATTTTGGCTTATGCCCGCTATGCGGATGAAGCTTTAGAATTTACCAAAGACTTATTTGAAACCGATGAGCCTGCACTTTGGCAAAAAGACTTAACAGGCCAGTTGGAAAAATGGATTGAAGTGGGCAGTCCAGACGAAGACAAAGTGAAAAAAGCCTGTGCGCGCTGCAGCCGAGTGGTCATTGTGACTTATGGTACTGCAGTAGATGAATGGTATAAGCGCAACAGCAAGCTGAAAACATTGAAAAATTTAGAAGTGTGGAAATTGTCTTTGGCAACCACAGAAGCGATTCAGGCACTGTGCGAACGTACCATGCAGCTGCAGTTAAATGTAATGGATGGCGAGTGGACGCTCATCGGCGATACAGCTCAAGCCGTGATCGAGTGGGAACAGCTGCAGTAAGCGTTTCTTTCAGATCAGCTGTAAAGCGTCTTCAGGCGGCTGCATGCTGAAAACTGAGAAATGTTTATAATGTAATTTGGTTGTGATAAGGCAAAGGTATTCAGACATGTCGAACGAATTAGAAATTATTGAGTTAAAAATTGGTGAAGGTAAAGAAGCGGTGAAAGGCGCTTTGATTACGACGCACTATACTGGATGGCTGGAAGACGGCACAAAATTTGACTCATCCATTGACCGCGGCAGTTATTTTGAAACCGTCATTGGTACTGGCCGTGTAATTAAAGGCTGGGATCAAGGCATTATGGGCATGAAAGTCGGCGGTAAGCGCAAACTGATTGTACCTGCGCATTTGGCTTACGGTTCTCGCAAAATGGGCAATATTATTCCAGCGAACTCTAATTTGATTTTTGAAATTGAATTATTTGATGTCAAAACCCGTGATTAATATTTAATCCGCTGGGGTTTATTAACGGCAAGGATGCTGTTAATCAAAAAAATAAAAAAGTATTTGGAAATCATAAATTTTCATTTTACATTGAGTGATATAAAAGCGTTAGGAACTCGATGTTTTGCGTTATTTGCATGATGCGATCCGTATTTTTCAAGGATTATTGCTGCTGAGCTTGATGATGATTTTTGGGCAAACCGCTGTGTTTGCGCAATATGAATCTGCGCCGGCGTCATTTTATGAAAAAAATCGCGAAAATATTAATGAAGTGCATTTTAGCGAAAACAGCAGTTCGCTGCTCAATGGCCAATGGCAGTATTATCCGCAAGCCTTTTTAAAAGGACCCAGTCAAAAACTTACTCCACAAACGGTATTTTTACCTGCATCTTTAAAAGAAGTTGCTGGAAATAATCAAACTTACGGCACTTATGTCGGCTATTTTAAATTGCCGAAAGAGTTTGTCGGGCGCCGTATTGCAATTAAAGTACCTAATCAGTACGGGGCATATAAGTTCTTCTTAAATGGCGACTTTCTGATTCGTGTTGGGGAAGTGAGCAAAGATGAGCAAAGCCAAGTCTCTGAAAATGCACCGCGCATTGCTTATTTTATTACCGATAAAGAATACTTTACGTTAGCCATTCAGGTTTCAAACTATTCATCTTTGCATGGCGGTTTGGAAAACCCGATGCGCATCGGTTTGGCGCGAACCATTAACCGCGAATATCAGCAATTGATGATGAGTATAGGGGTGGTGTGCGGGGCGATTTTGGGCGTGGGTTTATTTACCATTCTGTTTGCGCTGTTCCGAGGCTCCAAAGAACGTAATTCCAAAAGTATTTTGGTCTTCGGAATTTTTATTATCTTTTTGGCGCTGCATAACTTTTTCTCAGCGCCCTATGCCTATACCGCCGTGGTGGATATTAACTGGCTGTGGGGCGTTCGTTTAGAATATTTATTTACCTATTTCAGCATCATTTTTTTTATTACGTATATTCATTTACTGAATCCTCGCTATTTGCATCGGCTAAATTTTCAAGCGGCCATGCTGCTGCTGGCGTTGAATATAGGAGTGACGTCATTTTCCCAGCCGGAAATTTTTGAGCGATTGGCGCTGTTCTGCTCAATATATGCCTTAATGGTTTTAGCCAATTTTATTTATGGCTTTTATCAGACTTTAAAATTTAAAGAGCCATATTCCATTTTGAATTTATGCGCAGTCATTTTCTTGTGCATCACTTTTTTAAATGATTTTCTGCTGATGATGAATTGGATTGATTCGGTCAATTTGTCCTTTGTATCCACCAGTTTATATGCGCTGCTGATTATGTTTCAGCAGTCGCGAAATTATGCATATCAGACTTATCATACTGAAATGCTGAATAATAATTTGATGGAGCTGAACCGTCTGCTGGATCAGAAAGTCAAAGCGCGGACAGAGCAGCTGCATGAGCTGAATGCCAAATTGGAACAGCAGGTAAAAATAGATGCTTTGACGGGGGCTTATAACCGCCGTGCGCTTAATGATGAAATACAGGAGCGTTTTGCGCAAACGAAACGCTTACGGCACGGCACTTTAGTGTTTGCCATGATTGATGTGGATTTTTTCAAAAATTATAACGATTATTACGGTCATTTGAAGGGCGACGAAGTTTTAAAGCAGCTGGTGCAAGTGATTGGCGGCATTTTACCGCCCTCAGCATTTTTAGCGCGCTATGGCGGCGAAGAATTTGCCATAGTGGTGCAGAATGTGCCCCTGCAGGTCTCAGTAGATCTCATGACTAAAGTTCTGAACGCAGTCCGTGATGCGCAGCTGGAGCATTGCAGGCGCGGCGACAGTAAAACGTATGTGACGGTCAGCATGGGAATGTCCTGCATGGACAATGAACAGCCCTATGCCGATATACACGCATTGATGCGGGCGGCAGATGAAAAATTGTATGAGGCGAAGCAGGCTGGCCGCGACCAGCTGAAAGCGGCATAGAGTGAAGAAAGCCGTCTGATTTAAGCCAAGTATTTCACTAAATGCGTTGTGGCTGCGCCAGTTTCAGGCGCTAAAGTTTGAGGGCTTTGAAAGCCACATTTCTTATAAAAAGGCAAAGCGGTATAGGTGCTTTTTAAGCTCACTTGCGGAATTTTCTTTTCACGCAAAGAATCAATCATATTCATTAGCAGCGCTGTGCCAATGCCTTGCTGCTGCATTGCTGGGTGAATATAATTCAGTAAAATTTTTCCTTGATCATTCACTAAAATAAAGCCAGCGATTCGTTCTTGATCGATATATACCCAGCTGTCGTTATACAGCAGCCAGAGCATCAGATTGGCTTGATTGGTTTTTTCCAGCCAGATTTGGATGGCGCTTTCATTGCGCTGATGGTCTTGAATACACGAGCGGACACTTTCGTGAATGACCCGAATAATTTCGGGAATATCTTCAATCCTTGATTCACGTATCATATTTATTTCGAACTGAATTGAAAAACAGGATACATTTCAGAAGATAAACTCATACTAGAATAGATGAATAATGTTGCTTTATGATGCATTTTCGAAGCATTTCAGCAGAAATGACGGAGTTTGATTTCAATTTGTTTCAATAGTTTAATCGCATCAAGCCAGTATGTGACGTACTTCACGGAATGAGAAATATGTGAAATTTCATTTTTCTAATGCGATTGATCATATTCGTTTAAAAACTACCCGTCCAGTACCTTGCTGTATTGATCTAATCCGTTGATGGATGGGCAAAACAAGAAAAAAAGGAAATAGAGAGCCGCTGAAAGTTTTTCTCATTCAGTCAAAAACGCTGCCAGAAGCCTAAATGAATTGTTTGAAAAATATTCAGTTTTGCCGTGCTATACTCCTTAAAAATATAATTAAACCGTGTTTGGGATTTAGTTATGGTCAAACTATTATTGATGTTATGCGTTTTGATTGTGCTTATTTCTGCGTGGGTTATCGGCAAAAAAATTTATAAAACCCAAAATATGCTCAAAAAATGGCGAAAATATCAGGCGCCAGAAAAACGCGCCAGCCTGACAGAGGCTGAGCCTGTCCGTGAAGTGGACAGCGTGGCTGAGGTCGATGCCTATGAGCAGCAGCTGTTTGATAACATTGCTGAAATATTCATGAGTGAAACAGTAATGCATGATATAGCGGAAGCAGAGCAGGTCCAGGCTCAAGTGTTTAGAAAAATGCCCGTCAGCTCCAAAACCCAAATTCGAAAAATGGACTTAGATGAATGGTCAATTTATTGGACTTTTTACGATCAGTCTTTGGAATATTATGTAGGGAAATATGGCGTTTTTTATGCCCATGTAGACCGTTTTGGCGACGAACATAAACATGAGATCCGTACACAGGACAGTTTGAGCTAAGCTTTTGCTGCCTGTTTTACCCTGTGAATGGATGATTTGTTTTTATGCCTTTAAGCCTGTATTGCTAAACTGAGTATTTCAGTTCTGCATAGCGAAAGCCGCAGATATACTGCGGCTGATTTTGTTGCGAACATAAAACAGAAGGGATTATTGGATTCAGCTTAATTAACATTTTTTATGCAGAATGCCGTGCCTATGCTATAGCGCTGTGCATAGATTTAAACTGCTGCAGCACTTGATCCCAGAGCTGTTCGGCGCCTTTTCTAAAGTAGCCCATGTGGCCAATACTGTTTAAGGCGTAATCCTGCGCTTTTAAATCTATGAATTGCATGGGTGCATTGCTGTAATGCTGCATAAATGCATGCCGTGAAGCCGGCAGCGCCCAGTCATCATCCAATGCAGATAGGGCACAGATCGGCGTTTGAACTTGAGCAAATTGTTTTTTTAAGTCTTGAAGTTCAGGATCTGCAAAAAAGTAGGTGGGGTTCTTGCACCACTTGCGCCATTGGCGATACACATCGACCGGCAAATCTGCCCCCATATTTAATGTGCTCCATGGTAAATAGCCTTTGACAGCAGCCATGGGTGGAAAGACTATATTCCAAATGACCTGAACCTTCATTTTTTCGCGCCAAGGCATGTAGCCATGCCAGCCTGCGCCTGTACCAAAGCACTGCATGGCGTCTACCAGCTGATGATTGCGTGTTAGCCCAAGCGCTTGCCCGCCATAGGAATGTCCAATCATATAGAGCGGCAAGTCTTGCTTGGCTAAGAGATCAATTGCACTGCTCAGATCATGGCGGCCCCAATCTAAATAAGACATGCGAAAACCTTTGAGGCTTTTGGGAGCAGATGCGCCTATGCTGCGGTAATCAAAGCTCAAGACCTGAAAGCCTTGCTCTGCGGCATATTCTGCAAAACGGCGGTAAAAACCTTGCGGCACACCTGTGGCGCTGGAAATGATGATGCTGGCATGCGGGTTTTCTGCAGCATACATCGTTCCAGACAGCGGATAGCCATCGGCAGCGCTGAATGCAATGGTTTGCGCTTCAATGCTGCTGCGCGCTATATTTTGTTCCATCTCAACATCCCTCTTTATTTTTATAAGATAAATCTTTTATTTTACCGCTTAAAAGCTTTTTACTTGCCTGTGAATTGCGGCGCTCTGCGTTCAATCATGGCCTTTACGCCTTCTTGAGCATCCTGTGAATGCAGCAAGGGGCCAAGATGCTGCTGTAAATGCTGAAAGGCAGTTTCTGGGCCATGCCATACGCCATCTTGTGCGGATGCCAAAGTGGCTTGTACCGCTAGGGGCGCTGCGCGGGCAATATGTTCTGCCAGTTCAATTGCGCGCGCCAATGGCGCAGCTGAGGTAATTTCATTAATCAGATTTAAATCGAGCGCTGTCTGGGCATCAAAGCTGTCGCCCGTCAGTAAATAGCGCATGGCTTTGGCCCAGCCGGCAGCCTGTACAAAGCGCACAGTTGCACCGCCAAAAGGCAGAATGCCGCGCTGCACTTCCATTTGCGCAAATTGACAATTGTCCTGCGCAATGACGAGGTCTGCATTGAGCATCAATTCAATACCTGCCGTAAAGCAGTAGCCTTGCACTGCGGCAATGATGGGCTTGCGGCGCTGGCGGGAACTGGTTCCCCAAGGATTAATCTGCTGCGCAGTGAAATCGAAAACACCCGAGGCCAGTTTGGGCTGCAATTCAAGCAAGTCCAAACCTGCAGTAAAATGCTCACCATGCGCAAAAATCACTGCACAGCGCAGTGCGGCGTTATCTTCATATTCTGTCAGCGCCAAAGACAAATCATTAATCATATGGCTGTCAAAGGCATTGCGCTTATCTGCCCGGTCTAAGCCAATCAGCATAATGCTGCCGCGGATTTCACGGCTGATTTTACCGTTCTGGCTTTGATTAGATGCGCTGTTTTGATCATGCAGAATCATATGCTGTGCCTGCTGTGTTGTTGGTTATTTATACTGATTTCATATGTAGACCTTGCATGGAAAACTGTCAATGCGCAAAGCGTGACTGTATTATTGATAAAAATACTGGAAAGAGATCCTTTCCATGCAGGATTGAACGCTGATGCAATCTAGACAATGAAATTGAATATGATGCATTGTGCTGCGAACCCCGCAGATGCGGGTAGGCTGAAGTCTTGAACAGGGAGGAATTAAGCAATGCTGATTGATTTTCAGTATGAGCAGCAGAAAAAATTCGATGCATTGGCATTAGATATTTTGCAGCGCCCTAAACATTTTTTAAATTTTGACTGTATCAGTGATTTCTATCAGGCGCCGTGGCTGCAGCAGTTTCCCACGGGCACACAGTGGTCTGCGACGGGGATGGATGATGGCGCTGAAGAATACTGCATTTGCATAGAATACAAAGCGCAAAGCATGTTTATTGATTACGCGGCGCAGCACTTGTCTGTGACCTATGAATGGAATGGGCTAAAGCGTAGCAGCCAGCATATTGCCTAAATGCTTTATTCAATTATTTGCGCTGTATTTTGAAGCAGCAATTTTTAACGATGCGTATGGCATCCATATCTAGAATCCGTGCATTTGAGTCAATGACAGCAGCAAAGCAACAGGATTTAATGCGCTTAGCCTTGCGGTGCAAAGCAATAAAAACAACTAGAGAATTTTGAATAGGAAAGCAAAATGGCGCATCAATTTACAGTAAATGCTGCAATCAAAGGCGTTTCATTGGATGAATTTAAACGCATTGCTGCAGATGTTTCAATGCATGAAGCTGTATGCAAGCGTATCCCAGGTGAAAACTTAGAAATTTTAGAATCAAAAAAAAATGGCGACATTTACACGCTTAAGCGCGCCTATAATTTAGAAGTCAATATTCCGGATATTGCCAAAAAATTCTTAAAAGATGCGTTCCGTTTAAAACGCACAGATGTCAGTGATTTAGCGAAACTGACCTCTGTGGTGACTTTAGACCCGAATTTGCCTTTAGAAGCCAGCTGCCAGCGCAGTGTGACAGGCGATGATTCGCAAATTGAGTTAAAACTGCAATGGACTGTCAAGGTTAAAGTACCTTTGATTGGCGGGATGCTGGAAAAGCATGCGGAAGGTGAAATCCGCCGTTTTAGCGAACTGGAAATTGAAATTGTAGAAGATGAGCTGCGCAAAAATTTAATGAACTAAAATTTAAAAATCAGTTTTGATGTGAGTGTTGTGCCTTCCTCTGCTGCAGATTCAAGGATGATTTTGCAGCAGAGGAAAAAAAGAGCGGATCATCCGCTCTTTTTTTATGTTAAAGCTTTGCCTTTTTAGCGGCTGCTTTCAGCAATTGAGCTTTCAGGCTGCGCCTGCTTTTCAAAGCGTGATCTGTACAGCAGCGCTGTGAAGAATGCGACGAAGCAGACTACCCAAACATAGTACAGCGCGCCAATTTTACTGTAAGCGCTCAGCCACTGCACCAGCGGCAGGGTAATACCGCCTGCAATTGCGTAGGCAAGATTGTATGAAAATGAAATGCCCGAGAAACGGATTTGTGCAGGGAACATCTTGACCATACTGTAAGACACCATACCCACGGTTCCTGAACTGAAACCCAGCAGCATATACAGCATAAATACGGTAGAGGCTTCGACATGGCCTAAGCTGTTGTAGAACACCGCTGCCAGCGCAGCCACAGTTAAAGAACCGAACAGCATGACTTTGCCAGCGCCCAAACGGTCTGCCAGCAGGCCCGCGGTTATACAGCCCGCCATCTGCATGACAATGGCCGCACTTTGCATCTTAAATGCATCTGCACGTTCGAAGCCAAAAGCGCCTGTGAGTAAATTCGGCATCGCCAAAATTAAGACCACCACGCAGCCCGTCAAGAACCAGGTAAACAGCATGCCAATAATCACGGCAGTTTTGTGTTCTGCTAGGACTTGCTTTACCGGCAGTTCCTTGGCTAAAGCTTTCTTTTCCTGCATGGCTTTAAACACAGGGGTTTCTTTTAAATAGCTGCGCAGATACAGCGCTACAAAGCCAAAAACACCGCCCACAATAAATGGAATACGCCATGCCCAGTCATGAATTTCCGTCTCACTGAATTTGAGTGAAATAAACAGCGACATGAGCGCGCCCAGCAAAATACCCAGCGATAAGCCTGCAGTCAGCAAGCCATTGGCAATCCCAATTTTCTTTTCAGGCACATGTTCAGAAACAAAAGTCCATGCTGCAGGAATTTCCCCGCCAATGGCAATGCCTTGCACCACGCGCATGAGCAGCAGCAGTAATGGCGCAGCATAGCCAATGGTTTCAAAGGTGGGCATCACACCAATCATTAAGGTTGGCAATGCCATTAATAGAATAGACAGGCTGAATAGACGCTTGCGGCCGACCAAGTCGCCAAAATGCGCCATGACTACACCGCCCAGCGGACGGAAAAAATAGCCTGCAGCGAAAATGCCATAGGTATTCAGCATGGCCCAAAATGGGCTGAGGGTGCTGGGGAAAAATAATTCAGAAATAATTTTGGCGTAAAAAACGTAAATGACAAAATCATAGAATTCTAAAGCGCCGCCTAAGGAGGAGAGTCCTAGCGTGCGTTTATCTTCATTGCTTAAACGTGGCTGTACGTCCATGTAAATTTACCATGCGCGGGTTGGCTATCAATAATTGCAATTTTAATAAACTGAGAAATTGTTGAATAATCAATCTTTATTGGATGGTGAATAACTTTTTTTTATCAAATAATAAAATTTATATTATTGTTTATTTGGC
Source organism: Acinetobacter sp. ANC 3813 (assembly GCF_002135435.1). GTDB lineage: Bacteria > Pseudomonadota > Gammaproteobacteria > Pseudomonadales > Moraxellaceae > Acinetobacter. The sequence continues at coordinate 148,857 of NZ_NEGK01000004.1, read as the reverse complement.
AGGATGCGGCATCAAATCCGAACAAATTTAGGCAGCAGCATAAAAATCAGGCCAAGCGCAATGATGGCGGCGGTGCTGTCAAAAAAGTACGAATAAATCATCAGAGCAATTCCGCAAATCAGCGCAGACGTGTGCTGCTGCTTTTTGCCATACATACAATAGCCTAAGCCTATAGAACTGAAAACAACGCCCAATAATAATGCCGTGGTATCCATTGATGCATCTCCAAATAATTGCAGATATAGCTGAGATTGATGAAGCCTGCCTTAAAGAGAAATTGAAACAGATAAATGGCGCAGCATGATGCAGCAAGATGAGTGCTGTATTATTCGGGGCAGTGTTGAGGCTTCACAATTTTGCCGTAAATTAGACGGGCAATGACAATACAGCTGATCACCGCAAGCATAATGATGATCTTTCTTTGATTGGGCAGAAGCATATGCCAAAACACATGCAGCCAATGGCTGACTTGCAGCCCAACACTTATAACCACAAAGGCCCAAATAAAACTGGCAAACAGGTTGACCAGGCTATAGCGCAGAGCAGGATAGCGCAAAATGCCAAAACTCATGGGAATGATGGTACGCAGTCCCCACAAAAAGCGCATGAGTAAAATGGACAGGGTAGGAAAACGCACAATAAGCAGGCTGGCGCGTTTAAATTTGCTGTTCAGTTTAGGCCGGCTGCGGATAAAGCTGTAGCCGTATTTATAGCCTAGGGCATAATAAAATTGATCCCCGAGAAAGCCGCCAAGCATGGCAATGCCGACCAAGGGCCAGAACGACAGGAGATGCTGCTGTACGGCATATGCGCTGAGCATGAGCACGGTTTCGCCTTCAAAAAAAGAACCGATTAAAACCGCCAGATAGCCATAATGCTGCACCAAAGAAGACCAATCAAACATAAGGCATTTATCTAAGAATATGAAAAATAGCGCAGAAGGAACCGTTGTAACGGATGAAGCTTAAGCTATGATTAAAGAATGTAAAAAATTCAGAGACTTTTCAGCACAAGTACTGCTGTTTAGGATAAGAGGGAGGTGATGTATGGATACTGTATTGCCCGTCGCACAGCGCGGAGACGCAATTTTAGATTTAATTGCAGCGCCTGTTGCTGCTCAGGAGTTTGGCAGTCCTTGGCTGCAGGCTTTAGTACAGGCGATGCAGGCCACCATGCTGGAGCGCAGCGGCGTGGGGATTGCCGCGCCGCAGGTATATGTGTCTAAGCGGGTGATTATTGTGGCGTCGCGTCCAAATTTACGCTATCCCGATGCGCCTGAAATGGATGCGGTATTCATGGTCAATCCAGTAATATTGTCTATGTCTGAGCAGACCGTTTGGGGTGAAGAAGGCTGTCTGAGCGTGCCCAATGAACGCGGACGTGTGGCGCGTGCGCAAGAGATTTTGGTGCGCTACAGCACTTTAGAGGGTCAGCAGATTGAACAGCAATTTTCAGGCTTTCCAGCGCGTATTGTGCAGCATGAGGTAGACCATTTAGATGGCATTTTATTTGTAGACAGACGCTGAGAAAAAAGTGGAAGCGCCAGTCAGCCGATAAAAATATCGGCTGATTTAATTCAATCGTATAATTAATCCTAAAATAAACAAGACCAATTAAATCCAGAGAAAAAGAAGAGCGGATACATGCGGAAGTATGCCTATCTAGATCAATCATCATATGGATGAGCGGATGTTTTGAAAAATAATTTAAGAAAATTATGGCAGCAGCTCAGATTTCATATTTTTGAAACGGACGATGTCATTATCTATTGGCCGGACTTTTATAAAGGCATCATGCTGCTGCTGTTTGCTTTGGCCATTATGAGCGGGCATTTGCTTTGGTACGTCACGACGTATCATTCAGATAACCGTATTTGGCTGAACGACAATTATTATGACTTGCGGCTGTTGACCTCATACGCGCAAATTGTGCTGACTTTTTGCGTACTGCTGATTGCCTATATTTTTCATAACTATGAAAAATTCAGGCTGTTTATGGGCTGGTTCATTCCGCTGTATTTTGGACTGCAGCTGATATTCTCGGCGCATTATGTCGGTATTTACAGTCCTGCGGCCATGGCGGGCATTATCAACATTTTATTGATTGGTTTTGTGCTGTATCAGCCCAAAGTCATTTACAGCATTATGGTGATTGTGGCCGTGGTGGTGGTGGCCATCTGTTATTTAACCAAGATTGACATTATTCCCTATGCGCCGCTATTCAGCGATGCCTTAGATCACAGCGCTTTTTATAAAAATACGTTTTGGATCAATAGTATGGTAGTGCTGTATACCCCCATACTTTTTGTGTCTGCGGTGTTTTTTGAGGTTCTGCTGTCGCAGTGGCGGCGCCGTGAAAAGAAAATTGAAGTGCTGAGCCAAATTGACGGCTTAACCAATGTGTATAACCGCCGTTATGTAAATGATCATTTGCAGAAAATTTATCATAAACAGCATAGTGCTTATGCTTTGGTTATTTTGGATTTAGATCATTTTAAGCAAATTAATGATAGCTATGGACACGAAGCTGGAGATGAAGTGCTGCGTCAAGTTGGGGCGATATTGCATGCTGCGGTGCGAGGCAATGATGTGGTTGGCCGCTTAGGCGGCGAAGAATTTGCTTTGGTGCTGTCGGGCTGTAATTTGGACGGCGCATTGGAAATTGCGGAGCGCTGCCGCAGTAAAATTGCTCAGATGGATATCCATTTGAATGATGGGCAGGTACTGAAAATTTCCGCCAGTTTTGGTGTGGCAATTGAGCAAGAAGGCGCAGCCCCTGAAGAAATTACACGCATGGCTGATCAGGCTTTATATTTGGCAAAACAGCAGGGGCGAAATCAGGTACGGCACTTTCAGGAGCTTAATCTCGCGTCTAGTGCATAATGCGGGTAGGAGAGGATCTAGATGCAAGATTTGATATTTGCTATAAGTTCAGAAAAAATTGAGCTTCAGCTGAGTGATCAGCTTCTTCAGCTTGATTTTGGCCTGAATTATATCGTTACGCAAAGCGTGCGTTTTGGCCGTATGGATGCCTTAGCCATTGAAAAGATGATTGATGTGATTGAAGCGCTGCTGGAACAGCTGAAACTGGATTATCACTCCCAGCGCATTGCACAAACTTCTGATGTATATATGCGGCAGCTGTCTGCGCTGTTTTTCAATGACGTGAAACACATAGACCGTAGCATGCTGGAGCATGCATTTAATGAGTGGGTGGAGCGGCTGGAATATTATGCGGACAAAGCTGAGAATGATTTTAAGCTATGGGCTTATTTTGTTTTGATTCGGGAAATGATGCATCATTTGAATGTGGTTGAGATCACTATAGTGAACAGATAAATTCTAGTTAGTGATCGATTCTTAAAAAAGCCCTGAATGATCAGGGCTTTTTTAATAGCTGAAGATTATTTCAAATGTTCAGCAATATCAGTAAAGATTACGCCTAAACCGTGTGCGCCTGCATCTGGGTAGCCTAAGCTACGGTCACCGACCGTACCTGCGCGGCCCATGCGCGCCACAATCGCTTTAGTGCTTTCTGCACCTTGTACAGCAGCTTTTGCACCCATTACAAAGTTTTCTTTAAAGCTTTTATCTGTATTGGTAGACCATGAATCTGCACATGGCACAAGTGCATCAATCAGGGTTTTATCACCGACCACAGCGCCACGCCCAAATGAACGCTCACCTGTGGTTTGAATGCCTTTCACCGCTGCTTGTAGCATCTCTGCAAAATCTACGGTATTTAAAACTGTTTTGCCTTGAATCGACTTAGCCGCAGCACGGAAAGCTGAACCCCAGATAGGGCCTGATGCACCGCCGCAATGTTCCATAATAATCATTGAAGCGTTCATTAAAAACTCGTCCATGCGTTCCGTTTGAATCAGGCTTTGCCATTCACGTTTTAATTGCTTAAAGCCTTTCGCCACGCTCATACCGAAGTCGCCGTCACCCGCATGGGCATCTAATTCACAAAATGGCACTTCATTTTTAATGATGCAGGCAGACATGACATCGACCACATAGCGCATATTTTCAATCCTGAATTGTTCATTGCTGATCACAGCATGTTCAGGATGGGTTTCTACATCGGTATTGACTGTATGTTCTGTGGCAGCATTTTGATGTGAAAATTCAAGCTGGAGCGCAGGAGAGCCATCCATTTTAAAGGCTGGGGTATTGGCTGCTGCGTCTAAGTAAGTTTTTAGCTCATCATCCAGCGCCAATAGCGATACCGATGCGCCGTTCATGTCGATGCTGGTCATGTAGTTGCCGGCAAAGGTGCGGTAAATTTTAATGCCTTTACGTGCTAAGTGTCCGCATACGTCATGGTTAAACACATACAATTCTTGCAGCGGTGTACTGCCAAAACCATTCACCAAAACTGCGACTTCTTGCATGTCGGGGCGGTCGAGGAAGAGGTCATCCACAATGCGCTGCGCCATTTTTTTAGATGGCAGGATTTTTTCACGGCGGATGCCCGGCTCACCGTGGATGCCAACGCCGTATTCCATCTCGTCATCTGTCAATGTGAATGTTGGTGTACCTTTGGCTGGAACGGTACATGAGCTATAAGCAAAACCAAGGCTAATCACGTTGTCTGCAGCTTTTTGAGCTATCGCTTTTACTTCTGTAAGTTCTAAACCTTTTGATGCTGCTGCACCTGCAATCTTATGCACAAATACTGTGCCCGCAACACCACGACGGCCCACGGTATAGAGGCTGTCTTTGACTGCAATGTCATCTGCAACTTTGACATAATCAACTTTAATGCCGTCTTCAGCTGCAAGAGCTGCACCATTCTGGAAATTCATCATATCGCCAGAATAGTTTTTGATAATCATCAGCACGCCTTTGTCAGTTGCGACTTGCTGCAAGGCTTTATAGACCTGAATTTGCGATGGAGATGCAAACACATCACCGCATACGGCAGCATCAAGCATGCCTGTACCGACAAAGCCTGCATGTGCAGGTTCGTGACCGCTACCACCGCCACTGATTAAAGCCACGTTTTGGTGTTTTTCTTTACGCGAAATGATCTTATAAGATTGATTAAATGTAAGTTCGGGATGCGCGAGGACAAAGCCTTTACACATTTCCACTACGATGTTTTCAGCACCGTTCATGAGTTTTTTCATGGAATGACCAGTTTAATTATTGGGGAGAGCTATGAGTTTTTTATTATTATCGAAAAACATAATGTTTGCTGACATAAAAGTGTAAAAAAGGGCGGTTTCAGATTGAAGAGTTAGAAAATAAACATTTTTTGATATATAAATCTTGTTGGAATGAATCCCCCTAAATCCCCCTTTTTCAAAGGGGGACTTTGCGCGAATTTAATTACAGTTTGAAATTAGTGGTGTTTCTCCATTTTCTATTGCAGGTACTAATAAGGTGATAATTAACTAAATAGATTATAAAATGATTTTTTTTTAAATTGCCTTGAAATTATTAGATAAAGCCCAAATATATTACGACTTAAATACTTGAAAATAATAAGGAGTAGAAATGGTTGTGTTTGGTGTTGAGTTGAAAGGCTCGGATGCAATTGTAGTGGTCGTTGAAAAAAATAACGATGGGGAATGTATGGGCAAAGAATATAAAATAGTCTCACTTAATAGCACCAACCAAGAAGATGCTCAAAGTTTTCGTGATTTATTTGTAGCGTTAATTGACCAATATTCACCTTCAAAAACTGTGATTAATACAAGACAGCAAAGAGGTGAGTATGCTGCAGGTGCAGTAACTTTTGTTATGGAAGGAATCTTACTTACCCTTCAACAAACCAATGTAATGTCTATTGCTAATCCGACTCTAAAGGCTAAGCTAAAAGCAAAATCTATTCAAAGTAACTTCACAGGCTATCCTAAATATGCGGAAAAAGCATATCAACTAGCTAGTGTGGGGTGTTTGTAAAATGGGTTTAGAGCAATTTATAAAGGAATCACCATACGGGGAGCAGATCCAAAAATTATTCTCTGAAAAGCATGAGCTAGAGTTTGTGAGTGGTAATCAGGAAGGAGCAAATGGAGAAATTATCTTAGCAAAAAACAGACATCTTAATCGTGAAGTTGCAATTAAAATTTATGATCATGATAGAGACCCAGTAGTACATGAACCGACTTTGGTCGCAGGTATAAATCATGAGAATATATTAAAGGTACATGATGCAGGTCTGTTATCTTCAAAGTCCTATTCAACATCATATTATGTAATGGAAAGAGCAAAAGAAAGTTTAACAAGTTATTTGAGCCATGAATCTATTTCAATTCAAATGGCATTAAAACTTTTCAAAGATTTACTCAAGGGTTTAAGTTGCCTTCATTCGAAAGAATACAATTTAATTCATAGAGACCTTAAACCTGATAATCTTTTAGTAGAATCTGAGAGTTTAAAAATTGGTGATTTTGGTTCGGTCAAGAAATTAAACTCGTCAAATAAATCCTTCGTTTCTAAGCATAGTATTTTATATAGACCACCTGAATCCTTTGGGGCAAAAGGATTCTTCGATAAAAAATCAGATATTTACCAAGCAGGAATAATACTAGCAGAATTATTAGGGTGTTCTTTAAGCATCAATGGAGAAAGCTATTTATCACCGCGAGATATTAAGAAATATAACGCTCTGACAAGATATGCGGATAAAGCAATATTTATTGATAAAGTTATCGAGAATAGAATTACTACACAAAAACTTATTGATTATTCTAAGTTTCCATTTTATGTAGATAGTAAATTGTTAGCTATAGTTCGAAAAATGGTTTGCTCATATGATAAAAGGTTTAACAGTATTGCAGATGTACTTGCAGCCTTGACTGTTTACGAACGTTTTAAGAGAAATTGGATGAAAGATGAAAATGGTAATTTTGTTCTTGAAAATTATAAAGGTAAAGATTATTTAATTATTTTAGAAAAAGAAGGGTATCTTCTTAAACATAGAAGAAATAGCCAAAATTTTATTCAAATGCCTAACACTGATATATATGACAGTAAAGAATCAGCTTACAAAGAGCTTAATAGAATCATTTCTGGAAAATAAAAAAAAACCCCTCACTCGAGGGGATTTTTCATATCTAAACTAGAATAATTTTAAACCACCGAATCATCCAAATTCGGTGCTAACCAACGCTTCGCCTCATCCAAAGTCCAGCCTTTACGCGCTGCATAATCCTCAAGCTGATCGCCTGCGATTTTACCCACGTTAAAGTATTGGCTTTCAGGGTTTGCATAATAGAAACCGCTTACTGATGAAGGTGGCCACATAGCAAAACTGGTCGTCAATTGCGTACCAATCTTATCGGTCGAACCTAACCAGTCAAACAATGGCGCTTTTTCAGAATGCTCAGGGCAAGCAGGGTAGCCCGGTGCAGGACGGATGCCCACGTATTTCTCTTTAATCAATTCTTCATTGCTCAAAGTTTCAGATGCTTGGTTGCCCCAGAACTCTTTACGAATGCGCTCATGCAAATGCTCAGCAAATGCTTCTGCAAAACGGTCACCCAAAGACTGCGCCAGAATCGCAGAGTAATCATCGCCTTTGGCTTTGTAATCATTCGCCATTTCTTCTGCACCAAAGATGGATACCGTGAAACCGCCCAAGTAATCTTCCGCTACACCTTTAGGCGCGACAAAGTCCGCCAATGACAAGTTTGGCTTGCCAGTCACTTTGTCAGACTGCTGACGGATATGCTCAAAAGTATGCGTTACTGTTTTCGCAGTTTCATCAAACACTTGAACCGTGTCTGCACCTGAGCGAGCAGCAGGGTAGATACCAAATACAGCACGCGCATCGAAGCGTTTGTTGTCAATAATATCTTTCAGCATGGTCTGCGCTTGTTCATACAAGTCAGTTGCTGCTTCACCTACCACTTCATCAGTCAGAATTGCAGGGAATTTACCTGCCAAGCTCCAAGAGATAAAGAACGGTGTCCAGTCAAAGTATTCAACCAAGGTTTCAAGCGGATAATTGGTCAGCGTTTGCGTACCAATAAAGTTTGGCTTCACAGGCGCATTGGCTGCAAAGTCAATTTTCAAACCATTTTCAACAGATTCAGCATACGTCAACTTGGCTGCTTTAGGCTGTTTGTTGGCAATACGCTCACGCACTTTTTCATATTCAGCACGGGTTTCCGCTACAAAAGCAGGCTTCATTTCCTTAGACAGCAATGTCGTTGCTACACCCACAGCACGTGAGGCATCGGCAACATAAATCACCGCATCATTAGAATACTGTGGGTCAATTTTTACTGCAGTATGCGCTTTAGATGTGGTTGCACCGCCAATCATCAATGGAACATTAAAGCCTTTACGCTGCATTTCTTTGGCAACAAAAACCATTTCATCTAAAGATGGGGTGATCAAGCCAGATAACCCAATAATATCGACTTTTTCATCAATGGCTGTTTGCAGGATTTTTTCCGCAGGGACCATCACGCCAAGATCGACAATATCATAGCCATTACAGCCTAAAACTACGCCTACAATATTTTTACCAATGTCATGCACGTCGCCTTTTACAGTCGCCATCAGGATTTTACCCTTAGATTGCGCACCAGTTTTTTCAGCTTCAATGTACGGGTTCAGCCAAGCGACCGCTTGCTTCATGACGCGAGCAGATTTCACCACTTGCGGTAAGAACATTTTACCCGAACCGAACAAGTCGCCGACCACGTTCATGCCGTCCATCAACGGACCTTCAATCACATCTAAAGGACGTTTGGCTTTTAAGCGCGCTTCTTCAGTATCTTCATCAATAAATGTCGTGATGCCTTTGACTAAAGCGTGTTCAAGGCGTTTTTCGACAGATTGATTGCGCCATTCAAGATCTGCAACTTGTTTTTGAGCAGCGCCTTGACCGCGGTATTGCTCTGCAACTTCCAGCAGTTTTTCAGTGGCATCTTGACCTGACTCACCTTGGTTTTGGTTCAAGATTACATCTTCAACCGCTGCTTTCAGTTCAGCATCAATGTCATCGTAAATCGCCATTTGACCTGCATTTACAATACCCATGGTCATGCCTTGCTGAATGGCATGGTAGAGGAACACAGAGTGAATCGCTTCACGCACAGGCTCATTGCCGCGGAATGAGAAGGATACGTTCGACACACCGCCTGAAATCATCGCATGCGGCAAATTCTGTTTAATCCAGCCTGTCGCTTCAATAAAGTCCACAGCATAGTTGTTGTGTTCTTCAATCCCTGTTGCCACCGCAAATACGTTCGGGTCAAAGATAATGTCTTCAGCAGGGAAACCGATTTCGTTCACCAGCACATCATAAGAACGTTTGCAGATTTCACGTTTACGGGCAGCAGTATCGGCCTGACCGTCTTCGTCAAAGGCCATCACAATCACAGCGGCACCGTATTGGCGGCAAAGACGCGCTTTGGCAACGAATTCGTCATAGCCTTCTTTCAGCGAGATCGAGTTGACAACCGCTTTACCTTGTACGCACTTCAAGCCAGCTTCAATGATTTCCCATTTAGATGAGTCAATCATGATCGGCACACGTGAAATTTCAGGCTCAGATGCCACAAGATTCAGGAAGTGCACCATAGCGCCTTCTGAATCCAGCATGCCTTCATCCATGTTGATGTCAATAATCTGAGCACCGGCAACCACTTGCTGCAATGCTACATCCAGCGCTTCAGCAAAGTTTTCTTCACGGATTAAACGCAGGAATTTTTTAGAACCCGTCACGTTGGTACGTTCGCCCACGTTAACGAATAATGATTCATTGGTAATGTTGAATGGCTCTAAACCGCTGAGACGGCAAGCTGGTTTTGTTTCCGGCACTAGTCTTGGCTTGATGTCTTTGACTGTATTGGCAATGGCGCGGATGTGATCCGGCGTTGTACCGCAGCAGCCGCCCGTAATATTGATCAGGCCGCTTTCCGCAAATTCTTTAATAAATGCAGCCGTTTCTTCAGGGGTTTCATCGTAACCGCCAAAGGCATTTGGCAAGCCCGCGTTCGGATGCGCTGAAACAAAAGTATCGGCAACATCTGAAATGGTTTTTACATGCGGACGCATTGCATCTGCGCCTAGGGCACAGTTAAAGCCAATTGAAAGTAAATCGCCGTGACGCACAGAGTTCCAGAACGCTTCAGCCGTTTGACCTGTCAATGTACGGCCAGATGCATCGGTGATCGTGCCTGAAATCATCAATGGCAATTCATAGCCAATTTGATTGAAGACTTCTTTCACTGCAAAAATCGCAGCTTTACAGTTTAGAGTATCGAAAACAGTTTCGATGAGTAAAATGTCCGCACCGCCTTCAATTAGGGCATGCGCAGCTTGAATATAGTTATCTTTCAGTTCATCAAATGTAATGTTACGGAACGCAGGGTCATTTACATTGGGCGAGATTGAGCAGGTGCGGGACGTGGGCCCAAGCACACCTGCCACAAAACGCGGTTTTTCAGGTGTTGAATATTTTTCACAAGCCGCTTTCGCAATCCGTGCTGCTTCACGGTTGATTTCTGATACCAAATCTTCCATGTGGTAATCAGACATTGAGACTTTTGTGCCGTTAAAGCTGTTGGTTTCAATGATGTCTGCGCCAGCATCAAGATAAGCTTCATGAATGCCTTGGATAATGTGGGGTTGAGTCAATACCAACAGGTCATTGTTGCCCTTTAGGTCAGATGCCCAATCTGCAAAACGCTCACCGCGGTAATCGGCTTCTTCAAGCTTGTGGCGTTGAATCATGGTGCCCATTGCACCGTCAATAATCAGAATGCGTTTGGCAAGAAGCGCCTTTAGGGTGGCAAGCGTGGACATAAATAACCCCAATCCGATGGAATATAAAATCGGCAAATATATTAACAGAATTTGCTTCATTTTTATTGATATTCATGGCTTAGGCGTTCGTCATTTTTTTCATGCCGTTTTTTTCAGCAATACACAGGGCAGAATGCAGGAGGGTGAACTGTCATCTAAAGGTCATGATTTTGCAGCAATAATGTTCCATCATGAATATCTGAAGGAACTTTGTCATATACATGACTGAAATATTTCACTGCTGAAATATACAGTGAATTGAATCTGATAGGTGTTTGAAATATTTTAAGGGTATGATATTGAAAGAATTAATTTTAATTTAGCAATAATTTGATTAAAAAATAAACACAATAAAGTCTGAAAAATTGCTTTATATGACAGCGCTTTGTCATATAATTGTCACAATTTAACTGAACAATATGGGGATTGTTAAATTCTCCATTTCTGCTTGCATGAATTCTAATCAAACTCCCGTAGATTCAGCACAAACATCGGCTCCAGCAAAGTCGACGAATGTTCATGTTCCTACTCCGAAATTTTTTATGCCGGTATTTTTGACGGTAATTATTTCGACGCTGATTTATATTGGCTTTCAATTAACTGCTGATTTGGCGCATGTCCCTGCATTGAGCCTTTACTCAATAATTTTATTAGGAACAGCGTTATTTATTGCACTTGGTTTTGAGTTTGTAAATGGTTTCCACGATACAGCCAATGCTGTAGCAACAGTTATTTATACCAACGCATTGTCTGCACCTGTTGCAGTCATGTGGGCGGGTTTTTGTAATTTCTTAGGTGTAATGGTGGCCAGCGGTGCGGTCGCTTACGGCATTATCGCTTTGCTGCCTGTAGAACTGATTATGAATGTCGGTTCTGGCGCTGGTTTCGCTATGGTATTTGCCATGCTGATTGCCGCGATTCTATGGAATCTGGGCACTTGGTTCCTAGGCATCCCAGCTTCAAGTTCACACACGCTAATCGGTTCAATTTTAGGTGTGGGCATCATGAACTACATTCTGCATGCAGGCGCTGGCGCCAGCGGTGTAGACATGGAACAAGTCATGAAAGTGGGTAAAGCGCTGCTGTTTTCTCCACTTATCGGTTTTGCCTTTGCTGCTTTGCTGTTCCTGTTGGTGAAAAAAATCTTCAGAAAGCAGTTGGAGCTTTTCCAGCCGCCTGAAGGCAATAAGCCGCCGCCGCCGCTGATCCGTGCGCTTCTGATCTTCACATGTACCGGCGTAAGTTTTGCGCACGGTTCAAATGACGGTCAAAAAGGCATGGGCTTGATCATGCTGATTTTGATTGGCTGTGTACCTTTGGCTTATTCTTTAAACAAGAATTTAGATCAAAAGCATGTGCAGACTTTTGAACAGCTGTCTGTTCAGGCGGCTGATGCAATCTATCCGCAGCATCAAGATATTCCTGATGAAAAAGCGCGTGAAGTCATTACCAAATATATTCAAACCAAAGAAGTGAATGCGCAAGTTGTGCCAGCTTTGGCAAGTTTGACTGATCACTTGGGCGATCGCGTTGCTCAGTATGGCGATTTGAAAAATATTCCAGAAGATCAAATCTCGATCATCCGCAATGATATGTACTTAAGCACGACAGCATTCAAGCGTTTAGATAAGGCAGAACTGTTGCCTGCAATGGATGCTGCAGAAGCGAAAGCAGTGAAAGAATACCGCAGCAATTTGGATTCATTCCTGCAATACATTCCAACTTGGGTAAAAGTTGCCGTTGCATTGGCTCTGGGCCTAGGCACAATGGTGGGCTGGAAGCGTATTGTGGTTACTGTGGGTGAGCGTATTGGTAAAGACCATATGACTTATGGCCAAGGCATGTCAGCAGAGCTTGTGGCGATGTCTACCATTGCGGCTGCAGACGGCTTGGGTATGCCAGTATCGACCACGCACGTCTTAAACAGTGCGGTGGCAGGTACGATGGTTGCCAATAAATCTGGCTTGAACTTCCAGATGGTGCGTACGATTTTATCGGCTTGGATTTTCACCTTGCCAGCGACCATCTGTTTATCAGGCGCTTTGTACTGGATTCTGCTTAAAGTCTTTGCTTAAGGGCAAAAGCTTTAACATAAAAAAACGCTGCTTAGGCAGCGTTTTTTTATGGATGATTTTTGCAAGTGAATGCAAGACTCAGGACAGAACACAAGACTGTTCTGCCTCTGCATAAATGGTTTATTTTTTCAGTTTAGACATTACTTTATTCAGCGGCAGTTTATCTGCAGCAAAACCGTAGACTGCTGCAAAAGGCAGGGCGGTACGCGCAAGATAAGCGACGCGCCATAGGCCGCCATGGTTTGCGCCTTTCATCATCAGTTCTAAAGGATGGGCTAGTTCAACCTCAGGATTGGCTACAGACTTTGGATTGCGCAAGTCGTGAATCCACAGCGCTGCCATAATGGCATTGGTGGTTTCTGGTTTAAACGCTTCCACATCAAACAGGCTTGCCCCGTTGAATGCTGCTTTCAGCAATGGATTTTTGGTCACAGAATAGGTCGTAGTAGATGGCGCAATATTGATGCTGACCCGCTGTCCTTGCTGACGTGCTAAAGTTGCACGCCATTGCTGAATGCGTTTTGCCAACGCATAGTTTGGACCTTGCTCCACCACCAGACAGTCTGCAATGCCATATTGCTGGCCATTGTCAGAGCTTACAAGGCCGTGCAGGTTTTTCTTGAAGAAATACTGGCGGCTCAATGCAGAAATACCTGAACTCATCAGCTGCTGCGCTTTAGAGCGCTGTGTAAATTTATCTTCCGATGCACGGATGACTTCTTCAGGCACAGCATATACATCTGTAGGCGTACACATATACATCAGGCTGGTATCAGATTTTTGCGCGCTGACTTGCTGCATAATGGCATCCATAGCCATCGATACGCGGACGTGTTTTTCACCATCTAAATAGGCAATAGCGGCCAAATCCAATTGGTGTTCATTACGGAGCAGCCACTGCGCAATTTCAGGAATTTGGGTGAGTAAATTAGCCCCTAATTTGTCTTTTAACACGGCCGTTTCCGTGTTTTCAGACAGTGCTTCTGCAGAAGGCGCATAGAGTGTTGCATTGCCTTGCTGTACGGTATTTAAAATTTTGCCCCAGACGCGGCTGTTAGGCAAATCCACCGCCACAATATTGGCTTTCCATTTAGACAGCCAAGTTAATGGGCCAGCTTCAGAAGCTGCGCCAAACAGCACCATGGTGCGGTCAGACAGATCAAACCATTCTGGATGGGCGACTGCTTCACGCAGCGCATCGGCATGGCTTGGCTCGACAATGCCCTGATCCTGCCACTTTTGAATCTGCGCCAGCAGGGCATCTCCTTGCAGTTTTTGGCCGTGATAGGGCACATACCATTCAGGCGCGGCTTGGCTTTCACCCTTCAGCTTAATGGTATGCAGCGGCTGTGCGTCCAGCTGCATGACATCTTTCAGCAAGTGCTTCTCGCCATTGCGGAAAAACTCAAAAGTATGATGTGCTTTATTCAATCCAGCTTGTGCAATTTTAATTGGGTTTTGACTGTTTTGAATGCCGTGTTCAACCAGCGCTTTAAAAAATTGCGGATAGGCTTTGCGCCAGTTTTTTTCATTCAATGCTTGCACTGAAATGCTGTGATCTACACTGGATAAGGCTTCGGCAATAATTTCCCGGCCTGCTTTAGACGTGCTGGGTTTTTGCTTTTGTGCTGGATTTGGAAATTGAAGACCGTCTAAAGAACTGGACATGCAAAAAATCTCACCTGAACGAATCATTACTATACATATGTATACATTATCTATGCCAGATTGAATTCGAGCTTGGCATAAACTGCCAAATTTAAGTAATTCTTTATGGGAAATAGAGATGAAAAAAGGAGGCCAAGGTCTCCTCTTGAAGAAAAACTAAACAATTATGGAATAGCCTGAGCCAATTCTTTCAGCATAAATTGAGTGTTGTCTAAGCCTGCCCCTGTCAAATACCAAGCATCCGCATTCACAAAAATGACTTTGCCATTTTTTACCGCCTGACTTTGACCAAGTATGCTATGGCTTAAGATTTTTTCTTTCGCTGCATATTGCTGGGTATTGACTGCGCCGCGGTCTAAAACAATGAGGTAATCAGGCGCTTGTTTGACTGCATTTTTTAAAATTTCAGCATTCTTTTGTGCCAAAGCCAGTGCTTCGGGAGAGCCTGTAGCAGGGCGCGGGGCATCAGTTTTTTCTGACAGCGGCAGTACAGACTTCAGGCCAGACAGCTCGTATGCAAAACCAAAACGGTTGTTGGCTGCATGCGGCATCCAGTTGTCGCCTGCTGCAAACAGCATCAGCGCGGTTTTGCCCTTTGTTTTGGCTTTCAGCGCCTGATGCAGCTGCACAATTTCGGACAGCTTCTGCTGGGCAATTTCCTCTTTATTAAAGGCCGCTGCCAGCACTTGAGTGCGTGCGGTCAAATCAGACATATAGTGGTCTGTATTTGCAGAAAGATGGAGTGTCGGGGCAATGTTTTGCAGCTGTTCTGCCGTTTTGGCAGAGCGTCCGCCGACAAATATAAGTTCTGGTTGGGCTTGTTTCAGCAGCTTTAAGTCAGGCTCAAATAAGGTTCCCGCTTTTAAATACTGCGCTTGCTGATACTTGCTTAAACTGCCTTGAAACGTTGTTTCAGGCACAATCGCAGCATCTATATTGAGCGCGTTTAAAGTGTCTAAAATAGCTAAATCGTAGACTGCAATTTTTTCAGGCGCTTGCTTTAACTCTACTTTGGGCTGTTCAGGCAGCGTTAAATGAAAAGGGGCACTGTGTACCGCAGTACTTAGCCCTAAACCGATTAAAAGCGCAGAGAGGGGAGCAAGAGTTTGATGCATGGGGTTAGGCAGTCCTGTATTGATGAGCAAGAGCCTAACAAAGAAACATGTAGATGAAAATGATTATCAATCGTTAATTTATGCCGTGTACTTTGGGTTTACAAAATTGTGTATTTATTCTTCATAAAGTTGCATTGAAGTGTGATATTCATCACAATTATTATATATCGAGAGCAAATCAGATCAGGATGCTGCAATGAATAAAGCAAACCAAGTCTATGTGTTTAATGGCCAGAAATCAGGCTTTGCTTCTGCCGTTTTTTCGGATTATCAGCAAGCGGAAGCTTGGATTCAGCAGAATTATCTCAGTGGAATTTTGACCGAATACCCTTTAAATGAAAGCTGTTACGATTGGGCAAAGGAGCAAGGGCATTTTAAAGAAAAGTCTGCGATTGACCGTGCGCCCGTCTTTATTGCACAGTTTGTTTCCGCCTATCAGCGCAATTGGCATTTTGAGCATGGCGCTTTGATGGAAAATATGGATGCTTAAAATCATTGGTGCGCAAATTAAGGCAGGTGTGATGATTTACTTATTTTGCATAGAAGATTAAACGGCTGAAAATTTAACTTACGCTTTCCATCCTGATCGATGCGGTTTATTGAATTGCGTAAAACAAAAAAAGAATTTTGCTTGCAGAATTCTTTTTTTGTACGGCCTGTACACGCTTAGAACGGAATTTGCGCCAGTTTGCTTAAAAAATGCGGCAGCAGGCGCGGCTCAATAATAAGGGTCATAATGACACCGTAGGCGGCTCCCCATAAATGTGCGCTATGATTAATATTGCTGTTGCCGCGCTTGCCAGACCAGATGCTGTAAGCGACATACAAAACTGCAAAAATAATAGCGGGCACAGGAATGAAGAATACAAAAATCAGCTTCCATGGTTCAAATAGAATATAGGCAAACAGCACCGCAGAAACTGCGCCTGAAGCGCCTAAGCTGGCCCAGCGCGCATCATTTTTATGCTGTAAATAGCTTGGAACAATTGCGGCAATCAGACCGCCTAAATAAAACAGCACAAAGCCCAAGTCAAAAAAGTATTGGCGGTAAAATGATTCAATCACACTGCCAAAAAAGAACAGGGTAATCATGTTAAATAATAAGTGCGCACCATCTGCATGCACAAAACCATGCGTGATAAAGCGGTCGTATTGCCCGCGCTGCATAGCTGGCGGCCAAAAAATCAGGCGGTTCATCATGTTCTGATTTTGAAATGCAAGGAAGGAAACAATGACCGTAATAATAATGATAGTCACGGTATGATTGATGGGTAAATCCAGCATAATGTGTTGGTCTATTGATCAATATTTAAAAGTAATAATGCCATTAAATGCTGGCTTAGCGGTAACTTTCAATTTAATTCCGACAATTTTGGTTGATTTTTTCGTATTGACCCGCATCTTCAGTTAAAATAGCGGCTTCAGCATGAGGAAAAATTGTTATGTCGACTGAAAATACCAGCACTGCAGCTGCAGAAGAGATTCCAAATTTATTGATTACGCCCAATGCGCAAGAGTATTTAAAAGATCTGCTGGCGAAACAAAACACGCCGGGCATTGCTGTTCGTATTTTTGTTGAAAATCCTGGTACACCGCGCGCTGAATGCTGTATGGCTTATAGTGCGCCAGAAGAAGTTATTCCGACAGATTACAAACAGGATTATCCTGATTTTCCGGCTTATGTTGATGCGCCATCTATTCCTTATTTGCTTGATGCGGTCATTGATTACAATAAAGACCGTTTTGGCGGCCAGCTGACTTTCCGCGCGCCAAACTCTAAAGTGCCGCGTGTAGGTCCAGATGCATCTGTAGAAGAGCGCATTACTTATGTGCTGCAGTCAGAAATTAATCCTGGCCTTGCAGGCCATGGCGGCAACTGTGCATTGGTCGAAGTCGTAAAAGATGAAGAACATGGTTTAACTGCCGTGCTTAAATTTGGCGGCGGCTGCCAAGGCTGTTCTTCAATTGACTTGACTCTGAAGCAGGGTGTAGAAACCACTTTGAAACAGCATGTGCCTGAACTTGCCCGTGTGGTCGATCAAACGGATCACAGTAATACTGAAGGCGCATATTTCAAGTAATATTGAAATCTGCGTGAATAAACCTCCTCTTTAGGAGGTTTTTTTGCCCGTTATAAATTGTTTTAAAAGCCTGCTGATTGATTCCTAAATTTATTGTTATAAAAATTTTGTCTTCATTAGTCATAAAATCTAAAAAATATGTGATAAATAAAAGTGAATGAAAATATTGATTTATGAGTTGTTCAGCGATAAATAAAAGACGAGGAAAGTATAAAATATACAAATCTTATTTGTTAAACATAATGATAATAATTATCAATAAGTATTGCATTATGTTTGTTGTTTGTTAATATTTGCGCACGAATCTACTTTATTTATCCATTATTATTAGCGAGTATTCACGAGATGAAGCGCACTTTAGTTCAATCGGCACTTGCCTTAGCGGTCACTTCAATTATGGCAGCGGCGCATGCAGAACAACAGGCTGCAGATGGGCAGGGCAATGTTACTAAATTAGAAACTATTGTTGTCACAACTGCGGGTGGTTTTGAACAAAATATTGCGGATGCTCCTGCTTCAATCTCAGTAATCACTGGTGAAGAATTACAAAAAAAATCATATACCGATGTCATTGATGCAGTAAAAAACATGCCGGGTTTATCTGTACAGGGCGGCGGCAATAATAAAGAAATCACCATTCGCGGCATGGGCGCAAGCTATACCAAGTATCTGATTGATGGACGTCCTGTCAGTGCCGGCAGAGCTGTGAACGGCAATGGTACGGATGGCGGGAAAATTGGCGCATATTTGCCGCCAATTGACATGATTGAGCGTATTGAAGTAGTTCGTGGCCCAATGTCATCATTGTATGGTTCAGATGCCATGGGCGGTGTCATTAACATCATTACCAAAAAAGCGTCTTCGAGCGATTGGCACGGCAGTATTTCTCCAGAATATACAAAATCAAATAATGACTATGCCAATGACAGCTATGGTGTTGGTTTCTATGCCGCTGGCCCATTAATTAAAGATAAATTGTCATTAAGTTTGGATGGTAATTTCCAAGGTAACGATGAAAGTGATTATGTTGGCGGTGAGGGGCAAAAATCAGGTTCGAGTGAGTCTGAAAAGAAAATTAGAAAGTTAGGCACTGAGTTGGTTTGGAATGTCGATCAGCACAATGATATTGGCTTGCGCTATGATTTCACGGGGCAGCAGTACACAACAACACTTGGAAAAAGTGTTGGCGCTGCAAGTGAAGCATCGATCAATGAAAATGAAAAAGAGATGTATACCATAACGCATAAAGCACATTACGATACATTCAATGTTGATTCATACTATCAAGACGAAACGACTAAAAAAGTTTATAGCGGCGCTGTAGCAGATGAAAAGCAAGAAGACTTAAAAGTATTTAATACGCAAGGTACGTTCTTCTTGGGCAATCATACTTTAACTGCGGGCGGTCAATATCAAACAGAAAAAATTATCGATACCACCAATGGCTTAGCCAGTGTTACGGGCTTGACGACACTTGACCGCTGGCTCTTTGCTTTGTATGCAGAGAATGAGTGGAACATTACGGATGATTTCGCGTTAACACTTGGCGCTCGATACAATAAAGACGAATATTTTGGTGGGGAAATTACTCCGCGAATTTATGGTATCTATCATTTAAATGATGTCTTAACGTTTAAAGGCGGGATCAGCACAGGCTACAAACAGCCGACGATTAGCCAAATTTCTGAAGGTTTTGGCAGCCGTACAGGTAAAGGTAGCGCCGTGATTATCGGTAACCCTGATTTGTCTCCAGAGAAGAGCACCAGTTACGAATTAGGCTTTAATTTTTCAGATCCAGAGTTGGGTTTAAGCAGCAGCTTAATGGTCTTTAAATCAGACTTTAAAGATAAGATCGTAGAAGACCGTTTGTGCGAAACACCAGGAACAACAAACAGCTCACCTGTTCAGGATTGGAAATGCTCGGCAAATGGTAAACCATACCGCTTTGTCAGCCAAATGAAGAACGTTGCAGAAGCTGAAATGAAAGGCGTTGAATTCGCTTTAGATTATGATGTGCTCGATAACTTACGTTTGAGCACAAGCTATACCTATACGGATTCAGAGCAAAAAAGCGGTGAATTTAAAGGCCAGCCTTTAAATAAAATGCCAAAACACATGCTGAATGCTGGTGTGGATTATGATGTTTCAGACCGCTGGAATACATGGATGGATTATAACTACCGCGGTAAAACCAGTGATTATTTAAGCCGTACATCAATGAGCAGCGGTACACCGGCTTATGGCACTGTTGATGCTGGTGCAGTGTATAAAGCGAGCGAAAAACTGAGCTTAACTGCCGGCGTATATAACCTTGCAAATAAAGAAGTGACCAATAGTGAATATGATATTGTCCTTGATGGCCGAAGATATACTGTAGGCATGAACATTAGATTCTAATCTGCAATAAAAAAGCCGCTTAAAGCGGCTTTTTTATTTAATCAGAATTTATTCAGAGATGGCTAAAATTTTTAAAGTTTCAGGCGCGTAATAGAATTGCTCTAAATAATGCCGAGCGCGTTCACGCAAATATTCAGAACCGATCATCTGCTGGATAACAGGATTGAGCAAGCCTTGCAGTTCTGCAGTAATCAGCGACTCATCAATATTTAAATCCCGCAGCAGCAAGTCGAACGGCCGTGCTGCATTGCGGATATACCACGCATAGACGGCGTCATGCACTTGCTGTTTCAAGTAATCACTTTGACGGATAAAATCCCAAATTTCTGCACCTAAACCCACCGTTTGCGGCAAGTCTTGAACCTCAATATAGTTTTTGAGGACAGAAACTGGCATGCCTTTAATTTTGTGCCATAAATTGGCTTGAAAGTGATACAGCTTCTGATCGTCAAAGTGCTGATTCAACACGGTTTCACTCATTTGACTGAGCTTTAAAATATTTTTTTGCAGGTATTTGCCAACGGCATTATCTAGATTGGTATCTGTGACATTTTCCAATACCGATTTGCCCATTTTCATAAAGCGCGATACACCGGGCACAGTTTTGGCAATCACAGAATTGTCTAAATAATCCTGAATAGAATGCTGGATGAGCTGGCTGATCATCGCTGAAAATGCAGGGCTGTTCACGACAGTCTTAATCAGGCGCTGACGGTGGCCGCTTTTGCTGGCCACATATTGCGCAATTTTATCCACGGTCAAAACAGGGATGATGTCCGCGATTGTCGCGGTATCATTCGATGGATGAATCAGCGCAAATTTTATATGCTCAACAATTTGCTCAATCAGAAAACTGCTGGCAGGCGTTTTCAGAATTTGCTTTTGAATCAGGGTATTAATTTGCTCAAAAGTCCACAGCTGCTGTAAAGGCTGCTTTGTAAACCAGTGATAAAAACTTAAAAATTCGGATTGAACTTGATTTGGTTGAGCAAAGGTCTGCTCTAAAAACTGAAGATGAGCCTCAATAAGCTGCTCAATCATAAGATTTTTTTGCATGCTGTCCTTGTAAAGCCTGTTTGCGGGCAAACGAGGTCAATTAGTTTAAAGGAATAAGTTTATCCGCAAGCGGGTTCTTAAACTTTTGGCTTTTTGCAAGGAAAGGCAAGTAATGGTCTGCAACTTCCTGCTCAGCTTCCATAATCGGCACGTGACCGACATTGTTAAGAATGACAGGAGCTTCAGCGCGTTTCAATAAGGTTTTCAGTTCATTTGCCGCTTCGACATTAATGATTTTGTCCTGTTTGCCCCAAAGAATTAATGTTGGCGCTTCAACTGTTTTGGTCAGGCGGGCAAAAGTGTCAGGCGTATAGATCCGGTTAAGCGTCACTACTTGATCAATCATTTTGCTGGTTTGCGCAGCTTGTGAAATGAGGTGCTGTTCTTGCGCCTGTTTTAATTTAAAAGGCACAGCAGGCGGGTTTTGCATCAGCTGATGCATCACGCTGTCAAAGTCGCCCGGCTTAGACACAATCAGCTGTTTTAATGAAGATGGATTCTTGGTATATGGCGTGACGGCATGCTTATAAATACCCGCACTGTTTAATAAAAACAGGCTTTGCGTATCAAAGGGATATTGCGCTGCATACACGGTGGCGATCGAGCCGCCCAGTGAATGGCCCGCAACATTTAATTTATCTTCAATATCAATTTTTTCAGCAAATTGGCGCAGCTGATCGGTCACATTCGGTACAGAGACATCAAAGTTAGCTGGCACTTTGGTGTCGCCATTGCTTGGCAAGTCTGGAATGATCACGTGATAATAAGGCGTTAGATAGTGCGCAACACGGTTCCAATTATCGCGGTTGCCTGCAAGGCCATGAATTAAAAGAATGGATGGATTCGCACGTGAGCCGCCTTCGCTGTAGCTCCATGTGATCGTGCCGATTTGAATGGTTTTAGAGCTCAGTCCAGCCGCTTTACGTTCTTGAATTAAGTAATTTTGCAAAATGGAGGGCTGTACATCTGGCGTATTATTCCCTGCTGCTAAACTCGGCTGGGCACAAAGCATCAGGCCACAGAGGCTGGCTATTTTAAATGCACGCCCAAACGTCGAATGTCGTCCTTTCATTGACTGGTGTTACCCCTAGCAAGCTGTTTAATTTGTTATTGCATTTATTAAAAATTTATCGGAATTAACACATTCGTCTAATAGAAATATCTATAAAGAATATTGTAGATCAAATATTTAGAATGTCACACTATGATTTTTTGACCGAGTTAATTGAGTGTTTTTAAAATGTGAACTGTGTCTTAAAAATAAGCAAAAATATTTAATAAAAAAAGATTAGCTTTGGCATTTTCTTCCTTTTTTGTGCAAAAAGTGTTTCTTAAATGAATAAAGAAATTATGGGAAAAGTTGGTTGAAGATAAATTAAGCATTTAAAAGCGCACAGCAGAAAAAGCGTTTCCTAATGGTTTTTGCAAGTGACAATCATTTTTATGAGGATTAAAATATTTCAACTTTAAATCAGGGTGGAAGATCATGCTAACAGCAGAAGAAGCTTTAGACCGTTTAAAAAAAGGGAATGAGCGTTTCGTAAATGGCCAAACGCAGCACCTTAAGCTTTTGACGCATCAGCAGCGTGCAGAGATGGCTGAAAGCCAAGAACCTTTTGCGATTGTATTGGGCTGTTCAGATTCGCGCGTTCCAGCAGAAATGGTCTTTGACCAAGGTCTGGGTGATTTATTTGTTATTCGTGTTGCGGGCAACATTGTCGCGCCATCGCAAGTAGGCAGTGTGGAATTTGCAGCAGACAGTTTTGGCTGTCCAGTCGTAATTGTTTTGGGCCACACGCATTGCGGCGCAATTCATTCAACCATTGAAGCGCTGACCAATCCTGCTGCTCCGTCGTCTGCAAATTTAATGTCGATTGTGAACCGCGTGCGTCCATCGGTAGAAATATTGCTGCAAACTGAGCTGAAAGATGATTTGGATAAATTGTCTGTACATGCGATACGTTCCAATGTATTCGCTTCCGTGAACCAATTGCGCCACGGCTCTGCTGTATTGGAAAACCTGATTGCTCAAGGCAAATTAAAGGTGGTTGGTGCTGAGTATTCATTGGAAACTGGCGAAGTGACCTTCTTTGATTTCTAAGCCCGAATATTTGCGGTTTTCCACTTCAAAGTGATGGGATACTGCATAAAAGCGATATTTAAAGCCAGCTTATTTGAGCTGGCTTTTTTATGCGCAGATCTTTTTACAATAATTCAAATAGTCATTAAATAATGTGAAAAATACAATATTGGTATGCAATTTGCTCCCTCTCTTGAGTCAATTCATGAACTTGGGATAATTGAAGTGAAATTTGCACAATTTAAGCTGGCAGCGCTGACGATGGCGCTATCATTTGGTGCGTCAGCAGCTGTAAATACTGAAGAGCTTACCATCGCGCAGCTGCACCAGGCCGTCAAAGAAAACAAAACGACCTTTAAGCAAACCATGCAAAACTATTTGGATGCGATTGAACAGTCAGATCAAAAAGGCGCTAAATTAAACAGTGTGATTAGTTTGAATGATCAAGCAATTGCACAGGCGGAAGCAGCGGATGCAGCCTTTAAAAAGACCGGTAAATTGAAGCCGCTGCAAGGCGTGCCTGTATTGCTGAAAGATAATGTTGATACTGCTGGCTTGTTAACCACAGGCGCTTCAATCAGCTTGAAAGACAATGTGCCGACGCAAGATGCTTTTATTGCGCAAAAGCTTAAAGATGCAGGTGCAATTGTCATTGCGAAAACCAATCTGCATGAATTTGCAGTTTGGGGCGAAACACGAAGCTCTATGCTGGGGCAAACCCTCAATCCCTATGGTTTAACCCGAACTCCAGGCGGTTCAAGCGGCGGTACAGGGGCGGGTGTCGCTGCCAATTTTGGTATTATTGGCATTGGTACAGACACCATTAACTCGATCCGCTCGCCAGCATCGGCCAACAGCCTTGTGGGTATCCGCCCAACCATTGGCCTTGTGAGCCGCGGCGGCATTATTCCTTATTCTTTTACCCAAGATACAGCTGGACCAATTACCCGCAGTGTTGAGGATGCAGCCAAAACTTTAAATGCAATTGTCGGCTATGACAAAGCGGATGAAGTTACGGCTATGGCAAAGAGCATGCACGTTGATTATACCCAGTCGCTGAAAGCGGATGGCTTGAAAAATAAGCGTATCGGCGTACTCAACAGTTTCTTTGGCACAGGTGAACAGCATCAGGCCACCAATGCCATCATCCGCAATTCAGTCGAGCAAATGAAGCAGGCTGGGGCGACCATCATTGAATTAGATGCACCGATTGATGCAGATGCGCTGGTAAAAAATGTCAGTGTGCATTTATATGATTTGCAGGATGATTTAAATACCTATTTAGCCGTCAATCCTAAGCAAAAACCTGTAGGTGACTTAAAAGCTTTGATTGCTTCAGGGCAATTTGATGCGGGGATCAAATCCAATATTGAAACTGCAGTGACCTTGTCGAAAGATTCAGATGAGTACAAAAGGCGCTTAAAGGGCCGTGAGCAGCTGCAAAAAGATGTGCAAAAACTGATGACAGAGCAAAAGCTGGATGCGGTCGTATTCCCGCATCAAAAACGCTTGGTGGTGCCAGTGGGTGAAACACAGGTCGAACGTAACGGTGTGCTGGGTTCTGTCACTGGCTTCCCATCGATTGTTGTACCGGCAGGCTTTAGTCCAAAATCTGAAACGGCGCCGATTGGCGTACCTGTGGGGCTTGAAATATTTGGACTGCCTTTAACTGAAGGCAAGCTTATTGAAATCGCTTATGGTTATGAGCAGCATTATCCAATGCGTCAAAAACCCGTATTGAAATGAGGATGGATTCTTTTCCAGCTGTAAAAATAAAAGGCGCTTTATAAAGCGCCTTTTATATAGGGATAGGCATTGTTGAGCAGGATGGGCTGTGCTTTGGCATTAGGATGGATCTGATCATTCTGCATCAGATTTTTATGCCCTGCGACTCCCTCTAAAAAGAAGGGCAGCAGTTTCACTTTGTATTGCTGGCTGACAAGCCTATAGTTGTTTTCAAAGGCTTTGGTGTAAGCTGAGCCATAATTTGGCGGAATTTTCATGCCAAATACTATGACGGTAGCTTTGGCTTGCTGGCTTTTTTGAATCAGCTGCGCTAAATTTTTTTGCATCATTTGCGGTGGCTGTCCGCGCAGGCCGTCATTGCCGCCCAACTCAATCACGACCACATGCGGTTTATGGGTTTGCAAGAGTTTCGGTAATCGCGCTAGCGCACCGCTGGTGGTTTCTCCGCTCACACTTGCATTGACCACTTTATGCGCTTTCGGATACTGTTGGTCTAAGCGTTTTTGCAATAACTGCACCCAGCCTTGCTGCGGCAGAATGCCATAGCCCGCGCTTAAGCTGTCTCCAACCACCATAATGGTTTTTGCGTTGGCCTGTATAGGGAGCAGCGCCAAGTTCAGCACTATAAATGAACCCAGAAGCCCCGTTTTTAAATTGCGGTTTTGTACACGACTTTGCATAAGAATCTGCTAGACCTGTAGATAGGAAAAATATGAGCCAAATTTCGACTGATTTATCCATCATGCCACAAGCCATTATTTCTGCACAGCAGTTGACACAAAAGATACAGTTGGGGCCTAAAGAACTCAGCATTTTTGAAAATTTAAACTTAGAAATTCTTGCGGGTGAGCAAGTCGCAATTACTGGGCGTTCTGGTTCAGGAAAATCAACATTGCTGGGTATTCTGGCGACACTGGATCAGGCCAGCAGCGGCCATTTGCAGGTCTGCGGCCAATCGATTGATCAATTGAATGAAGAGCAGCGCGCGGCTGTGCGTTTAGCGTATATTGGCTTTGTTTTTCAGTCTTTTCAGCTGCTGCCGCATCTCAGCGCATTGGAAAACGTCATGCTGCCGCTGCGCCTGCATCCGCATTTTCACTATGCTGCAGCGGAGCAAAAAGCGCAGACTTTACTGGAAAAAGTAGGTTTGGAACGTCAAGCGGCGCAAACACCTAAAGTGCTTTCAGGCGGCGAGCAGCAGCGGGTGGCCATTGCCCGCGCGCTGATCAGCGAGCCTAAAATTATTTTTGCCGATGAGCCGACCGGCAACTTGGATGGCGCGACCGCCAAAGAAATTGTACAGCTGTTATTTCAATTAAACCGTGAGCTGGGCACGACACTGATTTTAGTCACGCATGATCCGAAACTGGCTGCCCAATGCCAGCGCCATTATGAGTTGGTGGATGGCCAGCTGATCGAACATCAAAACGGAGGATGAAATGAATCCATTATTTCGTCCTTTGCTGACACAGAGTTTTAAAAGTACCGGTGTTTATCTGCTGCTGATTGCTTTGACCTTAGCCATCAGCGCTACCACCGCCTTAAAGTTCAGCAATGAGCAGGTGCAGCAGGCGGTTACGCTGCAGGCGGCAGAAATGCTGGCAGGGGATTTGGCGCTGACTGACAATGAACCAATTGCCCAGCCGTGGAAAGACAGAGCGAAGCAACTGAATTTGCAGCAGTCTGAAGTGACTATGTTTGGCACCATGGCGCACACTGCAGATCAATTTGTGATGGTCAACGTGAAAGCCATTGATGCAAATTTCCCGCTTCGCGGTGAACTGCGTGTCAGTCCTACAGCCAAAAGTATTCAATCGGGTGAAATTTGGCTGAGCCAGCGGGCCATGGATCTGCTTCGCCTGAAGATTGGCGATACGGTGCAGATCGCTGACGGTTCCTTTAAAGTCACTGCAAAAATTGCGCATGATTCCAATCAGGAATTGGGCTTTAGCGGTTTTTCGCCGACGGTCATTATTTCACGTCAAGACGTGGCTAAAACCAATGCTGTGCAAACAGGCAGCCGGATTGAATACCGGTTGCTGCTGGCTGGCGCTGTGTCTCAAAGCAAGCAGTTTGAGCAAGCGTTCAGACAGCAGTATCCAACTTGGGCAGACCGAGAGGATATGCAGAATAATGATTCCGATGCAGATAATCAGCCACCAGAAGCACAAAGCAGCCTGCGCTTAAGAAATGCCAGTGAGGGCAATACCCGCTTAATGAAACCGATTGCCAATTTGGATACTTTCCTGCAGCTGGCGAATATTCTAACTATACTGCTGTGCGGCATCGCTATTGCCTTAACCAGCCAGCGCTATGTACAGCAAAATCAGGACCATATTGCGTTAATGCGCTGTATGGGGGCATCTAAGCAGCAGATTCTTTGGGCCTACTTGTCATTGCTGGCGGTGGTTTTTGGCTTTGCGATTGTATTGGGCAGCGCTGCAGGCATTGGATTAGGCTATGGATTGCTGCAGCTTATGCTGCAATTGATTCCGCAGTTGAATGTGACGTTCTCTGCCCTAGATATGCTGCTGGGGCCGCTGCCGATTGCTATGCTCACCAGCGCTGTTGTTTTGCTGGGTTTTGTGCTGCCTAGCTTATGGCAGTTGCTGAATACAGCCCCCATCCGCGTCATCCGCCAGCAGGAGAAGTCGGTACAGTCTATGTTGTGGATGCTGCTGACAGGTACAGCCAGTTTGGTTTTATTTAGCGTTGTGCTGACCGAAAACCTGATGCTGACGGCTTGGGTCATTGGCGCCATTATTGTGCTATGCGCCGTACTGTATCTGTTTATTTGGGCTTTATTGAAATTCATCCGTAATTTAAAGCTGGGCATTTCGGCTTATGTGCGCACGCCGTATCAAACCGCCTTTCAAATTACCGCACTGGCCTTGGGATTAAGTTTAATTACCGTGCTCGCTGTATTGCGCACGGATCTGCTGGAGCGCTGGCAGCAGCAGCTGCCAGCAGGCACACCTAATCAGTTTGTGTATGGCTTGCCGCCCATGGATATGCCGGCTTTTCAGCAGCAGCTGAACATACATGGCTGGAAGGGCACGCCGCTATACCCCAATATCCGCGGGCGCTTAGTAGCAAAGAATGATCAGCCATTTTCCAATGTGCTGCTCAAGAATAACAACTCATTGCGCCGTGAGTTGAATTTAACGCAAGCAGCAGTTTTTCCTGTGGACAATAAAATTCTCAGCGGGGCAGTTAAATTTAGCCATGCCAATGAAGTTTCGGTTGAAGCTAAAACTGCGGCGGAATTGGGTATTCAAATTGGCGACCGCCTAACCTTTAGTCTGCCTGAAGGCTTACTGCAAGCTAAGGTGATTAATCTGCGCAGTGTTGAGTGGGAGAGTTTTAGCCCAAATTTCTTCTTTATTTTTTCACCTAAAACTATGGATGAAAATGCCGGCAGCTATTTGGGCAGTTTCTATGTGCCGCCTGCAGAAAAACCGCAATTAATTCAGCTGATTCAGCAGTTTTCCAATACGGTTTTTATTGATGTGACTTTAATTTTGGATGAGGTCAAACGCATTGTGGGTCTGCTGGTGCAGATCATTACCATTTTGGCTGTGCTGGTAGCTTTGTCGGGTATTTTGGTACTAATTGCATGCTTGAATCTGCTGATGGATGAGCGCAAACGTGAAGTTGCGCTGCTGCGCTCATTTGGCAGTTCTAAACAGAAATTAAAACGCATGCTGAGTTTAGAGATTGGCTTTATGGGACTCATCGCTGGTGTGGTGTCGTGTTTATTTGCAGAAATCATCAGCGCCATTGCTAGTTATAGAATGGAATTGGCGATTCAGCCGCATTGGGAGATATGGTTTATTCTACCTGTGCTGATGACATTGCTTTGTGCGCTAATTGGGCGTTATCGCCTAAGCTATTTAAGTGATATTCCACCTTTGCAAAGCCTGCGTGAGATGAATCAGTGATTCATCTTGGCAGTAAGGAGGTGGCTTTTAGTGCGATGCTAGTGTGTAAATAACTTAATCCATTGTGCTTAACGGATTGAGTTATTCATCATATTGACCAGCTCTTGCCACAGTGGCTGAATGTAGACTACTAAAGACAGGCAGTATTGATACGCAAACCAGCACAGTGCCGCACCAATCAATAGACTGATGGGATTGATGAGCGCGCTGCGCTGCATTTTGGCGCCATAATACCAAGTGGCGGCTAAGAAAGCGCCCATGATCATGCCGCCAATATGGGCGGCATTGTTGATGCCGCTAATCATAAATCCCATGGCTAAGTTAATGCCCATTACCGTGAGCAGTGTTTTTTTATCCAGCAAGAAGCGTTGCTGTGGCAAAACAGGGAACAGTGAAAGTACAGTCAGGGCTGCCCCAATGCCCATTACAGCGCCAGATGCACCCGCACCGACACTTGGCAGCAAGCTGTGATTGGCCTCGCCAATTCGGATCAATTCATAGCTGTCCTTAATAGAGATATAGCCGCTGAGCAATGAGCCGCTCAGCCCAGTCAAAAAATATAGACCAATAAAATACACACGGCCCAGCATCTGTTCAGCCACACTGCCAAATATATACAGCGCCCACATATTCAGCATCAGGTGAATAATGCCGAAGTGAAAAAACATGCTGGTGAATAGACGGATGGGTTCCGCTAAAAAACTTAAAGGTGCATAATCAGCACCCCAGCGAATAGCATCTGCTGTGCTCGGATTGCTGATATCCATGCCATGCAGCACTTGCCAAGCAAACAGTCCGACATTCACAGCAATCATTAAGGCTGTGAACCACCAAAGTTGAATTTCCAGTTTACGGTTTATCTGCGGTGGATGAAGTTCAGACATGCTATTCTTTTGGAAAATTATTGAATGAATAACAAGCTTAACATGAAAAAAGCCAAGATCAGGAACATCAGTTTGACATGAAAGCCTTTCTCGCTCGTACTTTAATGATTCTTGTCAGTTTAGTGCTTCTCGTACAGTTGTGGATTTTTGCCAGTTTGGCATGGTGGCGCACTCATTCTGTTGACACCACCATGATGATGCGGATTGATTATTGGTCGGATCCATCTGAGCCAATTAAGCACCAATGGCGCGACTATGATCAAATCAGTGACTATTTAAAGCATGCGGTCGTCGCTGCCGAAGACGGCAAGTTCTTGCAGCATCATGGTTTTGATTGGGAGGGTATGCAGTTTGCGCTGGAACGCAATAAGGACAAAGGCAAAGTGGTTGCGGGCGGATCGACCATCTCTCAGCAATTGGCTAAAAATTTATTCTTATTCAATAAGCGTTCATTTGTGCGTAAAGGCCAAGAAGCCGTTGCCACATGGATGATGGAGCGCATGTGGTCAAAAGAGCGCATTTTGGAAGTGTATTTAAATTCAGTTGAATTTGGTGAAAATATTTACGGTGTAGAGGCTGCTTCACAGCACTATTTTGGCAAAAGCTCGCGCAGTTTGAGCCGTGATCAGGCCGCGTTTTTAGCGGCGATTTTGCCTAATCCCAAATATTATCAGGATCACCGCAATGATTCTAAGCTCAAATACCGTAAACGCTTGATTCAAAAGTATATGCGTTATAGCCATATTCCTTGATTCAGGACTGCAGTTCGTTCCATTTAAATGCGCATTCAATTCCTTGTATAAAAAGCCTAGCAATCTAGGCTTTTTTTATGAAATTGTCATAAATTTGAAGCATACTAAACACAATGCACGGCACTTTCAAAAAATCATAGGTTAGACATGAATACGGCAGCTGACGCTTCTTTAGTACCCGCTGAATATACTTATAATGATCGATATATTAATCGAGAACTTTCGATTCTCGATTTCCACTTGCGCGTTTTGGAGCAAGCGGTCGATCCATTGCATCCGCTGCTGGAGCGCATGAATTTCCTGCTGATTTTTTCACGCAACTTAGATGAGTTCTTTGAAATCCGTGTTGCGGGCATGATGGAACAGCTGGATTTAGGCAATGAAAGCCATACGCCAGACGGTTTAACGCCAAAGCAGGTATTGGATCAGATTTCTGAAACAGCGCATGCGGCGATTGAACGCCAATACCGTATTTTAAATGAAGAAATTTTACCGAAGCTGCGTGAAGAAGACATTTGCTTCCTGCGCCGCGGTGAGCTGACGCCTGCACAGTCGGCATGGGTCAAAAAATATTTTCAGGAACAGGTTGCGCCAGTTTTAACGCCAATCAGCCTAGACCCTGCGCATCCATTTCCGCGCTTAGTCAATAAAAGCTTGAACTTTATTATTACGCTGGAAGGCAAAGATGCCTTTGGCCGTCAAATAGATTTGGCTGTTGTCCCTGCGCCGCGTTCATTGCCGCGCGTGGTGCGCCTGCCGGATGAACTGACTGGCGGTAAAGAGCATCATGTGATGCTGTCTGCAATCATTCATGAGCATGTATCAGATTTATTCCCAGGCATGACAGCTACAGGTTGCTATCAATTCCGAGTGACCCGTAATGCAGATTTGGCTTTGAATGAAGATGTCGAAGACTTAGCAAAAGCGCTGAAAGGCGAACTGAATTCACGCCGATTTGGCCGCGCAGTGCGTCTGGAAGTGACGCATAATTGCCCGAAACAGATTTATGACTATTTGCTGGATGAATTCGATCTGGAAGATGAGCAGCTGTATAAGGTTGATGGGCCAGTAAATTTAGCGCGCTTATTGTCTAACTTTAAACGCCCGCATTTGCGTTATGACTCACATACCCTCGTGATTCCCAAAGTATTGAAAAAGTCTGAGAATATTTTCAGCGCAATGCAGAAGCAGGATATTTTACTGCATCATCCATTTGAATCTTTTGCGCCAGTCATTAACTTACTGCGTGAAGCTGCGCGCGATCCGCAAGTATTAGCCATTAAGCAGACGCTGTACCGCAGCGGGCCAGACTCTGAAATTGTACAGGTGCTGGCGGAAGCGGCGCGTAATGGTAAAGAAGTCACTGCGGTCATTGAGCTGCGCGCGCGATTTGATGAAGAGTCAAATATTGAAGTGGCCAATGTGCTGCAGGAAGCGGGAGCTGTTGTTGTGTACGGCATAGTGGGCTATAAAACCCACGCCAAAATGATTCTTGTGGTGCGCCGTGAAAACAATAAGCTGGTGCGTTACGTGCATTTGGGCACAGGCAACTATCATGCAGGCAATGCACGCATTTATACCGATTATGGCTTGCTGACCACGGATAAAGAATTGTGTGAAGATGTGCACCGCATTTTTCAAGAATTGACGGGTATGGGCAAAATGGCGAAGCTGAAAAAACTGCTTCACGCGCCGTTTACCTTGCATGCGCAACTGGTGAATTATATTGATGAGGAGATTGCCAACGCTAAAGCGGGCAAGCCTGCGCAGATTATTGTAAAAGTAAATGCGCTGACTGAAGTGCAGCTGATCAATAAACTGTATGAGGCTTCACAGGCAGGGGTACAGATCGACCTGATTATCCGTTCGATTTGCTGCTTGCGTCCAGGTTTGCCGGGCCTTTCGGAAAATATCCGTGTGCGTTGTATTGTTGGACGTTTCTTGGAACATACCCGTGTGTATTACTTTAGCAATAATGGTGATGCCCGCATTTATTGTTCAAGTGCAGACTGGATGGATCGCAATCTGTTTAACCGTGTGGAAGCCTGTTTCCCTATTGAAGATGCTGGATTGAAAAAGCGGATTTATCAGCAAGGTTTAGTGAATTACTTAAAAGATAACCAGCAGGCTTGGCAGCTGCAGTCAGACGGCACATGGGTGCGTGTGCAGTCAGCCGAGGGCCAAGAGCCGCACAATGCGCAGCGTATTCTGCTGGATTTGATCAAATAATATTCATTGGGTGTAAACCTAAAAAAGGAAGCTTAGCTTCCTTTTTTTTGCTTATACAGCCGCGTGAGTTTGCGGAAAATGTTTTTGATCAAGGTATACACTTGATATTCAGAGACTTGAATCACTTCGGCTGTTTCTTTAGCGCTCTGAGACTGGCTGATATGCTGAATAATTTGTGCTTCTGAATGACTGAATATAGTCTGCTGCAGACCTGCAGCTCCATCTTTAAACTGTGTCTGCAAATGCTGCGCCAGTTGCGGATGCAATAATGCGCCGCCGCTTAAAATACATTTAACATGCTGAAATTGCTGTTCAGCAGGCGCGTCAGTCAGCAGATAGGCATCTGCACCTAACTGTATGGCTTCAATGATTTCATTCGTTTTAGCAGCATTTTCATGCAATGTAACCAAATAACTGGCAGGGTAGAGTGTTTTAATCTTTTGAATAAAGGGAAGATCACGAGAGTCTTGTATATAGTAAAAAATTAAATTTGGCAGATGTTCATAAATTATAGATTGGGCTTGTTCAGTCGAATGTGCAGACAAGACCAGTTCTTCAGGATAGCCCAAGTCTTTTAAAATAATTTGCAGAACGATATTGTGTTGCTGTTCTGCAGGCGTGATTCTGCCTTGATGAATCATCAGTACGGGTACAGGCAGAATTAATTCGTTATGCATTCAAATGGCTACTCTAATTTCAAATAAAAATTGATCAGAACTTTTGGTTTAGTTTTATTAACTTTGCCTTAAAAATAGAAGCATTCCTATCCCTAGAAATAGGTATTCAGCATTAGAGGTATAATTAAGTGTTTGTTGAATAATATTTATTTTATTATTTGTTATTTTTTATATATATCGTAACATCGAAGTGCTTCAGTGTAATATAATGTGAAAAGTGTGTTTTTTTATGTAAATTTTTTAATCTGAAAAAAAGTGATTTTTGAGTAAAAAATTAAATAAGGCTCCTGTGTAAAATTTTATCTGAGATTTTTAGCTTTAAATTTAGACAAACATGGAAAATAAAGAGATCTGGATTATCAGAAAATGGGATTTAGTGTGATAAGTATCACTTATTTAAATTAAATAGTTAATTAATATGATTTTTTGTATATTTTTAATTGATTAATTATTAAAAAATACCAAAAAATAGGGATAGGACAATAAATCGATGAACACTAATATACGGACATCTTCTGACTTATCTGGCTAGTAAGAAGATTTATAAAGGTTATAGATGATTTTATATTCGAGTTTGAAATCATCTGTATTTTTCCTTAAAGGGCAAATCAATGGGTTTGCCCTTTTTTTCTTTTGTCAGGTATAAAAAAAGGAGCAATAAATGCTCCTTTTGATATTCGGCACTATGAGAATAGTGCCGTAAAAAATTAATGTAAATTCTGCATGATTTTTTGCAAAATTTGCAGCAAAACATCAAATTCACTTTGCAGCGGAGTGCTCTTGCGTGTGATTAAGGCTAATGTGCGGCTTGGACCTGCAGTCACAGGTTTTACAGCCAAATGAGCATCTGCTTTAATCATATTGGTATGCACTGAAATTTCAGGAAGCAAGGTAAAGCCCAAGTTTGCAGAAACCATTTCAACCAAAGTCGGCAATGAGCTGGCCTTCAAGCGGTGATCATTTTTACGTTCGCCAATTGGACAAGCGCTCAATGCATGATCACGCAGGCAGTGGCCTTCTTCAAGCAGCATTAAGCGGGATAAGTCCAAATCATCTAAAGATGATGCATTGGCGGCGTTTTGATCTACACGGTTGTAGACCAAAAATAGATTCTCTTTCGAAATTTCTGCAACTTTTAAACTGCGAGTATCAAATGGCAAAGCCAATACCACCATGTCTAAATTGCCGTGTTCCAGTTTTTCTACAATTTTTTCACTTTGCGCTTCGTGCAGGTGCAGCTGAATCTTAGGCAGCTGTTTATGCACTTCATCTAACAGTTGAGAAAGAATAAAGGGCGCGATTGTTGGAATAATGCCGAGGTGAAGATCACCCGTCAGCGGTTCACTCATTTCACGGCTCAGGCGCATTAAGTCCTGAGCATCAGCCAAGAGAACACGTGCTCGGGCAACAACTTGTTCGCCAAGCGGCGTTAAACGGACATTTTGGCGGTCGCGTTCAACAAGAACGCCACCTAACAAACGCTCAAGCTCCATGATGCCGCCCGACAAAGTAGACTGGGTGACAAATGAACGGCGCGCAGCTTCAGTAAAATGCAGCGTTTCCGACAGCGTTACTAGATATGACAGCTGTCTTAAAGATGGTAATGCAGCCATAGTGTCCTAATGTTTATGAATTAAAGTGATCGGCAAATAAACCGCTAATATATGGAATAAAATGCGGAGGGATATCATGCCCCATTCCATCAATTAATTCAAATTTAGCGCCTGTAATTGCCTTTGCTACAGCTTTTCCATGGCTTGGCGGGAGCAGTCGATCACGCGACCCGTGTACAACCAAGGTTTTCTTCTGTATTTGTTTGTCCAATTTTAAAAGTGAACCTGTACATAATATTGCTAAAAACTGTTGAAGTACACCCGCTGGATAATAACTTCTTTTATAAAGCTTGCGAGCGGTCTGAATTGCTTCCATTTGGTTGATATAGCCAGGCGAACCAATAATGTTGAAAACTTTCAGGCTATGGTTGACGATGCCTTCTTCATCATGAGATTCAGGCCTGCCGATTAAGCTGAATAATTGCTTAGGAAAAGGCGGCGGTAAAAAGGGCTGATTATTGCTGGTAAACATCAACCCCAGCTTATTGATTTTATCTGGATATTTTGCAGAAAGGATCTGAGCGATCATGCCTCCCATGGAAGCGCCGATAATATTGACATTTTCCAAGCCCATACGGTCAATCAGCAAAGCGACATCGTCAGCCATATCATGCAGATTATACGGTGCGCCCTGATTTTCTAAGCCTAAAGCAAAGCGGCTCATCAATTTTAAAGTGTTCAGGCGGGGACCTTGATTTCTGACTTTGGAAGATAAGCCAATGTCGCGGTTATCAAAACGGATGACACGATAGCCTTGGTCAATAAGGGATTTGCAAAAAAAGTCTGGCCAATACAGCATCTGAGCGCCTAAGCCCATCACCAGCATAATCGGCGGATGTTCTGGGTTGCCCCCAGCTTCTACATGCAGCTCAATGCCATTGCCTAAATCGACTTTGGTTTCGTGCATAAAGGCTGTATATGGAGAATTGTTAAATTGTAATGCGCTATTCATTCTTATTCTCCCCATAATAAGGACGTTTTATTGAAAAACGTCCTTATATTAAACGCTTAAAGTGCAGCAGGAATCAAGTCTGGAACCAGCTTTGTTAATGCTAAACGCTGCTTGCCAGCAGATGCGCCGAGCAGTACAAAACCACGTAAAGTACCGTCGCTGTCTGTTGCTTTTGCCAGCATGCCGTCATCCGTTTCTTCGGTTTCCCATGTTACATCTGTATCTAAAGGTGCAGGCAATACAGTCAATGGCGCAGCTGGTGTTTTCACGGCTACAGGCATGGCAGGGTAATGCACAGAAGTATGTTCGCCATTCAGTGTTTTGGCCAAAGCGCGCGCTTGCTGCATGATTGGCATGACATAAGGCAACAGTGTGCCGTTAACTTCGGCGCAGTCGCCCATAGCATAAATATCTGGCTGATTGGTTTCTAACCCTGCATTGGTGATTACGCCGCGGCTGGTGTGAATATCCGCTTCTTTAGCTAAAGCAATATTTGGCTGCAAGCCGATGGCAGATAAAACGATATCGGCCTTGAAGCTTTGACCATTTGCTAGAGTGACTGTATAGCCATCAGAATCTTTAGTCACTTTTTCGACTGTTGTACCCAGAACAAAATGAATGCCGGTTTCTTCCAAATTGCTTTTGAAGGCTTCTGCAACATGTGCAGGCAGTAATCGGCCGAGCGGCAGCGGAGCAAGGTCAATGACGGTTACGCTATGACCGGTATTCTGTAAGTCATTGGCAAATTCACAGCCAATCAGACCTGCACCTAAAATCACCACGCGCTTTTCATTGCATTGGTCAATTTGAGCACGGAAAGCTTTGTAGTCATTCAGGCTGTTTACAACATGAATGTCATCACTGCCATCGCCAGCAATGGCTAAACGAATTGGATTTGCGCCTACCGCCAATACCAGTTTTGAATAGGCTTGAACCGATTGTTGGCCGTCCACATTTTTCAGCTGCAGTTCATGTGCAGAAGCATCAATGGATTTGACCCAAGTATGGTTTAAGATCTGCATGTTCAGCTGCGCAGCCATTTTTTCTGCATCGCCCAGCGCGATCTGTTCAGGCGCTTTTTTTCCCGTATAGGCATTTGACAGGGTCGGCTTTGCATAATTCGCTGCATCATCTGCGCAAATCATGATGAGTTCATGTTCTGCATTGACTTTGCGGAATTCACGCGCAGCGGCATAGCCCGCCATACCTGAACCAATGATGACAATCGGGTGCATGTTCTACTCCAAGCCCATTTCGCTATTTTTAAAGACGTAAAAAAAGACCATGGCATAGATGGTCTTCTTATGCGAAGAATTAAATTTCAACCATTTCAAAATCAATTTTTGATACGCCGCAATCTGGGCAAGTCCAGTCTTCTGGAATATCTTCCCATTTGGTGCCTGCCACAATACCGTCTTGCGGCCAGCCTTCTGCTTCGTCATAAATCCATCCACAAACGATGCATTGATACTTTTTCATTTAATTCTCCATAAACTGATCGAAAAAGGGGACCAGTAAAAACAATACAGTACTGCAAGACTCTAATAATATGACTTTAACAGCAAACTCTTGCGTAAATTTTTACGCAGTTCTGAGCAGAAAGTAAAGTGAATAGAGAGTTTAATCTGAGAAATAAAAACAAGAATGTCTAGCAAGGACAAAAAATATCATGAAACACGGTTTTTTCTGATTTATTGTTTGACAATTTGTTGCAGATCCATCAAGTCTGAATGGGTTGCGCCTAAAGACTGCAGGCAAAGCGGATTCTAGACTAAAGTCGCGCTGATTTTTTAACAGTTGTTTGATAAATTATGATCAGGCGTTTCTATACTTGTTATTTATTTATAAAATGATAATAATAAAATCAATAGTTTATAGATCATAACTCAGCTGATGATTTGAATTTGGCTGTTCATTGTGCAAATTTAGCGTTAAAATTCACTTATTCCTTTCTTATTTTATATTTCTCCTATGAGCAATTTGTCTACTGTATTGTGGTCGCACATTCGTACTGTCCAAGATTTCCCAAAACCTGGTATTTGCTTCTTTGACCTTACGCCGTTATTTATGAATAACATTGGGCCGTTGACAGATGCTCTGATTGAAAGCATTCCTGCAGAACAGCTTGCAGAAGTTGAAAGCTTTGTTGCTGTTGAAGCGCGCGGTTTTGTCTTGGCAAGCTTGCTGGCGCAGCGTACGGGCAAAGGCCTGATTCTTGTACGTAAGGCAGGAAAATTGCCGCCTCCAGTGGTGGGTGTTGGCTACAGCTTGGAATATGGCTTGGACCGTTTAGAAATGTCTGCAGAAATTAAAGCGCAAAAAGTCATTATTGTGGATGATGTCTTGGCGACAGGCGGTACACTTCGCGCTGTGAAACAGCTGGTAGATAAATGTAACCATCAAGTGCTGGGCGCAAGCATTTTCTTAGACTTGCCAGATTTGCACAAAGATTTAGGCATGCCAATTTGGTCTGTGTTGGATGATAAATCTAAACCTGAATCAAATGCTGCTTAAATTGAGCAACGATTGATGAAAGCCCTGCCGTATGCGGGCTTTTTTATTTGCTTAAAAAGGCGTGTTCAATCTGCTGAATCAGCGCGTTGATATTTTCAGGATTTTCTAAACGGTGGTGGCCGCCGTCAATGGCCTGTATTTGCATGTAGTCTTCCAGCTGTTCCTGCACAAAATGCATATCCAGCATTTCATCGCCCAATTCTAAATAAGCAAATTGCGGGATATCATGGTCTAAATCGGCATCGCTGATGGCAGGATAGTCTTCTCTGAAATTTGGCGACAGACTTGGATTGGCGATGACACAGGGAATTTGGTGGGCTGCAGACATTTTAAGTGCCCAATAACCGCCTAAGCTGTGGCCCACAATAATTTCAGGCTTAATTTTCTCAATAATTTCATGATAGAAGTCAGCAACGGTCTGAAAGTTCAGGTTGCGGTAATCCACGTTGATGCAAAATTTTTGTTTGGCATCAATCGCATGAAATTTGGTCGATTCACGTGATGAATCTAAACCATGCAGAAACAGTATTTTTGATAAACATGCACTCATTGTTTTTGTTCACACTGAATTTATCTATGAATAACACAAGGTTGAAAATAAAATATTTTTCAACAAATTTTATGTCTTCATTGTAGTGTGTTGAACAAAATAAATAATTTAGCTTTTGGTCTAATCTGCCTAGTTAAGCACCATGCAGAAGATGAGTTTTCTTGACTAAGTAGCTGAATATATAAGGTAAAAAAATCATCGTTGAAATGAATGTATGCATTGATTGGATAGTATTTCAGCAATTTATCTATGCCGGTATGGCCTGCAGGTTTGCTGTTCATGCTTTTAAGGTCTTGAAGAAAGAGTCTGCTGCAAGTTTTAGTGTTTGAAGTACAGGCTTATAAATTGCGGATACTTGATTGAAATTCTCAGATTGCCTACGAATTTTCATGTATTTCTGCTATGCTATGCGACTTCCATTTTTTATTTAATTTATTCGAGGCAGAGATGACGCAAAATAACGCTCAATCGACTTCTGAACAGCACATTTCCGAAAACGATTTAATTGCACAGCGTCATGCCAAGTTAAAGCAAATTCAGGATCAAGCAAAATCTGCAGGTGTAAGCCCTTGGCCAAACACATTTAAACGTGAACACTATGCGCAAGATTTGCAGGATCAATTCGGTGAAAAATCAAAAGAAGAAATTGAAGCGGGCGAAAAAGTCTATGTAAAAATTGCTGGCCGTGTCATGCTGAACCGCGGTTCATTTATTGTAATCCAAGATATGACTGGCCGTATCCAGCTTTATGTAGCGCGTAAAGAGTTGGCGCCAGAAGTTCTGGAAAGCATTAAAGGCTTAGACCTAGGCGATATTATTGCTGTTGGCGGCTATATCGGCCGTTCAGGTAAAGGCGACTTGTATGTTCACATCGAACATTTTGAATTGCTGACTAAATCGCTTCGTCCACTTCCAGATAAATTCCATGGTTTAACTGATACAGAAGTTAAATACCGTAAGCGTTATTTAGACTTAATTGTGAATGAAGAAACACGTAAAACTTTTGAAATTCGTGCAAAAGTGGTGTCTGGCATTCGCAGCTATTTAAGCAATGAACGTTTCATGGAAGTTGAAACACCAATGATGCATGTGATTCCAGGCGGCGCATCTGCGCGTCCATTTGAAACACATCACAATGCATTGGATATGCCTTTGTTCTTGCGTATTGCGCCTGAGCTTTATTTGAAGCGTTTAGTTGTCGGCGGTTTTGAACGTGTGTTCGAAATTAACCGCAACTTCCGTAACGAAGGTGTATCAACGCGCCATAACCCAGAATTCACTATGATTGAATTCTACCAAGCCTATGCAGACTACAAAGACCTTATGGCTTTGACTGAAAGCATGCTGGAAAAATTGGCGACAGACATTTTAGGTTCAACTGATGTGCCTTATGGTGAAGAAGTTTACAGCTTCAAAGGCCCATACAAAAAAATCTCAATGTTTCATGCAATTCTTGAACATAACCCGTCATTCACGCCAGAAAATGTATCTGACCGTGAATTCCTTGCGTCATTCATTCGTGAAGAACTGAAAGAGCAAGTTAAACCGGGCTTTGGTTTAGGTAAACTGCAAACAATCGTATTTGAAGAAACTGTTGAAACGCAGCTGCGTCAACCGACTTTTATTACAGAATATCCAGCGGAAACTTCTCCATTGGCGCGACGTAATGATGACAACCCGCATATTACTGACCGTTTTGAATTCTTCATTGGCGGTCGTGAGCTGGCAAATGGCTTCTCAGAATTAAATGACCCGATCGATCAAGCAGAACGTTTCCAAGCGCAAGTTGCTGAAAAAGATGCCGGTGATGATGAAGCGATGCATTATGATGCTGACTTCGTAGAAGCGTTAGAATACGGTTTGCCGCCTACAGCGGGTGAGGGTATTGGTATTGACCGTTTGGTGATGCTGTTTGTGAACGCGCCAAGTATCCGTGATGTGATTTTGTTCCCGCATATGCGTCATAAAAATGCATAAGCTGTGAACATGTAAAGAACCCGCCTAGAGCGGGTTTTTTTATATCTGAATAATGGTGATATCAGTATTTGGTGTGAATTATTCATTAAAAAATAACTAAATAAATTAAATAATATTTGTTATTTATTTATTACATTTTTGTTTTAGTTTTGTTTAAATTGGGGGTTTTAAGCGTAATCTTTGCGTTAAAAATCATGAAAATAGTTCAGAATTGTAGCTAATAATATAGATTCAATTTTAATCATGAAGAGAACAATTTTATCAGCGTTGGCTCTAGCCGTATCCATTCAGACTGTTTGGGCGCAAGGTATTGTATTAAATGATGAAGCTTTACGTTCAGATTTAAATTGGCTGAATCAGCAAGGCGTGATTCAAATTAGCACCTCTACATGGCCAATGAGCGGTGATGAAATTCAGCGCGCTTTATCTCATGCGCAAGCTTCTACGCCAGCGCAGCAAAAAGTCATGCAGGCAGTTCAAAATAAACTCAATGCAGATCAGGCAAAATTTAAAGCTGAGCTTTTTGCTGAATCAGATCAAAAGAATATTCCGCAAAATTTTGGTGATCACCAAAAAGCTCAGTATCAAGGCTCTCTAGAGTTTAATGCTGGCGGTGAAAACTGGGATGTTAAATTACGTGCCAATGCTGAAAAAGATCCGCAAATTGATAACGATCAGGATGTAAATTTAGAAGGCTCATATTTAGCGGGGAAATTGTGGAATCAATGGCTGATTGCAGGTCAAATCCCAAGCTATTGGGGGCCTGGGCATGACGGCAGTTTACTCCGAGGCGATGCTAGCCGTCCTGTCTATGGCTTTACCCTGCAGCGTGCAGACCAAAGCGCATTTGAAAGCAAATGGCTGTCTTGGATTGGGCCTTGGCAATATCAAGCATTTGCTGGCCGTTTAGATGATTACAAAGCTGTGCCGGATGCGAATTTA
The DNA here is from genome assembly GCF_002135435.1 of Acinetobacter sp. ANC 3813. Taxonomy (GTDB): domain Bacteria; phylum Pseudomonadota; class Gammaproteobacteria; order Pseudomonadales; family Moraxellaceae; genus Acinetobacter. The sequence continues at coordinate 106,833 of NZ_NEGK01000004.1, read as the reverse complement.
TTAGGTTTGCGTTTAACTGCTCAGCCTTTGCCTTATTTAGAATTGGGTCTGTCGCGCACATTCCAAATCGATGGTGAAGGGCAGCCAGGCAGCGCTAAAGCTTATTGGAATGCATTTATCGGCAAAGATAACGAATGTAATGAGCAGGGCTGCCGCGGCGAGAAGAATGCATCAAACCAAATTGCTGGTTTTGATGGCCGTTTAAATTTACAGCCCTTGCTGCAAGTGCCTGTCAGCCTGTATGGTCAATATGTGGGTGAAGATGAGGCGGGCGGATTGCCAGCCAAAAAAATGTACCTAGCGGGCGCTGACTATTCTTCTGCATTGAATGAAATGCCTTACCAGCTGTATGCTGAATGGGCGGACACCCGTACCAATGGCGAATCACGCGGCATTTCCTATAACCACCATATTTACACAGATGGCTATTATCAGCATGGCTATCCATTAGGCCATGCTATGGGCGGTGACGGTCAGATGGTTTCGGTGGGCGGCAATATTCGTATTAGTCCAATGAACCGTATTAACGGCCGCGTACTGTTTGCCAAGTTATCAGAAGCTGAAAATCGTCCTAATGTGCGCGCAATTAATGCAGCATTCCCAGCGGCGGATGAAATTAAAGCTTTGGACCTGACTTGGACTCACTATTTGCGTCCTGACTTGCCTTTGAAGCTGAATGGCTGGGTAAGTGATTCTGATCAGCAAGGGAATGATGCAGGTGCATCGATTGGCATAGAGTTGCCATTGGATAAACGGTTATTCAGTTTTTAAGATTTTGAGCTTTTGAAAATCCCAGTCCGCTGGGATTTTTTTATTTTAAAATATGCATTGAATTAAAAATGTTTCAGTTCATGCTGAATTTTAAGCAAAAAAAATACGCAACGATTGGGGTTGTCATTGCGTATTACAACGAATCTGTTTTCACAGCTTCGGTAAAGGAGAAATGTATGACTTCAGGTTTCCCTAAAACATGAGACAAGTGTAGAAAGAAAGTAGAGTGATTTCATCGGTATTCAGGTTACTGGATGTTAACTAACGTTAACAGATGGATGTTTGTGTGATGAGGTTCTCCATATTTCCTTCACAATGAATTGAAATACAAAAAAAAGCCTTTCATGTAGAAAGGCTTTTTAATGGAATGTGAACGTAAATCAAATTAGAAATGGAACATGCCTAAGCCTGATTTAATTTCATCCAATGTTTGCTGGGTAATATCACGGCATTTGTCTGTGCCAGTTTTTAGGATGTCCATGATGTAATCAGGATCTTTGGCTAATTCCATGCGGCGTTCGCGGATTGGTAAAATCAGCTCTTTTAACACACCTTCGAGGCGCTTTTTCACTGTGCCGTCACCGAGGCCGCCGCGGCGGTAGTGTTCTTTCAATTCTGCAACAGCTTCTTTATCAGGATCAAACGCATCAAGATAAGTAAAGACCACATTGCCTTCGACTTGGCCTGGATCTTCAATGCGCAAATGGTTGGGGTCTGTGTACATCGAGTTGACGGCTTTTTTGATGTCTTTATCAGAAGCATCCAGCACAATGGTATTGCCCAGTGACTTAGACATTTTTGCTTTGCCGTCAAAGCCCGGCAAACGGCCGACATTTGAAAGCAGCGCTTTACATTCAGGCAATACATCGCGGCCAATTTGGCGGTTTAGGCGGCGCACAATTTCATTGGTCTGCTCAATCATTGGAATCTGATCTTCGCCGACTGGTACGACAGATGCTTTGAATGCAGTGATGTCTGCGGCTTGCGCAACTGGATAGCATAAGAAGCCCGCTGGAATATCCCGTTCAAAACCGCGCATCTGAATTTCAGATTTAATGGTTGGGTTGCGTTCTAGACGAGATACAGTCACGAAGTTCAAATACAGCATGGTCATCTCATTAAGAGCTGGCAAGCAAGATTGAACGCAAATTGTTGTTTTTGTTGGATCAATGCCAACTGCTAGATAGTCCGTTGCCACTTCAAGAATATTGCGGCGGACTTTTTCAAAATTATCTGCATTATCTGTCAGCGCCTGCGCATCAGCGAGCAAGATATGCTGATGGTGAGAATCCTGTAAACCTACGCGAGAACGTAAAGAACCGACAAAGTGACCAAGGTGAAGTTGTCCAGTTGGACGGTCGCCAGTCAAAATCACTGGACGATTATCGAGATTGCTCATTATTTATTCCATAATAGCAGCCAGCGCTGCAGTACATTTTCAAACAATGGCGACATTGTACGGCATAATTTTTCAATATGTCAGCCACATTAAAACTCAGACGAAAAATATCCATGATTTAATGAAGTAAATACAATATAAAAATGCAAAACACTTTAAAATTGCAGAAAAATGACGAGGAACAATAAGAATGGCCAGCAGCCTGTTATTACTTTTAGATGATATTGCCACGGTGCTTGATGATGTGGCTGTTATGAGCAAAATGGCCGCAAAGAAAACTGCGGGTGTATTAGGGGATGATTTAGCTTTAAATGCGCAGCAGGTCAGCGGTGTACGTTCAGAACGTGAATTGCCGGTGGTGTGGGGGGTGGCTAAAGGTTCATTTATCAATAAGCTGATTTTGGTGCCTTTGGCGCTGCTGATCAGTGTTATTGCGCCTTGGGCAATCAATCCATTGCTGATGATAGGCGGTTTATTTCTCTGCTATGAAGGTGTGGAAAAAGTGCTGCACAGCCTGCATCACAAAAAAGCCAAGACTGCAGAAGCGGCACAAATAGAATTGGAAAAAACAGAAATTGATCTGGCGGCATTTGAAAAAGATAAAATCAAAGGCGCGATCCGTACAGACTTTATTTTGTCTGCAGAAATTGTGGTGATTTCATTAGGCACGGTTGCTGCTGCCAGTTTTATGACTAAAGTGAGCGTATTAAGCCTGATTGCAATCCTGATGACGGTTGGTGTTTATGGATTTGTCGCGCTGATTGTCAAAATTGATGATATTGGTTTATATCTAACTGAGCAGGCTACCAGCCTGAAGCAAAGCATAGGCAGAGGCTTGCTGGCTTTCGCGCCGATCTTAATGAAAACATTAACGATTGTAGGCACAATTGCCATGTTTTTAGTGGGCGGCGGAATTATCAGCCACGCTGTGCCTTGGCTGCATCATTTTTCCAATGATACGGTGGGCTATGTGCATGATATTCCAGCATTTGGCAATATTTTTGGTGCCGTCGCGCCAACCATGCTGAATTTGGTGATTGGATTTGCAGCGGGCTTAGCTGTGTTTTTAGTGATGAGCGTGATCAATAAAATGCGTGCTTCAACGAAATAGCCAGATAGCGATTGAAGCCCAAAATAGACTGAATAATGACTTAAAAGGATAAAGACTATGCGTTGGAAAGGTCGTCGAGTCAGCTCAAATGTAGAAGACCGCCGCGGTGGCGGCGCTAAAGCAGGCGGTATCAGTATTGTCGGTTTGGTGGTTGCTTTTGTTGCATGGAAATTTTTTGGTGTAGACCCGCAGCAGGCCTATCAAGCGACGAAGCAAGTGACGCAGCAGACATCAACTGCGGAAGTGAAAGGCTTGGATAATCCCACGCCTGAACAGCAGGAAGCCATGGATTTTGTCGGCACAGTTTTGGCTGATACAGAAGATACATGGTCAGAAATTTTCAAAACTCAGCTGAATGCGCAATATCAGCCGCCTAAGCTGGTCATGTTCAGCGGTACGGTGAATTCCGGCTGCGGTACGGCGCAATCTGCGATGGGGCCATTTTATTGTCCAAGTGATCAAAAGGTTTATATTGATACTGCATTCTTTAAAGATATGCGTACTCAAATGGGCATAGGCGGCGAACAGAACCAGACAGAATTGCAGCGCCAAGATCAGGCAGGCGATTTTGCTCAGGCCTATGTGGTGGCGCATGAGGTAGGCCATCATATTCAAACGCTGCTGGGTATTTCAGAACAGGTGCATAAGGCGCGTTCACAGGCAAGCAAAGCACAGGGCAATCAATTGTCTGTCATGCAGGAACTGCAGGCGGATTGTTTTGCAGGCATTTGGGCCAATCATACCCAGCAGCGCACTCAGTTCCTTGAACAAGGAGATATTGAGGAAGCGATGGATGCTGCGCATAAAATTGGCGATGACTATTTGCAAAAAAGCGCAACAGGCCAAGTGGTTCCAGACAGCTTTACCCATGGGACCAGTGCTCAGCGGATGAAATGGTTTCAGGTGGGTTTGAAATCTGGAAAAATTGACAGCTGCGATACCTTCAATAATCCAATTTAAGACGGATAGGCTTAATTGCTGCGATATCTAGAATAAAAAAGAGGGGACAGCCCCTCTTTTTTATTTGCCTAAGAAAGTTTTAAAATTTCTTAAGATGCGGATGCTGACATACACTGCAGCTAGGGCAAACAGCCCAATGCCAAATAGGGTATATTTCAAGCTGGAAACGTCAGCGCGGTAGAATTGCTGAATTTGCTCAGCCGAATAGTTTAAGGTCTTAGGCTCTTGTGTGCGGCTGTCTGTGTAACGCACTTGCTGAATATAGTGGAACTGTCCAGCATGCAGCAAATCAATGTTCTGAATTTGACGTGTATGCTGCTGATTATAGTCATCTATGCAGATTTCTGGATAGTGGCTGCAATTGGATTTGGCAATATAGCCATTTTGCGCAATTGCAATATAGACAGCTTCCTCTGGACTTTTATTATTGGACAGCAGCACCAGCTGCTCCTTGTCGCTGGACTGCAAATGGATTTTTTTAGCCTGCGCGAAATTTTGTTCTGACTGAGCAATTTCGATGCTCTTGCTGAGGCAAGTCAAAATTAAAGCAGCTGTAATCGCAAAAATAATTGCAGCTAAGCATAGGCGGACAATCAGTCGAATAGTTTGTTGCATAGTTCAAGCATTATATTTGAGGTTGAAGCGGATGCATCAAATGTGCGCGAGCGGATATCTTATCTCAGCCGTCACACTTTTGTGAAATAAACTGAATTGATACAAGCAGAACTTTTGATTTTTAGTAAAATATTTAAAATAAAAATGATGTTCGATGCATCATTCATTCACTAAATAAGTGTGCAGATTCCCTCAATAGCGCGCAACACAGAATTGGATACAAAATGGGAAACTTTTTTTTCTTACAGGTTTTTACAGTCATTTTTGCATTATCCATTGCAACTACGATCTTTAACAAGCGGATTTTAGGCTTCCCGCAAGCGATTGGCGTGCCGCTGGTTTCTGCAATTTTTGTCTTTATTCTGCAATGGGGCGCCAGCTTGCTGAGCGGCAATCAATTCATCACCATAAATATTCATAATATTGAAGAAGCTGTACGTCATATTGATTTTTATGATTTTTTAATTAATGGGGTGATTTGTTTCATTCTGACGTCTTCCGCCTTGAAGTTCAAAGTTTCAGATTTGCGCAGTTATTGGAAACCCATCAGTATTTTAGCCAGTATTGCTTTGGTGCTGTGTGCAACGCTGTTTGGTTTGGCGCTGTACGGCTATCAATTCTTGATTGGCCAGCATGTGGATTTGCTGGTGCTGCTGCTGCTGGGAGCAGCTTTGGGCGCGACTGACCCCATTGGCATTAAAGGCGTATTAAGTTCGGTGCGTGCGCCGCATCATTTAATGGTGAAGCTGGAAGGGGAGTCCTTATTTAATGATGCCATGTGTATAGCCTTATTCATGACATTGATTAATGTGCTGCAGGGTGCGCATGTCACGATTATTGGCGTGCTGGAAACGCTGCTGTATGAAATTGTGGTGGCTGTGATTATTGGCTGGGGCTTTGGTCAGGCCATCCTGCGTATTTTGCGCGGCAAGCATGAAATGGAATCGCTGATTCTGACCACTGCGCTATTGGCCTGCGGGTCATATTTGGTGGCTTTGCTGGCGCATGCTTCTGCGCCGATTGCCTGCGTGATTGGCGGCTTAATTGTCGGCAACCGCTGGAAGGAAATTTTAGAAGCGCGTGAAATCCGTGAGGTCAATCATTTCTGGCACACGGTAGAAGGCATTATCAATTCTTTCTTATTTACCTTGATTGGGTTGGAACTGTTTATTCTGGATCTCAGCATCAGCCTGATTTTAGGCGGCATAGTTGCCTTCCTGATTCTGCATGCTTCACGCTTTGCGGCCAATTATATGGCTTTTGCATTCTTTCCGAGTTTCCGCCATAAAAGCTATAACGGCAGTTTAGCGATCTTGTCATGGGGCGGGGTGCGCGGCGGCATTTCATTGGCGCTGATTTTGGCGGTCGCCAACGTGCCGGAACTGGGAGAATACAGCAGTATCTTAATTGGCTATACCTTTATTGCGGTATTGCTGTCAGGGATTGTCTGCGGTTTAGGCCTGCCAGCTGTGATGAATGCGTTTTATTACAATCCGAATGAAGAAACCAAAGGATTTAAAGGCTGGTATCAGCGCATGTGCCATAAAATGAACCGTAAAGGCTTTAAGTACATCGTAGGTGAAGATGCGCTGGGCAATGAAACCATTACGGTGTATAAACCTGAAAACTTAATTGATGAAAAAGCGGCTGATGGCGTGGCTGCGGTACATAATCCAGAGCGTGTGCAGGAAGTGAAGCGTCTGGAAAATCCAGATAATTTTTAACAGTATCCTGCAGCAGTCTATGCTGGATCTATCATTTATGATTTAAATTTCAGCTACTTAGGATCTGATAATCACAGATGCTGTTTAGAGATATTTAAGCCGAAGCCTGAAATCAGGTTTCGGCTTTTTTGTGAAAAAGAGTTTTCACAATTTATCAATTATTAAGTAAATGCGAAAAATACCGTTAGCTGAAAGTCACGGTAAGGCGGTGTGGTTACAAAATAAATGTGATGAAATTCACAATTATTAAGTGACTGTTATTTATTGTTAATTTTTCTAATAAAAAATGAATATTCCATAAAAAAAATGATAATTTTCAATCAATTGTGAATAATAAATTAAAAATGTGATATAAAGCACACTATTAAAAGAAACGTTTCTAATGAATTGTATTTAAAGAAATTATTAAAGAAAACAATTCATTATAAGACTTAAAAACACCATTAAAAGAAATAGAGAGTTTATACATGACACAAATTTCCGTAATTTCTAAGGAAAGTCACACCTTATTGAATCAAGTCGATTCGAATAATGTCAGCTTAACTGAAAATTCAGTTGTTGTTATTAAAGCCCCTAAAGAAGATGTGGCCTCAATTACCCGCAGCGGTGATCACGCAATCATTAACCTTAAAAACGGCGAAAGCATTGTCGTTGAAAATTATTTTAATGCAGCCAGTTCAGACAACAGTTTGGTTTTTGAAGGGCAGGACGGCAGTTTATATTGGGCCAAATTTACTGACAGCACGGGCGCCATTGCCGATGTGATTCAGTATCAGCCTTTGGCTGAAATTGAGCCGCTGCTGTATAAAGATTCATTAACCGGTGTAATTTTGCCTTGGGCGCTTGGCGCAGGCGGTGCTGGACTGATTGGCGCTGCGGCAAGCAATGGGTCTGATGATAAAGACAAGGAAACACCTGCTCCAGCAGTCCCGTCTAAACTGACTGCCTTTGAAGTTGCAGATAATCAGGCGCCGAAAGTCGGCAAAATTTCAGCAGGTGCAGTCACAAATGATCAAACTCCTGTAGTGTCAGGCTCGGGCGCAGAAGCTGGTGCAGAAATTAAAGTATATGATGGCGGTCAATTGATTGCGTCAACCACCGCTCAAGCAGACGGTACATGGAGCGTAGAAGTTGCGAAGGATTTAACAGATGGTGCGCATTCTATAAGCGTTAGCCAAACTGTGAAGGGGGTAGAAGGACCAAAATCTGATGCTTTAGATTTTACAATTGACACTAAAGACCCCAACGTCACAATTGATCCTCTTGCGCCTACAGGTGATAACACGCCAACAATTGGAGGTGAAACTGATCTGGGCGCTCAAATTGAAGTTGTCATTAAAGACAAAAATGGCAATATAGTTGACAAAGGCCCAGGTGTTGTTGATGGTAATGGCGACTGGACTTATACACCAAGCAAGCCGCTTCCAGAAGGCCCGCTTACTGTTGAAGTAACGGCAAAAGATCCTGCAGGCAACGATAAGACTGTGACAGATACAGGCTTAACAGTTGATACCACGCTTCCTGCGGTTTCAATTGAAGCTTTAAAACCAACGAATGATGTAACGCCTGACATCAAAGGTAAAACTGAAGCAGGTGCGACAGTTAAGGTTGAGATTAAAAATGCTGCGGGTAATGTTGTTGATGCAGGGAATGCAACAGTTGACAGTAGCGGCAACTGGACCTATACGCCAACTAAAACTCTTCCTGAAGGCGCTTATAAAGTAGAAGCAACAGCGACTGATCCAGCTGGAAACAAGGGAAGTGCAACTGATTCAGGCTTGTCTGTAGACTTAACGCCTCCAGTTGTAAGCATTAATCCTTTAGCACCGACCAATGACGCCACACCTGCTGTAACCGGTAAAACGGAAGCAGGCTCAACCGTTGAAGTGGCTGTTAAAGACCAAGCTGGCAAAACTGTTGAATCAGGTCCAGCGACTGTAGATGGCAGCGGTAACTGGTCATATACACCTACAAACTCACTTCCAGACAGCGGCTATACTGTTGAAGCGACAGCTAAAGATCCAGCAGGCAATAAGGGTGTTGCAACAGATACAGGCCTTGTGGTTGATACGGCTGGCCTAACGGTCACAATTGATCCATTGAAGCCAACGAATGACACGACCCCAGACATTACAGGTAATACAGCCAGCAATGCTGTGGTAACTGTCGTTATTAAGGATGCATCAGGCGCAACCATTAATACAGGTACTGCAACCACTGATTCATCTGGTAAATGGAGCTACACAGCAGGTACTTTGCCTGAAGGCACATACACTGTTGATGCGACTGCAAAATTACCGTCTGGCACGACAGCAAATGCAACAGCAAATGGCTTAATTGTAGATACAACTTTGCCAACGGTTAGCGTTTATCCATTGGCATTGACCAATGACGCGACACCAACTATTAGCGGTAAAACTGAAAGTGGCGCATCTGTACATGTACAAGTCAAAGATGCTTCTGGCGCAGTTGTTAGCGCAGGTGATGCAATTGTAGATGCAAGCGGTAATTGGACATACGCTCCAGCAAGCGATCTTCCTGATGGCAGTTACACAGCAGAAGCTGTAGCGAAAGATACTGCGGGTAATACAGCATCTGCTTCAAATGGCGGATTGACTGTCGATACCACGCCTCCTGCAGTCACCATTGAACCATTGGCAATTACAAATGCGGTTGCGCCTGTTATTAAAGGCACAATGGAGGCTGGTTCGGCAGTAACTGTTGTTGTGAAAGATGATACGGGCAAAACAGTTGCAAGCGGTTCAGCACAAATCGATTCAAATAATGAGTGGTCATTTGTTCCGTCTCCAGCCTTGGCCGATGGTAAATATACTGTCGAAGCTGTGGCTAAAGACCCAGCAGGAAACGCGTCAAATGCAGCAGTGGACTCTGGTTTAGAGATCGATACTATTCCGCCTACAGTAGACATTGATAACTTGTTTGGTGCAGCAGCAGCTCGTATGCTGATGAGCACAGCATCCACTACGCTGCCGCAGACCAATCAAATCAAACCAACCTTCTCAGGCAGTTCTACAAAAAGTACTGAGGTCATGATTTATCTACAGGATGAATCTGGCAAAAATGTTGATTCAGGCTTGGCAAAACTCGATACCGCTACAGGTAAATGGACATTTACACCTTCACATGACTTGGCTGAAGGCTACTACATGTTGCAAGCGATTTCTAAAGATGCCGCCGGTAACCAAAGTGCGCCAGCTGCTAAAGCGTTTATTGTCGATATTCAAGCACCAGTGGTTGAAGTTGATGATGTTGGTTTAACCAATGATGCGACACCAGAGCTAAAAGGCAAGGTCAATGAGCCAACTGCTACAGTCACAGTAGAAGTAAAAGATGCAGCGGGCAAAGTGATTGAAACGGGTACAGCGACAGTGGCTTCAGACGGTAAGTGGAATTATACGGTTAAAGCTGCTCTTCCAGATGGCAGTTATCAAGTCACAGCTTCTGCTCGAGATAAAGCAGGCAACATTGGTGCTGAAGATACAGGCACAGCACAAGTAGATACAGTTGTACCAACATCGACATTGACTGTTAGTCCAACAGGCGAAGTTGTGATCATTTTCAGTGAAACTGTCAATGGCTTTGATCAATCGGATGTGACAGTCCAAGGCGGCACATTGGTTGGCTTAACTCAGCAGCCTGATGGCTCTTGGAAAGGTCAAGTTGTTGCTGACGGTACAAGTGGCACGACTGGTCAAATAGATGTAGTTCTTGCTGACGGTTCATACACAGACCTTGCTGGCAATGCAGGTAAAGGTTCAAGTGTGATTGGTGCGAATGTGCCAAGCGTAGATACAACAGCACCTAATGCAGCGATTACAGTGGATGCTGACGGCAATGTTGTTGTGACATTCAGCGAAGCGGTTAAAGGCTTTGATCCTAATGATGTCAAAGTGACAGGCGGTAAGCTGCTTAATCTTGTACAGCAACCTGATGGCAGCTGGACTGGCAAAGTTGTTGCTGATGGCGCAACAGGTGCTTCTGGTTCGGTAAAACTAGATATCCCAGCAGCATCATATACAGATATCGCAGGTAATCCAGGTACAGCAGCGACAGCAGCTCAATCTGTACCAAGCGTAGATACGACAGGGCCTACACCAACATTGACGCTAGATGCGAATGGTAATCTGGTTATCAAATTCAGTGAGCCAGTGAAAGGTTTTGATGCAACTGATGTGAAAGTATCGAATGGTTCTATCAGTGGCTTAACACAGCAGCCGGATGGCAGTTGGACTGGCAAAGTCGTTGCGAATGGCGCAACAGGCGCAGCGGCGAATGTTGTCGTTTCTATTGCAGATGGCACATATACAGACCTTGCTGGTAATGCAGGCAAGGGTGGGTTTGTTGTTGAAAGTATTCCTAGTGTGGATACGACAGCACCAACTTCAGCGATTGTTCTGGATGCAAATGGCAATTTAACGATTGGCTTCAGCGAAGCGGTTAAAGGCTTTGATGCGAATGACGTTAAAGTGACTGGCGGTACAGTCAGCGGCTTAACACAGCAGCCAGATGGTTCTTGGACTGGCAAAGTTGTTGCTGCTGGCAACACGGGTGCATTGGGTAAAGTTACGGTAGACGTTGCAGATAATAGCTATACAGACCTTGCAGGCAATAATGGTAAAGGTTCAACGGCTTCTAAAGATATTCCAAGTGTAGATACGACTCCACCATCGGCAACGATTACGGTAGGGGCAAATGGTGAAGTCACAATCAGCTTCAGTGAGCCAGTAAAAGGTTTTGATGCTCAGGATGTGCAAGTTACAGGCGGTACATTGACTGGCTTGACCCAACAGCCGGACGGTTCATGGAAAGGCCAAGTCGTTGCAAATGGCACAACAGGCTCACCAGGCCTAGTAGATTTAAAAATTCCAGCTGGATCATATACAGACAATGCGGGTAACCCTGGTAAAGAAGCTACAGTTGCACAATCTGTACCAAGTCTAGACACTACTGCGCCTTCAGCGACTATTGCTGTTGATGCTGCAGGAAATGTAACGGTTAGTTTCAGCGAGCCTGTGAAAGGCTTTGACAAGTCTGATTTGAAAGTTGCAGGCGGTACATTACAGGATCTGGTTGAACAGCCAGACGGCTCTTGGAAAGGTCATGTCGTTGCAAATGACCCGACAGGCACACCAGCTAAAGTAGACCTTTCGATTACTGCGGGTTCATATACTGACACTGCAGGCAATCTTGGTACAGCAGCATCTCAGTCACAAACAGTGCCAAGCATCGATATTACTGCACCATCATCAATTATTACATTGAGTCCAAATGGCGATATCACGATTAGTTTCAGTGAGCCAGTAAAAGGCTTTGATGCGACTGACGTGAAAGTAGCAGGCGGTACTCTGATCAGCTTGACTGCACAGCCAGACGGTACTTGGACAGGTAAAGTTGCAGCAAATGGCAATACAGGTGCATCAAGCAGTGTCGCAGTTGAAGTAGTGGCGAATAGCTATACAGACCTTGCAGGCAACTTAGGTAAGGGTGCAACAGCAGTACAAACTGTTCCGAGCATTGATACAGCAGCGCCAACGTCAGTGACTACATTAGATGCAGCGGGCAACCTGAAAATCACTTTCAGCGAAGCGGTTAAAGGCTTTGATGCGAATGACGTTAAAGTGACTGGCGGTACAGTCAGCGGCTTAACACAGCAGCCAGATGGTTCTTGGACTGGCAAAGTTGTTGCTGCTGGCAACACGGGTGCATTGGGCAAAGTCACTGTAGATATTGCAGACAACAGCTATACAGACCTTGCGGGCAATAAAGGTAAAGGTTCAACGGCTTCTAAAGATGTTCCAAGTGTGGATTCAACGCCACCAGAAGCTACGATTAGCATCGCGCCGAATGGTGATGTAACTATTAGCTTCAGCGAGCCAGTAAAAGGTTTTGATGCGGCTGATGTTAAGGTTGCAGGCGGGACAATCAGTGGCTTGACTCAGCAACCAGATGGTTCATGGAAAGGCCATGCAGTATCCAATGATCCTGCAGGTGCGCCAGGCAAAGTCGATATTACGATTGATGCAGGTTCATATACAGACAATGCGGGTAATGCAGGTAAAGCAGCATCAGGCTCGTTGACTGTTCCGGGTACGGATACGACTGCACCGACCTCTTCAATGGTGTTGGATAAGGCTGGAAATCTGACGATTACATTCACTGAAGTAGTGAAAGATTTCACATTGTCTGACTTAGTTGTTACTGGCGGTACAGTCAGCGCTCTTACACAGCAAACCAATGGGACATGGACAGCGAAAGTCACAACAGCGGGGAACACAGGCGGTTCTGTAAAAGTAGATTTAGCAGACAGCAGCTATACAGACCTTGCAGGCAATGCAGGTAAAGGTTCAAGCGTACAGCAATCTGTAGATTCAACAGCACCTTCTGCAGCCATTACTTTAGATACTCAAGGTAATGTGATTGTTAGCTTTAGCGAGAAAGTAACGGACTTTGATCCTTCTGATTTGAAAGTAACTGGCGCTATAGTTAAGGACTTAACAGAGCAAGCCGATGGCACTTGGAAAGGTGCAGTTCAAGTTCCGACAGTCGGTGTGAATACTCCTGTCAACTTTGAAATTTCAGCGGGTTCATATGAAGATGTATCTGGAAATAAAGGCCTTGAAGTGAAGCTGGATACCATTGTCTATCCTCCAACAGTGGAAATTGATCCATTTGACTTCTTTGCTGCAGCTCCAGTAATGAAATTCGCGGCGCGTACTTTACTTGCTGCAGAGCCGTTACCGCCTGCAACGAATAATCCAAAACAGACGTTCAATGGTTCTTCTGCAAACAGCGTGGAAGTGAAAATCAACCTATATGACTCTTCAAATAATATTGTTGAGTCAGGTCTGGCAGTGTTGAATACAGCGACAGGCCGTTGGTCATACACACCAGCTAAACCGCTTGCAGATGGCCAATTCCGTTTAGAAGCGATTTCGAAAGATATTTATGGCGTAACAAGCGCACCAGCAAACATCAAGTTCATTATCGATACGGTTAAACCGACCATTGATATTGATGATGCAGGCGCAGTAAGTGATGCAACACCAAGCTTCTCTGGTAAAACAGAAGCCAATGCGACAGTGACTGTGACTGTAAAAGATGCAACTGATAAAGTACTGGCAAGCGGTGCAGCGGCAGTAGCTGCAGATGGCAGCTGGACTTATGCAGCACCTAATCTTGCGGATGGTACGTATACTGTAGAAGCGGTTGCGAAAGATCGTGCGGGTAACCTGAGCGCTCCAGACTCAACAAGCGTAACGGTAGATACGGTTACTCAGCTTGATGCATTGACTGTTACAGCGAATCCAGATGGCACAGCAACTGTATCAGGCAAGGCAGAAGCAGGTGCTACGGTGACAGTAAAAGATCCGAATGGCAATAACTTGACAGTTACAGTAAATGCAGACGGTACATTCAGTGCGACAGCACCAGCGCCAGCGACTGAAGGCATTTATACTGCTGCAACTACAGATGCAGTAGGCAACACTGCAAGTGCAACAGCGAATTTAGATGACAATGTTGCGCCAGTGATTGTGAACCTAGATGTAACGCCAAATACTGACGGTACAGCGACGGTAACAGGTAGAACTGAAATAGGTTCTACAGTAACGCTGAAAGATCCGAACGGTAAAGACGTACCTGTCACGGTCAATCCAGACGGTACATTTACAGCGACTGTTCCAGCGCCAGCGGCAGAAGGCGCGTACACAGCGACTGCAACTGACCCAGCGGGCAATGCAGGCACAGCAACAGATGAACTGGATGACAACATTGCTCCAGCTGTAACCATGGATGTGGTTTCAAATCCAGACGGTTCTGCAACCATTACAGGTAAATCCGAGCCAGGTTCTACAGTGACACTGAAAGATCCAAACGGTAAAGATGTTCCTGTAACAGTCAATCCAGATGGTACATACACAGCAATAGTTCCAGCAACTGCTGCGGAAGGTACTTATACAGCAACTGCGAAAGATCCAGCGGGCAATGCGGGAACTGCATCTGACAGCTTGGCGGATACGACTGCTCCAAGCATGCTAACTGCGCAAGTCGATGCGAAAACGGGTGGGTTTGTTACAGGTGTTGCACAAGCGGGTTCTGCAATTACTGTTTACACAGATGATGGTAAAACTGTGCTGGGCACAGGTACTGCCAATGCTTCTGGTCAGTATTCAGTAACGCTTAAACCAGCTCAAGTTGACGGCGAAAATGTGAATGTCACAGCTCGAGATCCAGGTGGTGAATCAGCTCCAGTGAAAGCAGCCGCTCCTGATCTATATGCGCCAGATGCGCCAACAGCCCTAGTGGCTGTGGACGGTAAATCAGTTAATGGTGTAACTGAGCCAAATGCAGATATTACTGTTTATGGCGGCAGCAAAGGTACAACAGTGATCGGTACTGCTGTTGCTGGTGCAGACGGCAAATATACTGTAGCGCTGAATCCAGCTTTGGTGGATGGCGAATCAGTAAAAGTCACAGCGAAAGATCCTGGCGGTGAATCGCTTGCCACCCCTGTACAAGCCCCTGATTTATATGCGCCAAATGCGCCTGTAGCAAATTTTAATGCAAAGGGCGATTCGATCAGCGGTACTGCAGAAGCCAACGCTGATATTAAGGTGTATGCGCAAGACGGTAAAACGGTGATTGCTCAAGGCAAATCTGATGCCAGTGGAAACTACAGCATTAAGCTGCCTTCGGCATATAGCGACGGCCAAACCTTGCTGGTCAGCGCCAGCGATGCAGGCGGCGAGTCTGGAAAAACGGGTGCTAAAGCGCCAAACGTACAGCTGGATGCAGCAGATAACTTGGTATCTGCATCAATTAATTTCGATTATCCAGTGACTGAAAACAGCAGCATTAAACTGTTCAGCCATAAATCGGTTGTAGATATATGCGCAGAAACTTATTCGAGTGAATTTACGATTGGTGAAAATCAAGTCGGCAATGCGGTGATTTCAGTATCGACAAGCTCTTTAGTGAACTTGTTTGACATAGCAATTATGAAGCTGTATGTAAAAGGATCAGATGGTTCATGGAAACTGATCGGTGCTAATAAAGATGCCGGACTGCTTGATTTACTGGGACTCTTCAATGAAGGCACGCAAGTAAAAGCAAACAACCTGCAAACGGGGACGTATAAGTTTGAATTCACTGGCGGTGCAAAAATTGGATTCCTGACCAGTGTTAATGCGAGTCTTGCATTGGCCATTAAGGATACATCGAAAGATCCTGCAGTCAGCGGTGTTACAGAATCGCATGGCAATGTTGTGACTGATCATGACAGCATTTATGGCAAAGACTCTGTTCCTGCGGGTTCTGCAGTGACTGCTGTGAATGGCCAAAGCTTGAATGCATCGGGTTCAACAGTCATTGTCGGTGATCATGGCGTATTAACCATTGCTAAAGATGGCACCTATAGCTATAAGCCAAATGCAGACGCTGTAAATATCGGAAAATCGGAAGTCTTCGGCTATACAGTAACGGATCCGGCGACAGGCAAAACAGATACAGCCAGCTTAATTATTCACATTGGCACACAAAGTGACTTGGCTGTTGAGTGGGATGCTGCCCATCCTAAAGCAGACGCAACAACCGTTGTGGCAACAGACAACAGCAATTCGGTCAGTTTCGATGCATCGAATGCGGTGAGTTCAGCCAGCGCTTCTGCAATCAGCTACAGTTGGCTATTTGGTGTGGGCAATACCAAATCAGGCACAAGCAAATTTACGGTAGCGGATGGCACGTTTGAAGATGTGAAAATCAGCTTCGGCTCGACCCAAGTCGCATCCTTGCTGGGCGGTACAGTTATCAATGTTTATGACAAGGTTGGCAAATTGGTCGCAACCACAAGCGCATCGACTTTAATTGATGTGATTACTTTGCTGCCAAATGGCAATAGCTTATCGATCAGCGGTTTAAAAGCTGGCGAATACACCATTAAAGCGCTAACCAATACAGGCTTAAGCTTTGCTGGAAAAGTGAATGCCACCATTAGCCGTACAATTACCGATCTTGAAGACTTTACTGCGAAATCAACAGGTACAGCAGCTAAAGGCAATATCTTTACAGATAACAATGGCAGCGGTACAGATGTTTTGGCGTCGAAGTACACGGATCTGTATATCTCCAAAGATGGCGGCAAAACATATGCGGCTGTAAGCAAAGCGGGTCTTACAGTTCAGGGTGATCATGGCCAGCTGACCATTAAATCGGACGGCAGCTATAGCTACAGCGTAACTGACGGCAAAGCGGTATCGGGTACGCTCGAAGACTTTAGCTATAAATTGGTTGCGCCAAATGGAGATTCTTCTGTGGCATCGTTAACCATCAGTGCTGGTCTGAACTATACAGGCAGCATTGGCAGCGATAAGATCACCAGCACAAACGGCAATGATACTGTGACATCTAAAGCCGGTGCAGATACACTGATCTTTAAATTACTCAATAGCTCAGATGCAGCAGGCGGCAATGGCCATGATAGCTGGAATGACTTCAAGAAAGCTGAAGGTGACAAGATTGATGTGAGCAAATTATTGCAAGGTCAAAATATAGATAAGAGCAATATCGGCCAGTTTATTTCGGTGGCGGCTGACGGTAAAGGCAATACGGTCATCAGTATTGACCGTGACGGTACTGCAGGCAAAACCTACAATAAAGTGGAACTGCTGACGCTGAAAAACACGGACATCGGTTTGCAGGAATTGCTGGACAATAACCATCTGGTGTATTAATGCTGAACTGAGCTATACAATAAGAGAGCCTTAGGGCTCTCTTATTTTTTGCACATCAAAAAGGACGAATAGGCAGTGAA
The DNA here is from genome assembly GCF_002135435.1 of Acinetobacter sp. ANC 3813. Classification (GTDB taxonomy): domain Bacteria; phylum Pseudomonadota; class Gammaproteobacteria; order Pseudomonadales; family Moraxellaceae; genus Acinetobacter. The sequence continues at coordinate 89,425 of NZ_NEGK01000004.1, read as the reverse complement.
GCAAAGTGATGAGCTTGCACGGCAAATACTGGCTGTTATTGATTTAATTCCCAGAGGTCAGGTGGCCTGTTATGGTCAGGTTGCCCGATTGGCGGGCTTGCCTAAACATGCGCGTTTGGTCGGCTATGTGCTCAAGCATGTCGCGGCAGATGCCGATTTGCCATGGCATCGAGTGATCAATAGCCAAGGAAAAATCAGTCTGAGTAAACTCGATGAGTATGGATACAATGTGCAGCAGCAGAAATTGCTGGAAGAGGGCATTGCGGTATTGGCTGGAAAGATTGATTTAAAAAAATACCAGTGGAAAGCTTGAGCCTTGCAAGGATGGCTTGCAAGGCCAAGTTGATTCGGCTGAGCTTTATTTGCGCACGACCATCACAGGTGTATCAGATGCGCCCAATACGCTTTGCGCTACACTGCCAAGGAAAAATTTTTTCAAGCCAGTACGGCCATGTGAGCCGATGATGATCAGATCTGCATTGACATCATGCGCGGCCTTCACAATTTCGGCATTCACCGTTTGACCTTCGAGCAATTTAGTCTCTACATTCAGGCCTTCAGAGCTTAATTTGGCTTTGACCTCATTTAAATTTTCTACAATGGCGCTGCGCGCGCGTTCTATCAGTTCATTGGTTTGCGCTGAAGAAATATATTCAGCAGCAATGTAGGGGTCGAGCACCATAACCTGTACAACCGTAATTTTACTGTTAAATGCTTTAGCAAATTCAGTTGCTTTTGCGACAGCAGCAAAAGAAGTATCAGAACCGTCTACAGGGACAACGATATTTTGAAATGACATGTGAACTCTCCTTATTATTGCGGTTTATTTGAGCAGGCTCAGCTGCTTTCTGTATAAAAATTATCTATTCCTTATGATCATAGCGCTAAATATAATGAAATAAAACCGAGTAAATTCATAAGGATATTTTGAAGTAAATAATAATAAATTAAAGATTATTAGAGACTTATTCCGTATATCTCTACTGCTGGAAACATTAAATACGCGCTTATGCAACTAAAGTTTAAGTATGAATTTTGTACACATTGGCGGCGCTAAATTCCTGATTTATTTGGCGGAGAGCTTCATCAGCATTGGTGCCGCATTTATTCACAGCGAATAGACTGCTCATCTAATTTAAACTGCGGCGCCTGCTGCTGATAATTCATTAAAATATGTTCTTTTTCATTGCCAAAAATGATCTGCTGCAGCTGATTAATTTTGTGATCTGTCACGTGCATATGCGCGCAGTGCATGGCAATTTGATACTGTTTAGCCAGTTCCAAACGCTTCTGAGAGTCTTGCGTATTAAACGTGTTCAAAGGCTGCAAGGCTTTACTCAGCTGCGCCAAACTGCGCTTTTGCTGCATGCTGAGCATAGGCTGATGATTGATCCATTTGGCGGCATCCATACGCACGCCATAATAATCGACAAAAATAGGTGAGATGAGCTGACAGCCGCTGAGCGTAAACATCAAGGCAACAAGGGTGATCTTTTTCAATGTAAATATTCTCTTAATAACTGGTTAATTTTTAAATAAAAAAATGTGAAAACTGCCAGAAATAATCGCAGAGATGATTATTTTTTAGCAACTTAATGCATTTTTGAACAAAGACTGAACATTTCTGCAGAAAAAAACTTGACGATAGGGGCCGAACTTTAGATAATGCGCACACAGTTTACGGCTATGTAGCTCAGTTGGTTAGAGCACCGCACTCATAATGCGGGGGTCACAAGTTCAAGTCTCGTCATAGCCACCATTTTAAAAGACCAAGCTCTCAGCTTGGTCTCTTTTTTTGTGCGTGAAAAGTATTTTGTACGGCAAAATTAATTGAATATTCTAGCTAGAATAATAAAATCATTTTTGGTTGAATGATCTTGTGATTAAACACTAAATAATAGGCTTGTACAGTCGGGTATGGTTTATTTCACATGTCTGTGTACACGATGCAAAAAAAAAAGCCCAAACATGAAGTTTGGGCTTTTTTAATATACGAATTAAATGCCTGGTTTCCAGCCATTAATAATTGGATAACGGCGTTCACGGCTGAAAGCGCGCGAACTGATGCGCGGGCCAATTGCGCCTTGACGGCGTTTATATTCATTGAAATCAACTAAGCGGATCACTTTAGCCACGACTTCAGCATCAAAGCCTTTGGCAATAATATCGTCTTGGCTTAAGTCTTCTTCAATGTAAGCATACAAAATTGCATCCAATACATCATAAGCTGGCAGTGAGTCCTGATCTTTTTGGTCTGGGCGAAGCTCAGCAGAAGGCGGGCGGGTAATCACACGCTCTGGAATCACTGGCTTTTCAGAGATGCTGTTGCGGTATTTTGCCAACTCAAAGACGATGGTTTTATAGACATCTTTCAGCACAGCAAAACCGCCGACCATATCGCCATACAGTGTGCAGTAACCGACAGACAATTCAGACTTGTTGCCGGTAGACAGCACAAGGTTGCCGAATTTATTCGACAGCGCCATCAGCAGTGTACCGCGTGAACGCGCTTGCAAGTTTTCTTCAGTCGCATCTGCTGGCGCATTGCCAAAGAATGGATAAAGGGTCTGCATAAAGCTTGATACGATTGGGTTAATTTCGGCAATACCAAAAGTCACCCCCATATTTTTAGCCTGTTCAGCTGCATCTTCAACGCTGATTTGCGCAGTATAGGTATAAGGCATCATCACAGCTTGCACTTTGTCTGCGCCAATTGCATCGGCAGCGATGGCAAGTGTTACTGCAGAGTCAATGCCGCCTGACAGGCCTAGGATTACGCCTTTAAAACCTGAACGCTGCACATAGTCACGTGTTGCTAGGACTAAGCTTTGATAAATTTCAGCCATAGTATCCAAGGCAGGCGCCACAAAGCCTTTGCTGAATGCTTTTTTGTCTGCATCATAAGCTGCGATGTAAAGATCTTCTTGGAAGCTCGGCGCTTGCAGAACAACTTGACCTTCTTTATCAATCACAAAGCTTGTGCCGTCAAAGACTAAATCGTCTTGACCGCCAACTTGGTTACAGTAAACCAAATTCAAATTCATTTGCTTTGCCAGTGCAGACATCGTTTCTACACGGTGCTGCGGTTTGCCTACTTCATAAGGAGAAGCATTCAGCACCAATGCAGTTTCTACATTCAGCTGAGACAATTGCTGAACAGTCGGCAATGACCAAGCGTCTTCACAAATCAGCACGCCAAATTTATGGCCCAGATATTCAAACACGAGGTGCTGATGGCCTTCAGAGAAATAGCGCTTTTCATCAAAAACGCTATAATTCGGCAAGTTTTGTTTATTATAAATTCCAAGAACTTGCCCATCTTTCATCACGGCAGCGGAGTTAAAGCGCTGGCCATCTTCAGTTTGATTGACAAAACCGAAGACTAAGACGATGTCTTTAATGGAAGCAAGGGTGCTAAAAGCCTGCTGAGTGCGTTTGCTCAGGCTTGGGCGCAGCAGTAAATCTTCTGCAGGATATCCCAATGTAGACAGTTCTGGGAAAACAATAATATCAGCATTTTGTTTTTTGGCTTGATTTGCCTGTTCCAGCATTTTTTCAGCATTTGAAGTCAAATCGCCGATATGCGGAGAAAATTGGGCAAGCGCAATTTTAAAACTATTCATTCCAACTAAATCCTATTCCTATAGGGTAAATGCACTGAGTACTGATTTTTGTTGTGATTATTATCCAGCTGAGTGCATTTTGATACTAAAAATACAGCCATAAGGGCTTAAAAAACATCATTTCAGCGATGATAAAAAAAAACTTCTTGTGCTTTAAATAAGCAGGTCAGACTCCGCTATTTTAGCTGAAATTGGCTTATATGCTAGAGCCAATTCACAGCTTTTAAACCGAATATGAACAGGATATACGCCAATGGAGCTTTAGATGACGGCGCATGCTCATATTTGTCTAAAATTTGACAGATACAGCTGAAATACTGCTTAAAAATAAATGAAAAAGGCTAATGATGTTGCTGGCTATAGCAGAAAAAAATCTATAGCTGGTTCTGCTGCTGTGCAGCCGGATGATCAGGAAGCAAAATAATATTATGAATTCGCTGGAAAAATATATCACGGGCAATTTCACCCTGCTGTTCTATATTGTAATCAAAGAATTTTTTACCTGCCTGCAGCTGATATCGATAAGGATTGTATTTGCCGCGGCTTAAAAAGAATGCGCTTTGCAGCAGCGCACCGCGCAGCAGGACATTGATCCGCTGCTGATACTGGTAAATATGCGCCATTTCATGAATAAACAGCCCTTGATAGGCGAGGCTTTCCTGAGCATAGTCGTGGCTGTAGTTGGGCGAAAGCGCATGAATATAGCCTTTCGGCGCCATGACCACATTGCCCGGCTGCCAAGGCAAATAAGGATGATTCATTACTTTTACTTTTGCGTAATCTATCAAGCTTCCAAAAACACGCTGGCACAGCGCAATTTCTCCAGCCGTTAAATTACGGCATTTAAAACGCTCTAGTTTTAAGAATTTAATCAGCAGGGGAATAAAATTCAGCATGAATAAAAAAGGCGGCTTTGTCTTGGGTTTAGCATAGCAAATTTTATTGAGGAAGATTTTAAAAGCGATGCATTTCGCAAAAGGAGTATGCACCGTTACAATAGGCATTATTTGCCAATGGTCTCCTTTATGAAAGCGCGTATGCATGCATTAATTGCTCAAGTCAGTGAACAGATGTATGAGCGTGAGCAGATTATTGCGCTGAGTCTTTTGGCAGGCGTTGCAGGCCTGAATACTTTTTTATATGGCGCACCCGGCACAGCCAAGAGTCTAATTTCAAGACGGATTGCTTCGGCTTTTGAAGTGGGCGAGTATTTTGAATATTTGATGAACCGTTTCAGTACGCCAGAAGAAATTTTTGGTCCTGTGTCCATTAAAGCTTTAAAAGATGATCAGTATTTGCGTAAAACAGACCATTATCTGCCCAAAGCAGACTTCGTCTTTTTAGATGAAATTTGGAAAGCCAGCCCTGCAATTTTAAATACCTTGCTGACTTTGGTAAATGAAAAAACTTTCAAAAACGGCGATATGATTCAGCACGTGCCGTTGAAGGTGCTAATGAGTGCTTCGAATGAAATTCCTGAACCAAATCAAGGTTTAGATGCCTTATACGACCGCTTTATTTTGCGTTTGGTGGTGGAGCCGATTCAGCATGTGCAGAATTTTCATACCTTGCTGCAGACTAAGCCGAGCTCTGTAAAAGTAGAGGTGGCGGATGCGCTGCGCATTAAAAAGCACGAACTGCAGCAGTGGCGTGAGCAGATTCATGCAGTAGAGCTGCCGGATAGCATTTTAGAAATCTTTGATGAAATTAAACAGCGTTTAGGCGACAGTTTTGAGGAGCATCAGATTTATATCTCAGACCGCCGCTGGCAGCGGGCGGCTTATCTGGTCAAAGCTGCTGCGTTTTTAAATGGCCGTGCTGCCGTTAATTTGATTGATATCTATGTGCTGAAGCATTGTTTATGGAATCAGATCGAAGATATTTCCTATGTAAATGACATGATTGAGCAGGTGATTCTTGATATCGGTTTAGATTCAGACTTGGACTTAGCTGGCAGCATTGCGCAGAAAGAAGATATTGAACAGCGCATCCTGAATCATTTTTATTATACCGAAGATGTCTATGAGAGCTATCTCATCCGCGGGCGCGAGTATTTAAAAGCAGTGACCAATTTGGATCATCATTATCAAGATAAAGTGCTGTATTTAGAGCTGGATAAAATGGACAGCAAAAAAGATTTCTTTGCGGTAGATGAGAGCGGTGAGGAAATTCGAGGCATTGTTTGCAATTTTAATGGCGGACGGCAGTGTACTTTAAAAGGCGGTTACTACGGCTTAGAAGAAGTGGTTACACCTTATATTAAGTACACGAAAGGCAGTGCCCGCACACAGCTTTCAGCGCAAGTGAAGTATGAACTGCTGCAAGAAATACAAGGCCTGCAAAATAAATTGAGCGAAGATTATGCTGTTTTACAGCAGCGCTTAGAAGCAGAATTTATAGATTTTGATTCAGATTTTACCGCGCAGGCAGATACGGACAAGCTCAAAATTCAGCTCGAACAAACGCTGCAGCGCTATGAGTTACAGCGCCAAGACTGTCAGCGTTTGGAACAGTTATGCCGAAGTTAAAGCTGCAGTCTGCGCGTCAGACTTCAAAGGCTTTGACGGCAGTTACTGATCAGCTGTATGAGGAGCTGCGTCAATCTAGTTTGAAGCACTGGCTGGATGATGAAAAAGCCGCTAAAAAATTAGACGAGAAAGTGCATACTTGGGCCTATCAAGCCAAAAACAGTTTAGATCAACAGCATCCTTATCAAGCCGTACAGCTGCAGCTGGAAGCATGGCTTGAAAAATCTGCGCTTACTGAAGCTGAATTTACCCAGATGAATGAGCAGTATCAAGAATTTCAGCGTAGTTTGGGCATGCCTGTTTTTAGTGATTTGTGGCAACTTCAGCAAAATGAAGTGCAGTCAAAAGCTGCGCTGAACCTGCAATTTCAGTTACTGCAGGAAAAATGGCAGCGCAAGCTGACAGAAGCAGTGGCACAGTGGGAGTTTGAACAGCTGGCACTGCAGCGCGATGCTTTTTTGGATGACATTAAAGATTTTCTAGCGACTTTGCAGAAAATGGCCAAGCATAAAGACAGTTTAGGTGCAGATACAGGTATCTTTTTAGACTATTCCAAAGGCGAGCTGAGTGCGCAGGATGTCGCGCAGTTTGAAACATGGAGCAGTTATTTAGCGCAAGATAAGGCGCTGCAAAAACTCTGCAGGATAATGGGCAGTGCTGTGCCCTCAAAATATAAGCGTAAAATTTTAAATATCAGTCCTATGCAGGCGCAGCAGGTCATGCCAGATGAACATGCCTTTGAAGAAATAACGGGGATTCATTTGTCGCAAGATTTGAATTTGGCGCTGCCAAGTGAACTTGCGCTGCTGGCCGATCCAGATTTGCAGGTTTTATTTGATTTAAAATATTTGGAATCTAATATTCTCGGTTTTCATTTGCAGGGTGAGCAGGCCGGCCGTGTCATTGATGACCCGCGGCGTGCGCGTAAAAAATTGGGTGAGAAAGGCCCGATGATTTTATGTTTAGACACCAGCGGTTCGATGCATGGACAGCCAGAGCTGATTGCCAAAGCCATCAGTTTATATTTGGCGATACAAGCTATGAAGAGTAAACGGCCCATGTACATCATTAACTTTTCAACGAATTTAACAGCATTAGATTTGAATCAAGATTATGCGTTGGATGAGGTAATTCATTTTTTAAGCCAATCTTTTCATGGCGGTACAGACATTATTCCTGCCATGCAGCATGCTGTGGACATGCTGCAGCAGCCGAATTTTAGCCATGCCGATGTTTTGGTTATCTCAGACTTTATTATGGGGGCTTTGCCCGCAGAGCTGATGGAGCAGATTGATCAGATGCAGCAGCAGGGTGCAGGATTTTATGCAGCAGCCATTGGTAATTTCCGTATAGATCATATGAATGATGCGCTGTTTGATCATCAGTGGGTGTATCAAGCCAATACTGGAAAAGTCGAACAGTTATATTAATTGCAGGATCTGCAAAAAAAACCGCTGACCTTAATTGATATGAAGATGGCATGTGGGGGAAAGATCAGGCCCTGATTGTTAGACAATTTTTTCAAACGGCAATATTTGCCAATTCAAAGACCATTTTTGCAAATGGCAGTCTGCTCCGCTTAGCTTACTTTTTCATCATAACTTTGAGCAGTTCAAGCTCGATCTTGATGATTTCGTGATGACAAACGAACTAAAAAAAGAGTAAGCGCCATGCAATTTTTTGATCCGATTAAAACAAAACTCAGCCAGATATTTGCTCCAGCTCAGTTTGATGCAGCCAAGCAGTCATCCATCATTCCTATTCGTCATATGAAGTTTGATTTTGAACCAGACAAAATTGATGAAAAGTTTTTTATGAACGCTGAATTAGCCAGCGCCTATTTTGCATCTTTATCCATTTTTTTAACCCGCGGCGAAGATTTAGTGATTGATACCGCGCGTTACCATCGTGACTTTTTGACTGATCCATTATTAAAGCAGCGTGTTACTTCACTGATTGGTCAAGAAGCCATTCATTCAAGAATGCATGAAGAACTGAACGATGCCTATTTAGAGCGGGATTTGCCGGTCAAAATTTTCCGCACACTAGAGCACTATGTATTTGCTTACGGTTTTGAACGTTTTTCTCAGCCAATGAAACTGTCTTTGATGGCCGCCATTGAACATTTTACTGCGGTACTTGCAGAGTACATGATGAATCATGAGGAAATCTTTTTTGGCTCTCATGATGAAAAACAGCGTGCGATTTGGATGTGGCATATGCTGGAAGAGTCAGAGCATAAAGATATTGCTTATGACGTGTTTCAAACCTTGTCGAATAACTATGCGCTGCGCATAGCTGGTTTTATTCCTGCATTGGTCACCATTCTGGTGCTGATCTCATTTGCTTCATTCTTTGTGCCGTTTTATCGGAAACCGTCAAACTTAATCAGCTGGAGCTATTGGAAAGATGTGCCGCGCAGTTTTAATCTGCTGTTTGGCTTAAAGCAAGGTGTTTACGGCAGCAGCTGGAAGCATATTCTGGATTATCTACGTCCAAACTTTCATCCCAACGACCACGACACCAGCATATTTTTAGACTATTACAAAGAGCGCTTACTGCATCCCGAAACAGGCCTGCTGACGCCGTATTTTACCAAAGAATTTACGCCGGCACTCAAAGTATAAGCGGCTGTCATTTAGACTAAAAATAAGGAAAGAAAAGATGGGAATCTTTAATAAAAAGAACCCGCCTAGCCGGAATGCCTATGCTGTGGTTACTGGTGCAGGCAGTGGAATTGGGCGCAGTTTTGCATTGGAATTGGCGCGCCGCGGCGGTCATGTGGTGTGTGCAGATATTAATTTAGATGCTGCACAGGAAACAGCAGATTTGATTCAATCGCTTACATCTTCACATGCCTATGCCGTGCAATGTGATGTAGGCATTAAGGAGCAGGTTCAAGCTTTGTCTGAACAGGCAGAACAGCTGTTGGGACATGCAGTGACTTTAGTCATTAATAATGCGGGCGTGGGTTTAGGCGGCAAGTTTGATGAAGTGTCTTTAGAGGATTGGCAGTGGTGCATGCATGTCAATCTTTGGGGCGTCATTCACGGCTGCCATTATTTTGTGCCTAAGCTAAAACAGAACGGCGGCGGCGCCATTATTAATGTGGCGTCTGCAGCAGGCTATACAGCAGCGCCCGAAATGACAGCTTATAACGTCACTAAGTCCAGCGTGCTGGCATTATCGGAAACCTTATCTGCGGAACTGCGCAGCGCAAATATTCGTGTGAATGTACTGTGTCCGACACTGGTGCCGACCAATATTATGAAAAATGGCCGTTTGCCAAAGCAGTATTCTGGCTTGGCAGATCAGCTGCTCATGAACCATGCCTTTACGACCAGTGATGACGTGGTGCAAAAAACATTGAAACAGCTTGATGCAGATCGGCTGTATACCATTCCTCAGCCTGATGCAAAATTGTTTTGGTGGATGAAGCGTCTTTCTCCGCAAATCTATACCAAACTTCTAGGCGCAGGTTATCCATTATTCAACAAATATATTAAAAAAGCGGGAGCGCCGTCATGAACATGCCGACAGCTTTAAATCCAGATCAAATCATTGAAGAACTCGAAAATAAAAAGCCAAAGACTCAGTCTGCATCTGTGCCAAAGGCAGCAAAGGGCAAAGGGCAGGCCAAGATTCAGCAACGGTCTGAAGCGGTTAGCGCAAAGCCTGTGCATATTTATGACACCATTGTGGTGGGTGCTGGGATTTCAGGGATTGCCGCAGCACATAAAATGCAGCAAGTGGGTTATGACAATTATCTGGTCTTAGAAAAAGCCAGCCGTGTAGGCGGAACATGGCGTGATAACAGCTATCCGGGCTGCGGCTGTGATGTGCCGTCTGCGCTGTATGCGTTTTCTTTTTCGCCAAGCCATAAGTGGAGCCACTTATTTGCCAAACAGCCAGAAATTTTGAGTTATTTGGAAGATGTGGTTGAGCAATTTAATCTCACAGATAAAATTGTCTTTAATCATGAGCTGCTGAATGCAGAATGGGATGAAGCCGCAGGGCTTTGGAAGCTGGAAACATCTCAAGGCAGTTATCAGGCCAAGACAGTAATTTTCAGTACGGGGCCGATTACCGAGCCATCTTTACCCAAAATAAAAGGCATTGAGAGCTTCAAAGGTGAGATGTTCCATTCTGCGCGCTGGAATCATGATTATGATTTAACAGGTAAGCGCATTGCCGTGATTGGTACTGGCGCATCTGCCATTCAGTTTATTCCGCAAATTCAGCCATTGGCAAAAGAGCTGTATGTATTTCAGCGCACTGCACCTTGGGTCTTGCCGAAAGCAGATATGAACTTAAATGACACTGCCAAAGGCCTTGTGGCGCGTTTTCCTGTGATTCAGCAAACGTGGCGCAACAGTGTGGCGCAGATTTTAAATGGCATTAATTTTGGCCTGCGCAATCCTGCGGTATTAAAGCCAATCAATGCGCTGAGTCGTCAATTGCTGCGTTTACAGATTTCAGATCAGACCCTGCGTCAAAATGTCACGCCAAATTTTGATATTGGCTGCAAGCGTTTATTGTTTGCTAACAATTATTATCCAGCGCTGCAGCAGGTCAATGTCAGCTTAATTCCGCATGGGCTGGTTGAAATTGACGGCAATACTGTGATTGCTGCCAATGGCGAACGTCATGAAGTGGATGTGATTATTTTGGGCACTGGTTTTGAAGTGTCACACCCGCCAATCGGTCAGCGCGTGAAAAATGCCAATGGCGTATTACTTTCTGAGCTATGGAAAGACAGCTCGCCAGAAGCTTATCTGGGCACCAGTATTGAAAACGTGCCGAATGCCTTTTTAGTTTTAGGTCCTAATATCTTAGTTTATGACTCTTTCATTGGCATTGCAGAAGCGCAGATTGGCTATATTGTGGATGGTTTGCTGAAAATACGTGATCAGAATTTGAAGAAGCTGAGCATTAAAAAAGATGCATTACGTTATCACAACATCCGCGTGCAGCATCATTTAAAAACAACCGTGTTTAATGCAGGCGGCTGCAAGTCTTATTATTTAGATCAAAATGGCCGTAACTTTGCGGCTTGGCCGTGGTCGCTGCAGGATTTGCGCAGTCAGTTAAAGTCGCTGGATTTAAACAAATATGATGCCGTGTCTTAATAATCTAATGTAATCGTTTAAATTAAAAAAGCCCCTGATGAGGGGCTTTTTTATGCACAGTCGTTTTGATTTAAATGGGCTGAGTATTACGCAGCAGCCAATCGAGTACTTCACCTTGCACATGCTGCGCTAAGCGGGTTCTCACCATCTGGTGATAGTCATTCAGCCAAGCTTTTTCCTCAGCATTCATTAATTCTTGGACAATACACTGCGGGTGGATGGGGCAGAGCGTTAACGTTTCAAAGGCTAAAAACTCGCCATAGGTATGGTCTGTAAGCGCTTTGGGCTGATTGACCACTAAGTTTTCAATACGGATGCCGTATTTACCTTCATGATAAAGACCGGGTTCATTCGAGGTGATCATCCCTGCACGCATTTGGGTTGGTGCTGCAGGCGGAGCATAATAAGAAATCACCTGCGGCCCTTCATGCACATTCAGCGCAAAGCCAACGCCGTGACCTGTACCGTGGCGGTAATCCAGTCCGTACTTCCATAAGTTTTGGCGGGTAATGGCATCCAGCAATGGTGAGGCAATTCCCTCTGGGAATACGGTCTGAGCCAAAGCTATGTGGCATTTCAATACCAGTGTGTAGTCACGCTTTTGCTCTGCGCTTGGCACACCAATCGGAACCACGCGGGTAATGTCGGTTGTGCCGTCGCGGTATTGTGCGCCAGAATCAATTAACAGTAAGCCATTGCCTTGAATTTCACTGAACTGCTCAGCTGTCGCGCGGTAATGAGGCAGTGCGCCATTGGCATTAAACCCTGCAATGGTTGAAAAACTTAAGCCAATAAATCCTTCTTGCTCTGCGCGAAATGCAGTGATTTTTTCATCAATGGTCAGTTCATTGATAGACTCGCCGTGAGCAAGTGCAGACTCAAGCCAATGATAAAAATGACATAAGGCTATGCCGTCTTTAATCATGGCATTGCGCATATGCGCAATTTCAGACGGCGCTTTTTGCGATTTAAACAGCGTACTTGGATTAATGTCCTGTATAACTTGATTCTGCTGCAGCGCGTGCAGATGTAAAATCGACACTTTAGCAGGATCGATCAATACCTGCTGCCCAGTAGTCTTCGCTAAGAATGCAGCACTGTCTGCATATGGCAGAATTTCGACTTGATCTGCCTGCAGCTTGTGCACTAAATCTGCTGAACATTTGGCATCATCTATAAACAGTACAGTACGTGTCTGATCAATATATAAATGTGCTAAGAACACTGGGTTGTATTCCACATCGCTGCCGCGGCAATTTAAAATCCATGCAATATCATCCACAGCAGAAACAAAGTGCGCAGTGGCTTGCTTTGCAGTCAGAGCTTCATGGACTTTTGTGATTTTTTGCTTGCGGTCCAAAGCATTTAAATCGTCCTGCATTTGCCAAACAGGCTGCTGCGGCAGAGCGGGGCGATCTGTCCAAACCTCTGCGATCAAATCTAAATCTGTACGCAGCGTTAAAGCGTGCTGTGCAGCCATGTGCTGCAGGCCTTGATATTGCAACACTGAAGTATTTTCAGCATTGACCAAAACTGCTGAATCTTGGCTCAGATTTTCTGAAAGCCATGACGTATAGCTGCTGGCAGGATCTTGAGTCTGTTTCTGCAATACATAGCCCGTATGCTGGAGTTGCTGTTCAGCCTGTACCCAGTAGCGTCCATCCACCCACACGCCAGCAAAATCCTGAGTAATGACCACTGTACCTACAGAGCCAGTAAAACTGGTGAGCCAGCGGCGGATTTGCCAGTGCTCAGGCAAATATTCTGACATATGCGGATCGGCGCTGAGCGCCACAAAGGCATTAATTTGATGCTGCTGCATGTGCTTTCTGACTAAGCTGAGTTTTTCTAAGGGCGTTTGCGTATTCATAAAGTGTCCGCTTGTGCAGGAATAGGGTTTTTCGCCTGGGTTTGTGTGGAATCTGCTGTTTCTGCCTGATTCAGCAATTTGTGTATTGGCTTACGCAGCAGCCATAAAATTATAGCGCCAATCATTAAAGCAATGACGCAGCGTAAAAATAACTCTGGCAAATGCTGTATTTCATCAGCAGAGACTTGGCCGCCCACTAAGCTTGCCATTAAATTGCCAAGTGCAGAAGCAGTAAACCATAAGCCCATCACTTGTCCGCGTAATATTGTAGGCGCAAGTTTGGTCATTGTAGAGAGTCCAATAGGGCTTAAGCACAGTTCACCTAAAGTCAGTAATAACAGTGTGCCAATCAGCCAAAGCGGCGAAACATTGCTGCCGCTGTGCAGCACTTGCATAGAAGCAAGCATCATTAAAATGAAGCCTGCTGCAGCCAGCAAGAGGGCAATACAGAATTTGCTGATGTAGCTCGGATCACGGTTTGACTTGGCCAGCTTCACCCAGAGCCATGCTGTCATTGGGGCGAAAATTACAATTAAGATGGGGTTGATGGATTGGAACCAAACCGCAGGTACTTCATAGCCAAAAATATTACGGTCTGTGAAGTCCTGCGCAAATAAATTGAAGGCTGTCGGTTTTTGCTCAAAGGCTGACCAAAATAAAGCGGCGGCTAAAAGCAAAATAAAGCACACCCCAATTTTCTTTTTCTCTAGGCTGTTTAATTGGGCAAATAGCAGTAGATAAGCAAAATAAGCCACGATGCCAATGCAGATAAAAGCCGTCAGGTATTTGACTAGGGCGAAAGGATTGATTTGAATAATACCTAAACTCACCAAGGCAATCATTACCGCCGTTATACCTAAAAAGCATAGTGCGGCTTTTGGGGCATTTTTATTGCGGTACACAGGTTTATTCCATGTTGCATCATTGCCCTGTAAATGATTAAACGTGGTCAGCTGAGGCACCGTAATTAAACGGAAAATCACTAAAGACAGCAGCATACCAAAGCCGCCTATACCAAAGCCAATATGCCAGCCAAAATCCTTAATTAATAAACCTGTAATTAAAGGCGCAGCCAAAGAACCAAGATTGATGCCCATATAAAACAGTGAAAAACCTGCATCGCGCCGTGAATCCTGCGCTTGATACAAGGTTCCAACGATCACTGAGATACATGTTTTAAATAGCCCGGAGCCAATAACGATTAAAACCAAGCCAAAATAAAAGAAAAATTGATCAAATACTGCAGTGAGGGCAATGGATAAATGCCCCAAGGCAATAATCATAGAGCCATACCAAACCGATTTTTCCTGTCCCAGCCACTGATCAGCCAGCCAGCCGCCAAAAACGGTCATCAGATACATCGAGCCTGCAAATAAACCAACAATGGCGGAGGCGCTAGGACGGTCTAAGCCAAGTCCGCCATTGGCAACCATAGCGGCCATATACAGAATGAGCAGCGGGCGGATGCCGTAATATGAAAAACGCTCCCAGAGTTCTGTAAAAAATAAACCTTTTAAAGGTTTGGGGTGGCCTAAAAAAGCCTGATCATATTGTTTTAAATCTTGAGGCATTCCCAAATCCTTTGAAAATGATTAATAAATATAAGTTTTACAATATATAAAAATAAGTATTTATTGTGCAGATTTTATTCGTAGTGATTTGTAAGGCAATAAAGTGAATTTATAATATTAGTCATTTTAAAAAACAATGATTTAAATATATTTATGGATTGTTTTAAGCATAAAAAAAACCGCCACAGAGGGCGGTTTTTTTAATCCACGGTTAATTCAAAAGAATTAACGGCCTTGGATATCGCGCTGAGTTTCGCCAGTGTAAAGCTGACGAGGGCGGCCGATTTTGTAAGGACCGCTGTGCATTTCTAACCAGTGGCTGATCCAGCCAACAGTACGTGCAAGCGCGAAGATTACAGTAAACATTTCTGTTGGGATACCAATCGCTTTAAGGATGATACCTGAGTAGAAGTCTACGTTAGGGTATAAGTTACGTTTGATGAAGTATTCGTCAGAAAGCGCAATACGTTCAAGTTCCATAGCAAGAGCAAGCTGTGGATCGTTGATGCCAAGTGCAGCAAGAACTTCGTCGCAAGTTTCTTTCATAACTTTAGCGCGTGGGTCGAAGTTTTTGTAAACACGGTGACCGAAGCCCATCAGTTTAACTTCTTTGGTCTTCACTTTTTCCATGAAGCCAGCAACGTTTTCTACAGTGCCGATTTCATCAAGCATCTTAAGAACAGCTTCGTTTGCGCCGCCGTGAGCAGGGCCCCAAAGTGCAGAGATACCAGCAGCAATACATGCATATGGGTTAGCGCCAGTAGAACCAGCTAAACGTACTGTAGAAGTAGACGCGTTTTGTTCGTGGTCAGCATGAAGCGTGAAGATGCGGTCCATTGCTTTAGCAAGAATCGGATCAACTTTATAATCGCGGTCTGCAGGAGTCGCGAACATCATGTGAAGGAAGTTTTCAGCGTAGTTCAAGTCGTTACGCGGATAAACAAACGGCTGACCGATTGTGTATTTGTAGCTCCACGCAGCCAAAGTAGGTACTTTAGCAATTAAGCGGATCGCTGTAATTTCACGGTGGTCAACGTTTTCGATGTCCAAGTTGTTGTGATAGAACGCAGAAAGCGCGCCAACAACACCAACCATGATCGCCATAGGATGCGCATCACGGCGGAAACCGTTGAAGAAACGGCTAACTTGATCGTGAACCATAGTGTGGTTGCGAACTTTAGCGTCGAATTCTTCTTTTTGAGCAGCTGTTGGAAGCTCGCCGTTTAATAACAAGTAGCAAGTTTCTAAGTAATCAGCTTTAGTTGCCAATTGGTCGATCGGGTAACCGCGGTGTAAAAGAACACCTTTGTTGCCATCGATGAAAGTGATTTTAGACTCGCACGCAGCAGTAGCCATAAAACCAGGATCAAAAGTGAAGTGACCTGCGGCCAATACATCTTTAACGTCGATTACATCTGGGCCCAATGTGCCGCTGTAAATTGGTAATTCAATTTCTTTGCCATCAAGCTGTAAAACGGCTTTCTTGCCAGTTGCTTCAGACATTCAATAGATCTCCTGTCCTGGTGAATGTGGATCTGACTCGCAGTGCTAATCTTTTAATGCACGAATCAGACGGATCAAAAATTTGCTCTAAGATTAGAGAGAACTGAAATTTTGTCAATTATACTTATGGATAAAAGTGACGTTCATACAAATGATTAGTCAAAAATTATTCCGATAAAATATGAATAAAATCACAGCATCGGGACGGTATAATAAGTCATATTGAAGGGGAGGTGCAGAGAAAAATACCGATGCTGCTTTAATTGTAAGCAATTTTTTATTCCTAAAAACTCTGAGAATTTTCAAAAATTCAAGCAACTTTGGTGCTTAAAATATTATAAATCTCGTAACTTACAGTGTTTTAAACTTTAGGAGCGCTGTTTTCTTATTCATATTAAAAAGCGCTAAATCCTCTGTATGAAAGCGTTTGATTGATCAAAAAATAGCTTGTTGTTTTCTGTTAGGTGGCGAATTAATGGTCTGTTATACGGATTAACCCATCATTTATGCTGTTTATATATACAAAATATTTTTGATTAAATGAGTTATGCACAGACTAAGTGTTTATTTCAGCTCATGATATTTTGACTTTATTACTGTAAATAAATAACAAACATTTATTTAGAAAATGAATTATTGGTTAAAGCTATAGAACACGCTAAAATTGAAAAGGGCCGTGGTTAAGGGTTTTTGTTCGTCTTTAGTCTAAATTTTAGAAAAACATTTTAGGCCCTAAAAAAACCGTCAAAAAACCATTTAATTTTTTAAAACCAATAACATATTGTTTATCTTCAGGTGCTTTACCTTTCTATAATGTCTTAAGTAGTTGTTAATGATTCTTATTTAAGGACTTTTTTAGTATTTCATCAATTCTGATTGTTTGTATTTTGATACTTCACGTTTTATAATTCAGTGTCGTTAAAATTTTGAGTCGGGACTTGGTTATAAGTTTTGATTCAACAATGCCAGCTTTCCTTCGAATTAATTCCAACAAACTCCGGATGGAGTTTTTACTTACAGGATGCCCGCTGTGAAAAGCAACAGACCTGTCAATTTGTCCATGGGTCAAGTTTTAGAAGTAAACTTAAAATCCCCTGTGGCTATTGCATCAATTCTACACCGTCTTTCTGGTGTCATCGTATTTTTACTCGTACCGGTACTATTGTGGCTTCTAGACAAATCTTTGTCTTCGCCAGAAGGTTTTGCTCAAGTTCAGGCAATCCTTGGCGGCTTCATTGTGCGTTTTATCGTATGGGTATTTGTAGCTGGCTTAATTTTCCACTTTATTGCAGGTGTTAAGCATTTACTTGCTGACCAAGGCATTGCTGAAGAACTGCAAAGTGGTCGAGTAGCATCTACTATCGCATTAATTTTGTCTGCAATCGGTATTATTGCAGCATTTGTATGGATCGTACTCTAATGAAAAGTGCTACTGGTTTTTCGGGTTCAGGTTCTCGCGATTGGTTTATCCAGCGTGTAAGTGCTGTTGTTCTTGCTGTTTATACCGTAGTGGTATTTGGCTGGATCCTTTGTAATGGCGGATTCAACTTTGAACAGTGGTACGGCTTTATGATGACATTGCCAATGAAGATCTTATCTTTACTGGCAGTCTTATCTCTAGTTGCGCATGCATGGATTGGTATGTGGCAAGTTTTCACAGACTATGTGACAACTCGCGCAATGGGTCCTGTCGCTTCAGGCTTACGCTTGGTGCTGACTTCAGCAGTCATTATTGCTGTATTTGCATACGCAATCTGGGCAATCCAGATTTTTTGGGCGAATTGATAGGAAACAATCATGGGCGCTATTACCCCTAAAGAAGATTACACAAATATTCCACACAAAACCTTCGATGCAGTTATCGTTGGCGGCGGTGGTTCAGGTATGCGTGCTTCATATCAGCTTGCTCAAGCGGGTTTGAATGTTGCAGTACTGACTAAAGTATTCCCAACACGTTCTCATACTGTTGCGGCGCAGGGCGGTATCGGTGCATCTCTTGGCAACATGCAAGAAGATAACTGGCACTACCATTTCTACGATACAGTTAAAGGTTCTGACTGGTTAGGTGACCAAGACGCAATCGAGTACATGACTCGCGAAGCGCCTCAAGTTGTTTATGAACTTGAACACCTAGGCATGCCGTTTGACCGTAACGCAGACGGCACAATTTACCAGCGTCCATTCGGCGGCCACGCAGCGAACTATGGTGAAAAGCCAGTTCCGCGCGCATGTGCAGCAGCTGACCGTACAGGTCACGCGCTTCTTCACACGCTGTATCAAGGCAACGTGAAAATGGGCACTCAATTTTTCGTTGAATGGATTGCATTAGATCTAATCCGCAACGAAGCTGGCGATGTGCTGGGCGTAACTGCTTTAGACCAAGAAACCGGTAAAATCGCAGTATTCCAAGCCAAAGCGACATTATTCGCGACTGGCGGTGCTGGCCGTGTATACCGCGCTTCTACAAACGCTTATATCAACACTGGTGACGGTCTTGGTATGGCAGCTCGTGCAGGCATTCCATTGCAAGATATGGAATTCTGGCAATTCCACCCTACGGGTGTTGCGGGCGCAGGCGTATTGCTGACTGAAGGCTGCCGCGGTGAAGGCGCAATCCTTCGCAACGATTCAGGCGAGCCGTTCATGGAGCGCTATGCTCCGACTTTGAAAGACTTGGCGCCGCGTGACTTCGTATCACGTTCTATGGACCAGGAAATCAAAGAAGGTCGTGGCTGTGGTCCGAAGAAAGACTACATCCTGCTTGATATGACGCATTTGGGTGCTGAAACAATCATGAAGCGTCTTCCATCTGTATTCGAGATTGGTAAGAAATTCGCGAACGTTGACATCACTAAAGAGCCAATTCCAGTAGTGCCGACTATCCATTATCAAATGGGTGGTATTCCTACAAACATTCATGGCCAAGTTGTTTTGCCTGAAAGTGCTGAAACTCAAGCATTTGAAGCGAACTACAACAAAGAAACTGGTGTTTACTCACACAATGCAGGCGACCGTGATTTCACTAAGCCTGTAAAAGGTTTCTATGCAATCGGCGAATGTTCTTGCGTGTCTGTACATGGTGCAAACCGTTTAGGTACAAACTCACTGCTTGACTTGGTTGTATTTGGTAAAGCTGCTGGCGAACACATTATTGATTACGTGACTAAACACCACGGTGATGAATACGCTCCGCTTCCTACAACTGTTCTTGAAAATACCTACAAGCGTATTCAGATTCTTGATGAATCGACTTCAGGTGAAAATGCTCAAGAAGTTGCAGATGCAATCCGTGATATCGTTCAAGACCACGCTGGTGTATTCCGTACATCTGCACTTCTTGAAGAAGGTGTGAAACAGATTCTTGCAATTGAACCGCGCGTACGCAACATTCATTTGAAAGACAAATCTAAAGTATTCAACACTGCCCGTATTGAAGCGCTTGAAGTTGAAAACCTGTATGAAGTTGCGAAAGCGACACTGATTTCTGCTGCTGCGCGTAAAGAATGCCGCGGTGCGCATACAGTGGTTGATTTTGAAGAATCACCGGATCATGCAGAATATCCTTACGGCCGCCGCGATGATACGTGGATGAAGCATACATTATGGTTCTCTGTAGATAACCATCTTGAGTACAAGCCAGTTCGCTACAAGCCGCTGTCTGTAGATGCTATCCCACCTAAACCGCGTACATTCTAATTAGGAGAAGTAAGATGAGTAGAGGTACTCGTACATTTAATATCTACCGCTACGATCCTGATAAGGATAAAGCACCGTACATGCAAACTTTCAAGCTTGAATTGACTGATAAGCACCGTATGTTGCTTGATGCGCTTCTTGCATTGAAAGTTCAAGACGAATCTTTAACTTTCCGCCGTTCTTGCCGTGAAGGTATTTGCGGTTCGGATGGTGTAAACATCAATGGTAAAAATGGTTTAGCGTGTCTTTGGAACCTAAACGATTTGCCTGATGTGATCACAATCCGTCCTTTACCGGGTTTGCCAGTGGTAAAAGATTTAGTTGTGGATATGAACCAGTTCTACGATCAGTATGACAAAATTCAGCCATTCCTAATCAACAACCAGCCTGCACCTGCTAAAGAGCGTTTACAGTCTCCAGAAGAGCGTGAACACTTGGATGGTTTGTACGAATGTATTCTTTGTGCATGCTGTTCAACTTCATGCCCATCATTCTGGTGGAACCCAGACAAGTTCTTGGGTCCTTCAGCGTTGCTAAATGCTTACCGTTTCATTATTGATTCGCGTGATACAGCAACTCAAGAGCGTTTGGAGCGTCTTGACGACCCGTTCTCTCTATTCCGTTGCAAAGGCATTATGAACTGTGTGTCTGTTTGTCCTAAGGGTTTGAACCCGACGAAGGCAATTGGCCATATCCGCAGCATGATGTTTGATCAAGCTGGCTAATCAGTCTTTGATTGAAAAAAAAGCGCATCAATTGATGCGCTTTTTTTTATGATTGAATTTTCGATTTAAGCCTTTGCAAGATATTGAATATTGAAATGATAGCTTTAAGTTATGATTCATCTTGATGCTTAAAAATATTGTGATGAGTTTGCTGAATTTTGATGAATTGTTTTTGAATGGGTAAAAATGATTGATGAAAAAATGAGGTAAAGGCGCTTTTGGGCTGTTAAAGGAGTTTGAAAATGTTATCATGTAACGTATACGGAGCGTAGATAGCAAAATCACGCTCCTTTTTATTAGGTGTATTTTATGAATGATTTGGTGAAATAGACTTTGGTCTAAATTGTAAGATCATTTTTTATAACGCACCATATCTTAGAGTAAAATACTGAGAATGTATTTAGCTGGTTTATGAGAGGTATGTGTCAAAAAAATCAATTGAAAAGACATAACGTGTTAGCATTTAACATACCGTTATATGTGAAATTTGAACGCTAAATACGTACATTTTTTCAACATTTTAGCTGTTAAAGACAGTATATAAATGTATAAAAAACCGGTTTAGAAAAAGTAAAGCGCATGAGTTATTTTTTCTAAGACGATTTGCAAAAAATTGCCCGGTTTCGGCCGGGTATAACAATGAGTAATGATGTCGCTGAGGGGCGTTATTGTTCATTAATCACATTGGGAATTCCTAATGTAGTGATAACGCGCCTCATGGCTTAAGCCTAATGGGGACTAATGTCATGTTACCAATTTGACATTAATAATCATGGGTTCGCTTAAAAAGCATCCTGAAATGTTTTTGCAATAGGAAATGGGTCCACAAATGCAAGAAGTTGCTGACGCACTGCGTCTTGACACTGAACTTTCCGCTGACAGTGCAGCGTATATTGAAGAACTTTATGAGCAGTATTTAACCGCTCCAGACTCAGTAGAAGCTGACTGGCGCGCATACTTCGATAAATTCCCGAAAGGCGACCAGCCACACAGCAATGTACGTGAGCAATTCCTACTATTAGGACGTAACTCAAACCGTGTTCAGCCTGTTGTTCAAAGTACAGTAAGTTCTGAGCATGAGCGCCGTCAAATTGGCGTATTGCAATTAATTGCTGCCTACCGTAACCGCGGTCATCAAAAAGCAAAACTAGATCCACTTGGTTTGGCTAAGCGTGAGCAGGCATTTGATTTAGAATTAGATGCACATGGCTTAACAAAGTCAGATTTGGACACAGTTTTCAATACAGGCAACCTAGCGATTGGCAAAGCTGAAGCTACGCTAGGCGAAATGGTTCAAGCCATGGAAGCAACTTACTGTGCTTCTATTGGTACAGAATACATGCACATCGTGGATACTAAAGAAAAACGCTGGATTCAGCAGCGTCTTGAAAGTGCACGCGGTCAATTCGGTTTTAATGCAGATCAGAAAAAACACGTTCTTGAGCGTTTAACTGCAGCTGAAGGCCTTGAAAAATATCTAGGCAACAAATTTGTCGGCGCTAAGCGTTTCGGTGTTGAGGGCGGTGAATCTTTCATCCCTATGGTTGATGCCGTAATTCAGCGTGCAGGTTCTGTAGGCTGTAAAGAAGTTGTAATTGGTATGCCTCACCGCGGCCGTTTAAACCTTCTTGTCAACATCATGGGTAAAAACCCAGCAGATCTTTTTGGTGAATTTGAAGGCAAATCACTGCATAAAAAAGGTTCTGGTGACGTTAAGTACCACCAAGGTTTCTCTTCAAACGTAATGACTTCAGGTGGCGAAGTTCACTTGGCATTGGCGTTTAACCCATCGCACTTGGAAATTGTCGGTCCTGTAGTTGAAGGTTCTGTACGCGCACGTCAAGTACGCCGTAAAGACATTGGCGGTGATGATGTATTGCCGATCATTGTGCACGGTGATGCTGCATTTGCAGGTCAGGGTGTAAACCAAGAAACTTTCCAAATGTCGCAAACTCGCGGTTATACAGTTGGCGGTACAGTTCACATCGTTGTCAACAACCAAGTGGGCTTCACGACTTCTGATCCACGCGATGCACGTTCTACAGAATACTGTACTGACATTGCGAAAATGATTCAGGCGCCAATTTTCCATGTGAATGGCGATGATCCTGAGTCTGTATTGTTTGTTGCTCAATTGGCGCATGACTTCCGTCATACATTCCGTAAAGATGTTGTGATTGACATGTTCTGCTACCGTCGTCGCGGTCATAACGAAGCGGACGAGCCAGCAGCAACTCAGCCAATGATGTATCAAGTGATCAACAAAAAAGCGACGACTCGTACGCTTTATGCAGATCAGCTTGTACAGCAAAATGTATTGGACCGCGCTTCTGCTGATGCGATGGTTGAACAATACCGTTCTGATCTTGAAGCAGGCAAGCACGTTGCAAATGCTTTGGTATTAGAGCCAAATACGAAAATGTTCGTAGACTGGACGCCATACTTAGGTCATGACTACACAGACAACTGGGATACAACTTTCCCAATCGAGCGCTTAAAAGAGCTTGGTACTAAAATGCGCGAGCTTCCAGAAGGCTTCGTGATGCAGCGTCAAGTATCTAAAGTGATTGATGACCGTCTGAAAATGCAGACTGGTGAAATGCCGCTGAACTGGGGTGCTGCTGAAACTTTAGCATACGCTACAATTTTGGATGAAGGCTTCCTTGTTCGTTTAACAGGTGAAGACGTTGGCCGCGGTACATTCTCACACCGTCATGCAAAACTTCATAACCAAGTAGACGGTTCAACTTACATTCCATTATGTAACTTGAAAGAAAACCAGCCGCGTACTGCAATTTATGACTCTTTATTGTCAGAAATGGCGGTTCTTGCATTCGAATACGGCTATGCAACGACTCTTCCGAAGAGCCTTGTCATTTGGGAAGCGCAATTCGGTGATTTCGCTAACTGTGCACAGGTTGTAATCGATCAGTTCATCGCGTCTGGCGAAACGAAGTGGGAACGCGTATGCGGTCTGACTATGCTTCTTCCGCACGGTTTTGAAGGTCAAGGTCCAGAGCATTCATCTGCACGTTTAGAACGTTTCTTACAGCTTTGCGCTGAAGACAACATGCAAGTGATGACTCCAACTACGCCTGCGCAGATTTTCCATGCAATGCGCCGTCAAGCGCTGCGTCCAATCCGCAAGCCAATGATCATCACATCGCCGAAGTCTCTTCTTCGTCACAAACTTGCAACGTCTACTTTAGATGAGCTTGCAACTGGCACATTCCAGACAGTGATTGATGAAATCGACAACATCAACAAATCAGACGTAACCCGTTTAGTGCTTTGCGGCGGTAAGGTTTACTACGATCTACTTGAAAAACGTCGTGAGCAGGAATTGAATAACACGGCAATTGTCCGCATTGAACAATTGTATCCGTACCCAGAACAACGTATTGCTGAAGTGCTTGCTTCATATCCAAACGTGACTGAAGTTGTTTGGACTCAAGAAGAGCCGAAGAACCAAGGTGCGTGGCTGTTCATTGCTCCGCGTCTGTATGACGACGTAATGAAAGCGGGTAAACAAGTACGTATCAGCTATGCAGGTCGTGAAGCTTCTGCTGCACCGGCTTGTGGTTCACCATATTTGCATGCAAAACAACAAGCTCAGCTCGTAAATGACGCTTTAGCGATCGCAGCTGAATAACAGGAGATTCTTAGTAATGGCAACCGAAATTAAAGCACCGGTATTCCCAGAGTCAGTTGCTGACGGAACGATCGCAACTTGGCACAAACAGCCTGGTGAAGCAGTATCACGTGATGAAGTGATCTGCGATATTGAAACAGATAAAGTTGTTTTAGAAGTTGTTGCTCCTGCTGACGGTACAATTGCATCTATCATTAAAAACGAAGGCGATACAGTGCTTTCTAGCGAAGTGATTGCTCAGTTTGAAGAAGGCGCGCTTTCTGGCGCTGCTGAAACTCAAGCAGTTCAATCTGAAGCGAATGTAGAACAAGCTGCTGCGAAAACTGAAGCAGGCAACGCGCCTGTCGTTGAACGCGCTCAGCCTGTTTCTGACCAAGCGCCTGCAGTGCGTAAAGCATTGACTGAGTCTGGTATTGCTGCTTCTGACGTATCTGGTACTGGCCGCGGCGGCCGCATCACGAAAGAAGATGTTGCGAATCATCAAGCTAAACCTGCTGCTCCAGCAGCTGCGCCTCTAAGCGTTGCAGTTGGTGAGCGTGTTGAAAAACGCGTTCCAATGACTCGTCTTCGTAAGCGTGTTGCTGAACGTCTTCTTGCTGCAACTCAAGAAACAGCAATGTTGACTACGTTCAACGAAGTGAACATGAAACCAATCATGGAAATGCGCAACCAATATAAAGATGCTTTTGAAAAGCGTCATGGCGCGCGTCTTGGCTTCATGTCATTCTTCGTTAAAGCAGCGACTGAAGCGCTTAAACGCTACCCAGCTGTAAACGCTTCTATTGATGGCGAAGACATCGTTTACCACGGTTTCTATGACATCGGTGTTGCTGTATCTTCTGACCGCGGTCTTGTGGTTCCTGTTCTTCGTGATACAGACCGCATGAACTATGCAGAAGTAGAAAATGGCATCCGTGCATACGCTGGTAAAGCGCGTGACGGTAAATTGGGTATTGAAGACATGACTGGCGGTACGTTCACCATTACTAATGGCGGTACTTTCGGTTCATTGCTTTCTACACCTATCTTGAACACGCCGCAAACTGCGATTCTTGGCATGCACAAAATCCAAGAGCGTCCTATGGCGGTGAATGGTCAAGTAGAGATCTTGCCGATGATGTATCTAGCGCTTTCTTATGACCACCGTTTAATCGATGGTAAAGAAGCTGTAGGCTTCCTTGTAACAATCAAAGAATTGTTAGAAGAGCCAGCTCGACTTATCCTTGATCTTTAATACTTCAGAATAAATCCATGGGCTTAGAGTGATCCTCTAAGCCCATTTTTGGAGATACACATGTCTCAACAGTTTGATTTAGTAGTAATTGGCGGCGGTCCTGGCGGTTATGAAGCTGCAATCCGCGCTGCACAGTTAGGCTTTAAAGTAGCCTGCATCGAAAAACGCATCCACAAAGGCAAGCCATCACTAGGCGGTACTTGCTTAAACGTGGGCTGTATCCCTTCTAAAGCATTGCTTGACTCTTCACACCGTTATGAAGATACCGTTCATCACTTAGATGACCACGGTATTACCACTGGTGAAGTGAAGTTTGATCTGGCAAAACTGCTTGACCGTAAAGACAAAATTGTTAACCAATTAACTATGGGTATTGATGGCCTGCTTAAAGGCAATGGTATCGAATGGTTAAAAGGTACAGGTAAATTGCTTGCGGGTAAAAAAGTTGAGTTTGTATCTCACGAAGGTGAAACTCAAATTTTAGAACCTAAATATGTGATTCTTGCATCTGGTTCTGTGCCTGTAAATATTCCTGTTGCTCCTGTAGATCAAGACGTTATTGTTGATTCTACTGGCGCGCTTGAGTTCCCAGAAGTGCCTAAGCGTTTAGGTGTGATTGGTGCAGGCGTTATTGGTTTAGAGCTTGGTTCAGTTTGGCGCCGTCTTGGTTCAGAAGTTGTTGTATTTGAAGCAATGGATGCATTCTTGCCGATGGCTGATAAAGCTTTGGCAAAAGACTACCAAAAAGTATTGACTAAACAAGGTCTTGATATCCGTGTTGGCGCTAAAGTTGCCGGTACGGAAGTGAATGGCCGTGAAGTTACAGTTCAGTACACTCAAGGTGGCGAAGACAAAACCCAAACTTTCGATAAATTGATCGTTTGTGTTGGCCGTAAAGCATATGCAGAAGGTTTATTGGCTGAAGATTCAGGCATTAAACTCACTGAGCGCGGTCTAGTTGAAGTAAACGATTGGTGTGCAACTTCTGTTGAAGGCGTATACGCAATTGGTGACTTGGTACGCGGTCCAATGCTTGCGCATAAAGCAATGGAAGAAGGCGTAATGGCTGTTGAACGTATGCACGGTCACGCAGCTCAAGTGAACTACGACACAATCATTTCTGTAATCTACACACACCCAGAAGCGGCGTGGGTTGGTTTAACAGAAGAGCAAGCGAAAGAAAAAGGCCACGAAGTTAAAACGGGTCAATTTGGTTTCGCTGCCAATGGTCGTGCAATGGCTGCTGGCGAAAACGCGGGCTTTGTTAAGTTTGTTGCTGATGCAAAAACAGATCGTTTATTGGGTATGCACGTCATTGGGCCTGCAGCGTCTGATATCGTACACCAAGGTATGATTGCACTTGAGTTTGTATCTTCTGTGGAAGATCTTCAGTTGATGACTTTTGGTCACCCAACATTCTCTGAAGTGGTTCATGAAGCTGCACTGGCAGTGGATGGACGAGCGATTCACGCGATTCAGCGTAAACGTAAATAAGATGAAAAAAAGAGCGGCTTAGGCCGCTCTTTTTGTATTTGGTGGTTGTTTTTGTATGAACAATCATCTAAAAAGAAAGAGAAGAAAAGTTTTAAAAATAATCAGTTCTGACGAGGGATGCCAGAAACTGTTGGGTAATAACAAAGCGAAAAACAGTAAAAAGGTAAACAATGAATCTACACGAGTATCAAGCCAAAGCGCTATTAAAAAAATATGGAATGCCGGTTCAAGAAGGCATTTTAGCCACCAATGCAGAAGAAACAGTTCAAGCGTTTGAACAGCTGGGCGGTAAATTTGCGGTATTGAAAGCGCAAGTGCATGCAGGCGGCCGCGGTAAAGCGGGCGGCGTAAAAGTGGTTAAAACAGCGCAAGAAGCCGCTGACTACGCCATCAGCATTATCGGTACGCGTTTAGTGACTTATCAAACCGATGCCAATGGTCAGCCGGTAAACAGCATTTTAGTGGCTGAAGATGTTTATCCAGTAGAGCGTGAGCTGTATTTAGGCGCTGTGGTAGACCGTTCAAGCCGCCGTGTGACCTTTATGGCATCGACTGAAGGCGGTGTGGAAATTGAAAAAGTTGCAGAAGAAACGCCTGAAAAAATCATAAAAGTCGAAGTTGATCCGCTGGTGGGGCTATTGCCGTTCCAAGCGCGTGAAGTCGCGTTTCAGCTGGGTTTAAAAGACCAGCAAATCGGTCAATTTGTCAAAATCATGACTGCAGCCTATCAGGCATTTATCGAAAATGATTTTGCTCTGTTTGAAATCAATCCGCTGTCAGTGCGTGAAAATGGCGACATTTTATGTGTGGATGCCAAAGTCGGAATCGATTCAAACGCGCTTTACCGTTTGCCAGAAGTTGTGGCAATGCGTGATAAATCTCAAGAGAACGAGCGCGAGCTAAAAGCGTCTGAGTTTGATCTGAACTATGTTGCACTTGAGGGCAATATTGGCTGTATGGTCAATGGCGCAGGTCTGGCCATGGCTACGATGGATATTATTAAGCTGTATGGCGGCCAGCCAGCCAACTTCCTAGATGTAGGCGGCGGTGCGACCAAAGACCGCGTGATTGAAGCGTTTAAAATTATTTTATCGGATGCATCGGTAAAAGGCGTATTGATTAATATTTTTGGCGGCATTGTACGCTGTGACATGATTGCTGAAGCAATTATTGCGGCGGTTCAAGAAGTAAATGTCACCGTTCCGGTGGTTGTCCGTTTAGAGGGCAACAATGCGGAATTGGGTGCAAAAATACTGGATGAATCGAATTTAACTTTAATTTCTGCCAGCGGCCTAGCGGATGCTGCAGAAAAAATTGTTGCTGCAGTAAAAGCTTAAGGAGGATCAATCATGAGCGTATTAGTTAATAAAGACACCAAAGTATTGGTACAGGGCTTTACCGGAAAAAATGGCACCTTCCATTCTGCGCAGGCTTTAGATTACGGCACGAAAGTTGTCGGCGGTGTAACGCCAGGCAAAGGCGGCACGACACATTTAGATTTACCTGTTTTCAATACCATGAATGACGCTGTAAAAGCGACTGGCGCAGATGCCTCTGTCATTTATGTGCCAGCGCCTTTTGTATTGGATTCGATTGTAGAGGCGGTTGATTCAGGCATAGGCTTGATTGTGGTGATTACTGAAGGTGTGCCGACCCTAGATATGCTTAAAGCCAAACGTTATTTGGAAACCTATGGCAATAATGCACGTTTAATCGGGCCAAACTGTCCGGGCATTATTACGCCGGGTGAATGCAAAATCGGTATTATGCCGGGGCATATTCACCAGCCGGGTAAAATTGGCATCATTTCACGTTCAGGGACACTGACTTATGAAGCTGTTTCTCAAACGACGAAGCTGGGGCTGGGGCAGTCGACGTGTATCGGTATTGGTGGTGATCCAATTCCAGGTATGAATCAAATTGATTGTTTGAAGCTATTCCAAGATGACCCGCAAACTGAAGCGATCATTATGATTGGTGAAATTGGCGGTACGGCGGAAGAAGAAGCGGCTGAGTATATTCAATCCCATGTGACCAAGCCTGTGGTTGGCTATATTGCTGGTGTAACTGCTCCGAAAGGCAAACGCATGGGGCATGCCGGCGCGATTATTTCTGGCGGCAAAGGCACGGCAGAAGAAAAATTTGCTGCTTTTGAAAAAGCGGGTATGGCCTATACGCGCAGCCCAGCAGAGTTAGGTTCTACAATGCTGCAGGTATTGAAAGATAAAAATCTCGCTTGAATCGAGTGATGAAAAATCAAGCTCCCTATATGGGGGCTTTTTTTGTGTTCTTATTGTTTGAATAAGCAAAAAATAAAACAAATGTGGAGCAATTTTGAAGATATAAGTCCAATTGCTTACATAAATAGAAGACTATTTAAGCTTATATGAACAAATTAATATAATATAATGTGATTTGAGTCACATTTTGTGGCTGTTTATAAATATTACTTTATTAATGTGAATAATCATGATCAATAAGACATATTTATGCCAATTTTGTTTTTTATCTATTTTAACTGGTTTTTCCGCAGCCGGGTTTGCTGCAGATCAAGTTGATATTCAGAGGGAAAAAAGCGTGGTTGATATTCGTGAGGGACGGATTGATCAAGGCTTTAATCAGTTAAAAACATTATTAGCAAAATATCCAGATAATCAAAAGCTGATTGCCGACTATGCCGTGCTGCGTTATGCCAGTGCGCAATTTTCAGTAGAAGATGGCGTATATTTGGGACGAATTTCACCTGCTGTATTTCCCAGTTATGGCAAAGTCAGTGTCATTAAAGGTTTGCGTGATCTAAAACAGTATGATCAGGCATTGCAATGGAGTGAAAAATTTTATCATGCAGATCATTCTGAACATTGGCTCGTCTGGCAGGCTGTACTGCTGGCCGAATCTGGGCAGAACGATGCCGCAAGAAAAAAACTCTCTGGACTCCATGTGCAGGATTTTGAGGCTGATTATTTATCTCAATTGGCCTATGTTTATCGCTTATTGGATATGCCAGCAGAATCACTGAATGCCGCACAGCTTGCGCTAGATAAAAAAGTCAGCCCTGATGCGCAAGAGCAGTATATTTTGGCGCTGATGCAAAATAGTGATTTTGATAAAGCCTCTGAATATCTGCAGCAAAATGGACAGAACAATTCTGAGTCTGTCCTGCATCATCTTTTAAAAATGAATGAGTTTTCCCAGCGCATTCAGCAAGGTATTCAAGCATCTAAAAATTTGCAAGACCAGCAAGGCAGTACAGCAGCATATGCTTCTTTAGATCATGTCATTGCGGACATGCAGGCTTATGAGGCGCAGCTTCCAGCCGATGCGGTCAGCAAACGCAAATTTTATTATGAATATATTTTTGCATTAAGTGCTCGACATGCATCAAAACAGGCCATTGCACAGGTGGAGAAAACAGGCCTAAACCCAGCAGAAATGCCGGCCTATGTGCGTCATGCCTTGGCTGACAGCTATCTTCGAAATCGGCAGCCTAAACAAGCTGAAGCGCTGTATCAAAGTCTGTTTTCTGAAAAGAACTATGCAGATTACAACGTCTATTCAGGCTTATATTACAGTTTGATTGAGCAGGAAAAATTCAAGCAGGCCAATCAGCTGATTGAGGTGATGGATCAGCAGCTGCCGACATTTGTGTACAGCAATGCCAAAGGTGTAGACAAATCTCCGCATGATGACCGTGCAGAGTTTATTGCGCTGAAAGGACTGAATTACGCTTACCGCAATGAGCATGCAAAAGCCGAGAAATATTTTGATGAGCTGAGTGCAAAGGCGCCGGCTAATGTCGGTTATCAAAATAATTTAGCGCTGGTTCAGCGTTGGCGGGAAAAGCCACAACAGTCTCAGCTGACCATCAGTCAGTTAAACAGCCTCGAGCCGATCAGCCAGTCTACTCAGATTAACCGCATGCAGAATCTTCAAGCTTTAAACCGCATTCAGGATTGGCGCGCTTTGAATGCTGAGCTGGTGGTGAATGCAGGTGATGACACAGGCGTGCAGCTGAGCAAGAAGGAACTCGATGACCGTAACCATGCAAGCATTCAGCATCAAAGCACATTTTCTAAAAGTAAGTCTGATAATGAAGCGCTTTTGGGGCGTTTAAAAGGTTCGAGTGAGCAGGAAAATTGGACGCGCATCAATAGCCCTTGGTTTTATGACAACTACCGTATTTTTGCTGATCACAGCAACCGCTGGGCCAAGTATGAATCAGGCAAGTTAAAAGATCAGCGCTTAGGTTTGGGGCTGGAATGGGCTGAAGAGCGTAAAGCGGCATCGCTGCTGTTGTCTCAAAGTACTGATGGCGACAGATTTGGCGCACAGCTGGATTGGTCACACTGGCTGAATGACCATTGGAATTATATGCTGGGCTATAACAGTCAGGCGGATATTCCTTTGCAGTCATTGGCGCAGGGTCATGAAGGCAAATCTTATGTAGCGGGGCTGAATTGGCAGCAAAATGAATCGCGCAAAGCTGGCGCTGCTGTTCAAGTTACCGACATTGATGATGGCAATACCCGTCAGGAATTGTCTGCATATTTTAAGCAGCAGCTGCAGCAGTCACCGCATCATGTTACGGCAGCCACTTTGCGCGGCTATTACGGGAAAAATGATGCTTTAGATGTGCCGTATTTCAATCCAGAGCATAGCTACAGTACAGAAGTGACTTTGGAGCATGACTGGATGACTTGGCGTGATTATGACCGTCATTTTAATCAGCATTTTGCCGCCACCGTAGGCACGTTTGGTCAAAAAGGCTATTCAAACAAGCCAATTTACAATTTGTATTATCAGCATGATTGGCAGTTGTCACGTACTTGGAAGCTGAACTACGGCATAGGCTGGGGTTCGCATCCTTATGATGGCGAAGATGAAAATAGAAGCTATGCAGTTGTTGGCTTTGAGGGGCGCTTCTAATGAAACTACAATGGAAATCAGCATCGCTATATTCAGGCGCTGCTTTAGGATGCCTTTTTGCATTCAGTTCTGCGGTTCAGGCAAATGATGCCTCGATTCAATCTCAGGTTCAGCCTTTGCCGCTGACAGCAAGCCAAACGGCGCAAAATCAGTTTGTGACTTTAACGTTTCATGATGTGCGTGATGATGTCGAAAAACGCGGTGACCGCGATGTATATGCCATCAGCACACAAAATTTAGGTCAATTCTTTGCATGGATGAAGCGTGAAGGCTGGCAGCCGATCCGCTTGCAGGATGTGATGCAGGCACGTTTAAAAAAACAGCAGCTGCCAGAAAAAGCCGTCATGCTGACTTTTGATGACGGGGCGCTCAGCAGTTATAGCAAAGTTTTTCCTTTGCTCAAGGCTTTTCAATACCCAGCCGTATTTGCGATTCCAACCAGCTGGATAAACGGCAATACCAAAGATGCTTATGAAGCCTATGGTGTGGGCAATTTAATGAATTGGGCTCAAATGCGAGAAATGCAAAAGTCTGGCTTAGCAGAATTTGTATCGCATTCAGACAATTTGCATCACGGGATTTTGTCTAATCCGCAGCAGAATATGGAACCTGCCGCGATTAGCCGTGAATATTTCCCTGCACAGCAGCGCTATGAAAATGACAGCGAGTTTGAACAGCGTATTGTAGCGGATTTAAAAAAATCCAAGCAGGAGCTGGATCATCAGCTGGGCATCAACAGCTTAGCAATCTTTTGGCCTTATGGTGCAGTTACGCCTGAAATTGAAGAGTATGCGCGTAAAGCAGGACTGCCGATGTCTTTTAGTTTAGGCAATGTGGTGAGCTTGGCTGACTCTGCGCAGACCTATCAGCGCGCGCTGATTATGGATAATCCAACTCCTGAACAAATTCATCAGAATATGGATGATTTTATTCATGAAGCGCGTGCGCCCTATAAGCAGCGTAAAAGCTTTATCGGTTTTGACTTGGCCGAGCTGCAAGCTCAAACAGCGCAAGCGTCTGATGTGAAATTAGGCCAGCTCTTGGATCAGGTCAGTTCACTCAAGAGCAATACCTTATTGCTGCAAACCACAGTAGACCGCGATGGCGATGGAAAAATAGATGCATTATTTTTCCCAAATTCAAAATTGCCGATGCAGCAGGATTTACTGAACCGAACTGTGTGGCAAGCCCGAACCCGTATTGCGAATCGCGTCTATGCCGAACTGCCAATGAGTTTGGAGTTAGAGCAGGGTATTAGTCTTGCTGATTTGACTGCCGATCTTTTAAAGAATAACAGTTCATTGGAAGGCTTGGTCTTCAATGCGGGCACGCATTTAGATTGTGCGTTGAGTCAATCGGTCTGGTCTGCGGCTTGTACTGCACAAGTAAAGCAAGTAATGGCTATCAAAGAGCGCAGCAAAGTGCAGGCAAATTACTATTCCAACATCAGTAATGACTCGCAAACTGCATTAAAGATGCAATTGAAAGGCAAACAGTTTGAAGGTCTAAAGCCGCTGCTTGAGCGGGCATTAACCGCCTCAGACTTTTTATATTTAGAGCTGAATTCAGGGCAGCATCCAGAGACCTTTAACGGTTTAGTACAGGCGCTGCAGCATTTGAGCGCTGAGCAGAAACAGCGCTTGATTGTCAGTCTGGATATCAATCCCAATATGAGCAGTAAGGATTGGAAGCGCTACCAGCAAGATTATCAAACGCTTCGCGCAGCTTCAATTCAAAAAATCGGCATCAATAATTATCAGTTGGCGGATGGCGAACGGGTTCATCAGCACCTGTATTCGAGCTTAAGTTTGAATGGCAGTCCATTGACCTATAGAGATCCTTATCCGCAGGGAGGGAAGCCCTAATGCAGCCATGGAGCCTAGATTTCAGTTTTAATGATTTATTTTTTGCCTTTGCTTTTTTATATCCGCTGTTCATGGCTTGGATTTGGATTGCAGGGGGAATTTGGTTTTATTTAAAGCGTGAATGGAAACAGCCTGAACTGCCCGTACCCAGTGGTATTGGATGCAGCATTATTGTGCCTTGCTTTAATGAAGAAGCGCAGGTACATGAAACCATTCGCTATGCCATGCAAAGCCAATATCCAAACTTTGAAGTGATTGCGGTAAATGATGGCAGTAAAGACCGCACCACAGAAATTTTAGATGAATTGGCCCTGCAGTATCCTAAGCTGCGCGTGGTGCATTTGGCGGAAAATCAGGGCAAGGCTTATGCGCTGCGTGCAGGCGCTATGGTCAGCAGATTTGAATATTTGGTGTGTATTGATGGTGATGCTTTACTGCATCCGCATTCGGTATTGTGGATGATGCATCATCTGACCCGTTTTCCGCGTGTAGGAGCAGTGACCGGCAACCCTCGAATTGTGAACCGTTCCAGTGTGCTGGGCAAAATTCAGGTCGGTGAGTTCTCATCCATTATTGGCCTGATTAAACGCGCTCAGCGGACGTACGGCCGAATTTTTACGGTATCAGGCGCAATCGCGGGCTTTCGTAAAACAGCACTGCACCGTATTGGCTATTGGCGTGATGACATGATTACCGAAGACATTGATGTGTCTTGGCGCCTGCAGTTTGACCATTGGGATCTGCACTATGTGCCGCAAGCGCTGTGCTATATCTACATGCCTGAAACCTTT
Source organism: Acinetobacter sp. ANC 3813 (assembly GCF_002135435.1). GTDB lineage: Bacteria > Pseudomonadota > Gammaproteobacteria > Pseudomonadales > Moraxellaceae > Acinetobacter. Next base: position 54,818 of record NZ_NEGK01000004.1, on the reverse strand, counting down.
GTTGGTTTATGGAAACAGCGGCTGCGCTGGGCGCAAGGCGGCATTGAGGTGCTGTTTGCCTATCTGCCTAAACTGTTTAAATGGCGCCTAAGACGCATGTGGCCAATTGCCTTTGAATCAGTGATCAGTGTGCTGTGGGCCTATGTGATGTTTAGTATTTTTGCCTTGTATTTCTATGGCCTGTTTTTCTCTTTGCCAGGCGAGTGGGCGATTCAATCCTTGCTGCCCCAGTGGTATGGCGTGATCTTGGGTATGACTTGTCTGGTTCAATTTTTTGTCAGCCTATGGATTGACCGTGCCTATGATCGGAAACGCATGCTGCGCAATTATTTTTGGGTCATTTGGTATCCACTGTTCTTTTGGATATTGGCGATGCTGACCACGGTTTTTGCGCTGCCAAAGACTCTGTTCAAAACACAAAAACGCGCGCGCTGGGTCAGTCCAGACCGAGGGTTTAGAGGGGAGGAGAGCAATGAATCTAAATAACCATGATCTTGAAAAGTTATCTCAGCAGGATGATTTTAAAATTATTCAGGATGTTTCACAGTTAGAGCTGCCTGAATATATCGACCAGCCAGAATATGTGCGCCGTAAAGCGGCAGGCTATGGTTTGATGGCGCTAGGCTGGACGCTGTGGATGTGGCTGTTTATGCCTTTGCTGACTCTGATCTTTTGGTGGTTTGAAGTCACTGTGTTTTATACGCAGGTGGTGGAGCAGACGCAGCCTTTAACCAGTATTTCAGTGCTGAAACTGATGGCGTGTATTGGTATTTTTATCAGCATTCTCTTTGTCTGGGCCAGTTATAATTGGGTGCGTTTTCATGGTGAAGACCGCCGTAAAGCGCCTAACAGTGTCACTGCAGATGATTTAGCACAAAGCTTTCAGCTGCAGTCCGCAGATATTGTAAAGCTGCGTCAAGCTAAAAATATCACCCTGCATTATTCAGATGAAGGCCAGCTGCAGGATTATCAGCTAAATGCTCAGCCGCAGCTTAGTGCAAAAATAGGCTAGCCCTAAACACGGCAGACATTTGCACATGCTGGTTTTATTCCGCTTGTGCAAATGCTGTTTTAAGTTGCTGAGCACTGGGGTGATTTTGCACAAAATCATCGGGATAATAGCCGATATGCCGTACACCATGCTGCTTTAACAGCGAGATGGTATCCTGTAGTTCTGCATCAGAAATTTGTGTCTGATGATGCCAATCGGTCACCTGAAGTTCGAAAATAGTACGGCTCAAATCGGGGTCGTATTTTTTTGCCTGAGCAATCAGCTTTAAATAAAACTCGCGGTGATTTTCGGCTTTTTCCATATAGGGCATAGCCATAATGGCATTATAGTCATAATGCTTATATGTGCTGGCATTGGACTGACTAAACCATTTTTCACTTGCAGGATTCAACACCGCTTCTGCATACATGTTGCGCGCAAAACGTAACTGCGGCTGCTGCTGTTTTAAAATGCTACTCACACTTTGTGCCGCTTGATCTAGATAGGCGGTTTTATGCTGCGACAATGCCAGCTGCTGTGCGTGGTTGGGCTGCGCAATCATCTTTTGCGCTGGAAACCCCCAAGCCTCATAGACTGTCATGGCCTTTGGGTTGCTGTCTTCAAAATCACTCAGGGTAATATCATCATGATACAAAATCCCTTCCAGCCGATGCTGCTGAATCAAATCTAAAAAAATTTCGGTGCTGTATTGCAGATTTGTACGGTCAAACGGCGAGATACGGACATAGCCTTTTTTCTTGGCCTTTGTCTGTACATAAGGAATATTGTATTTGCTTGGAAACTCCCATGCTAAGAGCGGCATCCATGCATAAATATTGGTCACCGCAGTGTGCTTGCGTATGTCCTGCAGTACGCGAGCAAAGATATTCTCCCGCACTGGAATGTGCCGATTTTTAAAATACACCTGATCTGCGGAGCCATTGCCGTCTGGATCGGCAAAAGCTTGTAAAAAAACCGTATTAGGGGCAATGGTCTGAATGCGCTGTATGAGTGCTTGAATATTGCGTTCTTGCTGTTTTTTATCCCGATCAAAAACATAATCTAAATCTATATGCATAATGCGCATATCTTGCTGCTGTGTTTTGACTTGAGGAGCTTTTGATGCGAATGCTGGAGGTGTCTTTGAGTATTGCTCTTTGATGCGTTGCATCGGATGGCTGCGTAGATTCACTGTTTCTGCATGAGTGTAATAAGCGCTGAAACAGCCCATAAAGGCCATGAAGCTTAGAACTGTGCGCTGTTTTTGAAAGGTTGTCTTCATTGTTGGATTTGGCATAAGAGCGTTGGCATTAAATATTTATAAGATGGGCTTGTTTTAAAGTTGAATGGCATGAATTGCTGTGAGTTATAGTGATGCATACACCGCATGAAAAGTAGTATGTTTTGGTGAGCAATGTAGTGTGCTGTGTATAGCGTGCCAACTGTCGCTAAAATGAAAAAAAACCGCAGTTTATCCGCTGCGGTTTTTTTTCAATAAAGTCTGCTTTAAAACTTAGTTGCTCTTAGGTTTCAAACTTTGCGTCAGGCCATTAATGTCTCCGCCTTGGATGCCCAGCTCGCTCATGAGGCTATCAATGAGCGGCGCTTGTGAGCGGTAGCGCAGGGCGCTATTCACCACTTGATCTGACAAAGCCACTTGCCCATGCTCGCTATTGCCATCACCTGCAGTTTGAACGCCGACACCGCCTAAGCCATTCACTTGCAGAATTTTGATGTCATCAATATTCTCCATTGGCTTCACGCTTTCACGGATAATTTCAGGCAGATACTTCAGCATGGCCAAACGGATTTGCATTTCAATCTGCTCAGAAGACAATACATTATTGGCTTCATTCATAGCACGGGTACCTTCGGCATCGACCTGATACTGTTTTTCCATCGCTTGCGCTAACAGAATTTTGGCATCTGCTTCACCTTTGGCTTTTAGACGCGCCTGTTCAGCCGAAGCTTCCGCTGCAATACGGATCGCATCTGCTTCATCAGCCGCAGCCTGTTTGCCAGCTTCTGCCGCTACAGTAATGGCAATGGCATCTTTTTCTGCCGCTTGTTTTGCCGCAACCAGTTCAACCGCTTTTTGACGCTCTGCACGCTGTGTTTCACGCACGGTAATCACTTCTTCTTCAGCTTTTACGGCTTCCGCACGGGCGCGGTCAGCAGAAGCTTTGGCTTCTGATTCTTCACGTGATTTTTCTGCAATGGCAATGGCGCGAATCTGCTCGGCCAACTCAATAGTTTTCTTCTGTTCTACTTGCGCTTGTTCAATAATTTGCGACTTTTGAATATTTTGATTTTCAACATCGCGGGCAGCGGTAATGCGCTTTAAATCCACTTCACGATCTGCGGCAATGCGGGCTTCTTCCGCTTCACGTTTTTTGCCTGCTTCCTGAGCCGCAATTTCTGCCAATTGTTCAGCGCGTCGAATGGCAATTTCCCGTTCCTGCTGCAATTTGGCATATTCTTCTTCGCGCACAATTTGCATGCGCGCTTGTTCAGCTTCTAAATTTTTGGTTCTGATAGCAAGGTCTGCATCTTGTTCTATTTCATTACGCTTACGGCGGCGGTCTTCAATCGTTTCGGTCAGTTTGGTTAAACCCTCGGCATCGAAAGCGTTTTGCGGGTTAAAATATTTAAAGCCCGTTTGGTCTAAACCTGTTAAAGAGACTGTTTCCAATTCCAAACCGTTTTTATGCAAATCTTCAGAGACCACTTGCTGTACTTTCTGCACAAAATCGACACGCTTTTCGTGCAGTTCTTCCATTGCCATTTCGGCAGCAACCGCGCGCAGTGAGTCGACAAATTTGCCTTCGACCAAATTTTTCAATTCATTGGGCGACATGGTTTTTTGACCTAAAGTCTGCGCTGCAGTGGCAATCGATTCCGCCAGCGGCTTAACCCGTACATAAAACTCTGCCATAACGTCTACACGCATTCGGTCGCGGGTAATCAGCGCTTGATCATCAGCGCGGCGCACTTCTAAGCGCAGTGTATTCATGTTGACTGGAATGATTTCATGCAGTACGGGCAATACAATTGCGCCGCCGCCTAAAATTACTTTTTCACCGCCAAAACCTGTGCGCACAAAAGAAATTTCTTTACTTGAGCGGCGGTAGAGGCGAGCCAGAATAAAACCGATAAAAACGATTGCTGCAAAGATGACGCCTGCTGTGAGCAGAATGCCGCTGGGGATAAAGTCGAGCATGTTGTTGATTCTCTATAATTGTCTTTTAGAATTCAAAATGAAAACTGTTTATAAGTAGTTTCGGCTTGGAGCCGAAGTTTTAAATTTTCCTAAGCGCTACAGATTGAAAAAGGCGAATAAGCCAATCAGGACAGATTGGCCTGAAAGCCAATTTTGGTTTTTTGCGTTAAAACTACAGACTGGCCTTGTTCAAAAGTCTCGTCCTGCTCAGGTTCGACCATGACATAATGCATTTGCCCATGCTGATCATAGACTTTGGCTTGTGCTGGAGAGTTAATTTTGGCATGGCCTAAAATAATGATTGCTGTGCGGCCAATCAGCTCATCACTGAAAATAGCGGTGGTTTCATCTTGCGGTAATATTTTGGAGATAAATTGCGTACTAACGCGAACCAGCGGCATGCATAAAAACAGGCAGGCAGGGGAAATTAGCCAAGGGTTAAAGGTCATTAGGGTGTAATGCAGCATAATGCCCTGAATAATGAGCCCAGTCAGGCTATAGACGGTGAGGAAAATAATCAGCCACACAAATAATGGCACACGGCCCCAATACATCCAGTCTAAAACTTTTGAAAAGACAGAAGGATCGGCATCTGTCGGGCTGTCGAGCTGGTAATTGCTGTCATTTGACAAAAATTGCTCCATCACGTTTGACGAATTGCCGCCAATCAATACAAGAGCCATTTCAAAAATGCCAAAAAGAAACATCAGGCACAGGCTGACGCTGAAAACAATATTGGAAGGGTGTGTGATTAATTCCCACATTATATTTATCTCAATCTTTTGCTTATAAATAATACGAAAAATAAAAAATCTGGCTAAAATTTTTACATCTAAACAATAGCATTTAACTGAAATTATGTGTACTAAAAATAGCAGAAACCAGCCAATAAAATGCTGAGAAATTTAACAAATGGTATGTAATATTGTTATTTATTTAGTAATTTTAATGATTAAGGTGACGGGGTGCTCGTCGCTGGAATGCTGATACGTGAATTGTTTCAATGTGTAATTTTAATGTGAAATGTTAGAAACTTCAATTTTTAAGGACGCAAACCGCTAATTTTTTAAATCAACCCAAATCACGTGAAAAATTATGTTATACCAAAAGATATAAACAATTATTTTCATTTTCAATTGTTTATATCTTTAAGTTTGATAAAAATCAAAGCAGCGCAGTTTGTATGCGGACTTTCATATTCAGTGCCTCTTGCACGATATAAGATTTCATCCATTGCACCTGCTGACCCATCGGGTTGGTTTTCAGCGCGCTGTTTAAAAAGCTGAGAGCAGGCTGGCTGAACAGCTGCTGTTCAATGGCGTCTTCCAGCTGCCGTGCATTGCAGGCCAAAGGCATGCTGACCGTATAAAAACCTTTGGGGTAATTATAAAAAGCATAGAGCAGGTTAAATGCGCGCTGATCGACTTTTAAATTGCCCGCGCCAATCTCATAGCCGCGGTCTTGATTGCTGTGCGTCACACCCAGCATAAACTGCCATTGATCATCCAAAAGTCTAAGGCCAAACTGCAGGCCAATTTGGTCTGCGGTCAGTTCATGCTGCGCAAAAATATTCAAAGGTGAGCCATCTTCATTGGCTGCTTCCTGCAGGGTCAGCATATGCTGCTGATGCTGGTACAAGTAGCCTGCGAGCTGTGCTTGCTCTAAACGCGCTTTTAAGGAAAGAATATTAAAGTGGCTGTATGGCATAAGGGGAGACTGCAATAAAAACTGCTGGCACTTTAAGATGGTTTTTTGCTGCAGAGTAGGGCCTGTTTAGAGGATTTATCTATGATCTTATTGCTATCTGTTTTAAACTTTTGAGGATAAGCAGTGGCATAATCAGCTGATTGATTTCTGACTTTTTATTGATTAATTAATTTCAATAAGCTTTATCAGAAAACCTCTATATGACGAATTTGTATATCTATATATTAAAACAAGCAAAAGACCCTGTGACTAAATCTCTATAATGAATATAAATTTTCAAAAGTGTCATAAGTACACGTTTTTCTAAGCTGGTGTTGTCCATGTCGTTAAATGAGGAAAGACTTACTCATCTTAAACAGCTAGAAGCTGAGAGTATTCATATTATCCGTGAAGTTGCTGCTGAGTTTGAAAACCCAGTCATGCTGTATTCAATCGGTAAAGATTCTGCAGTGATGCTGCATCTCGCTTTAAAAGCATTCTATCCTGCCAAACTGCCATTCCCGCTGCTGCATGTAGATACGGGCTGGAAGTTCAAAGACATGATTACCTTCCGTGACAACATGGCCAAAGAACACGGCTTTGATTTGATCGTGCATCAAAATAAAGAAGGGAAAGACGCAAACGTCAATCCATTCGATTACGGCAGTTCAAAATATACTGACATCATGAAAACTCAAGGCTTAAAACAAGCTTTGGACAAATATCAGTTTGATGCTGCTTTTGGCGGTGCGCGCCGTGACGAAGAAAAATCACGTGCGAAAGAACGTGTTTACTCTTTCCGTGACAGCAAGCACCGTTGGGACCCTAAAAACCAGCGTCCTGAACTTTGGAATCTTTACAACGGTAAAGTGAACAAAGGCGAGAGCATCCGTGTGTTCCCATTGTCTAACTGGACTGAGCTGGACATCTGGCAATACATTTACCTCGAAAATATTAAATTGGTTCCTTTGTACTTGGCGGCAGAACGCCCAGTAGTAGAACGCAGCGGCACACTCATTATGGTTGATGATGAGCGTATGCGTTTGAACGAAGGTGAAGTTCCACAAATGAAATCGGTACGTTTCCGTACATTAGGCTGTTACCCGTTAACAGGTGCGGTTGAATCAACTGCGACTACTTTGCCGGAAATTATCCAAGAAATGCTTTTAGCGACCAGCTCAGAGCGTCAAGGCCGTATGATCGACCATGACGAAGCGGGTTCGATGGAAAAGAAAAAGCAGGAAGGTTATTTCTAAGAATCTCGAAATCTCCCCCGAATCTCCCCAAACCCCTATTTTTCAAAGAGGGGCTTAAAAAGCGGAGCCAAGTCTCCCTTTCTTAAAGGGAGATTTAGAGGGATTAAAAAGATTCTGAAACCGATTTCAAAAGAATATGTGGAGTTTTGAGCAATGTCTCATCAATCAGATTTAATTAGCCAAGACATCTTGGCATATTTAAAACAGCACGAAAATAAAGACCTTCTACGTTTCCTGACTTGCGGTAATGTAGACGACGGTAAATCGACTTTAATCGGCCGTTTGCTTTACGATTCAAAATTGATTTATGAAGATCAATTGCAAGCGGTAACGCGTGACTCTAAAAAAGTGGGTACAACGGGTGATGCGCCTGACTTAGCGTTACTTGTAGATGGTTTGCAAGCAGAGCGTGAACAGGGTATTACCATTGATGTGGCTTACCGTTATTTCTCTACAGAAAAACGTAAGTTCATTATTGCCGACACCCCAGGGCACGAACAGTACACACGTAACATGGCTACTGGTGCGTCTACTGCGGATCTTGCGATTATTTTGATTGATGCGCGTTATGGCGTACAAACGCAAACTCGCCGTCACTCATTTATTGCCAGCCTTTTGGGTATTCGCAACATTGTTGTTGCGATTAACAAAATGGACTTGGTTGAATTCTCTGAAGCGCGCTTCAATGAAATTCAAGCGGAATACAACGAGTTTGTAAACCAATTGGGCGACCGTAAGCCTGCCAACATTATCTTCACGCCTATTTCTGCGTTGAATGGTGATAACGTGGTAAATCCATCTCCAAATACACCATGGTACAAAGGTCAAACTTTGATGGCGACTTTGGAAACTGTGGAAATTACACGTGATACCAGCAAGCACGAATTCCGTTTCCCAGTACAGTATGTCAACCGTCCGAACCTCGATTTCCGTGGCTTCTGCGGTACGATTGCTTTGGGTGAAGTAAAAGTTGGCGATGAAATCGTTGCTTTACCATCTGGCAAGAAATCGACTGTTAAAGAAATTGTGACTTTTGACGGCAACTTGGATAATGCTATTGCTGGTCAAGCGGTAACGCTTACGTTAAACGATGAAATTGATATTTCACGCGGAAACGTATTGGTGAAAGCAGGCGAACAGCCTTTAATTTCACGTTCTGCACGTGCATCAGTAGTGTGGATGGCGGATCAGCCGCTGGTTGTGGGCAAACTTTATAATGTGAAGTTCGGTACACAAACCATTCCTGCAAAAGTTGCGAAAATTAATTTCCGTACCAATGTAAATACATTGGAAAAAATGGAAGTTGAACAGCTGGACTTGAATGCAATTGCAGATGTAACGATTGAGTTTGATGCGCCAGTTGTATTTGACCGTTATCACGACAGCCGTTACACAGGTTCGTTCATCTTCATTGACCGTCTAAACAATGTGACTGTTGGTGCGGGTATGGTTGAAGCTGCAGTGGAATATACTGCGCACAGCGAACCTGTAACTGCTGAAGCACGTGCTGCTCGTTTAGGTCAAAAACCTGCTGCGGTTACTGTAACTGTGAAAGCGCTTGAAAATGCGCAAGCGATTGAAAGCTTGCTGATTCAGCAAGGTGTAGTTGCTATTGCTAAAGCTGGTTTAGATGCTGCTCAAGTAGGCTTGCTTCGTGAAACTGGTGTAGTTGTGGTGACTGACCTTGCAGAAGGTACAGACGTAAGCTACACAGAAGAAACAGCTGAAGATTTGGCTGAGAAGATTGTGACTTTGGTTCGTCTGTAATAGATTGAGCTGATTTTAAAAACCCGCCTAATGGCGGGTTTTTTTTAAACTCTACAGCGCGGCTTTCTTCTCTTTCATATATTCCACGGCTACATCTAGCACAAACTCTTGGCAAGCTTCACCTGTACCAGGGTCATAAGCGCCATTATTGGTAATGTTATTAGACAAAATACGAATGCCTAAGAAGGGCACATTAAACTGATAAGCCACTTGCGCCACAGATGCAGCTTCCATTTCCTCTACAGACGTACCATAAGTATTGTGGAAAAAAGCAATACGGTCTAACTCATTAATCCATACATCCGCAGAACCTATTGTGCCTTCCACCACTTGCCCCTTGCTATAACGAACTTTAGCTTTTGCTGCTGCAATTAATAATTCACTGTCGCCCTCAAACTTACGAATCGTAATAGGCTCTGGGTCAGACTCATCATCAGGTAAGACATCAAAAGCTTCTTTCCATTGCAAACTGTCAGAGCCTTGACCAGCCGCTAAACGCGGTGTACGGAACGCGCCAATATTGGTTGCGTATTTGCCTAAAACAATGTCATAGACATTTAAAGCAGGGTCGTGACCGCCCGATGTGCCTTGGTTAATAATGGCAATCGGCTTATAGCGCTCAATCGCAATAGCGGTTGCGGCAGAGGAGTTGGTCATCCCCATGCGGGTTTTGGAAATAATCACGGGATAGCCTTGATACGTGCCTTTCCAATACTTCCAGCCGCCAATGGTTTCTACCGTCACACCATTGAGCTTCGCTGCCATATTTTCAGACTCAATCGGCAGTGCACCTTGAATAATAATCGGCTGCAGCGTCTTTTCTGCAACCTGTTCGGTTTGTGCAGATGAATTGTCACTGGAGTTGTTGCAACCCGAGAGTACAACTGCGCTGCCAATACACACTGCGTAAAATAATTTTTTTAATTGCATGATTTATCCGTTTTTGTTTGTTTGAATCATCATGTGCATAGGCAAGTAATATGCCAAGCTGTGGATAAGGCCGTCAGACAGTTAAAACATGGCTTAATGCACTGCCCCACAATTAAAAGGGCGAAGGAATAGCTGTGTGTGAGTGCGTAAAAATACAGCAAATTAAAAATGCTGCAGTTTGGTGCAAAAAGATAAACGGCACTGGAAATCGTTAAAGAAACCATATAAGATATATCTTAATTAATATTAAGGTATATCTTTACTATGCCAAATATAGACTTGATTGCAGATATTGAAAGCAGTGTAAAGCCGCGTAAACGCTTATTTGAAGCAGGGCATATGAAGCTTTTGGTGCTGCATCTGATCTCCCAAGCGCCCAAATTCAGCTATGACATTATTAAAGATGTCGGCGCTGTTGTGGGTGGCGGTTATACACCTAGCGCAGGCACGATCTACCCAACGCTGAACTATTTGGAAGAGCAGCAATATATTCAAGCTGTGCTGACAGATGATGAACGTAAACAATACAGCGTGACGGCTGCGGGGCAAGCACATCTGCACGCAGAGCAAGAAACGCTAAAAAAGATTCTGTGCCGTTTTGATACCCGCAAGCAAATTCATAACAATGAACAATACGTTGACATTAAGAGGGCGATGGAAAACTTAAAAGCATCGCTGCGTCTTAAAATTCAGCACAGCGAACTGAGCCCAGAACAAATTAGAGACATTGCAGACAAAATTGATCAGGCTGCCGTCGAAATTGGCCGTTTATAGGAGCAGAGTATGAAACAGCATCAATATGAAGTGACTGTAAAACACATTGCCGATGCGCAGGGCAATCCTTCCGCCTATAGTGAAACATTGCAATTTAATGCTTATAACCATGATGATCTGTTTAAGGTTTTAGAGCATCTGCGTCAGGCGAATTTGCTGGACGATGAAAAAACCAAAGCCTTTGCTGTAGGCCTGAAATTGTTTGGTGAGACACTGCTGGAAAATAAAGACATAGCATTATTTAAAGAATTTCTGCCGCAGTTTGCTCAGTTTATGAAAACACTGAAACAGACTGTAAAAACGCAAAATAGCGCAACAGAGACAGATTAATTAAGGTTATTTATGAACAATCTCCCAAAATTCCACCCCAAACATATGACTTGGCTGATGCCTTTAATTTTGTCTGGCATTATGAGCGGATCAATTTCCTGCTTTAACATGCTGATGAATAAAGGTTTAGTTGAGGGTTTTGTCGGCATTTGGCTGCATGCATGGGGCATGTCTTGGCTAGTGGCATTTCCTTTAATTTTAATCATGCTGCCGCTGGTGCGTAAGCTGCTGATGAAGTTTGTGCAAATGCCGCCTCAAAATACTGATGGCGCGGCCAAATAATTACAGTTACTGTTCTTGAGCGAATGAACTGCATCCATAAATAGAACCGCGATACGCTAAAGATGGCGCACATTCACCGCATGATCATGCAGCGAAATACATGCCTCCTCATACATAAGTCCAGTGTTCTTCATTCACTGCAAAATCTATGTTCAAATAAGCACAGACACGTAAAATTTCAATCAATCAGGAAGAAACCATGTCAGATCTAAGCCTACAAAAAACCATGCAGCAGGTCATTATTACAGAGCCGGGCGGTGTAGATAAGCTGGCCTATGAAAGTGTAGCCGTGCCGCAGCCGAAAGCCGATGAAGTGCTGGTGAAAGTGCATGCTTTCGGCATTAACCGTCCAGACATTTTACAGCGTCAAGGTTTATACCCAATGCCGAAAGGGGTTACGACAGTTCCAGGTTTAGAAGTTGCGGGTGAGGTAGTTGCGGTCGGCAGCGATGTGACCTTATTTAAAGCTGGTGATCATGTTTGCGGCCTGACCAATGGCGGCGGCTATGCCGAGTATTGCGTTGTGCCTGAAAGTCAAACCATTCAAATTCCTGCAGGGGTGAGCTATACGCAAGCAGCAGCCATTCCTGAAACCTTCTTTACCGTTTGGGCCAATGTCTTTCAAATGGCGCATGCCAAAGCAGGGGAAACGGTATTGGTGCATGGCGGCGCGAGCGGTATTGGCACTACAGCGCTGATGCTGTGCAAGTCTTTAGGATTGAAAAGTTTTGCGACAGTCGGTTCTGATGAAAAAGTGGCAGCAATTTCAAATCTCACTACAGCCATTAATTACAAAACCCAGGACTTTGAGCAAGTCATTAATGACGCTTCCGATAATGGCGGGGTGGATGTAGTACTGGATATGGTGGGTGCGCCGTATTTGGATAAAAACTTGAATTTGCTGCGCCGTGATGGCCGTTTGGTTTACATTGCATTTTTAGGCGGCGCAAAAGCCAAAGAAGTCAAGCTTGGCCAGATTATGATGAAGCGCCTGACTATTACGGGTTCAACCATGCGAGCCCGCAATACTGCAGAAAAAGCTGAAATTGCCAAAGGGTTGCAGGAGCATGTTGCTCCGTTGTGGGCCAAGGGTGAATGCTTGCCAATGATTTACAAGACGTTCAAATTTAACCAAATTCAGGATGCGCATGCATGTATGGACACTGGTGAGCATATTGGGAAAGTGGTTGTTCAAGTGCTCGAATAACTAGAAAATTAAAGTTAAAAAGCCAGTATTTGAACTGGCTTTTCTTTTGTTTGTAAAATGTGATGTAATTCATATTTATGTTAATAATAATGAAAATATTGTATTAATTATTTAAAATAATGCGTATTGCTCGACACAACCTGTCAAAAGTATTGTGTAAATTACATTAAGATTTAAAAACCGACTAGTTTAATAGGTTTTAAATAAAAAAATTGAAATGAATTAGGGTTAATTAGGGTGGTGTTATGAAAATATTGTCGACAGCGTATACGCAAGCGCATGCCATACGTGCATTGCAGCATTTGAGTAAAGCCGTGATTTGTAACCGTATTGTACCTTCAGAATTTCATAAAATGTATAATGCGCTTATGCATTTAGAGCGTTACAAAGAGCGTTTAAATGGAATTAAGCCTGCCGCTGAATATAGAATTAAAAAATGCTGAATAATTATAAGACAGATTAGTCTATGGTGCTGTAGACCGATTAGTCTATGGTGTTATAGACCGATTAGTCTATAGTGCTATAGACAGCCTTTACTAATACTGTAATAATATTTTTATTAAATATTTAAAAATATGTATTTATATAATGTTTTTAATTGTTTGTTTTAATTAAACAAAGCAAATGGTTTGATGAGTTGTTCTAAATATAGACGAGTTGTTGCTGTGGTTTAGTGAGGGGATTTATGGGGCGAACGGCTTCTACACATGAGCGCCTTGCTGAGCGTTTAGCAAATATATTAACTAAATTGAACGCAGGCCATTCGTTAGGAGTTTTAGAGTTAGCGCAAGAATTCCACGTCAGTACGCGCACTATTGAGCGTGACTTTGATCGGCTCAATTCTTATTTACCGCTCATTCAAGATGAAGCCACAAAAAAATATTCAGTCGATGCCGTTTATCTCGGCCGTTTTAAGCTGCAGGACATCCAAAATTTTGCTCACATTTCCGGTATTGGCCAGCTCTATCCCTCTTTGGAAATGTCATTTTTAAGCGCTTTGCTCGACGAGCGTTCCAGCCAAATCTTTTCTGCTAAAGGCTACCATTTTGAAAATGCGCGTCAATTTTCAGAACATTTCCAAGTGTTTTCAGACGTCATTCATCAGCACAAAAAAATCAGTTTTGTTTATAACAATGTGACTCGCATTGTCGAGCCATACAGATTGATCCATTTTCAAGGAAATTGGTATTTAGTTGCTGTTCAGCGTTCTGAATTGCGTGCATTTAGATTATCAAAAATCGAGCATGTACAGCCGATGCAGGAAAGCTTTTGCCATAACCCGCAAGTGCTTGCGCAGCTGGAAGAGGAAGAGGGGATTTGGTTTGGCGGTGAAAAGCAGGATGTGCTTTTTTCGGTGCATCCAGACGTGGCACATCATTTTAAAGAGCGTAAATTGTTGCCAGAACAGTATATTGAACAAGAGGAAGCCAGTGGTGCTTTAACCATTCGCTGTAAAATTCGCCATGAGAAACAGCTGCTGCCATTGGTGCGCTACTGGATTCCGCATATAAAAATTGTTCAGCCTGCGTATTTGCAAAAAAAATTAGAACAAGACTTGCAGCACTATTTACTCCCAGCAAGCATTTAATGGCTTAGGCATAAAGATAAGAACAATTGATGTGATTTTATGAAGAGCGCGTATAGCTCTTTTTTTTTGTACGCTGGAAATGCTGTGCTAAAAATTAGACATAAAAAAACCAGCTTATCGCTGGGTTCTTTATTGCACCATTTTAAGAAGTATTAAAATGGTGCCCGAGGCCAGACTCGAACTGGCACGCTTTGTGGGCGGGGGATTTTAAATCCCCTGTGTCTACCGATTTCACCACTCGGGCATTTTTAACAAGATGGAGGCGGAGGTCGGAATCGAACCGGCGTACACGGAGTTGCAGTCCGCTGCATGACCACTCTGCCACCCCGCCACGTCTTGTTGATGCGTATATTATCAAGCTCTGAAAAAAAAACAATAGTGGATTCATTCGTATGCGCATAAAAACAGCATATAGCGGAAAATATTTAAAATAATCATGTATTATGTGCAAAATTGATTCATATCAACACTTGGAGATGTGCCGTGGCATTAGTTTTAGATGGTCGTGCATTGGCAAAGCAAATTGAAGCTGATTTGTTAACTCGCGTAGAAGCGTTAAAAGCAAAATCAGGACGTACCCCAATTCTTGCGACTATTTTGGTCGGTGATGATGGTGCATCTGCAACTTATGTGCGTATGAAAGGCAACGCTTGCCGCCGTGTTGGTATGGATTCTATGAAAGTTGAGCTTTCTGCAGAAACCACAACTGAACAATTGCTGGCTGAAATTGAGAAATTGAACGCCAATCCAGATGTGCACGGTATTTTGTTACAGCATCCAGTGCCTGCGCAAATTGATGAGCGTGCTTGTTTTGATGCGATTTCTTTAGCCAAAGACGTAGATGGTGTGACTTGCCTTGGCTATGGCCGTATGGCGATGGGTGAAGCGGCTTATGGTTCTGCAACTCCTGCAGGCATCATGACAATTCTGAAAGAAAACAACATCGAAATTGCGGGTAAACACGCAGTGGTTGTTGGCCGTTCAGCTATTTTGGGTAAACCAATGGCGGCTATGCTGCTTGAAGCCAATGCAACAGTAACCATTTGCCACTCACGTACGCAAGATTTAGCAAGCTTTGTAAAACAAGCAGACATTATTGTGGGTGCGGTTGGTAAAGCTGAATTGATTCAAAAAGATTGGATCAAGCAAGGTGCTGTTGTTGTTGATGCAGGCTTCCACCCGCGTGATGGCGGCGGTGTAGGCGACATTCAATTGGTGGGTATTGAAGAAGTAGCTTCTGCTTATACGCCAGTTCCAGGCGGTGTAGGCCCAATGACCATTACGACTTTGATTCGTCAAACAGTTGAAGCTGCTGAAAAAGCGCTAGGTTAAAAAATCCTCCCTAACCCTCCTTTTTCAAAGGAGGGAAAACTAACCATTAATTTTTAGATGGAAGTTCCCCTCTTTTTAAGGAGGGGTTAGGGGAGATTCATTAAAGATTCAAATAGCAATTAAAAGAAATCCAATGAGCTGTACTTTTCAATTCCCTAAAGCGCCTGAACATCTTCTCAAAGCCCTGCATGATGTGATTCCACACTGTGAATTGCATGCACAGCAGTTGCCTGATACGCCTATCTCTTTGTGGCTGATTCCACCCGTATTTCCAACCGATAAATTGGATGATGAAGTCATTCGCCGAATTTGGAACGATACGCCGTATTGGATCTTCTGCTGGGCGTCGGGCTTAGCAATGGCGCAGTGGCTGCTGGCAGAGCCGCACCACGTAAAAGATAAAGTGGTGCTGGATTTCGGCGCAGGTTCTGGTGTCGTAGCGATTGCGGCAAAAATGGCAGGCGCCAAACGGGTGATTTGCTGTGACATCGATCAAGTCAGTTTAGATGCTTGCCGTGCCAATGCGGAATTGAATGATGTCGAACTAGAGTATTTGGATGATCTGTACAAGGCTGAACAAGTAGATATTTTACTGGCGGCAGATGTGCTGTATGACCAATGCAACCGATTCTTTTTGGATGAGTTTTTAAAGTTTGCGCCAGAAGTTTGGGTGGCAGACAGCCGTGTGAAAAATTTCAGCCATCCCAAGTATGAAAAGCTGGATGAACGCAGCGCAACAACATGGCCAGATTTAGATGAATCTCCAGAGTTTCGCAATGTGAGTTTTTATAAAACATTATAAAAATTGAAAAAAAAATAAGACGCTTTGAGCGTCTTATTTTTTTGCATAAAATTTGCCTATTTAGAACTTTGTTCTATGTTAAGCATGTTTATGCGGAGCAGATGGGTTAAGAGCAGGTGTATCGAACCACACGTAATGTTGCTGGGCGGGCATCCAGCGCCTGCTGCGCGCCTAAATTATCTGAATTGCGTAAATCTGGAGTATTCGATAAGCCAAAGCTGGTGCGGCTATTGCCGATTTGACGGCCAAATTGTTCACTTTGTGAAGATGCTGGGTTGGCAATTTCATTGATGCTTAAAATAGTCAGCTTAAATGTTTTGTTGACGTCTAGTACTTTTTGGCATGCGCGCTGTAATTTATTTTCATCCAGTTGCTGATTTTGACGTCCAGCCAAGGTATAGGCCAATGTTGCAGAATTTGCAGACTGGTTTTCAATTTGATAGCCCGATTGACCGTTATAAGCGCGAGGCGCGCTTTGACAAGCTGTGAGAGTGACGGCTGCAAGACTTAAAGCCAAAAATTTATATGTGATTTTCATGCGCATCTGCCTATGTTGTTATATGAAGAGTATGCCATAAGCATATATTTTTCTCGATGCTAAATTTGATGGAAATATCTACAAATTACGGATCAATTTCCTATCAAAAAAGCCTTCTGCTGAATTTCAGAAGAAGGCTTTAATGTGTTTAATTGAATGCAAAAGCATTAATCATCGGTAATCATGCTGTGCTTTTTAGTATCACGCATAAAGACGTAAGTAATCAGTGACAAGCCAATCATGAAAGTAATGTAGTAGAAGAAGTAATTTTCATGACCTGCATTTTTAAAGCTGAGCGCAACCAGTTCTGCAGTACCGCCAAAAACAGTATTGGCAATGGCATAAGGCAGGGCAACACCTAAAGCGCGGATATGCGGCGGGAACAGTTCTGCTTTGACTACGGCGTTAATTGCGGTATAGCCTGTCACAATGACCATGGCGCTCATGCACAGGAAGAATGCTGTCATTGCATCTGTCGTGCCGCCAAGCGCATTAAAGATCGGCACTGTAAACAGTACACCCAGTACACCAAAGGCAATCATAATCGGCTTGCGGCCAACCTTATCAGACAGCGCGCCGACCGCAGGCTGGATCAGCATGAAGATGAAAATTGCCGCTGTGGTAATTTCAGTTGCAGTGGTTTTTTCAAAGCCTGAAGTATTGACCAGATATTTTTGCAAATACGTGGTGAAAGTGTTGAATGCCAATGTACCGCCGGCAGTCAGCATAATCACTGTAAATGCTTGTTTGGGATATTGGGTAAACAATGCCAAAGCGCCAGATTTTGGACCGCCATTTTTGGCTTGTTCTTGCGCTTGCTTAGATGATTGAGTTTCCACCAAGCCGCGGCGAATCCAGAACACCACAACGGCCAGCAATGCGCCAATAAAGAAGGGAATACGCCAGCCCCATTCGCTTAATGCAGTTTCGTCTAAGTTGCGCTGTAAAATGATCAGGACGCAAAGCGCAAGCAATTGACCTGAGATGAGGGTGACATATTGGAAGCTGGAAAAGAAGCCGCGATGGTTTTTACCTGCCATTTCTGTCAAGTAGGTCGCGCTAGAACCGTATTCACCGCCCACACTTAAACCTTGAATCAAACGGGCAAGCAGTAAAATTGCAGGGGCAAGCATGCCTACAGAATCATAAGTCGGTGCGCAGGCAATCATCAGTGAGCCGACACACATCAGGGATACTGAAACGGTTAAGCCTGCTTTACGGCCTTTACGGTCGGCGTATATGCCCATAACCCATGCGCCAATCGGGCGCATTAAGAAGCCCAGTGCAAATACAGCAGCCGCTTGCAGCAGCTTTACAGTGCTGTCGCCTTCTGGGAAGAATTGCGGGGCAAAATACAAGGTGAACGCGGCATAAACATACCAGTCATACCATTCGACAAGGTTGCCTGCAGAGCCGCCTAGGATGGATTTGACACGAGTTTTTCTATCAAGCTGCTCAGGCGCGGCTTGAGTGGGAGTATTTGACACATCATTCTCCATGGAATGAATGAGGCAAAACATATCCATTTAAGTTCTGGAAGAAAACTTAAATACATATATTTTGTCGAAATGGGAATTTAAAAGGTATTTATTTTATTTATACTCTTCTTAGGTAAGAAAATCATGAGACTTTAGTCTTAAAGCTGTTTTGATTTTAATCAACTGTTTGGTTTTTATTGTTGGAATCATCACATAATAAAAAGCCTCTCCAGTGAGAGGCTTTTAGGTTGTTGCTGTGGTTTAATGTTCTTGGATTTTTGAGTGATGCTTGGTGTCTTTCATAAAAATATAGACCAATAGTGAGATGAAAATCATGATGGTCACATAGACAAAGAACCATGACTCATGGCCTGCCTCTTTAAAACTCAAGGCAAAAAACTCTGCGGTTCCGCCAAAAATAGTATTGGCCAGCGCATAAGGCAGGGCCACACCCAAAGCTCGGATATGCGCAGGGAACATTTCAGCTTTTACCACCGCATTGATAGATGTATAGCCTGTCACGATAATTAATCCAGCCAAACACAGCCAGAACGCAGTCCAGTAGTTTTGCGTTTGCGCTAAGGCATCGAACAGCACATAAGTAAACAGGACGCCAAGTACACCAAAGGCAATCATAATTGGTTTACGGCCTATTCTGTCGGACAATGCGCCGGCAGCGGGCTGTAAGCACATGAAAATAAACAAGGCCAAGGTAGTGATTTGCGTGGCTGCGGGTTTGCTGAAGCCAGAGGTATTGACTAAGAATTTTTGCAGATAAGTGGTGTAAGTATAGAATGCTAAAGTACCGCCTGCAGTTAAGAATAATACGGTAAACGCTTCTTTGGGGTAGTGTTTGAATAGTGCAAACAAGCCGGATTCAGGCTTTGATTTATCTTTCTGCGCATTTTTAAAGGACTGGGTTTCCATCAGGCCGCGCCGAATATAGAAAACTACAATGGCTAAACATGCGCCAATAAAGAAGGGAATACGCCAGCCCCACTCATGCAGCTGTTCTTCGGTCAGTACAACTTGCAGAATGAGCAAGACACACAAAGCGGTCAATTGCCCTGCAATAAGCGTGACATACTGAAAGCTGGAAAAGAACCCGCGCCGGTCGCGTTCAGCCATCTCGCTTAAATATGTGGCGCTGGCGCCATATTCACCGCCCACACTCAGGCCTTGAATCAATCGGGCAACCACCAAAATGAGCGGGGCAAAAACACCAATCTGATCATGGGTAGGGGAAACAGCAATCATTAATGAGCCAATGCACATTAAGGTGACAGACAGCGTCAGTCCTGACTTGCGGCCTTTTCGGTCCGAGTAGACGCCCATAATCCAAGCGCCAATCGGCCGCATTAAAAAACCAACCGCAAAGATGGCCGCCGCCTGCAGCAGCTGTGCAGTTTGACTGCCTTTGGGGAAAAATGCGTGGGCAAAATATAGGGTAAATGCAGCGTATACATACCAGTCGTACCATTCGACTAAATTGCCTGCAGAACCGCCAAGAATGGATTTAACCCGTGTTTTTGTGTCTAAGTTCGATTGAACTACCGTTTCTTCAGTCATTGTGAAATCCATTTTTTATTCTGTTTCTTTATCTTATGCCTTCAGTTTGAATGAAATGTAAACAAAATAAACATTTTGTATGTTAAATGTACTATGTGTATTTGCTGTCATGCAGATAGGTTGAAATAAGGAAAAAATCAAATTTGGATGCTGCAGTTAACAGAATTTATAGTTTGATTGCTGGGTTTTTGCTATGTTTAAGCAAAGACGATAAAAGGGTGCTCTAAGGCAAATGATGAGTTAACAATAATAAAGTGCAGAGTGATGGAGGCGCATATGAATGATAATTACGAATACCTCTATGATATTGCAGTCATTGGCGGAGGCATTAATGGCGCGGGTATCGCGGCGGATGCTGCAGGACGCGGGCTATCGGTATTTTTATGTGAGAAAGATGATCTGGCGTCGCATACATCTTCCGCCAGTTCAAAATTGATCCATGGCGGTTTGCGCTATTTGGAGCACAAAGAATTCCGCCTCGTGAGAGAGGCTTTAGCGGAGCGGGAAGTCCTGCTAAAAAAAGCGCCTCATATTATTCGTCCATTACGCTTTATTATGCCGCATCAGCCGCATTTGCGGCCTGCTTGGCTGATTCGCACAGGATTATTTTTCTACGATCATTTGGGTAAGCGGGAAACTTTGGCAGGATCAAATTCGGTTCAGTTTCCGCTTGCAAACAGTCCGCTTAAAGCAGAGATGACACGGGGTTTTGAATATTCAGACTGTGCTGTGGATGATGCGCGGCTGGTGGTGCTCAATGCGATGCAGGCGCAGGAGAAGGGAGCGAAAATTGTCACGCAAACCCGCTGTGTCGGGGCGCATAGGGTGTTTCAAGATACAGAAGATCAAAGCTGCTGGCGGGTGGAGCTGGAAAATGAGCAGGGCGCATATCAAATTTATGCGAAAGTATTGGTCAATGCTGCAGGCCCTTGGGTCGCGCAGTTTATTCAGCAGGATCTGCAGCTTAAAGCGCCTTATGGTGTCCGCTTGATTCAAGGCAGCCATATCATTGTGCCTAAACTGTATGACGGCGATAAAGCCTTTATTATGCAAAATGATGATCAGCGCATTGTTTTTGCTATTCCGTATCTCGATCTTTACACCTTGATTGGCACCACGGATCAGGAGTTTCATGGCGATCCTGATCAAGTGGATATTACAGAATTGGAAATGGCATATTTGCTGGATGTTTCCAATGATCATTTTAAAACCCAATTAACTGCTCAGGATGTGATTAGCACCTATTCAGGTGTGCGCCCATTGTGTGATGATGAGTCGGATAATCCTTCTGCGGTGACGCGCGATTACACGCTGGCATTGACGGATGAGCAGGAAAGTGCACCTTTGCTTTCTGTATTTGGCGGCAAGTTGACCACTTACCGAAAGTTGGCTGAGTCTGCTATGGCGCAGCTAAAAGCATTTTTTCCTGCAATGCAGAAACCGTGGACAGATAAGGCTTTATTGCCGGGCGCAGAAAATCTGACAACGGTGGAAGAATTGGCTGAGCAGATTCAGGAGAAGGTAAGCGGTATAGATCAGCCGCTGGCGCTGCGCTGGGCACATGCGTACGGTACGCGGGTTTGGTTATGGCTGCAGCAGGTTTCCTCAATTCACGAGCTGGGGCAGCATTTAGGCCATGACCTATATGCACAAGAAGTTGATTATTTGGTGGAGCGGGAGTGGGCTGTCAATGCGGAAGATATTTTGCGGCGCCGTACTAAACTGTATTTGCAATTTACAGAAGATGAAAAGGCAGAGTTGGAGAATTATCTTATTGCCTTGCATCAGCGCCGTGCACAAGGTGATGCGGCCTAGTTCGGGCAGCTGTTTATTATAAAAAAAGCCGCAGATGCGGCTTTTTTTAAAGCTGAAGCTGAAGATATTAGATTTCTACGCCGCCAATTTTTTTGCAGTCAACCGGTGTGTTCCATTTGACTGCAGTGCCCCAAACCACTGGACGGACAACACGCCAAGGCCAAAATCCAAAACGCTGGCTGGCATGGTAATTAATCACGACATTGCCGCCGACTTGATGCGCACGTTCAACAAAACGCGGATAAACTTCCACCACGCTGCCATAAGTGCCTTTAGCCGCTTTAATGTGCTTTTTGATTTGATATTGACTAGAATCTGGAATCCCTTCAATTACACAAACCTTTAATTTAGGTTGTGCAGTTACTTGATTAGCTTCTACTTGCTGATTGGCAGCTGCAATGCTTGTTGCGCCGAGTAATAGAATAGATGCGCCAAGAATTTTAAGCATTTGAATTCCCCCTTAAATTCAACGTTTTGGTTGTAAATTTCAACTTGCAAAAATTGCAAAGTTGAAAAAAAGACCGCATTGAGCGGTCTTTTTAATCTCCCTTAATCCCTCTTTTTTATAGAGGGAAATTAAAGGTCAATTAAGCAGATTGTACAGCAGCAATCAATTCTGCTTGACGCGCTTTTAACGCTTCAGGCATACGATCACCTAATTTTTCGAACAATTCAGTGTGGCTTTTAAGCTCTTTG
Organism: Acinetobacter sp. ANC 3813; assembly: GCF_002135435.1. GTDB lineage: Bacteria > Pseudomonadota > Gammaproteobacteria > Pseudomonadales > Moraxellaceae > Acinetobacter. The sequence goes on along the minus strand of NZ_NEGK01000004.1, from coordinate 32,557 downwards.
ATCCACTGGTCTTTGTCTTGTGAAGTCACAAGATCAAATTGTTCTTTAGTGAAGTCAGAACCCGTCCAGTTTAGCTGTTCGTAAGTAGGAACTAAGCCAATTGGCGTTTCAACAGCAGTTGCACGGCCTTCACAACGGTCAATGATCCACTCAAGAACACGCATGTTTTGACCGAAACCAGGCCATACGAAGTTGCCTTCAGCATCACGGCGGAACCAGTTCACGTTGTAGATACCAGGAAGCTTGTTGCCAGCCGCCGCAGCTTTAGCACCAACTTGCTCGCCCATTTCTAACCAATGCGTGAAGTAGTCAGCCATGTTATAGCCCGCGAAAGGAAGCATCGCGAATGGGTCACGACGAACAACACCTTGTTGGCCAACAGCAGCGGCAGTTGTTTCAGAGCCCATAGTCGCAGCTTTGTAGACACCGTCAACCCAGTCAAATGCTTCTGAAATTAGAGGAACTGTATCTGCACGACGACCACCGAAGATGAACGCAGAAATTGGAACGCCCGCTGGATTTTCCCAGTCAGCATCAATTGAAGGGCATTGACCTGCAGATACTGTGAAGCGAGCATTTGGATGCGCAGCTTTTTCTTCGCCAGTGTGAGGTTGGCCTTTCCAGTTGGTCAGGTTAGCAGGTACTTCTTTAGAAAGACCTTCCCACCAAACTTCACCGTTGTCAGTTACAGCAACGTTTGTATAGATCACATCTTTAGTCAATGTTGCCATACAGTTCGGGTTAGTCTTGGTATTTGTACCAGGCGCTACACCGAAGAAACCAGCTTCAGGGTTGATTGCGTATAAGCGACCGTCTTCACCTGGTTTGATCCAAGCAATATCGTCACCTACAGTTTCAATCTTCCAGCCTTCGTAGCCCGCTGGTGGAATCAACATTGCGAAGTTTGTTTTACCGCATGCAGAAGGGAATGCCGCTGCGATGTAGTGTTTTTCGCCTTGTGGGTTTGTCACACCAAGGATGAGCATGTGTTCTGCTAACCAACCTTGTTGACGCCCCATGTAAGAAGCAATACGTAAAGCTAGGCATTTTTTACCTAACAATGCGTTACCGCCGTAACCAGAACCGAATGACCAGATTTCACGCGTTTCAGGGTAGTGAACAATCCATTTGTCAGGGTTGCAAGGCCATGCAACGTCTTTTTGACCTGCTTCAAGCGGAGCGCCTACAGTGTGTACGCAAGGAACGTATTCACCGTCAGTACCCAATACGTCATAAACAGCTTTACCCATACGAGCCATTTTAGACATGCTTACTGCTACGTAAGGAGAGTCAGTTAATTCGATACCAATGTGCGCAATATGTGAACCTAAAGGACCCATAGAGAAAGGAACAACGTACAAAGTACGACCTTTCATGCAACCGTCAAACAAACCGTTTAAGCGAGCACGCATTTCAGCTGGAGCTTCCCAGTTGTTTGTCGCGCCAGCATCTTCTTTGTTCTCTGAACAAATATATGTACGACCTTCAACACGAGCAACGTCAGAAGGATCAGAATTTGCAAGGTAAGAACCAGGATGTTTTTCTTGGTTAAGCGCTTGCATAGTGCCGTTAGCGATCATCAAGTCGATATAACGTTGATTTTCTTCTTCGCTGCCGTCACACCATTCAATTTTCGCTGGTTTCGTTAATTTTGCAATTTCTTCAACCCAGGCAATTAGCTTAGGATGACGAACGAATTCTGGTGCGTTCACTTGGGTCATGGTGAGGCCTATCTCAAATATGTACAAACTGTACAAAGTATAATCTGAGCAACGGGGTACATTGATCAGATGAAATATGAAAAAAAGTGGCGCTATTAAAGCATATTTTCATAAAAAAAATAAGACTAAAGATGCAGGAAGTTTTATTTGGTTACTTAGGATGTTTATTAATTAACTTCATTAAAAACATTGAGATATGCGGATTTTGTCTAAAAAATGTATCTATTTATATATTTTATGGGTGTTATTTATTTTATTAATTATTTTAAAAAACAGTTATTTAGTCTTATTTTTTACATGAGAATTATTATTGATTAAATAAATGGTGATCATTTGAATTTTACATAAAGGAACTGTTAATTGGCGATAAATTCGACAAAATTAGAATAATTGCTTTAAAAATGCATAAAAAATGTCAAATCAAACGCAGCCGTTGTCGATTATCTATAATCAAAAATCAGGTTTTCATGCGACTCATAAAGATGATGTTTATGAAGAGCTTATTCGGCTATTTACTGCGCAGGGCTTTGAAATTCAGTCATTTGAAATGGGACATTTCTCGGAATTTGATGTGCTGATGCAGCAAGTCATGCAAAGGCATAAAAACGCTGAAAATTTAGGCATTGTTGTGGCGGCAGGTGGAGACGGCACACTGAATGCGGTTGCAGGCTATTTAATGAGTACGCAGGTGCCGATGGGTATTTTACCCTTGGGTACATTCAATTATGTGGCGCGGGTTTTAAATATTCCGCTCGACCTTTTGGAGGCGGCTCAAGTTATTGCAAATGGCGCGGAGCGCTTAGTTCACACGGCCCTGATTAATGATCAGGTTTATTTAAATAATGCCAGTTTGGGGCTATATCCGCTTTTTATTCAAAAGCGTGAAAAATATAACCGTCATTTAGGGCGCTTTCCTTTAAATGCCTATACTTCTGGTTTAGATGTGCTGCTGCGTGACCGCAAAGAGCTGAAATTGCAGATCGAGGTGGATGGTGTGACCTATCCAGTGAAAACACCGCTGATCTTTTTTGGCAATAATCAGCTGCAGCTGGCGGATTTAAATCTGCAAATTGCAGAATGCGCCGCACGAGGCAGGGTTGCGGGCGTAGTTGTGGCCAAAAGCGATAAAATGACTTTGCTCAAAATGCTTTGGCAGCTGGTCAAAGGCAATATTGAAAAAGCGCCGGATGTGTATAGCTTTGATGCAGATGAAGTCATTATTCATGCGTCAGCCAAAAAGCTGACTGTGGCAGTCGATGGTGAAATTGTGGAATTACGTCCGCCGCTGCATATCCGTGTCAAAAAAAATGCTTTAAAAGTGAAGGTGCCCCATGCTTCTGCATCTATCTGATTTACACTTTGGCACAGAGCGGCAGGGCTGTATCAGCGCTATACAGCAGTTTTGCCGTGAGCATCAGCCAGAAGCCGCAGTAATTAGCGGTGATTTAACTCAGCGGGCGCGTTATCGGCAGTTTTTGGCCTGCAGGCATTTTTTAGACAGTCTGGATTTGCCGTATTTGGTTGTGCCGGGCAACCATGATATTCCGCTGTATCATGTTTGGAACCGTATTTTCAGTCCTTTTGCGCGCTATCAGCTGTTTTTTGGACATACAGAAACAGTGCTGGAGACAGAGCATTTTTATATTTTAGGCCTAAACAGCATCCGCCGCCGTTACCATACCCGCGGGCATATTTCTTTAGAGCAAATTCATGAGACAGATGAAAAGCTGCTTCAGGCGCCTAAGCATAAGCTGAAAATTATTGCTGCGCACCAGCCATTTTACACCCCCCCAGATGATCCGCATGGCGTGAATGATTGCCCAATCTTGGGACGCATGGCTTTAGAAACTTGGAGTAAAAGAGGTTTATATGCTTTGCTGCATGGCCATTTGCATCAATCTGCTGTGTATGATCTGAATCAGATTTATCATTTAGGCGCGCAGCATCCTGTGCTGGATATTCATGCAGGAACGGCAATATCTTATAGGTTGCATGCGGGCTTGCCCAATAGTTTCAACACGATAGATCCTGCTGGCGACGTCGAGCATTATCTTTTTGATCAGGCGCAGCAGCGGTTTGTAACATCCAGGCGGCAGTTCTGAATTTTTACTCAGCCGCGCATGTGGAAATTGAATAAAAAGAAGACGAAATAAAAAATATTTTTACTTTTACCCTTGAAGCCCATGTTTCCATCCCCACAAAAGTGTCATATCAAAAAATTGTCGATGACCTAGGAATAAGAAGTCATCTTCACATCGTAATCAATGACATTATACAAATGTCTATGGAGCTAGAAATGAGCAAGATTCGTCCTTTACATGACAACGTAGTAATCCGCCGTGTAGAAAAGGAAACTAAAACTGCAGGTGGTTTAATCTTGAGTACTTCTGCTGCTGAACAGCCAGCTCAAGGTGAAATCATTGCAGTAGGCAACGGTAAAGTGACTGACAATGGCGTTCGCGCTTTAGACGTTAAAGTAGGCGACAATGTACTGTTTGGCGCATATGCAGGGACTAAAGTGAAAGTAGAAGGCGAAGAGCTTCTAGTCATGAAAGAATCTGATATTTTAGCGGTTCTTGAAGGTTAATTCAGAGCAGCGATCTGATTTAGAACTTGCTATTAACGCAATATAATTGATTAAAATTTAAGAATATTTGGAGTTTAGAATGTCAGCTAAAGACGTAAAATTCGGTGATTCAGCGCGTTCAAAAATGATCGCGGGCGTAAACGTACTTGCCGATGCAGTAAAAGTGACTTTAGGTCCTAAAGGCCGTAACGTTGTAATTGACCGTTCTTTCGGTGCACCGCACATCACTAAAGATGGTGTAACTGTTGCGAAAGAAATTTCTCTAAAAGACAAATTTGAAAACATGGGCGCTCAGCTGGTTCGTGAAGTATCTTCAAAAACCAATGACATCGCGGGTGACGGTACAACAACTGCAACTGTATTGGCTCAAGCAATTCTAAACGAAGGCATCAAGTCAGTGACTGCGGGTATGAACCCAATGGACTTGAAACGCGGTATCGATCTTGCTGTGAAAGCATTAGTTGCAGAAATCAAAGCAACTGCAAAACCAGCATCTGATACGAAAGCAATTGAACAAGTCGGTTCAATTTCTGCAAACTCTGATGAAACTGTCGGCAAGCTGATTGCGCAAGCAATGGAAAAAGTGGGCAAAGAAGGTGTCATCACTGTTGAAGAAGGTTCAGGCTTTGAAGATGCTTTGGACGTAGTAGAAGGTATGCAGTTTGACCGCGGCTATATCTCTCCATATTTCGCAAACAAGCAAGACACATTGACTGCGGAACTTGAAAACCCATTCGTTCTTCTCGTTGATAAAAAAATCAGCAACATCCGTGAATTAATTGCTGTGCTTGAAGCTGTAGCTAAAACAGGCAAGCCGCTTTTAATCATCGCAGAAGATGTTGAAGGCGAAGCGCTGGCTACGCTTGTAGTGAACAACATGCGCGGTATTATCAAAGTATGTGCTGTTAAAGCGCCTGGCTTTGGTGACCGCCGTAAAGCAATGCTTCAAGATATCGCTATTTTGACTGGCGCAACTGTGATTTCTGAAGAAGTCGGCATGACTTTAGAACAGGCTTCACTTCAAGATTTAGGTACTGCGCACAAAATCACTGTGTCTAAAGAAAATACTGTAATTGTTGACGGTGCAGGCGATGCAGCTCAAATTGCTGAGCGCGTCACTCAAATCCGTGCGCAAATTGAAGAATCAACTTCAGAATATGACAAAGAAAAACTTCAAGAACGCGTAGCTAAATTGGCTGGCGGTGTTGCAGTAATCAAAATTGGCGCAGCAACTGAAGTTGAAATGAAAGAGAAGAAAGACCGTGTTGATGATGCGCTTCATGCGACTCGCGCTGCGGTTGAAGAAGGTGTAGTAGCGGGCGGTGGTGTTGCGCTTGTGCGTGCTGCAGCTGCGCTTGATGGCGTAAATGGTGCTAATGATGACCAAAACGTGGGTATCAACATCCTTCGCCGCGCGATCGAAGCGCCGCTTCGTCAAATCGTTGCCAATGCAGGGGATGAGCCATCTGTTGTAATCAATGCAGTTAAAAATGGCGAAGGAAACTTCGGCTATAACGCTGCAACTTCTACTTACGGCGACATGCTGGAAATGGGTATTCTTGATCCTGCAAAAGTAACACGTTCTGCTCTTGAGCATGCAGCATCTGTTGCTGGCTTAATGCTGACGACTGAATGTATGATTACAGACATTCCAGAAGACAAACCAGCAATGCCTGATATGGGCGGCATGGGCGGTATGGGCGGTATGATGTAATTCATACTGATCATCCGATCTGAAAAATCCCCGCTTATTGCGGGGATTTTTTTATCTTAATTATTTAATAAATCATGTATTTTTGACTTTAGTAAAATTAAATATATCATTAAGCTTTACTTAACAATATGCTGGGGACATTCGATGATTCCAGAAATTGAAAATGGAATAATTGGGGCAATTTATGATGCGGGCTTGGATGCTTCGCTGTGGCCTGGGGTGATAGGCCAAATTGTTGATTATACACGCAGTAAAACAGCAATTTTAACAGCAATGGATCAGCTGAATCCGAATTATGATTTTTTGCATACTTGGAATATTTCTCAAGCGGGGGTAGATGCATATCAAAAAGAGCAAATGAAGCTCATGGATATGAAATTTCATTTGCCGATGTGGACACATGTTGCTGTGGGTGAAGCCATACAGCAGGATTTGAGCAGCTATGCGGCGCTGCTGAATCACGATGAAGCCATTTTTTATGAGCAGTGTTTAAAGACCACAGGCATTTGTTATATTGCAGGTGTGCTGTTGGATCAAGGCGAGTACCGTTGGGCAGTACTCGGGGTGCATCGTTCACCAGATGAGCCTGCTTTTCAGCAGGAAGAATTAGACTTTTTACAGCGCATAGGCGTGCATATACGCAGGGCGCTGCAAATTCATAAGCAATTGTGTTTTGCCCGAGCTGAGCATCAGAATCTATTTAAAATGCTGGATGTCATTAAAGTTGGCATTGTATTGGTAGATGATTGCCGGCGATTCTATTATGCAAATCAGCGCGCTCAGCAAATGCTGGAGTACAGTAAAATTTTTGAGTTTGATGCGCAGAATAAAATTTATCCCGCTAAGCAGTTTCAAAAAAAGTTTGATCAGATGATTCATACGGCCAAAATGGATGCGAATACGCAGTATAAGGACATTGGCGGTGTGATTGCGCTGGAAAATGAGCAGGGGCAGCAGTTTATGGTTACGGTCATTCCTTTTAGCAGCGTGAACAGCTTGGCGTATTTGGCCGATCAGAATCAAAATTATGTGGTGTTGGCCATTTCAGATATAGAACAGCGCTATACGCTGGCAACCTCATTTTTGAAAGAGCATTATGGGCTGTCGGTGCGCGAGTGTGAAATTTGTGAGATGTTTGTGAATGGCTGGAATTTGGAAAAAATTGCTCTGCAAAGCAGCTTGTCTATTAATTCAGTCCGCACCTATGTCAAAAATATATATGCCAAAATGCAGTGTAATTCACAGGCAGAATTGCTGTATCGGCTAATGGGGATGACCATCTGTTTTGAACATATTTATTGATGATAAAAAATGAATGGCTCAAATAAAAAAGGCCTTGCCGTTATGGGCAAGGCCAAATGCGAGCAAATTTTAAAAACCAGATTGAAAATTTTGAAATTAAAAACGGGTGAAGCTGACAGGGTCTTCATCTTGATACTGAACCACTGCGCTTAGTCCTTCTAGCGTGTAACTAAATTGATCAAGGTCGGGCGGAGAGTAAGACGAATCGACCAGTCCAGAACATCCATTGGTATCATATTGGAAGCTTGTAGGTCTCAGCACACCGTTTGCAGCGCTATAGGCGCCTGATTCAATGCCGGCAGATCCGCAGTCATTTGCTGTAGTTTCAATGAAAATATACGAACCATCATTAAAGAATGTTGCAAGCTGGTTGTCTGATTTCCACGTGCCGACAAGACTGTTTGCAATATTGGCAACGCGGTTAAAGGTATAGCTCGTATTGCCTTCTTTATAGACCAATGTGTTGGCGGCTGCACCATAGTTCAGGCTGGTTGCTGCAGACGGATTGGAGAAGCCCCATTCTCCATTGGTGTCAATTTGGAAATCTTGGAAGCGGCTTAGTTCTGCGCTGACGGGGTTCCATTTTAACTCTCCGACTTCAATTCCAGATGAGCCAGCGCTATCCTGCGGGCCCACTTGGCCAAAAATAAAATTAAAGCGTTTTTCACTGCCAGCGCCTGAGGTTATCCCATCAATGTAAAGCACCACTTTCGTGTTTTGGGCCTTATCTTCCATGACCCAAGTGCCGGCATTGTCTTCAATGAAGCTGTCGAAAAAGTTTTCCTTCGCTTGTTCAGCGTTAATTAAAGTGCTGTTTGTGCTTTGTAAAACTTGCAGCAAGGTTTGGTCTTGTTCAAATGAAATGCTCGGCAAGCTGAGGTTGATGGTTTTATCTTTAAGCGCCGCAATTGCAGTATCGCTGATGCTGATGCCATTGCTGAGGTCTTGATCAGAATCTAAAGATTGAAGCAAAATCAGCAGATTGGTTCGGAAATTTTCATCTTCAGAAAGCTGAATTGGTGTGATATATGCTTGTGCATCCGTTTTTTCAAGCAGAATATCACCTAAGTAAAAACTGATTTTATCGCCTCCTTGGTATTTAAATTCCCCCTTAGTGTTGGTGCTACCTTTTACACCGCTAGAGGTTTCGTAGCGAATGTTACCAATGGGGCTATCGGTTAAAATGCCTGTTTTTAAATTATCCGCAGGCACTGTGCTTCCGCCATTAGACGATGAGTTGCTGGATGAGGAGCTGTTGTCAGAAGATCCGCCTCCGCAGGCAGTTAAGAAGTAGACGATGCTCATTGCGATAAATGTCTTTTTCATAATTTTCCCCTTGTTATTATCATGGCTTAGCAGGATTTTATGGGGAGTTTTAAGCTGCGGCATATCCTCAAATGAGGAGGAGTAGGTTTAATTATTTGTAACTGATGGCGCAAAGCGCCAAATGCCCAAATCGTCCAATATATAGATCTGAGTTGAGCGTTTGGCTAGCAGTTTAATAAAGGATACAGCAGCTTAATGATTTTCTTTGGTCAGTTTATAATTCAGCTTGCTGTCAATTGCTTCACCCGTTTGAATATCCCGCGCTTCTGCAAAATTTTCACCGATAAAGAATTTACGTTGTTGATCAGCTTTGCCTAAAGTAATGATGGAGGGATTTTTACTGTCAAAACTGAAAGATCCTTCAGTTTTAAATTCGTTGCCGTCACCTTTGCCTAAATACTTTTCTTTAAGTTCATAGGTTTTATCAGCCTTTAATTCGAGCTCCATTTGAATACCTTCACAATCTGCACAAGGAAAAATCCCTTTATATTCACCCGCCCAGTCCAGCGACGTTTCTGCAGTATCATTTAATGATGGCGCTGTATTATTTTCTGAAGCGTTGGCTTCTGAAGGTGTTTGTGCGCTGTTCGCACCCGTATTTTGCCCTTCTGCGCTTGAGTTGGGTTTCGAGCAGGCTGTGAATATCAGTGCACTTGATAATGCCAGTAAAATCATTTTATTCATGAGAATATTCCATTTTTTATAATCAATCTTTCTAATTTAAACAGCTGCTGCCGCAAGAAAAGTGCTTTCTTGTAAGCCTATGTCAAGATATGAAAATCTAATCTGGTTTTTTAGCGCATAATTCATTCAAGTTTCGAAATCAATACGGCGATAATACATAGACTTAAATGCATTAATTGGTTAATAAGTGATCTTTTTAAGCTGTTTTAATTATCAATAGCCGTTAGAATCTGCGCCTTATTTATGAGTGTATGGGGCCAAGCGTGTTTGAGAAATTTGCAGAAAAAAGTCTGAATATGCTGGGCTGGGAAATTGATAACCATTGGCCTTTAGACTTAGCGCAGTGTGTGATGATAGCCGCGCCGCATACCAGCAATTGGGATGCGCTGTATGCGCGTTTAGCATTAAAAGCCCTAGGGGTGAATGTTCGGATTACTATTAAAGACAGTTATATGAAACTGCCTTTTGGCCCCTTTGTCCGAGCTATGGGCGGAATTGGCATTGACCGCAGCCCAAAAGCTGATGGGCAAGCGCGCCTGAGCATGGTAGAGGTGATGACCAATTTATTTAAAGAGCATGCGGAGCTGGTTATGCTGGTCACACCGGAAGGCACGCGCGCGAAGCAGGAAAAATGGAAAACGGGTTTTTACCATGTGGCATGCAATGCTGGTGTGCCGATTGCGCTGGCCTATATGGATTATGAAAAGAAAAAAACCGGTGTAGGAAAAATTGTCTATCCAACAGGGGATTATGAAAAAGATATGGCGGAGATTATGCAATTTTATGCGCAAATCAGCCCGAAATTCCCTGAAGATTTTAGCGTGGACAGCCGCTATTATTCCGTTGAATAAAATTTTAAGCCAAGTACAAAATACAAAAGCCGGAATCTAACCAGCTTTTTTTATGGGCGAATTTATGACTGTTCAGTGGTTTGAGAAATGCCGCCTAGGTTTTGGCACGCTTCTTTGTAGAGATGGTATTGCTGCTCTATCACGCTGCTGAGTGGAATGCTGAAAAGTTTATCGCCATCTTTATAGCTTTGAATATAGCTTTCGGCTTTTTGTCTTGAACTGCTTAAAGACTGTTCGTGATAGCTGGTAATGGGGCTATGCGCCATTTGTGAGCTTTCAATATTGCCGCATTGAAAATTTGCGAGTAGTTTTTCAGCTTTTTTTATATCGCGGGAAGAGCTTGTCGAGCAGCCAGCCAAGAGAATGATCAAGGCAAATATGGCAAGCGGTTTCATAATTTTAATTTATTGAGTGTTGGGTGGCATATTGTATAAATTTTTGTGATTAATATTGGAATATTCCAGTATTATTTGGTTGTATTTTAATCTGTTGTGGTGCTTTTTACTGTAGATTGTCCCAATTTAAAAAATGTGTTTGACGTCTGTGTTCAATTGCTTAGCGCATTTGAAGAAGGACAGTCAGCATGAGAAAACAGCCTGAAGCAAAGAGCAGGCCGAGCACTGTACGTTTAAACTGCTGCTCAGAAATTTTATAAAATAGTTTTGCGCCCAGCATTGCAGGCAGGCTTACGCTAAGTATTAAAACGGCCATATAAGGCAAATGCATGCTTTGAATTGTGCCTTGCAGCAGATAAGCAAGCAGTGCAAAAACCTGAATAGCAAAATTGAAATGTCTCAAAATATAGCGCTGTTCGGATTTCGACAGGTTTTTAAGCATGACCCACGCTGATGGCAAGGAGCCGCAGAATCCGCCTAACCCGCCTAAAATGCCGCCAATAAACCCTATGCTGCCGTCAGCTAATTTTCCAGATCGCTGAATGCTTTTTATTTTAGGATTTAGCAGCATGATTGGACACCAAATCACTAAAAATAGCCCCAATACCAATTTAAAGGTTTGCGGGTTGATCATTGTCAGTAAATATGTCCCAATCGGCACGCCGATGAGTCCCGCAAGGATATAAGGGAGCACCAGCTTTTTAGAGAAGCGGTGGCTTTGTTCATTAAAAATGGAAATGAGATGGCTCCAAATCGAAGCGAAAACCACCAAAGGCGCTGCCAGTTGCGGAGGCAATACCCAGACCCAAAAAGACATGGCAATGAGTGCAAATGCAAAGCCTGTTAGCCCCTGTACAAAGCCGGCCACAATTGCGCCGAAAATAAATAAAAGCCAAGTCATTTGATGCTATACGTCATTTGAAATTGTATCGAGCACAGAGTTTGTAGTGTAAGCCTGAAGTGAAGCTGGAATGAAATCATTCTTTTCACTATCTAATGCAGGTATTTGTACTTGAACATTGGGAAAATACAGCGCAGCCGAAATTGCTGCAAAAGATGAATGCATTAATACAAGATAATTACACTAAATCCGCTTCTTCTCCACAGCAATAGAGAACACTGTATATCAGCAAGACAGATTTTAATGACTGCCATTACAGATGGACTAGATGGCGCAGAGAATGACATTCAGTTGGATAGCTGCATATCGAAGAATGAGGTGTGAAGATGATGAAAAAAGTGATTTTACTTGCGGTCTTTACAACAGCTTTGACTGGCTGTGTGGTCGCACCTTATGACGATCATTATCCGCGGGATGGCCGAAATCATTCAGGGCAATATGATCATCGTGACCGTGATCACCGCTGGGAGAATGACCGCAATGGCCGCCCAGACTGGCGTCAGCAAAACCGCCAAGGCGATAACCGCCATTCAGATGGCAGACATTCTAATTGGAACAATGAAAATAGACAGTAAGCGATTTATAAGGATTCCTTCGGGAGTGGTCTAGGCAAAAGCGGCGTTTCTGCTGCAAGACCTAAAATAACTGCCTGCATTTGACACGAAAAGGACGCGATTATCGCGTCCTTTTTTATCTTTGAGATATTTTATATGGCTTTCTTAAAGAGGCCTGCGCGGACGCTTCCTGCTTTGGTCTCTTTAATCATATGCCAGCTGCTTGGTAGCTTAAGCTGGCTTAAGTTGCAATCTGCTTCTACATAAATCAGGCCATCTGCTTTAATCAGCGGATCTGCCAAGGCGGCTAATGATTCCCATAAATCCAGACTATAAGGCGGATCTAAAAAGACCAGATCAAATTGATCTTTAAGGCTTGGCAACGTTTGCTGTGCCGTTGAAATCTTGAGTTTGGCATGCTGTGACGTGACTTTGAGCAGCTGCAAATTGTCCGTTAAAAATTTAGCCTGTGTGCGGTCAGGCTCAATCATGACCACCTGCGCTGCACCGCGGGATAAGGCTTCAAAACTCAGCGCGCCTGAACCTGCGCATATATCTAAAACCTGCGCATTTTGAATATCCCACATGAGCCAATTGAAGAGGGTTTCTCGTACACGGTCAGGTGTGGGGCGCAGGCCATCAATACTGGCAAAAGGCAGCTGACGGCGTTTCCAGTCTCCGCCAATGATACGCAACTGATTTTTCATTAATACTTACTCTTCATCCGATGGCGGATTGGCTGGGGCTGAACTTGGCGCTGCTGGAGCTGTGTTGCTTTGAACAGGATTTGACGCTGTACGCTGCGCAGCTGAACCATTTGAAGCTGCTGGTGCTGATGGGGCTATATTTTGCTGTGCAGTACTATTGGCTGTGCTTTGCAGCGGATTTTCACCGCTTGGCAATTCACTTGGTTTAATGCCGGCAGTCATCAATCCGCCACTGACTTGTGCGCTAGATGGACGAATTGGAGACTTTTTACGCTTTAACAGCCAATAATCAAAAATTGGACGGGCCAGCTGGGCAGCCGAGCCGCCGTGCTTGCCGTTTTCCCAAACGACAGCAATGGCTATTTCAGGATTGTCTGCAGGAGCAAAGCCGACAAAAAGACCATGGTCCAGCTGGCGCTCAGTCAGCAGGGCTTCATTATAGCGTTTGCCTTGAGCGATACTTTTAACCTGAGCGGTACCAGTTTTGCCGGCAATTTTATACATTGGGGTGCGAATGCCGCGGCCAGTACCTGTTTCGATTACATCAACCATTGCATCGCGCATTTTGATCCAATCTTCAGGCTTGCCGTTAAACTCAATTTTGCCGTCCGGCGCATTATGCACAGTGTGCGGTTTTGGCCCTTTGCTTTCGCGCAGGACATGCGGCACAACATGATGGCCTTCATTGGAAGTGATTGCGGTTGCCATAGCTAACTGAAGCGGTGTTGCGGTAAATGCGCCTTGACCAATACTGACTGAAATGGTCTCACCTTTCAGCCATTTGGTTTTGCGGGTACGCATTTTCCATTCAGGGCTTGGGTAGAGTCCCGAGCTTTCACTTGGCAAATCCACGCCCGTTTTTTCGCCGTAGCCAAATTGACGCATCCATGAATTCATGCGGTCTATACCCATGCGGTAAGCAAGAATATAGAAGTAGGTATCACATGAAACAGCTTGCGCTTTGTGCAGATTAACGACGCCATGACCCGTTTTGCGCCAGTCACGGAAGCGGTGAGAGTCGCCAGGCAAAGAGAAATAGCCAGGGTCATTAATGGCCGTACTCCAGTCCACCAAATTATAATGGATGCCGCCTAAGCCAAACATGGGCTTAATGGTCGATCCGGGCGGATAAGAGCCTTGTACTGCACGGTTATACAGCGGCTGATCCAGATCATCACGCAAAGCTGAATAGTCTTTGCTGCTGATGCCTGTCACAAATAAATTTGGATTGAAGCTCGGGCTGGACACTAGTGCTAAAATTTCGCCAGTACGCGGGTCCATTGCAACAATTGCGCCGCGGCGGTCAGCAAGCTGTTCAGAGGCAACGGCCTGCAAGCCATAGTCCAAAGACAGATAAAGGTCATTGCCGCGGACAGGATCTTTACGGCCCAGATGGCGCAGCACATTGCCATGCGCATCGGCTTCCACAGACTCATTGCCCGGCAAGCCATGCAATAAATCTTCATAGTATTTTTCGACGCCGATTTTCCCAATCAGGTTGGTGCCGGCATATAAATCTTTATCAATTTCTTTTAATTCTTTGTCATTGATACGGCCTACATAGCCAATGACGTGCGCAAACAGTTCACCATGCGGGTAGTAGCGGGTCATCTGCGTTTCTATATTGACACCGGGGAACTGGAATTTCACTTCACTGAAACGCGCAATTTCAGTTTCATTTAAATTCAGTTTCAGCGCAACGCGTTCTGTTTTCTTAGAGGTTTTAATCCGGCTTTTAAAACGGTCTATATCTTCTTGCGTCAGATTGATAATTGGAATTAAGCGCTTAACAGTATCATCTATATCTTCAATGTCCGCACGGCTCATGGTGGCTGAGAAAACAGGGTAGTTGTCAGCAAGTAAGACGCCGTTGCGGTCGTAAATATAGCCGCGCGCAGGCGGCAGGGGCTGCAGCCGTACGCGGTTTTTATCTGAGTCTGTTGCGAATTTGTCGTAATTGAAAATTTGCAGATAGGAATACCGCGCAACCAAGAGCAGTAAAAAGAAGATCACAATACCCAGTGAGAAATAAATGCGATTGCGGAAAATGCGCTTTTCTTGCTGTACATTTTTTAAAGGAAAGTGCTGCTTCATATGCAATCGGCTTGAGATACACAAAGGGAAAATTAAGGGTCACCATTCTATCGCAAGTTCCCAAAATTTGATAAGCCAATTCAGCACTGTATTGTAAGTTTTGCCTAAACTTTGACTTTGCAGACATTAAAAAAGTACGGTGCTGTATATAAGAGTACATATTATTCTGCTAAAGTCGGAAAGCATAAAAATAGGACTGATTACAACTAAAAAGCCTGAAATTAAGGACGATGGTGAAAATAATGAACAAAGCATATTCTTTGTTAGCATTGGCATTTATTGCGAATGCAGCGGCAGCGCAAGACAGCGGTTTTCTGCCGGAAGCAAATTTAGCGGGAGCAGATGTTGCTACGTGGAATGTTGGGGCCGGATTTACACAAAAATTAATACATCTAAATGGTGAATGGGTTAATCCATACGGTATTGCGTATGCAAAAGCAGGTATTTTTTTAAATGGCGATAAGGATTACGGCGCGCAAGTCGGTTTCCGCCATCCTATTCATTTTACCGGTAAAGACAAAAATGGCTATTACCTTGGCGTATATGCAGGCCATTTAGAAAGCAAAGAAGTTGATGGCGAATATGAAAGCCGTTTAGGCGGCGGTGTTGATTTATCCTATGTTATGCTGAGCAAAGAACGTATCAGCACATTCAGTGTCGGTATTGGCGCTGGTGAGGAATTAGCAGATCGAACTGGCCGTGTCATTGAAGAAACAGAACCGAAAATACAATTCTCCTATACTCTAAGTATCGGTTTATAGTGAGAATATTCAACTTTATTTGAATTAAAAATTCTCTGAATACAATTAAATATGGAAGTTATGCATGCTTGAGTTCGTCAATGAGTTGTGGCAAACCTTTTTGAAACGGCCAGATTTCTGGGCTGTACTCAGCATTATTCCTGTTACTGCTTTTGTTACTTGGGCGCATGTCTGGATGGCGCTGAAAATGGTGTTTTACCCAATTAATTTCTGGGGATTCCACCTTGGCCCGCTGCCAGTAGGCTGGCAGGGGATTGTGCCGCGTAAAGCGGGGCGCATTTCAGGCATTATCACCGATAACACCTTGTCTAAATTGGGTTCTTTGCGTGAGTTTTTGGATGCTATGGACCCGGAAGACATGGCGCGTATTATTGGCGAACAAGTCGGTTTTGAGCTGGAGCATTTAATTGATGAAGTCATGATTGACCGCAATGCTGTGCTGTGGGAAAACTTGCCGTATTCGATTAAGCGCCGTATTTATGCTCAAGCCAATAAACAAATGCCGGGTATCTTAAGAGAACTTGTGACCGAGCTGACCATGAACGTCGAGTCACTTGTGGATATGCGTGAAATGGTGGTCAGCCAAATGGAGGGTGACCGCCGTCTTATGGTGCGCATGTTCCTTAAAGTCGGTCAAAAAGAAATCAACTTTATTTGGCATATCAGCGCGCTGATCGGGATGTTCTTCGGGGTGTTCCAGATGATCGTTTGGTTCGTAGTGCCATGGCATTGGACTGTGCCATTTTGGGCATCTGTCTGGGGCTTTTTAACCAACTGGATCGCCATCTGGATGGTCTTTAATCCAATCGAGCCGCATTACATCCGTTATCCGCAATTCTTTGAATTAACGAAGAATCGTAAGTTTCCTTGGATCAAGCCAGTCATTCCACGCTTAGGCACTTACAATATTCAGGGCGCGTTTATGAAGCGTCAGGAAGAGGTCTCTGATGTATTTGCCAGCGTAGTGACTGAAGACCTGATTACATTGAAATCGATCATGACTGAAATGATGTATGGCGCTAAAAAAGACAAGACCCGCCGGATTGTGAAGCGCCATATTAATGAAATTATGGAAACTCCGCTGGTTAGGACGTCTTTACAGCTGTCTTTAGGGCCAAGAGAGTACGCAAAACTCAAGACAGACTTGATTGATCGCTCAATTGAAATTACGATGGTGCCTGTATGCGACCCTGCGTTTAATGCGAGCCGTGCACAGAAAATCTTTCAAATGTTCAAAGACCGTATCCGTGAGCTGACACCGAAGGAGTTTCAAAATCTATTACGTCCTGCATTTCAGGAAGACGAATGGATTTTAATTGTTTTGGGTGGGGTAACTGGCTTTATTGCAGGTACAATACATTTGTTTGTGGCTTTCTTATAATTAGATGCTGAACCGTGTCAGATGTCTGGCAGGCACACGGCGTCAAATACATTGTTTAAATGAGGATGTTTTTTTATGCGCATTATATTACTCGGACCTCCTGGAGCAGGTAAAGGTACTCAAGCTCAGTTGATCTGTAAGCGCTACAATGTCCCACAAATTTCAACCGGTGATATGCTCCGTGCTGCGATTCGTGAAGGTACTGAATTAGGTCTTAAAGCTAAAAGCGTCATGGAAAGCGGCGGTCTAGTTTCAGATGAATTGATCATCGGACTGGTAAAAGAGCGTATTGCTCAGCCTGACTGTGCAAACGGCTGCATCTTTGATGGTTTCCCACGCACAATTCCACAAGCAGAAGCTTTGGAAAAAGTAGGCATTAACATTGATCACGTGATCGAAATTGATGTTCCGGATGAAGAGATCGTTCAGCGTTTGTCTGGCCGCCGTCAGCATCCTGCTTCTGGCCGTGTATACCATATTGTATACAACCCGCCTAAAGTGGAAGGGAAAGACGACGAAACTGGTGAAGAGCTGGTTCAGCGTCCAGATGACCAAGAAGCGACAATCCGTAAGCGTTTAGGCTCTTACCACACAGAAACTGAACAGTTGGTCGGCTTCTATCAAGGCCGTGCAGCGTCTGGCGAAAATGCGCCAACGTATGACAAGCTGAATGGCTTGCGTCCAATTGATGAAGTTCAAACGGATCTTTTTGCAATTCTAGACAAGTCAAAATAATCTGCCCGTTCAGATTTTGACTTTCAAAGAGTCCTAAGTCATATTAGGGCTCTTTTTTTATTGTGCGGTAGTGGAGATAGGCTGTGGAGCAAATTGCGGTAGTTTTGGTATTGATTTTGGCTGCAGCAGTTATTTTGGGCCTACTGTTTTTCAGTTTTAAACTTTTAAGAAAAACCCAAGAACAAGAAATTCAAGAACGCAGATTACAGCCCCAAAAAACCAAAGAATATCAGCTGCATCCTAAGCTGAAAAAAGAGCTGCAAATGAAAGAAGAGCAGGAAAAAGCCCAGCAACAAAAAAAGCAAGACTGAATTTGGCCTGCCATGTATGGAGCACATTTTAGCGGCAGCATGTGATCTGCCGCGTGGCTGCTCAGATGTTTTAAGCGTCTATATTTTTTACAGCAATTTCACGGCTGGCGCCAAACTCGAAACGGTCGGGCCAGTTGCAGACATCTGACACAATACATTCACCGCATTTTGGCTTACGTGCGATGCAGCAATAGCGTCCATGTAAAATCATCCAGTGATGCGAGTCGACGATAAATTCTTTAGAAATCACTTTAACTAAACGGTGTTCGACTTCCAGCACGTTCTTGCCGACTGCTAAGCCTGTGCGGTTGCCTAAGCGGAAGATGTGCGTATCTACAGCCATGGTCGGCTGTCCAAAGGCAGTATTGAGCACAACGTTCGCTGTTTTACGGCCAACGCCCGGCAAGGCTTCTAAATCCGCGCGGTTATCCGGTACCACACTGTGATGTTTTTCGATCAGCATCTTGCAGGCTTTGATCACATTTTCAGCTTTGGAATTATATAAACCAATGGTTTTAATATATTCCTTTAAACCGTCAATACCCAATGCATAAATGGCTTCTGGCGTATTGGCGACTGGAAAAAGTTTATCTGTGGCTTTATTGACGCTGACGTCAGTCGCTTGCGCAGACAAAGTGACTGCAACCAGCAGTTCAAATGGGCTTGAATAATTCAGTTCGGTTTTGGGGTTAGGGCGCTGCTCACGAAGCCGTTCAAAAAAAGTTTGAATCTGCTTTTTGGTCATGTTTTTAACGGCCATCTTATTCCCCTTGCAGTAAGGTCAGCTGCTGAGTCAGATCATTCAGCAAAACACGTTTTTTCTCATCATCACGCACGCTGAGCTGCTTTTCCAGTTTTTTAATTTGGGTACGCAGCTTGGCCAGTTCAATCGTGGTTTTGGCATCTTGAGTGACAGAGTTTTTATCTGATTTTTCAGCAACTTCAATGCTTGGCACATTGTCTGAGCGCATTGAGAAACGGGCAAAAAGCGCGGTATCAATTTCTGCGCGAACGACTGGGCCTTTACGCTGTGCACTGCGCTGTTCTTCACGCTGTATATGTGCGTAGTAGCGCTGGCGCAGATTATCCTGTTCAGCAGTGCGTGCAGTTTTAGACGGCAGAAGCTGCATATCTTCGACCAGATCAATACAGTCCACTGGGCAGGGTGGAATGCACAATTCACAGCCGGTACAGAGGTCAGTGAGCACAGTATGCATCAATTTTCCGGAACCAATAATCGCGTCCACTGGACAGGCGCTGATGCATTTGGTGCAGCCAATACATTCGTCTTCGCGAATAACGGCTTTCATACGCTGCGGGCGCCCGTCTTGCTGGATTGGCCAGACGCTTGCTTCAGCGGGTAATACTGCTCGTTTTAATAATGCGGCAAGTGCATCTGCAACAGGCTGTCCGCCCGGTACACATTTATTGGCGTCTTCACCTTCAGCAATGGATTTTGCATAAGGCAAACAGCCATCTCGATGGCCGCAAAGTCCGCATTGGGTTTGCGGAAGCAGCGCATCAATGTTTTGAATGAGGGAAATTTGAGTATTCATGTGTAACCGAAATATTGTGCAGACAGCGTGAAGCAGGTTGCCGAGGCGCAATACTAGCATGTTTTTACATAGAATTCGCTTGTTCTAAAATGGTGATATAACCGAATTAAAACAGTGCAGATGAGGTATTTTTATATTCTTTAAAGTTATTTGTTTTATAAGAAAAAAGACTGATAAAATTGTGCAATGCATTGTTTTAGATAGGTAAATGATAAAAAAAATAAAAATATATTGCTGAAATGTTAATAAGAGTATTTAATGATTTGCGCCAAAATGTATCAGTTAAATGTTTAATGGTGCATTTTGATTCGTTTTTAATTTATTTGCTGAGGATGAAGCGTTGAAATACAACAGCCTTAACGATTTTCTTGACTATGTAAAAACACGTGATTCATACCAGCCTGAATTTCTTCAAGCTGTGGAAGAAGTCATGACGAGTCTATGGCCGTTTATTGAAAAGAATCCGCAATATGCTGAACATGGTTTGCTAGAGCGCCTGGTTGAACCAGAACGCGCTATCCAATTCCGCGTTTCATGGGTAGATGACAAAGGTCAAACTCAAGTAAACCGCGCATTCCGTGTGCAATACAACTCTGCGATCGGTCCTTTTAAAGGCGGTATGCGTTTTCATCCATCAGTAAACTTATCAATTCTTAAATTTTTAGGTTTTGAACAAACATTTAAAAATGCTTTGACAACACTGCCTATGGGCGGCGGTAAAGGCGGTTCAGACTTTGACCCTAAAGGCAAATCTGAAGGCGAAATCATGCGTTTCTGCCAAGCGCTGATCATTGAATTATACCGTCACTTAGGTTCTAACACAGACATCCCTGCGGGCGATATCGGTGTAGGCGGCCGTGAAGTGGGCTATATGGCCGGCATGATGAAGAAACTCAGCAATGACACTTCATGTGTATTTACGGGTAAAGGCATGTCTTTTGGCGGTTCATTGGCGCGTCCTGAAGCGACTGGCTACGGTACTGTGTACTTCGCTGAAGAAATGCTGAAAACTCGCGGTGACAGCTTTAACGATAAAGTTGTAACGATTTCTGGTTCAGGCAACGTTGCGCAGTATGCAGCTGAAAAAGCAATGTTCTTGGGTGCTAAGGTTGTGTCACTTTCTGACTCAGCAGGTACTGTATACGTTAAAGACGGTTTCACTGATGAGCTTCTTTTAGAAGTTATGGAACTTAAAAACGTTAAACGCGGCCGTATTTCTGAATTTGCATCTAAGCACGGTTTTGAATACCTTGAAGGCAAACGCCCTTGGTCAATCAAGTGTGATATCGCACTGCCATGCGCAACGCAAAACGAATTAGATGCTGATGATGCAGCAGTGCTTCTTGCAAATGGCGCAATCTGTGTAGCTGAAGGCGCGAACATGCCGTCTACATTGGCTGCGGTTGAGAAATTTGTTGAAGCGAAAATTTTGTATGCACCAGGTAAAGCATCAAATGCTGGCGGTGTAGCGACTTCTGGTTTAGAAATGTCTCAAAACGCGATTCGTTTGGGCTGGACTTTTGAAGAAGTTGACGAACGTCTGCATGCCATCATGAAAGAAATTCACCGCAACTGTGTGAAATTCGGTACTGAAGCAGATGGTACTGTGAACTATGTAAACGGCGCAAACATTGCAGGCTTCGTAAAAGTTGCTGATGCGATGCTGGCGCAAGGCGTTTACTAAGCTAAACGGTCTGTCATAGACAGGTGCTGTAAAAGCAGCATGCAAAAAAACCGAGGCCATTGCCTCGGTTTTTTATGCTTTGAGCATTTGAAGGGCTAGAGCAAAATTACAATGCGCCTTTGACCGTTTCGCGCTCAATGATCATATCCTGAACATAGGCGTATTTTGATTGATCTGCTGCTGGGTGCTTAATTTCATAGCGTTTAATTCGAACCACTTGACGCTCTTTAGATGTGTGCGTAAAGCCTTCAATTTGATCGTAGAACAATGTCCAGTCTTTATCGACCTGAGTTTTTACGCCATTTTCAGCGTATTTAATTTCACGCACTTGCAGACAGTTCTGTTTTGCAACACCTGTACATTCTTTCGTTTCTGGGCTGATTTCCAAAAAGATGGTTTCGCCTTGTGTTTGATATTTCGTTTCAGGCGTCATTTTTCCTGTAAATACCAGCGGTTCACCCTGAGTATTCACAATGGATAATGTTGGATTCTGAGCATCTTTCAGATTTAATACAAACGGCGCTTTGCGATCTTGGAATAGCTGGGCCGCCACGCCTTCCTGCTTCATGGCGTTATCTGGGCAAGCCATTTGTGTTGACATCAGAGCGCCAGTCACAATTTGGTTGTTTTCAATTTTCCAACTGCCCGCCATCGAGTTGCAGCTGGTCGAAATACTTAAGCGATTGTCATCCGAAAATCTTAAAACCAGCGGTTTTGGCGCATTTGGAGTATTCGCGCTCCATTCGTATGCAGCCAATGTTTTATCTGCATTTTGCTGATGAAGAACGGACACGGCCAAATCTCCTGCCTTTTGGATGTCGCTGGATTGACATGCTGCGAGTGCAAGTGGGAAGAGTGCAATTGCTAAGTATTTTAATTTCATTGTCTGCTCAACGAGTTTGTTAAAAAGTAATTTATTTAAAAACAAGATGAAGCATAACGTATTCATGATTAAAAAGAATGAATACATTCTGATCGATTAGGTGTCAAAATGTATCCATTCTTTTAAGTTTGTAATTGTTAAACTTTTAATTATTAATCGAAGCGGTAGATATCCATGCCTAAAGATCCCATGCTGAAGCTGCTGTGCACAATGTTAAAGCGGGGACCAGTACCCATTGAAAAGAACAGGGGTGAAAAATGCTCTAAGCTCGGATGATTACGCTCGACATAGGGAATCGATTGCCAGTCCAGCACCGCATCAAAATCATTGTGCGCCAGTTTGCCCGTCACATAATTACGGAATGTAGACGCCCATTCAGGAACAGGCGCTGGCTGTCGGTCCCAAGATAGTTCACGCAAATTATGGGTAATGCTGCCAGAACCGATCAGCAAAATCTGCTTTTCACGCAGCGGCGCAAGCGCTTGTCCAATGGCATAGATCTCTTTAGAAGACAGATGCATGGGCAAGGCAATTTCTACAACAGGAATATCTGCCTCGGGGTACATGTGCAGCAGCGGCATCCATACGCCGTGATCACGCGGGCGTGTGCTGTTGGCATGCGCAGAAAAACCCGCTTCGGCTAAAAGTTGCAGGATATCTTCAGCCAAATCAGGCTGACCTGGTGCAGGGTAGCGGATTTCATACAGTTCAGGCGGGAATCCGCGGAAATCATGCCATGTGTCTGGACGAATACCCGTGCTGACTTCCAGCGAATTGCTTTCCCAATGTGCAGACATCACGATGATTGCTTCAGGTTTTGGCAGGTTCAGGCTGAGGCGTTCCAGCGCTGGCCCCACTTGCTCAGGATTAATGGCAAGCATCGGGGAGCCATGGGAAATAAATAAACCGGGGAGAGTTTGCAGATTCATCGCGGTACGCCTAATAAACTGTTCTGTAAGAATTTTGCCAAAATGCACTGTTGAAATAAATACTTGATTAATCAACAAAACGTTGCATTAATGCAACGCTCATCATGAATGCATTAGCCTGCACGGTGGTATGGGTGATTGTTGTTGATGCTCATTGCTCGGTACAGCTGCTCAATCAGCATCACACGTACCATAGGATGCGGCAATGTCAGCTTAGATAAAGACCAGTGCCAAGCCGCTGCTTTACGTACAGCTTCTGAATGGCCGTCTGGCCCGCCAATGGCGAGGACAATATCATTGCCTTCAAGCATCCAGCCTTTCATGGTTTCTGCCAGTTTTTCTGTGCTGAATTCACGGCCGCCCACTTCCAGCGCAATCAAGGTTTCATTTTGCTTGATGGCATTTAAAATACTGTCGCCTTCAATTTGACGGTATTTTAAAATATCGGCTTCAGAATCATTTTTACCGCGCTTCGCCATCGGCAGTTCAATAATTTGAGTTTGCACAAAGGGCTGAATACGCTTGAAGTAGTCTTCAAAGCCAGTCAGCACCCATGCAGGCATTTTTTGACCAATGGTGATAATGCGGATTTTCATAGCGGGCTGCAATCTATAGAAAGGCGCATTATAGCGTGAAAATACGCTTTGCTAATGTCCGAAACAATTTGCAATTGAATTGTGGCGCTTGTTGTTGTTTTAATATTCATTAAGATATTTTCGTCTGTCATGTGCATGGAATAATAACAATGATTCAATGGCTGCATCGATATGCACTGCAAAAAAACGTACAGCGGCTTGTCTTCGGCCTAGTGGCATTTAGCTTAAGCCCCTTGCTGCATGCCAATAACGCTAATAATGCAGAGCCGAAAAACCTGACAGTCTATATGGAACAGCTGCTGGCAGGCGGAGATTACCGCACTTTTAAAGAAGTCAAAGAGCTGAACCGGGTTTCCGCATGGATCCGCGAGCAAATGCGGCTGTTTGGTGTGCCATGCCAGTATCAAACCTATAAAGTGAATGATGAAGCTTACCGCAACGTGGTCTGCACTTTAAAAGGCAAGTCTGCAGATAAAGTGATTGTTGGCGCGCATTATGATGTTTTTGAAGAAAAACCGGGTGCAGATGATAATGCTTCAGGTGTGGCAGGCGTGATAGAAACAGCTCGAATTTTGGCTGCGGAGAAATCGCAGTTAAAAAATACCGTGGAATTTGTATTTTATACATTAAATGAAGCGCCATTTTCAGGCACAGAAGACATGGGCAGCTACATTCATGCTAAAGCTGCAGCGAAGCAGCCGGAGCAGATTCAAAGTATTTATATTTTAGAAAATATTGGTTATTACGACAGCAGTTTTGTACAGGAATATCCCATTGGCTTGAAATGGATTTATCCGAGTCATGGCAATTTTATTGCAGCGGTAGGGAATTTACAGTCACGCGCAATGACCGGAGATTTTTGCGGCGCCATGAAAAATTTAAATCAGCTGCAATGTGAGCGCCTGATTGCGCCATCTTTTGTGCAGGCGATGGATTTTTCAGATCATAATAATTATTGGGCGTTTGATTTGCCCGCGATTGTGATTACAGATACAGGCATTTACCGCAATAAGAATATTCATACCGATCAAGATATCATTGATAAATTGGATGTTGAAAAAATGGGGCAGGTGGTCAATGGCTTGGTGCAGGCAATATTAAAATAATCAGCAGGCACTTGCTTGAAATGCTTTGCAAGCAATTCAGTTTAAGAATCTGCAGCCATAAAAAACGCAGTCCTGAAAGCCTTTGGACTGCGATAAAAGATCATCTGCCTGGAGATGCAGATGACCATTTTAGGACTCGTACTTTGAGAAAGTGCAGAGCCCAACCGGAACATACAGCGCAGTATGCCTTTAAAATAAACATGGGGGTGAAACTGTATTTTTCAAGTATCTAAATTGGTTTAGATATAGAGTAAAACTGCAGTTTTATACAAAACAAGCCAGCGATAAAATGAAACGAGATTCTGTCTGTACAAATTAATAATTTGTGCAGAACGGTGCACAGCTTAAAGTAATACTGTACGACAAAAATATGGTTTTGAAAATATTTGTTTAAAATTTAAACAATTCTGAGTTGGTCGCCGACCTATTACGGAAGCATAAAGAGGCAAGGCATAGGCTGATATACAGCAAAAAAAAAGAGCGCCGAGGCGCTCTTTTTTGTACAGAAACCAGATTAATGACGGGCAGCTTTACCTTCACCTGCTGCTTTGACAATTGGTGCTTTCACTAAAGGTTTTGGAGTTTCAATTAAAGCGAGTTTCAAAATTTCATCGATGCTTTTCACTGCTTTAATTTCCAAGCCTTCTTTAACATTGGCTGGGATTTCAGCCAAGTCTCGCACGTTGTCTTGCGGGATGAAGACCAGTTTAATACCGCCGCGGTGAGCCGCTAAGAGTTTCTCTTTTAACCCGCCGATGCGCATTGCACGGCCGCTTAAGCTCGTTTCACCTGTCATTGCTACGTCAGGACGAATGGCAATTTTGGTGAAAGCTGAAACCAGCGCCAATGTTAATGCTAAACCTGCAGAAGGACCGTCTTTTGGTGTTGCGCCTTCAGGCAAATGCACATGCACATCGGTTTCTTCAAAGCGGGAAGCTTCAATGCCCAGTTCATCTGCACGGGTACGTACTACAGTCATTGCTGCTGTAATTGACTCTTTCATCACATCGCCAAGCGAACCTGTCGTAATGAATTTACCTTTGCCCGGTACAGCAGCAACTTCAATGGTCAGCAATTCACCGCCAACTGAAGTCCAAGCCAAACCATTGACACGGCCGACTTGCGCTTCGTCTTCAGCCATGCCGAAGTCGAACTTGTGCGGGCCTAAGTAGTCAGGCAAGTTGCTTGAAGTCACTTCAAGCTGAAGATTCTTCACTTTTTTGCTAACCGCTTCTTTTACCACTTTACGCGCAATTTTAGACACTTCACGCTCAAGGCTACGTACACCAGCTTCGCGGGTATAGCGCTGCACGATGTCGCGAATGGCTTCTTCATGCACAGTGAGTTCTTTGGCACGCAGGCCATTGTTCTTAATTGCTTTTGGAACAAGGTAGCGTTCTGCAATATTCACTTTTTCGTCTTCGGTATAACCCGGCAGGCGAATCACTTCCATACGGTCTAACAGCGCTTCTGGAATATTCATGCTGTTTGCAGTACAGATGAACATCACTTCAGATAAATCCAGATCAAGATCTAAATAGTGATCGTTGAATTTATTGTTCTGTGATGGATCAAGCACTTCAAGCAGCGCAGATGCTGGGTCGCCGCGGTAGTCTTGCGCCATCTTGTCAATTTCATCGAGCAAGAACAGCGGATTCTTCACACCGACTTTCGTCAATGACTGCACAATTTTACCCGGCATAGCGCCAATGTATGTACGGCGGTGACCGCGGATTTCCGCTTCATCACGCACGCCGCCTAAGGCCATGCGGACAAATTCACGGCCTGTCGCTTTTGCTACAGACTCACCCAGTGAGGTTTTACCTACACCTGGAGGACCAACCAAACATAAAATTGGGCCTTTGAGTTTTTTCACACGAGACTGCACAGCAAGGTATTCTACAATGCGGTCTTTCACGTCATCTAAGCCGTAATGATCCGCATCTAAAATTTCCTGCGCTTTCGCCAAGTTAATGCTGACTTTGCTCGCTTTATTCCAAGGCGTATCTAAAATCACCTCTAAATAGTTGCGAACAACAGCTGCTTCACTAGAAGCAGGCTGCATCGCTTTAAGCTTGCGGAACTCCGCTTCAGCTTTTTTACGCACATGCTCTGGCAAGTCTGCTTCTGCAAGGCGTTTTTCAATTTCCGCAACGTCATCTTCTGCGCCGCCATTCATGTCGGAAAGTTCGCGCTGAATCACCTTCATCTTTTCATTGAGGAAGTATTCGCGCTGGTTTTTCTCCATTTGGCGTTTCACAGAATCATGCAACGTCTGTTCAATTTGCTGTTCTTCAGACTGCTGCAATAGGTAAGTCATCAGCTCTTGCAGATGCGCTTCGAATTCATCGTGCTCGAGGAATTTTTGCTTCACGTCAATATTCAAAGGCACACGTGTCGCAACGAAGAACAATAATTGCAATAGGTCATCAATTTTGTTGGCTGCTGCAATCAGTTCACGCGCATTGCGCAGTTTCGCTTCCGCATATTGAGCGAACATGGTGCGCAGCTCTTCAATGCGAGACTGCTGAGCATCAGTTTCTGCTGCAATGGTCATCGGGCTTAAGTCATGTTCTGCAGAGAGGTATTCATCATTGTCGATGATTTTAACCAGCTTAGAACGATGCAGGCCTTCGATTAATACTTTAATACAGTTTTCATCATTTTCGTGATTCACCACTTGCACAATCTTCGCGACAGTACCGTACTGATATAAATTGTCGTGATCAATTTCTTCTGTCAGCGAATCTTTTTGCGCAACTACAAATACTAGGTTGTCACTGTTACGAGCCACGTCCACTGCATTGATCGATTTTTCACGACCCACAAATAACGCAATTTGCATATGCGGATAAACCACCACATCACGCAGCGCTAATAGCGGTAATACACCTGGAACCTGCGGCTCTAAGTTTTCTTCATTCATAATAATTTCAGACATGGGCACTCCTAATGAGTGACAAAGTAATTTGTCATGTTTTTTATAGTGATGGGTATTTTAAAAATTACAAGGGCAGGTCTGAATAAATTGTATGAAAAATGAGTAAATATGTGATTTTAAAACAGTCTCAATCTGGAATTAGCCCATTTTTCGCTTAAACAGAATGTGCATTTCCGGTGTAAGCAAAGCATCTAAGGGTTGATCCCAAGGCTCACGCGCGAGCGGTTGCCGAATCAGCTGAAAAGAATGGGCCAGACCTAGGCGGAACGGTTTGCGATAAGCTGAGGCCAGTGTTTTATCGTAGTAGCCGCCGCCCATGCCTATGCGGGTGCCGTGAATATCACAGGCCAGTAATGGCATGAGCAGCAAATCCAAATTTGATACATGCATACCGCGTGCAGCCATAGGCTCTTTCATACCCAGTGGATGGTGTGAAAAGCGTTTATTGCGGTATTGATCATTTGAAATCTGAACCCAGACCAGACGCTGATTCATATTGCAGATCATGGGTAAATAGACAGCTTTGCCATGCACAAAACAGTATTCCATGATTTTACCTGTATGAATTTCACCAAAAGCGTGCAGATAGACACCGATTTTTTGAGCGCGCTGAAATTCAGGCTGGCGAATAATCCGATTGAATACGCTTTGTTCAGCTTGCTTTTGCTGAAAAGAATTGAGAGCGCGGCGCTGCTTGCGAAGCGTTTTACGGAGTGTATTCAGTGAATTTGGCATGCAGATTGGGCTAAGTTTTTTTAAAGTTTAATCGTTTAGCTTTGGACTGCAAGTATTTATATGGCAAAACAAATCGCGTGATGATCATATTGAGGTTTAAAAGCAAAGTTTGAATCTAGATTTTCCGTTTATCTAAATTATTCGACAGCATGGATATTTCATCGGAATAGCTGCACATGAATATATTTACACTTGTATATTTATTCAAGCTTAACTTATATGCAAAGGGAAAAGCATCTAAATGACACAGGCCAATACAATGTATGGCTAGTTTGTCATTGAATAAAACAAAAATAAAACATCAGGCTAAATGCAAAATAAATCAAAGCAATGTGTCCAAAATGCATATTTGGCAGATTGCTGGAGAATAAAAATGAAAGCTAAAACAAGCTTAAAGTTAAAAACAAAAATGATTACTGGATTCGCTGCATTAACGGCAGCGGCATTTGGTGCAAGCGCCGTATTTGCTGCAGCGCCGCCCAATACCCAGCAGGTCTTTTTTGTTGGCAATAACTGGGATGGGACGGCCACAGTCATTCGTTCAGCAGGTGATTACGGAAAAATTGGCGTTATTAATATGATTCCTGACCGTAAGGATCGGCTGCTGGAAATTCATGTAAATCCTGTGAAATTGATTGCATATACCTATATTCAATCCACAGCTGGTGAAGGGCATGATCAGCTGGTAGATGATATGTATTCCACACCAGACGGCAAATCCGTAGTAGCTTCCCGTCCAAGTTTTGCAGATGTGGTCTCGATTAATATTGCAAGCGGCAAAATCAATTGGCGTACCCCAGTGCAAGGTTTTCGCGCGGACCATATGGCCGTGTTACCAGACGGACAGCAGGTCGCGGTTTCAGCGTCTTCAGGCAATGTGGTGCAGGTGCTGGATATTCATACAGGCAAAGAATTAGGCCGCTTTGATACAGGGGATAAACCGCATGAAAATATCTATTTTGACGGCGGCAGCAAGATTTTGAACTCTGCGATCGGCAATGTCGAAACATCAATGGATGCGGCATGGCAAGATTTTACCAAAGGTAAACGCTTTTTTACTATTGCAGATGCCAGTAATTATAAAGTGCTGAAAAAAATTGACTTCCGCCCAGCACTGGATGCGTTTGGACGTAAGGATTTGTCAAATGCAGTCAGGCCAATGGTGCTGAGTAAAGATGAAAGCAAAATATATGCACAGGTTTCATTTTTTAATGGCTTGGTTGAATATGATTTAAATCAAGACAAAGTCACACGTATTGGTCAGTTGCCGGGCAGTTCAACTATTCCATCTGACCGAACGAAGTGGGTGAATGATTCTCGGCATCATGGCCTATCTATAAGTGCCGATGGAGAAAAACTCTGTGTGGCTGGAACTATGGATGATTATGCCACCATTGTAGATCGGCAAACATTAAAGGCGGGGAAGCTTATTGCCGCGGGGAAACCGTATTGGGCCACCCGCAGCCCAGATGGCAAAAATTGTGTCATATCTGAAAGCGCCAATGATGCAGTCACGGTGATCAATTTTGATACGGGTGAGAAAGTGCTTAGCGTGCCTGTGGGCAATCATCCGCAGCGGGTAAGAATAGGCTATGCGCCTGCAGACTGGTCTACGCCCTGATTTCAAGCATTGAAAACGAAAAGCTTAAGGTTTGAATTAAACCGCCGAGATGATGCAGGCATTTTTGTATGCCTGCATCATTATTCAAGACTGCAGTAAATAGGGCTTTGAAATATGAATGGGTTTAAATTATCAGTAATGACTGCGGCTGGGGTTATTGTCCTGTTTTTTATGCTTATTGCAATTGAACCTGAGGTGAAACCACAATACTGAAACAATCCGCGCCTTCAAAAACGATGCTCAATTCGGATGCAAAAATTGTGCAAGACATGCTGCAGCATTCGAATGTTCAGGGGCCGATACTAAAAGAACAGTCTGCGAATCAAAAGGACCTTTTGCGGCAGCGTGATCAGCTTTATGCAGAATTTGAAGCCATTAACCAAAAATTAAGCCAAGGTCAAAAGCCAGAAGAGCGAACTGTAGATACCTTGCTGCAACAGCAAATGCAGCTGGTACATGCAGGTGTGCTTTCTTCACAAGATGCGTTGAATTATTGCCAATTTTTTGAGAAAAGTCATGCCTGAAATGGACAGACAATTGAATGGGTATATTCTTGAGCTGGAAAAAATGTGAAGTGTGGCGGTAAATATTTAAGATGCTTCGATTGAATTTTATAGAGTGTGCATTTAGAAAATTCTAGTCACATTATTTGTACAGTTATTGCCATCTCCACATGGATATTGTTTTTGATAAAGGAATACGCTATCAATAGAAAATAAATGATTTATATATTCAAAATAAGGAACAATATGATTTCGATGATCCTGATTGTAATAATTGGACTATTACATATTTATTTTCTTATTTTGGAAATGTTTTTATGGGAAAAGCCCATTGGTTTGAAGGCCTTTGGAAATACGCGTGAAAAGGCGAAATTGACGAAAGTTTTAGCGCAAAATCAAGGGCTTTATAATGGGTTTCTCGCGGCAGGTTTGCTTTGGTCTGTATGGGTTTCTATGCCATTTTCTCAGATGCTGACCAATTTTTTTCTGTCCTGCGTGTTAATTGCCGGTATTTACGGAAGTGTGACAGCAAGCCGTAAAATTCTTTATATTCAAGCAATTCCTGCTTTAATTGCATTAATTTTGCTGAACGCAGGGTATTAAGATTATTTAAGCAAGATGTACTATATCTTGTTAATGCGCGCTTTCTAAAAAAGATCAGGAACATTGTCTGATTTCAATACCTTTTACTTTTAGCGCAAATAAATATTTAATTTTGTAAACAGGAAGATTTCACCTCAAGTATTTTTAAATTTTAAAAGTGTAAGTTATTAAAGATAAAAGGTTTAAATATTTTTTTTAAGTCAACTGGCAAAATATACCAAAAAGAAATCGGGCTAAAAAAAATATTTCTCTGTCATTATTAAGTTAAATTTCAATTATTTAAATCTTTGATTAAATATAATTCACAATGCGGGGGGTAGTGTGAATTTTTGTTTATATTTTATCATATTGTGATAATTTGTTAATAGATGTTGGTTTGGGTTGCGGATTCTATCATGTGAGATAAAAAAAGGTTTTAAAGTAAAAAAAAGAAACATAAAAAATACTATAAAAAACAGTTTAATTTGTGAACCAATACGCATTAACATTTTTTTACACGGCTGTTTTTATTAAAAAAACATTTTATTTCAAATATTTAATAGAGTTTATAATATTTTGTCACTTTTGATAAGGTTGAATGTCGGCTACTTATTTTTTTGCAATTCCCTGTTCTTTTAGAAGCATATAAACATAGAACGTTACATCTTTATAAAGCATAACTCATACAAATAACGGTCAAAAAAATCAGAGGGAGTATTTTTATGGCTAACGTCCAAGTGGTGTCCAAGCAAAGCCATCAGGTTTTGGAGCAGACACTCGACAACTCAGTTCTGTTAAAAGAGAACTCGGTTGTCAAAATCGATGTGGATAAAGAACTGGTAGAGAGCATCACGCGTGATGGTAATTCTGCTGTAGTCAAATTGAAAAATGGTGAAACCATTGTTATAGAAGATTTCTTTACTGGCGAGGCAAATGCCAACACTATCGTTTTTAATGGTGATGAGGGCTTGTATTGGGCACAGTTCACTGATGCCGCAGGTAATGTAAGTTCTTCAATTGTTTATAATCCTATACAAGATATCACCCCGCTGCTTTATGGGGAAACAGTATCATCTGCAATGCCTTGGCTAATTGGTGCAGGTTTGGCAGGTGCTGTTGCAGGCATTGCCGCAGCTATGTCAGATGATGATAACTCAAACAACAATGACTCAGACAGCGATTCTGATTCTGACTCGGATTCTGACTCTGACTCTGACTCTGACAGTGACTCGGATTCTGACTCTGACTCGGATTCTGACAGCGATTCTGACTCTGACAGCGACTCGGATTCTGACTCTGACTCTGACTCGGATTCTGATTCTGACTCTGACAGCGACTCGGATTCTGACTCTGACAGCGACTCGGATTCTGACTCTGACAGTGACTCGGATTCTGAC
>NZ_NEGK01000003.1 GCF_002135435.1 Acinetobacter sp. ANC 3813 | reverse complement strand
TCAAACAGGTAAAATCGTTGCGCCAGAACTGTACATCGCTGTAGGTATCTCAGGTGCGATTCAGCACTTGGCAGGCATGAAAGAGTCTAAAGTGATCGTAGCGATCAACAAAGACGAAGAAGCGCCAATTAATGCAGTAGCTGACTACTGGTTAGTCGGTGACTTGAACACTGTTGTTCCAGAATTGGTTTCTAAAATCTAATTTCTGAAATTACGGTTTAAAAAACCCTTAGAGCATTCTAAGGGTTTTTTTATTGTCTAATTTTTTATTGGAAGTCCAATTCTAAGTATTGTGCTGTGACATTAAAGAAATGTCAGCGGTGAAGCTTATTGCGAGTTGATCGCTGGATTATAGATAAAAGGTTATAAGGTGCGGGATAAACTATTATCAGTTTAAGTTTGCGCGTATAAGAGCGCTGCTGAGTGAAATTTAAGAATTCTGCAATAGGTTTTAGGGTGGCTGATTATGCATGCGTCAGCGGCGTTTTATAGACCGATTTCACATCTATGGCGGAAGATTCTGACGAATGCTGGGAAGTGATTAAAAAACAACCAAATTATTAAAAAATATAACAGGATAGTCCGTATTCAAAACGCACATTTCAGCGCTGTTTTATGCTATAATTTACGGCTGTATTTTACATTTTGACTCATGCTTTTGAGTGAAATTTTAGCTGGATTTACGACATATAAATGCGGGTCATTTTTGCCTGTATAATAAGGAGTATGCATGAGCGTATCGGAAATTAGACCGATTGCCATTGAGGATGAACTAAAAAGCTCATATCTCGATTATGCCATGAGCGTGATTGTCTCACGCGCATTGCCAGATGTGCGTGATGGTCTAAAACCTGTTCATCGTCGTGTGCTTTTCGCAATGCACGAATTGGGCAATGACTACAACAAAGCGTACAAAAAGTCTGCCCGTGTAGTCGGTGACGTGATCGGTAAATATCACCCGCATGGTGACTCCGCCGTTTATGAAACAATCGTCCGTATGGCGCAGGATTTCAGCTTGCGCTATCAATTGGTCGATGGTCAAGGTAACTTCGGTTCGGTCGATGGCGACAGCGCTGCGGCAATGCGTTATACCGAAGTCCGTATGCGCAAGTTAACCCATGAGCTATTGGCAGATCTTGAAAAAGACACCGTAGAGTGGGAAGACAACTACGACGGTTCTGAACGTATTCCGCAAGTGATGCCGACCCGTGTGCCAAACTTGCTGATTAACGGTGTAACTGGTATTGCAGTCGGTATGGCGACCAATATGGCGCCGCACAACATGACTGAAGTTGTGAATGCATGTTTGGCTTATGCCAATAATCCGCAGATCAGCATTGAAGGCTTGATGGAGCATATCTCTGGTCCAGACTTTCCTACTGGCGGTATTATTTACGGTAAATCAGGCATTGTAGATGCATACCGTACAGGTAAAGGCCGTTTGCATATCCGCGGTAAATACCATTTTGAAGAAGATCAAAAAACAGGTCGTACAACGATTGTGTTTACTGAAATTCCTTATCAAGTGAACAAAGCGAGAACCATTGAGCGTATTGCTGAACTGGTTAAAGAAAAGAAACTTGAAGGTATTTCAGAGCTTCGTGATGAGTCAGATAAAGATGGTATGCGTATTGCCATCGACTTAAAGCGCGGTGAAAATGCTGAAGTGATTGTGAACAATCTGTTCCAAAACACTCAGTTAGAAAACTCATTCAGCATCAATATGGTCTGCCTAGACAATGGCCAACCAAAATTGATGAATCTGAAGGATATTATTGCAGCCTTTATCCGTCACCGCCAAGAAGTGGTGACGCGCCGCACCATGTTCGAATTGCGTAAAGCGCGTGATCGTGGACATATCTTGGAAGGTTTGACGGTTGCACTGGCAAATATTGATGCCATTATTGAAACCATTAAAACTTCAGCAAACCCAGGCGAAGCGCGTGAGCGTTTGCAAGCAGGTGAGTGGGCTGCAGGCGGTGTTGTTGCACTGCTTGAAAAAGCGGGTTCAATTTCAATTCGTCCGGAAGAAATTGAAGGTGAAGATCCAAACCGCCCATTTGGTTTGGCTGATAATGTCTACCGTTTATCTCCTGTGCAAGTAGGTGCAATTTTAGAATTGCGCTTACATCGCTTGACGGGCCTTGAACAAGACAAACTGCACGCTGAATATTCTGAAATTTTAGGTCAAATTGCTGAATACACAGCAATATTAAATGACTTCAATTTATTGATGAATGTGATTCGTGAAGAGCTAGCGTTAATCCTGCAGCAATATGGCGATGCACGTAAAACTGATATCGTTGAATCACGCATCGACTTCTCGCGTGAAGATTTGATCCCTGAAGAGCAAATGGTTCTGACGGTTTCAAAAACAGGTTATGCGAAAACACAGCCGCTCTCTGACTATGCAGCGCAGCGTCGCGGTGGCCGTGGTAAATCAGCAACCAGCATGAAAGAAGATGACTACATCCAGCATATGGTGGTGACCTCAAATCATGCGACTGTGCTGTGCTTTACCAATGTCGGTAAAGTCTACCGTCTGAAAGTGTATGAAGTGCCGCAAGCATCTCGCGGTGCAAAAGGTCGCCCGATGGTGAACTTATTGCCGCTTGATGAAAATGAAACGATTACCGCAATTTTACCGGTGATCGATGCGCCGAAGAAATTCAAAGATCGTTTAGCTGACTTTAAGGCATTTGTTAAAGAAAACGCTGCACAGCTGCAAAGCAATGAAGTGATTAATGGTCATTTTACTGCGCTTGAAGCTGCTTTGACTGAATCTGAAGACGGTGCAGATGATATCTCTGATGCATTGCGTATTCAGCTGAAAGAGTTGGGTCTAGAGCTTTCTACGACCGATCTTGATGACGGCATCATCAATGACTTTGCGCAGCAGGCTGAAGCGGTTCGCAA
Source organism: Acinetobacter sp. ANC 3813 (assembly GCF_002135435.1). Lineage (GTDB taxonomy): Bacteria > Pseudomonadota > Gammaproteobacteria > Pseudomonadales > Moraxellaceae > Acinetobacter. Next base: position 433,685 of record NZ_NEGK01000003.1, on the reverse strand, counting down.
GAACTTCTATGTGTTTATGGCGACTGAATACGGTACGATTAAACGTGTAGAGCTTGAGCAATTCTCGAATGTTCGTTCAAACGGTTTACGTGCGATTGAATTGAATGGCGATGACACCTTAATTGGTGTTGCAATTACTGACGGCGAACAGCAAATTATGCTGTTCTCGAACGAAGGTAAAGCGATTCGTTTTGCAGAAACTGACGTACGTTCAATGGGCCGTTCTGCTAAGGGCGTACGCGGTATGCGTGTGACCATTGGTGCAGCAGCACAGGCTGAAGATCAAGAAGAAAACGATATTGAGTCTGATGATGAAGATGGTTCAGATTCAGCACTCATCAGCCGTATCGTTTCATTGGTGGTTGTGCCTGAAACAGGTGAAGTGCTTTGTGCTTCTGAAAATGGTTATGGTAAACGTACTCCTGTAGATGACTTCCCAACCAAGAAACGCGGCGGTAAAGGCGTTATTGCAATTAAGACTTCTGAGCGTAATGGACAGTTGGTTGGTGCAGTCGCGATTGATGAAACCAAAGAGCTGATGCTGATCTCTGATGGCGGAACTTTAGTGCGTACACGCGCTTCTGAAGTTGCGCAAACGGGCCGTAATGCGCAAGGTGTGCGTTTGATCCGTTTAGGTAACGAAGAGCTATTGGTTGGTGTTGTTTCAATTGAAGCTGTAGAAGAAGATGATGAATTGTTTGATGATGCATCATTGGCGCTGACAGCTGAAACTGGTGCAGAAGACGAAATCATTGCAGATAATGCTGCAGATGAATCAGATTTAAACGAGCCTGAACAGGGCTAAGTTTAAATCAATGGAATGAGGGCGCTACGGCGTCCTTTTTTCTATCTCGGCAAGGTGCTTAGTCAAAGATATAGGTAATAGATAAAGATGTTAAAACGAAATTATGTGTTATTGGCGTCTGTATTGGCGCTAAGCGGCTGTGACAAGCTAGGCCAGCAGGCAATGAATGCGCTGCCGGATCCAAGTGCTTCGCAAGCGCAGGCAGCGCAAGGTGCTTATGATGATTTGCGTGCACAGAATTTTGATCAGCTGATGACGCGTTTAGAGCCAGAACTTCAGGCAAAATTTGATGGCAATGAAAAGCAGATGCATAAATTTGCGCGCGGCTTGCCTAAAGCAGAATATAAAACCAAGAAAATTGTGGCGAAGAATATGGTGAAATCTACAGGTCAGCCAAGTAAATATACGGTGACCTATGAATATGCATATGAAAAGAATTTGGTGCAGTATGACGTGAGCTTTGATCAAGCAGGCGGCAGTGACAAGATTCGGGATTTAAGCGTTTCTGTTTTTGGTGAAAGCATTAAATAGAAAAAGTAGGATATCTCCCCAATATCTAATTATCGTTTAGGATGAGAACGTTTATGTTTACACACTTGTTCCCATTGACCCAAACGATAGCGTTGATATGCTCGAACATTAACTAATTTAATAGTCATGACAAACTCCCTATCTTTACGTTAGTTGGGAGAACTAACACCCGTGCACTACGCGCACCTTGCGCGAATGTATGGAAAGATTTAGGGAGAATCCTGTTGTTATTTTAAACAGATTGAACTAAATTTCAATCTCTTAAAGAATTATTATTAAAAAAGTATGGGGCGTTATGTTTATTAAGAGTTTAAAAGTACAAGATTTTAAGGGTTTCTCAAAAGAGGATAATTTTTTAGAGTTTAGTTTACCTAATGGTGAAGCTGGTAGTGGGTTAAATATTTTTATTGGAGAAAATAACTGTGGAAAATCAACGATACTAGAAGCTATAGATTTTGTTAGAAATGGTACTAAAAAGACAGCTGAGGCTTTAAAGTATAAAAATAAGAGTGGTGAACAATTATTTGATGCAGATGTTGAATTAGAGTTTGTAGGGGATATTGAAAGTGTTATAGACAATTTTGCACAAAGTAAAAAGGCGGAAGTTTTTAAGAATAGAATATATAAATGCCAGAATAGTATTTCTCATTTAAAAATTAAGCGTTCAACACGAGAGCTAAAAACTTTAGGATTATGGAATTCAGAGGATTTTCTATATAAAAATGAAATTGGAATTGATGCACCATTAAAAAAATTATTTGAGACAAATTTTATTTGGGCTGATACGAATCCAAATGATGAGGCAAGCTTTGGGGCATCAACAATATGTGGAGTATTATTATCCGAAATTGCAAAAAGTCATAAAGAAACAAAAGAATATGAAGAGTTTAGTAAAAAATTTCATGAAGTATTTAATGCTCAAGAATCAGAATTACGTCAAAAATTATTTGTTGTCGAAGAACGGATACGAAGTATATTTCAAACTCAATTTGGATCAGCATCAATTTCGTTTGAGTTTGAAGAGTTAAAAATAGAATCATTTTTTAAAAATAGTTCTATTATGATTGATGATGGTATTAAAGTTCCAATGACTGAAAAAGGCAATGGGATGCAACGTTCTGTTGCTTTGGCGCTTTTACAGGTTTATGCGGACGTTATGGCTTTTGATGAGGAGCAAGGTGTTTCTAAACCATTTTATTTATTTATTGATGAACCTGAAATATGTTTACATCCAAAAGGTCAGCAAAAACTTTTTCAAGCATTACTTGAAATATCAAAGCATCGACAAGTTTTTGTTACTACACATTCACCATATTTTTTAAACAGTCCATACCTAAAAAATATTGGTCTATTTATTTTTAAAAAATATAATCATAAAAATAGTATTAAAAAAGCAAGTTTAGATTACATCTTTCCATGGAGTCCTACTTGGGGAGAGTTGAATTTTAGAGCATACGATTTACCAACAGTTGATTTACATAATGATTTATATGGTTACTTGCAAGAATTAAGTGAAAAGTACACTGAAAAACAATTTGAAGAGTGGTTAACAGAAAAAAGTATTTCAAAAGATAAAATATGGATTAAAGAAATAAAAGGAATAAAGCAACCTGCTGCTAATGTAACTTTAATGACTTGGATAAGAAATCATATTCACCACCCAGAGAATAAAACAATGCATATCGAAAAATATACAGAGAGTGATTTAAAGGATTCTATCAACCTAATAATTGATTTGATAAAAGAACTTGCCATTAATCATTGTTATGAAAATGTATAATAAAAAGGACGCCGCAGCGTCCTTTTTAAATAAAAGATTAATTAGGATGCATTGTTGATCTGCTTGTCGTAATCATCTTGATTTGCTGATGGCGCTGCAGTGCTGTCAGTTTCAGCGCTTACGGAAGCAGCTGTTGCTCCAGCGGGCAGAGCAAAATAGTTCTTTTGCTTTTCATAATCGAATTGGCCTTCCCATTTGCTGATGACCAGTACAGCCAATGCATTGCCAATCACGTTTAATACCGTACGCGCCATATCTAAAATACGGTCAATACCCGCAATAAACGCAAGGCCTTCCAGTGGAATACCAACACTGCCCAGTGTTGCTAACAGCACAACAAAAGATACGCCTGGAACACCGGCAATACCTTTAGAGGTGATCATCAGTGTCAGTACGAGAACTACTTGCTGGCCAAGGCTTAAATCAATACCATAAAGCTGCGCAATAAAGATGGCCGCAATACTTTGATACAGCGTAGAACCATCCAAATTAAATGAATAGCCGATTGGAATCACAAAACTGGTAATTGGTTTTGGCGCGCCGTAGGCTTCCATTTTTTCCATGATGCGCGGCAATACAGTTTCTGAGCTGGCAGTCGAGTACGCCAAAATCAATTCATCTTTTAAGATTTTAATGATTTCCCAAATGCTGAAACCGCAGAACTTGGCAACAAAGCCTAAAACAATGAAAATAAAGAAGAAGATAGCGCTATAAACCAGAACCGCCAACTTAACTAAAGGCAGCAGTGAGCTGAAGCCAAAGTTCGCGACAGTTGCAGCGATTAAGCCGAATACACCCAAAGGCGCAAACATCATAATCATATGCGTTACTTTGAACATGGTTTCAGAAACAGCATTTAAAACATTAATTAAAGGCTGTTTAGTTTCTTGTGCTAAGGAACCTAGTCCAACACCAAAAAGCACCGAGAAGAAAATAATCGGAAGCATTTGACCGCTGGTCAAAGCGGCAAAAATGTTGGGCGGAATCAGCGATAAAACAGTCTGTACGAGACCATGCGAATGCTCGCTGACTTCATGGGTTGTTTCCTGATATTTGGAAATGTCCACTTGAGTCAGTGTAGACATATCAATGCCCGCACCTGGCTGGAATACATTGGCAGCAACTAGGCCAACAACAATGGCTACAGTGGTGATAATTTCAAAATATAGAATGGTTTTAAAGCCAAGTTTACCTAAATTTGATCCATGGCTTGTATTGGCAATGCCGAGTATCAGCATTGAAACTACAAGCGGAATTACAATCATTTTAATCAGGTTGATAAATATTGAGCCAAGCGGCGTCAATAAATTACTTACTAAGGCATCACGGTATTCAGGAGAATAGTGGAGAAATGAGCCTAAAAGTATCCCTAGAATGAGCGCAATTACGATTTGCCAAGCAAGGCTTATCTTAATTTTTTTCATAGTCAGCTCAAAAAAATAGCCATAAAAAAAGATCTACAGCCGTATTCGCGCAATGCTCAAAAATAAAGAACACAGCTCAAATGAAGGCGGGGCAGATTTGTCGGCATATATTTTGAAGATTTAATGAACAATAGGCGAACTATTTTTATGAAAATGCAATTGATTGCCGATTATTTTTTCAGTTTTATTTAACAAAGCGATTCAATATATAATATTAATTTATATATTGAATAAAAATGATTAATAATTAACTAAACTGATTGAGTTCTTAATCTATAAAAAGCCCAGCTCAGACAGACAGCACCAAAGACGGCTAAATAAATTAATTTCGGAATGACAATTTCGGTGGGCACACCCATTTGATTGAGCTGGATAAACATTTGAATGCCTTGCGTGGAAGGCAGAAATTCTCCGAACAGCTGCAGCCATAGCGGCATAGCGGCATGCGGCCAAGCACTACCTGACAGTAAGAATAGCGGAATTGATGTAAAGACAATGAGATGTCCTGCTCGCTCAGGCAGATCTAAAAATGAAGCCAGAAGCATGGCAAGTCCAATCACGCAGCCTATAAAAATAGGAACAGCGATTAACATACCCATAAAATTGCCGCCGCGCGGATAATCATAAAGCCAGAAGGTAAAACCGAATAAATAGAAACAGCCTAGGCAGCCTATCGTCATGATGGCTGCAAAGACTGCCCAAAATTCAGCAGTGCTGGGCATCCAGTTTTTTTGTTCACGATAGCCTGCCAGCAGCATGCATAAACCTAAAACAATAGTTTGATGAATAATCAGCGGTGCAACAGCAGGAAAAATATAGCTGCCATAGCCAGACAGCGTATTGAAAAGCGGAATTTGATGAATCGACAGCGCTGGTGAAAAATGCGAGACATTGCCAAATTTTTCTGCCTGTTCCGCGAGAGCATGCTCAATGGATGTGGCCAGCCCCAAACCAATTTGTTTGGTCTTTAAAAAATTCGCGGCACTTAAATATAATCCAACGCCGCCAACTTCACCGCGGCGGATACTGTTTGATAAATTGCTGGGCAACAGCAGTATGCCATCGGCTTGCTGGCGCTGAATCATGCTTTGCGCTTCTGCAAAATTTCCAGTGACCGCTTTTATATCTACATTTGGGCTTTTGGAAACCTGCCCAATAATGGCAGTGGTCACGACACTTTGCTCTTCATCCACAATAATAATGGGCAAAGCCTGCGCCTGCTGGGCTTGATAGGCGGTTGGATAAAAGAAGCTGTACATGAACACCGATAAAATCAGCGTAGTCAATAGAGAAGAATTGGCCGCAATATTTTTAAAAGTCTGCAGATAATGCGCTAGGAAGTCTTTCATGAATGGATCTCCTTAGCGCACTTTTTTAAGAATAAATAGGCTAAAGCAAAATACAGCAGCGCATAGATCAGTAAAATCAAAAAGGGCTGCAGAGAAGATGAAAGCGGGCTGCCAATCACCCATTGTTCTGTTTGCAGCTTGGCATAGGGGGTATAAGGAATAATATGCGCCCAAAATTTAGTAAAGATTGGGGCATTATTTAAGGGCAGTGTTACGCCGGCAAAACTCAAAGACGAACCGCCATACACGGCAATTGCGCCAAAGGTTTTAGATAAATTTCGGGTTGCCAGCACAATCGCGCTGCTGATAAAAGCATAGGCGCTGTAAAATAAAATCTGCGCTGCGAGGATGAGCCACAGATGACCCGCGACAAACCAGCCGCGGATGCCAATCAGCCAAAGCATCCATAGCCAAGTCCAGATTGTAAAGATTAAAATGTAGATCAGATTTTTGCTCATTAATGCATTAAACAGGCTTTGACCTTGCAGCCATTGAGCAGCCGTATTGAATTTCAGCTCTTGCCCGACAGAAAAAGCCACGCAGCAGCACAGCAGCAAATGCAGAATGGCGGGAATCATATAGGGTTCTAAATAGAACTCATAATTCAGCCCTGGATTGTACAGCGGCGAGATTTTGACATTCGGTGTAGGCGCATCTAAGTAGGGGATTTTATTTTCCAGATAATCCTGACCCATAAACTCAGCTGAGGCTTGCAGTGTGCCTAACAGCATGGCGGATGAAATGGTATTGCCCACGCTGAAATAGCTCTGGTTAAAGGCGATGCTGATTTCTGCATCTTTGGCCTGCACCATGCGCTGTTCTGCACCTGCAGGAATATGGACATAACCCCAAATTTTATTTTGATTCAGCTGACGCTCAACTTCACTTTGACTTTCACTGATTAATGCAAGCTGCAATGTGCTGTTTAGGCTTAAATGCCGTTCAATATCGCGGCTAAGCTGACTATGATCTTGATCAATAATCGCAATAGGCAAGTGTTCTGCTTTGCCCGCAGCAAACATACTGGCAAACAGCACAATAACAAAGGCAGGCGCCAGCGTGACCAAACACAGATCCCATTTGTGGCGCAGCAGATAGCGCAGTTCACGCAGCATGCCTGAAAGCATTTTTATTGGGCCTCTTTGACTTTAAAGAGCACGCTCATGCCTACTTTTAAATCAGGGGTGGCTTGCGCAGGCGCTAAATGTACTTTAAAGCTGCGGATGTCGTAGCCGCCAGTTTGCCGTGTGGTTTTGATGGTAGCGAAATCACCCTCTGCATCAATGTGTTTAATCTTAAACTCGGCGTTTTGATCGAGTGCAGGAATATAGCCGCTCATGCTTTTGGCTTTATAGACCGACTGATATTGGTCTTCACGCACATTCAGGCTAATCCAAAGCTCATTGTCTTGAATAATACTGACCACGGGCACGCCCATTGCGACAAGTTCTGATGGCTTGCCGTAGGTTTTAGAGACTGTGCCGCTAATTGGAGAGAGCAATTTTGTTTCTGCTTCCAGTGCATTGGCTTCTGCTACCGCCGCTTTGGCAATATCCACTTGCGCATCGGCAGAAGATTTCTGTTCTGGCGTGCTGCCGCGTTTAGCTCGGGCATATTGTTGATAGGAGGCTTCAGTCATCTCAGTAGCTGAAACGGCTGCAGCATGCATTTCATCACGGCGTTGGCGTGAAATGACGCCTTCTTTAAAGAGATTTGCACCGCGCTGATAGGTTGTTTGCGCTAATTTTTGCTGCGCTTTCATGCTTTGCCAGTTAGCAAACAAGGTTGCAATATTTTCTTCTTGGGAACCGCGATCCGCTGTCGCTTGCAAAGCGAGTGCAGATTGCAGGGTTGCTAAAGCCTGCTGTTTTTTTGCATCGACTTCTGGGCTAAACAAACGAACCAGTTCTTGGCCCTTTGTGACCTTTTGCCCATCATGCACATATACTTCTTCAATGCGGCTAGGCACTTTGGTTGAAACGTGAATGGTCTCCGCTTCTACACGGCCTTGCAGTTCAACCTCTTTGGGCTGATAGCTTTTCCATAAACCAAAGGCAATCAAGCCCAATAGCAGTATAAGAATAATCAATCCAGCAATTTTGGTTGCTGCAGACTTTTGACGCTTTTGCGGAGTGGTATCCGATGCTGCTTGCTCAGAAGGTGTTTCGCTGTCTGAAATCTTTTGTTCAGCTAAATGCTGCTCAGCTGCCTGATTGAACTGCTGCTCAGAATTTATATTTTCGCACTCAGTAGTGTTTTGTTTAGGCGCTGTATTTTTCGTCTGCAAGGTGTCGGCAGATTGGTTTTGCTTTTCTGATTCAGGTGAGTTCTGATCTTGATTCATATTTTTCCCCAGCTGAATTAACGAATATAGCGTGTATTGGGCTGATTAATATAGGTTTGAAACGATTGTATAGAGCCGTGGCTTTGCAGCAGCGTTGCCAATGACATGACATATTTAAAGGCATTCAGCGCGGTTTCTGTTTTTAAGCCGCTAAGAGCATTTTGCGCATCAATCACTTGTGTTGCCGTACCCATATCCTCTTTAAAAGACAGCTCCTGAATACGCAGGTTTTCTTGTGCGGCTTTTAAATTTTGTTGCAACAGCTGATCACTTAGCTGTGCAGTGGTGACTTCGCTATAAGATTTATAAATCACGTTTTCAATTTCTTGCTTGGTGCGTTCCGTCATCAGCTCAGACGCATAGCGCTGTAAATCTGCGGCCTGCACATTTTTGTTTTTATCAATGCCTGAAAATAAGTTATAGCGCGCAGCAACGCCGACAATCCAGTTTTGCTTATCATCTAGACTGTATTCGCCAAAGGCAAAAACATTGGGCTTATTGGCCGCATTTTGCGCTTTAACATTGGCTTTGGCCAGCTGCGTATCCATCTGCATTTTTTGAAATAAGGCAGAATGTTCTGGAAAGCTTTTTAATAACTGGTTTAAGGCCAAATTTTGCGTTGAATTAACAAATAGCGGGGTGCTTAAGTCGGTAATTTGACTGCTTTGCAGCAGATTATTCAGCTGAAATAAGCTGGCTTTATAACTCGCATCTGCATTTTGCTGGCTGCGTTCTGCATTGTTGCGCGCAACTTCAAACTGCATGCGTTGGCCTTTACTGATAAAGCCTTGCTGTTCAAGTTTCAAGGCATTGCTGTAATACTTTTGCATGGACTGTAAATTAAAGGCACTGCTGGCCAAAAGCTGCTTTTGCAGCTGCGCATTAAAATAGGCCTGAATCAGTTCATAGCGCTGTACATCCTGCTGCAGTTTGGTGTTCAGCTGGCTGCGCTGCGCCTTAATATTCGCCGCTTCTTTGGCGCTGGAGGTCAGCCCGCCTGTGTATAAGGGCATCATCACGGAAATAGTCGGGCGAATCACCTGATCATCCAACACCACCTGTGACTCATCTGGAATCAATCCAACGCCATTATGAATAGTTTGATTAAGCCCATCTTTTAGCGGGTCGGCGAGGCCGCCAATATTGGGATTGGCACTTTGCCATTCATTAATCTGATTATTGACGCCATCACTCAGCGACTGCTCTAGGTTGTTTTTGACAGCGCCGAGGGGAACATCCATCTCATTATGAAAGGCATAAGCCCGTACATTCAGATCGACACGCGGCAAGCCTAAGCCTTTTATAGCTTCAGCTTCGAGCTGTGAAGCCTGCTGCAGCGCTTGACTGGCTTTAGTGGTATAAGAGTCTTGCAGTACACTCTGTTCTGCCTGCTGAAAGCTGATACTTTGCGCATGGCAGGCTGCATTCAGCAGCAGGGGCGTGAACAGCATAGATACTGCAAGCATTGTACTAAAGCGTGAAGTCTCACTTTTTTTGTTGCTCTTATTTTTAGATTCAGATCTGCATAAATCTGAGGAACGCTGTAACATCGAATCGATTCTCCGTATCGTCACGCTCAGTATAAAGCAATGCTTTAGGATTTATTTTTTATACAGATGTGATTTTTTGAATATGTTTTCGTTCAAAGGATTGTAGGCTGTCAAAAGGATATGAATCGTTTATATTATCTTCTTGCTTCTTTTATGTTTAATAAATATAAGATGAATTTACAAGTCAAAGCGCCAAATAATTTTGCAGATCACTATAGCTTGAATGAAGCGATGACACTGTTTTATCAAAAAAATGGTTTTGGCCCGATCGTCGGTGACCGTCAACCTTTGACGGTCGGCGTTTATACAGGCTGTTTAATTGTCCCTATGCCCAATATTGGTGTACGGCATAAGTATTTAAAATATCACGATCTGCATCATATTTTAACGGGCTATACCGTAGGCCGTATTGGTGAGGGAGAGGTCAGTGCATGGGAACTGGGCACAGGTTCTATGTTCCGCCATCCTATATTGGGGGTAATGAACCTGATTGCTTTATCTACAGGGTTCTTTTTAAAGCCTAAACGCATGCTGCAAGCTTATCAGCGCGGATTAATCAGCTCTAATACTTACGATGCAAAAAGCCGCCTATGGATTGATACGCATGGTGAGCATCCTTTGGCCGAGCTGAAGCAAATTAAAATGGAATATAAAGCTAAGATATTTTTGCCTTGGCTGCGTTGGATTGAGTTTGCTGTTTATTTAAGCTTCGCTATGCTTATTCATGCTGTAGTGGTTATTCCTGCACTTATTTTAAGAATCGTCAGTTATTTACTGGCAGGGGAACCATTTATTGAAATAATCAAACCTGTCAAAAGATCAGATCTTTATTGAGGTTTTGACTTTAAATGTCCGACAGCATTGAAATATTTTCAGGATAAAATACTGCAAGCACAGGCTATCTGTGGTTAAATGCCATCATTTTATTGTGTTTCACTCTGAAAGGAAAAATCATGCGCGCGTACAACTTCTGTGCTGGTCCTGCTGCATTACCTACTGCCGTTTTAGAAAAAGCCCAAGCTGAAATGCTGAATTGGCATGGCAAAGGTCTTTCCATTATGGAAATGAGCCACCGCAGCAAAGACTATGTCGCAGTTGCAGAAAAAGCAGAAGCGGATTTACGTAAACTCATGAATATTCCTGAGAACTACAAAGTGCTCTTCCTTCAAGGCGGCGCATCTTTACAATTCTCAGCTATTCCGCTGAACCTTTTGGGCAAAAACAGCAAAGCGGACTATATCCATACCGGTATTTGGTCAGAAAAAGCGACCAAAGAAGCAAAACGTTATGGCGATATTAACGTGATTGAAGCGGGTACAACAGTAGATGGCAAAATGGCCATCTCAGATCAAAGTACTTGGAACTTGTCTGATGATGCAGCCTATGTGCATTATGCAGACAATGAAACTATTGGCGGTATTCAATTCGCCAATATTCCAGTAACGGATAAGCCACTGGTTGCTGACTTCTCTTCAAGCATTTTATCTGCACCTTTAGATGTGTCTAAATTTGGTTTGATTTATGCAGGCGCGCAAAAGAATATTGGCCCTGCAGGCTTAACTTTGGTGATTGTACGTGAAGATTTGCTGGACCAGTCAAAAGCTGAAATCCCAAGCATTTTAAAATATGCAGACCAAGCTAAAAATGATTCTATGGTGAATACACCGTCTACTTATGCATGGTACTTGTCTGGCCTCGTATTTGAATGGCTGCTTGAACAGGGCGGTGTAGACGCGATTTATAAAGCGAACATGGAAAAAGCTGAATTGCTTTATGGCTATATTGATTCAAGCGATTTTTATGCGAACCCAATTGCAAAGCCAAACCGTTCAATTATGAATGTGCCATTCACTTTGGCGAATCCTGAGCTGGAAAAACAGTTCCTGAAAGAAGCTGAAGAAAATCATTTATTGAACCTTGCAGGCCACCGTTCAGTAGGCGGTATGCGTGCAAGTATTTATAACGCGGTTCCATTGGAAGGCGTTCAAGCGCTAGTGAAATTTATGGATGACTTTGCTAAACGCAATGCTTAATCCTTAAAGCAAAAAAGCCCATCATTTGATGGGCTTTTTTTATATATGTTGGATTAGAGAATAAATGTGTGGACTAAATATGCACAGATCATCATGCCTAAGGCAAAGAATAGGCAGGCCATAGGCTCGATTTGATATCGAGAAATTAGGCTGTGTCCGGCTTGCGGTAAGTTTTCTTCTTGCACGATTTTCATAGATATTTATTTTCCGATCTATTTATCGTTAAATCCTATATTTGTAATTTGCATTTTTACCATAAAAAATTGATTAAATAAAGTACTATGAGGCCATATATACATAAATTAATTCATTTATTTTATGGAGCCTGTGTACTTTTCAGAAAACCTTATCTTTTCAATAGTATAAATATTAACCACGAGGGTTAAAACATTTCTTATACATATTAAGAAAAATAATATTTTGATTATTATTTGAATTTAAAAATGTGGATAAGTGCATTTTTTTTGAATTTAATATAGATACTTTTGATTATGAGTTGTGGATAAAAAATAGCCTATTTTAGAATTTTTAAGAAAATGATTGTTTTAGTAGAGTATAAAAAAACAGCGGAAATATACATGAAGTATATTTCCGCTGTTTTTTGAATTTAAATTAAGCATATTTTGAGTAAATATTCGCCTGAATCCAAATATTGCCGCGAATGAATTGGCCTATTGTAAAATCTTTGTGGGCTGTATCTTTGCTTGCAATCCGAATCAGCACAGCTGGCTGGTCTTCTTCATGAATCAGCGTCACATCATACAGCGTATAGTCTTGGCCCATAAACTGCATAGCTGATTTGCCTACAATGTTGCCTTGGAACCAAGCTTCATCTTCCTGACCCATATTTTCGCCGTATAAATATGCGACCATTTTAGAAAAATCGACGGTTACAGGGGCTTTGTCATCTTCAGATTTTGGTTCCCATGCTTCAATCTGCTCTTGTAAGTTGGCAGGCGCCACACCATTGTTGGCGGCTAAAATATCATTCAGCGCGCGGTGATGTTTGATTGAGGCAGGATCATCGACAACCAAATGCTCATGATCATCCACGGCTTCTAATTCATAAGCCCAGCCGTTCAGCTGCACCAAGTAATCTTGATTTTTTTCGTAGTGGTTTTGGTTCACACTATAAAGGCTGTCAAAAGCATATACCGATGTGTTGGCGCCTAGATTTAAACACAGTACCGCTTGAATATTGGATTTACAGCTAATAATGCGGTCAATACTGGCTTTAATTTTATAAGGGCTTTCAAAACTAGGGAATGCCGTTTTAACTGCTTTAGGTTTGTTATTCTCAACTTCAATCACTTGGTTTAGCTGTATGGGTGCTTTGCTGGGACCTTGTATCAGCCAAGTACTGGCATCCATATCGCATTCTGCTGCGCATAGACCCATTGGCATAATAGGTGCATCCAGCGCTTGCCCTAGCCATTGAGGAACATCAGCACCTGGCTGCGAGGTCAATAAAGACCAGTGCTCAATGTGGCTGCCAAAGTTTTGATCTTCAATGGTGATAGTGTCTGGTCTGTTCTGATTTTTCATATGCACAATTGATGTTGGGTTGTATTTATCTATTAAATCGAGGGTTATTTTCAATTTTCAAGTCTTGAGCACTAAATATTCCATACTCAACCCTTATTTTCAGTCTAGACCATGTAAAAATTAAAGAAAAGAAATGAATGTTTATGCTGTTGTTGGGCGAAATCAATCTGTGCTTGAGCATCTATTCTTATTTCATCTGGACATTTTTCTGCTTTAGCGTTCAATCAGATTGCATCAAGTTGTAAAGCATTAGTTGAATAGTAGGCATAGAACGTGAAGAATCAACAAAAAAGCCCAAGTACGCATACTTGGGCTTTTGATATCAACAGAAGATTATGATTTATATGCAATAAAAGATAATTCGTATAACGCGTATTATGTTAATTTTAGAAAATTTTAATTTTTAGGAAAGATTAATTTCATTAAATATTCGTCTTCACTCTCAAGAAATTCTTTCTCGTCTAAATTACATGAGAATGCTTCAAGAATATGATTAATCACTTGTATTACACACTCTTTATTAAAATTTTCAGTGTTAACTAAAATCGATAGCGCATCAGAAATCTCATTTAGGCTAAAAGAGTATTCAAATCTTCCAACTTCAATTAGATCCTTAACTGATTGATCAATAGAATTGATATTAAGCTCATCTTTTTGAAGGAATTTATTTAAGTAATTTTCAACAGGGGGCAATAAATCAAAAGGGTATGTATCTTGATACCTTAAAGCATATTTCAACAATGGCTTTCTTAAAAAAGAAAAACTTTCCTCTTGCAGTGCATTTATTTTTTCTCCTGTTTTCAATTTAGTAAATCTATCTAGCATTTTTATAATCTGAATGAACAATAATATGTAAATTATAGAGTATTTGATCGGCATCTATCTTTTATTTAACGTAATAGCGATTATACGAATTCACTTTGATAGAACCTAATTCAAGTGTCCTAGTTCGATAGGAATTTTTGTTCATTTACTTGTAGGACTGAATGCCCATTAAAATAAGAATAAGCAGCTGATGCATTCAGCATTCTCAATTTTTGAGAAAGCTGTACACAAAATAGAGCAATTTCACGTATTTCTGTCATGTAGATTTGTTAAAATGAAACTCATACTTTTGCACTGGAAATGATTGTGCTGCCATTTAAACTTTGGGTAGATGCAGATGCACTGCCTAAAATTTTGCGTGAAGTGATTCTTCGCGCGTCTGACCGTTATCAGCTTGAAGTTACATTTGTTGCAAATCAAAACGTGGGCATCGCGCCATCGGTGCGTATTAATTCAATACAGGTCATGAGCGGTGCGGATGCTGCCGATCAAGAAATTATCGACCGTATGAAAGAAAACGATATTGTGATGACACAAGATATTCCACTGGCGGCACAAGTGATTGAAAAGGGCGGTATTGCAATTCATCCGCGCGGTGAGGTCTATACCACTGCCAATGTCAAAGCGCGTTTGCATTTGCGCGATTTTATGGACAGCTTACGTGGGGCAGGTGTACAGACAGGCGGTCCACCGCCTATTTCTGAACGTGATAAGCGTGAATTTTCCAGCAGTTTGGATCAGACCATTCAAAAGCAAAAGCGTAAAACAGCACAAAAATAAGCAGAATTAAGGCGGTCTGAAATGCCCTCAAAAACCAACCTGATGTTGACCTATGCCTTGCTGGTATTTATCTGGTCAACTACGCCTTTGGCCATTGTCTGGAGTGTTGAAGACCTGCACAGCCTATGGGCGCTGGCTTTGCGGTTTTTCTTAGCCTTACCTTTATCGCTTGCGCTATTGCTGCTGTTCAGAGCGAAATTGCCGTTGGATGCGCAGGCTATGCATAGTTATTTGGCTGGCGCCTGCAGTTTCATTGGTTCGCAAATCTTCACCTATTTGGCCACGGATTATTTAAGTTCTGGCATCATTGCGCTGATGTTCGGCCTTGCTCCAATTATTACCGGCTTTATTGGCTATTTTGTCTTTCATATCCAGCTGCGCAGCATACAGTGGCTGGGAATGCTGATCGCTGTAAGCGGTTTGGTGGTGATTTGCCTCGGTGGGAGTAATCATCATATTCAGCCGATTGGCATTGGTTTAATGCTGTTAAGTGTGTTTATTTACTGCGCTTCTATTTTTTGGGTCAAAAAAATCAATGCGCCTGTCGAGCCTATGGCCCAGGCGACGGGTTCAATTATTGTTTCGACTTTATTTGCGCTGTGCATGCTGCCGTTTATTTGGAGTCATGCGCCGACAGAGATCCCGAGCGCTAAATCGCTATTTGGTTTGTTCTATGCGGTAATTATGGCATCTGTCGTGGCTATGTTCTGCTATTTTAAGCTGGTGCAAAATGTACAGGCGGCAACTTTATCTTTAACCACAGTGTTGACGCCTATGCTTGCCATGCTGGTTGGGGCGATCTTGAATGGTGAACACATCAGCCTGAAAGTGCTGGCAGGGGCTGCCATTATGCTGACGGGATTAGTGGTTTATTTTTATCAAGATATTCAGGCGAGCAGAGCGCTCGCCAAAAAAATTAAGGCTGATTAAAGCTTTAGCCTTTAGTCTGTGTTAATGAAATGCATTCTGACAATTTAACGCGATCCTGCGCATGCAGCGTAATGAAATAAGCGCCAGTACGGTATTTGCCATTATCTTCCTGACGGCTGTACACCACTTGCGCGATTGCCGCGATATGGAAGAAGTTTTCAGGATGGCTCAGGGTAACATGAACATAAGTGCCTTCCTGAATAGGGCGGTCGCTGAAAAAGCTCAGGCCAGTTTCAGAAAAATTCACATGTTCAGGGATAGGTAACATGCTTTGTACAATTGCATCGTACAAAGACCCCGTAATCAGGTTTAACTTTTGATTAAATAAGGATAAGATTCGAGCAATTTGTTGATCTTTCTCAGCTAATTGTTCTAATTCGTAGTTAAGCGCGTGATCAAATTGATCTAATTCTGCAAGTAGTAGAAAATAGCGCGGCAAGACAAAATTAGGATCGTAAGGATCATTCAGCGCAACATCATCAGAAATGATCTGATAATTAATACGCAAGGCAGCATCTATGCGTGACATGACGCGGCGTTCCGAATTCCCGCTCTGATGCTGTAAATTTTCCATAATTATTACCTCGGACTAAATGGTTATGTTTAAACCAATCTCGCTGTATATAGGTTTGAGATATACTCGCGCACGGCGCAGTAACCACTTTATTTCTTTTATTGCTCTGGTTTCTATGATCGGCTTAACCCTTGGTGTAGCCGTACTCATTACTGTTTTATCGGTAATGAATGGATTTGACCGAGAATTGAAAAATCGTGTCTTGGGAATGATACCTCAAGCTACTGTTTCTTCAACACAAATTTTAACAAATTGGCCAGAACTTGCAAAGAAAATTGAACACCATGAGCATGTGCAAGGCGTAGCGCCTTTTACACAGCTTCAAGGCATGCTGACTGCGCAAGGGCAAGTCTCTGGTGTTATGGTCACAGGGATTGAGCCGAAGTATGAAAAAAAGGTCTCAATCATCCAAGATCATATGGTTGAAGGCAGCATCGACAACCTGAAAAAAGGCGAGTTTGGCATTGTACTGGGCAAACAGCTGACCGATGCTTTGGGTCTGGGTTTAAATGACAATATCACGTTGGTGCTGCCAGAAGCTACCCCGTCACCAGCTGGTGTCGTGCCGCGCTTTAAACGTTTTAAAATTGTCGGAATTTTCAGTATTGGCGCAGAAGTTGACTCCATGATGGGCTATATCGCACTGAATGATGCGTCGACTTTGCTTCGCCTGCCTGATGGCGCACAAGGCATTCGTATGAAACTGGATGATATTTTTGCCGCGCCGCAGGTGTCTCAAGAGATTGCCCGTGATTTGCCTGCAAACTTCTATGCATCGGATTGGACTTATACACACGGCAATTTATTCAGCGCTATTCAAATGGAAAAGGCCATGGTCAGCCTGCTGCTGTTCCTGATTGTCTTGGTGGCAGCTTTTAATATTGTTTCATCCTTGGTAATGGTGGTGACGGATAAAAAATCTGACATCGCAATTTTGCGCACATTGGGGGCATCTCCAAGCACCATTACCCGCATTTTTATGGTTCAAGGGACCGTAATTGGTGTGATTGGAACGGTAGCTGGCGCCATTCTTGGCGTGATTGCGGCAACCAGTATCAGCAGTCTGGTCGGATGGCTGAATACTAGCCTTGGCTTAAATATGTTTGATGCTTACTTCATTAACTATTTGCCATCTTATCTGCGCTGGCAGGATGTGGTTGTTATTGTGAGCTTGTCTTTGGGCTTAAGTTTTATTGCGACAATTTACCCTGCGTTCCGTGCAGCGAAAATTCAGCCGGCGGAGGCGTTGCGTTATGAGTAATTTAATTTTAGATGCGCAAAACATCACAAAATCATTTACTGACGGTAAAACTTCGGTTGATGTGATTCGGGGTTTATCACTGCAAGTTAAAGCAGGTGAGTTTGTTTCGATCGTTGGGTCGAGCGGTTCGGGTAAAAGTACTTTGCTGCATGTATTGGGCGGTTTAGACCGTCCAACATCGGGTCAAGTGCTGATTAATGGTCAGCGCTTTGATACTTTGGGCGAAGCCGAGCGCGGTTATATCCGTAATGAACATCTCGGCTTTGTGTATCAATTTCATCACTTGCTGCCAGAATTCAGCGCGCTTGAAAACGTCGCTATGCCGTTGATGCTGCGTAAAGGAAGCAATTACAAAGATGTGAAGCAGCAGGCGGAATATCTGCTGGAACGCGTAGGCTTATCACACCGCGTTACCCATAAACCGGGTGAGTTGTCGGGCGGAGAGCGCCAGCGTGTCGCTTTGGCACGCGCATTGGTGACAAAACCTAAACTGATGATGGCGGATGAGCCTACAGGCAACTTGGACCGTAAAACCGCAGTGAAAATTTTTGAATTGCTGACTGAGCTGCGTAAAGAATTCAATATGGCGATGCTGATTGTGACGCATGATGAACATTTAGCGCAGTCTGGGGATTCAATTCTGCATATGCAGGATGGATTATGGGTAGATAAAACCTAATTCATTTGAACTTTCAGCTATAGATTGAAGCCCGCCTCGGCGGGCTTTATTATTGCGCCCAATAAAGATAAATACAGAATAAAAATAATGCTGCAATGGTTTTGCCTAGGCTGGATATTAGGTGTTTCCTGTATGGGTAAGAATGGGCTGACACTTCAGGCTCTACATACAAGTTTTGGGATGGTTATTGCTGTTGCCGCGCTTTGGCTGCTAATGCAGCGGTTAATACACCCTCTGATTAAAACACAACACTTTCACTTTAAAACTTTAAATATTTTCATGAGTATAGGGCTGGCAGCTTTTTTAGGTGCAGGCTATGCAAACTTGCAATTAGAGCAGTATTTATCAGGGGTAGAACGTAAACCTGAACATCGCGAGCTGATCGTTTATGTAGCACATTTAAATGAGTTGGGTGAGCGTAGCATTCAGCAAAAAGTTCAGGTATTAAATGGCTATAGCAGCGGAAATCAAAACCGTACTCTGCAATATTTAGTTTTTATTTCCATGGCGCATAATGGTACTGCACAAACTGAAATGCAGCTGGGACAGTATTACCGTTTAAGCGGAGAATTGCGGCCTGCGCATGGTTACGCAACGGCAGGCGCCTTTGACCAAGAGCGCTGGTATGCACAGCAGAAAATTTCTTCTGGTTTTAAACCTCAGCAGATCGAAGCATTAAGTGCAGATCAGGTTATGGCTTTAGGATTTTATAAAGAAGTTAAGCGACATGGCGGCGGATTAAAACAGCTTCAGCTGAGCATTGAAAAGCTGCGCTTGAAATTCCGCCATTTTCTACAGCAGCAGCCACTCAGGCATAAAGGGCTGCTGCTGGCCTTATTGACTGGAGATGAAAGTCTTCTCGATCAGGAGACTAAAAAACAGTTTCAGCGTTTTGGCATGAGTCATTTACTGGCTATTTCTGGCCCGCATGTGGTGATTTTCGCCATGATGGTGAGTGGACTCATTCAGTTTTTCATTGCGCGTTATCGCCCACAGTTATACCTCATTATTCCTAAGCAATATTTGCTGATTATTCCTTTTATCTGCTGTGTCGCGCTGTATTGCATATTTGCAGGCTTTGAAATTCCTGCTGTGCGAACTTTATTGATGTGCTGTTTGGGTAGTGTCATTATGCTGCTGCAGCAAAAACTGCAGCCGTTGAAACTGCTGTTGCTGAGCGCCACAATTTTACTGTTGATTGATCCTTTTAGTATTTTGTCTGCTGCGTTTTGGCTGTCTTATGGCGCATGCTTTATTTTGCTGCGAGTCTATCAGACGCTGCAGAAGCAGCAAACTGAAATGCAAACTTATATGGGCTGGAAAAAGAGACTCTGGCTTGGGCTGCAGCTGCTGGTGGAATCACAGTGGAAAATCTTTTTAGCGCTTTTTCCTTTGATGATTTTATTTTTTAAGCAGGTGTCCTGGATTACGCCGCTGAGCAATATTGTGGCGATTCCTTGGCTGGGGCTGCTGGTTGTTCCTTTAGATATTATAGCAGCGATAAGCTATGGCATTTCTGAACCGCTGGCTGCTGTGCTTTTTTATTTGAATGATCAGTTATTGGGGCTGCTGCTGGCCTTTCTGGATATATTGGATCATCTATTTAATCCCAAGTTAAGCGCCATAGCATTTAATTCATCCATGCTGATATTGCTGGCCTTAAGCCTGCTGATTCTATTTTCTCCGCGGGGCGTTTTACCACGGGCTTGGGCGGCATTGGGGGTATTGGCTTTATGTTTGAAAGGCTGTACTCCGCATCCGCTGGAGTTGACGGTTTTGGACGTCGGGCAGGGGCAAGCCATTTTTTGCGCGAGCAGCAGCATGCGATGATGGTGGATATGGGCGGCAATTATGATGAAGAAAAGTTCAGTGTCGGCAGGCAGATCATTTTGCCCTTTCTAGCGGTTAACGCGGTAAGCGAGCTAGATCAACTGGTTTTAACGCATTTGGATCAAGACCATAGCGGCGGCTATCTATCTATACGCAGTGATTTGCCTATACGCCAGCTGATTGGCAGTGAACAGCCGGAAATGCCGGTCCAAACCCAATTCCAAACATGCGATCAAGGTCAGCGATGGCAATTGTCTAAGCGCATCAGCATTGAAGTGCTGTCGCCAACAAAAGCGCAGTTAAATTCTGCAATGCGCAGTAAAAATGAGAATTCATGTGTGCTGTATGTACAGCTAAAAGATGCGGCGCCGTATCAAAATTTTCTGCTTATGGGCGATGCAGGGTGGGAAACAGAATTTGATATTCTGCAGCGTTATCCTGATTTAAAAGTTGATGTGTTGATTTTGGGGCATCACGGCAGTCAGCACAGCTCGGCTTATGGTTTCTTGAAAGGACTAAAGCCGAAACTGGCGATTGCATCGGCGGGAAAATTCAATAGATATGGGCATCCAAGCAAACTGACCCAAGCGCGCTTGAAGCAGCTGCATATTCCATTGTGGGTGACCAGCCAGCAAGGCACCATTCAATTTATTGAGCAGCAAGGAAAAATTCAGACCAATTTTGCTCGCGACCAATGGAAATGGCTGAAAAATTAATGCACTGCAGGCGCATTGTCTGATTCAAATTGCGGAACTGCAGCTTTTTCTGATCGCGTTTCATTGATGATTTTTTTAGCTAATTCAACTGCTTGGTTTGCAGGTAAGTTGTAAATAGAATTGGTTTTGGGATTGGCTTTAAAGCGTTTATAGCTCCAATGGTAATGTTCAGGCTGGCGTCGAATGAGTTGCTCTAAGGCGTGGGTAATTGTTTGGGTTCCATCATTTGCAGAACCTTGGTAAATCGCTTCATCAATCGGTTCAATATGCATGTCAAAGCTGCCATTTTCATTGCGTATTGCGTAAAGAAATAAAGCTTTTGCTTTGGTTTTTTGAATTAATTTTGCGCTTAAATTACTGGTGGCAAGCGGCAGCCCAAAATATGGAATCATTTCACCGCCAACGTTGGGTGTATGATCAGGTAAAATGACGGTTGTGCCGCCTTGTTTGAGCGCTTTAAAAATCTGACGAACACCCGACTCATCGGTTGGGACTAAATTGGCTTGCTCACGGCTGCGGGCGTTACGGACAAAATTATCAGCCGTTGGATTTTTAACAGGCTTATACATGATGGTCATTTGAGTAAACTGCGCAATCCAGGCATTCATAATTTCCCAAGTGCCAAAATGAGGAATAATCAGCACTAAGCCCTTATTTTCAGCTAAAGCTGAATGAAAATAGTGCTCACCATGCACCTGCGCTATGCGGGATAAGTTTTTTTGATTGCTTGAACCCCAAATACTGAAAAATTCAAAATAAGACATCAGCTCATTTCGAATCGCTTGAGCTGTAATTTCTTCACGTTTGGCATCACTCAGTTCAGGCAGCGCTATTTTTAAATTGAGCCGAATAGTTTCAGAGGTTTTGGACACTTTTAGCGTATTGACTAAACCGGCAAGGGCTCTTGCTATAAAACGGGAAAATTGAATGGGCTGGCGGCTGATAAACTTCAATAAACGGTACGTTGTATTTATAGGATGATGTTCGGTCATTAGGCTATAAGTCAAAAGGACATATTAAAATGATAAATTAATTATAGGATAAAAAACGATGTTTAGACAGTTCCAGTACTTTCCATGTATATAATGGATGACATCATAACTGTTTTATTGGATTTTTTATGTCCGATTGGCCACCAAAACCTGAACACGAAATAAATAACACTCAGCAAAATAGCCAGCAACCAACTGGCAATGAATGGAAACTGCTTGAAAAAGTCGTTCTTGCTTCTGTTGTAGAGCAGCGCCGAGCTCGACGCTGGGGGATTTTCTTTAAATTCTTAACTTTCGCCTATATTTTATTTGTACTGATTGCTTTAGGCAAAAGCTGCAGTACAGCGACCACTGATGACGTTGGGGCATCGGGTTCACACCTTGCAGTTGTCGACATTGTCGGGACGATTGCAGCGGATAAGCAAAGTGTAAATAGCACCGATACCATTCGTTCACTCAAAAAAGCTTTTGAAAATAAACAAAGTAAAGCTGTTGTACTGAATATTAATTCTCCGGGCGGTTCGCCAGTTCAGTCAGATGAAATCTGGCAGGAAATTATGTATTTGAAAAAACAGCATGCTGATAAGAAACTGTATGCCGTGATTGGCGATACAGGCGCTTCAGGGGCATATTACATCGCATCTGCAGCAGATGAGATCATTGTGAATCCATCAAGCTTGGTCGGTTCTATTGGTGTCATTATGCCTAACTACGGTGTCAACGGCTTGATGCAAAAGCTGGGTGTTGAAGACCGTACAATGACATCTGGTGAAAATAAAGCCTTGCTGTCCATGACACAGCCGGTTGATCCTGCTCAAAAAGCCCATGTACAAGGTGTATTGGACAATGTGCATGATCATTTTATCAATGCAGTTAAACAAGGCCGCGGTAAAAAGCTGAAATCCAATGATCCTGCAATTTTCTCAGGTTTATTTTGGACAGGCGATCAGGCGGTTAAGCTGGGTATTGCAGACCGTGTCGGCAGTTTAAATACTTTAAAACGTGAATTGAAAACTGAGAAAGCGGTCAATTACACCATTGAATACAGTCCTTTTGATTCAGTGCTGGGCCGTATGGGCTCATCGATTGGTCAAGGTTTTGCTGCTGCATTGTCACAGCAAGTTCAAACAGAGAACACTACAAAACTGCAATGAAACCATTAATCCATTTTGCGCACGCCAATGGCGTGCCTTCAAAAGTCTATCAAAAGCTGTTTGATTTATTGCAAGACCAGTATGACGTGATTTATGTGCCTTTATTGGGGCCAGATAAGCGTTATCCTATTGATAATCACTGGGTCAGTCTGACGCAGCAGGTAATAGACAGCATTGTCCGTCAGTCTAATGGCCGTAAAGTGATTGGCTTAGGTCATTCACTGGGTGCAGTATTGACCTTTCAAGCTGCTTTGGCGCGTCCTGAACTGTTTGAACAGGTAGTGATGATTGATCCGCCATTGATCATGGGTAAAGAGTCATTTGCATTGCATATCGCAAAAACACTGAAACTCAAGGCAGTGGATAAAATGTCGCCTGCATCTCTATCGCTGCGCCGCAGGGATCATTGGGATAGTCGAGAACAGGCGGCAGAATTACTCCGTCCGAAAGGCTTTTACCAGCATTTTGATGAGGACTGTTTCCAAGCGTATATTGATCATGCATTGATGGATGATCAGCAGCGGGGCGGTGTAGAGCTGACTATTGCTAAGATGGATGAAGTGAATATCTTTAGAACCAATCCATCTTTATGGTGGCTGCCTCAGCCTAAGCTGAAAGTGCCTGCACATTATATCGCTGCCGAAAAAGGGCCTTTTATTGGCCATGGTTTCCCGCAAATGGTGAAAAAGAAATTTGGCATATCATATACAGTAGCAAAGGGCAGCCATATGTTCCCATTGGAACAGCCGGCAGAAACTGTGAAGTTGCTCAAACAGATCATTCATTCTGGATAATGTATGAGACATCAATGTATTTATTTGATGATGCTTTTGCCTTTGGTTGGTTGTGCCAGTACCCAGATTTCAAGTTTGAATGATATTGATAAGCAGGAAATTCGGCATATTTGTATTGAGCATAATCCGAAAGTAATCGTTGCAGATTTTGAAAACATATTGACGAAGGCGCTTGATCATCAAGGTATTACAAGTCAGATTTATAACCTGAATACGCCAGAACATTGCAGCTATATTTTAAAATATATGGCTTTTCAAAAATGGGATTTCTCAATGGTTTTAACGCTTGCTGAGTTAAAGTTATTTAAAGAAGGAAAACCATTAAGGACTGCTACATATAAGCTACATGCTGGTGGATTGTTGAATCCAACAAAATACAAAAGCAATGAATCTAAAATTTTCCCTTTAGTTGATCAACTTCTGGAAAAATAAATATTATTTATTATAAAAAAAGCACTCCATTGAGTGCTTTTTTTATAAAGGCCGTCGTTAAATTTAACAATTATTTCGCATTTTCAAATTTCAAAATAACGTTGTTATTGCTATCTAAAAATTTCAGCTCATCTTTAGAGGCGTCATAATGAGTGACTTGGCTCAATGCTTGATTAAAACTTTGAGGAATGTTTGTTGCAGTCAAACAGGCTTTTTGTGTTGAAGCAAGATTGGAAAATTGGATTTTAGTGTTCTGTACAGCATATCCACCCATGAATCGATTACAGCCATCCGAACCACTGACACGGGTATTGTCGAACGCAATGCTCGGTACATTTGAATTAGTAGGATCAGCTTCAAGCTTAACGCCTTGAATTTCACTCGCAACCCAGTTTTTGTTTTGTAGCTTACCTAAATTACGGTCAGTGGCTGGATTTTGTGTTGTAGCACAACCGACCATAGCCAATGCTATACATGCACAAGTCGTGATTTTGATGGTTTTTAACATGTGATTTTCTCCGCATTTAAAAAGGATGTCATATTTCTAAAGTGTTATCAGCTTATATTTTTAATGATGTAGAAACGAATCAATTAACGAAAAAACACATATTCATCATAAAGTTGAACATTTTAAACAAGGTGTTTGTGCCTTTATTTTTAAGCACATGCTGAGTCGATTCAGGTGCAAAAATAAAAAAACGCATCCGAAGATGCGTTCATTATTGAGTTTTATAATTGCTTAGAGCTTGCAGAATTGTACAGGTTCCAGCATAGGCTGGTTGTGATACAGCACCCCCTGTTTTGTATGCTGAATCTTACCGCTGCAAATCCATTCCGCAACTTGCGGGTAGATGAGATGCTCCAGTACATGCACGCGATTTGCCAAAGTATCTGCATTATCATGCAGAGTCACTTTTAGCACACCTTGCGCCAGTGCTTGGCCTGCATCTAATTCTGCAGTGACATAATGCACAGTGCAGCCATGCAGCGTATCACCGGTATTCAGCACACGCTGATGGGTATGCATGCCTTTGTAGTTGGGCAGCAATGAAGGGTGGATGTTAATCATTTTCCCTTCCCATGCTTGAACAAACTTCGCGCTGAGTATGCGCATAAAGCCTGCCAAAATGACCAAATCCACATCCCAATCCAGCAATTGCTGATGCATGACATCATCAAAAGCTTCGCGGTTTGGGTACTGCTTATGCTCAATAACCGCAGTTGCAATCCCCGCGTTTTTTGCACGTTCTAAGGCATATGCTTCAGGCTTGTTGGAAATAACACCTGCAATTTCACCGGAAAGATTGGCATCAATCAGCGCTTGCAGGTTACTTCCACTGCCTGAAACAAGGACAGCAATTTTAATCATTGGAACGGATTACGCAAAAATCACACGGATTTTTTCGTCAGCGCCTTCAACTGATTCAGCGTTGTCTGCGATATGACCCATTGTGAATGCTTTTTCGCCAAGGCTATTTAGCAATTCTACAGTTTTGTCAGCATCAGCAGCATCTACAACTAAGACCATACCTACGCCACAGTTAAATGTGCGGTACATTTCGAATTGTTCAACACCGCCTTCTTTTTGAAGCAGTTTGAATAATTCTGGCCATTCCCATGATGATTCATTCACAACAGCTTGAGCGCCATTTGGAAGAACACGTGGAAGGTTGCCTGGTAAACCGCCGCCAGTGATGTGCGCCATAGCGTGAACATCAACTTGTTTTAGTAATTCAAGAATCGGCTTAACATAAATACGTGTTGGTTCCATTGCTGCATCAGCAAGTGGGCGACCATCAACGATTTGTGTTAAATCAACGTTTTTCACGTCTAAAATTTTACGAAGCAGAGAATAACCATTTGAGTGAGCGCCAGAAGATGCAACACCAACTAAAACGTCACCCGCTTTAACTTTAGTGCCATCAATAATTTTGCTTTGCTCAACAACACCTACGCAGAAACCTGCAAGGTCATAGTCTTCGCCTTCATACATACCTGGCATTTCAGCAGTTTCACCGCCAACCAATGCACAGCCTGCAAGTTCACAGCCAGCGCCAATACCAGTAACAACATTTGCAGCAACATCTACGTTTAAGTGGCCAGTCGCATAATAGTCAAGGAAGAATAACGGTTCTGCACCGCACACAAGAAGGTCGTTTACACACATTGCAACCAAGTCTTGACCAATAGTGTCATGACGGTTTAAGTTAAGTGCTAAACGTAATTTTGTACCAACACCGTCTGTGCCAGATACGAGAACAGGTTCTTCATAACCTTTAGGAATTTTACAAAGTGCGCCGAAGCCGCCTAGTCCGCCCATTACTTCAGGACGTGCAGTACGTTTCGCGACAGATTTGATACGATCGACTAACGCGTCGCCCGCTTCAATATCGACACCTGCATCTTTATAGCTTAAACCAGTGTTTGGGGTAGAAGTTGAGTTGCTCATAATGAAGTCTCCGCATTCGCGGGGCGATTATACCTGAATATACGAAACACTTATGTTATTTATGCGCTAAAATGCTATCTTTACTGAAATATTTTTCTTTCTAAAACGATTAAATGGAAAAAAGGGCGAACTTTTATGGTTGATAAGACCTTACGCCGCATTTTTATTCTTGCAGGCATCGCATTAATCCTTTGGGTTTTATACCTTTTGAAGCCTGTTGTGCTTCCTTTTATTGCAGCTTTTTTTATTGCTTATTTATTCAGTCCGCTGGTCAATCAGCTGCACAAAATCGGTTTGCCGCGCTGGCTCTCAATCAGTGTTGTGTTTATCGGCATTGGTGTGGTTTTGACTTGGGCAATGTGGTATTTGGCGCCATTGGTTTGGAAGCAGCTGATGTATGCAAAAACCAGCATTCCTGCTGGCATACATTGGGTGAACTATACTTTCCTGCCTTGGCTGTCGGGCACCTTTAATTTAGTGCCGATGGAAATAGACACCGAGCAGATGTCTAAAGCCATCATGGACTATATTCAAACCAATTACAGCGCAGACAGCGTTCAGGCTGTATTGCTGAAAGTAGCCCAATCTGGCCTGAACTTTATTCAAATTGGCGGCACGGTGGTGCTGATCCCGATTATTACCTTTTACTTTCTGCTGGATTGGGAGCGCATGCTCGACAGTTTCCGCAGACTGATTCCGCGTCCTTATGAAAAAAGCACTTTGAAAATTGCGGGCGAATGCCACAGTGTGCTTGGCGCTTTTGTAAAAGGGCAGTTCCTTGTGATGATTTTACTGGGCATTGTTTACGCAGTAGGTCTGCAAATCATTGGCTTGGAAGTCGGCTTGATCATTGGCATGGTTGCAGGTCTGGCCAGTATTATTCCTTATTTAGGTTTTGGCGTAGGTATTATTGCCGCTGTAATCGCAACGCTATTCCAATTTGGCTTAGACTGGATGCAGCTGTTTTTAGTGCTGGTGGTATTTATGATTGGACAGGCTGTAGAAGGCTACATCTTACAGCCGTTCTTATTGGGTGATAAAATTGGCCTTTCACCTGTTGCAGTCGTATTTGCTGTATTGGCGGGCGCACAGCTGGCAGGGTTTTTAGGCATGCTGATTGCTTTGCCTGTAGCGGCTGTTATTGTTGTATTGCTTCGCCATGCCCGAGAGTACTATGAGCAAAGCCAGCTTTATGGTTCATCTGTGGCTATAAGTGCTGCAAATGCAGGCAGTATTTCAATTGAAACTGAGCAGGCAGATATTGATATCGAGTTAAAGGAAAGCGCAGTAAAAACTCTGCAAGATCCTGAAAAATCGAGTAAGATCGATATATCTGAAAATAAAGATGAATAAGGCCCGTATACATATATGCGTCAATTGCAGTTAGATATAGAACCTCAGCTTGATGCCCGAATCAGTGATTTTTCAGGGCCGAGCTGGGGACATGTAATTGATGGCGTGCGCCAGCTGCATGCGGGACTCATGAACCGTTTTTATGTCTATGGCGGCGCTGGCACAGGCAAAAGCCATTTGCTTTCTGCGATTTGCGATTCTTATCTTGAAGTTGGCAAACTGGCAATTAAAGTCTCTTTACTTGAATTGCTGGATGCGCCGACTGAAGCGATTACATCACTAGATCAATACGACTTGGTTGCCTTAGATGATATCGAGGCGATCAGCGGAGTGCCACATTGGCAAAAAGCCGTATTTCATCTGATTAATTATAATAATGAAGGCGGCGGTCAGCTGGTTTTTTCATCCCGTTATGCGCCTATTGAATTAAAATTAGAATTGCCGGATTTACAGTCACGCTTAACACAGGCAGTCAGTGTTAAAGTTCCAAATGGCAGTTTATATGCTGACCGTCAGGCGCTTGTATTATCTGTACTTTCCCGCAGAGGTATTCATATTGATCAGCAGATTATTGATTATCTATTGCTGCACGGTCCGCATCAAGCCTCAATTCTGCTGCAGTCTCTAGAGCAGCTGATTCAGCTATTAAAAGGCGAAAAAACCAAGCTGAGCAATGCAGCTTTACGTCAAATTTATGCCTTAATTGATGAATATCGATAACATAAAAAAATCTTGAGTAATTACTCTAGCTGTGACAAAGTACACGAAATAATTCTGTGCTGCAGGGATTTTGCGGCTCAAGAATAGAAAAAGAAATAAAAAGATACAAGGAGAAAGGTATGCTCAAACGGAGCATAGGCATAGGTGTTCTGTGTTTTGCAGGGCATGCTTATAGTGCAGAAATTAATATCACAACAACAGAAGACGTCGTAAAAGATGACAAGGAATGCTCACTTCGCGAAGCTGTCGAATATTTAAATATTGACTTAGATGACCGCCCCGACGATGGCTATATGGGCTGCGGCGGCAAAGATGCATCTTCAATTATCGCGCTTGAAAAAAATAAAGTTTATAAGCTGGTCAAGAAGCTTGAAATTAAATCGTCTATGGATATTAAGACACTTTACGATACCAATGTATCTGAAACAGCTGTCGCTGGTCTGAATAATGCAACGATTGAAATGACAGGCCAAGAGCAAATTTTTTATATTGATAATGATGATGATTCAACTGCAGCTGTAAATTTGAAAGAGATCAATCTGCAGGGCTGCGGTAAAAACATTTGCGCTGATAAGGGCGGCATTATCTACAACAACAAAGCGCTGACTTTGGACAGTGTCAAGCTTTTAGGTGGCTATGCGCGATTAGGCGGGGCGATTTATAATGTGGGCCTAAGCTCCAGTTCAACCACTGTAGCCAGCAGTTTAAAAATGATGAATGTATTGGTTGCAGATAATCAGGCAGTAGATGGCGCAGCGGTATATGCGCAGGCCCCAAGTTTTAAAATTGACAACACCGTATTTAAAAATAACACCAGCACCTCAGGTCAAGCCATTGTATTTACATTGGCTGGCAGTGCAAACGCCGATAAACTGACTTTTCCATCACGCATTAATTACATCTTTAACAGTACATTTTTTAAAAATAAAGGCTTTGCGGTTAATTTAAAGGATGGCCTTGGCGTTAATAACCTGACAGTAATGAAAAACACAGGCGGTGTAATATTTGACTCGGCGTTTGGCCAAGCTTATTTGGCAAATAGTATCGTGATTGGCAATGATCTTGCAGGAACACTGCAGGATTGTTCTGTTGCAGATACCGCATCAGATAAGAGCATATTGTTTAATAACCTCGTTTCTCAAGCAGACTGCCCAGTAGGAATCAGTGGAAATCAAAATACCGTATTGCAAAATCCGAAGCTCATTGCAGGGGATGATGAAGGTGTGTGTAAAACTTTGCTGGATGACAGCAATGCACTGATGTGCCCTTATTCAACGCCAAGCAATACCTTCCTTGGCTACTTGCGTCCACGGATGCTGCTCAGTTATGCCAATGTATTTTCCAGCCCGATTCTGAACAAAGGCGAAACAACAGCGAATGGTAATGTTAATTTTGTTGCCTGTGAGTTGACAGATCAGCGCGGCACTTCACGATTGATGGACAACGCTTGGTGTGACCGCGGCGCAATAGAAGTTACAGTGCCAACCAGCATAGCGAAATTGGGTAAAGATATTAAATATGGTGAAATTGCGCAATTTAATATTTTAGAGTCCTTAGGCGACAGTGATCTGCTGCCAAAAGAGCAATGTGAAGCTGAAGTTGGACCTAATCCCGCGGGTACACCTTGGCAGGATGGCTGTTTGGTGATTGAGCAGAAATGGAGTGCGTCCAAAGGCAAGACCGTGCTGAATTTGAATGGTGATTTAACCTATACGCCAAATGGCAATTGGCATGGTTCAGACGATTTTAATATTAAGATCATCACTTCATCTACGCGTTTTAATGAGCAAGTAGAAGCTAAATATATCAGTGCTTTGGTTACGATTTACCAAGAGCCAAATGGAACTATGGAAAGTAAGACTGTTGAAACATCAGGCGGCGCATTAGGTTTATTCAGCTTGATGTCATTGCTTGGTTTAATCGGTCTGCGTCGATTCAAATAATAATTAGGGACAAGCCATGAAACAGTATAAAAAAGGACTGCTATGCCTAATGGTTTTATCCGCAATGTCACTTATGGCAGCGGATGATCAAACTATCTATGTGAATACTTTTGTAGATGAAATGGGCGAAAATCCAAATAATTGCTCATTGCGCGAAGCAATTATTACAGCACAGAAAAATGCTGCCTACGGCGGCTGCAGTGTAGGGAAAACAGGGATTGCGCAAACAGATCATATTCAGCTGCAAGAAGGGACTTATTTGCTGACGCGCGGAGAGCTTGCGCCAGCATCTTCGGTTGTTATTGTGGGGAAAAACCGCAATAACTATACAGTTAAGAGCGCACTGACAAGTGAGTATCCTGCATTTGAAGATATAAAATCTGTTATTGAAGTTAAAGATGGCAATTCACGAATTTTCAATACATCAGAAACACGTGCAGAAGTACAGCTGGATAGTGTTGCGCTAAAAAATGGCTATGCTAAAGATTATGGCGGCGCTATATATGCAGGCAGTAATTTTACAATCAGAAACAGCGCAATTTTGAACTCTAAGGCAGACAAAGCAGGCGGCGCATTGTATATGCTTGCGCTTGATGCGGAAAAAGAAGTCAATATTAACAGTACGCGCATTGAAAATAATAATGCGCCGAAAGGCAGTGTGCTGGCTATGAGCTGCCTAGGAAATCTGAATGACAATCAGCCTGTGGTCAGTGTTTCACAAAGCAGTATTGTTAAAAATGGTAATGCATCAAGTTTAAGTACAATTGATTTATGCGGCAGCAATGCGGTGAAGCTAGAAGCAAACACCCTTGCTAAAAATACAGCCAGTGCTGCAAATGGCAGTATTATCCGTGCAATTTCAGATGGACTGGACCGCTTAAGTCCATATTCAGAATTGTCCTTGCGCAGCAATACCATTGTAGAAAATAGCGCTTTCAGTACCTTCTATTATGACAATAATGGGTCTAAATCTTTTTCTTATAATATTTTAGCTTTTAACGGCACTAGTGATGGTAATGGCAAGTCTTGCCGTTATTTGAATAGTCAAACGCCTGATGAATCACTGCAGTTCAGTTTTATTAACAATGCAGCAGGTATTTCGAATTCAGATTGCGTAATTCCAGCGAAGGCTCTTGCGGCTGCCACAGATAGCAGTAAAAATCTTGATGTATCTGGTGTCGCCATGGCACAGTTATTGACTGGATATCAGCAAGCATCAATTTATAATATGTTCTTGCCTTTGTATTATCCGCTTGATGGTGTTTCGGGTTCAAGTCTAATGAATATTGGTTCATCAGAATGTACTGAGTATGACCAGCGCGGCATTGCGCGAAATGCTGATGTTTCATTAATGTTGAACCCAAGCATGGAAAATACCTGTGATATTGGTTCTGTTGAAAAATTAAATTTTTCAGCTGCTGATATTAAGGAGTTAAGCAATTCTTCGCAAAAGCAATTGCTGGATAATTTGCAGGCGCAAATTGATCAATTTAAGGCGGATATTGCTGACCCTGATCGCAAAGAATTCAAAACAGCAAACCAGGCAGATTTAAAAGAAGCGGAAGATTATCTGGCGAAATTAAAAAATAATTTATTCTACCGCGCAATTTATATTGATCCATTTGTACTTGCTTTAGCTCAAGAAATGAATGTGGGCAGCACAGCTGAAAGAAAATATAAGCCTTTAGATGCAGATAATTATGATGTCATCGTAAAACCGATCGGCATTGGTACGGAGATCTCTGTAGATAGCACAGGAAAGCCTGTATACAAGGGGGATCTCTTAGATTTGGTTTGCCGTTGGGATGCAAATCTAAAACGGGTTGTTACCTATAGAACTGGCGGAAATACCACAATCGGTGATGAATCTGCGTATTGCCAATACACCCTGAAGGAAAAAACCGGTGATATGCAGGAGTCAACGGGAATTTTGACTGCTCAATTTAAGAATATCGTGCCAATTGCAGTGGATGATCGGTATTTAATGACGAAGGATACCAACTTAACCGTTCGAGTAAATCCGTTAGAAAATGATAGTGATGAAGGGGATGGTCTTTTATCAACCATGCCTGCAGGAAAGAAACTCTGGCATAAAAATACAGAAGGTCATGATACGCCAATCTTTTTTGAGAGCATTCCTGCTGGCTTAAACTTTAAAGCAGAATATAGTGGATCATGCCCTGACGGTAATCAGCGTAATATTTGTTATGGCGGAATGATTGAGTTTTCTTCAAAAAATACATTCAACCAGTTCCCATTTTCAATTATTTATAAAGTCTACGATTCCGAAGGTTTGGAATCAAGTAAAGCGACGATTACACTCTTGAATGAAGCTAAAAATACAAATGCTACTTCTAGTGGAGGCGGTTCAGCGAGTGTATTTGGTTTGGCTGCTTTAGCGGGGCTGGCATTATTTAGAATGCGAAAATCCTATAAACGCTGATTTTAAGCAGCTGTTTTAAATAAAAAGGCCTCTAGATAGAGGTCTTTTTGTTTGCAGTTCTAAATGTTGATAGCGGTGAATATGTGAGGTGCAGAACGATCTAAAATTACAAAAAAAGAGCGGTTAAACCGCTCTTGATGAATAGGCTGCTTAATATCTATCAGTGATGCACGATTTCAGGGCTTAAATATTTATCTATGTATTCTTCACGGATTGCAGTCCGTTCGTCTGGAGCTGCTTTCTGCAGGCGCTGCGCTAATTCGCGACGTTCTTGGCTGCTCATTTTTTGCCAAGTTTCACGCATCTTTTGTTTTTCATTATCAGGAAGCTGATTAAACCAGTCCATGCGCTGCTGCAAGCTGTTGCTTTGTTCAGCTGGAATTTCTTTGAGTGATTGATAGCGCTTGATGAGTGCCGCTTGTTCAGAGTCAGATAAGGAATCCCATGTTTCATTGACTTGGGTATCTGCATTTTTAGAAAAAATCCAAAAACGTTCAAAACCTGCAAAACTGGTTTGCAGGAAGCTGAATGCACAGAAAGCGATTGCTAACTTTTTAGCTGCCATGTGGAGCTTTGTCCTCACCTAAAACCATTAACATTTCTAAGTCTTCAACCATTTGCGGGGAAAGCTTAGGTGCTGAAACAACTTGATTCTGCGGTTTTTCATTCAGTGTTGTCACTGAATTTGGCAATACAACAAAGCCAGCAATTGCCGCGGCTAAAGCAAAGCCTGACATTTTCAATAAGCCATAACGCGATGTTTCACGTTCATGAATATTTTCAAGAACATTATTCATCACAGCAGGCTTTTGAGCATGGTGCTGTGCGAGTCCATCAAGTTTGGAAGTTACTTGCTTTAAGAAATCATCTTGTTTCATTCGGATGACCCTCCCAGATGTGGATTCAAATGTGCTAATGCAGTGCGTAAGCCTTGTATAGCACGGTGATAATGGGTTTTTACACTGCCTTCAGTGCAATTCATAATTTCTGCAGTTGTATGAGTATCAAAACCTTCCCATGCCCGTAGCATAAAAGCTTGCTGCTGGCGTACCGGCAGCTGAGCAATCGCTGCCTGAATTTCTTCCGCAGTTACTTCACGGTCAATAAACTCAAATGGATTAGGGGTTGATTCATCAACAACATCGTTCAGCTCAAAATCATCATCATCTAAGCTGACTTTTCTAAAAAAAGAAAAAGGTTGAGCGCGACGGGCTTCTTTACGGCGCCAGTCTTGCAATTTGTTGTTTAAGATGGTGTAGAACAGGGGATACCATTCTTCAGTGGATTTATCTGCATATGATTTATGCAAGGAGATGAACGCTTCCTGAACCAAATCCATCGCAATGCCTTGCTGGTTTTGGGTCGCGTTTTCCATCATCACCAAAGCGCGTCCAGTCACTTCATGCATGAAGTGCTTCAGGCGTGACTCAGCCGTGCTCTTAAGAACACTCGGGTCTGCCGTATTTGACTGCTTTGGCGCTAAATCCATAGAGATGGAAAATCCTGTCATTGGATACCCACCATCGTTTTCAAGTTCATACCTATATAACGTTGAAAACAATGGTTTGGTTGACAAATAAATTGTTATTTTTCTAGTTTAATCTATTTTTTAAACTGGGCGGACCCAATTAACGCAAAATAATGTATTAAAGGCGTTGGCGAACCATTTCAAAGAAACATACTGAACCTGCAATGGCAACATTTAGAGATTCTTGACCGCCTGGCTGAGGGATGACCACTGCTTCTGCATTGGCTAAGGCATAGTCACTGGCGCCTTGGCCTTCATTGCCCAAAATCCATACGCAGGCCTTGCTTAAATTTTTTGAGTATAAGCTGGTCGAACGGTGTGAACTGGTCACATACACAGGAATTTCAAAACGCGGCAGAATGTCTTCTAAGGCAATATTTTCATAGGTATGCAATGAAAAATGAGCCCCCATGCCTGCGCGCAGCACCCGCGGTGACCAGAGCGAAGCAGATCCTTTGGTGCAGACCACTTGTTTAATACCTGCAGCTGCAGCTGAACGCAATAAAGTACCGACATTGCCTGGATCTTGAACATTTTCCAAGATTAAGGTGTCTGCATCAAATTGCAGTGCATGGCTTGAACTTTGCAAATCAATAATGGCTAAGCAGGCAAGTGTCGTGCCTAAGGTGCTGAGATCTTTATACAGTGATTCGCCAATGACAAAAATATGGCCCGTATACGTTTGCAGAATTTCTTCAAAGTCTGGATGTTCTAAAGCATGCTCAGTGGTAAAAATAGAATTAATTTTTCTATTTTCCTGCAGCCATGCAAGACACAAGTGTGTGCCCTCTAGTACCGTTTGACCCTGTTTCTTACGATATGAGTTTTGATCGATTAAACCGCGTAAATGCTTGATTTTCGGGTTGTCTTTCGACTCAAGGAAGATTGTAGCCATGGGAGATATGTCCACGATGATCAGGCATGCTGATCACCGCTTTAAGAGAAAAGTAGGGTGTATTAGTTATGGTAGCCAGTCACAAGATCGACTTCATTTTTAGAGCCGATAATGACAGGAACGCGCTGATGCAATTCAGTAGGCTGAATGTCAAGAATACGTACGCGGCCAGTGGTTGAAGCGCCGCCAGCTTGTTCCATCAGCATGCTCATTGGGTTTGCTTCGTACATTAAACGAAGACGGCCAGCTTTTTTCGGATCTTTAAAATCGTATGGATACATGAAGATACCGCTGCGGCAAAGAATACGGTGAATATCGCCCACCATACATGCAACCCAGCGCATGTTGAAATCTTTTTCACGCGGACCAGTTTTGCCAGCAAGCAATTCATCTACATAGCGTTTTACTGGTTCTTCCCAATGACGCTGGTTAGAGGCATTGATCGCGTATTCTTTGGTGTCTGCAGCCACTGTAATGGCATCGGCAGTGAGTAAAAATTCTTTAGATTCTGGGTCAAAAGTGAAGAACACAACGCCAGCGCCTACAGTCAACGCCATCATGGTAGATGGGCCATAAAGCACATAGCCTGCAGCTGCTTGCTTAGAACCTGCTTGCATAAAGTCTGCAGCTTGAGTCACTGCATTTTGAGCAGGAAGAATAGAGAAGATTGTACCGACACACATGTTGATGTCGATGTTGCTTGAGCCATCTAATGGATCAAATAATATAAGGTATTCGCCATTTTCTTGCGCAGGTGTAAATTCATCCAGCTCTTCAGAAGCCAAACCGCCCACATGCGGATGAACTTTAAGCGCATCGATTAAATAATCGTTTGAGATCACATCCAGTTTTTTCTGCTCTTCGCCTTGCACGTTTTCATGCTGTGCGCTGCCCAACACGCCAGCCAAAGCGCCTTTTTGCAGAAGAAGATCAATGTCTTTGCATGTATTTGCAATTGTATCAATGACTTGTGCTAGAGCTGGCGTTAAATTTCCGCTTTGTTGTTGTAAAAATTGGGATAGGGTTAAGCGTGACATAACGGGATTGCTCCAAAATAAAAGCGGTCAAAAATGATCGGAATAGAATTGTTCGGTATTTTAGATGAGAATGAGGCAAAAGAAAAATTAAACTATGTTATTTGCATTGATTTTGCCCTTGCAAGTCTTACAGAACATGCTATGTTGAATGCAGAAGATAGAACGATTGTCAGGGAGCACAACAATGACCATTCAAAAATTTGATGCGACTCCAACTCCGAGTGAAGGCTTAAACTTAGACGAAATTTCGAAAGATAAAGTAAAAGAGGCTTGGAGCAGCTACGAAGCTAAACCAGAGTACAAGAAGTTCAATAAGCATGACTTGATTGAATCCATGCAAAGCGAGCATGAAGCATCAGACAAAAATCCAGAACAGGCTTAATCAGAAGCGATAAAAAAGCACTCAAATCGAGTGCTTTTTTATATTTGGAATTCGCATTAAGCAAATTCCAATATAGATCTTATTTCAACAGTGGAGGAACAGTTTCGTAGTTGATTTCTACACGGCGGTTTTCTTTCCAAGCATTTTCGTCATGGCCGGCATTGATTGGCATTTCTTTACCGTAGCTTACAGCTTCCAGCTGATTTGCATTTACACCGCTGGTAACGAGGAAGCTTTCAACTGCTTTTGCTCGGCGTTCGCCCAGCGCCATGTTGTATTCACGTGTACCGCGCTCATCTGTGTGGCCCGTTAAAGCCACACGAGAGTTAGCGTTTGCCATCAAGAATTGTGCATGCGCTTGCAGGGTTTGCAAATCTTGATTGCTAAGCTCTGTGCTGTCGTAGTCAAAATGCACGACACGTTTAGCCAAGAATGCTTTATTGGCAGCGGTTACGCCTTTAGAAGATGCGCCAGCAAGATTTTGAGCATTAAGCGCAGCATCATCGCTTAGGCCTTCGGTGTTTACAGTAGATGAGCTTGATGGGTTTTGAGCCGCATCAACATTAGCTGCAGGTTTACGGTTTGCGCAGCCAGTCATCATGATGGCAGTTGCTAAAACAGGAAGTACGAATAATTTTACAGCTTTCATGATTCTCTCCATGATATTTCATTAAGATTTAAAGTTATTTTGGCGCCCAAGCGGGTTCGCGCACTTCACCTTGCTCACTCGGCAAGTTCATACGGAAACGGCCATCTAAAGACATAATAGACAGTAAGCCGCGGTTCGCTTCGCGTGTTGCGTACACCACCATTTGTCCATTTGGTGAGAAACTTGGTGACTCATCCAAACTGGTTGGCGTGAGGATATTGGTTACGCCAGAATCAATGTTCTGAACTGCAACTTTGTAATTGCTGCCGCTTGGACGATGCACAAGCGCGAGCTTTTTACCGTCTGCGCTTAATGTGCCGCGTGCATTAAATGCGCCGCGGAAAGTTAAACGCTTGCTGCTGCCATCGGCAAAGCTGTATTTATAAATCTGCGGTGAACCGCCGCGGTCAGATGTGTAAATGAAAGACTTACCGTCTGGCGCATAGCGGGCTTCAGTATCAATTGAGCTGTCATTGGTTAGGCGCTGCAATTGGCGGCTTTCCAAATTCATTTGATAGATTTCTGGGTTACCGTGCATAGACGCTGTGAACAGCATATTTTTGCCATCTGGCGAGAAGCTCGGCGCACCATTTAATCCGCGGAAGCTCGCCAATTTTTCACGGCCGCCGGTTGCTAAATCCTGTACATAAATAGCGGGACGTTTGGTTTCAAATGACACATAAGCAATCTTTTTCGCATCTGGTGTCCATGCAGGAGACAAGATTGGATCGCGTGAAGTCAAAATAGTACGCGGCTGTTCACCGTCTGTATCGGCAATTTGCAGGGTATAGCGCTGTTCAGGTGTTGCTGGATTGCGCAGAACATAGGCAATACGGCCGCTGAAATCACCTTTAATGCCAGTCAACGCTTCATAGATGGCATCGCTGATCATATGTGCAGCTTGACGTGTGCGTGATGCAGGAACTGTTAATAACTCATTTAGCAAATATTGCTGTTTTTGCACATCATACAATTGATAGTGAACTTCATATGAACCGTCAGCCGTTGGCTTCATTGAGCCAGTGACTACATAAGGTACCCCAGCGGCTTGCCAAGCTTCTGCATTTGGCGCATTCATTGCAGCAGTGGCTGGCAGATTCTTAGATGAGCTGGTGAATTTTCCAGAACGGTTCAAATCGTTTTCAATAATCGGGTAGAGATTTTGATCATTGCTGAAAGGAATAATCGCAATTTTAGGCGCTTCTTCAGGCGCTTTGGTAATTTCCAAATGCAGCTGCGCATGAGATTGTGTGATTAAAATCGGACTAAGTGCTGTTAAAACGGCTAAGCAGAGCAGATGTTTTCGCGTCATTTCCATCATTCGCTAAATACTCTAAATCTAGAATTTCTTGTTACTGTGAATGTGTCACATAATGGCATGTTTTTGAAATATTGAAAGCACAACATTATGATTAATCTGTTATTCGTCTGTGAATTCGTGTCTAAATATTTACATATTTTGATGACGCTTCCTTTAAAAAATATAATGTTCTGCTGAACTGATGTTTTTATTTAGAGTGGAAAGACATATAAATCACCTGAGATTCACGGCGAGCATCTGGATTTTCTGGCAATTCAAAAGGCGCAGCGCTGTGAATGGCTTTTTCTATACTATTTTTAAATGTACGATTTGGCGCATCAAGAATTGCTATCGATTGAATTGAACCAGATGATGTCAGTGTAATTCTAGCATTGGCTTTTTGCTCATTTGAATCTGCAGGTACTTCCCAATGGCTCAAGATTAAATGCTTAATTTCGGTTTTGGCCCCAGATGCAAGCCTTTTGACCTCTGATTTATGAGAAGCCTCAGCTGTTGCTGCTCGTTTAGCTGTTGCAACTTTTTGTTCACGTTCGCGTCTATCTTGCGCGGAATATGCTTTTGCAGTAGCCATGGGTGCATTCTCTGAACTCACCGCTATTTTTTTGGGCTGAATCTGAGTAGCTGTTGAATTGTCAGCAGGGCTGGCAAATGTTAGCGCTGAACCTGCCATCACAGGAAAGAGAAGAAAGAATTTAACGAGACGCATAATTGGGGGGCTTAATCCTATAAAAAATCCCCCTGACGAATCAGAGGGAATTTTAGTTATTTTGCCGTAAATGAAGAAGTGAAGCTTTGCGCTTGTTTACGCGCTTCAGGATCAGACGGCATAGGGTAAGGCGCTGCAGCACGTACAGCAGCTTCCACACTGGCTTTCATATCTGGATCGCTGGAAGAGACAATCACGGAATTGACAGATCCGCTTGCAGACAAAGTCACACGGGCTGTTGCTGTTTTGCCCGAAGATCCTGATGGCGTATCCCAAGCACGCTTGATTTTGCTTTCAAAATCTTTTTTTGCAGATGATGCAATTTGTTTTGCTTCAGCTTTTTTCTGAGCAGCCTCTTCAGCAGCTTTGCGGGCAGATGAGGCTTTGGCTTCTTCAGCAGCGCGTTCACGAGCTTCGGCAGCTGCTTCAGCTTTTGCCTTCGCGTCTGCATCTGCTTTACGTTTAGCGGCGTCTGCGTTGGCTTTGGCGTCTGCATCGGCTTTACGTTTAGCAGCATCTGCAGCAGCTTTGGCTTTTGCGTCTGCATCTGCTTTACGTTTAGCAGCCTCGGCGTTGGCTTTAGCCTTAGCAGCATCTGCAGCAGCTTTGGCTTTTACGTCCTGCTGTGCTTTTAGCTTGGCATTTTCAGCTTGCCGTTTCGCTTCAATATCTGCTTTGCGCTTAGCTTCGGCAGCGCTGGCTTTGGCTTGCGCATCAGCATTGGCCTTACGGTCGGCTGCTTCTTCAGCTCTGGCTTTTGCTGCATCTTCTGCACGTTGACGTGCGGTTTCTGCTTTGGCATCTTGCTGCGCTTTAAGTTTTGCCGCTTCAGCCGCCTTGGCTTGATCCTGAACCCGTTTAGCATTTTCAGCCGCTTTTTGTTCAGCAAGCTGCTGCGCTTTTGCTGCTTTTGCAGGATCAACTTTTGGTATCTCGGTTGGCTTTGGCGGAGCGGCAGCTGGAATTTCTGGGGCCGGTTCTACGCTCGGCTCAGCAGTTTGAGTGATGTGTTCAGCAATATTTTCATGTGCAGTTTGATCAAACTCCGTTTCTTCGCGTGTTAGCGGTTTTAAATCTTCAGGCTTGACCAATACCGTTTTAATTTGTTTAGGCGGTTCAGGCGGTTTGCTCATACCCAGATAAAGCAAGCCTACAACTGCAATAACATGGACACCAACAGTAAATCCAATTGCAGTTGCTTTTTGTTTAAAAGGCGGCTTTTTAAAATCTTTCATAAATTACTTTAAAGGCTCTGTCAGCAATCCTACTTGTGAAAGTCCAGCATCTTGCAGTGCAGACATCAATTTGATGACTTCACCATAAGGGCGGGATTCACTGCCATTGATCAGCACGCTTAACTGTTTTTGATTTTGCTGCGCTTCAGTCTGCGCATCCGTCAGTGCCGTTTTCAGTTCTTCTAAAGTCAGGACTTCATTTTTATGGGTGCTGCTTTCTAGACGGATACTGCCATCTGCTTCTAAAGTCACAATGGCAGGGCGGTCTTCAGATTGAATCGGACTGCTGTTGGCCTGCGGCAAATCAACTTTTACACCAGTAGTAATCATTGGCGCTGTAACCATAAAAATCACCAAAAGCACCAGCATGACGTCAATATAAGGCACGACGTTCATGTCACTTTTTAATGGTTTTTTAATACGCTCAAAGCGTCCAGAACGTTGAATAGCCATTAGTCATTGTCCTGAGTTGAACCTACCGACTGGCGTTG
Organism: Acinetobacter sp. ANC 3813; assembly: GCF_002135435.1. Taxonomy (GTDB): domain Bacteria; phylum Pseudomonadota; class Gammaproteobacteria; order Pseudomonadales; family Moraxellaceae; genus Acinetobacter. Next base: position 392,205 of record NZ_NEGK01000003.1, on the reverse strand, counting down.
CAATAACGCAACCATTTCTTCTGCAAAAAGCGCACGGTCGTTATAAACGGTTTCACCTTTGGCGGTGTAATGGTTAAAGGCAAGAACTGCAGGAATAGCGGCAAATAAGCCAATTGCTGTGGCAATAAGGGCTTCTGCAATACCTGGGGCAACAGTGGCCAAAGTCACTTGATCGACTGCGGCTAAGCCAATGAATGCGTTCATGATGCCCCAAACTGTGCCGAACAGGCCGACATAGGGTGCAACTGAACCGATACTGGCCAAAGCGCCTAGGCCTTGTTCTAAACCAGACTGATCACGGCTTAGGCCAACTCGTAAAATACGTTCAGTACCTTCAATGCTTTGAGCAGCAGGCGCATTGCGTTTTTTGAGTTTTAAAAATTCGCCTAGGCCTTGATAGAAAATATCTTCCAGACCTACACGCTTAGAATTAAGCTGGGCATTGTTGTAAAGGGTATTCAGTTCGGCGCCAGACCAGAAGATTTTTTGAAAATGTTCATCATCGGCCTGCGCCTTTTTATAACTCATATGCAACTTGGCAATCAGATACCAGCTGTACACCGAGGCTAATAAGAGCAGAAGCATTACCAGCTGTACAACGGGACTTGCTTGTAAAATTAAATCTGATACGTGAAGGGTAGATTCTAGTTGAGTTGCCATAGTTACATTAAGCCAATTAATTTTTTTAATCTTGTTCCAATTCTTTCAGAATCAGTTTGCGGATTTCCTCAGGAAGCCGTGTTGGACGCATGCCGTCTACACTGATGCAGGCCAATTCGACTTCTCCGGAAGCAAGCATGATTTCACCACGATAAATATTCTGTTGCAATACAAATGATGTCGATTTACATGAAACGACACTTGCTGTAACAGTAATGAGGTCATCCATTAATATTGGACGTGAATATTTAACATTTATTTTATGCACAACAAAATTATAGTCTTTTTGGTGCCAATAGTGGTGAATGCCTGATGCGCGAAGCCATTCTGTACGTGTACGCTCCATGAAGCGGATGTGATTGGCATGATAAACGATACCGCCTGCATCTGTATCTTCAATGTAGACACGAATGTTGAATTCGAATTTATTCGCCATGAGAGTGTTCCGTCTGTTTCTAAATCTGATGAGTTTTTGACTGCACTAATACTATGAAATGTATATGCTGAAAGCATGATTTCAAATGTTTAAATCATTAAGTGCATCAATGACGGGCAGTTTAGCACTCTGAAAACTCACTCCAATGGCACAAGATTTCAAATCCATTGCGCATGTGTGCTTTATGTTTCATTAAAATCGGCTGTTCATTATAGTGATTTATGCTTTTTTTAAGAATTTTGCAGATGAACAGGCGGTCATTGCAGTAAAAAAGTGAGCCGTAGTAGCTCACTTTTTATAACATTATTTATGCTCAGTAAGCTGTTATTTTTGCTTCCAATCCTTTTGAACTTGGGCCGCAACTTTTGGATATTCCATGACAAAACGCATGTGGCTTTCTACGCCTGTTTTTAAAGTCGCATCATCGACAATAAAAAGAGGATTATGATTTGGCGCGGCTTGCTCCATATCTTGATCTGCTGGGGTCGCACCGACAAATACAAATAGGGACGGCATGAGCTGGCCGTAATAAGCAAAGTCTTCACTGGCGCTGGCGTTGTTGTCCAGTACATGCAATTTAGCCTCTCCGTTCACTTTCGCCAATGCAGGCTGCATGAGTTTGGTCAGGGTTTTATCATTGCTGGTCACAGGCGCATAAGGCGCAATTTCGACTTTAGCGGTCACATCATTGGCTTGAGCGTTGTGTTCAATCAGTTTAGGCAATTCAGTTAAAATGCCTTTACGCACATCTTCGTTATTAGAACGAATGGTGCCAACCATATTGACTTGTTCGGGGATGACATTGCCTGTGGTGCCGCCTTGAATGCTGCCAATGCTGACCACGCCCATGCCTTTGGTTAAATCTGCTCTGCGGCTCACTAAGCTTTGCATATTGCTGATCATTTGCGATGAGGCATAAATAGGGTCGCGGCCCAGCCATGGCATAGAGCCATGCACTTGCTTGCCGTTAACTTGAATGCGCAGATGGTCGGCGCTGTTCAGGATAGCGCCATCTTTATAGAAGATATTGCCGCTTGGCATACCTGCCATAACGTGCATGCCAAAAATGACTTCTGGTTTTGGATTGTTTAATGCGCCATCCGCGATCATTTTACGTGAACCGATTTGATCGCCTTGCGTAAAATTATCGATATCGGCGCCGCCTTCTTCGGCTGGCTGAAAAACAAATACAACGGTGCCGGCAATTTTATCTTTATTGGCTGCCAGCGCTTTAGCGGCGCCTAGAAGCATTGCGGTATGCGCATCATGGCCGCAGCCATGCATGACATGAGTTTCTTTGCCTTGATAAATCGCTTTGGTTTTACTGGCAAAAGATAAGCCAGTTTTTTCTTCAATCGGCAGGGCATCCATATCTGCGCGCAGCGCCATGACTGGGCCAGGCTTCGCGCCTTTAAGTACGCCAATGACACCGGTTTTGGCATAGCCTTTGCGCACTTCTATGCCATAAGATTTTAATTCCTTTTGTACAAGTTCAGATGTTTTGAACTCCATATTGCCTAATTCAGGGTGCTGGTGAATATGCTGGCGTAATTTAATGGTATGGCTTTCGACATTTTGAGCAGAGTCGTCAATCCAGTCTGCAAGACTGATTTGGCTGAACAAAGCAAGAGGAAGACAAAGGGCAATCTGCTTGTACATGTTCATATCTTGGGATAATCCTTAAGAGTTTGAAATGATTAAAGTGATTCTATAGCATTGCATACTGAATGAAATCTAGACAAAACCCTTTAAGTATTAAATGGATACTTTTTAGGTATATTGTTTTTTAGTGATTGAAATACCAAAATTTTATTTTGCATTTAGGTATTGTAGATTTATGTGTTTTATATGAAATTAATTTTTATGCGTTTAGGTTTACACTTTTTCGCTTTGAAACACAGCGCGAATACGCATTTAATTCCTGCAACTAAAGCGATTGCCAAACAACTGGCTCAAATTGATCAAGATAATTTGATTTATTTAAAAGGGCAGTTGGTTGAAGTGAAAGCAGCAGATGGCTGGACTTGGCGCAGTTCACTGAGTCGTGATGATACAGGTGCTGGAGCATGCGAGTTGATGTTGGTGGAAGAGGTGAGGGTGATTTCTAAATTGTGAAAAATTATTTTGCTTTTAGGTAATAGTTGCATTGATGCTGCTGATTTATAGAGGGCTGGAATGGATAGGATTGTAGAGCAAGATTTTTTAGATTTTTATCGCGGATATAGAGCTGAATTGAACAGCAGGTGGGCTGTTCTTAGAAACTCAATTCAAAATGCGGAAGCCGCTGATAGAAAACCAATGGCTGATGAGAAAAATAATATTGAAGTATATTTGAAGCTAATTGCAGAATATGAGAAATACAGTTCAAATCATGGTCATCATCATTATTTTAAAACTTGTGATGAATCTCAATTGGCTTTTATTAAGCAGATGAGAGTGCAGTTTCATGAAGAGTGGATTATCGTTAGAGAGGAAATCCGGCAATTAACTGAGAGTGAAGCTAAATTAGGCGATTGTCTAAGCCAGAGGCGAGAACATTTGAGAGAAATAGCCTGTCAGCTCCATTTTTTTGTAGAACTAGAGCATTTGGCATATGGCTTAAATAATAAGAAGATTTTAGGAGAAGCAGAGTCTTTAGTGCGAAAACTTGAATTAAGTATAAAATCTAAGATTATTGATAATCAGTATGGGATTATTCCCGGCGATCATATTTTTGTTGACCGCCAAGGCGGCTTATATCAGCATCATGGAATTTATATTGGGAATAACCAAGTCGTGCATTATGCTGGGTGGGCTAACGAGCTGAAAGTTGGTAAAGTTGAGATAATCTCTTTAGAAAATTTTAGGCTGCAAGAAACGATAAAAAAGTTTTTTTATGCGGATAAAAAGGTTCAGTACTCACGCATTGATACAGTCAAACGTGCTAAATCCAGATTAAATGAAGATTTATATGATTTATTCTCAAACAATTGTAAGCATTTTTCGCATTGGTGCATAACTGGGGATAGTCATAGTCAGCAAATATCACAGATTTATATTTTGCCTTTAAAACTTCCCTTAGTCATTTTAAATAAGGCAGCTGATAGATTTTTAAATTAGGCAGAATTAGAGGGGCTGATAGCCCCCCCTTTAACAGGTTATCATTTCGGTTCAGGCGGTGTCATACCAAACTGCAAATAGGCCATATTGGTGGCAATACGGCCGCGCGCGGTACGCATGACATAGCCTTGCTGAATTAAATACGGTTCAATCACATCTTCCAAGGTTCCAGAGTCTTCTGCCATGGCAGCAGCCAATGCTTCGACACCAGCAGGTCCACCGTCAAAACGTTCTAATAACATTGAAAGATAACGGCGGTCTAAGGTATCTAAACCGTCTTTATCGACATTCAGCATATCCAATGCACGCTGCGCCATATCTTGAGTGACTTCGCCAGTGCCTTTGACCTGCGCGTAGTCACGCACACGGCGCAGCAGACGGTTGGCAATACGCGGCGTGCCTCGCGCACGGCGGGCAACTTCTAGTGCGCCCTCTTTGGTAATGGGTACATCCATCAAGTTGGCAGAACGGGTCACAATGTGAGTGAGATCAGCCACACTGTAGAACTCTAAGCGCTGCACAATACCGAAACGGTCACGCAGAGGAGAAGTCAGCAGACCTGCTCGCGTGGTTGCCGCGACCAAAGTGAAGGGCGGTAAATCCAGTTTGATTGAACGGGCAGCAGGGCCTTCACCAATCATGATATCCAGCTGGTAGTCTTCCATTGCTGGATAGAGAATTTCTTCAATCACGGGCGAAAGACGATGGATCTCATCAATAAACAGCACATCGCCTTCTTCAAGGTTGGTGAGCATGGCCGCTAAGTCGCCTGCGCGCTCCAATACTGGGCCTGAAGTGGATTTTAGGTTGCCGCCCATCTCACGGGCAATAATATTGGCTAGGGTGGTTTTACCTAAGCCCGGGGGGCCAAAAATTAAGGTGTGATCCAGCGCTTCTTCGCGGCCGCGTGCTGCGCCGATAAAGATTTCCATTTGTTCGCGGACAACGGGCTGCCCGATGTAATCTTCGAGTGTTGCAGGGCGGATGGCGCGGTCGAAGTGGTCTTCGGGTTTTTCGGAGCCACTGATGAGACGGTCTTGCATAAGTATTTAACTAATCTCTATATTGTTGAGGGGGAATCACAGCCTCAAAAAGCGATTGAACTTTATATGCCATTGTATAGGCGATTCTCACTTTTGACTGGGCAAAAGTGACAAAACCCAATTGTTAAACTGATGCTACGTCCTTGTAGCACAGTTTAACGGCGGCATCCATGCCACCTTCATGACTCAAATATTGTCTATAGTTCAAAAAGGCAAGGATGCAGAGCTCATTAGAAACTAAAATTTATTTATTCATCGATTTTAATGCAGCGCGGATGATGTCGCTGGCCTCGGTAAAGTCACCTTTGGCGGCATTTACCAGTTTTTGCGCTTCGGCAGGTTTGTAGCCTAATGACTGCAGGGCAGCTTCGGCTTCTGCAACTGCAGAGTTGCCTGTAAATTGGATTTGTTCAGCTGTTGAGTTGCTCGGCGCAGTGCCGGAAGACATGGCTTTGAAGCGGTCGCGCAGTTCAATCATGAGGCGTTCAGCAGTTTTTTTGCCGACACCTGGCACCTTAACCAGTGTATTGACGTCTTCATTTTCTACGGTGTGAATCAGCATCTCTATGCTGAGCGTAGATAGGATAGCCAGCGCCATTTTAGGGCCTACACCGTTCACTTTTAGTAAAGTGCGGAAAATAGTTTTTTCCTGCGCATTGGCAAAGCCGAATAACAGCTGTGCATCTTCACGCACCACCAAATGCGTCCATAAAGTGACTTTTTGACCTTTTTGCAATTGGCAGAATGTAGACAGCGGCGTATCTACTTCATAACCCACGCCATTTACATTTAATAGCACTGTTGAAATTTCCAGTGCAAGCACTTCACCAATTAGACATCCGATCATTTCGTTTTTCGCTTTATTTCAGTTCATAAATGGGCATTCGCCCATATTTTCAATGTTATGTGAGATTAGCGTGAAGACTCATGAAATACCAGTCTTCACACAGTTTTAAATTTTAGAAAAACCCAACTTTATTGCCTTGCAGCTCTTGCGCAAGGTTGTAAGCCTGATGGTCTGAAAACTTAGAAATAATATCTAAGACCAGCATGATATTGTCATAATGATCATCACTAAATTGAGCGCCTGACCGCTGTAAAATAGACATGAGGCGCTGTTCTTTAAAACTTAAAGTTTTGTGCGGTGTGGTTAATGGAATAAAGGCATCCAAAATATTTTGCAGGCTTTGGTGTGCAATAATTTCCAATCCTGCTTTCTGCGGATGTTCAAAAATTTTATCCCGCGCCAAATTTTTCGCATGATTGATGCCTTGCGCGATATCTTCAGCACAGTAATCCAGCAGGCTGCCTTGTAATTGGCCCGATAGAATTTCAAATCGATGCTTGGCAAAAGCAGTGGTGACTTCATCCACGAGGCGTTTCATGACTCGTCCGCGAAGCGCGGCAATTTTTTGCTGCCAGGTTGTGTTGCTAGAAAGTTCTGAAGGAACACCGTAATCTCCAATCAGATTTAAGAAGATAGGTTCAACTTCTTCATAGCTCAGCATGTTGAGAATAATGCCATCCTCGAGATCAATCAGCGCATAGCACATGTCGTCTGCAGCTTCGAGCAAGTAGGTCAGCGGATGGCGGCAATAGTGATAATCACCCAGCTGAATTAAACCTAACTGTTCTGCAATTTGCTGCAGAATGTCTTTTTCAGATTGATAGCAGCCGAATTTAGCGCGTTGGCTGGCGGGTGTATTTCCCTGTGATTCAATCGTTTTAGACAGCCAAGGGTACTTTAAGTAAGCCCCTAAGGTTGCGTAAGTGAGACGCATACCGCCATCATTCGGATGATAGTCAATTTTAGTCAGCAGGCGCAGGCCTTGCGCATTGCCTTCAAACTGGCGTACATCAGCTTCCTGTTCTGGACTGAGGTCACGTAAAAAATCAGTATGTGATGCATCATCAAACCATTCACGGATGGCATATTCGCCCGCATGGCCGAAGGGCGGATTGCCGATATCATGTGCAAGGCAGGCCGCCTGAATAATGGCGCCGACATCAGCAGGAGCAATCCAAACCGGCAGTTCTTCTTTAATTTTTTCGGCCGCCAGCATACCCAATGAGCGGCCAATACAAGACACTTCTAAGGAATGAGTCAGGCGGGTGTGAATGCCGTCATGCTGAGTCAGTGGATGCACCTGTGTTTTACGGTTGAGCTGGCGGAAACTTTGGGAAAATATAATACGGTCATAATCTTTATGAAAAGGGCTTCGCGCCTGTTCAGAACTTTGTTTTTTACTGCCGATACGAACTGTAGAAAGCAGTTCAAGCCAACGCATTTGAGTCATTTATCATTATTCATTCTTTCGTTAGCATGCATCATGCCAAAATTAGATAAAAAGCACTAGGGGCGCGCGTCATATGCTGTCACTTTGATGCTGTGTTTGTGTAACCGTTTGCTTCCTATCAGATTTGTATCAAAGATTTTAATGTAGCTCTAAAAGTCACAGCTGTTCTGTAATTAACAATGCGTAAATTCATCTAGCGAATGTCAACTTTTTGACAGCTGGTTTTTAACCTCATCAGGCAAATTATAGGCATGTATATAAATAGATGAATTAAGCATGTCAAAACAGCAACCCAATATTTTATTGATCGTGGCAGATGATCTTGGCTTTTCAGACCTCGGCGCATTTGGCGGCGAAATTCAAACGCCAAATTTAGACGCGCTGGCCTTAGACGGGCTGCGGTTTACCAACTTCCATACGGCCTCAACTTGTTCGCCAACCCGTTCCATGCTGCTGTCAGGCACAGATCACCATTTGGCTGGGCTAGGTTCGATGGCTGAAGCCATCCGCCCCGAACAAAAAGGCCAGCCAGGCTATGAGGGTTATTTAAATGATCAAGTGGCGGCCCTGCCTGAACTGCTGCATGATGCAGGCTATTACACAGTAATGTCGGGCAAATGGCATTTGGGTCTCACACCAGACCGTTTTCCTGCACAGCGCGGTTTTGACCGTTCATTTGCTTTGCTGCCCGGTGCAGCCAATCACTATGCCTTTGAAGCGGATATTCCAGAGGAAGAAATTCCTGGCCTGCTGAAAGTGACACGCGGTTTATATGCAGAAAATGATGAATACATTACCTCTTTGCCAGAAGATTTTTACAGTTCAGATTATTTTACAGACCGTCTGCTGGGCTATTTGCAGGATGAAGAAAGCCGTAAAGAACGGCCGTTTTTTGCCTATTTGCCATTTTCTGCACCGCATTGGCCGCTGCAGGCGCACCGTAAAGATATTGAAAAATATCATGGGCAGTATGATGAAGGACCAGAAATTTTGCGCCAAAAGCGTTTAGCCAGAGGCAAACAGCTAGGCTTAATAACAGAAGACGCCACGATTCATCCTGTATTGGCGCAGACCAAGTTTTGGGATGATTTATCCGAAGCAGAAAAGCAGGTTTCAGCCCGAACTATGGAAGTCTATGCGGCGATGGTAGATCGCTTAGATCAAAACGTTGGTCGTGTTATAGATTATTTAAAACATATAGGTCAATACGACAATACCATCATCATTTTCTTATCGGACAATGGCGCAGAAGGCGCACAGCTCGAAGCTTTGCCTGTGTTTGGACCAGATATTTCGACCGTAATCGCCAAATATTATGACAATGATTTGGACAATATAGGCAATGGCAATTCTTACGTTTGGTACGGTGAACATTGGGCGCAGGCAGCGACTGCACCATCGCGGCTGTATAAGGCGCATACCAGCGAGGGCGGCATACGGACACCTGCATTTATTAAATACGATCAGTACACAAGGCAAAGTGCAGTCAGCCATGAGTTCTTAACGGTCATGGATTTGCTGCCGACGGTTTTAGATACGCTGCATATTCAGCATCCGGGCGGGCGTTACAAAGGCCGCCAGCTGGTGCCATTGCGCGGTAAAAGCATTCTGCCGTATTTACAGCGTGAGCAAGATGATATTCATGAAGTAGACCATATTACGGGCTGGGAACTGTTTGGACAAAAAGCGCTGCGTAAAGGTGACTGGAAAGCCTTATTTATTCCTGCACCGAGGGGGCCAAATCAATGGCAATTGTATGACTTATCAAAAGATGCAGGCGAAACCAATGATTTGGCAGAGCGCTATCCTGAAAAACTCAAGGAGCTATTAGCGGATTGGCAGGTCTATGTGCGGGAAAATGGTGTAGTTGAGTTCATTGAGGAGCAAGGCATATTGAATAAGTCTGCATAAGTTTTGAATTGAACGGTCTAAGACTTATTGACAACATAATAAAAGCGGCTCGGTTTTGAACTGTATGGCGCATTTAAAAGCGCCTTACAGTTTGAACTGATGATGGCTGCTTATGGTTTGAGAATGCACAGGCCGCATGAAAAATAGGGCTTGGCTAGAATTACTTAAATCTTCTAGTGAGTATTAGGACAGCTGTTTAAACTCCTCAAATCGATCAAAAAATATAAATTGAGGCGTATAGATGAAGCTGATTGGCAGTTCAATTTTAATGCTGGCACTTTGCTCGGCTGTATCTTTGTCAGGTTGTGTATCACATTCAAATCTGCCGGCGGTGCAAAACACATCTGTACAGCCAATGAAGTTAGACAGCAGTAAAATGATGATCCATTTGCAGTCGCTGCAGACGATTGCCCAGCAGCATGGCGGCAATCGCGCAGTGGGAAGCAAGGGCGGCTTAGCCTCAGCGCAATATATTTTAAATGAAGCGAAAAAATCAGGCTTGCAGGTGCAGATGATTCCCTTTGAAAACCGCAGTAAAACGGTTGGACAGAACATTATTGTAGAAATTCAAGGCGAGTATAAAGACAGTGCTGTCATTGTTGGCGCACATTATGATTCAGTTAAAATGGGCCCCGGCATTAATGATAATGGGACTGGTGTTGCACTGGTTTTAGAATTGATGCACCGCTTAGCGGCCCAGAAAGAAAAACCGAAACATACGGTGTATTTGGCATTTTGGGATTCAGAAGAAGAAGGTATTGCAGGTTCGCAAGCTTTTGCGGAAAAGCTGACGCCAGAGCAGTTAAAAGGCATTAAAGCCTATATTAATGTGGATATGGTGGGTACGAAAAACCCTGAAATTTTAATCGCAGATGCTGATAAATCTTCGGTCAATGAATTGGAAACAATGCTTAAAGAGCGCGGCATGAATAAAGAAGATTATCAGCCATTGGTCGATAGTTTGCGTTCAGTGCCGTCACATGCCGGTGATCAAGCTTTGGAAGATCAGCTCAAAGCATTTTTTAAATCTAAAAATTTAAACATTAAAGAAGATGTTTCGACTCTGACCGCAAGTGATACAGCGCCATTTTTAGGCAAAGTGCCCGTGGCATCGATTATTTTATTTAATGAGCAGATGAAAGGCGATGAGCTGGAGTTTGCGCCGTGCTATCACAAAGCATGCGATACTTTAGATGGGATTGATCCTAAATCATTGCAAATTGCAGCTGATGCTGTGACATATCTGTTTGGTGTTTTGAACAGGGAATAAGTGGCCTGCTTTCTTGTTTGAATTATTTAGATACATGCTTATTTAAGATAATATTTAAGAAACAATCATTTTTTTTATCTGAAAATAAAGAAAATCTAAGTATTTCTTATAGGATATTGGCGGATAAAGCTGCTTTCCCATCTAGCTGATTTGAGCATTTCACAGTAGAATATGCGCTCTCTTCAAGTCACATTGCGGCTTGGTTCAAAAGACCAGCCCGTGGAGCCAAAATCAGCATGTTTATCGTGGCCGGTGCATCAGCACACTCTTCTTTTAAGAAAACGCAACTATTAACACGTCTATCTTCGATTAGTTCTGTTCAAGAAATTGAAAGCCAATTGGTCTATTTATTTGATCAAGCGCTGAATGAACAGCAACAGCAATCTGCTTTACAGCTGCTTAACGATGGTCAATCTTTTGAATTGCGCCAGCCAGCAAGTGATGAAGTCCAAATATTAGTGACGCCGCGCGTTGGGACAATCTCTCCTTGGTCGTCTAAGGCAACAGACATTTTCGCTAACTGCAATACACCGGTTCATCGCCTTGAACGCGGTGTTTTGTTTACTCTGAAGGGCGTAAATGCTGTTTCTGATGAAGTAAAACTGGCATTGCATGACCGCATGACAGAAAGCGTGTTCAATCAAATTGATGACGCAGCGGCATTATTTTCTGAAACTGAGCCAAAACCTTTAAACTCAATTGATATTTTGGGTCAAGGCAAAGACGCTTTAGTGAAAGCCAACTCTGAATTCGGTTTTGCACTCTCTGATGAAGAAATTGATTACCTGACAGAAGCATTTAAAAAGCTTGACCGTAACCCGCACGACATTGAACTCATGATGTTTGCTCAAGCAAACTCAGAGCACTGCCGTCATAAAATTTTCGGTTCTGAATGGACAATTGATGGTGAAAAACAGCCATTGTCATTGTTCCAAATGATTAAGAACACATATAAAGAATCTCCAGATGACGTTTTGTCTGCATATAAAGACAATGCATCAGTCATCGTTGGCTTTGACACACAGCGTTTCTATCCAAAACAAGACGCTGAAACGGGCCATCACGTTTATAAATATAAGAGCCAAGCGGCTCACATCCTGATGAAGGTGGAAACGCATAACCATCCGACAGCGATTGCACCTTTTGCAGGCGCAGCGACTGGTTCAGGTGGTGAAATCCGTGATGAAGGCGCGACAGGCCGCGGCGGTAAGCCAAAAGCAGGTTTAACAGGTTTCACCGTTTCTAACTTGAACATTCCGGGTTTTGAACAGCCTTGGGAAGAAAACTACGGCAAACCGTCTCGCATGGCTTCTCCACTACAGATCATGATCGATGGTCCGTTGGGTGGCGCTGCGTTTAACAACGAATTTGGCCGTCCTGCGTTAAATGGTTACTTCCGTACTTTTGAACAAAATGTAAATGGCGATGTAAAAGGCTTCCACAAGCCAATTATGATTGCCGGCGGTTACGGTAACATCCGTCCTGACCATGTAGAAAAAGATGCGATTCAGCCGGGCGATTTACTGATCGTTTTGGGCGGTCCTTCAATGCTGATTGGTCTTGGCGGCGGTGCAGCATCTTCAGTCGACAGCGGTAAATTGGGTGAAAACCTAGACTTCGCTTCTGTGCAGCGTGAAAACCCAGAAATGGAACGCCGTTGCCAAGAAGTGATCGATGCGTGCTGGCGCATGGAAGACCATAACCCAATCGTGTCTGTACATGATGTAGGCGCGGGCGGTGTTTCAAATGCAATGCCAGAACTGGTGAACGACCACGAGCTAGGTGCAATTCTTGATCTTCGCAAAATTCCATCATTGGAAAAAGGCATGTCTCCAATGGAGATCTGGTCGAACGAAGCACAAGAGCGTTATGTATTGGCCATCCGTCCAAGCTCTTTAGAATTATTTGAATCACTATGTGCACGTGAACGCTGCCCATTCGCCGTATTAGGTGAAGCAACTGAAGCGCGTCAATTGACCGTGAACGATCCACTGTTTGAAAACAAAGCTGTGGATATGCCAATGCAAGTGATGCTTGGCGGTACACCGCGTATGAGCCGTTCATATGAAACTATTGAACGTAAAGGCGATGACTTCACTGCTGAAACAGTAACAGATTTGAAAGATGCGATTTATCGCGTTCTTAAGAACCCAACAGTTGCTTCTAAATCATTCTTGATCACCATTGGTGACCGTTCAATTACAGGTATGGTTGCACGTGATCAGTTCGTCGGTAAGTGGCAAGTGCCTGTAGCAGATGCTGCAGTAACAACGACGAGCCTTGTCGGTTATACAGGTGAAGCAATGGCAATGGGTGAACGCCCGCCAGTTGCGTTGTTGAATCCTGCTGCTTCTGCACGTTTATCTGTAGCAGAATCCATTTCGAACATCATGTCTGCAAAAATCGACCAGATCAGCGACATTAAATTGTCTGCAAACTGGATGGCTGCTGCAGGTCAAGTGGGCGAAGACCAAGCGCTATTCGAAGGTGTTAAAGCCATCGGTATGGAAATGTGTCCTGCTTTAGGTATCGCAATTCCAGTCGGTAAAGATTCATTGTCTATGCGTACCACTTGGAATGACGAAGGTGAAGACAAATCTGTCACTTCTCCAATGTCAGGCGTGATCACAGCATTTGCACCTGTGACGGATGTACGTAAAACACTTACACCTGAACTTAAAAATATCGAGTCTGTACTGGTACGTATCGATCTTTCTAAAGGTCAATTCCGTCTAGGTGGTTCGATCCTTGCTCAGGTTTACAAAGCAATCGGTTCTGTAACACCTGACGTAGACAGCTTCGATGACTTCAAAGCATTCTTTGCATTGGTTCAAGATTGGAGCAACCGTGGTCTCATCAAGGCTTACCATGACATCGGTGATGGCGGTCTATTGGCAACTGTTGCAGAAATGATGTTCGCTTCACGTTTAGGTGCAGCACTTGAAGATCAATCTACTGCAAGCTTGTTTGCAGAAGAAATTGGTGCTGTGCTTCAAATCAGCAAAGTGGATTGGGCTGCATTAGAAGCTGAAGTTGCAGCGTCTAGCCTTAAAAATGCAATTACAGTTGTAGGTACTGTAAACGATACAGATACTTTAACTGTCAATGGTTTGAGCTTAGACCGTGCTGAATTACAGCAAGCATGGACTGAAGTGTCGCATCAAATCCAACGTCTGCGTGATAACGTAGAAACTGCGGATCAAGAATATGCGTTGATCGCGGACAAATCACATGCAGGTTTAATTGCAAAACCAACATTTGATTTGAACGAGCCAATCGAAGCGCCGTACATTGTAGAGCGCCGTCCAAACATGGTGATTCTGCGCGAGCAGGGTGTAAATGGTCATGTAGAAATGGCTGCTGCATTCGACAAAGTCGGTTTCAACACTGTAGACGTACACATGAGCGATTTGCTAGCTGGCCGTATCAGTCTTGATGACTTTGAAGGTTTAGTGGCTTGTGGCGGTTTCTCTTACGGTGATGTAATGGGCGCAGGCGGCGGTTGGGCTAAATCTGTATTGTTCAATCCAAAACTTCGTGACCAATTTGAGAAATTCTTCAACCGTGATGAAACATTCTCTCTCGGTATCTGTAACGGCTGTCAAATGTTGTCTCAGCTTGCTCCGCTCATTCCGGGTGCAGTAGCTTGGCCACGTTTCCACCGCAATACTTCTGAAATGTTTGAAGCGCGTGCTGTAAACGTACGTGTAGAAAAATCAAACTCTGTATTGCTTGAAGGTATGGAAGGTTCGATTCTTCCAATCGCAGTTGCGCATGGTGAAGGCCGTGTGGTTGCTAGCGCGGAAAATATTGCAGCATTGAATGCAGGCGATCAAGTGATCTTGCGTTATGTAGATAGCCAAGGCAACCCAACGCAGCATTACCCAATGAACCCGAATGGTTCGCCAGAAGCGATTTCAGGTGTAACGTCTAAAGACGGCCGTGCAACGATTATGATGCCGCACCCTGAACGTAACTTCCGTGCGATTCAGCATTCTTGGAAACCAGAAGATTGGGATCAAGACGGTGCTTGGTTACGTATGTTCCGCAACGCACGTAAATTTATTGGTTAATCTGAGATAGATGAATCATTGAAAAGAGCCGCCTTCTGGTGGCTTTTTTTATAGTAAAAAGTTTACCAAAAGATATATTAATTATTGTGAATACTTGTTTTTACACATATAATCGCTTTCGATTTTTGAACCACCTTCGGGTGGTTTTTTGTTGGTTTTTAAATTTTTATTTCTCCCGCTGAACTTGGTTTAGATTTTGCTTTTATATTTGTGGAAACATGCTAGTGTGTAATTTATGCACAATAACTATGCAAGATAAAAGAAAGATGGATAACTAAATGAGTTCAGTATCAACACTCATGATGAGGTGATGACATGATTAAAATAGTAGAGTATTCGGCAGTTGATAAGTCCGCACTGCGTAAAAAGGGCTGGAAGCTTTTTGGTGCAGTAGTGAGCGTGCAGTTGGTATTTTTGGTTTTGGGTTATGCGTTGCAGATGTAATATTTTAAATATAGAAACCGCCGAGAGGCGGTTTTTTTACTTTTGATAGGGCATGAGGAGCACTGCTCCGTAAGACAAACCCCTTTTGTTAGACTGATGGGACGTCCTGTCCCACAGTCTAATGGGCGACATCCATGTCGCTAGTCATGTGATTGGCTTAATCTTTGAAAATATTTTCATAAAAATAGTAAAAGGTTTCAGTCTTCTTGAATTGGGCTATTTGTGTACCACCTGGATACGATTGGGAGGGAACTTGAACTAAAAAACTAAAACTAACTAGCTCCATATTTGGATTACGAATGTCGTATTCAAAATCAGGATCATCTTTATTCGTTTCTACTAGAGAAAGTTCTCTGATTAAATGAATTAGATGTTTATTTAAGCGAGTAATGATATATATATATTTATCAAATTCTTGCTTGGAAATTTCCTCTCGCGTAAAAAATTGGAAAGCCTTAGCTAGCATTCTCGCTTGATCTTCTAAAATTGTATTTTCAAGTATTTTAAATATTTCGAATCCTAATCTTTGATGGTCGGGATTTTTAGCCATAAATCTTTCAATTGCTTTGTTATCTAACTCTAATGTCTCAAGAAATGTTTTAACTTGGAGATAATAAAGCCCTTCATTCGCAAGTTTTGACTGAATATAAATTTCATTGGCAGAATTTCTTAATGCATTCGGAATGCCAAATGTCCCACTATTTCCAAACTCCCATAAGATGTGTTTAGAGGCTGTTGAAATATATTGAAGTAATGGATGATTATTCATAATGATTATTTGAATTTATAATTTACAATCATATATCTATATTTTCTGATAATTCAATGCTCAAACTCATTTACTACGTTCCCGAATCACATCTTGAATCTACCAAACTTGCTATATTTGAAGCAGGTGCTGGCGGTATTGGTAATTATGAACACTGCGCTTGGCAAGTGTTAGGCACAGGCCAATTTAAACCTGTAAAAGGTGCAAATCCATTTATTGGTGAGTTAGATACGTTGGAACAAATTCCAGAATGGCGTGTGGAGACTATAGTGCTTGAAGAAAAGGCAAGTGCAGTCGCAAGGGCTTTAACAGCAAGCCATCCTTATGAAGAGCCAGCGTTTGAGTTTATTCAAATGGTGAATATAACTTTCTAAAAGTATACGGTTGTAACGGAGTATTGTTATTACACATTTAAAGCTATCAATAACCTTCGGTTCGACCTACTTTTCTTTCGGGAAAAGTAGGCAAAACCATAGTCATCAGCAGAACTCGTTACATTCCGTCATGTGATGAATAACATCGCAAAAACGATATTTATTGAATCGAGCCCTGCCTCGTACAGCTGCTGATGACATTTCCGCGTCTCAAATTACTGCTATACGTTAATAGAATTAGAATTAAACCTTCTGAATAAATAAATCACGATCAAAACGATACTGCGGAAAGAACACACCATCTACAGCACGTTCACCTGCACCAATCACCATCACAGGGTATTGCTGATTGTTTAAACCTAAAATTTTATTAACCAAAGGCTCATCAAAACCTTCCATCATACAGCTGTCAAAACCATAAGCACGTAATGCCAAAA
Source organism: Acinetobacter sp. ANC 3813 (assembly GCF_002135435.1). GTDB lineage: Bacteria > Pseudomonadota > Gammaproteobacteria > Pseudomonadales > Moraxellaceae > Acinetobacter. The sequence continues at coordinate 375,392 of NZ_NEGK01000003.1, read as the reverse complement.
CTAAGTTTTCACAAGCTAAGGCAGTGGTTTTACTTGCCCAGAGTTTCGCATCTGCTTCATTAAAGGCGGTCACAGGTAATTGCTTGTCAAGTTTACGTGCAACTTTGAAAGCTACTTTCTTAAAGTTACCCAGTGCATTGAAGTAACCTGTTTTGTAATTATAAGGAATAAACTTGTAGTACTTCTGCACAGCCGGAGGCGCTTCAGGAAATGGAAACTCAGAAATATTCCGTTTTGCCATTTCATCTAATCTGTCTGTCCGCGCTACACAGACAATCAGTTCAGAAGCTGTTTTGGCAGCAAGCTGTCCTAAACACGCTTTGATCAGCTGTTTTTTCGTCGCTGGGGTTTGCACCACATAAAAAGTCCACGGCTGTAAATTCGATGAGTTTGGCGCCAGCAAAGCCAAGTCTAAGCAGGCATCCAGCACATCGGCAGGAATAGCTTTATCGGTAAATTTGCGCACTGAGCGGCGGCTTTCTATCACTTTTCGGAAATTTTCGACATCAATATCTTGTGGAGCTGCTTCGTAATAGCGCTTTTTTTCAGCTGAATGTGTTGCGGTCATACAGGGTATTCCGTGATTGCTTTGCTAATAAGATGGTGGTTGAAATGAAAAAACCACCCAAAATTTTGGATGGTTTATGTAATTCAATATATTGTTCAGCGATTAATTGAACTGAGAAAAGTCTGGTTTACGCTTTTGCATAAACGCAGCCACTGCTTCCATCATTTCTGGAGAGCCTACACGGTCCATAAAAATTTCAGCTTCATGATCAATCCAAGCCACAATTTCATTTACATTGTGTTTCATCAATGCTTTAGACTGAACCAAAGATGCCAGCGGCAAAGCAGCCAATTGAGCAGCTTTTTTAGCAGCAGCAGCATATACGTCATCTTCAATGCTGTTGACCAGATTTGCAGAAAGCGCAGTCGCACTGTCAAATTTTTGTGCAGTTAATAAAAGTTCAGCTGCTTTATGATAGCCTGCTTGTTCGACCAGCAGTTTGCTTGAAGCGCCTTCAGGCGACAGGCCAAGGCTGACAAATGGGATTTGGAACAATGCTGTATTGTCGCTATAGACCATATCGCAGTGCAGCAGTATCGTTACACCAATGCCAATGGCAACACCGCGTACAGCAGCAATCAGCGGTTTAGAAAACTTCGCTGCAGATTTCAGCAAAACAAAGGGTGCGCCTTCAGATGCAGGCGCTTGACCTTTTAGGGCTGCAGATTTCATAAAGTCCTGCATATCATTGCCGGCACTGAAATCTGCGTCTTCACCGCGTAAAATGACTGCGCGAACAGTGCTGTCTAAATCCGCTTCATCCAGCGCTTTAGCAATCCAGAAATAGAGTTCTGTATAGAGTGCATTCTTAGCTTGCGGACGGTTAATTGCCAGAGTCAGCACACCATTTTCTAATTTCGCATTCAAATGTTCATGAGGTTGTTGAATACAGCTCAGTGTCATCGTACTATCCTTGCTTTCAATTTAATTCAAATTTATGGGCTCATTATGTCGCATTTTCAAATTGCAGGCGCAACTCATGAGTTCATAAATCACGATGATTCTGTTATGAATGATAAATTTGATTACTTGGTATTCATTGGACGTTTTCAGCCTTTCCACTTAGCGCATATGCAAACGATTTTGATTGCCTTGAAACAAAGCAAGAATGTGATTTTGGCATTAGGTTCAGCACAAAATGAACGCAATATCAAAAACCCTTTTACTGCAGAAGAACGCCAGCAGATGATTTTATCGAATTTTTCTCCTGCAGATCAGCAACGGATTAAGTTTGTGAATGTCATCGACGTCTATAATGATGAAAAATGGCAACAGCTGGTGAAATCATTGGTCGCAGAGATTATACAGCCGACTGATCGAATTGGGCTGATCGGTCATTTCAAAGATGATTCATCCTATTATTTAAAGTTTTTTCCAGAATGGGAAATGGTGGAATTGGACAGTTTGCAGGGTTCAATGTCAGCCACGCCAATGCGCGAAGCTTTTTATCGTGGTGAAATTATTGAAACGGCTTTTCCATTGGGCACAAGCGAGTTTTTACATAAATTTAAACAAAACCCGATTTATCTACAATTACAAAACAAATTTTTGTCTCAAGATAAGAGTAATTTAAGCTGATTTTCGGTATTTTAAATGATAAAGCACCACATTGGATGTGAGCTGATTATTAGAGTTGGAGCGTGTATGAGCGCTGAAAAAAAAATATTGCGGGGGATTGTTGCAGGGCTTGCGGCGTTTGGGCTGCAGACTCAGCTGCATGCGCAAAATTGGATTCTAACCGAAGACAGTTTTGTATCCTTTAATATCAAAACAGTTGGACTTTCAGTTGTACAAGGGGTTTCGGTTCAGCCGCAGTCGCGTTTGTATTTTGACATGCGTACACCGCAAAATGCTTGGGTGCAAGTCAATGTACCCGCCAGCAGTTTGAAATTTAGCAATCCTGTTTTGAAGCCGATGATTTTAGGCGAAAGCTTTTTTGATGCTGCCCAATTTAAAAATGTCAGTTTTAAAAGCACAGAATTTGTCCCGCAAAACCAAGACCGTTATTGGGTCTATGGAGACCTGACGTTACGCGGTGTGACCCGTCCAGTGACTTTTGATGTTTTACTGAGACCCAATGCAGCCAATACTAAATTGCTGGATGTACAGGCGGCAGGAACCATTAACCGCAGTGATTTTGGCATGAAAAAATCATTTGGCGATGTTGGTGAAAAAGTGCATATCCAGCTCATTGGCCAATGGCAAATTAAATAATTCAGCTATCGGCTTGAAAAGTGCCATTCATAATTTTACCCGCTTGGCTCTGCAAGATTGCACTTAAGCGATTCAGCGCATCAGACTGCTGTTTCCAGTGATGCCAATACAGTGGCTGTTCTAAGCGCAATTTTTCCGAAAGTTCTGTTAATTTCCCTTCTTGAAGGTGAACTGCCGCTTGATAATCGGGCAGCCAGCCATACCCCAGTCCCATCAATACGGCATCCATAAAAGCGCTTGAAGAAGGTACAAAAAAATGCGGGTATTGTTCTGGGCTTAAACCATACTCCTGCTGAATTCGTGAAGTATGCATCTGGTCTTTTGCATTAAAAATGAGGGCTGGCGCTGTTCTCAAGGTTTCACGATTAATCCCTTTTGCAAAATATGTTTCAGCAAAATGCGGTGTACTGACAAACCGGTAAGTCATGCTTCCTAAGTATTGTGCAGTACAGCCTTTCATGGCTTTGGGTTCTTGTGCAACACATGCATTGACTAAGCCAGCTTCGAGTAAATGATGGGTTTGAGACTGGTCATCCACTTGAAAATGGATTGTAATTTTTCCTGCTGTTAATGCAGGCTGCAAAGCAGGCAGCAGCCAAGTGGCGAGTGAATCTGCATTGGTGGCAATGCTCAATTGATAAAAATTGCCAGAGGATTGTCCAGTTAAGCTTTGTATGAAATTTTGTTCAAGCAGACGGCTGTGCTGCAGATAATGCAGTAAAGAAATACCTGCTGCTGTGGCTTTGCAGGGACGTTCACGCACAATCAGCATTTGGCCTAAATGTTTTTCCAAGCTTTGCACGCGCAGCGTTACAGCAGAAGCGGTGATGTGCAGCCGTGCTGCAGCTAAATCAAAGCTGCCCGTTTCTGCAACCGCCAAGAAGGCTTCGCATTGTTTATGATTCAGCATTTTCAAACCCGCTCTAAACTAAAAAATATTTAGCCTATTTGATATTTTCTTAATAATATTTAATTTATCAAAAATCGGCAGATAATGCGCATCAAGTTTAAAAAGATCTGATTGAAATGCTGAATACGTATATGCAAGGGCTGGCTTTAGGCTTGAGTTTAATTGTGGCGATTGGCGCGCAAAATGCTTTTGTGCTTCGGCAAGGACTGAGAAAGCAGCATGTGTTTTGGGTGTGCTTTGTGTGCGCGCTTTCAGATGCTTTGCTGATTTTATTGGGTGTAACGGGATTTTCGGCAGTGATTATGCACTATCCGCAAATTATTCAATTTGCCAAATGGGGCGGGGCCGCATTTTTAATTTATTACGGCTTATTGCATGCGATCCAAGCCTATAAAAATCAGTCGGCAATGCAGCTGGATACGGGTTTCAATCAGAGTCTGATGCAGGCGCTTTTGACCTGTCTCGCACTGACTTGGCTCAATCCGCATGTGTATTTAGATACTGTCATTTTGCTGGGATCAATCTCCGCGCAGTTTCAGCAGCCGCTATATTTTGCTTTAGGCGCGATGAGTGCATCGGGATTGTTCTTTTTTGGCTTAGGTTATGGCGCACAGCTGCTGCAGCCGATGTTTAAAAGCCCTAAAGCATGGCGAATTTTAGATCTGCTGATTGCCTGTGTGATGTGGGCAATTGCGCTTTCACTGCTGATAAATAGTTAAAAAAATAAAAGCCCGAATTCGGGCTTTTATTTGATGTAAATCAGCAGGCTAAAGTTTAAGCCTGCAAGGCTTTAATATCTTCCAATACTTGTTCAGCATGGCCAGCCGCTTTTACTTTGCGGTATTCCTTAACCAGCTTGCCCTTATGGAAAATAAAAGTTGAGCGCTCGATACCCATCACTTTTTTGCCATACATATTTTTTTCTTTAATCACATCAAAATGATTGCACAGCACTTCTTCTTTATCGCTAATCAAATTAATGCTGAGATTTTGTTTTTCTGTAAAATTTTGGTGCGCTTTTACAGAATCGCGAGAAATACCGATGACTGTGGTATTTAATGCATCAAACTGGTCTTTTAAGCAGGAAAAACCTACAGCTTGCGTCGTACAGCCTGGTGTGGAATCTTTAGGGTAAAAATAAACAATCAGCCATTCGGCAGGCATTTCTGCCAAATTAATTTCACCTGAAGTTGCTGGAAAAGATTGATTAGGCAACTGAATATCAGACATTGCATGATCCTTCAAAATATAAAAATAAGAGAAATTTTTTAAAATATAGCGTCATGATACAGAATTTACTCTGCAGATGCAGGGGCTTTGTATCAGCCATAAAAAAGCCTGCAATACTGCAGGCTTTTTTATATCATTTATTATTTTTTCTGAGCTTGAGCAGACTTCATCGCTTCTTCGGTGAGAGACTTTAATTTGCCTGTTAAGTCTGGGCCAAAGCATGCTTGCAAGTCTTTATTTTGCTTTTGAACAAAAGCTAGAGTCGCAGGGCTTTTCTTTTGGTTAATCGCGCTTTGGATTTCCCATTTTTGAGCATTGGTTAAACGGCCATCTGCTTCAACTGCACATGTACAGTATTTGCTAACTTCAGCAGTAGATAGTTTTTTACCTTTACCCGTTTCATCTTTACAAACATTAATTAACGCAGATTTCACGTTTGTACTTTTATAAGCTTGCTGCAGTTTTTCATTATCAGCATGCGCAGCAGAAGCAAATAGCGCAGCAGCAGAAACTGCAGCAGAAAGAATAATGTTTGATTTTAAAATATTCATAAACCCTACCTTGTTATTTCGGTATATAGCGTGTCGGATCTTCAACAGCCGCGTCGGCAAAACCTTCTTTGCGCAGACGGCAGCTGTCGCATGTACCGCAGGCACGCCCTTGGTCATCTGCTTGGTAGCAAGATACCGTTTGGCTATAGTCTACGCCATGTTCTATACCTAAGCGAATGATATTTGCTTTAGATAAATGTAACAGAGGTGTTTCAAATTTAAGAGGTTTTCCTTCAACGCCGACTTTTGTCGCCAGTTTTGCCATATTGGCAAAGGCCTCAATAAATTCAGGTCGGCAGTCAGGATAACCCGAATAATCAACAGCATTGATGCCAATCACAATGGCCTCGGCTTCAAAAACTTCGGCTGCAGCTAAAGCATAAGACAGGAAAATAGTATTACGTGCTGGAACATAAGTTACAGGAATGCCCTCAGACTCATGATCAGGAACATCAATGTTATGGTCTGTTAACGCAGAACCGCCTAAATTGCCTAAATCGATATTGATAACACGATGCTCTACACCTGCATTTTTCGTTAAAGTGCGGGCAGCATCCAGTTCTGTAGTAGAACGCTGGCCATACATAAAACTAAGTGCAATGCATTCATACTGAGATTGGGCCCATGCTAGGCAAGTAGTCGAGTCTAAGCCGCCAGATAACAGTACAATCGCGCGAGGACGCATGTTCTTCTCCAAAAAATATATGACTTAACGACCAGTTTCATCGTTCCAGAGCAATTTATGCAATTGCAGCTGGAAACGGACAGGGAGATGGTCTTCTAAAATCCACTGTGCAAGATCTCGTGCAAGCTGAGGCAGGCGTGCTGCGCCTTTTTCTACTGCAAAAGCGGGAGAGAACCAAATGGTGCCGGCTTTTTCCTGCAATTTAAGCTGTTCAACTTGCTGTTTAGACCATTCATAGTCCTCACGGTTGCAAATCACAAACTTAATTTGATCATGCGCAGTTAAAAATTCAATATTTGAAAGCAAATTCCGTGCAGATTCGCCGGAAGTTGGGGTTTTTAAATCTAAAACTTTGGAAACACGGGGATCCACTCTAGACACATCTAAAGCGCCACTGGTTTCTAATGAGACTTCACAGCCTAAATCCGCTAAGCGCTGCATCAGCGGCAGGGCATTGGGCTGCGCTAAAGGTTCGCCGCCAGTTACACAAATATACGGTGTTTTAAAATCCAGAGCAGTTTGAATAATTTCTTCTAATGATTTGCGCTCGCCGCCCTCAAATGAATAGGTGGTATCACAATAGGTGCAGCGTAATGGACATCCAGTTAAACGGATAAATACAGTCGGCAGTCCCGCTGTATTGGCTTCACCTTGCAATGAATAGAAAATCTCCGTAATGCGCAGCCCCGCAGTCGGATCAGAAACAGGAATAGCGGAAGATCGAAGAGTATTCATAACAAAATTAAACCAGAGTCAGAAAAAACAAAAATCCCTACGGTCATTGCTGGCCGTAGAGACTGGAAAGGCAAGCTATAGAAGCTTAGTCTTCGCGCAATAAATCGTTCAGGCTAGTTTTCGCGCGTGTTTTCGCGTCAACTTTTTTCACGATGATTGCAGCATATAAGCTGTAAGTACCGCATTTAGAAGGCAGGCTGCCTGCAACAACAACTGAACCCGCTGGTACGCGGCCGTAATGGATTTCGCCAGTTGCGCGGTCAAAAATCTTAGTTGATTGACCGATGAATACGCCCATAGAAATTACAGAACCTTCTTCTACGATTACGCCTTCAACGATTTCAGAACGTGCGCCGATAAAGCAGTTGTCTTCAATAATTGTCGGATTAGCTTGAAGCGGTTCAAGAACACCGCCAATGCCTACGCCGCCAGACAAGTGAACATTTTTACCGATTTGAGCGCATGAACCTACAGTTGCCCAAGTATCAACCATTGTGCCTTCATCAACATAAGCGCCGATGTTCACATAAGAAGGCATTAAAATCACGCCTTTTGCTTGGAACGAACCTTTACGCGCTACAGCAGGCGGCACAACACGTACACCAGCAGCTTTAAACTGTTCTTCAGTCCAGCCGTTAAATTTAGTGTCTACTTTGTCGTAGAAGCGAAGGTCGCATGACTCGATAGGCTTGTTATCGTTAATTTTGAAAGATAACAATACTGCTTTTTTCAACCATTGATGAACAACCCATTCACCATCAATTTTTTCAGCAACGCGCATTGTGCCGTTATCTAGGCCAGCAATTGCTTCCTCAACAGCTTGACGGATTTCAGCAGGGCAGTCTGCTGCAGTAAAATTTGCACGATCTTCGAAAGCTTGTTCAATGATAGTTGAAAGCTGAGCCATGATCTTTCTTCCAGAAAAAAAATTTCCCAAGATTTTACACTAAATTGAGCTAAGAATAGATGGAAATTCAACAATAGATCGGAATTAATTATTAAATATGCCTATAAATAATAATAGATGCAAAATTTATAATTTAATATTTTAAATATTGTTTAACAATCAACAAGAAGAAGAAATTTGTATCAAAAAATAACAAAAAATAATCAATTTTAGAATAAAAGGTGATCAGGTATTAATTTATATTGCTCCTCATGTGCAGTGAACCATGCAAATGATCAAATAATTTTTACAAAGTTTGTATTTGAGGAGAAACACAATGAAAGCTATACGAACAATTTTAACTGTATCCCTTTTAGCTGCGGCTGGCTCTGCAATGGCAGATTCATCAGTCGTTCATGATGGTTATGCATTTGACCAAAACCAGCTGATTCCATCTGGCGCTCGTCTTGAAGTGGGTACTACAGGTTATGGCGGTGCTTTGCTTTGGACTGCCAACCCGTATGTAGGCTTAGCTTTAGGCTATAACGGCGGCGATATTTCATGGTCTGATGATTTATCTGTAGATGGTGTGAAATACGACATGGATATGGATAATAAATTGGCTTACTTAAATGCTGAGATCCGTCCATGGGGAGCAAGTTCAAACCGTTGGGCGCAGGGCGTTTATATGGCGGCTGGCGTAGGATTTGTTGACACGGAATATGGCCTTAAATCGAATACAGGCAGCGGAACCATTGAAATTGACGGTGAGCCGACATCATTTACAAGTGTGAGCGGTACAGTGTCACATGATAATGATATTGCTCCGTATGTAGGCTTAGGCTGGGCTCCGAAAATCAACCAAAACTGGGGTGTATTTGGAGAAGTAGGCGCTTATTACACTGGCAATCCTACTGCTAAACTCACTGGTGTAGGCGGTACTGCTTCTGACCAGCTGTTGCTTGCTGAACATGAACGCAACATTGAACAGGATGATAAATACGAATGGCTTCCCGTTGGTAAAGTTGGCGTAAGCTACCACTGGTAAGTTGTTTCAGCAAAAAAACAGGCTTCGGCCTGTTTTTTTGCGTTTAGGAGTTCGATTTAAAAATAGTGTCCGATTCTTAGCCCATAGGCCCAAGCTTCTTTATCATTTAATGTTGAAATAGAACTGACTGAAATGCTGTCTTTATTTTGTTTGGAAGGCCTGAATCTCAAATAATAAATGCCGCCAGATATAAAAGTTTGCGTGGAGAGTTGATACCGTAAGCCTGAGCCCAAACCTGTATAGCCGTCTGCAGGATTAATGGTCGATGCAGGGTTGTCACTGCCGTTATCCCAGACAGTTTCAGCACTGGCAATCCACTGTTCATTTAATCTATGTGCAATCCCCAGTTTTGCGGACCATTGATCCTTTTTATAATCGATTAAATTAAAATTTTCTAATGATTGAATATAAGCCGTATATTCTTGCTGATTAGGTAGGGCACTCATACCCGCAATGACTGACTGGAGGATATGGCCAAAACCATTCGGCTTAATTTTAAAATTAGACCAGTCTACCCAGCGCACACTGCCATACACTAAATTGCTAGGACTGACTGCAGTCATTAAGTCTAGATTGATGGATTGCGGTGTCGTAATTTGGGTTTTCTCTGCAAAATTGCCAATCAGATCGGTGGTTTCGAATGCCTGGTTTTTATGTTTGATTTTGGAGCGGTAAGTCAAATTTGCACGAAGCGCAATTTCTGGAATCTGGTAACTGATACCTGTAAGCCAGCCAACGGCAGCATCTTCTTTTAATTCTGCACGATAGCCATTAAAAAAATAGAAATTTTGGCCGAAAAGATGAATATTTCCTTTGAAATTTTGATAGGCTACACCGCCATATATATTCCATCGTTCAGTGGGTTGATAGCCCACCAAAGCGCTCATATTTTTTGACTTAATATTAATATTAATGGCTTCAAGCTGCTCATGGCCTAAAATAGATTCAGGGCTATAGCTATAGTCGAGTTTAATGCCAAAAGGCTGATCAAATAAAAGCCCTACAGATACTCTAGGGGCAGCTTGTACTTTCACTGCACCTTGTATCAAAAACATATCTTCAACAAGGTTGCCTGTAGAAAAATCGCTGACATTCAAGACTGCTGCTAATTCTTCTTTATTGGCATTTTCTCCGCTGATATTGCCTTCAACGCTGCCTAAGTTTATTTCTGCATAATTCTGAGATTCTAAAAATGGCAAAACACTTTGGCCAGACCGTTCTAAGGCGGCAGCTTGAATATGCACGGACGTGCATAAAGATGTAATTGCAAGAATTACGGCATGTTTCATTGGTCTGGCGCCCAGAAGTTTTTATTTTATAGGCGGTTATTATGCAGACAGTTACATAAAATTACGATAAACAAAAAGAGACATGAGTCTCATTTTGCTTAATTTTTTTATGCTAATCGTCGGGATAGGCAACTTTTTTCAGTGCTCGAATGTCTGCATCGGGTGAACAGAGTGAAATAAACTCATAACCGTAGCCGCGCAGCAAGTGACCTTTACGTACAGCAAGCCAAGTGGTGTTAATGCCAAAAAGATCAGTTGGAATTTGCTTTAAACGGTAATCGCGTTCAGCATCATAGGCGACATTGTTGACAATGCCGACACCCATATTCAGTTCTACATAGGTTTTGATAACATCGGCATCCAATGCAGACATCACGATATCGACATCAAAACCAGCTTCTTCGAAGGCAGTATCAATTTTTGAACGGCCAGTAAAACCGCCGTGATAGGTAATAATTGGATAATGTGATAAATCTTCAATCGTGATGTTGTTATTTGCTGTCAGCGGGTGGTTTTGCGGCGTAATAATGCTGTGCTGCCAATTATAAAAGGGCACACTGGCTAAGTTGTCTTCAGTGGTGAGAGATTCAGTTGCAATGCCAATATCAGCTTCACCTTGCAGCAGCATTTCTGTAATTTCTACAGGGCTGGCTTGCTGCAGAATTAAATGCACTTTAGGAAATTCTTTTTTAAACTGATTCACAATTGGCGGCAATACATAGCGCGCTTGCGTGTGCGTAGTGGCAATGGTTAATGTGCCTTCGTCTACTTTATTAAAGTCATCAGCAAGGCGCTTAATATTGTCGGCATCGACCAGCATGCGTTCGACAATGCCAAGCAAAGACTGACCTGGTTCAGTTAAACCGAGCAAACGCTTCCCTTTACGGATAAACAGCTGCACGCCTAATTCATCTTCCAAGTCTTTAATATGCTTACTGACACCCGATTGAGAAGTGTACAGCGCTGCGGAAGCCTCAGTTAAATTGAAGTTCTGTCTAACGGTTTCTCTAATAATTCTTAGTTGTTGGAAATTCATTTTTTATATACCTTAAAATAGATGGGGCTTCATGCCCCATCAAAAGCCTTAAGCGACTTGGTTTTCAAATAAATGCAAAGCGGACGCGCTCAGCCATACGGTTTGGTTTGGACGGAACTGATGCAGCTTGGCTTCATCTGGTGTCAGTGATATTTCAATCAAATTGCCTTGACGGTCTTGCAATTCAGCGAGGACCTTGCCTGCAATCCACACTTCACGCTGGAAAGTCGCTTGAATTGCATTCTCCTGCGGCTGTGCATGAATACGCAATTCGTCTGGACGGGCAAAGGCAATAACAGGACCTTGCGGCGCATTTGGCGCTTGAGGCAATTGAATGCGGTCTTCGCCGATTTGAATAATGCCGTTGCTGTTCTGGCCTTCAAAACGGTTGGCTTGGCCTAAAAAGTCGAAGACGAACGGTGTTGCAGGTTTTTCGTAGACTTCACGCGGCGAGCCAATTTGCTCGACATTGCCTTTATTCATTACAATGATTTGATCTGCAACTTCCAGCGCTTCTTCTTGGTCATGGGTAACAAAAATAGAGGTAATATGCAGTTCATCATGCAAAGTACGCAGCCAGCGGCGCAATTCTTTACGCACTTTGGCATCTAAGGCGCCAAAAGGTTCGTCCAGCAGCAGTACGCGCGGTTCAACAGCCAATGCACGCGCTAGCGCAATACGCTGGCGCTGACCGCCTGATAATTGTGCAGGATAACGGTCAGCCAAAAAGCCCAGCTGTACCAAATCCAGCAAACGCGTTACACGTTTTTTGATTTCAGCTTCATTTGGACGCGTTGCACGCGGGCGTACACGTGGACCAAAAGCGATGTTGTCAAATACAGTCATGTGGCGGAACAGTGCATAATGCTGGAATACAAAACCAACTTCACGCTCGCGTACATGCACGTTTGTTGCATCTTCACCTTCTAGAATCACGTTGCCGCCATCGGCAGATTCCAATCCAGCAATAATACGCAGCAAGGTGGTTTTACCGCAGCCCGATGGTCCCAGTAATGCCACCAACTGGCCATCTGGAAAATCTAAAGAGATATTTTTCAGCGCATGGAATGCACCAAAGTGTTTTTCAATATTTTTTACTTGAATACTCATGAGGTCATTCCTTAAGAAGCTGTTGTATCTTCATTGCGTTTGTCTTGTTTCTCTTGGCGGATTTCAACCCATGATTTTAAGATCAAGGTGACAATCGCCAGTAAAGCCAAGAGTGATGAAACGGCAAAGGCTGCGCTGAAGGTATATTCGTTATAGAGAATTTCGACGTGCAGCGGCAGGGTATTGGTTTCGCCGCGGATATGGCCTGAAACCACAGATACCGCACCGAATTCACCCATAGCGCGCGCATTACACAGAATTACGCCGTAAATTAAGCCCCATTTGATATTCGGCAGGGTCACTTTCCAAAATGTCTGCCAGCCGTTTGCACCGAGTACAATCGCAGCTTCTTCTTCCTCTGTGCCTTGCGCTTCCATTAATGGAATCAGCTCACGGGCCACAAAAGGTACAGTAATAAAGACAGTGGCTAAAACAATGGCAGGTACAGCATATAGAATCTTAATATCATGATCCATTAACCAGCCGCCAAACCAGCCTTGTGTACCAAAGATCAGAACAAGCATTAAACCTGCAATGACTGGAGATACCGAAAAAGGCATATCAATAATGGTGGTTAAAATGGATTTGCCGCGGAAATTAAATTTCGCTACACACCATGCTGCGGCTACACCAAAGACCACGTTTAGCGGTACAGCAATTACTGCGGTCAGCAAGGTCAGTTTTACTGCAGATAAAGTATCTGGATGAACCAGAGCTTGGAAATAAACACCAACACCTTGTTTGAAGGCCTCAACAAATACGAGGATTAACGGCAGCATTAAGCAGCTGATAAAGAAAATCATCGCAATAGTAATCAGCAGGCGGCGCACCCAAGTCGGTTCACGGGTGGCATCGCGGGACTGCAATTTTTCAGCTAAAGCATTGCTGTTGATGTTCATCGTGCTGTTCTCCCAGTGCGGCGGCTGGCCCAAGCTTGAATTAAGTTAATAACAAACAAAATGGCAAAGGAAATGACCAGCATCACTACGGCAATGGTTGTCGCGCCTGCATAATCATATTCTTCCAAACGGGAAATAATCATCAGCGGCGCAATTTCAGTTTCAAAAGGCTGATTGCCGGCAATAAAGATGACCGATCCATACTCACCGACACCGCGGGCAAATGCCAAAGCAAAGCCAGTAATGAGCGCAGGGAACAAAATAGGCAGAATGACTTTGGTGATAATTTGAAAACGGTTTGCGCCAAGAGCGGATGCAGCTTCTTCCAGTTCAGTTTCTAAATCACTGAGTACAGGCTGTACGGTACGCACCACAAATGGGATACCGATAAAAATAAGGGCCAGTGTAATACCAATCGGGGTATAGGCCACTTTAATGCCGATGGGTTCTAAATACTGGCCAATCCAGCCAGTTGGCGCATACAGCGAAGTTAACGCAATACCAGCAACTGCTGTAGGGAGGGCAAAAGGCAAATCGACCAAAGCATCGACGATACGTTTGCCTGGAAAGCTATAGCGCACAAGGCACCACGCCAGCAATAAGCCAAAAACCACATTGACCAGCGCGGCAATAATGGCGGCGCTGAAACTTAATTGCAAAGATTTTAAAATACGTTCTGAACTTAAAATTTCCCACAAACCGTCCCAGCCAATACCAATCGATTTAATAAAAACCGCTGATAATGGAATGAGCACGATAAGTGACAAATACGCTAGGGTAAAGCCCAGAGATAGACCAAATCCTGGCAGCACTCGGGATCGCTGCGACATGATGACTCCTCAAAGAGAGAATACGGACTGAATGCAGTCAGTTAAAGGTAAAAATTTTAGTTTTGCTTCCAGCTGAATTTGCAGGGATTAAATTGCAAATTTAAATAAAAGCTTTTGTTCAGCCGCCAATGGTATATGAGGTGCTGGCTTTTCTGAAATTAAATAATGATAAATCTCAGGAAAAGGACCATAGCCTGATGCCACATTGATATGGCCTGCCTGACCGGCATTAACGGGTTTCAGCTTCCATGATTTTGCCAAACGCTGTGCATCTTCAAAAGCCAGCCAAGGATCATTTTCACTGATGATCATGGTGGCTGAAACATTAATTTTCAGCTGATGAAAATAATCGGCATAATCATTTTGGCTGTTGCGGGCAAAGCCGGCGTCTCCAAAACGCGCAGGATTGGCAGGGGCAACCAGAATCAATTTTTTAACTTTTTGATTGAGTTCTGGATGCTGCGCCAGCGCTGCTACCGTGGTCAGACAGCCAAAGCTGTGCGCCACAATTTGGAGATCATCCTGAATTGGCGCGACAGTTTTGACAAACTGTGCAATCCATTCTTTTAATACGGGCAGATTCCAATCGTGCTGATGAACACGGGAACATGACATGAGCTGGCGCTGCAGCCAAGACTGCCAGTGCTTGTGTTCACTGCCGCCTACACCTGGAACAATTACGGTATGAGTCATGTCGATGCTCCTGTCTTATCGCGCAGTTATTTTCCGCTGTTGGCTTTTACGATTTGGTCAAATACGCCGCCGTTTTCAAAGTGCGCTTTTTGAACTTTATCCCAGCCGCCAAATTCCTGATCGATGGTCACTAATTTTAAAGGCTGGAAATTTTTGCTGTATTGCGCCAGTGTTTTTGCGTCACGCGGACGGTAAAAGTTTTGCGCTGCAATTTGCTGGCCGCGTGGCGAATACAGGAAGTTTAAATAGCCTTTGGCTAAGTGGAGATTGCCTTTTTTCTCTGCATTTTTTTCTACAACTGCGACTGGCGGTTCAGCCAAAATTGACAATGATGGCGTAATGATTTCAAACTTGCCCGGCTGTTCACGAACAGCCAAGTGCGCTTCATTTTCCCAAGCCAGCAATACATCGCCAATGCCGCGTTCAGCAAAAGTAGTGGTTGCGCCACGTGCACCAGAATCTAAGACTTTGGTATTTTTATAAATTTTACGGACAAATTCTTGCGCTTTAGCATCGTTGCCGCCCGCTTGGTGTTTTGCCCAAGCCCAAGCCGCTAAATAGTTCCAGCGTGCGCCGCCAGATGTTTTTGGATTTGGCGTGATAATGCCAACGCCCGGTTTTACCAGATCTCCCCAGTCTTTAATGCCTTTCGGGTTGCCTTTACGCACTAAGAACACAATAGTAGAGGTGTAAGGGGTTGAGTTATTCGGCAGTTTCTTTTGCCAGTCTGCAGGAAGCAATTTCGCTTTTTGCGCGATCACGTCAATATCTGCCGCAAGCGCCAAAGTCACGACATCGGCATCTAAGCCATCAATGACAGAACGGGCTTGTTTGCCTGAACCGCCATGAGACTGTTTGAAATTAATTTTTTGCCCTGTACGGCTTTCCCAGTATTTGCCGAAATCTTTATTTACGTTTTCATACAATTCACGGGTTGGATCATATGAGACATTTAAAAAGTCTTTCGCTGCTGCGCTGAATGACAGTGTAGAAACGACTGCGGCTAAAACGCCCAGTTTCAATTTTGTTGAAATGCTCATAAGAACCTCAAAATTTTTCAATGTTTTGTAACTTGAATGTAGAATATCGCCATTCTTTATGCATAAAAAATAATTAAAAACGAATTTTATATGAATAAATAAGATAAGCTGGTTTTCTGAGGCCTTGCTGTATCGGCTATAGCGTTATAGCCGATACATTTATTCTATTTGATGCTTTGTAAGCGCTTATTTAGTGCTGTTGGTTTTTACGATCTGATCAAACACACCATTATTGTCAAAATGTTTGCCCTGAACTTTGCTCCAGCCGCCAAACTCTTTATCAATGGTGACTAATTTCAGCGGTTTGAAAATGGATTTATATTTAGCAGCTACAGCAGCATTTCGCGGGCGGTAGAAATTGTTAGCAGCAACGGTTTGGCCCGCAGGTGAATACAGATAGTTTAAATAGGCTTTGGAGATATTTTCATTGCCGTTGCTTTTGGCATTTTTTTCGACCACTGCAACAGGCGGCTCTGCCAATATAGACAAAGATGGTGTGATAATTTCAAACTTGCCCGGCTGTTCGCGAACTGCCAGAAACGCTTCATTTTCCCAAGCCAGCAATACGTCGCCAATGCCGCGTTCTGCAAAGGTCGTGGTTGCACCGCGTGCGCCAGAATCGAGGACTTTGGTTTGCTTGTAAATTTGACGGACAAATTCTTGCGCTTTGGCGTCATTGCCGTTTGTCTGATGTTTTGCCCAAGCCCAAGCCGCTAAATAGTTCCAGCGTGCGCCGCCCGATGTTTTAGGGTTTGGCGTAATAATTTCTACGCCCGGCTTGATTAAATCGCCCCAGTCTTTAATGCCTTTCGGGTTACCTTTACGCACTAAGAACACAATGGTTGATGTATACGGTGTGGAGTTTTGCGGAAATTTCTTTTGCCAGTCTTTCGGCAGTAGGCCGCGTTCCGCAATTTCATCAATATCCGCCGCCAAGGCTAATGTGACCACATCAGCGTCTAAGCCATCGATGACGGCACGAGCCTGCTTGCCTGAACCGCCATGCGACTGTTTAAAGTTGATATCTTGGCCTGTGCTTTTTTTCCAGTACGCGCTGAATTCTTTATTGAAATTGTCATATAGCTCACGGGTTGGGTCGTAGGACACATTCAAGAAGTCTTTCGCCAGTGCGGTGAATGAAGTGGCTGAAATTACTGCTGCTAAAACCCCGATTTTTAATGAACGCATTTTTAATATCCTTGATTTTGATTTGTTGATGTTTGCTCATTAAGCGAAGAATAACGGGAAGTTTTTTGTATAAAAAATAATAAGAAACGAATTTGATATGAATAAAAAAGCTATTAATTTTTGAGCAGTCTTCTTAAACTAAGCCATCGTTTGCAGGATGATTGTTATGCCGTTTTTTAAAAATGCGCAGGAAGTTGATGAAGTTTCAGTTCTAGACCGTGCATTTCATTATGGCGATGGCTGTTTCACGACGGCGCGGCTGCGTCATGGGGCGATTGAACTGCATGAGCTGCATATGGCGCGCTTGCAGAATGCCAATGAGCGTTTACTGCTGAAAGCCGATTTAAATCTAATTGAACAAAGCCTGAATAAAATCCGACAGGCGGATGCACAGGCATCTGGAACGCTAAAAATTATTCTAAGCCGCGGTGAAGGGCAGCGCGGATACAGCTTGCCGGACCATCCTGCTGATGTATGGGTCTTTTATTATCCAAAAGAAGTTGCAGACTTTCATTACGAAACGCTGCATAGCGGCGTGCTGGAGCAGGTCATTGGCCTGAGTATGCCTAATCTTGCAGGTTTGAAATCACTGAACCGTTTAGAGCAAGTGCTGCTAAAACATGAGGCCGATCAAAAAGGCTGGGCGGAAGCCTTGGTGCTGGATGTACAAGGCATGATTGTTGAAGGCGTGAGCAGTAATTGTTTTATTCGAATAAACCATACATGGATTACGCCTGAACTTCGCTATAATGGTGTGCATGGCGTTATGCGCGCAGAAATTTTATCGCGTATGCATTCGCAGGGCATAGCATGCACGCAGCGCGCAGTAGATATGGATGAAATTCCTCAAATACAAAGTGTATTTTTCTGCAATGCTTTAAATGCAATGAGAATCGCATCAAGCCTGAATGGCGCGCCTTTAGATGTTCAGGCCTGTACTGAACTGTTCCACCAACTTCAATTGAATCAGATCCGCTAATATGTCATCAGCCAAGCCTAAATCTAAAAAGAAAAAAATGCAGCCATCTAAAAAGCCGAAGATAATTTTGCTCACGGCAGTGATTTTTGCTGTGCTGATTTGCACTATCTTATGGTCTAGCTTATTTAAAGCTTATCCAGTTGAAGGCAAGAAGCAAATGCTGGCGATTGGGCAGGGCGATACCTATTCAGGCTTTATAGACCGCTTGGTTAAAGAAGATAAAGCCAGTTTTCCAATCGTGCTGAAGCTGTATCAAAAGCTGATGATTCATGACACCTTAAAAGCGGGCGTGTATGAAGTGCGTCAAGGCATGAGTATCCGTGAAGTGATGGTGATGATTTCCAATATCGACAATGCGCAGATGAACCGCATTTTGGTGATTGAAGGTACGACATTTAAACAGCTGATCGACGCATTAAAAAATGATCCACTGGTGACGCATGATGTGAGCAATTTGCCGTATTCACAAATCTTGCAGGCGCTGGATATACCATTTAGCCATCCTGAAGGCTTGTTTGCGCCAGATACTTATTTCTTTGCCAAAGGCGAGTCGGATAAGAAAATTTTAAAAGATTTATATAGCCGCCAAATGAAAGCCTTGGATCAGGCTTGGGAAAAGCGCGCGCCAAATTTGCCGTATAAAGATAAATATGAGGCGCTGATTATGGCCTCAATAGTCGAAAAAGAAACCAGCGTAGACAGCGAATTGGAACAGGTGTCAGGTGTGTTTGTGCGCCGCCTGCAGCAGGGCATGCGCTTGCAGACCGATCCAACCGTCATTTACGGTATGGGCGATAAATATACAGGCAATATCACACGACAGGATTTGCGTACACCAACGCCGTATAATACGTATACCATCAGTGCTTTGCCGCCAACACCGATTGCATTGCCGAGTAAAAAAGCTATAGAGGCCGCGATGCATCCAGACAGTTCCAACAATATTTACTTTGTTGCGACAGGAAATGGCGGACATAAATTTACTGCGAATCTGCAGGACCACAACCGCGCCGTACAAGAATATCTTGCGGTCATTCGTGCAAAAAATTAAGGAGTGAGCATGTTTATCAGTTTTGAAGGCACTGAAGGGGTTGGAAAAACCACGCTCATCCGCAAAATTTATGATTATTTTCTCAGCCAAGGCAAAGACGTTGTTTTAACTCGTGAACCGGGCGGCACGCCTATAGCGGAACATATCCGCTCATTGCTGCTGGCTGTCAATCACGAAGAGAAAATGTGCAATGATACTGAGCTTTTGCTGATGTATGCAGCACGTGCACAGCATTTGGATCAGGTGATTTTGCCTGCATTAAATGCGGGAAAAATTGTACTGTGTGACCGTTTCAGTGATGCCAGTTTCGCTTATCAGTGCGCTGGACGCGGCTTAAGTGAAGAAAAACTGCTGCTGTTGAATGATAACTTTGTCTGCCGTATGCCAGACATCACTTTTTGGCTAGATGCGCCGATTGAGCTGGGGATGGACCGCGCCCGTGCACGCGGCGCGCTAGACCGCTTTGAACAAGAGAAAGTTACTTTCTTTGAGAAAGTGCGAGGCGGCTATGCGACATTGGCAGCTCGTTATCCTGAGCGATTGAAGCGTTTAGATGCAGCTCAATTGCCTGATCAGGTGTTTGAGCAGGCTTTGACATATTTGAAATAAACTTCGATACATAAGGATTTTAATTTTATTGAAAGCCTTTTGTAAAAGTGCATAGTGTTCAGAGAGATCATGGATATTTTCAGCGCTTAAAGATTTTCAAATAAGACTGGATTAAAAGATCAGACTGATTTAAAAATCATTCATAGCCTATGTTATGGATGATTTTTTTATGCCCAGTGCAAAGCAGGACATTGTTGAATATTTAGAAAAATTTTTCCCGCCGAGTTTGGCAAAATGTACGATTCAAGATGTAGGCAATAAAGGTGCTACGCTGATTTGGCACGTGGCTGAAGATGATTTGAGGCCTGGCGGTACAGTATCTGGGCCGACCATGATGGCATTGGCTGATCTGGCGATGTATGTTGCCATTATGGGGGAAATTGGTTTGGTCGGATTGGCTGTTACCACCAATATGAATATTAATTTTTTGCGTAAACCTGCTGGAGGAGAAAGTCTGTACGGTGTATGCAAGCTGATGAAAGTCGGCAAAGCGCTGATTGTCGGTGAGGTATGGATTTATTCAGAACATCAGCAAGATGAACCTGTTGCGCATGTAACAGGAACGTATTCTGTACCGCCACAGCGCACGAAGCAGGTTTAATTTTGAGCAGTTTGCTAAGCCATCCGTGCGGTAAATCAGTTCAGTGCTGTGCTTCATCAAATTTATAGCTGTATTGCAGTCAATTTTCGCGGTATTTTTGACAGTAAATTTGCATCTCAGTCATTTTTGATGCAAATTGCCGATTACCTAAAATAATAAAAAAAATATAATAAAACCAATACACATAGGGGGGGAGTGTATGATCGAAAACAATCACGAAGTCATCCGTTTATTTAAAACGTATGTGCATCCTTTATCCAAAAAACTCAGTGAAATGCTGAACGAACACTATTCACATCAAAGTGAAAGACGAGGCTGCGGCTATACGCAAGCAACGCGGGTACTGGCAGAGTATGTAAATACACCGCGAAATGCAGATGATTTTTCAGATTTAAAACTATTTGATGCATGGGATACTAAAAATCTGCGCAGAATTTTAGATTTAAGCAATAGTTATGCGCTGCAGGTTCAGGACTGGCACAATTTGGATCAGCAAGCCGCTGTGCAGCAGTTTTTGGCATCCGGTGAAGCGTCAGATTATAGACAAAGCCTTGCTGCAGAAAGTGCGCGTTTTCATGACTTGCGTGAAGTAAAACAAAAAGCAATGCTTGAAGAAAGCCAGCTGATTTGCCAAGTATTGGAAGATGTCGTTCTGCCTAAAACTGCGGCTGAAACTGGCCTTGTGGAGCTGCATCCATTAACCGAGAAGCCTAAAGTCGGTTCTTGCCCAATGGCGGAAGATTTTTTTCTGAAAATTGCGCACCGTTATTTACTGCGTCAGGGGGAGATCAATGTTTTTGTTGATGATCAGCAGCAGCCGCTGCTGATGGAGAAAATGAATATGGGCGACAACCATTCTTGCATCAGTCTGCAGCCTTTAATTATGAATGGTGTGCGGTTGCCTGCGGGGTCTTTATTTTCAGTCGATTACGAGATTGATCAGATTGCAGATAAACGCCCGAATAAAGAATTTAAGGGTTATGTGATGCATCATTCCGCCATTAATGGCTTTTGGTTTTTGCGCTTAACCACGCTGGCTGTATCACCGGAAAACCGCAAGCGGGCCTTTAGCACTCACTTTGAACAGCAAGTGAATAACGGCTTGTATAGTCCGGGAACGACAGAATTGAATCAATTGAAAAATGTGGCGCTTTCACAGGTGGGCTAAGAATGCTAGATGTCTGTTATTCGCCGCGCTATTTTGCTCGGACCCATACCAACAGTATGGAAAAGCTTCAGGGTGTTGCAGATGCCTTAAACTCATGGAGCAATATCAAGTTCCATGAACCTGAAATTTTAGATATTGAACTGCTTAGAAAATTGCATTCACCTGAATATGCCGATGCATTTTATACAGGCCAGCCTAAAAAACTCGCGACTGTTTCTGGCTTTAAACAATGGAATAAGCAATTGAGAGATGCTGTGCTGCGCATTAATGCAGGCCAGCTTATGGCCGCTGAATTGGCTTGGCAAAAGGGGATTTCTGCAAATATTGCGCAAGGTTTTCATCATGCGCAGTATGAGTTTGGCGGCGGCTATTGCACTTTTAATGGTTTGGCACTGATAGCACAGCAATTCCCTGATAAAAAAATCTTTATCTTAGATTGCGATCAGCATGGCGGAGATGGCACAGCTGATTTTAGCTTGCGTTTAGAAAATCTATTTAATTTTAGTATTTATGGATTGGCGCATGGTTGCCCAACGTATCCGCGTTCTTTAACTCGGCATATTCATAAAGATAATGGCAGCTTCGCGCAATATACTTTGGCTATCCACGAGGGCTTTCAGCAGGCGCAGGCTTGGGGGGCAGATTTAATTATTTATCAGGCCGGTATGGATTGTCATCAGGGAGATCCATTTGGTTCTTCTTGGTTCACTACTGAATTGATTCATAAGCGGGAAGAAACTGTTTTTAAACTGGCCAAAAGAAGCGGCATCCCAACTATGTTTGTCCTAGCTGGCGGTTATCAGCGTTTAGAAGACTTAGTGCCTTTGCATTTATACAGCTTTCAGGCGGCAATAGACGCATATGGATTATAACTTTAGGCAGTTCGACTCTATATGTAAATAAAAAAGCCGAATAGGTTTTCGGCTTTTTTAGGGCTTCGATGTTTAAATCATACTGGGGGGTATGAGGAGTGATCGGCAGTATTAACCAGCGGACACTGTACTTTAAAGTCTGGCGGGGTTAGCACTGTTTTACGCAGTTCAGGACCAAGCTCTGGATAATCCAGTGTGTAGTGCAGGCCACGGGATTCTTTACGCTCCATGGCACAGCGCACGATCATTTCCGATACCAACACCAAATTACGCAGTTCAATCAGGTTTTTACTGACTTGGTAATCTTGATAATACTCGGTAATTTCTCTTTTCAGCATTTCAATACGGTGCAGGGCGCGCTGCAGGCGTTTGGTGGTGCGGACAATCCCCACGTAGTTCCACATGGTTTGGCGCAATTCATCCCAGTTTTGTAAAATCACCACGTCTTCATCGGGGTTCATGACTTGAGAATCATCCCAAGCTGGAACTTGCGGTGCTGGATTGTCTTGCTTTAAACCTTCTTGAATATGTTTAGCCGCAGCCATACCATAAACAAAACACTCCAGCAGTGAGTTGCTGGCCATCCGGTTGGCGCCGTGCAGGCCTGTATAGGAAGTTTCACCAATGGCATATAAGCCTGCAATATCGGTTTGGCTGTTTTCATCAACAACGACGCCGCCGCAGGTATAGTGCGCTGCAGGAACGACAGGAATCATTTCCTTGGTAATGTCGATGCCTAATTCCAATAAGCGCTCATACAGAGTTGGAAAATGTTCTTTGACAAAAGCTTCTGGCTTATGGGTAATATCCAGCCACACATGGCGGATCCCCAGTCGTTTGATTTCATAGTCAATCGCACGCGCAACAATGTCTCGCGGCGCTAATTCGGCGCGCTCATCAAAGCGCAGCATAAAGCGCTCACCATCTGGCAGGCGTAAGTAAGCTCCTTCGCCGCGCATGGCCTCAGTAATTAAAAATGAACGCGCTTGCGGATGATATAGGCAGGTCGGATGGAATTGATTGAATTCCATATTGGCCACACGGCATCCCGCACGGTAAGCCATGGCAATGCCGTCACCTGTCGCAATATCTGGGTTAGACGTATATAAATAGGCTTTCATTGCACCGCCGCAGGCCAGCGCAGTAAACGGTGCAAGGAAGGTATGCACTTTCTCCGTTTTTTCATTCAGCGCATATAAACCGAGTGCACGGTTGTCACCGCTTAGATTCAGTTTTTGTGCAGTGATTAAGTCAATCGCAATATAATTTTCAAAAATGCTGATGTTGGCTTTTTCTTGAGCGCGCTGAACCAGTGTGGTTGATATCGCTCGGCCGGTTGCATCTGCAGCGTGAATGATGCGTCGCTGTGAGTGGCCGCCTTCACGGGTTAAATGCAATTGTTCCTGTTCATCTAGCGTAAATTGCACGCCGTGCTGCAGTAGAAAATCGACGGAAGGTTTGCCGCCTTCAACGGTTTGCTTGACTGCATCCCACTCACATAAGTGCGCGCCGGCAATCATAGTGTCATCAATATGCTGTTCAATCGAATCGGATTGATCCAATACAGCCGCGACACCACCTTGAGCAAAATAAGTGCTGGCATCGGTCAGGCTGGATTTTGCCAAAACAGCAATATTGAAATGATCAGGCAAAGATAGGGCTAAACTCAGTCCTGCGCCGCCGCTTCCAACAATAATCACATCAAAATGATGTGTTGTTTCTAAATTAGGCATATCCATCAGCTAATTTGAAAAAAGTTTGGTAATAACAGCGTTTTTTTGATCAAAAGGCAAGAGCAAAAATGCTCCTGCTTGATGAATAAAATTAATAATGCAGTAAATTTTAAGGAATGATTAAGCTGCTGTTTATAAGAATGTATTCAAACATATTGTAACGATTAGGCATCATGCTTTATGTTAAAACCGATCATATTTCAAAACATCAATCATTTGAGTGAATGCTTAAGATGAAAAAACAATATATGCAACAAGGATTATATGCAGCAGTGTTTACTGCCGCCGCTGTTCAGGCGCAGGCGGTAGCGCCGGTAGATTTTTCCAACTTAGTAGAACAGGTGAGTCCCGGGGTTGTGAGCGTCAATGTGGTGAAAAAGCTCAGCCAAGATGAATTGATGCAGCAGCAAGTGCCGGAAATTTTAAAACGCTTTTTCGGAAATCAGATCATTATTCCGCAGCAGCAATTGCCGCAGGAAAAAACAGCATTCGGCAGCGCTTTTTTTATCAGTAAAGACGGTTATTTGCTGACTAACCATCATGTGGTTGAAGATGCATCTAAGGTCACGATTGTTTTAAATGACCGCCGTGAAATTGATGCAAAAGTAGTGGGCAGCGATGAGCGTACTGATGTCGCATTGCTGAAAGTGACGGGTTCAGGCTATCCAGATTTAAAAACGGGCAATGTGGGCCAGCTTAAAGTCGGTGAGCCTGTGCTGGCGATTGGTTCGCCATTTGGCTTTGATTATTCTGCATCAGCAGGGATTGTCAGCGCGAAAATGCGAAATATGACAGGAGAGTCTTCGGTTCCATTTATTCAAACGGACGTTGCCTTAAATCCGGGCAACTCAGGCGGCCCTTTATTTAACCAGCGCGGTGAAGTGGTTGGCGTGAACTCCCGAATTTTTAGCGGTACTGGCGGCTACATGGGTTTATCGTTTTCTATTCCAATTGATGTGG
The DNA here is from genome assembly GCF_002135435.1 of Acinetobacter sp. ANC 3813. Taxonomy (GTDB): domain Bacteria; phylum Pseudomonadota; class Gammaproteobacteria; order Pseudomonadales; family Moraxellaceae; genus Acinetobacter. The sequence goes on along the minus strand of NZ_NEGK01000003.1, from coordinate 350,507 downwards.
CTATGGATGTAGCCGATCAGCTGAAAAAATATGGCAAAGTGACCCGTGCATATTTAGGCGTTGGCTTGCAGGATATTGACCGGAATTTAGCGGAATCTTATAAGCTGTCTAAACCGGAAGGCTCATTGATTACTGAGGTGAAAGCAGGCTCTCCAGCGGCGAAAGCTGGGTTTAAGCAAGGTGATGTGATTTTAAAATTCAATGGTTCAGCCATTTCACGCACTTCAGAACTCATGAATTATTTAACCCGTGCCGTGCCAGGTCAGAGTATTCAGCTGGAGGTTTTGCGTGATGACAGCCGCCGCAATATTTCAGCAACTTTAACAACTGCGCCTGATGATACACCTGCCAAAGCAGATGCAGAGCAGCCGAAAAGCAAGGGGCCCGTATTAGGTGTGGCGATTCGTGACTTAAATGCCAATGAACTGCGTCAGCTGGATATTAAAGGCGGTGTGCTGATTCAAGATGTACGTCTTGGCGGTATTGCTTCACGCGCGCGTATTATCCCTGGAGATGTGATCACTCAAATGAACAGCAAATCAGTTGGGAGCAGTAAAGACTTTATTGCTACGGTGGCTGAATTGAAAAAGAATACAGTGGCGCGTGTGACCATTCTTCGTGAAGGTCAGCCTATGATTGTAGGTATGCGCATTGAAGAATAAACGCTGCCAGAACGATATTTAGCTATTAAAAACCGTTCAAAAGAGCGGTTTTTAATTTTTTGCAATTTACTGCGCGCAGTTTTTCCGTAGACTGTGTTGATATTTAAGATATAGAACAGCAGAGATACATGAGCACCATTTTTGATATGAAATTAACTGTGCAGCCAGAACATATTGATGTACTGGGGCATGTAAACAATGTGGTGTATGTCGGCTGGATGCAGGATGTGGCAACAGCGCATATTGAGGCGCTCGGCTTAGGGCTGCAGGAATATCTGGAGTTAAAGCATGCCATGGTGGCGGTAGAGCATCATGTGCAATACCGCAAAGCGGCTATGCAAGGGGATGAAATTATTTTACGTACATGGCTGAATGATATTAACGCTTTGTATTCTTTCCGCCAGTACGTATTTTACCGTCCAAAAGATAAAGCCATTCTTTTTGCAGGAAACACGCAATGGGCTTGTGTCGAAATTGCAACCGGCCGCCCTAAACGTATGTCACCTACATTTACTCAAGCTTATCAGCCGCTTGCAGACTCTGAAAATCCAGCTGATTTCAGTAGCTATGATGATTAATGGGATATGAGTGTTCTGGGAAATTGCAGAGTTTTGAATGCAAGCTCTTTATGCTGAAATCCAGTTCATTATTATGAATACATTAAAAAATCCATCTGCTATAATCCTCCGCAATTTCTAATCAGTTTTGCTGTGCATATTCTATTGCATGCACAGCGCGTTATTTTTTCAAGGTAGCCCATGGCGCAAGCTAAAAAATCAGTTGATATTAACAACATCCGTAACTTTTCGATCATTGCGCATATCGATCATGGTAAATCGACACTAGCAGACCGCTTTATTCAAATGTGCGGCGGCTTGCAGGACCGTGAAATGCAGGCGCAGGTTCTGGACTCTATGGAGCTGGAACGCGAACGAGGCATTACCATTAAAGCGGCTTCGGTTACCTTGTACTACACGCACCCAAATGGTCAAGAATATCAGTTGAACTTCATTGATACCCCAGGACACGTAGATTTCTCATATGAAGTTTCACGTTCATTGGCGGCTTGTGAAGGCGCATTATTGGTTGTGGATGCTGCTCAGGGTGTAGAAGCGCAATCTGTTGCTAACTGCTATACCGCAATTGAACAAAATTTAGAAGTCCTGCCAGTTCTCAATAAAATTGATTTGCCGCAAGCAGAGCCGGAGCGCGTCATTCATGAGATTGAAGAAATTATAGGCATTGAAGCCACACATGCGCCAACGTGTTCAGCTAAAACGGGCCTAGGTGTTGAAAGCGTACTGGAAACACTGGTCGATGTGATTCCTGCACCGAAAGGTGACCGCGAAGCGCCGCTGCAAGCATTGATTATTGACTCATGGTTTGATAACTATCTTGGCGTAGTCTCTTTGGTTCGGATCAAAGAAGGGCGTGTGCGTAAAGGCGACAAGATGCTGGTGAAATCGACTGGGCAGACGCATATTATTACCTCAGTTGGTGTGTTTAATCCTAAACATACAGAAACAGGTATGCTTGAAGCGGGCGAAGTTGGCTTCGTGATTGCAGGGATTAAGGATATTTTTGGCGCGCCAGTGGGTGATACCATTACACTTTCTACAACACCTGACGTCCCAACTTTACCAGGTTTTAAAAAGGTGAAGCCTCAGGTCTATGCAGGCTTATTCCCAATTGATGCCAGTGATTTTGAACCCTTCCGTGAAGCATTGCATAAGCTGCAAATTAATGACTCAGCTTTATTCTTTGAGCCGGAAAGTTCAGATGCATTAGGCTTCGGTTTCCGCTGCGGCTTCTTGGGCATGCTGCACATGGAAATTGTGCAAGAGCGTTTAGAGCGTGAATACGATTTAGACTTGATCAGCTCTGCGCCAACCGTAATTTATGAAGCGCTGATGAAAAATGGTGAAACCAAGTATATCGACAGCCCATCTAAAATGCCGGATGGTTCTACAGTTGAAGACCTGCGTGAACCGATTGCAGAATGTAATATTCTAGTGCCTCAGGAATATTTGGGTAATGTCATGACATTATGCGTAGAGCGCCGCGGTGTGCAAAAAGACATGAAATTCTTGGGCAACCAAGTTGCGATCAGTTTTGAAATTCCAATGGCAGAAGTGGTGATGGATTTCTTTGACCGCTTAAAGTCTTGCTCGCGCGGTTTCGCATCACTGGATTATAACTTTGTACGTTTTGAATCTTCATCTTTGGTTAAGGTGGACGTGTTAATTAATGGCGACAAAGTAGATGCTTTGGCCATGATTTGCCACCGTAATGATGCCCGTCACCGCGGTATTGCCTTAGTGGAAAAAATGAAAGATTTGATTCCGCGCCAAATGTTTGATGTTGCTATTCAGGCCGCAATCGGTGCACAGATCATTGCCCGCTCTACTGTAAAAGCAATGCGTAAAAACGTATTGGCGAAATGTTATGGCGGCGACGTTTCACGTAAGAAGAAACTTCTGTCTAAGCAAAAAGAAGGTAAGAAACGCATGAAACAAGTGGGTAGTGTAGAAATCCCGCAAGAAGCGTTCCTTGCTGTGTTGAAAGTAGAAAGATAATAACGAGAGGATATTGCGCTCATGGATTTTGATTTTAATTTAATCCTTGTACCAGTCACACTGATTTTCTTTTTGGTGTGGCTGTTGGATAAGTTTGTCTGGAAGCAAAGACAAACCAAGGGCAAGGGCAATGAAAATGTCATTATTACATGGGCGTATGACTTTTGGCCTGTATTGGCTGTGGTCTTGATTCTGCGTTCATTTCTGTATGAGCCGTTTAATATTCCGTCGGATTCTATGGTGCCTACTTTAGAAACTGGTGATTTTATTTTGGTGAACAAGTTTGAATACGGTATCCGTTTGCCGATTATCAATAAAAAAATTGTTGATGTCAGCGAGCCAGCACGCGGCGACGTGATTGTGTTCCGTTATCCGCCGCAGCCGACAATCAGCTATATTAAGCGTGTGGTTGGTTTGCCGGGCGATCATATTGTATATGATCATGGGCAGCTAACAATTAATGGCCAGAAAGTGCCGAAAGTGCCTGTTGAATTCAGCCGTGCAAAAGATGTACAAGACACACCGACTTCGATTTACCATAAAGAAACTTTAGGCACGCATACATTTACCATGCGTGAGCTGGAAGGGGTGAATATTGCCCGTCAAGCACCATTCATCAATTACTTGGATAATGGTAAATATTCAAACGAAAATGGTTTATATTGGGAAGTAAAGGTTCCTGAAGGACAGTACTTTGCGATGGGGGATAATCGGGATCAAAGTGCTGACAGCCGTTTTTGGGGATTTGTACCTGAAGAGAATCTAACTGGCCGTGCATTCTATAAGTGGATGCATAAAGAGCCAGGTTTTAAATTGCCGTCATTTAGCCGTAACGGTAAAATTGATTAATGCATCATTAGGAAAATAAAATGCGACATCAGCAAGGGGTATCATATATTGCAATTTTATTTGCAATTATTGGTTTAGCTTTTATGGCTAAAGCTTTGATTGCAGTTTGGGGACCATATTTGGATGATCGTTTACTTGATAAGCAAATTGAAGAACAATTGCTGAATGGGCCAAAGAATATTAGCCCAGCAAAATTTTCCCAAGAGATGGGGAGGCGTTTAGAAATGAACAATGTTCGGGATCTTAAATTTTCCGATGTTGCCCAAGTGACGAATGTCGATGGCCTGCAAGTGAAAAAAGATTATGAAATAAGAAAGCCTTTCTTATTGAATATAGATATTGTGTTGAAGTTCGAGAAAAGTTTTGATCAAAGCTCAGTCCAAGCTAAATGATGCACGTTTAGCCAGTCGTATCGGTTATCAGTTTAAACAGCCAGAGTTGCTGAAGCTGGCCTTGACCCACCGATCGGTGAGCCATAAAACCAATTATGAGCGCCTAGAGTTTTTAGGCGACTCACTTTTAGGGATGATTATTGCCAATTATCTCTATCATGCTTACCCGCATGAAAATGAAGGCCGTTTGACCCGCATGCGTGCAACGCTTGTGCGTCAGGAAGCCTTAGGCAAGATTGCCAATGACTTAAAGTTAAGCCAAAATTTAATTTTAAGTACTGGTGAGCTGAAATCTGGCGGTCATCATCGTGAGTCTATACTTGCTGATACCGTCGAGTCGATTATTGGTGCAATTTATGTGGATTGTCAGGATCTTAAAATTCTGGAGCCTATTGTTCTGAAATGGTATGTGCCATATTTAGATCATATTGAGCCAACCGATCAGCTCAAAGATCCTAAATCACGTTTACAGGAATATCTGCAAGGCCGTAAAAAGCCTTTACCGGTTTATGAAGTCGTTGATATTCAAGGTGATGCCCCGAACCAGCATTTCAAAGTGGAATGTATAGTAGAAGGCATGCCGGTTAAATATGGTGAAGGATCGAGCCGCCGTTTTGCTGAACAGGCAGTAGCGGCAGATATTTTAGAAATTTTGGAGAAAAAGTCTTAATGACTACTCATTCCGATCACAACGATGCTGATCACGAGTCGCAAAGCGACAGTAATGACTTAATCAGTCAATTTTTTAGTTCACAGGGCACAACAATTCCTTCTGATTATAAGAGCGGTTTTGTAGCAATTGTGGGCCGTCCTAATGTCGGTAAATCAACGTTGATGAACCACATTCTGGGTCAAAAACTTTCGATTACTTCACGTAAACCGCAGACGACTCGTCATAAAATTGTTGGTATTGATTCACGTGAAAAATCTCAAGCGGTATTTGTCGATACCCCAGGGATGCACAAGAAAGAAGTGCGCGCCATCAATAAAATGATGAACCGCGCAGCGCATTCAGCTTTGCGTGATGTAAATCTGGTTTTATTTGTACTCGATGCGGACAAATGGACGCAAAATGATGAGTTGGTGCTTGAGAAGCTGAAAAATGCTGACATGCCAGTGATTCTTGTCATCAATAAAATTGATACGCTTGAAAATAAAAACCATGCTTTGCCGTTAATTCAAGAACGCGCAAAATTGATGAATTTTGCTGAGATCGTCCCAGTATCTGCACTTCGCGGTGCGAACTTGGATCACTTGCGCAATACCATTGAAAATTATTTGCCATTCCAGCCGCCTCTATATTCTTTGGAGCAGTTAACTGACCGTTCTGAGCGTTTCTTGGCGTCAGAAGTGATTCGTGAAAAAATCATGCGTCAATTGGGTGAAGAGCTTCCTTATGATTTAACGGTTCAAATTGAATCCTTTAAAACGGAAGAAGCGACGATCAATGAAAAAACTGGCCGTCCAAAAGCAGCTTGTACTTACATTGATGCCACAATTTTTGTAGACCGTCCGGGCCAAAAAGCCATTGTGATTGGTGAAAAGGGCGCTAAGCTGAAAAAAATCGGTATGGATGCCCGTGTCGATATGGAAAAAATGTTCGAACAGAAAATCATGCTGACGCTTTGGGTTAAAGTGAAAGGCGGCTGGTCTGATGATGAGCGAGCATTAAAAAGTTTAGGTTATAGCGATATTTAATTGCTATAGCTGTATCGACTAGAGGGAATGGTAATGATGAAGTTTTTGGCAATTGCAGCATGTGTTTTATTTCTGCAAGGATGTATTCACAAAATCGTTACCGTTCCTGTCAAAGTTGCTTATAAAACAACGAAAGGTGTCGTAAAAGGCACTGCTGCAGTTGTAGGCGCAGTCATTCCCGATGGGGATGATGACGACAATAAAGACAAAAAAGATCAGGATTAAACTCAGCAATCATGCGCAATGAAATTTTGCATGGTTATCTAATCCATCACCGAAAATACCGTGAAAAAAGCCATATTGTGCACCTGTTTACACAGGAGCATGGCCGTGTTGACGGAATTTTAAGGCAGACGCCGCCGCCGCAATATCAGCCTATTTGCCTGCAGGCATCAGGAAAATCAGAACTCAAAAATTTTACAAAATTAGAAATTGTGAATCAGCCGATCTTCTTTTATGGCGATGCGTTTTTTTCAGGCTTTTATTTAAACGAAATTTTATTGCGGCTTTGTCCTCTAGAAGTGGAAATGCCGCAAGCTTATGCGCAATATGCTGAGACTTTGGCTCATTTGCAATATTTATCCAGCCAAAACAATCCTAATCAATTTTTAAAGCAAATTTTGCGTAAATTTGAACATGAATTGCTGGAAGAGCTAGGCTATTCATTAGACTTCTCTACGGATTCAAATCAGCTTGAGATTCTGCCGCAGCAGCAATATATATTTCAGTTGAATGATGGATTTCTGCCAACCGCACAGCCTTCGCGGTCTACGCTTCATGGACAGCAGATCCTATCCATGTGCGAATATGAAAAGGGTAGGGATTTTAGTTCAGAACAGTTACAATTACTTTCTAAGCTGTATCGGCAAATGATCAGTTCATTGCTGGGTGACCGGCCTTTAAAAAGCCGACAGCTGTGGATACAAAATTCTCAAACACAATCGTAATTTAGGAAAAGATGATGGCTGCATTATTAGGTGTAAATATTGACCATGTAGCAACTTTGCGACAAGCTCGTGGCACCGCTTACCCTGATCCTGTAATGGCTGCGCAAATTTGTGAACAAGCGGGTGCAGAAGGTATTACCCTGCATTTGCGTGAAGACCGCCGCCATATCCAAGATGATGATGTGCGCCGCATGCGTCCTGTTCTAAAAACGCATATGAATTTGGAAATGGCAGTCACAGATGAAATGGTTGCCTTTGCCAAAGAAATCCAGCCGCAGCATGTGTGCTTTGTGCCTGAAAAGCGTCAAGAAGTGACCACTGAAGGCGGTTTAGATTTGGTTGGGCATTTTGAAGATGTTAAAAATGCGACTCAAGCATTGGCGGCGATAGGCTGTGAAGTCTCTTTGTTTATTGATGCGGACATCGCGCAAATTGATGCGGCTGTAGCCTGCGGAGCACCTGTGATTGAATTGCACACTGGCGCTTATGCAGATGCAGAAACGCCTGAAGCGCAGCAGCACGAGCTGGATCGTATTGTGAAAGGTGCAGAATATGCGGCATCTAAGGGCTTAATCGTCAATGCTGGTCATGGCTTGAATCTTGAAAATGTAGCGCCAATTGCGCAAATTCCACAAATTCATGAATTGAACATTGGTCATTCAATTATTGCAGATGCTGTATTTGTAGGCTTAGAGCAAGCTGTACAGCGTATGAAAGCAGCCATTAAAGCTGCACGTTAATTTTTATTTAGTTTAGATATATGTCAAATCTTGATTACGCAGAGCTGATGAAGCCTGTTATCAGCTTCTTAGGCTGTGAAACACCGAAAGCATGGTTGGATGAAGCTGTGCAGAATTTAGATATTCTGATGCAGGATCACGCCAACTGTGAGAAAAAAGCCGCCAGCACGGCGATGAACCTGATGTTCCGTTATAGTTTTTTTTCAGACCTGCAGATTAAGCTTGCACAGCTGGTACGCGAAGAAATGCTGCATTATGAACAAGTGCTGGAGTTAATGGCCAAGCGCGGTCAGGAATGGAGTGCAATTAGTGCTGGCCGATATGCGGGTGGTTTACGCAAAGAAGTACGTACATTTGAACCTGAAGCATTAATGGATATTCTTGTGATTGGCGCATTTGTTGAAGCGCGTTCGTGTGAGCGTTTTTATGCCCTTGCACCGCTGGTTGATGATGAGCTGGGGCGTTACTACCGTTATTTGCTGAAGTCGGAATCACGCCATTATGAAGACTATTTGGCCTTAGCGATGGATGTTGCGACGACGTCTAAACTGAAAAATCCGAAAGAAGATATACAAATGCGTATAGAGCGGATTCGTGAAGTTGAAAAAGACCTCATTTTGAGTCCAGACGATACATTCCGTTTTCACAGCGGTGTGCCAGTCAAAGCGGCGTAAATGTTGATAGAAAATCCTCCTATTCAGGGGGATTTTTTTATGCCTTTAAGCTTAAGTAAATAAGAATTATTTACATTATGATTGGGAGCTCCTAAAATTCATCAAATTTTACATGAATGATGCACCATGAATTTAGTCCGAAATTTAAGCTTAATCAGCAGTTCTTTAGTGATTGCCTCTGCCGCATATGCGCATTATCCCTATATTGCGCCCTTAAGTTATCAAACATTTAATAATCATTCGGCGATTATTTCAGGTTTTTATGACAATCCTTTTGTATCTGAAATTGCGATCAAAAACTTCAAATTTCATGTGCATACACCTGCAGGACAGAAGATTGAATTAAAAGATACTGACTGGGCAAATACGCAAACACTGAGCAGTTATAGCTTGGAAAATAAGGTAGATGGTAGTTATCGTATTCGCGGTGAAAAGCCGGGCAGCATGAGCAGTTTTGCGCAAGTCAATAAAGAGTGGAAAGCTTTAATTGGCGGGCAGCCTGCAGCAGATAAGCCAAGGAATCCGAATGTGGTTTACCGTTCACAATTGGCTAAAAATGCAAAAATTAAAACGGTGCAAGCCCAAGAAATTATAGAAACTTTTGTTTCACGCCGCACAATCTCAAGTGCTACTGCATCGCATCTACATGATGGTTTTGATGTGCAATTTATCACTCATCCAAATGCAATTCAGGTCAATCAGCCGATTCAATTTAAAGTATTGGATAATCAGCATGGTATCAAAGGTTTGAATGCAGAAATTTTAGTTCAGACTACGGATTACAGCCGTGATACTAAGGTTTTTAAAACAGTGACTACTGATGAGCAGGGTGTTTTGAATTTTTCTTTGGCTGAAAAAGGGCAATATTTGCTGAAAATAGATTATCAGCAGCCTTTTAACCATAAAGGCAACGAGCTGAAGCGCTATAAATATACTTTAAGTTTTAATGTCACAGCCAAGTAGATATAGGCAGTGAAAATGGCAAGTGTTCGGCTTGCCATTTTATCACTTGAAATTATTTAGAGAAGAATAGAGCCACTCCAAGGAGTGTAGGCATACCAATTTTAATGAAGAAATCTTTGTTCATCCCGCCATAAAACTGTAAGGCAAAACCAGCCAGCATTAAAAAGCCAAGCAGATAGATGAGTCTGAAATATCCATTCGAATAAATGTAAAACACGCTGGCTAGCGACATAAGCAGGCAGCTAATCACGAGATAATGCATATCCCAAATATATGTGCTTAAAGTGAAAAAGATTAAGCTGAGGATACCTAGAGCAAGCACTTGTGTACTTTCGAAGCCTTGATAATGCAGAAACATAATTCCAGCAATGATCGGCAAAAGAAGCAGTAAAAATTTATAATATTTTGAATGATGGCTTTGAAAAAAATAGGAGGTTTGGGTATGAACAATGGGGTGAGTTGCTGTGCTTAAACGAATCCATTTGGATTGATATTGTTGGGGTATGGAGGCAACAGCAATAAAGCTGACATCCTGTACAGGCGTGCTGATTAGGTACTGTGCAGTATAGCCCTTAGCATAGTAATACCATGATTTTCCAGCAGAGCCGCCTATGGTTTGGTATTCGGTCAGATCATTAGTGGATGCTGTTAGATAGGCTTGCTCTTGAGGGAAAGCACTATTTGAAGGGCAAATGGTTTGATGACTGCCCAAATGACATACAGCTAGAACATAAATTTCTGCATCTTTTCGTGTGTTTTGAATGCCTGCAAAATCCAAATGCATAAAGAGCTGACCAAAATCATTTTGTACCTGCATAATTGGAGATTCCCAATGCGGTAATGCTCTGAATTGAGCCAAAATATCACCTTGATTATCGATATGCAGTGCTTCACTTGAGAAAGCACTGGCTGGAATCAATAACTGCTGTGAATCTGGAATTTCTTGATTGCTGGACTGATCAAAGAGTTCAGGCGTCTGCGCGATTTGCTTTTCCAGTTTGGACTTAGGTGCACAGGTATAGAGAAAAAGGCAACAGGGCAGTACGATAATTAACAATGCATAAGCAATAGCTTTAAGGCGCAGGAAGTCTTTAGATTTTGCTTTGGGCGGCGGAATATACATTACTAATTGTCTAGAATTATTATTAAGTTAGCTCATTATAATTATTTTTGTGCATAAAAAAAGCCCAAGTCATGATGCTTGGGCTTTTTAGAATTTGGCTCTCCAACCTGGGCTCGAACCAGGGACCTGCGGATTAACAGTCCGTCGCTCTACCGACTGAGCTATTGGAGAATCTGGAAAGGATTTTATGCACAGCAGGCAGTTGGGTCAAGCTGAAAATGGATAATAGTGCTCTAAAATGAACTGAATGCACTAAATCTAAGCAGTTTAGTCTGTGACAGTATATTTGTGCATAAAAAAAGCCCAAGTCATAATGCTTGGGCTTTTTAGAATCTTGGCTCTTCCACCTGGGCTCGAACCAGGGACCTGCGGATTAACAGTCCGTCGCTCTACCGACTGAGCTATGGAAGAATAGATGGCTCTCCAACCTGGGCTCGAACCAGGGACCTGCGGATTAACAGTCCGTCGCTCTACCGACTGAGCTATTGGAGAATCTGATGCGCATTTTAGGGAGGAAAGCTAAAGTGGTCAAGTAAAAATAGAAGATTAAGCACTTAAATGTTTTTTTATTATCCAAAGAGAGGTATGTTGCTTATTTATTGATTCTTTTAAGCTTTTACAGTATTAAAAGTCTTCAGAATACTTTTGCGTTTATAGTTAGAAGAGTGATTGATAGAATTACGGGTAAAGTTGCGTTAGATTGCTGTTCTGGTTCCGAATATGTGGAGAGCACGGCTTGCCGTAGCTTCGTATAAGAGATTTATGTTAAATGAAAAATTTAGAAACAGAGAGTTATATATCAAATATTCAACAGTATTTAATTGATTCATATGTAGAAACTGAAAATTTTACAGCTTTTTTGGAGCAGCATCATAAACATTGCTATTGGATGATATTCAGTGATTATAGCTTTAAACCCCGTTTCCCGAAGAAACCAGCTATCACTGCGACAATTATTCCTTTTTCAGACTATAGATGGATACAAACTATTTGTCGCCTTAGTCAGCTAAAAACAAATTTGGATATTAAAAAAACATATATAAATGAAAAGCATATATCATTTATAAACTTCATTGAAGGTCTTCCAGCATTTCATATATCTTTACTAGTTGATGAAAATCTAAATTATTATAAAAATGAAAAAATTAATGAAAAAGAATACTTTAAAAGATATTTTGATGGAGTGAAAGTACATTACAGTAATCATATAAACTATGCACTTGCACAGCCAAATCCTAAGATGAATATTGGGAATATCGACCGGGTTTTAAAACTTTTGAATGAAAGACCCAAAATAAGAATCTTTAAACAGTCTCAAATAGTATCATCACTGATTTCAAGTATAAGTAAGATGATTGTTGATTCAACCAAAGTTGAATGTAAGATTTTATGGTGCTCTGATAACGATGATATTTTGAGTTATTCAGAAGATTCTCTTCTTTATCCTTTTGTTTTTGACATGATAAGGACTGATCTTTACAGATTAAGACCTCAAAAAATGTATCAGATTGATTTTTTAAAAAAAGTTACTAAGGATTTTGATGAACTAGTACGGATACCTGATTACATCGTAGGAACAATATCTGATCTTAATTTGGAAGAGGTAACTGTCACACATGAAAAATTTTTACCTGTTTTGTATTCATTTTTAACCAATTCAAATAAAAACTTGGTCATTAATTTAACTAATATTTCAAATAAGATTGAATTAACGAAATATGAGTTCAAGAAACTTGTTGAAAAAGAACCTAATTGGAGTACATACAGGTGGAAATGAAAAAAATAGCATTGTGTTTAAGTCTTATTTATATGAGTACTTTTAGTCATTCTGAGTCCATCATAGTAGAACCAGAATCGTATTGTGAAATTGTGAAATTGTGAAATTGTGAAAAAAATAGCATATAACGCTCAAACTTACAGGCAAAGCGGGTCTAAATATGAAGTTACGATAAAGAAATTACAAGCAGCACCAGAAAAGTTATCTGCTACAAAAAGAGAAAATAACGAGTTAGTTTTTAGAATTGTACAGTATGCCTATTATATCTTTCCCGAGTATGCAAACGATGAATTAAAGAGTGGTGCTATTGAAAAGTATGCCATATATTCTTATTCAGAATGCTCAAAAAAATATGGTTAATTTCAAATATTAATTACGTTGGCGTTTCTATTGCATTAAGTAAATCTAAAATTAACATCATACACGTTATACGAAATTATTTTAATTTATTAATTAATTTCAATATCTTATATTCGTATTGAAACCACAGAACTGCTGATCTGTAATTTTTAAAAGGTTTGCCACGTTCCATGATCAATGAATAGACCAGGTTTCACAACTATTTATAATTTAAATTAAAAAATGAAAGTGAAGTGTGCATGTACTTTTTTGTAGTTTTAAAATTACATAACACATAAAAAAATCACCCTAAAGAGGGTGATTTTTTGCAAAAAATAAAATTAATCTTATTTTTCAACGCCAGCAGCTTGACCTGCATATTTAGCGTTTGCGTAATCCCAGTTTACTAGGCTTTCAAGGAAAGTAGAGATGTACTTAGGACGCGCATTGCGGAAATCGATGTAGTAAGCATGTTCCCAAACATCAATAGTCAACACAGCAACTTTACCGTGAGCAAGCGGAGTGTCAGCATTTGAAGTTTTAAGGATAGACAGGTTGCCGTTTACTTCGTCAGCAACTAACCAAGCCCAGCCTGAACCGAACTGAGTAGTTGCAGCAGCAGCAAATTCTTCTGCGAATTTTTCGTAAGAACCGAAAGCTTCGTCGATTTTAGCAGCAAGAGCGCCAGTTGCTTTACCGCCGCCGTTTTTAGCCATACAGTTCCAGTAGAACGTGTGGTTCCAAACTTGCGCAGCATTGTTGAATACGCCTGCTTTAGAAGCATCGCCAGCAACAGCTTTGATGATTTCTTCTAAAGTTTTACCTTCAAGGTCAGTGCCTTTGATCAGGTTGTTCAGGTTAACCACATAAGTGTTGTGGTGTTTATCGTGGTGGTATTCTAAAGTTTCTTTGCTGATATGCGGAGCAAGATCTTCGTAACCGTAAGGTAACGCTGGTAAAGTAATCGTTGTCATGTTTTCAATTCCTTGCATTTTGCTGGGTTTTGACATTTAGTGGCCTTATTGTAATAGATTCTTGGCTTAAATTGCGCATTGCTTATAAATAAGATTACAGAATAAAGCTCGAATTTATACGTATAAAGGAAAATGCCAAAGCAGGCTTTTACTAAATTAAATCGGATTGTTTAATTCGAAATAACTATACTCAATATTGAACTGTTCTGAAATAGCTTTTCCGAGGCGCTGTACGCCATAGCGCTCGGTCGCATGATGGCCGCAGGCATAGTAATGCACATTGAGTTCTTTGGCTTCATAGAAAGTACGTTCACTCACTTCGCCAGAAATATAGGCATCACAATTTTGCTCAGCTGCTTTGCTAATATAGTCTTGCGCGCCGCCCGTACAATATCCAATTTTTTGCACTGATGCTTTATCTGCCGGCAAATGAATGGCATCAAAATGCAGTTGTTCTGACACAAAAGCTTTGAATTCCTGCGGTGACATCGGCTGTTTTAAAAAGCCAATGTTGCCAATAGGGTTGCGTTCACTTGGATCTAAAGCTTCAATACGTTCTAATTGCAGTAAATCAGCAATTGCTGCATTGTTGCCAAGCGTCGGGTGACTGTCTAAAGGCAAATGGTAGCCAACAAGTGAAATGTCATTTTGAATTAAAGTTTTGATGCGTTTGCCGCGCATGCCTGTAATTGGGTAAGCTTCGCCTTTCCAAAAATAACCATGATGAACCAGCAGCAAGTCAGCGCCTTGGGCAATGGCGACATCAATTGCATCTTGCGAAGCAGTTACGGCACACAGTATTTTTTTAACTTCGGATTTGCCCTCAATTTGCAAACCATTGGGCGCATAATCTTTAAATTCGCGCGATTTTAGGGTCTGATCGCACCATTGAATAATATCGTTTAATTGAGCCATCTGCGGTCCGCCAATTCAAAAATCAATTTTTACTATTTAAACATGCATTTAATTGTAACTAAAGCAGCACAAAACTATGTGTTTTTTTTGAAGTCAGACCGAAAAATTCCTTTACAATATGAGTTAAATAATTGAGTCATCAACAAATATAAGATTTAGAGGATAGAACTGTGCGCCGGAGTTTTACGTGGTTGCCTTGGGTGTTGCTGATTATCGTCATTTTAGGTTTTATTGGCTGGCAGCAGCTGCAAAAGCCCAAAGCGCCTGTCATGCCGGACGGGGTAAGATTGCCTGCAGAAAAAGTCGAACCTTTAATTAATACTTCACGTACTGGCGGTGTGGTTTCATACAGTGCGGCTGTCAAAGTTGCGGCGCCAGCAGTGGTCAATATTTTTACCATGCAAAAGGTCAATCAAAAAGAAAATCCTTTATTGAGCGACCCTTCTTTTCGTGAATTTTTTGGCAATCAATTTCCTGATCAGCTGAAGCAAGATCCAAATGAAAACAGTTTAGGTTCTGGCGTTATTGTCAGTCCAGACGGTTATATTCTGACAAATAATCATGTGATTGCTCAGGCAGATCAGATCATTGTCGGGTTGCATGATGGCCGCCGCGCATCTGCCAAAGTGGTGGGTACAGATCCTGATACCGATCTTGCAGTGATTAAAATTGAAATGAATCAGCTTCCAGTTTTGCCGTTTAAACTCAGCGGCAATGAAGTGGGCGATGTTGTGCTCGCCATTGGCAACCCATTTGGCGTAGGGCAAACGGTCACTCAAGGCATTATTTCTGCAACAGGCCGTTCGGATTTAGGCATCAATACCTATGAAGACTTTATTCAAACTGATGCTGCTATTAATCCGGGCAACTCAGGCGGTGCCTTAATTGATGTGGCAGGCAATTTAATTGGCGTAAATACGGCAATTTTCTCGCAGTCTGGCGGATCTTTAGGGATTGGTTTTGCCATTCCAGCCAAAGTTTGTCAGCAAGTCTTTAATTCAATTTTAAAAGATGGCCGAGTCATTCGCGGCTTTTTAGGCATTACAGTACAGTCTGTTGCACAGGAAGATGTATTTGCTCCGAAGCAGCAGGGTGTTGTGGCGGTAGATGTGTTAGCGGCTGGCCCAGCAGGTAAAGCGGGCATTAAGCGCGGCGACAAAATTCTAAAAATGAATGATGAGGTCATAAGCTCTGCATCGCATTTGATTAATTATGTGGCAATGCAGGCGCCAAACAGCATTGTTCAATTGGAAATTGAACGTGACCAGAAGATCATGAATGTGAATGTTGAAATCGCAGAGAAAAAAAACCAAGAGCTGAATGCTGATTCACAATACATTCCTTTACCGCGTTAAAAGGCTAAGCTAAAAACTCCCTCATTTGTGAGGGATTTTTTATGTGCTAGATAAAAAAATGGTTGCAAAATATACACGGATTTTTGCTGAAATTCGATTATGTTAAAGAGTCAATCTTTGAGTAAAGAGCATGAAATCATGAACAGTTTTATTACTGCGGCTTTGGCGAAAGAGTTGTCGGAAAATGCCAATTTAAATATTGACCTGTATAAGAGCCGTCTTGCGCAAATGATTGAAAATAATGCTCAGCAAGGAAATACGGCAGTTTTTACGGTATTGCCTAAACATCTGCCTTTAGAAGAAATTCGAAGTTTATCCGCTGAATTGACAGAACTTGGCTATCAAGTGCGATTTGAAGTGAAAGAGTTTTTTTACAGTGTAAATGTGTATTGGATCTAAATGATAAAATTGCAGAGAATGATCCAATAAGCCGCAGTGTGCACAGAGTCGGCACATTTTTTGCTGAATGGTAAAATAACTCTCTAGCAGCGAAGACCATTCCATGCACTATCAAATTCATCCTTGTACTGACAATGCACAAGCTGAGCACCTTATTCTTTCATCAGGCCTTGGCGGCCATGGCGAATTTTGGAAACCGCAATTAGAGGCATTGCAGCAGCATTTTCATGTTTTGACCTATGATCATGAGGGCTGTCATGCAGATGCGGAAGCATTGCCTGCCGATTACAGCATGCAGCATATGGCGCAGCAGGTTTTAAATATTCTGAAAGATATAGGCATTCAAAAGTTTCATTTTATTGGCCATGCGCTTGGCGGCCATATTGGCATAGAGTTGGGCAGATTAATTTCAGCTGCTCAAGAGCCAATCGAGTTTGGCCGTTTAAGCTGCATCAATGCATGGAATCAGCTGGATGGGCATACACATAAATGCTTTCAGGCGCGCATCAGTTTGCTGAAGCATAGCGGAGCTGAAGCCTACGTGCGCGCACAGGCGCTTTTTTTATATCCGCCGCAATGGATTTCAGAACATCAAGAAAGTTTGGAGCAAGCCGAAAATGCGCAGCTCACGAACTTTCCGCTTTCACATAATGTGCTGATGCGTCTACAGGCGCTGCAACAGTTTAGCGTGAATGATCAGCATGCCGAGGCTTTAAAAAATACTCAGATACAATTGATTGCCAATCAGGATGACTTTCTAGTGCCTGTAAAAAAATCTGCAGATTTGCAGAAAAGCTTAGGGCAAGGAGAGCTTGAAATATTTGCTTCTGGGGCACATGCGTCAACGCAAACCGAAACAGCACAAATCAATGAAGCGCTGCTGAAATTTCTGCTGAGCTAAGCACGCACTTCAATAAAAGCATAACCAAAAGCCCGATCATCATATCGGGCTTTTTTTGTTTTGGGATAGCACGCTTGCTGAACTTTAGATGAAATTTTTAAATGCGCTGAGCAATGTCTTGGTTCATAAAGCGCACCTTTTTAAATCATTGCACACTAAAAATGCGCATAGAAGAATAGGGTGTTTTTTACTAAAAAGTAAAAACTAAAAATATTAAGTATATGAAAAATAAATATAAATAATAGTTGGCACAGCAATTGCTAAATAATAATTATAGTAAATATGTTTTTAAATTTAAGTGAGTTTTTTACTCATTGGTAAAATAAAGGTGGTGAATATGAAAATCGGTGTCTTCTGTCCAATTGGCAATAACGGCTGGTTACTTTCTGAAAATGCGCCGCAGTACAAACCAAGTTTCGAGATGAATAAGCAGATTGTACAGCGTGCTGAACATTACGGTTTTGACTTTGCTTTATCGATGATTAAGCTGCGCGGCTTTGGCGGTAAAACTGAATTTTGGGAACACAATTTAGAAACATTTACCTTGATGGCGGGTCTAGCTGCAGTCACCAGCAAAATTCAAATTTATGCAACAGCAGCGACTTTGGTTATGCCGCCAGCGATTGTTGCGCGTATGGCTTCAACCATTGATTCAATTTCAAACGGCCGTTTTGGACTGAATGTGGTGACTGGCTGGCAAGCGCCGGAATATACGCAAATGGGCATGTGGCCAGGTGATGAATATTTTGGCAAGCGCTATGAATATTTATCTGAATATGTGCAAGTGCTGCGTGATTTATGGGCGACGGGAAAATCAGACTTTAAAGGCGAACATTTCCAAATGGAAGATTGCCGAGTGAGCCCAATTCCGCAAGCGGATATGAAGATCATTTGTGCAGGCCAGTCAGATTCGGGCTTGGCATTCTCAGCACAGTATGCAGATTACAACTTTGTTTTTGGCAAAGGTTTAAATACGCCAACAGCCTTTGCTGATATCAATGACCGCTTGAAAGCGCATACCGACAAAACCGGACGTGACGTGCAAACTTACGTACTGTTCATGGTCATTGCCGCAGAAACAGATGAAGAAGCGTTTGCAAAATGGCAAAGCTATAACGATGGCGCCGATATGGAAGCAATCAACTGGCTGAAAAATCAAGGCGGCAAAGATACAACTTCGGGCAAAGATACCAATATCCGTCAAATGGCTTCCAGTGTTTCGCCAGTGAATATCAATATGGGGACATTGGTCGGTTCATTTGAAAATGTGGCGAAGATGCTGGATGAGCTGGAAGGGATTGAAGGAACAGGCGGCATCTTATTGACTTTTGATGATTTTATTCAAGGTATAGAAGATTTCGGTCAGCGTATTCAACCATTAATGACAAGCCGTCAAGGTGTAGTGATTGAAGAAGACCAAGCAAACTTAACACTTTTGGAGAAATCAGCATGAGCCAATTAACTACAGATACCGTGGTGTGCAGCGGTTTCACTGCAAAAGCAGGATCAGGAAAAATTTTAGCCGCAGCGCCGGAAGCGATTGCGCTTGCGCCTGAGCAAACTGCGCTGATTGTGATTGATATGCAAAATGCCTATACCTCAATGGGCGGCTACTTAGATTTAGCCGGCTTTGATGTTTCAAAAACGAAGCCAGTAGTTGAAAACATCAAAAAAGCCGTGGCGGCAGCGCATGAAGCAGGCATTCAAGTGATTTATTTTAAAAATGGCTGGGATGATCAATACCGTGAAGCAGGCGGAGAGGATTCTCCAAACTTCCACAAATCCAACGCTTTAAAAACGATGCGTAAAAAGCCTGAATTGCAGGGCACTTTACTGGCAAAAGGGCATTGGGATTTTGAACTGATTGATGAGTTGCAGCCTTTAGAACAAGACCTTGTGATTGAAAAACCTCGCTACAGCGGGTTCTTCAACACGGCTTTGGACAGCATGCTGCGCTGCCGCGGTATCCGCAATTTAGTCTTTGTTGGCATTGCCACCAATGTCTGTGTGGAATCGACTTTACGTGACGGCTTCTTCCTCGAGTATTTTGGCGTGGCGCTATATGATGCCTGCTATCAGGCTGGGCCTGTAGAGGCGCATGAGGCGAGCTTATTCAACATTAAAACTTTCTTTGGCTGGGTATCAGACACCAAAAACTTTGTTGAGACATTTAAGCCGCAATTGCAGCTTGAAAAATCAGCTTAAACCTTTTTGTACTTAGACTTTTTGACCCTATAGCTTGATTAAAAAATTTGGAGAATGCCATGCCTAAAGAAATTATTGTCCCAGCAGGAACGGGAACACCGCTTGCGCCATTTGTACCAGCAACGAAGGCAGACAATATTGTGTATGTTTCTGGCACTTTAGCTTTTGATGAAAATAACAATGTGGTGCATGTGGGCGATTGCGCTGCGCAAGCCCGTCACATTTTGGAAACCATTAAAAAAGTATTGGAAACGGCTGGCGGCACGATGGCAGATGTGACCTTTAATCATATTTTTCTGACCGATTGGGCCAATTACGCTGCCTTTAATGAGGTTTATGCAGAGTATTTCCCTGGGGACAAGCCAGCGCGCTATTGCGTGCAGACAGGACTGGTTAAGCCAGATGCCTTAGTCGAAATTGCTTCAATCGCACACCTGTAAATCTATATTTAACAGCAGGCTGAAATGCAGCATAGATCGCTTTCAGCCTTGGAGAATAGTCATGAACAGCAAATTAATGACGACGGAAATGATGAATCATGCAGAGCCACTGCATTCGACGATGACTGAAGCAAGCTTTGAAATGGATCAGCAATTATTCCGCCAAGGGATGTCCAATTTAGGCGCAGCAGTGAATGTGATCACAACCCAAGGCCCGGCAGGCCAAGCGGGTTTTACGGCATCAGCGGTGTGCAGCGTGACCGATACACCGCCGACTTTATTGGTGTGTTTAAACCGTTCGGCGTCTGTATTTGAAACATTTAAAGCCAATAAAGTGCTTTGCGTAAACACATTAAATGCACAGCAAAGCCAGCTTTCAAATTTATTTGGCGGCAAAACCCCTATGCAGGAACGATTTTCGCATGGTGTTTGGAACACTTTGACTACGCAAGCGCCTGTTTTAGAAGATGCTTTGGTGTCTTTTGACTGCGAAGTAGTACAGAGCATGTCTGTCGGCAGTCATGATGTTCTGATCTGCGAGGTAAAGGCCATGCAGCGTCAGGATGGTTTGAATGCACTGATGTATTTCAATAGAAACTATTGTGAACCGCAACCAATGAACTGAGATCCAGTCCCATCTGAAGGAGGGGAAACCCAATGAATGAAAAAGAAACGTGGTTTCCGAAATTTAAGCCTTATCAAGGCAATCTAGATACAACGCCAGTACAGACTGATGAATACTTACCTCCTGCAAAAAGCATGGTATTGGGGCTGCAGCATGCCTTTGCCATGTTTGGCGCAACTGTGCTTGCACCTTTATTGATGGGATTTGACCCCAACTTAACCATTTTCATTACCGGTATCGGGACGATTTTATTCTTTCTGATCACGGGCGGCCGCATGCCAAGCTATTTAGGCTCAAGCTTTGCGTTTATTGGTGCTGTTGCTGCAGTGACCGGTTACAGCGGAGTGGGAGTTAATCCGAATATCCCTTTGGCATTGGGCGGCACCATCGCCTGTGGCCTGCTGTATGCAGCCATAGGTTTGATCGTTATGAAAACTGGAACGGCATGGATTGAAAAACTCATGCCGCCGATCGTGACTGGCGCTATTGTCATGATTATTGGCTTAAACCTTGCGCCAGTGACCATCAAAAGCGTTTCGGGCAATACTTTTGATACATGGATGGCCGTTGTGACCATTCTGTGCATTTGCGCAGTTGCCGTCTTTACCAGAGGCATGATACGCCGCTTATTATTGTTGATTGGGCTTGTTACTGCATATTTTGTGTATTTCCTGCTCGCCAATGTCATGGGTTTTGGCAAGCCAATTGATTTCAGCGTGATTGGCAATGCCGCATGGTTTGGTCTGCCAAGTTTCCAAGCGCCTGTATTTGAAGCCAGCGCGATGCTGCTGATTGCGCCTGTTGCATTGATTTTAGTTGCAGAAAACTTAGGCCACTTTAAAGCGGTCTCTGCGATGACAGGTAAAAATCTTGATCCTTATATGGGCCGCGCGTTTTTAGCGGATGGCGTATGTACATCAATGTCTGCCTCTGTAGGCGGTACAGGTATGACCACCTATGCTGAAAACATTGGCGTCATGGCGGTTACTAAAGTGTATTCGACCACCATTTTTGTGGTTGCAGGTGTATTCGCAATTTTGCTGGGTTTATCGCCTAAATTTGGCGCGGTGATCAGCACGATTCCAGTCGCGCTATTGGGCGGCGCATCGATTGTGGTCTTTGGCTTGATAACAGTTGCGGGCGCCAAAATCTGGATTGACAACAAAGTTGATTTTACCAAGAACAGTACTTTATTGATTGCCGCAGTCAGCTTAATTATGGGCACAGGCAACTTCAGTCTGCATATCGGCAGCTTTGATTTAGGCGGTATTGGTACAGCGACTTTAGCAGCAATCTTCCTGAATTTCTTTTTAAATCGCGGTGAAGAAAAAACTGAAGAACTTAAAGATGAATCTTCAGCAGCGGCAACTGCAGTACATCACTAGGAGAATATTTTGAGTCAACGTGCAGCATTTATCGGACTAGGGGCAATGGGATGGCATATGGCTTCTCATTTGCCTAAAACAGGCTTAGAAGTTGTTGTTTGGAATCGCAATTTTGATAAGGCTATAGCACATGCAGAGGCCTTTGGTACGCAAGCTGCAGCAATTGAAGAGGCTGTTCAGGCAGATTTTATTTTCTCATGCCTGCCGACCAGCGCTGATGTAGAACAGCTCATTGCTGCTCATCCGCCTAAAGCGGGCAGTATTTGGATTGACTGCACCAGCGGTGTGCCAGAATCTGCGCAGCGCTTGAGCCAGCAGCTAAAAGTATTAGGATCTTCATATTTAGATGCGCCAGTTTCAGGTCAAACCATTGGCGCAGAGCGCGGAACATTAACGGTGATGATTGGCGGAGATGCTGAAGCCTTTGCCAAAGCAAAACCGGTGATTGATGCCTTTGCTGGCCTGATTGAACATGTGGGGGAAAGCGGTGCAGGCTTTGCAGTCAAAGCGGTCAATAATACTTTGATGGCAGCGCATTTGTGGGCACTAGCGGAAGGCTTGACGCTGCTCAAGTCGAAAGACGTAGATTTAGCTTCTGCGCTAAACTGCATTAATCATTCCAGCGGCAAAAGCAGCATGTCTGAAAATATTATGGCGCAGCGGGTGCTGAACCGCCGTTTTGATAAAACTTTTGCTTTGGATTTGCTGCAAAAAGATATTGGCATTGCAGTCAATCTAATTGCAGAAGAAAACCTGCAGCTGCCAGCCATGCATTTGGTTCAAAAACAGTTTGGACTGATTGAAAAGCAGCAGGCGCAGCAGCTGGACTTTTCAGCCGCAGTGCAAAGTTTGGAGCAGCTGAACAGAATTGAATTGTCTTAAGATCATTCGAAATAAAAAAACCGCAGAATTCTGCGGTTTTTTTATTTAACTTTTATTTATTCAGGCTTTTGATAATCGTTAATCACTTCTAAAGCCGCTCGGAATGCTTCCTGAGTTGCCGGCGCGCCGCAATACGGCAAGCTGTGCAGCAACACTTCTTGAATTTCTTCAACGGTCGCGCCGTTATTGAGTGCGCCGCGGACATGGCCTTTCAATTCGGTAGGGCTTTTTTGCGCAGTCAAAAATGCAATAGTAATTAAAGAGCGGTATTTACGCGGCAGTACGCCTTCACGTTGCCAAGTTGAACCCCACGCATGTTCATTGATCCAGTCCTGCAAAGGCTGGGTAAACGGCACAGTATTATCCTGTGCGCGTTTAACGAAACTTTCGCCCATGACTTCTGTGCGGACCTTTAAACCATTTTCATAATCTTGCTGTGACATGCAGCATCCCTCTGTTCGCTAATTTTGCTTTATAGCCTATACCCATGAGCGTGAGATGCCATTGGCTGATGGTCGTACAAAAAAGCCATCCATAGTCTAAGCAGTGGATGGCTTATTTTTTATTGGTGGTTGATCTGCACTGTATTGTTCCAGCTCCTTTTCCTTAGTAACGCAGAAAAGCTTCTGGCTCGTCATCGGTATGCTGCTGTATTTCTGCAGAAGGCGCAGGCGGCAGATGCGGGTTTGATAGTTCCAGCTCATGCAGCAGCTGCATGTCAAAAATATCGGTCAGCATACTGTCATAGCGCTGAATATTATATGCCGTCAGCTGTTCTGCCTCCGGTTGGCTTATAAAGCTTTGTGCCAGAGCGTCAGCAAGGTGTTCTTCAAAGGTTAAGCCTTTAAATTGACCTTTAGATTCTGCCTTTTTGAACTTATTCCATATCGGTTCAATTTGAAGCAGCTGTAAAAAGGCATTTTCCATGCGGCCGCATACTTCATGCGGATCAGTTGTGTAGTACACATGCTTTTTCAGCTCTTGACGGAATGCATTATCTTGCATCATATATTCAGCGGCATCGCGTTTCAGCTGATCAGTGGGTTTGCTGACCGCACGGCCAAAGGGGAAGCAAATCAGTTTAATGAGGCCTGAAGCCATTGGGATAGGGAAGTTTTCAAACAGTCCATAAAAAGCTTCCTGCACATTATGAAGCGCTTTATCCAAAGCCAGCTGCGCATGATTTTGCTCAGCATCTGATCTTTTTCCTTGCTCATAGTATTTAAGAATGGCTGTGGCAATAAACAGGTAGGAATGAATATCTGCTAAACGCCCTGAAAGCATTTCTTTACGTTTAATATCACCTGCCAGCAAGCCAAGACACATATCTGCAGTCAGGGCAAAGTCCGCACTGAAACGGTTGATTTTTTTATAGTAGGGCAGACTGAATTCATCAGCGCGTTCTGATGCATCAGATGATCCGCCGCTAAATGCATAAGCCAATGCGCGTGCGGTACGGTTAAAGGTGTAGCCCAAATGCTTGAACAGCATGTCATTAAAGCTTTTTAGCGCCGTATCTTTATCTTCTGCTTGCAGCAGCTGCAATTCTTCAAACAAGTAGGGATGGCAGCGCATTGAACCTTGACCAAAAATCATTAAAGAACGGCTCAGAATATTGGCGCCTTCTACCGTAATAGATACTGGAATAGCCTGATAATTCAGAGCTAGAAAGTTGCGCGGGCCAAGCTGTACAGCACGTCCGCCTACAATATCCATGCCGTGATTGACAATTTTTCGCATGGTTTCAGTGGCATAGTATTTAGCCATCGCCGTCATGACGGCAGGTTTCCCGCCTTGGTTCAGGCCGCAAGTTACTAAATAGCGGAAGGCTTCCAGCATATAAGCATCGCTGGCAATGTCACTTGATGCTTCCTGCACGCCTTCAAAGTTGCCGACAGAAATTTTAAATTGCTGGCGAACTTTGGCAAATGCCCCAACATTTAAATAAGCCATTTCTCCAGAAGAGGTTGAGAGTGCCGGCAAGGAGATTCCGCGGCCTACAGCTAGGCATTCCATCAGCATACGCCAGCCTTTGCCTGCGTTTTGAATGCCGCCAATAATCCAGTCTAAGGGAATAAATACATCTTTTCCTTCAACTGTACCATTCATAAAAGGCGAGCCTGGGTTATGGCGCGGTCCTGTAATGACACCGTCATGACTGGCAGGAAGTAAAGCGCAGGTAATGCCATATTCGGTTTTGTTTTTATCACCCAATAAGCCGTCTGGATCATACAGTTTAAAAGCAAGGCCAATCACCGTTGCGATGGGTGCAAGAGTAATCCAGCGCTTAGAAAAATTCATGTTGAGGCCAAGCACTTGCTGACCTTCAAAGTTGCCATAGCAAACGACGCCTGTATCAGGAATAGCGCCTGCGTCTGAACCCGCCTCTGGACTGGTCAATCCAAAACAGGGGATTTCTGTGCCTTTGGCTAGGCCCGGCAAGTAGCGGTCTTTTTGCGCCTCAGTCCCATAATGCAGCAGCAGTTCTCCGGGACCTAGGGAGTTAGGCACCATACAGCTAACAGCTGCAGTTAATGAGCGGGAAGCGATTTTGCTCATTACGCGGCTTTGCGCAAATGAACTGAACTCACGTCCGCCATATTCTTTAGGAATAACCAACCCAAGAAAACCATTGTCTTTGATAAACTGCCATGCTTCGGGCGACAGATCTTTATGCTTATGATGAATATCCCATTCGTTCAGCATGGCGCAGAGCTGTTCAACTTCATTGTCTATAAAGGACTGTTCTTCGGCACTCAGCTGCGGATAAGGGTAAGCATCAAACTTTTTCCAATCTGGCGCACCCATAAATAATTCTTTTTCCCACCAGCTGGTCCCTGAATCCAGCGCTTCACGTTCTGTGCTGCTCATAGTCGGCATCGCATTCGCAAGAATTTTATAAGCAGGTTTCGAAATTAAAGCCATTCTTAGCGGCTCAATCAGCACAATAAGGCTCATCAGAATGAGCGGAATGCCTAAAATCAGCGACCATAGGCTTACAAAAGCTGCTGCAAACGAGGCAATAATGAGGCTAATTGCGCCAGCAGTGCGTGATAATTCGAAGAAAAATACTGCCCAGAGAATAATAATTAACAGTACAGCACTGAGTATGAATAGCATTATTTTAGCTCCAGTGACAAAAGTTCAGTTCGTATAGCGTTGTATTACAGCCATATGGGGAAAAGTATTTTTATGGGATGTCTATATCTTGGCTTATGTCTGTTGATGACTGTTAAAAGCATTACAAGGCTGAATTCTATAATGATGAAATTGCTCTAAAGCCATGAAAGAGCAAATTATATTTATTTTAGATTGGTAAAAAATCAATCATAAAGCAATCTTATTCACGCAAAGAAATGTCACATTGCGTAAGTGTATGATGCTTAAACTTTTGATTAATGTGCTTCAACGCCTTTAATCACAATGCTAAAAAGCCCCAAAGTCAGGGGGCGTGAGGTTATAGCATGCTGATTATTGTTTTTAGGACCTACTCTTATTTTTAGGATTTATTGTTATTTTGATTCAGCCTCAAACTCTTTAAAGTCTGCTTTTCGGATCATGGCATGTATGCCTTTAGTGCGGTCTACAACTTGTGAAACCTCAAAATCAGTAGCTGCACTGAGATAAGCGTATGCCAGCGCTTCATCGATGCCGTATTCTTTATTTAAGAAACGGATTGCTTCACGGGTAGATTTTTTCATGGCTTCATCCAGATCTGCATCTAAGCCAGGGGTAATCCAAAACTCTGCATTTTCTGCCAGAGGCTGTTTAATTTCTTGACCTGGAATCTTATCTTTGCCGGACTTGAGCAAAGTAAATTTTAGTGTTGCACGCGCTGAACCTTCCAATGCTGTAAGTGCAACTTCACCATCACCCTGCACAAAGTGGCTGTCGCCCGTGTAAAACAGTGCGCCCGGAACTTGAACAGGGTAGTAAGCAGTCGATCCAGCACCTAACTCATTAATATCGATATTGCCGCCAAAGAAAGAAGGCGGAACTGAATGAACAGGCTCACTGGTCTTGGCTGCGACCCCCATAATGCCCATGAAAGGCGCTAGCGGAAAACGGATTGATTTTCCAGAAGCTGTTTTAATTACGCCTTCATATTCACCCGCGGCATTTTTTTCAATCGGTGTGAAAACTGAAACATTGCCATAGCGCTCTGGGTGTTTTTCAGAGGCATTTTTTTGCTGTGGTGTTTTGGGAAATTCCCCAACCAATGCGCCTTTGCCATGACGGTTGGAAATTACGCCATAAGGCACGCGCGGCTCAACTTGCATAACCTCTACTTTTAAAATATCACCTGGTTCCGCACCCTGAATTTCGACGGGTCCCGTCACAATATGCGGCCCATCTTTCTGAAAATCATGCTTTAGCTTGGATTGGGTAATTAGTTTGGCTTCGGGAAGAATCTGCTGTTTATTGACGCCTTTGGATTTGAAGTATTTTTCTGCATCGCGACCTTGGTCTTCTAATAAGCCTTCATGTGAAACGGTATCAAAAGTAACAATACTGCCTGACGGAACGGAAAGAACCGGTTTTGCATCCTTATTAGGTAAATAGCCCCATGTGATGGTTTCAAGTGTAGAAGGTACATAATAATTGTTTTTATATTGTCCCTCGGTCAGCAGGGTTGGCTTAGTGCTGATTTGTTCAAGCATTTTGAATTCTGCCGCATGAACAGTTGGAAATGCAAAAACAGTTAGGGTGAAAATTGACAGCGCTGTGCGTTTGAACATAATGAACCTTTATAAAAGCGGTAAAAATATAAAGGTAACTTTGCAAATGTTGTGCCAATAAAAGGATGTAAATTAAGTGAAAAGTGCACCATTTTAGGTGCATATTAGTATTTCTGCTTAATTGAAAATATTTGGCTGTAAAAAAGCCCTCAAATAAGAGGGCTTTTAAACTTAGAATTTCAAATTATATGAAGATTAAGCTTCAATGGTTTGCACAGCAATTTTTTTAGCTGGGTCGGCTTTGCGTCGAACTGCTGGAACTGGCTCACCATAGTATTGGCGGTCTGCAAAGTAGCTTGAACGCACCATTGGCGCAGCCCAAATATTTTTGAAACCTAATTTTTGGCCGTGAGCTGTATAGCGCTCGAATTCTTCAGGCGTTACAAAGCGGTCAATAGGCGCATGCTCTTTAGACGGCTGCAAGTATTGACCAATCGTAATATAGTCAACATCGTGCGCTTTTAAATCGTCCAGAAGCGCAATCACTTCTTCTTCCGTTTCGCCAATACCCACCATCAGGCCGCATTTAGTCGGAACATCTGGGCAGTATTCTTTAAACATTTTCAGCAGGTTTAAAGAGTGCTGATAGTCAGAACCCGGACGCATCGCTTTATACAAGCGCGGCACGGTTTCGATATTATGGTTGAACACGTCAGGCGGGCATTCAGTCATAATGCGAAGCGCAATATCCATGCGTCCGCGGAAGTCTGGAACTAAAATTTCCAGCAAAGTTTTTGGACTTAAATCACGCGCTTCTTTAATACAGTCTACAAAATGCTGTGCGCCGCCATCCAATAGATCGTCACGGTCTACAGATGTAATCACGGCATATTTTAGACCAAGATTGGCGATGGTTTCCGCCATGTGGCGCGGCTCATCTGGGTCTAAAGCATTTGGACGGCCATGCGCAACATCGCAGAATGGGCAACGGCGTGTGCAGATATCGCCCATAATCATGAATGTAGCTGTACCGCCGCCAAAGCATTCTGGCAGGTTTGGACAAGCAGCTTCTTCACATACGGTATGCAGCTTTTGTGCGCGTAAAGTTGTTTTGATGCGCTGCACTTCATCTGGCGCCGCCATTTTTACTCGAATCCAGTCTGGCTTTCGTGGCGCTTCTACCGTAGGAATAACTTTTACAGGAATGCGGGCGACTTTTTCTGCGCCGCGAAGTTTGACACCCTGTTCTGGTTTACGGTTTTCAGACATATTCAACTTTTCCACTGTTTAGACGGGGAGATGTTCTCAAAAATAGCCCATTCATTATAGCGGAAATGCGAAATGATAGGGCAAAAATACTATTCATTTACTAAATGTGGTCATCACTTAATATATGTAAGCTAAATACAGCAAAATGACGTTATATGCGTCATAATATACACAAGATAAGCATTAAATTATTTTGAAGGAGCGTTGAATGCCACGTAAGAAAGAGGTCGTTAGTGGGGCTTTCGTTAAGTACGATGCGGTAGTTCTCGGTTCAGGCCCTGCGGGTGAAGGCGCAGCAATGAAGCTTGCAAAGTCAGGCAAGCGCGTTGCGATTGTAGATATGCGAGATCAGCTAGGCGGCAACTGTACACACGTGGGGACTATCCCGAGTAAGGCGCTGCGTCAGACTGTTTCAAGCATTATCCGCTATCAGCGTGATCCAATGTTCCAAAAAGTGGGTGAATGGAAACAGTTCACCATGAAGCAAGTGCTTCGCCATGCGCACAAAGTAATTCAATTGCAAGTGGATACACATTCGCGTTTTTATGACCGCAACAAAATTGATATCTACCATGGCCGCGCTTATGTGCAAGATCAAAATACTGTTTTAGTTTTTGGTTCGGACGGCATGACTGAAACTTTGGGCTTTAAACAGCTGGTGATTGCGACGGGTTCGCGTCCATACCGCCCAGATGTTTTAGATTTCAATCATCCGCGTGTATTTGATTCAGACAAAATTCTAGATCTGGATTTTTCAATTAAGAAAATCATTATTTACGGCGCAGGCGTGATTGGCTGTGAATACGCGTCTATTTTTATTGGTTTAGATCATAAAGTTGATTTGATTAATACACAGCATAAACTGCTGAGCTATCTGGATGATGAAATTTCAGATGCGCTTTCTTATCACTTGCGTGAACAAGGCGTACTCATCCGCCACAATGAACAGATTGATCATTTAGAAACCTTTGACGATCACGTGGTGATGTACACGCAAAGCGGCAAAAAGATTAAAGCCGATGCGATTTTGTGGTGTAACGGCCGTTCTGGCAACACAGATGGTCTAGGTCTTGAAAATATCGGCTTGAAACCAAACAGCCGCGGTCAATTGACGGTAAATGAAAAGTACCAGACTGAAGTGGAAAATGTTTTTGCCGCTGGTGATGTGATTGGCTGGCCATCACTTGCTTCTGCTGCCTATGACCAAGGCCGCTGTGCGGGTGCGAACATGAGCGGTGAAAAAGATGTTGCTCCCGTGACTGATATTCCAACGGGTATTTATACCATTCCGGAAATTTCATCAATTGGTAAGACTGAGCAGCAGTTGACGGAAGAAAAAATCCCTTATGAAGTAGGTCAAGCGTCTTTCCGCCATTTGGCGCGCGCTCAAATCACTGGCGATACTGTAGGTGAATTGAAGATCCTGTTCCATCGTGAAACTTTAGAAGTGCTGGGCGTGCATTGCTTCGGCAACAACGCGTCTGAAATTATTCACATTGGTCAGGCCGTGATGAACAGCCCAAATAATACGATTAAGTATTTTGTGGAAACCACATTTAACTATCCAACGATGGCGGAAGCATATCGGGTAGCGACTTTGAACGGTATGAACCGTTTGTTCTAAGTTGAATGTGAATAAAAAACCCGCCTTAGAGCGGGTTTTTTATTGGGCTAAAAAAAGAGGCTAGGATTGCATGAATTATCACAAAATATATTTTTATAATTTAAATCATCATGTAAATAAAACGAGACCAATACATCTGTTCAAGAATCTATTGCCAGCCCAAAACGGCTATTGCTGCTATTTATATCTCCGAAAAAGTTTTTTGCCGCTCATGCTTTATATCATGGCGATCATCATTGCCTTAATGGCAATAATTGGTGCTTAAAACTCCAGGTTTTTAAAGAATAAAATGAAGAAAAAAACCCGCTAAAAAACGGGTTTTCTTTGTATTCTAGCGGGCAATTATTTAAGCAAAATGACCATTTTGAAAATCATGAAACGCTTGCTGAATTTCTTGCGCCGTATTCATGACAAAAGGACCATGAGCGACAATCGGTTCATTCAGCGGCTGACCGCTTAAAATCAGCAGTTTGGCGTCGCTGCTGGCATGAATGTTAATGCTTGAAGCATCATCCTGCAGATACAAAGTTTGCAAGGCATGATAGCTTTGGCCATCCACTTGAATCTCACCCTCCAAAATAAACACCAGATTGCTCCATTCTGGATTCAATTCAAACTGATTTTGACTGCCAGACTGCAAGCGGACATCCCATACATGCATTGGGCTAAAAGTCTGCGCTGGTCCATGTATAGTTTCGGCATCATGCGGGTATGTACCTGCAATTACACGAAGCAAGCCTGCATTCAGCTGCACTTCTGGAATATTCGCCTCAGTCAGTTCCTGATAGCGTGGCCCAGTCATTTTGGCATGGCTAGGCAGATTTACCCAAAGCTGTACCATATCTAGAGAACCGCCAGATTTAGCAAAAGCTTTAGAGTGGTGTTCTGCATGCATAATGCCTTGACCCGCAGTCATCCACTGCACTTCATTTTTGCCTATAGTGCCTGCGTTACCTTTAGAATCGGCATGTTCCAGTTCGCCATCGTAAACAATAGTGACTGTTTCAAAGCCGCGGTGCGGGTGCATGCCTACGCCGCGCTGATGCGCTGCGGGCGCAAATGGATATTGCGCGGTGTAGCCCATAATCAGGAATGGACTGGTCGCATTGCCCATTTCAGCCATCGGCAGCATAGAGTTGGTGGGGAAACCGTCACCCACCCAAGAACTGCGGTCACTGCTGTAAACGCGGGCGATGCTATTGCTTTGTTGTGTATTCATGTTTCTATCCTCAATTTTGTGAAGTTCTGATTCAATTATTGAGGTATAGTTTGGAAATTACAGATTCACTTTCGCACCAGATTATTCTAAAAATGAAACAATCATGCAAAATTTAAATGATTACTACTATTTCGTACAGGTTGTGAAATATCAGGGTTATACCAAAGCCAACAATGCTTTAGGAATTACCAAATCTAAACTTTCACGCCATATCACAGACTTGGAAGAGCGTCTTAAGATTCGGCTGATCCAGCGCAATACCCGTAAATTTGCAGTGACTGATTTGGGACAGCAATTTTATGAACATTGCTTAAAAATTTTGGCTGAAGTGCAAAATGCAGAAGACTTTGTACATAGCAGTCTGAGCAATGAGCTGTGCGGCAAAATTAGAATCTCATGTCCTGTTGCCTTGGTCGAAGTGCATGTAGGCCGTATGATTGCGCAATTTATGAGTCAGCATCCGCATGTCGAAGTTCAGCTGTTGTCGACCAATGATCGGGTAGATATTATTGAGCAGGGAATTGATTTAGCGATTCGAGTTCGTAATTTACCTTTAGAAAATAGCGACCTGATTGTGCGTGATTTAGACGCATGGGAACATGTGCTGGTGGCCTCGCCCGTGTTTCTAAAAAGAATACGTATGCCTGTGTCGCTAGAAGAATTAGAAGCTTTGCCAGCCGTGGGGTTTAGCCGCCCGAAGCAGATTTGGAGCTTTCAGCATACGCAGACTCACGAAAAGCAGAATGTCACTCTGTACCCGAGTTTAAAAACGGACAGCTTCACAGCGATGAAAGAAGCGGTCAAAGCGGGCGTTGGCATTGCATCTATGCCCAAAGTATTTGTTCGTGAAGAGTTGAAGTCTGGAGAGCTGTTCGAATTGCTGCCGGAGTGGCAATTGCCAAGAGGGGTGATTCATGTTGCGTATGCCACCCGTCAAGGGATGCCTGCTGCTGTCCGGGCTTTGCTGGAACATTTATTTGAGCAATTTAGGCAGCTGAAAGTCGAATAATTCAGTATTGACCGATAGTTGTTTTAGTCGAAGTCAGTAGGCGTGCTGATTCGGTTTTGTATGGATTGGGCTGTTTAGAAAGAATGGCATCATGACGGTTTATCTTATTTTTATGATGCATGATGCCGTTCTGCAAAATTGGACTGTTTTTGTTTTCAAATTATTTTTATAGCACATGCGTTTAGAAAGGCCGTCCTCCTGCAATACTGATGCGTTTTAATAGTCTGCGCTGATCACTAGGGAATGGGCGGCGTGAATGTAAAGTGACTTGATTGTCCCAAAAAACGATATCACCTTGTTCCCATTGATGCTCATAGCGGAAGGCTGGATTTAAGATATGTTCACGCAATTGAGCAACTAACTCACTGCCTGCTTGGTCGTCATAATTCACCAATTCCACTTCATTATGCGTATTGAGCCAAAGCGCTTTGCGGCCGCTTTCAGGATGAGTGCGCACCAACGGATGCGGATAGGCATGGCCAATAATGGGCTGGTCTTTGAAGCGGTATTTAGGCGGTGCACCATAGCCTTCTTCTTTAGGTGTGCCTTTATTGCTTTGAAAGCGCACAAACGGGTTATAGGTAATCAGCTGCAGCTGCTCTAAATGCTGTTTGGTATCTGCATCCAGCGCTTCATAAGCTTTAATGGTATTGAACCAAGAGGTTTGCCCGCCATCTTTTGGCAGTTCAATGGCATACAACAAGGAACCGAAAGAAGGAAGCGGTGTCCATTGATGGTCTGCATGTGGTGCCAATTCGCCGTAACCTGTGTAATCTCCCTTACCTACAGCGTTAGAGACTGGAACGACATCAGGCGGTGTGCCAGTTTCTGCTTGGGTTGCAAGCACAGGATTGTCTGCGCTGGGGCGGAAAATTGAACCGAAGTAACTGGCAAAAGCCAAATACTGAAAGTCATCCAAGCTTTGGTTTTTAAAAATTAAAATTAAGTGTTCTGCGAGCGCCTGCTTTAAACGCAAGATGGTTTCCCCAGATTGTGCTTTTTTTGCATCGAGGCCATACACAGCGGCACCTAAAGCTTCACCTGCTAAGGGTATTATTTTAATGCCTTCAGGATTTTGAAATTGATCTTCTTGATGCCAGCGCGGTGCATCATGAATTGCTTGCGAAAGTTGGGTTAAAGCCGTCATTGTTCTTTCTCTAAAGTATTTTGCATGCATTGAATTTAAGAAAAATGCATGAGCAAGAGAAATCATAAGAACTGCTAAACTTATGAAAAATTGAAAAAAATAGATTAAATTGCTGATTTATTGGCTTTTAGTTATTTTGGCAAATCTCAGCAGGAAAACTGCTGGGAAATGTCAATTTTTTGACATTTCCCAATCCATATTTACTGTAGGTCAGCCTTTTTAATGCGGGCAAAAGGCTTGATTGAAATATTCAAACAATTCAGGTGTTTTTAGCCATAGGGCAATGGCCACCGCTAAGAAAGCTAAGACTGTACAGACAATGGCCAGTTTTAAACCAAACATGGAATCAGTCATGAATGACATGCTCCTCTGTAACAAAGAAATGTACCAGCACACCTAAGATACTCAGCAGGATGGAAAAGGCCCAAACCATATTGTAATTGCCCGTCATATCATGGTTGATCCCGCCCAGCCAGCCGCCAAAAAATGAACCGACTTGATGGGTAAAAAACACAATACCGCTCAGCATAGACAAATACTTTACGCCAAACATATTGGCGACAATACCATTGGTGAGCGGCACGGTAGAGAGCCACAATAAGCCCATGATGACACCAAAAGCATAAATCGTCCATGTGCTGAGCGGCAGCAGTAAAAATCCAATAATGGCAACGCCGCGCAAGCCATAAAGCCACATCAGCAAATGCGGTTTGGAAAACTTTCCGCCTAGCCAGCCTGCGCCATAGGTGCCAAAAATATTGAATAGGCCAACTAAAGCAAGAAAGATAGTGCCAGTGGTGGCGTTAAAGCCGTGATCCATCAAATAGCCCGGCAAATGAATGCCAATAAATACCACTTGGAAGCCGCAGACCAGAAAGCCAAGGGCTAAAAACCAAAACGGCTTATGATTTTTGGCAATAACCAAAATATCTTTAAAGCCTAAAGCGGGTTTGCTGGCTGATGCATTTGGATTGGATGCCGCGTACATCGGTGCTTTGAGCATCCATGCCAAAGGAATTATTAATGCAGCAAGGATAGCGCTGACAATTAAGGCAGAGGACCAGCCAATATTTTTCAGCAGCAAGAGGGTAGACGGCAGCATAATGAATTGCCCAAACGATCCTGCAGCGCTGGCAATGCCCATCGCTAAACTGCGTTTATCTGGGTGCGCCGCGCGGCCTACTGCGGAAAGCAAAACTGGGAAAGAGGTTGCTGACAGCGCTAAACCTAAAATTAAGCCGACACTTAGATTGAGCATCAGTCCTGTAGAACTGAATGCCATGATAAATAAACCCAGCGCATATAGCGCGCCGCCAGCAGCAACCACAATTTTACTGCCGTATTTATCTGCTATTGCGCCTGTAAAGGGCTGCACAACGCCCCAAATCAGGTTTTGCATGGCAATTGCGAGACTGAAGACGTTGTGGCCCCAGCCAAATTCGTCACTCATGGGTACGAGATACAATCCAAAACCATGCCGTATGCCAAGGGACAGTGCTAAAATAATGGCGCTGCCGATCAGCATATATATGAGTGGCTTTGAAAATCGGGTATCAGTCATAAGTCTTATAATAAGAGAATTGTGCAGTTATTTTATGTGAAAGCAGCCTGTTATGCGATTAATAAAATTTCACAGTTCAATAAAATTAAGTTATGTGATTATCGGCTTTGTCATAAAAAAAGACAGCCGAGGCTGTCTTTTAAATGGATCGATCCATTTGTTTTAGAAGCGGTAACCGACACCTGCATAGGCAAGAATTGGATTAATTTCAATATCGGCAGTAGAGCGGATGAGCTCGCCATGTGTATCATCGGTCACGGTGATAGTTGTATCACCTTTTAAGTGCGCGTAGGAGACGGAACCGACTGCAAACCATTTGTCATTAAAGTCATAAGTGAAACCTACCGTTGCAATCGGTGCAAAAGCATCTGAGGCTTCTAGATCAACTTTTGGGTTCGCTTTACTTTTTTTGCCATCTAAAGCTGCACCCGCATTGCCTTCTTTAATATTGGCAATCATATGACCGGCAGCAATTAGATCTTGTTCAGTGCGTGGATTAATTTCCAATTCATTAAAGTAAGCGTACATCACGCCTAAACCAACATAGGGGCGGAATTTATTGACCCCAGTTTTGCCGAAATGATATTGCAGTTCAGCCGCGGGTGTCCATGCACGTGCGGAGGCAGCAGGGCCATAGGCTTCTAAGTCTGTGATTAAGATATTATTCTTCATGGCAATTTCTGGTAGCTGAATCCCAATGACTTCAGGCGTAGCGACAGCAGAAAAAGGTGCATAAATTTTCCCTTTACCCATTAAGTCTACTTTGGGCGGGATACCGGCTTTCATTTCAAAGGAAACATGATCGGTAAAAAAGTAATTGGCCATGATCCCTAAGGTAGTAACATCATCGGCTTCTAAACCTGTACCAGGGTTATCCCAGCTTTCAAGGCCATTGACTTGAGCAGTTCCGCTAAGCTCGCCAGGCAGAGTATTCGTCCCTATAGTATCTAAAAATTTAACAAATACTGTGGATAGATTAGGATCCATATTAGGATCCATATTAGCTTTTACTGCGTCAATTGAAATATCGCCAACTTTCGCTGTTTCACCATTTTTTACAGAAGTATTGACATGAAAAGGCTGTGCTTTGCCTTGCGGCATGACATGCAAAGCTCCTACAGAAACAGAAAAGCGTTTAAAGCCATCTCCATCATGCAGGCTGAAATAAGGTGAATCAGCATGAGTGATCATAGGAGCAGCAAGCATGGACGTCGCCATGCATATTAATGTTTTTTTCATTTAAAGGACTCCATGTCCAAAAACAAGTTCATTGGAATTTTTTTAGTAGGGCAATTATGAGAAGTAAAATCTCTGAGTATTGTTATTAAAATCAGATGAATAGGTAGGATTCATGTAAAAAGTGCCTGAATTTGTAATGAATTGAATTTTATTTGTGTTCTTTATGTTTTGTTTATATCCAAATGGGTATAGCTATTTTGGTCAATATCCTGTCAATTTTTGAATCTTCTCGATTTATGAGGGCTCAGCTGATTTATGCTATTTCATCGAGGCGCTAAAGCGATGCTTGCTGTGCTAAGAATGATTTGGGTTTTTCATTTGCTGAATGGTCATTTATTTAGGACGTTGAGTCAGTGAATTGTGAGTTGGCAGGATTCAAGTAAAGCATTTCCCTAAAGGGACGGTTTTTTTGTACAATATGGACAGAATTGATTGAGTTAATCACATGAGCAACCAAAACCCTCCCAAAAAGAAAGCTGCGGTGAAACTACCGTTTCCTGTGGCTGCCGCTGATTCTGAACAGCAAGATGCTGTACATAATCAGGTTAGGCCTAAGCCTGAAAATTACGCTGACCGTACTTGGATGCCGCCTCGCGGTACTCGCCGTTCGATGGGCAAGCGTTAATCAAAAAAACCTGCAAAAATGCAGGTTTTTTTATGGCTGAATTTCGGTTCAGTCACTCACTTATTTGCATAATAAGCTTTCTTTTTCTCGTACATCAGACCATCTGCACGTTTTAACAAGTCTTCAATACGTTCATTGGGCAGGCTGCATGCTGATCCGATAGATAAGCTAATGGGATGTAAAGAGTGGTATTGGTTGTCAATATGCAGCAATTCCTGCAAGCTTTTCAGACTGTTGAGCAGTGAAGATTCATCTGCATTTGGAAGCAGTACGACAAATTCATCACCGCCAATGCGTGAAGCCGAATATTGGGTATTTTGAATGAGCTGGGTCAGCACGTTGCCAATCCGTCTGAGCTGATCATCTCCAGCATCATGACCATGGTTGTCATTCATTTCTTTCAGGCCATTCAGGTCAATAAAAATACAGGAAACAGGCCGCTGCAAATTACGTTCTAGACGGTTGATTTCTTCCGTATAAAAAGTGCGGTTGTATAATTTAGTCAAAACATCATGTTTGCCTAAGTATTCTAAATAATTCTCAGCCTTTTTGCGGGCAGTAATATCAACAAGCGCAACTTGAACGGTACTCCAGGTGTTCTCAAAACCAGGAAACACGGTGAATTGCAAAATGACATGGCGAATGCTGCCATCCAGCGCATAGTTGACGGCTTCGTGCTGATGCTGAATTTTCCCATCCCATAAATCCTGCAGCTGATTGCGGAAAGTTTGATTCATTTCTTTACTGAACACTTTATGCATGTTTTGCATCAACGTGTCTTTATCAGGCGCGCCAAATAAATTAAGCGTGGCTTGATTAACATCGACAATGATGATTTCTTTCACGCATTGCTGCACAAAATCTGGGTGAACGTCCAAAAAGGTCGTGAAATCTTCAATGCCTATGCTGCGTAAATGATCAAGCTTGGCTTTCACCATGCTGAAATCTTCAACCCAAAGTGAAGTGGGTGAATAGGTGAAACGCGCTTCTGCAAGTTGACGGTTCTGCTGTTCCAGACGGCGCGCATTTTGATAGGCCGTTATATTTTCTGTACTGATTAAAACCTGTGACCAGTCATGTTCATACTCGGGCAAAATGGTGCAGCGCAGCTGAATATCCAAACGGCTGCCGGAAATGCTGTAATTCACTGAAGTGTTGATGTAGTGGGTTTTGCCTTCCCAAAGCTGTACCAGTTCTTCAATATGCGTTTGCAGCATATCCTGCTGGAAAATCAGCTTCATATTTTCCTGTAAATGCGCCAAGTCGTCGGCTTCATACAGTTTGAGCGTGTGCGTGTTGACCTGCAGAATTTTGATTTTTTGAGCGCTCTGAGCAACTTTTTCTATATTCTCCATCAGGTATTGGCGTAAGTCGACAACCCCTTGTTCGCGCCAGTCCGCTAATTGTTTTTTAATTTCACTAAAGTCTTCCAGCCACAATGGAACGGGCGAGATATGAAATATAGGATTATTATTCAGAGTCATGTTTGGGCCTAATAGAATATCTTAAGCTTAATAAATCAAGATATTGCTTATTTAATGTGATTTATGTCTCGAAAAATAACTGAAAAGAAATGAAAAAGCGAATGAAAAATGAATTAAAAAAAGCCAATTCGAAAATTGGCTTGAATACGGCTGAATTTATACGCCTTATTTTTTAGATTTGCTGGCCGCTTTCGGCGGTGAAATTTCCTGTTTACCTAACCATGTGTCAGCAAAATCTTTTTCATTGATGCTATACAATTCTAGTAATGCAAGAATGGCGCCCCCAAACATCAGCGCATCATCCTCTGAGTGCTGAAAATTAAATACCTTACCTTGCAGCACATGCAGAATATCCTGTATTTCAAAAATACGGTCACGGCCATTGCTGTCCGTTGGATAAATTTGCGTATTTAAAATAATCTTTGCCGCGCTCTTTTCATTTTCCGTTAAATCCAGTTCTGCAACAGCTTCTTCTGGCTGGGCAGCAAAAATAACGGCATCGGAGAATACGGTGTGTAAAAAATGCTGATTGAGTTTAGGCAGCGCTTTTTCTACAAATGGCCGAAACGATGCAGGAAAAATGACATTGTGTGAAATGCCTTTAAACATTGGGGCAATTTCTTCAACGGTATAGCCTGCAACGCCGCAGCCTACAGAAGTGACAAAATATTTAGATTTAGGATGATTCTTGGTGTAAATTTTAAAATCATCAATATAGTGCTGTATTTGCGACAGCGGCATTTGCTGCAAATGCTCATTCATGGTTGGGATGGCAAAGCTTTGACCTGACCAGCCGCGGCCAACACCTTTCATTGCGCCAAAATGCAAGTGCGCGGTTTTTGCTGCACCGCCTGCATGCGTTCCTGCCATATTGCTGCCAAATACAAAAATCGTATCTTCAGGTAAGGCTTTTACAATACTTTCATCATGGTAACGGTAGGTCATAGGCTGTGCGCTGCTGTTAAAATCCATTGTTTTCATGTTGCCTTTGAACGCTGTGCGGGTCAAGGAAAATGCGCAGCCCTTTGATGAAAAATAAGTATTAAGCACTATTATTTTGTATCACTTTGCAGAAGATGCAGGGGCGTATTCAAAGTATATGATTCTCTGATAGAGAAGTGGGCTTTGGAGGAAGAGAAATCTACTGGAATTTTCAAGCAATCAATGCACTGAATTTGCTCGAAAGGCAATTCACTATTGAGTAATCTCAAATAGCCCTCATAATTAATACTGGAATTTTCAGCAGTGCATTGGATCTAGTGTTTTATGAGTGATCATCAGCCTTTCGAATTAGTCACCCATTATCAGCCGGCGGGCGACCAGCCGCAGGCCATTGAAAAATTGGTGCGCGGTGTAGAACAGGGCTATCACGATCAGCTGCTGCTGGGGGTTACGGGGTCGGGTAAAACTTTTACTATGGCCAATGTGATTGCGCAGACACAGCGCCCGACGATTGTCATGGCGCATAATAAAACTTTGGCTGCACAGCTGTATGGCGAATTCAAAGCATTTTTTCCGCATAACGCCGTGGAATATTTCGTCAGTTACTACGATTATTACCAGCCTGAAGCCTATGTGCCATCTTCAGATACGTTTATTGAAAAAGATTCGTCCATTAACGATCACATTGACCAAATGCGCCTATCTGCAACCCGTGCGCTGCTGGAACGCCGTGACGCCATTATTGTCGCATCAGTTTCCGCTATTTATGGTCTAGGTGATCCAAATGCGTACATGAGCATGCTGTTGCATATTGTGCAGGGCGACCGCCTTGTCCGCGATGACATCATCCGCCGTTTGGTGGAAATGCAATATAGCCGCAACGAATTGGAATTCCTGCGCGGTACTTATCGCATCCGCGGTGAAATTATCGATATATTTCCTGCAGAATCGGATCAGCATGCCATACGCATTGAGCTGTTTGATGACGAAGTGGATTCTATCCGCTGGTTTGATCCGCTGACTGGCAAATTGGTACGTAAAGTGCCGCGTGTGACCATTTACCCAAAAAGCCACTATGTAACGCCTAAAGATAATCTGACCCGTGCCATTGGCACTATTCGTGAAGAATTGACAGATCGGCTGGGCTTTTTTCGCGCCAATGACAAGCTGCTGGAAGCGCAGCGCATTGAACAGCGTACACGCTATGATTTGGAAATGATGCAGCAGCTGGGCTATACCAACGGCATTGAAAACTATTCAAGGCATTTGTCTGGCCGTCCTTCTGGTGAAGCGCCGCCGACACTTTTTGATTATGTGCCAGACGATGCCTTGCTGATTATTGATGAGTCGCATGTGACCGTGCCGCAGATTGGCGCGATGTACAAAGGTGACCGTTCGCGTAAAGAAAATTTGGTGAATTACGGTTTCCGCTTGCCTAGCGCCTTGGACAACCGCCCCATGAAATTTGAGGAGTGGGAGCGTATTGTTCCTGCAACTATTTATGTCAGCGCAACACCGGCGCGCTATGAGCTGGAAAAATCAAAGCAAATTGTAGAGCAAGTAGTGCGTCCGACAGGGCTGGTTGACCCTGTAATTGAAATCCGGCCAGTATTGACTCAGGTGGACGATGTATTGTCGGAAATCAATAACCGCCAAGCATTAAACGAGCGTGTTTTGGTGACCACATTGACCAAGCGCATGGCGGAAGATCTGACTTCATATTTGAAAGAATATGGCGTCAAAGTCGCTTATCTGCATTCAGACATTGATACAGTTGAACGTACCAAAATTATTCATGAACTGCGTTCAGGCATATATGATGCCATAGTCGGGATTAACCTGCTGCGTGAAGGTCTGGATATGCCAGAGGTTTCATTGGTGGCGATTCTGGATGCCGACAAGGAAGGCTTCC
This sequence comes from Acinetobacter sp. ANC 3813, assembly GCF_002135435.1. Taxonomy (GTDB): domain Bacteria; phylum Pseudomonadota; class Gammaproteobacteria; order Pseudomonadales; family Moraxellaceae; genus Acinetobacter. The sequence continues at coordinate 308,976 of NZ_NEGK01000003.1, read as the reverse complement.
TGCGCTCTGAACGTGCACTGATACAGACCATTGGCCGTGCGGCGCGTAATTTAAATGGTAAAGCTATTCTGTATGCGGACCGCATAACGGATTCAATGCAAAAAGCCATTGATGAAACGGACCGCCGCCGCAATAAGCAGATTGAGTTTAATGAGCTGCATGGCATTGTGCCGCGCAGTGCGGTACGTCAAGTCAGTAAAGATTTAGACGATGGCGAAGTCTTGACAGATGACGCGGTTGAAGCGGGTATAGCAGATCAGTCCAAAGCTTTGAGTGCAGATGAGCAGCATTTAATGTCAGATCCAAAGCTGTTTGCAAAACACATCAGTAAACTGGAAAAAGAAATGCTGAAAGCTTCGAAAGAGCTGCAGTTTGAACAGGCAGCGCGATTGCGTGATGAAATTCTGCGTTTTAAAGCGCTTATGCTGCAGTAAGCTGTCGCACAGAAGGAATGCAAAAGTATTTAAAACTTATTGAAAATCATTACATAACATAGACAGTCAGTGCGCTTTTTAAGCAGTATTGTTAATGAGCACTATTTATGAAAACGTGAGAACGTGACAGTAAAGGTATTCATACATGATAAAAGAAAATCTTCCAAAGGCAGGTTTTACGCTTGCTAAAATTGCGATTGGCGGGGCTGTATTAATTGGGTTGGGCGCAGTCACGATGGCTTATGCGCAAAGTAAACCGCTGCAAGTTGTAGAAAAAATTGAACTAGATAAATATTTGGGCGTTTGGTACGAAGTCGCCCGCAAGCCGATGTCTTTTCAAAATAAGTGCGACAGCGATGTCACTGCGACTTATACCTTAAATGAAAACGGCAATGTGCAAGTCGATAACCGCTGTGTAGGTAAAAGCGGCAAATCTTACCTTTCACAAGGTGAAGCCTTTGTACAGAATGCGCCATTTAACAGCAAATTAAAGGTCAGTTTTTTACCTGAAGCAATTCGCTGGATACCTGCAGCGCGCGGTGACTATTGGATTTTGAAAATTGATGACAACTATCAAACCGTACTGGTAGGTGAGCCGCGCCGCAACTATATGTGGGTGCTTTCGCGTACACCGCATCCAGATCAGCATGTGGTGAATGAATATTTAGAATATGCCAAATCTGTAGGCTACGATCTGAAAGATTTAATTCATACGAAACAAACTGCTAAATAAGCTTTTTTTAATGAATATTCAAAAAACCATGCCAGAGCATGGTTTTTTCTTTGTTAGAATACTCAGCAATATGCTTGAAACATCCAGTAAAGCAATTCAATGAATATGAAATGAGGTGATTGATGTTTAAGGGCGTAGCATTGTCTGTACTGGCATCAGTCACTTTTGGCGTTTTATATTTTTATACACAGTTTCTAAAGCCGCTGGACAGCGAGCAGACCTTTGCATGGCGCATGCTGGCAACATTGCCATTTTTAACGCTTTTTATGTGGTGGTCTGGCGACTTAAAACATATCACAGAGATTTTTAAGCGTATTTTTAAAGAGCCATGGATGCTGCCGTGGCTCATCTTCAGTTCCTTGCTCTGCACCACACAGCTGTGGCTGTTCTTGTGGGGGCCAATTAATGGACGCGGTTTAGAGGTATCACTGGGCTATTTCTTATTGCCCCTAGTGATGGTGCTGGTGGGCTGTGTGCTTTATAAAGAAAAGCTGAGCCGCTGGCAGATCGCCGCCGTCACTTTTGCAGTGATTGGTGTGGGGCATGAGCTGTGGCGAATTGGCGGTATTGCTTGGGAAACCGTTTATGTCGCGTTGGCATATCCCTTATATTTCTTTATGCGCCGTGTTTTAAAAACCGATCATTTAGGCGGTTTTTGGTGGGATTTATTTCTGATTCTGCCTGTGGCGTTTTATCTCGGTTTTGTACACAGCGATAGTTTGGTATTGATGCAGTATTATCCGCATCTCATTTGGGCTGTAATCGGTCTTGGCTTATTCAGCGCTTTGGGCTTAGGCAGTTATATTTTGGCGAGCCGTTATTTGCCATTCGTGATTTTTGGCTTACTGAGTTATTTAGAACCTGTGCTGTTGGCCTTTGCATCTATTATGCTGGGCGAGCGGGTCGAAGCCGCAGAATGGCTGACTTATATTCCAATTTGGCTGGCCGTGTTGCTTTTGGTGATTGAGGGCTGTCTGCATATTATGAAGCAAAAGCGCAGTTCAAGAATGCTGACACAGAATATTGAAAACGTATCCAATCGATTAGATCGTGAATAAATCAATCATTTGATTTTATGCTGCGCAGATTTTCAGCAGTGAATACATGGATTGGAATTCAATTCAGCCCTTGCTATTTTCCTTGATTATTTATTTTTAAAGCCTTTGTCGTTTGCCGCTGATTATTTAACTCAGTCTATTATGTAAGTGCGGATGCATTCATGCAGTTTCACCGCATAATCGCAAGAAAAAGCGCAATTGAAGGACCTGAAGTGTAGTTAAAATTGATGCAGGGCAGTATTTCTATCAGTGCCTTAAATGCTTGATACCTGCATAGGCTGCTGTTCAGCAGCGGCACAGCTTTATGACCAGATCCTTACATGATTGGCTTATATTCAATAAAATGCTGATACTTTGTGTGTTAAAGAGCCAAATAAACAAAAATATAAAAAAACTTTTAAATTGATGATTAAAGTTTTTTTAAAAGCAAAATCATCATAATAATTACAACTATTTTATAAATTTATAGCGAATATATAGCAAAATAATCATCGCAAAATCCGCTTTTGGATTCTATCTTTCGGATAATTCCATTACAATTGTCGGGTTTTGAAATTTATGCCTAGATATACAATTAATTAGAGGACGTATCTGTGAGCAAAGACACTATCGTTGCCCTACATGCAGAGCACCAAGGTCGCTGGAAAAACCGTGAAGAAATCGCGGAACAAATGATCGCTTTGATCGGTAAGCTTTACCGTGAAAAAAATATTGTTGTATCAGTATTCGGACGTTCTTTAGTTAACCGTTCAGTGATCCAGATTTTAAAAGCGCACCGTTTCACTCGTATGATGGACGTAGAGCTTTCAGTTGTTCACACTTTCCCGATTCTTGAAGCTTTGGCGAAAATCGAAAATATCGGTACTGCTGAAATCGATCTTGGCAAATTGGCTGTTGCTTTTAAAGAGCAAGGCGGCGATGTAGATGCATTCGTTGCTAACGAAGTGAAAACTGTTGAAGGCCGTGCAACTTCTGTTGAAGGCCGTGACGTTGTTCTTTACGGTTTTGGCCGTATCGGCCGTATTCTTGCGCGCCTGATGATTGGTCAATCTGGTTTAGGTCGCGGCTTGAACTTGAAAGCAATCGTTGTGCGTAAATCTTCTGATGGCGATTTAGAAAAACGTGCGTCTTTACTGCGCCGTGACTCTATCCATGGTCCATTCTCAGGCACGATTTCTGTAGATGAAGAAAACGAAGCAATCATTGCGAACGGTCAATTCATCAAAGTAATTTATGCGTCTAATCCTTCTGAAGTAGATTACACAGCTTACGGTATCGAAAACGCGCTTGTAATCGACAACACTGGTAAATGGCGTGATGCTGAAGGTCTTGCACTGCACCTTCAATGCCCAGGCGCTGCACGTGTAATTTTGACTGCACCTGGTAAGGGCGAGATGAAGAACGTTGTATTTGGTGTGAACCAAGCTGACATTCTTGATGAAGATACCATCATCTCTGCTGCAAGCTGCACAACAAACGCAATTACACCTACACTGAAAGTGCTGGATGACAAATACAAAGTGATCAATGGTCACGTTGAAACAGTTCACTCGTTCACAAACGACCAGAACTTAATCGACAACTACCACAAAGCTGACCGTCGCGGTCGCGCAGCAACTTTGAACATGGTGATCACTGAAACTGGCGCAGCGAAAGCTGTTGCTAAAGCGCTTCCAGCGCTTCAAGGTAAACTGACAGGCAACTCTGTACGTGTTCCTACTCCAAACGTTTCTCTTGCGATTTTGAACTTAACTTTAGATAAAGAAGTTGATCGTGACGAAGTGAACGAATACATCCGTAAAATCTCAATCAGCTCTAGCCTTCAAGGTCAAATTGGCTATACAAACTCTACAGAAGTTGTATCGTCTGACTTTATCGGTTCGCGCACTGCAGGTGTATTTGACGCGCAAGCGACAATCACTTCAGGCAATCGCTTAACTGCTTATGTTTGGTACGATAACGAAGTTGGCTACAGCTGCCAAGTATTGCGTATTGCTGAACAAATGGGCGGCGTAAGCTATCCAAAAATTCCTGCTGAAAAGAATGCTTAATTCTTTTGAGTAAAAGAAAGGGCCTCAATTGAGGCTCTTTTTTTGTGCCTGAATAATCATAATCCAAAGTAAGAAAGCTATTTTTAGAATTGATCAAAATGTACAGCCAGACAGGGGGAATAGGCCACTGCAATATGAATCAATACACGGTAGGCTGTATGCTGCAAGCTGTACACATTCATTTTATAAAGAATAAGTACATGAAATAATTTAAAAAAATGCTACAAAAGTTGACGATTTAATGCAGATTAAAAAGCGCTGATTTGAAACAATGCTATGGAGAATAAAGAAGTTAAGGAATAACTTTGCAAACAAAACATATGCTGGGTGGATTGGCATTTATCATGTTTGCGGCCCTCTGCGGTGTACTGACAGCAATTTGGGTGTTCAAACATTTTAATATTTATATTCCGCTGCAGAACCAGAAAGTGAATATTGATCTGCAAGAGCCTTTGCAAGCCGAAGTTAAAATTCATGATGCCTTGGATGTCGATGTTGCTGGCCGAGTCAATGCTGAAATACCTATCAAGGAAAATCTAAATATTCCGCTGACGCAAACACTGACGCCGCGGGTTTATTTTGATAATCATGTGCCGATTAAAACAGTGATCCCTGTGCGGGAAACCTTGAAAATCAACCAAAACCTAGCTGTCGATACACAAGTCAAAGTGAAAGTGATGGGGCGTGATATCAGCTTACCGCTCAAAGGCACGATTCCTATTCAGATGGATGTGCCTATTGAAATGAATGTGCCGCTGGAGCAAAAGGTGCATTTGAAGTTTGATGCGCCAGTAAAAACAGTGCTGAAAGAAAACTTGCATATTCCGCTGGATGCAACGCTAAAAACCAATATTCCTATTCAAGGACATTTGAATGTCCCCATTAAAACGGCCTTGAAAGCCTCTGTCGATGTCAAAAACACGTTGCCGATCAATATCAAGCAAGGCGAGCTGGTCATTCCTTTAGACAGTATGCGGCTGAAGCGTAATCCGCAGGCAGCTGAAAAAGGCGCCACAGCGGGGGATTAAACATGTGGATATTTCAGTCGTTTAAGCGGCTCATCTTCAGTTTTGCAGTGACAGTTTTATTAATTGCACTGCTGTTCTGGCTGTACTTGAATATTCAGGCAAATTTGCAAGTGACTGCACGTGATGCAAACGTAGAGCTGTCACATTCATTGCCCACGCAGATTCAAGTAGGCAACTATTTGCAAACGCAGTCTTCAGGCACATTGAATACGCAAATTAAAATTGATCGGACTTTAACGCTGCCGCTGCAGGGTAAGTATTTAGCGGATTTGCAGTTTGCGGTAGAAGTGCCTGTAGAGGTGAATATTGATTATGAAACAGTAATCAAAATTAATCAGACATTGCCTTTGAATGCCTCGACAGATTTGGTGCTGAACAATAAATTATTGCCAAAATTTCCAATGCAGCTGGATATTCCGATTCAATTGGATGTGCCATTTCATTTGAAGCGCACTTATAAAATTCCGATCAAAATTTTATTTGATGGGCCTGTGCATATGGCCTTTGATGAGCCTGTACGGCTGCATGTGCTGCATCAGTTTGCTCCACAGCTGAATATTAATGACCCAATGACGATGCGCAAAATTGCTTCATTTCGTGCGACCATGTACAACACTGAGCGCAATACGCGGGCAAATTTAACCATGCAGATGAATTTGCCAATCAAAAATATTCATCCGTAGAATTTTGATGCAAGCTGTAGATAAAATTTCCAAGCTTGAAACGCATAAAAAAGCCCTAAGGCAAAATTGCCAAAGGGCTTTTGGGAAGATTAAAGACCCTACAGTGCGTTATACAGTCTTTTGAAATTAGGATTTCAGCAAGGCTTGGATTTGTGCAGAAATGGCTGTAGTTTTACGGCCAATTAACTGTTCCAATACTTTGCTGTCACTGTACATTGCGCCTTTAGCGGTTTGCACATCTGCATCGACAATTACTTCAATTAAGTGTTCAGGTAAGCCTGCTTGAACTAGACCGTGCTGCAAATCTTCGGCAGACAGGTTTTGATAAGTCACTGGCTTATGCGCTGCCTGACTGATAAATTGCGCCAAATCTGCTTTAGTAAAACTTTCAGAGCCTGCGAGTTCATAGGTTTTATTTTCATGCCCAGAACTTGCTAAAACTTTAGCAGCCGCTTCGGCATAGTCTACACGTGAAGCTGAGCTGATTTTACCGTCTTGCGCTGCGCCATAGAGCACACCAGCATCAGCTGTTTGCTGAACAGTTGCTAGGTAATTTTCGTTATACCAGTTGTTGCGTAAGAAGGTATATTCAAGGCCGCTGTTCTGAATCAGGGCTTCAGTTTCACGGTGTTCTTGAGATAAGCCAAGCGGTGAGCGGTCAGCATGCAGTAAGCTGGTATAGGCAATATAAGGCACGCCAGCGTGTTTTGCAGCTTCAATAACTGCTTTATGCTGTGGAGTGCGTCGTCCAATTTCATTGGCTGAAATAAGCAGTAGTTTATCTACGCCTTGCAGGGCTGGAAGCAGCGTTTCAGGCGCATCATAATCAAAGCGGCGCAATTCTACACCTTGTGCTTTAAGTGAAGCCGCTTTGGTTTCGCTGCGCACTAAGGCAATGATTTGCGAAGCTGAAACTTCTTTTAATAGCGCTTCGATAACCAGCTGACCAAGTTGACCTGTCGCGCCTGTAATTGCAATTTTCATTGTTTTTCCTCTGGAATGTGTTGATTGATCTTGTTTATAAAATGTACTTGATGGGGTAATCATATTCTGTTAACTTACTAAATGAAAGTACGTACCAAAAAGTAAGCTTATTACGCATTGGAGAGATTTAATGAGCGCATACGCTCCAAGTAAATTATTAGGTCAAGTTTTATCTGCGAATTGTCCATCCAGAGAGATTTTGGAACATATCACCAGTAAATGGTCGGTGTTGGTTTTACGCTGTCTGAGTGAGGGTGTGCACCGTTTCAGTGAGTTGAAACAGCGCATTGAAGGAATCAGTGAGAAAATGCTGGCGCAAACGCTGAAAACTTTAGAGAAAGATGGTCTGATCTTGCGTACTGTATATCCAGTTGTACCGCCTAAAGTTGAATATCAGCTGACCATTACAGGTTCACAGGCTGCAGAAAAAGTGATTTATCTGATTCGCTGGATAGAAAGTAGCCTGCCTGAAATTATGGAAAATAAAGTTAAAACTGCTTGAGCAATATTCTTAATCAGAACTGATTTCAATATCTTGCATTGTCTTAAAATCAAGACGGTCTATGGCGTAAATGGCTAGCGCATAAGCTAAGGCAAAGCTGACACAGCCGTGCCAGCCCCATTGCTGCCATGCATAAACTGCTGTTAGGGAGCCTAGAGCTGCGCCTGAAAAATAGATGGTCATATAAACTGCATTAATTCGGGAACGGGCTGTAGGGTTAATACGGTAGACCAAATTTTGGTTCAGTACATGAAATGCGGTTAAGCCAAAGTAGCTCATCAGCACGCCGCAGGCATACAGCACAATATTTTGCTGTGCAAAGAACAGCGGAATGCAAGACAGCAGCATCAGGCTGATGCAGATCAGCGCAACTTTATTTTCTTTGCCTAAACCGACTTTTTTGCCAGACCAGCTGGAAGAATAGATGCCGATCACCCCCAGTAAGCCAAATAGCCCAATTTCAAAATCACTAAAGTGATAAGGCGGATTGGCTAAGACAAAAGTCATCGAAGTGAAAATCATCGACAAAATGGCAAAGCCAAAGGCGCCTGCACATGCCCTTCGGATCAGGTGCGGTTCTGAACGAGCCATTTGCAGCAGGGATTGATAGGTTTTTAAAATGGTAAGTGTTGGATTGGGTTGCGTAGTTGGCAATTTTTTCCACATCAGCACGGCAAACAGCAATGTAGCAACACCGCTGCTGAAATACACCCAATGCCAAGACCATAGTGTCGACACCAATCCGGCAAAAGTCCGAGACAAAATAATACCAAGGACAAGGCCGCTCATCAGCTTGCCGACAATAGCCGCACTATGGGATGCAGGGCTGATGCTGGATGCAAAGGGAATTAAAATTTGCGCTGATATGGCGCCGAAAGTCGCGCATAGGGTAAAGGTGTACAGCCAAATGATATTTTGACTGAAAGACAGCAAAATTTGTGACAGCGCAGCAAAGACCATCAGGCTGACAATCAGTTTGCGCTTATTCAGTAAATCACCCAAAGGCACCAGCAGCATCAGGCCAAGTCCATAGCCAGCCTGCGCTAAAACCACTGCTAAACCTGCTTGATCTGCAGTAATGCTTAAGCTTTTTTGAATTGAATAAATCAGCGGCTGATTAAAATAGGCTGATCCCGCGCAAAGGCCGCAGGCCAGCGCCATGAGTAATACAAATTGCGGATTTAATGGAGGATTTAGGGGCGTTGATTGCTGCTGAGGCATGAACATATCCATATGAACATCATGCCTGCACTATAGCTTTAGCGTATTGGAAACAGAAATAAGAAATAACGATGGCGTGATTCAAAAACACAATCAAAACTCTGGCTAAATTCTAAATTTGCCTGAAGGTTGGAATGCGGACGCATTTTTAAACCGCTAAAGTAGGGAAAATACAGCTGAAAACAAGGAATACTGGAAAAATGCTGAATAAATCTATTCGAGAAATTCTTTAAAATATGGCAGAATAGGCGGTTTTAAAGTTTTTAGAGGATTGGCAATATGCGCTTTGTTGATGAAGCAGTCATTACCGTAGAGGCTGGCGACGGTGGCAATGGCGTAGCCAGTTTTCGCCGTGAAAAATTCGTACCGTTTGGCGGACCAGACGGCGGTGACGGTGGCCGTGGCGGTAGTGTTTATATTCAAGCTGACGATGACACCAGTACACTTGTAGATTACCGCTATACCCGTAAATTCCGCGCAGAGCGCGCCAAAAATGGCCGCGGCGCGAACTGTGCTGGCCGTGGCGGTGAAGATACGGTTTTATTGGTTCCAATTGGAACGACAATTGTAGATACGGAATCCGGCGATATTATTGGTGACCTGATTGAAGATGGTCAAAAATTATTGGTTGCCAAAGGCGGTGACGGCGGTTTAGGCAATACGCACTTCAAATCGTCTATCAACCGCAGCCCGCGTCAATGTACGCGCGGCTTTAAAGGCGAGTATCGTGAAATCCGCCTTGAATTAAAAGTGCTTGCGGATGTTGGCTTATTGGGTATGCCAAATGCAGGTAAATCAACATTTATCCGTGCCGTGTCTGCGGCTAAGCCAAAAGTTGCGGATTATCCATTTACAACCATGGTGCCAAACTTAGGTGTGGTTGATGCTGACCGTTACCGTTCATTTGTGATGGCGGATATTCCTGGTCTGATTGAAGGCGCATCTGAAGGCGCTGGCCTAGGGATTCGCTTCCTGAAGCATTTGGCGCGTACCCGTATTTTGCTTCACATTGTAGATGTGCAGCCAATTGACGGTTCCGACCCTGCTTACAATGCGAAAGCAATTTACCAAGAATTGGTTAAATTCTCTCCGACATTGTCTAAGTTGCCAATTGTACTGGTATTGAACAAAGTTGACCAATTGCCTGAAGAAAGCCGTGATGAATGGTGTGACCATATTCTTGAAGAGCTGGACTGGAAAGGCCCTGTATTCAAAACATCTGGTTTGATGTCTGAAGGCACCAAAGAAGTTGTGTATTACTTGATGGATCAAATCGAAGAGCAGCGTGAGCGTGAAGCCGAAGATCCTGAATATGCAGCGCAAATGAAAGCATTCCGTGATCAGCTTGAAGCTGAGACACGTGAACAAACCATCGCAGCGAAAGAAGCTTACCGCGAAATGCGCCGTCAGCAGCGTCTTGCAGGCCTATTGGCTGATGACGAAGATGATGATGACGAAGATGATGGTGGAGCAGAAGTGTTTTACGTACGTTAAGCTCTTATTTTAGAAACGGATAATTAAGAGTAACTGAGGACAAGATGATAAAAGTGGTAGATGGGCAGCGGCTGCTCGATGATTGCAAACGGATCGTAGTTAAGATCGGATCATCTTTACTCACAGCAAACGGAAAAGGCTTAGATTTGGATGCTATTTCGCATTGGGCGAAACAAATTGCAAATCTGCATGATGCAGGACATGAAATTATCCTTGTATCTTCCGGTGCTGTGGCTGAAGGCATGGTGCGAATGAAACTTGAAAATCGGCCGTCAGATCTACCCAGTCTTCAGGCGTGCGCTGCCATTGGCCAGATGGGCCTTATCCATACATGGTCAAGTGTGCTGGAAAATCACGCGATTCGCACTGCGCAGGTTTTGCTGACTCATGATGATTTGGCTGACCGTCGCCGTTATCTGAATTCTTGCGATGCGCTGCAGCATTTGATTGAGTGGCGGGTCATTCCTGTTATTAATGAAAATGACACGGTATCGACTGACGAAATCCGTTTTGGCGACAATGATACATTGGCGGCTATGGTTGCGGGTCAGGTGCATGCAGATTTGCTGATTATCTTGACTGACCAGCAAGGCATGTTTGATTCAGATCCGCGTTCTAATCCCAATGCAAAACTGTTCCATACAGTACGCGCATTGGATGAAAGCCTGTTTGATATGGCTGGCGGCGGCGGTAAATTTGGCCGTGGCGGCATGTTGACCAAAGTGCGCGCTGCACGCTTAGCGGCTAAATCAGGCTGTCCTACACTTATTGCCAGTGGTGAAAGCGATAATGTGCTGTCACGTTTAATGTCTGGCGAGCTATTAGGCACGTTATTCATTACAGACAATGACCGCATGACAGCGCATCAGCAGTGGCTAGCGGCGCATTTGCAAACAGCTGGGCGTCTGGTAATTGATGATGGCGCAGTTAAAGCCATTAAAGAAAATCACCGCAGCTTGCTGCCTGTAGGGGTGCGTGCAGTCGAAGGGCATTTTGAGCGCGGTGATGTAGTTGAATGTGTCGATATTCAAGGCGGCCGTGTGGCTGTGGGGCGTGTTAACTTCAGTTCGCGTTCTGCAGAAATTGTCAAAGGCTTAGCTTCAGATAAAGTACATCAAGTTTTGGGTGAAGCACGTTCGCTGGAAATGATCCATAGAAACCATATGGCAATCTATTAATCAGTTTTTGGTAGCAGCTTATAAAGGCTTAATTCTGTAAAGAGTTAAGCCTTTTTTGTTGTGTGTTATTTAGTTTTAAATTGAATCATGAATCATGAATCATGAATCATGAATCATGAATCATGAGTTGAAAATGTTTATTTAAAGAATATTAAAAAAATAGCCACCAAGCTAAATAAACCGATTTTGAGATTTCTCGCTTTAGGTTCTACGGGATATTGCTTCGCTAAATCAATCAGTTTTTGCCTTTTGATTAGGTAGATAGGAAATACCACGATCCATAAAATGAAACTGAGGATTGCCCACCAAGTTGCACTTATACTCAAGTAACCGCCTTCAGGGGTATTTCCAATTTTATGTCCTGAAGCATCTATGTAGACCCAGATAGAACATAAACAGCCAATGATGTATAAAATATGGCCTAAAACAGTTAAGTTAATATTCATTAATATTGTTTCGCTATAAAACGGTGTACTGATTCAGAATTTCTATATCTTTAAAATATTTAGAGAGACTTATAGCAAGTATTTAATAAGAGTGTAGACGTTTCAAGAGTAGTTAATTTGAGGCACATCAACATATAAAAATCCCGCATTAGAGCGGGATTTTTAAAAGTGGAAGGCGCTTATTTAATCAAACCATTTTCAATTAATGGTCTGAAAATTTTAAAGTGAATACGCAGCACCAGCTCAATAAATGGTTCTTTGTATTTATGCCATAGATTCAGTCCGAAGTAATTGACGGCCCATGCAATGAAAAAACTGCCAATCATATCTAAAGGGAAGTGCACACCAACATAAACCCTAGCCCATGCAATCAACCAAGCTAAAACAATTAAAAAACGGCCAATATCACGCTTTTCTGAAAAGTAATAAGAAAAGGCAATTCCACTAAATATAGCCATATGATTACTTGGGAATGACGGTGTAGGTGCGTGCTCAATGAGCGTTTGGCCAACCTCAAGCACAAAGGGGCGAGGCGTGCCGAGGGCCATAGAAAGCAATTCGGTAATACATAAGGTTATGAATGAAAATATGAATGCTTTTAAAATCAGTTTTTTTGTTTGGAAACTGCCACGCAGCCAAAAAGCCAGAAAGACAAACAGCATAACAAAAATTAAATCATGTGCAGCGAAAATGGCATAATTCTTCATTAGATTTGAAGCTTGATCAGGGGCATTAAGCATCTGATACAGATAAAGATCGATTTGTGCAAAAGACATGAAAATAATAGTGACAATCAGGTTGCAGAGAACCCTAACAAATTAAAAAAGCTGGAAATGTAAATAAATGCAAAACAGCGTTTAATTCTTACATTTGATTACAATTTCTTGATTTTGATATAAAGAAGAGTGCATTAAGTGCAGCTCATGGTTTGGTGTGGAAACCTGCATAAAAAAGCCTTCTCTTTTGCCCAATAATGATATTGAGTGCTTTAGAGAAGGCTCGATTATTTCGCTACCGTTATTTTAGCTGTACAGTACCGTTGGCATTTACAGTGATTTTAGATTCACCGCTTGCCATTTCCTGTTCTGGCATTGCATCGGCTGCCGACGCTTTCATCATTGCCATACGCGGAACTGGCTGGCCGCCATAATTGCTGGTATTTAAATTGAGGTTAACAAGGTTATAGCCTGATTTATTCCACGATTGTGCCAAAACTTGTGCGCGCTGCTGAAAATTCTTAGAGGCTTCAACCATTAACTCACTTTCAGCTTTTTTACGCTGAGCATCAGACACAGAGAAATTGATCGATTGAGTTTGGAAATTTTGCTGCAATTCGCTAATTAATTGGCTGGCTGCTTTAAAGTCCGTACTTTCTAAACGCACTTCTGCACGTCCGCGCCATTCTTTTAATTTACGGCTGTCATTGTCATAAATCGGGTAGGTGCTTTGAGAACCTGTTTCGATTTTAACATTTTGATATTTGCGAGCAGTATTTACCGCTTGCGTCATTAATTGGTTAATTTGAGCAGCCAATTCCGCAGGCTGTTTATTTGATTTTTCAATATAAAGCACCGCGCTCATTTCATCGTTAGACACTTGGCGCGTCGCTTCGGCTTGAATATTCACAATATTGTAATTTAATGCTTCTGTATTTTGAGCATTTGCAGCGGCGCTAAAGGCAAGGCTTGCCGTTAAAGCAGAGAGAACGAATGTACGCATAAGACACCTATTGTTTTTAACTATCGCTTTTATCAGCATTTTAAAAAAAGTTTAACGCAGTTTATGCATAATCCTTGCAAGCATTGTGAAGATATTGTAGGTGAAATGCTGCTAAATTCATCTTTAATAAATATTTAATATTGTGTAAAAACATTGATTTAATTACACAATTATTTGAAGATTATACACAGTACAAAGTTCATAAGAAAATACCTAAAATTATGGGCTTTTCTTTGTGCTGTCATATTGTAAGATGATAATTTATTCTATGGGTAAATGAGATAAGTTTTTTTGATGAAATTAGGGAATTTAGACAAGAAAAGTCGTTTATTTTCCTGAAAAAAACTGTATCATCCGCCTCTTAGTTTTGATGTGTAAAAAAGCCGTCAAACTGAATTTATAAAGCACCGAGTCAAAGGACCGCAAGTCACCAGACTTATTTCTTTCAACCCATATCAGAGATGGTAATTCGATATGAGCGTTTCTTCTGTAAACCCTGCCGCTAATTCTACTAACGAATACTATTTGACTCGCCAAAGTCAGATGGAATCTAATGTTCGTAGCTATCCGCGTAAACTTCCACTTGCGATAGCAAAAGCTTTAGGCTGCTGGGTTACTGATGTTGAAGGTACAGAGTACCTCGATTGTTTAGCTGGGGCAGGAACATTGGCTTTGGGTCATAATCATCCTGCGGTAATTCAAAGTATTCAAGATACGCTTGCTAGCGGTCTCCCATTGCATACTCTGGATTTAACGACACCTTTAAAAGATGCATTTACTGAAGCATTGCTTGAGCAATTGCCTGGCGGTAAAGAAGAGTATTGCCTGCAGTTCTGTGGTCCATCTGGTGCAGATGGCACGGAAGCAGCGATCAAATTAGCGAAAACATATACAGGCCGCGGCACTGTAATCAGCTTCTCTGGCGGCTACCATGGCATGACTCATGGTTCGCTTGCGATGACTGGCAACCTGTCTGCTAAAAATGCAGTAAACGGCTTAATGCCGGGCGTACAATTCATGCCGTATCCGCATGAATACCGTTGTCCGCTAGGTATTGGCGGTGAAGCAGGTGTTGATGCTTTAACTTACTACTTCGAAAATTTCATTGAAGATGTAGAAAGCGGTGTGACTAAGCCTGCAGCTGTTATCTTGGAAGCAATCCAAGGTGAAGGCGGTGTGGTAACTGCACCTGTTAAATGGCTGAAAAAAATCCGTGAAGTGACTGAAAAGCACAACATCGTACTGATTCTTGACGAAGTTCAAGCAGGCTTTGCGCGTTCAGGCAAAATGTTCGCATTTGAACACGCAGGTATTGAGCCAGACGTGGTTGTAATGTCTAAAGCAGTTGGTGGCAGTTTGCCGCTTGCAGTTTTGGGTATTAAACGCAAGTTTGACGCATGGCAGCCTGCTGGCCATACCGGTACTTTCCGCGGCAACCAGCTTGCTATGGGTACTGGTCTTGCAACAATCAAAACCATTAAAGAGCAAAATCTTGCGCAAAATGCACAAGAGCGCGGTGATTTCCTGCAAGCTGAAATTAAAAAATTAGCTGCTGAATTCCCATGCATCGGCAACGTACGCGGCCGTGGCTTAATGCTTGGTGTTGAAATTGTTGATGAACGTCAAAAAGCGGATCATATGGGTTCATTACCAGGTGATTCTCAATTGGCTGCAGCTATTCAAACAGCTTGTTTCAACAACAAATTGCTGTTGGAAAAAGGTGGCCGCAACGGTACTGTAATCCGTCTGCTTTGCCCATTGATTATTAATCAAGCTGAGTGTGAAGAAGTGATCGTTCGCTTCAAGAAAGCACTTGCAGAAGCACTTGTTGCAACTCGAGGCGCGCAATAATGGTTGATTTTGCAGAACATCGTAAAGCGTTATTCTGCAATGATGCACAATCTATTGCCGACTACCAGTCGGCAATGGGCGAAGCGGTTAAAGCCGTTTCTGCATGGTTGCAAAATGACAAAATGTACACCGGCGGCAGCATTAAAGAGCTTCGCAGTGCAATTGCATTCAACCCTTCGAAAGAAGGCATGGGTGTACAAAAATCATTAGATCGTATGGTTGAGCTTTTTTTAAACAAAAGCTTGAAAGTGCATCATCCGCATTCTCTTGCGCATTTGCATTGCCCAACGATGGTGACTAGCCAAATCGCGGAAGTGCTGATCAACGCAACTAACCAGTCTATGGACTCATGGGATCAAAGCCCTGCAGGTTCATTGATGGAAGTTCAGCTGATTGACTGGCTTCGTCAAAAAGTAGGCTATGGCGCAGGTCAGGCAGGTGTGTTCACCTCTGGCGGCACGCAGTCTAACTTGATGGGCGTTTTGCTTGCGCGTGATGCATGCATTGCGAAAAACTGGAAAGACGAAAACGGCAATCCGTGGTCTGTTCAGCGTGATGGCGTTCCTGCGGAAGCAATGCGTAACGTTAAAGTCATCTGTTCTGAAAATGCACATTTCTCTGTGCAAAAGAACATGGCCATGATGGGTATGGGTTTCCAATCTGTTGTGACTGTTCCTGTTGATGCGAATGCTCGCATGGACATGGACGCACTTGAAAAAACCATGGCTCATCTTCAGTCTGAAGGCAAAATCGTGGCATGTGTGGTTGCAACTGCAGGTACTACCGATGCAGGCGCAATTGACCCATTGAAAGAAGTTCGTGCAATCACCAACAAATATGGCGCGTGGATGCATATCGACGCAGCTTGGGGCGGTGCACTGATTCTTTCAAATGACTATCGTTCAATGTTAGACGGTATTGAGCTGTCTGACTCAGTAACGCTTGATTTCCATAAGCATTACTTCCAAACGATTTCATGCGGCGCGTTCTTGTTAAAAGACGAAGCAAACTACCGTTTCATGCACTACGAAGCTGAGTACTTAAACTCTGCTTATGACGAAGAGCATGGCGTTCCTAACTTAGTGTCTAAGTCACTGCAAACAACTCGCCGTTTTGACGCGTTGAAATTGTGGATGACGGTTGAAGCATTGGGTGAAGAACTATACGGTTCGATGATCGATCACGGTGTAGGTTTAACACGTGATGTTGCAGACTATATTACTGCAACTGACGGTCTAGAAATGCTAGTTGATCCTCAGTTTGCATCTGTATTGTTCCGTGTAATCCCTGAAGGCTACCCAGCTGAATTGCTTGATACACTGAACCAAAACGTAGCAGACGAATTGTTTGCACGCGGTGAAGCGAATATTGGTGTAACTAAAGTGGGTCAGGTTCAATCTTTGAAAATGACGACTTTAAGCCCAGTAGCGACTTTGGATAACGTGAAGAATTTGCTTGCTCTTGTGCTTGCAGAAGCGGATCGTATCAAAGGCCCAATCGCTGACGGTACATATACACCGGCAATTGACTAATCGTCATTTTGCAGTTGTAGAAATAGGAGCTCGTAAGAGCTCCTTTTTTTTGAATTTGATTTAGTCGTATATCGTTAAAAGTATATTTTTATATTTTATTGATCTTTGACCATTAGTGAAAGTATTTCTACAGTAGATAAGTTTATGGACGATTGAAGACAGTGTATGGATCACGTTTTAAAAGATGCTTCAATGATAAAAGCTACATTGAATAAGGGCATTTCGGGCTTTCAATGGCGGGTGATTGTTCTATGTTTTATTATTGCTTTATTTGATGGTTTTGACACGCAAGCAGTGGCATTTACAGCACCTGCATTGCTTGAGCATTTTGGTTTGGAAGCAGGTGCTTTGGCGCCAATTTTAACAGCTGGCATTGTTGGGATGACTGTAGGTGCGATGCTGTTAGGTATTTTGGGCGATAAGCTAGGACGCAGAAAAACCTTACTGTTTTGTGTAGCTATTTTTTCTACTTCAACATTACTCACAGCATTTGTTAGCAATGTAGATCAAATTTTGATTCTTCGCGTTATTGCTGGGTTAGGAATGGGGGGAGCAACGCCTGTTCTTTTGGCCTTAGCAGCTGAATATTCTCCTCAAAAATACAAAGGTACAGTAACGACCTGTGTACTTTTGGCATTGCCAGCAGGGGCAATGATTGGTGGCTTGCTCGCGGCTAAGATTTTACCCATTTGGGGCTGGCAAGGAATTTATATCATTGGCGGCGCATTGCCATTGGCTTTTTTAGCGGCATTGTATTTTATGCTGCCAGAGTCATTGGAATATTTGGTGCAGCAGAAGGGCGCTGAAACAAAGCAAAAAATTGCGGTCATTCTTGAGCGGATTAATAATGAAAGGATAGATATTTCTGATCAAGATTTGGCAGATTTAAGCCCAGCTCGTAACGAGAAAATGCATTTTTCTCTGCTGTTTCATAATGGGTTGGCAAAAACGACAGCTGGGGTGTGGGGTGTCTATTTCTTTAATTGGATTGCATGGTTTATGCTGCTATCGTGGCTGCCAACTATTTTAAAACAGGCAGGATTGGCGCCTGAACAAGCGCCTTATGCATCAGTTACAGTGAATGCAGCATTTATTATGTTTGCATTGCCGCTGGCATATTTTTTGCCAAAATTGAATACCGCTAAAATTCTATCTTTTATGTTGATTGTAGGTTTAGGTGTGGTTTTAGGTCTAGGCTCACTGATCCATTCGCAGCAATGGATGTACATTTTTATCTTAATTGCGTTGGCTGGTTTTGGAATTGGAGGCCAGCAATTGGCGCTGAATTATTTAGTTGTCCAATCATACCCGTCACAAATTAGAGCGACAGCGACAGGCTGGGCAATAGGCATGGGGCGCTTCGGTGCTATTATTGGTTCGGCAATTGGTGGTGTCATCTTAAATAAATTTGGTATTTCGGGTTATTTCTTTGCCCTAGGCGTGCCTTTAATTGCAGCTTTTATATGTATTTTACTCATTAAAGGCAGTAATAAAAATTCAGCGCAAGCCGTTGGCCGTGCTGAACTTGTTCACTAAACCAAGACAGTAAAAAAGGTCTTAGGGCCTCTTTTTTATGCCGCAAACAATGGACTAAAACCTTTCTTACGCAGTAATTTACGGTACATACTCGAACTGCGATCCGCTGGAAAATGCGCTTCGATGCTTAAATCTAAGGGCAAATATTCAGGCTTTTGCGATTCAGACACTAAGCGGTCTTCCTCAAATATTTTCAGGTTGAAGTCGTAAGCATCTTCTACAGGCAAGTCTTTGTCATAATTACGGCAAATCGGTGCAAATAGGCGTGTAGAGCGGGCCGTCATAGGGGATGCAGCATTCATAATCACTTGCTTGCTGTCGTTTGGAAAATGAATGGTCAGCGTTGCGGTAAAGGGCAGGTGAATTTCAAAATGGCGTAACCATTGGAAACCCTCTTTGCCTCGTTGATCCAAGCCAATCGGGTAGCGTCCAACACTGCTCCAATAATCTGAATTAAATCCTGTTTCGGTCTCGAAAGTTTTATAGTCAGGCACTTCTGTATTTTCAGGATCACCAAAAGTATCTGGATGTACCCATGCAAAATGAGCCACATCTATAAACCCTTCAAGTTGGCGGCCTGCAAAACATTGAAAATCTACCGTTGGACACACCAATTGCTGGTAATCAGTATTATCCCAAAAAGGCATTGAGGGAATATTAGGTTCTGCATCTTTATTGGCACTGAGTGAGCACCAAATCAATCCATAGCGTTCAACAGCAGCATAAGTACGTAAATTAAAGCGGGGTGAAATTTGGTGCTCAGGATGGGCAGGAATACGGTTGCAATGACCTTGCTCACCAAAGCGCAAGCCATGATAGCGGCACACGACGCCTTGTCCATCATTTTTGCCTAAACTCAGCGGTACACCGCGGTGAGGGCAGGCATCTTTGGCAACAACCAGTTCATCAGCTATTTTATAAATGACCAAAGGCATATCTAAAAGCATGGTGCCATAAGGCTGTTCACTGATATCACGCGCTAATGCAATCGGATACCAATACTCTGCCAGTAGATGCCAATCATGCTCTTCAAAAGTCATGTGAACAGGTAAGTCGGGGTTATAGGTATTTATTTTACTGTTCATATCTGCATCGGCATAATTTCTTGATATGAATATAGGACAGCCTAGTGTTTAGGTATATTTCAATTATTTGGACTTGGTGTTCTAAAAAGCAGAAATGAAAAAGACAGCCTAATTATAGGCTGTCTTATAATAAGGGGAATTATTTCACCCTAATTAGTTTTGGTTCTTTCCAAGTGCCATCAATGACACTTTGCTCAGGCCAATAAATGCGCATAATGGATGCAAATGGTCCTTTGGGTGCAGGAAGCCAATTGGCTTTTTTATTTGCAGTTGGCGCTTCATTTTGTAAATAAAGCGTGATTGAGCCATCTTTGTTTTTGATGAGCTGATCTGTCATTGATGAGTTAATCAGATAGCGATTCAACTCGTTGTCATACAGTAAACTGTCTGGCATGGTGTACATGGTCATAGACCAGAAGGATTTTGCAGGTGGAAGTTGTCCAGCGGGGAAGGTGATTTGATATTTGTTTTTACCATCTAAAGGCTGACCTGTAGAATCTATAAAATAAGTTGGGTAAATGGCTTCTTCAGCACTATTGCCATAAATACCAAATACTGCACCCATCATGCGATCAAGATAGCGACCATTGAGTTTTTCGCGGGTCGTAAAACCATCGGATGATTTAATTAAGCCTTTGTCTAGATAATTCACTTTACGATCTTGTAGGCTAGCCCAAGCTTGCTCAATGCCTTTTGGAATAGCAGCCTGTACGACAGGATCAAGTTTTGAAATCTCAAAAGGTTGACCAGCTTTGACACCAATTTGCTCAAAATTTTTCAACATTTGTTTTTCACTTGGATGAACATTGGTGTATTGCAGCGTGAAATTCAGGATATTGAAAAATTCAGGTGATGTTTTTTGTTCTTCGAGTGTTAAAGGTTGAATAAAGTTAATTGCAGGCGCGGCTTTCGGCGCTTTTTGACCCCAAAATTGAGACAGTGGTGTGATTTTATATTGGGCTTGCACTTGTTTGACATTGTCAAGGTCTTTGTCATTTAACAGCTGAGTGCGATAGAGCAAAAAGGCAAGATCCGTTTCAGTACGAATCACTTTTTTGATATTTTTAGGGATTTTACCGTTCCAGTCTGGGCCAGCCAATAAGAAATTGCCTGCTTCATTACCCGTTGCACGGCTACCAATATAATCAAAGTTATGAGTAAACATATCAATCATTTGGATAGAGTAATATCGTTTAGCATCTACTTTGGGTACGCTAATGACCATGGGTTCGGTGCGTAAATCTACGCCAACAAATGAATAAGGCGTGTCAGAGTTTGGTGTTTGAATGGCGGTGTCTTTTGGGGTAAAGACGCGTGCAACATTGTGAACTTTATTCCATTCACCTTTATATTCGGGATTTGCTTTATCAATAAAGTATGAGTGCTGGATTCGATAGCTGTCTACAATCGGGTAGCCATAAGTATAGGCGTCTTTAACGAGAGCAACAGCTTGCTGTTCGGTGAGTTTAGCAATCGCCGCAGGACTCATACCTAGGCTCAATCCAATGGCCGCCGCCATTAAAAATTTATTATTCATCATCATATTTATGTATTCCATTTGAGCAGATCAAAAACAAAAGGGAAGCAAATACTTCCCTTAGCGTCATTTATTTAGGCTGAGCAACAGGGAATTTCCATGTTCCATTCAAAATAGACTCTTGTGGCTGATACAAGCGAACCATGTAGTTCCAACCATCTGTAGTTGGTAAGCAGTTGACTGTGGACTTGGTGCAGTTGCCAAACTGAATCTTATATTGACCATCTTTATCTGCTTTGGCTGTAATGTTGTTCAGTGTGTAACGATCGATATCGTTCTTTTGGAAATATCCATCTTTGTTATAAACGCTGATAGACCAGAAGCCATTCACTGGTACGTTGTTCGGTATAGTAATGGTATGTACAGTTTTCCCATCATTTTTTTCTGGGTAGACGTTTAAGTAGGTTGCATCACGTTGTGGATTGCCACCCCATGCAGATGCAGCCCCAATTAGATAGCGAACTGGATCGACTTCATTTTTCTTACCAAACATACCGTTGGTATTTGGCAATGGTTTATTCAGTACAAGCAGTGCTTCGCGGGTTTCTTTTTGGCTTACAGTATCCCATTCAGGCAGTTCAAGTTTACCTGGGCCACCCGGTTGGGACACTTTAATGCTGTCTTGAATTTTATGCGCAATTTTCAGATCTTTAGGATCATCTGGATTGGTAAATGTACGTATTGCTAAGGCGACATAGCGTGTACCTACATTTTGTTCGTTCAGTGTGTAACTACCAGGTTTGTATACCACCATTGGGGTATATTGATCCTGTGAAATTACTTGCATTGAAATAAAACGTTTACCTGCATCTGGTAAAGTAATGGTGAGTGGTCCAGCTGCTAGATCAAATACACCAGAAGAATATAATGTATCGCGATTAAGGCGTACCACATTTTGTTGATCGAGTGGGGCAGGTTCACGCGTGTGAGTGAATTTACCAAAGCCTTTGTTTGCCACTGCAATATTTTTGAAAAATAAATCACTTTCTGCGCGGACAAAGTTATCAATAGTGACGGGTGTGGGTGCAGCGTGAAGTTGTAATGAGCTTGTAACTAATGCTGCTAGTACGAGTGCTTTGTTTGAAAATTCCATATTTATTTTTACTCAAGTTGATTAAATGAAGTGGTTAAATGAATTACTTAGGAAAAATGAAAGAGGCGATTAAACGTACGCCAAAATCTTTCGGGCTACTGTCTGTATCATGTGCCCAGTAACGTACGCCAGCACCAACGCTAATCAGTTGTTTTTCAATTTTGACAATTTTTGTCGCACTTAAATTAACAGGAATGGTGTAATCATCTGTGTTCCAGTCATAAGTGCTTTCTGTATTTAATGAATAGGTCACACTGGTAGGTGTGGTGTAGTTAATAAAGGGCTGCAAAAAGGTATTGTTGATACCTTCGTCACCGTCTTTTTTTTCCACTGCCCAAATGTGGTTTGCCAGTGCGCCAACCGTCCAGCCATTGGTTTGCTTGGCAATCACAGCAGTTGGTCCGAGTCCATATTGGTCTGGGCCAAATACTTTTTCAGATGCAGTAGGCAGATAAATAACAGGGCCAAAGCCTAAAATTAGGCCATCAGGGCTTTTGGGTGTTGGAGTAAAGAAAAAGCTTTGGGTAATATCGCCGACACCCCAGTCATCGTCTTTATTCATGCCGTCATATTGCTGGTAAATGACTGGCAAAACGGTACGCGAAATGACATTCCAATCATCATTCAGCTTGATTGGAATAACAGGTTGAATATTCAGTTGGTAGCGTTCAATATTTTCAGCAGGGCCTATGTTTTGGTCATAGTTCAGCTGAAATGGCATATTGATGACATCTGCCACAGGGTTGGAAAGCTTTTTCGCAAGTTCTGCTGCATCATCGGCTTGAGCTGTGTTACTGAATATGCAACATAGCGAAACAAACGGAATGCTGATTGTTTTGAATGTTACTCTATGCATGCCTAAGTCCTTGTTATTAAAATTAGTATTGATAATTTAAGCTAAATTGGTATGCCTCACCTTCAGGACGATTTTTAACATCAAATTCGTATACGCCTCGTAATGAAGCAGATATTCCTGCTGTTTTACTCAGTTTTTTGTCATAAGTGATAATTGGACCAACACCCATCGATTTGCCTTTGAAGCCATTCATCAAATCTGCCAAAGGGCCTTTGTCATCGGTTGTTTGTTCAATCCAGCCAAATACTGCGCCAACGCCTAATCCATCTCCACCTAACTCACCAAAGCGTTTTAGTCCTAATAAATCCAGACGGAAAATGTCGCCATTTTCATATTGGGTTGCATCATTTTTGCTATAGAACTCATATGCCATATTGGCGGTGATTTCGCCGTTCATTTTGGGAAGAATGGTTGTAAATGCGAGATTGGGAACAATTGTCCAAGTATTTTGGCCAGCATTGGCTAAGGCATCTACGTCATAGCTACCCGTTGGCGCATAAAATGTGACACCGAATAAAGCATGCATGATTGGGTTTAGGTGATAGTTCAACATAAGCGGTGAGAACATGACATCGCCAATTTTAGTCGAGCTTTCTTCATATTCACGGTTGTTAATGTAAGCACCAATTTTGGTATGTTGTACGGGTGCTGCAACAGTGGTTGCTAAGCTCCACTTTTCATTGGTTTTCCAAACAAAAATGCCATTTAGCAAGTTATAAGAAACACCGTAATCTAAGCCGGCGGTTACTTTTCCAATCAGCGGTGTCGTACGGCTGCGTTCGAAGTTTCCATCATAATAAATACTTGAAAGGGTAAGTACTCCGCCTTCTTCGATGGGCAATAAACCGTTGAGTGGTTGAACTTGCATCCCAGTAATGGGACGACCAATGCCGCCTTCTACAGCTAAAGCAGATTGAAAGCCGCCAATTGTAAGTAGTACCGTAAAAGCAAGTTTGTGAATCATGCATAACCCTCATTTTGACTTTAAAATTTGTTATAAATTAGAATGATTTTTGTACTGGTTAATATTTATACACCTGTGGTATTTTTGCTTCAATGCTTTTTTTATACAAACGTAAGACCAAGAAAATACTGTTTTTTAGATGGAAAAAATATAATATATTTTTTAACGATAGGTATAATAATTATAACTGCATGTTTTGTTTTATGAATTTTTTGTATTAAATAATAAGATAATATTTTTACTTGAATGTTCAGTAAAAAATAATAAAAGTCTATAGCTAATCATTTATTTTTCTAAAAATAGGATAATTATATGATGCATCTATTGTATTAGTATGGTGAAGATATCAAGGTTTTCTCAAAAATTTGTAGGCTAAATTTAATTTGTGTTGTGATTTATTGACTGTCATGAAACATCATGAAAGTGTCACATGGTTGTAACCTATTTGTCATACTCTAAACTCAAAATGCAGTTATCGAAATAAGTACAAAACTGAATAAAAAGTGGCGTACTCCTAAACTGTATCAAATATGAGAGATCAGAATGCGCTTTAATAACATCGCACTTGCTTTGGCATTAACTGGGGCAGCGGCTGCAACAACTGCAAACGCAGCACGTGACACAATTCAAATCGCTGGTTCTTCAACAGTATTGCCTTATGCAAGTATTGTTGCAGAAGAGTTTGGCAATACTTTCCCGCAATTTAAAGCGCCTGTCGTTGGCTCTGGCGGTACGTCTGGCGGCTTGAAGCAATTTTGTAATGGTGTAGGCGACAATACCATTGATATTGCAAACGCATCTCGTAAGATTAAAGACACTGAGTTAGCTGCATGTAAAAAAGCAGGCGTTAATCAAGTTTTAGAAATTAAAATCGGTTATGACGGCATTGTATTTGCGTCAAACTCGCATAAAGCTGCATTTAAACTGCGTCCACAGCATGTATTTGCTGCTTTAGCTGCAGAGCTTCCATCAAACGGTAAAATGGTGCCTAACCCATATACCCGCTGGAACCAAATTGATAAATCATTGCCAAATGAGCCAATCACTTTAGTGATTCCAGCATCTAACCACGGTACACGTGAAGTGTTCCAAGAAAAAATGGTTGATGCGGGCTGCGAAACTTATGAAGCTTACGCAAAATTAGACAAAGACGCTCAGAAAAAAGCATGTTCAACTTTCCGTAAAGATGGCCGTGTGATCGAAATTTCTGGCGATTACACAGAAACACTGGCTCGCTTAAAAACTTCTCCAAGCGCAGTAGGTGTATTTGGTCTAGGTTTCTATGACCAAAACCGCGATAAATTACGTGTAGCAACAGTGAATAATGTAGCGCCTTCAGAGAAAACGATTCTGAACGGTTCATACCCAGTTTCACGTCCATTGTTCTTCTACGTGAAAGGCGAACACTTAAAATCAATTAAAGGCTTGCCACAGTTCACTGAGTTCTTCTTGAGCAAGAAAGTATCAGGCAAAGGTTCTAAATTGGAAAAATCTGGTCTGATTTCTATGTCTGACAAAGAACGCGCTAAAGTTCTAGCAGACTTTAAAGCAGGCAAAGCGGTTAAATAAGATTGAACAATAAGCTGAGGGCAGGGATAACCTGCCTTTGGCCTTTTGCAAAGAAAATGTTTTTTCAAAGAATGAAAATTGAAAAAACGGTGGAGAATACATGAATCTGCTCCTTATAGGTGTACTGCTGGCGATTATTGCCATCGCCTACCAAATAGGCTTAACCAAAAGCCGGAAGATGGCAGGCAAGGGAAATAATTCTGCATTGCTGCATTCGCGTCCAGGCTATTATGGCGCGCTGGTTGCACTTTGGTGCGGTATCCCTGCTTTTTTAATTTTGATTGTTTGGAATATTGTTGAGCCCAGCATTTTAAAGCATGTGGTACTTGACAGTGTCCCTGCACAAATAAAAGCAACACTGGATCCTGCGAGTACCAGTGTGTTGATTGATCGTGTACAGGCGATTGCTTCAGGCTTTGGTGTTAGTGATCAGCCAGCAGCATATGAAACTGCTGCGGCAAATCAGCTGGCAAAATTTGAAAACATTGCTTCATTTGCCAAATTGGCGGTGGTGATCTGTGCTGCGCTCATTGGCTTGGTATGGGCGAAAAGCCGTGTGGCTAAACAGTTCCGTGCCCGCAACCAAGTAGAAAAAGTCATTAATGTCGCTTTGGCGCTGTGTTCTGGTGTTGCGATCCTCACTACGATTGGCATTGTGATGTCGATGTTCAGTGAAGCGATGCGGTTCTTCAGCTTTGTCAGCCCGCTAGATTTCTTCTTTGGTACAGAGTGGAACCCAGGTTTCAGTACATCAGGCAATGCAGAAGGCAGCTATGGTTTGCTTCCTTTGCTTTGGGGGACCTTGATGGTCAGCGGTATTGCACTGCTGGTTGCGGTTCCTGTCGGTTTAATGATTGCGATTTATCTTGCTGAATATGCAAAACCAAGCTTCCGTTCATGGGCAAAACCTGCTATCGAGATTCTAGCGGGTATTCCGACCATCGTTTACGGCGTGTTTGCTTTAATGATTATTGGCCCGTTTATTAAACAGCTGGGTGCTTATATTGGCTTGGACATCAATGCGACAAGCGCACTTACGGCTGGTTTCGTGATGGGGATTATGATCATTCCATTTGTGTCTTCACTGTCGGATGACATTATTACCCAAGTGCCGCGTTCACTGCGTGATGGTTCATTAGGCCTTGGCGCAACCAAATCAGAAACGATTCGTCAGGTGGTTGTACCAGCGGCGTTGCCAGGTATTATTGGCGCATTTTTGCTGGCTGCTTCACGTGCCATAGGTGAAACCATGATTGTGGTTCTCGCTGCCGGCAACAGTCCGCTGCTGCATGCCAACCCGCTTGAAGCGATTTCTACAGTGACCATTACCATTGTTAACCAGCTAACAGGTGATACTGATTTTGCTAGCCCGCAAGCGCTGGTGGCATTTGCACTGGGATTAACCTTGTTTGTGATTACCTTAGGTTTAAACATTGTTGCGCTGTACATTGTGCGCAAATACCGTGAGCAATACGACTAATGAGTACTTCAAACACATCATCTATGGATCCGGTTTTAGATCCTCGAGCTGCGGCTGAATTACGCGAAAAACGTAAGAAGACCATTGAAAGCTCATTATCGAAGCGTCACCGTAAAGAAAAAGTATTTAAATTCTTCGGTTTCTCTGCAGTCATCACAGGCTTATTTTTTGTTGCGCTGCTGTTTGGAAGCATTTTAATTAAAGGCTTGCCATCATTTTGGCAAAGCAGCATGACAGTGCCTGTATATTTTGATCCAGCCATTATTACTGCTGGGCCAAAACCTTTGCAAAAAGCTGGCGAGTCTCCTGCACACTATCAAGAGCGCTACGTGGCTTGGCAAACTGATATGGGCATGGTGGATTGGGATGCTCTGCTTGCAAACGGCCTGATTGCCAAAGATAAAGCATTGGAATCTAAGCGTGATGATTTAACCTCACTGTATACCAGTTCTGAAGCCTACCGCTTGCGTGACATGGTGTTTGCAGATCCATCTTTGGTGGGTAAACAGCAGGATATTAAGATTCTGGCAGATGCCAATGTTGACGTCTGGCTGGCAGGAAATATTGACCGTTCTTTACCGGATGAACAGCAGCAGTTAAGTCCTGAAGTTCGCCAATTGGCGGATCAGCTGAAAGCGCAAGGCATTATCACGAATAGTTTTAATACCAGCATTTTTAGCAATCCAGACTCACGCAGCTCACCTGCAACATCAGGTCTGGCGGGCGCATTCATGGGCTCTCTGTTCATGATGATGATCGTGATCATTATCTCGATTCCAATTGGTGTCGCATCGGCCATTTACTTGGAAGAGTTTGCGCCTAAAAACTGGATTACTGATGTGGTTGAAGTCAATATCAATAACTTGGCTGCTGTTCCATCAATTGTGTTTGGTTTGCTGGGCGCGTCTATCTTTATTGGCTGGATGCATCTGCCGCTGTCAGCTCCGCTCGTGGGCGGCTTGGTACTCAGCTTGATGACGTTGCCTACGGTGATTATTACCACGCGCGCATCTTTAAAAGCCGTGCCGCCATCGATCCGTCAAGCCGCTTTAGGCTTGGGCGCATCACGCTTGCAAACCGTATTCCACCATGTGCTGCCATTGGCGCTGCCTGGTATTTTAACGGGCGCGATTATTGGTGTAGCGCAAGCTTTAGGTGAAACAGCTCCATTGCTTTTAATCGGCATGAGCGCATTTGTAGCGAGTGTGCCGGCAACACCATTAGATCAGTCTACGGCTTTGCCTGTACAGATTTTCTTATGGCAAGGCAATGAACTGCGCAACTTCTTTGAAGGCCGTACCGCGGCTGCCATTATTGTACTTCTTGCGCTCATGATTGGCTTAAACAGTTTAGCCATCTGGTTACGAAAGAAATTTGAAGTCCGCTGGTAATTGAGAGCATGATATGAATACTGCAACGGCAACATCTAAAACAAATTCCTTAGGTCAGGATAAATCAGTGAATCCAGAGCAAACAAATTTTACAGCTTCTTCGGATGCTCAAAAGCAAACTACGACTTCATTTGTATCGCAGTTTGATACACAGCAGCATTCTAAAAAAGACGAAAAATCCAAGAATGTAAAACTCAGCACTTCAGATGTGCATGTGTATTATGGCGAAGCTGAAGCGATCAAAGGCATTGATTTGCAGGTGTATGAGAATGAAGTCATCGCATTTATTGGGCCGTCTGGCTGCGGTAAATCGACTTTCTTACGTACCTTAAACCGTATGAATGACACCATTGATACTTGCCGAGTGACAGGCAAGGTGATGCTGGACAATCAAGACATCTATGACCCGAACCTAGATGTGGTACTGCTGCGCGCTCAAGTGGGCATGGTATTCCAAAAACCGAACCCATTTCCAAAGTCTATTTTTGACAACGTTGCTTATGGACCGAAACTGCATGGTCTTGCGCGTGATAAATATGACATGGAAGAGATTGTAGAAAACAGCCTGCGTAAAGCGGGTCTGTGGGATGAAGTGAAAGACCGTTTAAGCCAGCCGGGCACAGGCCTTTCTGGCGGTCAACAGCAGCGTTTATGTATTGCGCGTACTATTGCGGTCAGCCCAGAAGTGATCTTGATGGATGAGCCATGTTCGGCGCTAGACCCGATTGCGACAGCAAAAGTGGAAGAGCTGATTTCAGAGTTGTCTAATCAATATACCATTGCAATCGTAACGCACTCTATGCAGCAGGCAGCACGTGTTTCTGACCGTACCGCTTACTTCCATTTGGGTGATTTGATTGAAGTGAACTCGACTGAAAAAGTATTTACGCAGCCAGATCACCAGCTGACTGAAGCTTATATTACAGGGCGTTTCGGTTAATTTTGTTTTAAATGCTAATCTGAAAATAAAAAACAGAGCCTTATGGCTCTGTTTTTTATTGTGTATGCTGTAAATCTGGCTTACTGTCTATTCGATGACAGGTTCTTCAATGCAATAGGCTGGTGCGCCAATAATAAGATTACTGAATGCTATTGAAAAATACTCTCATTGACCTAATCTAAGAAACAAGCCTGCCTCTATTAGAGTAAAGAATTTATATGTTATTTCATACGTCTAAACTGCCTGCCGAGATTCGTATTCATCATCTGAATGCGCGAATTAATGAGCAGCGAAAAAAAATGGCTCAGTCTGCAGGGTCTAAATTAGAATTTTTTCAACTGACGCAGCAGCTTGCAAAAGAAGCCCGTGCGCGTAAGAAAAATAGTCAAAAAATTTATGTTTTGGATTTTAAAGGTGATACAGCAGCCTCTGCTGTAGAGCAATTGCGTGAAGAAATTACCTTGATTTTAGCCACTGCAAAATCTGGCCGTGACCGTGTAGTGGTTCGACTTGAAAGCCCAGGCGGTATGGTGCATGGTTATGGTTTAGCAGCTGCGCAGCTGGTACGTTTGCGTGATGCAGGTTTTCATCTCACCATTTGTGTAGACAAAGTGGCTGCTAGCGGCGGGTATATGATGGCTTGTATTGCCTCTGAGATTGTCTCTGCGCCGTTTGCGGTTGTGGGTTCAATTGGCGTGGTTGCGCAAGTGCCGAACTTTAACCGGTTACTAAAAGAAAAGCATATTGATTTTGAGCTGTATACCGCGGGTCAATTCAAGCGGACTGTAACCATGTTTGGTGAAAATACAGCAGAAGGCAAAGCGAAGTTTGAAGAAGAGCTGCAGCAGACCCATGAGCTATTTAAGCACTTTGTAGAAAAATACCGTCCAAAACTGAATGTAGAAAAAGTAGCGACGGGTGAGCACTGGTATGGGAAAGATGCGCTGGATTTAAACTTGGTGGATCAGCTGAAAACTTCAGATGAATTCTTATTAAGTCTATTGCAGCAGCACGATGTATATGTAATAGAAACGCGAAAAAAACCGACTTTAGGCGAAAAGTTGGGTCTGCAGGCGGCGCAAATTGCAGATTCACTGGTGCCAGCAGTCATGTCAAAAGTGATGGAATCACTGAGCAAAGCAAATGCAAGTTTGGTGCAGCTGCGTGATCCAAAACTCTAAAACTTTATTGTTATAAAGTAGTTAAGGCTCACTTCGGTGAGCCTTTTTTATTGAAACTTTTAGTCATGTGTTAAATTTGATGTTGAGCAAACATATTGACTAAATAAAGTCTAATTTTTTGATTATATTCGGGTTATTTTTTTCTTCTATTTTTCGGTTTTATGAGCGATATCAATATTCACATTTAAAAAGTTCACAGATTACACAGTGGCTTGAGCTTTGAATAAAGTCTAAGGGGGGGATAAGCATGTTTAGCTTTATGGTTTTGATTGGGCTGCTCAGTTTAATGATGATCCCATTTTTGACGATAATCTTTATCGTACCGAAGTTAACGGATAAAAATTATCGGGATACTTTTTCGTATTTTGCATTATTGCCGGGCTGTTTAATTTTGGTCTTAGCTGCATATTTAAAAGAAGAAAAAGTGATTTTACCGTCACAAGCATGCGGTGTAGTACAGTTTTATAAGACGTATTCAATTAAGCATGATTATTTTGAGCGGATTACAATTTTATTTGAAGGTCGAAAATATAATCGGCACCTGCGTTTTGATGAAAGTATTGAGCGAAAGCAGAGAGGCGATCATGTCTGCTTTGAATATTTAGATAAGTTTAAATTCCCAGATTTGGCTGAATCTAAAATTTTAAAATGGATAGATCGATAGTGTATTCGACCGATGTGGCGCGAAAAGTAAACACATGATGTCACTGCTGTTTATTTTAGCTGGTGTAATTTGCCTGATTGTTTGGCCTTGGGTGTATGTGCTGTATGTTCGCAGTGCTCAAACATCTGTGCCGAAGCAGTATGCCATGCTATTTGGCCCTGCAATGGCGCTGTTGGTGGGCTATTTTTATTATTCGGCACAGCAGACAGTAATTCGTTCTCAAGCTTGTGGGACAATTGTGGGTTATCAAAACTATATGAGCAGCGGCAACAAAAATAAAAGACAGCCTTTTGAGCGGGTAGAAATTGTAGTCGATCACTTGGAATATTCACGGCATTTTCGCATTGAGGATGATCTGCAAAAATCGCCTGCGGGGACTAAGCATTGCTTTGAATATTATGATCGGAAACTGAATCCGCAGATGCAGGATTCAGTTTTGATTCGATGGCTAAATGAGCTGAATTAAGAGTTTAGCTCAACACTGTTTGTGGCTAATACGATTTAGACGGG
The DNA here is from genome assembly GCF_002135435.1 of Acinetobacter sp. ANC 3813. GTDB lineage: Bacteria > Pseudomonadota > Gammaproteobacteria > Pseudomonadales > Moraxellaceae > Acinetobacter. The sequence goes on along the minus strand of NZ_NEGK01000003.1, from coordinate 277,256 downwards.
TTAGATTTCACTAAGCAAATAGCGCCAGTCACCATCGCTCCAAGCGTTGCCAGCAGCATATCTTTATGCGCATCCCAAATGTCGCCTTGCTGGCCGTTGTATTTTTCAGCATCATCTGGAGACAGGCCAATTGCCAACAGCCATTCGATCCATTCATAAAATAGGCTGCTTGCCATTACGAATTGTACAACCAGCAGAAACAGTGCTTTGGGTGTTAGGCTCGGCAGCCAGACTTGAAATAAGCGCAAGAAAAAAGGGTAGAGTAATAATCCATAAGCAAGATGTACAAATCGGTCAAACATATTGCGCGTCCAGCCCATTTTCTCATTTAGGCTGAATCCAAACAGCTGTTGAGTCCATTCGTTGTAAGGAACATAAGAATAAAGATAATGCGCTGCCGTCACATGAACCAGTAAAAAGCTTAAATACAGGCAAAAGCTGGTGAATGACAGTCCAATTTTATATACACAGATAATCAATACGGCCAGCATAATGACTGTGCCTGCCTGATGCAGTAAATAGGAGTCAAATTCGAGCGGGTTGATACTTGCAAAGATGATGGCGCAGCTAAGAATTGCAAATGCAATGAAATGTTTAGGATAAAGCTGAAAGTCAATCATTGAAGATTTCTGCAATGTTATAGTTGAATTTTCGCGCATTATAAATCAATCTGCTGCTGATAGAGCAATTATAAATAAAGAAAAACCTACTGGCTGTTTAATTCAAAAAATTGAATGAATACCGCATGCGCTGAAGTGGCTACTCAACCTCGCCTAAAGTTTTAAAAGGTCATAAGTTTATGGATTGAGCAGTTGTCAGCCACTTTAAAGCCTGAATCTATTACACTGGCAGTTATTTATCTTAGGTATTGAAAATGGCGGCCGCAGAAGCATTTGAAGCAAAACAGAATTGCTACTTTAATTATGATTTTGAAGAACTGTATTTGGCAGATGATTTTCCGGAAGAGCTTTCAGTTTCTTTACGCGGCACGCTGTACCGTAATGAAATTCAGTACCCCAATGTGACTTACTATATTTATTACAGCGATATTTTAACGGGCTGTGAATTACAGCGAATGAAAGATGACTGGGCTAAATATTGTCCTGTGGAATAAAAATTCCTTCTAAATTTCCCCTCTCCTTGTAGGAGAGGGTTAGGGAGAGGTGGATACCCTCATCTCCTTGTGGAGCATGCTCCTCATCCCAAAGGGATGAAGGAGTATATAAGTGGAAATAAAAAACGAGGCATAAAGCCTCGTTTTTTGATTTATCTAAAAATTAGATTTTAGAAATCAGATCAGCAACTTGTTTTGCTTGAGTCGATGCATTACCTGTATAAGTCGCAGGAGTCATTTCTGCAAGGCGTGCACGATCTTCAGCAGGAACGGCAGTAAGTTCTGTACCGTTTACAAAGTCAACCATCATGTCACGAGTCATGGCTTGACCGCGAGTCAATGCTTTCAGTTTTTCGTATGGTTTTTCAACTGCATAACGGCGCATTACTGTTTGAATTGGTTCAGCAAGCACTTCTTGAGCATGGTCAAGATCTTCAAGAATACGCTGAGCATTCAATTCAAGTTTGCCAATACCTTTAGAGCAAGCTTCAAATGCGATCAAGCTTTGTGCAAAACCAACACCCATGTTGCGAAGAACAGTAGAGTCAGTTAAGTCACGCTGCCAGCGAGACACAGGAAGTTTTTCACCCAAGTGTGCAAGTACTGCATTTGCAATACCCAAGTTACCTTCAGAGTTTTCGAAGTCGATTGGGTTAACTTTGTGCGGCATGGTTGAAGAACCCACTTCGCCATCTTTTAAACGTTGTTTGAAGAAACCAAGAGAGATGTAGCCCCAAACATCGCGGTTAAAGTCGATCAGAATCGTATTAAAACGGCGCAGCGCATCAAAAAGTTCCGCCATGTAGTCATGTGGTTCAATTTGAGTGGTGTACGGGTTGAACTCTAAACCTAAAGACTCAACAAATGCTTGTGAGTGCGCAGGCCAGTTGATTTCTGGGTAAGCAGAGTAGTGTGCGTTGTAGTTACCTACTGCACCGTTGATTTTACCGAGTAATTCAACTTGTTTGAATTGTTTGATTTGGCGAGCAAGGCGGTAAGCCACGTTGGCCATTTCTTTACCCAAAGTTGTAGGGCTTGCAGTTTGGCCGTGTGTACGAGATAACATTGGTTGTTCAGCATGAGTTTCAGCCAAAGCAACAATTGAATCGATGATTTGCTGCATTGCTGCAACTAAAACTTCACGGCCATTTTTAAGCATTAAAGCATGAGACAAGTTGTTAATGTCTTCAGAAGTACATGCAAAGTGAATGAATTCGCCTGCATTTTTAAGCTCATCAATATGCGCGATTTGTTCTTTTAAGAAGTACTCAACCGCTTTTACATCATGGTTTGTTGTACGTTCAATTTCTTTAATGCGGTTAGCATTGTCTTCAGAAAAGTTCGCAACGATTGCATCAAGCGCAACATTGGTTTCTGCAGAAAAAGCAGGAACTTCAGTGATTTCAGGACGGTTTGCAAGCGCCTGAAGCCAACGCACTTCAACAGTCACACGAGCATGGATTAAACCAAACTCAGAGAGGAAAGGGCGCAAAGCATCACATTTGCTAGCGTAGCGTCCATCTAATGGAGAAAGTGCGGTTAAAGCGTTCATAGCGATTCCTTAAACTTTGGAATTAAACGTAAAACGGGAAGCAAGATACAGTTCAAGTTAAACCACCTGATACTGCAATCGTGCAAGATCTTGAATATCTTTAAGCAGCTTGCGCTTGCTGAAAATCATGCCCCAAGAACTGCCGCCATGCTGACGCCATAAATGCGCCATTTGCAGGCCAGTAAAAAGGGATGCGCGAATTCGGTTGGTATGCGAAGAATCTTTAAAGGCTTCTGCATTGCCGCGCACCATAATGCGCGGATTAATCTGACCCGCAGTATCTACATAGGCTTGCGCAAGACTGGCAAGCACGCTGGGGTGTAAATAATTATGATCAAAAAAAGAAAGCTGACGGAGAATTTTTTGCTGGGATTGTTCTATGATTTCGACAAATTTTGGATTGCTATACACTTTTTTTTCTAATTGCAGCAAGGCCATCGCATAGCTCATTGGGAGTTTTGCGCTGGACAGTTTGGGAATTCTTGAAGTAGGAGAAGTGTTGAAGGGTTGATTGATGCTGCTTTCTAGGGTTTTTAATCCAAGGGAGACATCTGAGAGCTGATGGAAAAAATCTAAGGTCTGGCTGCTGCATTTACCGCTTGCGCGAATGTTTAAACTGGCCTTAATCATCTGCTCTAAATAAAAGTTACCGCTTTCGCCAATGCTCTTTTGGCCCGTCAGCGCCGTCATATGCGTCAGCTGGGCCGCTTGAAAAACGCCCGCTAACGCCAATGCACGATTATGGCGAACATTCAGAGTTTGAGACTGTTGAAACGGTAACTCTGTCATGCCGAAACAATCCTTTTAAATAAAATCCGGTTTAGGCGCATTGGTATGATGAATCACACCGCCGCCTAAACAAACTTCACCTGAGTAAAACACCACACTTTGGCCTGGTGTAACAGCGCGCTGCTGTTCATCAAATTCTACGCGGACACCATTTTGAGCAGTTGGGTCTTTGTATAAAGTACAAGCCTGATCTTCTTGGCGGTAACGGGTTTTTGCCGTACAGCGGAAACCTGTTTCTGGAATGTCCTGTTCACCAGCCACCCAATCAATCGCTTCACTCCAAAGTATAGTACTTTGCATGAGCGGATGTTCATGACCTTGACCAACAACCAGACGGTTGCCTTCGATATCTTTATGCAGAACAAACCAAGCGCCTTCTTCAGCGCCTTTTAAACCGCCAATGCCAATACCGCCGCGCTGACCGAGCGTATAGTACATTAAGCCGTGGTGTTCACCAACCTCTTTGCCCGTATCCAGCACAATTTTTCCAGGCTGAGCGGGTAAATATTGTTTTAAAAAGTCATTAAAACGGCGTTCCCCAATAAAGCAGATACCCGTTGAGTCTTTTTTCTTCGCTGTAGCCAAGCCCAGCTCTTCTGCAATTTTACGCACTTGCGGCTTTTCAATTTCGCCGACAGGGAACAAAGTTTTATTGATTTCACGACCATGCACAGCATGCAGGAAATAGGTCTGGTCTTTGTTGTTGTCCACACCGCGCAGTAAAGGCGCATATTCTTCACCGCGGGAATTGGTTGCGGTCTCACCGCGGCGGCAGTAGTGGCCTGTGGCAATAAAATCTGCGCCTAAATTCACTGCATGATCTAAAAATGCGCGGAATTTAATCTCTTTGTTGCATAGGATATCTGGGTTTGGTGTACGGCCTGCAGCATATTCTGCCAAGAAATGCTCAAACACGCGGTCCCAGTATTCCATTGCAAAGTTGGCTGTATGCAGTTTGATGCGAATTTTGTCGCAAACGGCTTGTGCATCAGCTAAATCATCCATTGCCGTGCAGTATTCTGTACCGTCATCTTCTTCCCAGTTTTTCATGAACAGGCCTTCAACCTGATAACCTTGCTGAAGAAGAAGCGCTGCAGAAACAGATGAATCTACACCGCCAGACATACCGACAATGACACGTTGTTGCATAGGATTAAGCATCCAAATTTGAAATTAAGGGAGAGTTGTGATGCTCATAAACGAGCGATAAAGGAAATTTTTGACCTGATAAGGCATCTTTTACAGCTTTAATCACCAATGGGCTGCGCGCGCGGGCAGATTCCAGCAGTTCATCTAAAGTCATCCACTTTGGACCGACAATACCTTTGTCTAATTCAGCTTCTGGAAAATATTCCAGCACATGCGCTAAAAAGCAGAATCTGTAATAAGTGCGGTCAGGAAACATCGGCGGGGTATAAGTGTAAATGCCTAGAAGGGCATCAACGTCTACAGCGTGGCCAGTTTCTTCCATGGTTTCACGAATCGCTGCCTGCACGATGGTCTCACCGCATTCTACATGACCAGCCGGCTGGTTAAAGACGGTATGCGTAACGCCTTCTGTATGTTCTTCTACAAAAAGAAATTTTCCATCTTTTTCAACAACAGTTGCAACGGTAACGTGAGCAGTCCAAGCGGTCATAGAAAAGCACCATGGTAAGGGATGCGCTATTGTATAAAATTTTGGGGTGTGTGGCTATGTTAAGAGGGGATTTCTTTGTTGGTTTATAAAATTGCAATGAATGAATGTCTTTTTAGAATTTCCTTTTACAAATAGGTTGCATAAATATAAATTATTAATAATAGCTAACTAAAATCGTGGAACAATGTTTGAATAGTGAGCGTGAAACTTGAATATTTAGATAAAAGTCCCTCAATTGCGCTGCTTACTGGAGTGATTTGAGTTAAGGTATTGATGTTAAAATGGAAATTTTGAGTATTTCGTATAACGCCCATTATGTTAATTTTAGAAAAATTAAATTCTAATTCCTTTAGAGATTATTGATCCAATGTTCAAATTTATTATTCCTGTCCTTTTAATGATTAGTCCAATTACCTATGCTGGCTATAATGTGTATATAACAAAAAAAGAGTTTTATCTTAATGATGGAGAATGTATTGCCAAACAGGAATGGAATACATATTTAGAAACAGACCCAACAATAACGGCAGACCTTCAAAACTCAGAAGAAGACTTTCTTGTATCCATTGATGAACAAGAGTTTTCTCTATGGTATGACGACCGTAACTCTTGTGATTTACTAACGAAAAATCCAACACCTGAAGCTATTGGTAAGATGATTGATATATCAAAAAAATTAAAAGCCACTGTACAAGGTGAAGAATCAGAAATTTATCTCACTCCTAATGATGTGATTAAACGATAAATACCCCATTTAACATAATGGCTGTTATACGAAATTTTTAAGCTGCTGATATTGTAATAAGTCAATTGGCAGTGCCATTGTATGTACAGTTAAAGTGTCATCTAGCTTCTTCCATTTTTCCAAAAAGTAGCATCCATGTAGTACATACACTGTAGAAGATGACACAAAAAATTCTTCGATTTTCAGACTCTCAGTATTTTCAATTGTTTTAATTGAATAGATATCGAATTGATTTTTATTATTTAAAATAAAGTTAAATAAATTATTATTAATTTCGATAGTTTTTTCAATTTGCTCAAATCCAGATTCTAGATAAACGCTGAGATAAAAATTATTAGAATATTGAATGATTCTAAAACTTGTCTGAGGATTCGACAGATGAAAAATTTCTAGGTAATTTTGTTCCAAGTAAAACTTTCCTAAATTAGTTCTATCATATTAAATCTTCTAGTCATTATTTAACATAAAATCTCTTATGCGAAACAATCCTGATCTAAATAATTCCCCGCCACTTTCACATAATACCGTGCCGAATACGGTAAAAATTCTTTTTCTTTATCGGTCAGTGGGCGAACTTTCTTAACGGGACTGCCCACATATAAATAACCACTTTCTAGAACTTTATTGGGTGGAACAAGAGAGCCTGCGCCAATCATGACGTCATCTTCAATAATGGCATCATCTAAAATAATCGTACTGATGCCGACCAGTACACGATTGCCAATGGTACAGCCGTGCAATTTTACATGATGTCCAATTGTTACATCTTCACCAATAATCAATGGAGAGCCTTCAGGCTTATCGGCTTTTTTATGGCTGACATGCAGCATAGCGTGATCTTGCACATTGGAATTACGGCCAATATGAATATGATTGACATCACCGCGGATCACAGCAAAAGGCCAGACAGAAACATTTTCCGCCAAAGTCACTTCACCAATCACCACAGACATTTCATCTATATAGCAAGTCGAATCTATTTGAGGATGATGTTCTAAATAGGGGCGGATATTCTTTTTCATGACGGTCCATCGTAAAACTTTAAATGTGGAGAGTATAAAATAAAAAAGCATCCGAACCGAGGCTGGGATGCTTTAGTCTAAGCTGAAAAAAATCAGCTTTCGAAAATCTTAGAACAAGTTAGCAAAGAATTGTTTGATGTGATCAATCATTTTTGCAAAGAAACCCGCTTCTTCAACGGGTTTAAGCGCTACAAGCGGCTTTTCTGCAATTACTTTGCCGTTTAAAGTTGCAACATATTTACCCACCACTTGACCTTGTTTTAAAGGTGCAGTCAGTTTTGGCTGAACAACAAGCTGGGTTTTGATTGCGTTAGCATCGCCTTTAGGCATAGTCACGTTAAAGTTTTCAGGCAAACCAATTTGCACATCGCTTTCTTTACCGTACCAAACTTTAGCTTTAGCTAAAACTTGATTTGCAGGCTGTACTTTAACCTTTTCGAAGTTTGCATAGCCCCAAGCTAAAATTTCACGAGTTTGCGATGCGCGTTCGTTCATGCTTGGCGCGCCAAAAATCACAGAAATTAAACGTAAAGGACCACGTTTAGCAGAAGTGGTTAAACAGTAGCCGGCTTCGTCAGTGTGACCCGTTTTTAAACCGTCAACACTTGGGTCTGTATAAAGCAAGGCATTACGGTTGCCTTGTTTAATGCCGTTAAAGCTGAATTCTTTTTCAGAATAAATAGGATAGTACTTTGAGCTGTCATGGATGATGTGCTGTGCAAGCGTCGCCATGTCTTTTGCAGTAGAGTAGTGGCCTTCTGCAGGCATGCCTGTAGAGTTGATGAATTGAGTATTCACCATGCCAATACGCTTAGCTTCCTGGTTCATCATGTGGGCAAATGTGCCTTCATTGCCGGCAATGTGTTCAGCCATAGCTTTAGACGCATCGTTGCCTGACTGAATGATAATGCCACGAAGCATTTCAAGCGCTGTTGCTGTACCGTTCAATGGCACATACATGCATGACTCTGTGCTGCTGCCGCGGCACCAAGCAGACTCATTCATGCGGACTTTTTCATTTTCAGTTAACTCTCCGCTTAATAACTTTTGTTCAATGATGTAACTGGTCATCATTTTAGTCATTGAAGCAGGCGCTAATTTTTCATTTTCATTTTTTGAAGCAAGGATTTGCCCTGTCTCATAGTCCATTAGCACATAAGATTTATTATTTAATTCTGGCGGTGCGGAAAGGACAGTTGCCGCGAAAGAAAAACTAGGTGCAAGTAGTAATGCGGCAAGGACGGTTTTTCGGGTCATTGTGGGGGGTTCCAATAACTTGTTATAAGCTCGAAGAGCCTAGCATTTTAGGACAAAGCTAGGCTGACTTCTATGGGGGAAAATAGCTTATTTTAAAAGTATTGTAACCAAGTGGAATTAATTTGCGTAAGCGGTGAGCTCTTGGCAAATTTCTTTGTTTTTTGCAGTGCCTGCTTTTTTCGCATCGTTTTGCGCTTCATCTAAAATTTTGGCAAAACTTTTCTGTTTGCTCAGCTTTTCTAAAGCGGCGACAGGTGATTTTTCATTGGGCATATATTCTTTGGCAAGCTTTGCATAGCCTTGATCAAATTTAGCCTGATCATTAACCAGTTTAGGGCAAACTTCAGACAAGACATAAATTGCGGCCAACTCTTGTTTTGAAATTTGAGTGGTTGGCGTAACTTCAATTTTTTCATCTGCGGCAAAGGCAGTGCTGGCATTTAATGCAAATACGGAAAACGTTGCAGCAGTAAAAGCTTTAAGTAAAACATTTTTCATTTAATCACAACCTGAATATTTCAATAAAATTAAGCAATGCGCATAGCTTAAAACGATTTGGCAGAAATAAAAGCAGCACTTTGTATTGAAGCTGTTGAAAAATGAAGGGATTGTGAAATAAAAAAGGATAATGTACAGCGCATTATCCTTTTTTCATTGCTTTTAATTAAGCTTCGTAATCTAAAACATCACCGCAAACCATTTTTTGCTCATCTGCAGATGTTTCTTTCGCAGCTTTACGCGCTTCGTCTAACACCGCTTTATATTCGCTGTCAGATTGCATTTTTTCATAGCTCATCGCTTTGTCAGAGTATTCTGCCAAGTAGCTTTGAATCAGTACTTTAATATTGCTGTCAAATTTTGCATTTTGACCAATCACAGCAGGGCAGACTTCTGCCATAACTTGAGCAGATGCAAGGTCTTCTTTTACGATGGTATTTGCTTCAGCCTGCGTTAACCCCTCATCAGCCATAACGGCTTGGGAAAAAATTGCTGCAAAACCTAAACCTAGGATGCTGCGAAATGATATAGTTTTAATCATTTGAAAATCACACATTTATGATGGATGTTGAGCTTTGAATATATATAATTCTTGATATTTTTCAACGAAAAGTTCTGCTCAGTCATTTTTTGAAACGAGATTTTAGCCAGTGAATATTTTAATTGCCAACGATGATGGCGTTTTTGCTCCCGGTATCCAAGCTTTGGCCAAAGCATTGCGTCCTTTGGGCCGTGTTGTGATTGTTGCGCCTGAAGCAGAGCGCAGCGGCTTTTCAAGCGCTTTGACTTTAGATCGTCCACTGCGTCCAATTCAAATTGCACCCGATATGTGGGCGGTGAATGGGACACCTGCAGACTGTGTCTATCTGTCTATGAATGGTCTATTTGACTTCGAGTTTGATCTTGTGGTGAGCGGGATCAATAGCGGTGCAAATTTGGGTGACGATGTATTGTATTCAGGCACTGTAGGCGCAGCTTTTGAAGGCCGTCTTATGAAGCAGCCAGCAATAGCTGTATCGCTTGCTGGACCCAATGTACGTTCATATGAAACGCCAGAAGGCTTCGCATATGCCGCACAATGGGTGCATGATTTTATTGCGGCGGGTTTACCTGTTTTGCCGCCGCGCCATATTTTTAATATTAATATTCCAGATGTCACAGAGTTTCTGGGCGCTAAAATTACCTATCAAGGCCGCCGCAGCCAATCAAAACCGATTACCAGTCACGTAGATCCGCGTGGCCGTCAAGTGTATTGGATTGGTTTGTCGGGCGAATCTGTGGCAGAACCTAAGAAAGGTTTAACGGAGATTGAGTCTGATTTTTTTGCCGTTGCGAATGGCTATGTCAGCATTACGCCAATTCAAATGGATGCGACTAATTATGAAATTTTAAATGACTTACATATAGAATTTTCTAAAAATGCGTAACTAATGTTATAACTTTGTGAAAATGCCGGTGATGCGGCTTTTTGTACGGCTTTTTTTGCTACTCTTAGCCACATTATCGCATCCCATTTTTCGTGTGTAGAGAGGAAAATAATGTCTCTGGTGTCGCAATCTCACCTAAAAGCAGCCCCTGCGGGTTTAATAAAGTTACTGTTTCTTTCAGTGGCGGCTGTTTCGACCATTATTTTGAGTGGCTGTGCATCAAAACCACTGGTGAATAATACAGCCCGCTATGCTGCGGCGCCTGATTTTTATACCGTGCGGTCTGGTGATACTTTAAGCGGCATTGCTGGGCGCTATGGCCTAAGCTATATCAGTGTAGCGGAAATGAATGATATTGCTTCGCCGTACCGTATTTATGTCGGCCAATCTATCCGTTTAAAAAATTCAGCTTCACGCCGCGCTGCATCTACGCAAGCAATGACGCAAACTGCGCCAATTCAGCGTCAGACCATTCCATTGCCGCAAAATGCGCCAGTCGCTCCAGCAGTTGCGGCTCCAGCTGCAGCCGCGCCTGTGATCTCTTCAAATACGCAAAGCACCAATTTACGCTGGGTTAAACCGTCAGCTGGCGCTGTAATTGCGAGATTTAATCTGGCAAATAACATTAAAGGTACACGTTATGGCGGCAATGTTGGCGATCCAATTCTTGCAGCTGCAGATGGTCAAGTAGTTTATGCTGCAGATGGTTTGAAAGAATACGGCAATCTCATTCTGTTAAAGCATATCAATGGTTACATTACTGCCTATGCACATAACAGCAAAATGATTGTTAAAAGCGGTGAAAATGTTCAGGCTGGACAAAAGATTGCAGAAATGGGTTCTAGCGGCACAAGCAGCACTATGCTTGAGTTTCAAGTTCGCCTAGATGGCAAGCCGATTAATCCTGAGACGGTTCTGCCTGTTAATTAAATTTAACTAATGCAAAACATAAATATACTCGTATAATGAATTGAAATGCTTTTAATATGATTAAAAGCATTCATAAATTTGGGGGGGATTTATGTTGGATCAACTACGGGCAATGGGCGTCTTTGCTTGCGTTGTAGAAAAAAATTCATTCAGCGGCGCAGCCAAAGAATTAGGCATCACTACAAGTGCGGTGAGCCAGCAAATCCGTTCATTAGAACAGGATATGGAAGTTGTATTGCTTCATCGTTCTACACGCAAACTGAGCCTGACAGAAGCGGGACAAGCTTTTTTACATAGCTGCCAAGAAATGCTTTCTGCCGCAGAGCGCGGCAAAGTCCGCATTAATGAATTGCGTGATGATTTGGTTGGTGATTTACGTATTGCTTCTACACCGGAACTTTGCGCAAATCATATTGTGCCAGCACTTTCACATTGGTTGTCTGCACATCGCGGGCTTTCTGTGCATTTTGAAGCAGATAATCAATATATTGACTTAATTGAAGGCCGCATTGATATTGCACTGCGCATGAGCCCAAATATTGAATGTCATAATTTAAGTGTTATTCCGTTAGCGCGGGTGGAGCAAATTCTTGTTGCATCTCCTAGTTTTGTTAACCATTCGTCTTTGATTTCACGGCCTGAAGATTTAGCCGAACATGCTTTATTGGCATTAAATACTGAAAAAAACCAAAACCTATGTTCTTTTGAGAATAGTGTTACGGGTGAACGAGTTAATGTTGATGTATCTTCGCGTTTGTCGACCAATAACATCCTTGTATCTAAGTCGATGTGCATGCTGGGGCAGGGTGTAGCGAAAATCCTGTTTTTAGATGTGCAAAAAGATTTGATGAATGGATCTTTAATTGAAGTTCTTCCAGAGTGGCGCCTGCCAGCATTTACTTTATATGCTGTTGTGGCAAAGCATGAAGAACAGCCCGCTAAAATTGGCCGCTGTTTAGATGTGCTTAAGCAATATTTTGCGCAGATACCTGCCGGACGGGTCTACCAAGAAGCATCATAATCTGAATTTTTGACTTGATTGAGTTCAATAAAACCAGATATAAAAAAAGCCGCAATGCGGCTTTTTTTATGGGTATTCAATTCAGCTTAAGCTAAGAATTTTTTAACCATAGTCACTATACGCTCAATCAGCAGGTCAGTTTGTTCTTGCGTAATATTTAAAGCTGGCAGTAAACGGATGACAGAGCCTGCAGTCACATTAATGATCAAGTGATGCTCATCACGCGCAACTTCAACCAGTTCGCCGCAAGCTTTAGGCAGTTCAATGCCAATCATCAGGCCAAAGCCACGGACAGTGACATTTTGCTCTGCTAGCTTTTCACTCAGCTGCTGTACAATGTATGCGCCTTTTTCAGCAGCATTCGCAACTAAGTTTTCCTTTTCAATGGTGTCCAGTACTGTGTAAACCACACGAGAGCCTAGCGGTGTGCCGCTATAAGTAGAACCGTGGTTGCCTGCAGTCAATACGCCTACACCGCGGCCTTGCGTCATTACGGCACCAATAGGGAAGCCATTGCCTAAGCCTTTTGCAGTGGTTAATACATCTGGAATAATATTGGTGTGCTGATATGCAAAGTATTTACCGGTACGGCCATTACCCGTTTGCACTTCGTCCAGCATCATCAGCCAGTTGTGCTGATTGCAGATTTGGCGGATTTCTTCTAAATAGCTGAAACCTTGAGGAGCAGTATTCACACCGCCTTCACCTTGAATAGGCTCGACTAAAATGGCCACGATATCTGGGTGGTTAATCGCTGCTTCCTCAATGGCTTCAATATCGCCAAATGGAACACGGATAAAACCTTCAACCAGCGGAGCAAAGCCTTCTTGAACTTTTTTGTTGCCAGTTGCAGACAGGGTAGCCAATGTGCGGCCGTGGAATGAATGATCCGCAACAATAATCTTCGGGTTCGCAACGCCTTGCATATGGCCAAACTTACGGGCGATTTTAATTGCGCCTTCGTTTGATTCTGCACCTGAGTTCGAGAAGAACACTTCTTCCATACCAGCAGCAGCAGCCAATTTTTGCGCAGCGGCAGTTTGCCAAGGCACTTCAAAGATATTGCTGGTATGAATTAATGTCGCAGCTTGATCTGCAATCGCTTCAGTAATGGCTGGGTGAGAGTGGCCTAAACCGCAAACAGCAATGCCTGTCAGCGCATCTAAATACTCAGTGCCATCTTCTGTATAGAGATAAGAACCTCGGCCTCGGACAAAGCTGATCGGCTGACGGCCAAATACAGGCATCAAATGTGACGGTTGATCAGTTTGCACAGGGGCAAGGGTAATGTTATTCATGACTAACTCTTATCTGTTAGGTGGATTGAAAAAATGCATAGGAGCACAATATAGATTGATGCGCCAAGACGTTCTATATAAGCAAAAACTCCCCCAGATTTAAAGCCCGATTGTAAATAAAATTGGATTTATTGCTTTAGTCATACTGTTTTGCTGAGTTTTGGGTATAATGCCAAGCAGAATTATTGAGGATTTATCAATGACTGAACAAGCACGCGATACAGAAGCGTTAATTCGTGACCAAATTGCTAAACATGCGGTTCTACTTTACATGAAAGGCACACCACAATTTCCACAATGTGGTTTCTCTGCTCGTGCTGTAGAAGCGCTCAGTCAAATTGGCCGTCCTTTTGCATATGTAAATATTTTGGAAAATCAAGATATCCGCGCAATTTTGCCGCAAATTGCAAACTGGCCGACTTTCCCGCAATTATGGATCAATGGCGAATTGATCGGCGGTAGCGACATTATGCTCGACATGTTCCAAAAAGGTGAATTAAAAACTTTGGTTGAACAGTATAGCCCAGCGCCTGAAGCTTAATTCAGACGATGTAAAAAAGCGCCTATAGAGGCGCTTTTTTTGTGCTGAGTTTAATTGGATTAGAATTGGGAACAACCTGCATTAATCTTTCGCAGGCTGTTCAATATCTACACTTGCAGCAGATTCAGCTGCTTGTTCGAGCGCTTTTTTTTCTGCTTTTACTTTTTTCTTGTCCTTCTTCTTTTTTTTCTTTTTCTTAGGTTCTTCTTCCAATTCTGCGCCATCTTCTATGGCTTGCCAGTATTCCAGCTGTTCCATAACAGCAGCAAAGATAGAATTTTTGCTGTAACGGCCTTTTTTATCCAATGTGCCAACAGGGCGGGCCATTAAAATTTCAAGCGCTTGGTCAATTGTATCAATTGCATGAATATGGAACTGGCCTGCAGTCACAGCTTCAATCACATCTTTACGCAGCATGAGATGCTGCATGTTTTGACGTGGAATAATTACACCTTGCTTGCCAGTTAAGCCTTGCAGCTTGCAGGCATCATAAAAGCCTTCAATTTTTGCGTTTACGCCGCCAATCGGCTGCACTTGGCCCAATTGGTTCATGGAGCCGGTAATGGCCCAAGACTGATCAATTGGCAATTGGCTAATTGCTGAAATCAAAGCAGACAATTCTGCAACGGTTGCGCTGTCACCATCCACCTGACCATAACTTTGCTCAAAGGCGAGGGCTGCAGAAAAGTGCAGGATCTGCTCACGTCCAAAGTGTGCTTTTAAGAAGCTGGACATCAGCAGTACGCCTTTGGCATGCAAAGAACCGCCAAGTTCTACGCTGCGTTCAATATCTAAAATATCGCCGCCGCCTTGATATACAGAGGCTGTTAGACGTGAAGGCAGGCCAAACTCTACATCGGCATAATGAATGACAGATAAGGCATTGATTTGACCAAGCCGGTGACCGCGGGTTTCAATCAGCTGTGTGCCGCGCGATAAATCTTGCCAATATAATTCACGCAAATAGCCTAAGCGATATTTGCGGTGATCCAATGCCATATTGATATGCTGTTCGGTCACCATAGTATCGCCCGCTTTGGCCGCATGATGATGCGATTCGCGGATTAAATCACCTAAGGTGAGGGCATGTAGCGATAGTGAGCTTTGGTCTTCTGCCTGACGGCTGGAATCAGTTAAGAGCGCAGCGAGGGCAGAACGGTCAAAGGGCAGCAGTTTGTCGGCTTGCACATAATCGGCAATCAGCTGCATATAGGCCTGTTCATTGCTTTCATTGCGCTGGAGGGTATCGGTAAAATCTGCACGGATTTTAAAGACGCTGCCAAGCTCTGGCTCTAGCTCTAAAATTTCATAATAAATTTCAGGTTCTGCCAGTAAAATCACTTTGATGTCTAAAGGGATAGACGCAGGTTCAATCGAAATACTGCCCGTTAAAGTCAGCATATGCTCTAAGGATGACAGTTTAAGCTGACCTGATTTTAATGCGCGTTTCAAACCTTGCCATGCATAAGGCTGTTCGAGCAGCTGCTCTGCTTCCAGCATTAAAAAACCGCCGTTAGCTTTATGCAAAGCGCCGGGACGGATTAGGGTAAAGTCAGTGGTAATGGTGCCGTTTTGGGTCAACTGTTCCACATGGCCCAGCAAATTATAATGTGTCGGGAAGTCATCAAAAATGACTGGCGCGCCTGAATGCGGTTTATGCGACACGATAATATTGGCTTGATAGCGTGACGGAACGCGGCTGAATGCACCAGGTGTAAAGTCATCTTCTTCTTGCTCAAGTACAATTTCAACATTATTGATAATGTCGTCAGCATAATACTTGAGATAGTTTTCCAGCCCATCAATATCAATATATTTATTCAGCAGAGAGTCAATGCGCGGCAATACCACTTGTTTGGCAATATCACGGTTCAGGACTTGCACTTGATCACGGGCATCGTCTTCTAAATCACCCAGATGCAGACCTAAACGTTCCAGCTTTTTATTCATATAGCGGATATTAGAAGCAATTTCTGCGCGTTCTTTATTGTTCAGCGCATTAATTTCATCTTTGTTCATTTCCTGAATTGTATTGTCTTTGACATGAACAGGAACGAAGCAATGTTCATCTTCTTGTGAAATTAACTTTAAATCTAGTTCGGCGCCTTCTTTGGTTAACTCGACCAGTGCTTGATGCTGCTCATCGCCAGTTTGCTGGCGAATCATTTCAATGCGGTTGTGGTAGGTTTCCGCTGTAAAGCGGCGTTCCAGCTGTTTTAAAATGATTTGCCAAGTCTGATGCAGCACGCTTTGAAATTTAGGCGCCTGGCCTGCAGGAAGCTGTAAGGCAATGGGCTGGCGCGGCGATTTAAAATTATAAACATACACCCAGTCATTCGGGGTTTTCATGCTTTTTGCGTGCTGCTGCAGCAAACGCTTAATCATTGTGCGTTTGCCCAAACCCGCTGTACCAACGGCAAAAATATTGTAGCCTGAATACGGCAGGGAAATGCCTGCTTCAACCGAGGCTCGGGCACGGTCTTGGCCTAAGAAATCATTTAACGGTTTAATGCGTTTGGTTGATGTTGGAATTTTCTTTAAATTGGTCGGATGTGTCAGCTGTTCAGCGGCTAGCTTGGTTTTGCTTAATGTCGTTTGAATTTCTGTGCAGTCGAAGACACTGTTCAACTGGTTTTTCGCTGGCTGTAGAGTTTGTTCGGAATTGTTTTGTTCTGAAAGTTGAGTAGATAGAGAAGATTGAATATTGTCTAGTTTTTGGGGCACTGTTAAATCCAAAACAAATTAATGACGGCAGAATTTAAAGGTATACTGGATTGATCCGAAAGATCAAGCAAGCGCAATGCTTTTCTCGATAAATAAAACAATCATTGCGTAAATCTAGTTGAAACCAAAGCCATTAAGAGTTTGAATAGCATCAATCGTTTTTTTGACAAAAATAATGTAATGACAACACAAGCATCCGGATGGAAGTCGGCTTTTACTGCATTTTTAGACCGCCGCGCATTGATTATGCTGTTTTTAGGTTTTTCTGCAGGTATTCCTATTCTGCTGATTTTTTCAAGCTTGTCTTTATGGCTGGGCGAGGCAGGAATTGATAAAAGCGCTGTAACTTTCTTCAGTTGGGCCGCGCTGGGCTATTCATTTAAATTTGTTTGGGCGCCGCTGGTAGATGAGCTGCCTGTTCCATTCTTAACTAAAATGCTGGGCCGCAGACGCGCTTGGCTGCTGATCGCGCAATGTCTGATTATTTGCGCCATCTGTATTATGGCGTTTTCAGATCCATCTTTAGGTCAAAGCTATTTATATCAAATGGCGGCAGGCGCAGTATTGCTTGGATTTTCTGCTGCAACGCAGGATATTGTGATAGATGCTTACCGGATTGAACTTGCAGAAACAGAAATGCAGACGGTTTTGGCATCGACTTATAATGCGGGCTACCGTATCGGGATGATTGTGGCGGGCGCAGGCGCATTATTCTTAGCCGCGTATTTAGGCACAGCGAAAGGCAATTATATCTACGAGGCATGGAAAACCACATATCTAGCTATGGCCGGTGTGATGCTGGTCGGTATTTGCACCACATTGATGATTCGCGAACCACAAGTGGATCGCAAGTATAAAGAATATAAGCGCGTAGATTATTATCGTTTGGTTGCTGTATTTTTTGTGGCTGTAATCAGTTTTGTACTGAGCTACATCTATTCAGGTGTGATGGTCGAGGCTTTAAAGACCCAGTTGCAAATTAAGGATTCTTTCCTGCTGTTCTGTTTAGAATCAGTTCGTTTTATTGGTTCTGGAGCTGCTGCTTTGGCGGCGGGTTCTATATTGATTAAATTGGGCGCAGTCAATAAGCAGATGGCTTATGAAACTTGGGTCAATCCAATTGCGGATTTTTTCAAACGCTACGGCATGAAATTGGCGCTGGTTCTGCTGTTGCTCATTGGTTTTTACCGGATTTCAGACATTATTGCGGGTGTGATTTCCAATGTTTTTTATCAAGATTTAAACTTCAGTAAAGAGCAGATTGCAGAAGCTGTAAAAGTTTATGGGGTCATTTTCAGCCTTGTCGGCGGCTTCTTAGGCGGCCTGCTGGCGCAGCGTATGAACATTATGAAGCTGATGTTTGTTGGTGCAGTGCTGGCGAGCTCAACCAATTTAATTTTTATTGGTTTAGTGAAGTCTGGGCAACCTTTAAATGATGTTGAAGTTATCGCTGGCGGGAGAAGCTATATTGTGCATCCAGATGAAACTGGCGCTTGGAAAATTCAAGTTCCAGCGGAAAGTTTGAAGGCAGGAGAATCAATTCAAACTCGCGCAAGTTATTTAAAAGATGAGTCAGCGCCAGTGACCGTTTCTATGCCGTACTTAAATGGCGCTTCTGCAAATCAGCTACTGCTGTTGCCTGTTACTGCCGATAACGTTATCAATGCCAATGAGAGCCAAAACAGTATTGTGGTGCGTGGGCAGTTTGCGCAAACGCTGCAAGACAATCAAAAGCTGCAAGTTGTACTGGATGGAAAACCATTTGAAGCTAAATTAGATAAAGATGGTATTTTCAGCGCAGCTATTCCAGGAAAAGATTTAGCTTCTTCTGCTTCTCAAAAAGTAACTGCACAACTTCTAAATGGCCAGCAAGTACAAGCGAGCATAGATCGATCTTATAATGTAAATACTTCAGCCAATATGGCAGGCGTGCTGGATATTGATATTCAGCCCATTAATCTAGCATCTACAGATCAAGGTCAAATTGAGCTCAAGGGCAAAGTCATTAAATCGTACAGTTCGCTGTGGCTGTATTTCGCGATTATTGTAGATAACCTAGCCTCAGGTTTGGCGGGCGCGGCATTTATTGCATTTTTATCCAGTTTGACCAGTGTGTCATTTACTGCGGTTCAATATGCAATTTTCAGCTCTCTCATGACTTTAACCCCTAAGATTTTGGGCGGCTATTCAGGTACTATAGTCAGCAATATTGGTTACCCAAAATTCTTTCTCATGACGACTTTAATTGGCATTCCAATATTGCTGCTGGTCGTTTGGGTTGGAAAATTACTGCGTGATCACAACAACGCACAATTGAACGAAAAAGGTGAATAACAATGCGCATGCTGCATACCATGTTACGTGTAGGCAATTTAGAACGCTCTTTGCAGTTCTATACTGAAGTACTCGGTATGACTTTACTTCGTAAGCGTGATTATGAAGAGGGTCGTTTTACCTTGGCATTTGTAGGCTACGGTGCGGAAGACAGCCACACAGTTTTAGAGTTAACCCATAACTGGGATACTGACCATTATGAATTGGGCAATGCCTACGGCCATATTGCCATTGCTGTAGATGATGCATACAAAGCTTGCGATGAAATTAAAGCACGCGGCGGTAATGTGGTACGTGAGGCAGGCCCAATGAAAGGCGGTGTAACTGTCATTGCATTTGTAGAAGATCCTGACGGCTATAAAATTGAGCTGATTCAGCAAGATGGTAATGCCCGTAATAACTAAGTTAGATCATTAAATGTTAATTATTTGCTGATTAAGCGGCATAGCTTAGCGAAATGATGAACATTGCGTTGAAAAACTAGCTTTATTATCGAAGCCCAGTAAGATGAAACTTACCGTATGGTAAATAAATCTTATTGGGCTTTTGTATGTTTCTTATGGCCCATTTTACTAAGACAGTTTTAAATACAGGATGTAGACATGCTGAAATTACTGGCGCTAGACCGTTTTACAATACTTCTATTTGTCATGGTGTTATTGGCAACTTTTTTGCCTGTTTCGGGGCAGGCGGCGGAGATTTTTGGTGTGGTCACTACCGCAGCAATTGCGATCTTATTTTTTCTGCATGGCGCTAAATTATCAAGGGAAGCAGTCGTTGAGGGGTTGATGCACTGGAAATTGCATGCATTGGTTTTTGCATTTACTTTTGCGTTATTTCCAATCCTCGGCCTTATGGCTAAACCGATATTGGTTCCTATGCTGGGGCAAGAGCTGTATTGGGGATTCTTGTTCATGTGCTTTTTGCCTTCTACTGTACAGTCCTCTATTGCATTTACATCTGTTGCACAGGGTAATGTTGCCAGCGCGATATGCAGCGCTTCATTTTCAAATATTGCAGGCATGTTCATTACACCAGTATTGGTCAGTTTATTTATTCTGGGTGAGACGCAGCACGATTTTGATCCTACGGCTTCGATTATTCAAATTACACTGCTATTGCTTGTACCGTTTGTGTTAGGGCAAATTTTAAGACCTTATGTTTTTCCATATATGAAAAAAATGCCAAAGATTGTAAAAGTCTTTGATCAAGGTTCAATTTTGATGGTGGTCTATGGCGCATTCAGCAGCGCCGTTGTAGCTGGATTATGGCAGCAGGTCAGCGGGACAACATTAATCTTGCTGATTATCGCGTGCTCGGTACTATTGACTGTGATTATGCTGCTGTCACTCTATGTGCCGCGCTGGATGGGCTTTAATCGCGCGGATCAAAAGGCGATTTTCTTTTGCGGTTCAAAGAAAACCCTAGCCAGTGGTGTACCTATGGCGCAAGTATTATTTATCGGACAACCACTAGGCATGATTGTATTGCCGATCATGATTTTCCATCAAATTCAGCTGATGGTTTGCGGCGTAATTGCGAATTTATGGTCTAAGCAAAGTCGTGGTGTTGAATAAATTGCATTTGATTTGAGAATTTCAGTGTTAAAAGACTCGGGAGCTACCGAGTCTTTTAATGGATCATGTAAACTGAGTGTGTTGTCTATAGCTAAAATCTAAAAACAGAATGGATAAAAATGAAAAAAAGAATTGCTGGTTTTAGTTCTCAGCTGTAATACAGCGTGTATAGCTGATGATGATTTAACGCTAAGAGTGAATCGAGATCTTATAAAAAGATGCCTTTGTTGACGCTGCAGCCGATGCTGGACTTTTACCGTGATCAACAGCTGCAGCTCAATCCTGAACTTGAACGAGCCTATGCAGGCGCTAAAGCAAAAGTGCTCAAGGTTGCAGAAGAGGGTGCAATCTCTGTCCTTAAGCATAGTGAAGAATCATTTCAAGAAGATGAGCTTAATTAACCTATAGATAGAGGCAAACTTGAAACGGCAGTTTCAAGAAAAACTGGAAATGATGAGTAAATCTTTACAGCAGGTGGATTCAGCCGCCTATTGTCCTGTATTGATTCAGCGTTTGAATCAGTATGACCAGCGCGCTTTTCAGCAAAGTGTAGAAATGAAATTTAAACAAATGTCAGAGCAAGCAAAAGTACAGAAGAAAGTCATTCAGCCTGAATGAGCTATTTATTAACAGTAAAAAATCAGCTATAATTTCCCCCAACTTGTTGTGCTTAGCTCTGACGGAAGCCGTCTCGGTGGGCCAAAAGAATGGTCTGTTATGGTGTTGATCTGCTGGTGACAGCACTTCCTCCTGCTTGCAGGAGAGTGGTCAATTGCGATGACAGCAAAACCTTCTTAACTTTATGGAGTAATCGACGATGCGCGCCGATATTCACCCAAAATACGATACTTTAGTTGCTACTTGCTCATGCGGTAACGTAATCGAAACTCGTTCTGCACTTGGTAAAGAAACTGTTTACCTAGACGTATGTTCAGCTTGCCACCCATTCTACACTGGTAAACAAAAGAATGTGGACACTGGCGGCCGTATCGACAAATTCAAACAACGTTTTGCTGGTATGTCTCGTTCAATCAAACGCGACTAATCATCAAAATGAGAAAAAACGGGCGATTAGCCCGTTTTTTTATATCTAAAATTTAGCACAAAAAAACCGAATCAATTTGATTCGGTTTTTTTGATATTCAGTAATTACTGATCTTGTACGTCAATCAAATGATCCAGTTTCTTCTGGAAATAATCGCCTTGAATGAAGCGCGCATCGACATTCCATGCATTTGCAAAGAGAGTCATGTCATTAAGTTCACGTAGCATAATTTGCAAAGGTCGAATATCGTGGAAAATACACAGCTTTTCACGCAATTCTTGACATTGTTTATCAGTACCAAGCAGTTTGGTCAGATTCTGATGCAGTGTTAAGCAATGGACGTCTAATTTACGCAATAACGTTTCACTAAACATTGAGTCGCCAAATTCACGCAGAGAAATCTCAGCGCCATTTTTACGCAGCTCTTTGAATGCTTTCTGAGCTTCATCAATATTTTGGTCAATATCTAATTCAGAGAATTGCAGTACCAGAGGGTTTTGCAATTTGCTTCGGATAATAGTGATGAGCTTAGAAATAAATTCTGGGAAGGTGCGGTCTTGCAGCAGTATTTCTTTATTTAAGTTAATAATCAGTTTTGCATCTGGATATTGAGTAATAAAGTTATGCAGCTGTTTGCAAGATTCCACCAAAATCCAGCGATCTAATTTAATGGACAGCTCGCTATCATCAGATAATTCTTTAAGCGTCGAAATATCTTTCCATTTATTTTCAAAAATGAATCCGCTGGTCACTTCATAAGTGTATAGGTTCAAATCTTCTTTATCATACAGCTGCTGATACTTCAGGTGAATTTCACCGCGCTCTAAGCAGGTGCGCAGCGCCTTAATTACTGCAGGCTCATTTAAAACAACAGGCGCTTCAATTTCAGGCTTGCTAAAATTGATGCTGAGCGGAATTTCAGCTGATGCGATTTCAGGAGTTGCTACTGGTTCTTGAATAGAAAATTGCAGTTCGGGAATTGATAGATCTAATTCAGGCGCAGGCTGATTTTGCGGCAGGGCAGTAGAAAAAGCTTTTCCTACATATTGATCGAGATGAGCCTCATCACGCAAATCACCGTCTAAAACAGTATAGCCGATGCGTAAATTGAGCGGGTAGCTTTCATTATTTACGCTAATCAGCTGCGGTTTAGTAAGCGCATTTAAGCCGATCAGTTTTGAATCCAGTTTAGCGGTCGTTTCTGCTTGGAATAGCCCTGTGAAAATGCCACTTTCCAGCTTGAACAATGGCGCATGTGTTTGTTCTTTTAGGAAGTTGCTCACACCTTGGAAGTATGCTGTATAAGTTTTCCAGTCTGCATGTAAGATACTTTCTTCATAAGAAGATAAAGAGAACGTCACCAAAGCATTAATGTCAGAAGGCTGCTTAGTCATGGTTCTATTGATTTGCTGGAAGGCATTGGCTTTTGCAGGGCCTTTTTCTACTGCAGGACTGCTATTGCCAATATCAATCGTAATTTGCAGCGCATCATCTTCAGTAGCTGGAATAAACTCAATTTTCAGAGGATTTTGTGCGGTAACATGATTATTTAATGAATTTAATTCAAATTTTCCAAAATCAAATTGTCCTTGATTAATCTTTTTGAATCGCACTTTAAAATCATTTAGGTCTTTCGGCTGCAATAAGTCTAGTAACGGTAAGCCGATGATTTCATCTGCAGTTTTGAAACCGAAAAGTTTCAAATATTCATCATTGGCTTCCAGATGGATGCCTTCTTGAATCATGGCTACGGCTTTGTTGCTGTCTTCAACGAATGACTGTGCCTGACTTTGTGCAGTTTCCAGTTCATCCATTAAGTGCTTTTGAGTTTGCACTAAACGGCTGAACGAAAGCGCACGAATAAAGCCAATATAGAATTGATCCAGATGCTCTAAATTGAGGACATCGTAGATGCCTTTGTGCACATAGTTTGAATATTTTGCAGCATCAAAATCTTCAGGCTGAATCAGAATGAGCGGCAGATTCGGCTGGCTGGATAAACGAATTAAACTTAACGCTTGATCATACTTTAAATCATACGCACGGCCGAAAATTACAAGATCCCAAGGTAAATTCAGCTGTTTTTCAAAGTTTTGCAGATCATCAAGCAATGCTGCTTGTACGTGATGTTCACTGTCAGTTAAAAGATCACGGATCTGGTTAAAACGTATTTGATTATCATCAATAATGAGTAAACGTGTTTCGGTACGTTTTAACTTTTTAGACAATAACGGATTTCTCACTTCAATGCTTCCCATAAATCGTGATTCTTGATCTCATTGACTTGTTTGTTAATAAAATCTTTCACAGTGCTTTCTTGCTGATCATTTAATAATTCGTATTCAAAGCGGATAAAGCTTTGAGTGATCAGCTGCGCTTTCGTTAAATAAACTTTCAGCTCTTCTTTGCCTAAGCGAAGATGAATCGTTTGCTTTTCTCTGTATAGATGAGAGCCTTGCAAAATAAGTGTTGTTGTCGTCTGATCCAGCTGAGATGTTTGCACCAGCAGTGCAGGCTGGTAGTTTTGCGTATTGCGGTCTGTACGGACGTATGATGCGCAAGGATACATATCTTGCGTAAGCACTTCTAAGCCAAGTTCAAGACTTTTATCTGTAGATTGCTTGATCCAGCGGATCACCCCGCCACGCCATTGGCTTTGCGCATTTTCCTGAATCAAAATGAATTCACCGGTTTTTAATTGGGCAGGGGTTTCACCTGTCCATTTAATACGGTAACCATTAACACTGATATCCAGTACTTCTGCAGAGTGTATTTGTTTGGCTTCACGGTCCAAGGCTTTGGCATTGGAAAGCGAAACTTGCCCGCTGGTATCCATTGAGTTGACGAAACTGGATTCATTATGGAAATTGTAGTTGGCTTCCACATCCAGCGTTTCATGCAAATTTTTGCCATTTGATAAATAGAAATGCGCGACAGACAAGCCAAAGCAAATATTGATTTGTGCCGAGTATTCATAACGCTCATGGCGGCGTTCAGTATTGTTGGTTAATAAGTTATGAATATGGAAATGCAGGGCAGGTGTTAAAAAAAGCTTTTCATTTTTGGACAAATATTGGCCGTTTTTGGTTTGAGTTTCACTCAGGTGATCCAGTAAATTTTGAGTAGAGATAAACACACTGGCCTGATAGTTTGCAGGCTGATCAATATTGAACGCAGGCGGATGATCTTTAGAAATATCTACTGTATAGCGAGAAAGAGTCGTTTCTTTCGGTAAAATTTGGATCAGTTTTGCCCAGTCAACGCTGCACAGGAATAACCCTTGAATTTCTGCGGGGCGAATTTGGTTGGTATTGAAAATATCTAACAGAATAAGCTGTGCATAGGCCTGAGAAATCGTCGAGATCTGATGCTGAGTGCCTAAAATCTGGTTGAGATTGCTCTGATAAAAATTATGCTGAATCGCGCAGTGTATTAATTGATGCGACGCCAGCCATTGTCCCGGCATAGGTTCAGTATAAAGCATCTGCTGTTGATACAGCAGCATCGTCAACTGCTGAATGGCATAGTAGATTGATGCCATGCGGGCAGTTTGAAGGCTCTTTTTATGGCCGAAAGAGAAAATTGAAAATTTCTGCTGACTCAGCTGTTCTTCACATCGCTTAGCCGTGTCGATATACACTTTGGCAAAATGGCTGCGCAGCAGCATCGCCAGCTCAATGATCTGATCATTGCGGTCTGTTGTGATTAGACTCTGGTTTGAGAAGTGCTTTTCTAAACTGGTTAAAATATTTTCGATTGTAGGATGTAAAATTTGAATTAAGTCAAAGCGCAGCATTTCTTGGCATTTCAGTTCTGAAATTTCCAGCAATGCATTGAACAATGCTTTAGATGATGTTCCCAACTGCAGAATTGAAACACTGCCGAGCCATTCCTGCAGGCCTTTAGCATTGGTCGGGCAGAAGCTGAGTTTGTCTAACTTAAGTTCTGTCGGATTTTGAAAAATATCTGAAGTATGCTTAGTCATCTTTATTATTTAACTCAAAAAGTTGAAACCCCAAAAAGCGGTGTTTTGTTTTTTTCGCCCGCAATTTCCCGCACTAGCTTAGGCACCAAATATCCAGGTAGTCTGGCTAAAACCTCTGCATAAAGTTGATTTATGTACTCTGGCGATCGATCAAAGTGATGAGCGCCTTTAACTTTATCAAGTACATGTAAATAGTAAGGCATTACGCCTGCGTCAAATAAGCGGTAGCTTAAATTGACCAATACATCTGCAGTATCATTTACCCCTTTCAACAATACTGCTTGATTTAGTACAGTGATTTGTTCCTTGACTAACTCAGAAAGTTTGCTGCAGGTAAAATCATCTAATTCAGATGCGTGATTTGAGTGTACCACTAGAATAATGCGCAGCCTACTGTTTTTTAATATAGAAATCAGCTCTTCGTCGACACGGTTGGGGATTACAATCGGAACCCGTGAATGAATTCTCAAAAATTTTATTTGAGGCAGTGTCTCTAGGCGGTCAATCCAGAGTTTTAATTTCCGATTTGACAAAGTTAAGGGGTCACCGCCGCTTAAAATGACCTCATTAATGTCGGGCTGGCTTAAAATGTATTGCTGAATGTTTAGCCAATCTTCACTTTTTGGCAGATTTTCCTGATAGGGGAAATGGCGTCTGAAACAATAGCGGCAATGCACTGCACATGCGCCAGTCAGTGTCAGTAAGAAACGCGATTGATATTTATGCAGTACACCGGGCTGCTGGTTAGCCTGCTCTTCGCCTAATGGGTCTGTCACATAGCCTGCATGATCTTCTAATTCTAAATGATGCGGCAGAACTTGAAGCAATAGCGGATCGTGCGGATTTCCCGCATTCATTTTGGCAGCAAACGCGCGCGGAACACGCAGTTTAAACTGTTCAGAGGCAAGTATAGCGCCTGACAATAATTGATCAGGTGAAAGCTTAAGCGTCTCCAGCAGGTCTAAAGGATCAGTAATTAAGTCACTGAGT
The DNA here is from genome assembly GCF_002135435.1 of Acinetobacter sp. ANC 3813. Lineage (GTDB taxonomy): Bacteria > Pseudomonadota > Gammaproteobacteria > Pseudomonadales > Moraxellaceae > Acinetobacter. Next base: position 250,768 of record NZ_NEGK01000003.1, on the reverse strand, counting down.
TGTGATTGCCAGTTTTGCTCTTGATACAAATAGTTTATCATGCCACGTGTTATATAATGCTAGGTTAGGGATTGCAGGCAATTCATATGACCTAAATAAGTGTTATTAGGCTAAATTGTCTCGATTAGGGCGCGAACTTAGTCAATGGGTTTGCCATTGTCAATTTTTTCGTTCATTTGCAGATAGTTTACCTTTAAGCCGAAGGTTCAGGGTCATTTTTTACGTTGCTTCGCTGTGTATTGCTCATTTAGAATACTAAACATCACAATATACGCATTGCTTTCGGTTAAAAACTTCGCTGTCAAAAAGCTAATGTATTAGCAGAATTCCTTCGCATTCATAGATTAAACTAGTAAGTTTGGAGTGCCAGTCATGGCCTATTATTCTACAAATGATTTCAAGTCAGGCCTTAAGGTTATGCTTGACGGAAACCCATGTTCAATCATGGAAAATGAATACGTAAAACCTGGTAAGGGCCAAGCGTTCAACCGCGTGAAATTGCGTAACCTGCGTTCAGGTAAAGTGTTGGAAAAAACATTTAAATCTGGCGAATCTCTAGAAGCTGCAGACATCCAAGAAGTAGAAATGAACTACTTGTATAACGATGGCGAAATGTGGAACTTCATGGATCCTGAATCTTTTGAACAAATTGCTGCAGACAAAGTTGCTATGGGCGACGCTGCAAAATGGTTAAAAGACGACTCTAACGAATTGTGCACAATCATGCTGTTCAATGGTGTTCCATTGAACGTAAGTGCGCCGAACTTCGTGGTATTGAAGATCGTTGAAACTGATCCAGGTGTTCGCGGTGATACATCAGGCGGCGGCGGTAAACCTGCTAAGCTTGAAACTGGTGCAGTTGTACGTGTTCCATTGTTCGTACAGCAAGAAGAAAGCGTTCGTGTAGATACTCGTACAGGCGATTATTTAGAACGTGCATAATGGTTTTAAAATAGACTATTATTGGAAGGGATGATGAAAATCATCCCTTTTTTTATGCCAAAGTCTTACATGAAAAGTAGAACATCAGGAGTAGAGTCGCAAGGGAAGAAACAGCAGTACCTCGAACAAGAAAAAATTTAAAGCTGATTTAATGCAAACAGATATGAGGGATTGAAATGGAATCTATTCAAAAAAAGTCAGGACCATTTTCCAAACTTATTTGGATTTTGGTTGCAATCGTGGGCGCAGTATCCTTTGGGATACTTGCCGTCAGCCGCGGTGAGCATGTGAATGCCGTATGGCTTATTTTGGCAGCAATCTGTGTATACAGCATTGCATACCGCTTTTATAGCTTATTTATCGCCACCAAAGTTTTTGAACTCAATCCGCGGCGTTTAACGCCAGCGCATCGGCTGAATGACGGCTTAGATTATGTGCCGACCAATAAAAGCGTTTTGTTTGGGCATCACTTTGCAGCCATTGCTGGCGCTGGACCTTTAGTCGGGCCGATTCTCGCTGCGCAAATGGGTTATTTGCCGGGGACACTCTGGCTTTTAATTGGTGTGGTGCTGGCCGGTGCGGTACAGGACTTTTTAGTACTGTTTATCTCGACGCGCCGTGATGGACGTTCGCTGGGTGAAATGGCCAAGCAGGAACTGGGTTCCTTCGCTGGTGTGATTGTCATGCTGGGTGCTTTAGGTGTAATGATCATCATCCTTGCTGTATTGGCCCTAGTGGTTGTCAAAGCATTGACCAATAGCCCTTGGGGTGTATTCAGTATTGCTGCGACGGTGCCAATTGCAATTTTTATGGGCATTTACATGCGTTTCCTGCGCCCAGGTAAAATTGCTGAAGTTTCAATCATTGGCTTTGTGCTGATGATGGCCGGCATTATTTATGGCGGCGATATTGCACAGCATCCATACTGGGGCCCATTCTTTACCCTGAGCGGTACGGAGTTAACCTGGTGGCTGATTGGTTACGGCTTTGTTGCGTCAGTATTGCCTGTATGGTTATTGCTTGCGCCGCGTGATTATTTATCAACGTTCTTAAAAATTGGTGTAATTGCAGGTTTGGCGTTCGGCATTATGGTGGCTATGCCTATGCTGAAAATGCCATCAGTTACGCATTTTGTAGATGGAACAGGTCCTGTATTTGCAGGCTCTATGTTCCCATTTTTGTTCATCACCATTGCCTGCGGCGCAATTTCAGGCTTCCATGCATTAGTCTCTTCAGGTACAACGCCAAAGTTAGTCAACAACGAAACAGATATTCGCATGATTGGCTACGGCGGCATGCTGATGGAGTCATTCGTTGCGATTATGGCAATGATTTGTGCAACTGTGCTTGAGCCGGGTGTTTATTTTGCCATTAATGCGCCTGCGGCCGTACTGGGTACAACTGTAGAGTCTGCAGCTGAAGCAGTGCGCAATCTTGGTTTTGTCGTTACGCCAGAAACGCTTAGCCTACTGGCGAAAGAAGTGGGTGAAAACTCGATTCTGTCACGTACAGGAGGCGCACCGACTTTTGCTATTGGTATGGCGCATATCATCACGGAAATTTTTAATAACCGTTCAATGATGGCGTTCTGGTATCACTTTGCAATTCTGTTCGAAGCATTGTTTATTTTAACTGCTGTAGATGCGGGTACACGCGCATGCCGTTTTATGGTGCAGGATACTGTAGGTATTGTTATTCCTGCAGTGAAGAACTCTCATAACTTCTTTGGTAACTTGCTGGGTACAGCGGTTGCAGTTGCTGGCTGGGGCTTCTTTGTTTATCAGGGCGTAGTCGATCCGCTGGGTGGCATTAACAGCTTATGGCCGCTGTTTGGTATTGGTAACCAAATGCTGGCAGCAATGGCGCTGATTTTGGGTACAGTGATTTTGTTCAAAATGAAGAAAGAAAAATATGTGTGGATCACAATTATTCCAACCATTTTCCTTTTCATTACCTGTATGACTGCAGGCTGGCAGAAAATCTTCCATACAAACCCGAAAATTGGTTTCTTGGCGCAGGCCGACCGCTTCAATGCTGCAATTGCTAAAAATGAACTTTTGGCGCCAGCTAAAACCATGGCGGAAATGCAGACCGTGGCGATGTCTAATCAAATCAATGCGGCCTTATGCGCATTCTTTATGATTGTTGCTGTCGTAATGCTGATTGCTGCTATAGGCGTGATCCGCAAAGCATTAGCCAGCCCAGTGCCAACAGTGAAAGAATCAGAAGCAGTTTACCGCGATCCTGAAGATATTGTCGCATCGAATCAGCACTAAGCAGGAGATGGCGATGAATCTGAAATTTGCAAAAAGTGGTAAAACGGTGATTTATAAAATCATCAAAATGACCATCATGTCGCAAAAGGATTTGATCCTGAATCCTAAAAATTGGTCACGTATTGCAACGCTTTGGCAGCGTCTGCAGCAGAGTTTTCGTTTGATGGTGGGTGTGCCAGATTATCAAAACTATCTGGAACATATGAAAAAGCATCATCCGGATTTAGAAGCAATGGATGCAAAAACATTTTACCGTTACTGTGTGGATGCGCGTTATCCATCTGCAGGCGGGAATATGAAGAAATGTCCTTGCTGATCAATGTTTAAAATAAAAAATGCGCCTTTCGGGGCGCATTTTTTTATGGCTTAAGTTCTTCGATTGGAATGCAGGCTGTATTACTGATTTTGCGCTCTAAATACCCTGCTGCCGAAGCAATGTGCTTTAAATCGAGAACATGACCTGATAATTGTATTTATTAGTGCGCATTTTCATATCAAGTTGTGCGCTGGCAACTTTGCGTATTGTGAAAAAGCCTGTATGTTTAAGCCTGATGATGCTTTTGTATTTTTGGGGAATTAAAGTGTTTTTGGGAAAAGAAAATTCTAAAGAAGTCATGACCGTAGAAATGGATCAGCAAAAGCTGGCTTCGCTATATCCCAAAATTCAACAATTTATCACTCAAATTAATTACATCATTTTAGATAAGCAACAGCAGACCAGACTGGCTTTATGCAGTCTGATTGCAGGCGGGCATGTTTTATTTGAGGATTTGCCGGGTTTGGGCAAAACCACATTGGCCAGCAGCCTATCGCATTTGGCAGGGCTGTCTTTTCAGCGGATTCAATTTACCAATGATATGCTGGCCAGCGACGTAATTGGCATCAATATGTTTAATCAAAAAGAACACAGTTTTGAGTTTAAACAAGGCCCGATTTTTACTCAAATTTTACTGGCGGATGAAATTAACCGCAGCAGCCCGAAAACCCAAAGCGCTTTGCTGGAAGCCATGGAAGAAGGGATTGCCACGGTAGATGGAGTGCGCTATGTATTGCCGCAGCCATTTTGGGTGATTGCAACGCAAAATCCGCTGTTTCAAAGTGGGACATATGCTTTGCCTGAGTCGCAGCTGGATCGTTTTATGATGCGCTTAACCATGGGCTACCCATCACGTCAGGCAGAAAAGACTTTATTGCAGCAAAGCTCCCGCCAAGCGCTCATCGCGCATCTGCCGCATGTATTTACGGAGCAGGATATTTTAGATTTACAGCAATTGGCTGTGCAGATTCATGTTGCTGAACCAGTATTGGAATATCTGCTGGATTTAGCCGCAGAAACCCGTAAAAGCCAGCATGGGCTCTCAACCCGAGGCGTACTGGCGTTGAAAAAAGCAGCGCAGGCGCATGCTTTAGTTGAGCAGCGCAGTTTTGCAACACCAGATGATGTTCAGGCTGTTTTTAATGCTGTTGTGGCGCATCGTATTGGAATGAGTGAAGCTGAAACCACCCAAATTATGCGGCGTGTAGCTGTTGCCTAAGCCGGCTGTATAGGGAGTCTGTCCGTGGGATTTGCATGGCAAAACTGGCTGTTTAAGCGTTTTAAATTTCAGGGTGAAAAAAAGCTGAAAGAGAGTGATGTGCTGATCTTTATGTATCAGCAGGGTTATCTTTTTGCGGTGCTGATTTTAATCACCTTTATTGCAGGAATAAATTACGCCAATAATTTGATTTTGGGTTTTTGCTTTTTAATCAGCGCCGTGCTTTGCATCAGTTTTTATCTGACTTTTCAGCAGCTTTATGCCTTAAAAATAGAAGTCCATTGCCAAGAAGTAGGGCAAGTTGGCGAAGAATTGCATCTGGATTTTTATTTTAGCCAGATGCACAAAAAATCCCGCTATTTATGGCTAAAAGCAGATGATCAGCTGCATAAGCTTGCGCTCAATGATTTAAAGCAATCTTTTCAGTTGAGTTTTTTAGCAGATGCGCGCGGGCAGTTTCATTATCCTATGATCCAAATTTTTTCAGTTTATCCCTTTGGCCTAGTGCGAGCTTGGACATATCTTAATCTGCAGTCCTTTAGCTGGGTTGCGCCGCAATCGTCGATGGCGGTGCCTGAAAATAAAAACATGCATCACCGTTTTGAACAGGATGTCGATGAGTTTCGTGAGTTAAAGGCATACAGTGAAGGACAGTCTTTACAAGCAGTGTCGTGGAAGCATGCTGCGCGGGGGCAGGGTTTATATATAAAAGTCTTTGAGCAGTATCAAGAGCAGCATGAGGTTGAAATTCGTTACGATTATATGCCAAGTTCCTCCCACGAGGAAAAACTCAGCTTGATGATGGGTCTGGCGGAACAGTGTGATCATTTGAATTGCGCATACTCATTATATTTGCCTAATGTGCAGCTGCCGAGCGCTTCCGGTGAGAAGCAGCTGCATCAAGCCAAACTTCTTTTAGCGCAGGCTGAGTGATGATTGCAGTTTCGGTTCGAATTTCTATGCTGATCAGCTTGGCATTATTGCTGGCAGCGCAAGCGCTTTTTCTATCACCAGCATTAACTGCAGTACTTGGGTTAATCTGGCTGTACTTGCTTTATGCAAATTTAAAGCCCAATCGAAAAATCAAAAAAATATGGACTATGCTGCTGATTGGCTTGGCCTTGGCGAGCATTTATTTCAATCATAAAACCTTTATTGGGGTGGATGCAGGTGTTTCGGTTTTAATGACCTTTTTATTTGCAAAAGCCTTAGAAACCAAAAATCAGCGTGATGCAATTATTCTGTTTAATTTCGCTCTATTTGTGAGCGCCAGTTCATTTTTATTTAGCCAATCTTTTCTGATGGCAGTCATGATTTTAGGCTGCTTAATCAGTAATTTTATAGGGCTTTACCGCATACAAACCAGTGCATTCGCAACACAGCAGACAGCAGTATGGCATTCGCTGAAACAGGATTCGGCAGATGTCGCTAAATGCATTGTCTATGCGCTGCCATTTTTTGTTTTACTGTTTCTATTTTTTCCGCGTCTGCCGCCTTTGTGGCATATCCCGATTCCTGAAAATAAGGCTGTAACAGGTATCAGTGACAGCATGTCTCCGGGCGAGATAGCTGAGCTTTCACAATCGAGTGAATTGGCTTTTCGGGTGCTAGGCGATATGCGGTATTTGCCTGCACGTACAGAGCTGTATTGGCGGGCTATGGTTTTAGATGACTATGATGGACAGCGCTGGACCAGCAGTCCATTAAATCAGCAGATTATCTCCCCTGATCAGCTTAGTGCATTCGCTGCAGAAAGCATTTGGCAATATCAATATTTGCCTGCTGACCCCAAAGTACAATGGATTATGGGCTTGGAGCAGTCACTTCCGCAGGGAAGCCGATACTTGTTGGGTTTCGATGGGAGGATTACACCGCGGCGCATGACATTGAAGACGGATCCGATAGCGTTGCATTGGATACAGCAACAGGCGCTGCCGCCGTTGAATCCGCAGCAAATCAAATGGATGCAATTGCATAATACCGCGGTGCAGCGTGGATTGGATTTAAAGGCGCAGCGGCTTGCACAGCAGCTTTTTGCTAAAAGTCAGAATAACACAACGATCTATATTCAAAATGTGCTGGCTTGGTTCAAGCAGCAGGGGTTTGCATATACTTTGACGCCTGGTGTACTGGGAGACAATCGGATAGACGTTTTTTTATTTGGAACGCGGCAAGGTTTTTGTGAACATTATGCTTCGAGTTTTGCGATGCTGATGCGTTATGCAGGAATCCCAGCACGCGTGGTGGTTGGCTATCAAGGCGGGCAATTAGCCCCAGATCAGCAAAGCTGGGAAATCCGCCAGTTGGATGCCCATGCATGGACTGAAGTGTGGGTAGAAGGGAAATGGGTACGTTATGATCCTACTGCAATCATTGCACCCAACCGTATAGATCAAGGCATGCAAAATTATTTAGAGAATGATCAGCATGCATTTGGCAGCAGCCGTTCGAATTTTGCTTATCGTCAATATGCTTTCATGACTAAAATGCGGATTTGGAGTGATTATGCCAGCTATCAATGGCAGAGCAAGATTGTTGGTTATAATGCTGAATCGCAGCTCAATTGGTTCCAGAAAATAGGTTTAAATTCTGTCTATTCTGGGGTAATCAGCCTAATGGTTGGTATATTCAGTTTAGTTTTGCTTTATTTTACCTATATCTTCTGGAATTCTAGACAGCGTAGGTCAGTTTTGGATCATGCCATTGTTCAATTTAATGCCAAGCTGAAAATAGAATTGCAGCAAAAGAAGGGGGAAACATTTTCTGCTTGGATGGAGCGTTTGGCAGATCATGTGCCAGCAGATGAAAAACAATATTTTCTGCAGCTCAAGACAAAATATGAGCATTATCGGTACATGCCGAATGGGTCGGAGAGTATAGATATTCAAGAAATTACAGGTTTGCTTAAAACTTGTTCATCTGTGATTAAAAAAGTGATGAAAAATCTTGTCTAACGAAATAAAAATGAATATTATGCTTGAACTTCAGGTGTATAGCTCAGTTGGTTAGAGCGCTACGTTGACATCGTAGAGGTCTCCAGTTCGAGTCTGGATATACCTACCAAAATATTTCAAAGCCCTACACGTTATTTTTATTAACTTGTGGGTCTTTTTTTGCAAGAAATTTGACAGAAATAGTTTGGAATTTGTGCATTTTAATAAAAATAAGCCAAGACCGTTAGAATAGAATTATTCAAGCTCAGAAAAAGAAGTGAGGCTTATCGAATTGAAATTATGTTTGATGGCAATCGCCATTCAGTAATGCGCGATAGTGAAAAGAATTTGAACAATAGGCTGTTCTAAAAAATAAAAGAATTATTTTGGCTATGCACCTAGTGATGTGAAGCTATTTCATTTTTTGTGCTTTTTAAGACGACCCGCTTTGACTATTTAATAATGACTTAAATTTACGCATTGAAGAGCTAAAAATTAGGTTACCTAAAAGTGCTTCATTTTGTGAAAAATAGCTGCAGGGATGGTTGAAAATTAAATAGCCTAAAAATTGATAAAGTATTTTTTTTTTGCAGTTCCCAAGAATGATTAAACAATTGCGTTGCCTGCTATACTTCTAATTTTAGCAGCTTCGGAAGGTGCTGCATAATATGCCAAAATTTTAGGATATTAAGAATATTTTCACTGCTTGCCCTTGGTCAGGCATATGGCTTAACTATTGCGATAAAAGTGAGTTTAAAATCTCTAGACTGTTTAATAGCACGCCAATTGATGGGCTTTTCTGCTGCTTAAAATGGTATGATTACAACAATACTTAAGTACTTGGTTACATGTCAGAATCTTACAGATACATTTATACTCATTTTAGTACATTTGGTTCCTTGCCTACCTATAAGGTTTTTTTAGATGAAGTCGGTGGAAGAGTAAAATTTATATTTGCAGATAATAGCTTTATGTATGGAACTATTTCTGATTGGGGACTGAGACATTCGGGCCTCAATAAGCGACATAGCTTATGGTCTGATGAACCTAAATCATTTCTCGAAAGTGAAAAAAATAGGCTGCTAAAATATAGACATTCACATCCCGAGTTTGTGACGGAAATTAATAATAGTCATGTTTAAATTACTATAGATTTCCTGCAAAATTTAAAAGACTTCATTTAAAGTTTGCTTAGTTCTTGTATAAGGCGTATAAAGGTACCTCGTTGATGCGGGATGGAGCAGTCTGGTAGCTCGTCGGGCTCATAACCCGAAGGTCGTTGGTTCAAATCCAGCTCCCGCTACCAACGAAAAATTAAAAGTTTATATACCTGCTTTCTAATAAAGCAGGTATTTTTTTTGTGTAAAAATAACCTAAATAAATGATGCTCTAAACACGACAGAACGTACATCAGCGCACAAGACATAGTTAAAAGCCTAACCCAAATGTTAGGCTTTTTTGTGCCAGCTGTTTAATCCCATCTGCTTTAAAATGAATTCAGCCAGCGCCAATAATCCTATGCTCCAATTTTTTTAAATGTCCATTTGGCCGCTATGACGAAATCGAAATCGAGTACTTAAGACTGATGGCAAAATTAAATTGAGGCGCAATTGTTCAAAAAAATGTAATTTAGCTCGACCTATTACGTTATTCTAGACTTATTGGATTTCTAAGGTTGGCAGGGTTTTACTTTTAAAACATTCAGCTAAAATATAGTCATGAAAAGACCGTATAGACGAAAAGCAATTTCAGCATCTGTTTGGACTACAGAGCAGGACATCTTTCTAATCGAAAACAGTTCACGAAATTTAAGTGAGCTTAGTGCGCAGCTGCCATACACTGAGGAGCAGATTGCCGAACGTAAGGAATTACTTGGTTTGATCAGGCGTGAGTGGCAAATGAGACAGAAATTTTAAATTTTTGTTTAAAAAAAATAGTGATTTATTAATCATTTTTGTCATTGATGTTTCTTTGCATTTCATTGAATAATTAATCAATAATTATAAAGATGGAATAACAAAATGATGGCCAGTAAATTACCAATTCTACTATTCTTATTGTTTGCAGTTATAGTATTTCTCTCAGTTACATTTTATTCTGAACGTAAGCGCGCACGGAGCGAAGAGATCAAGAAGATCATTCAAGAAGCTGAACAAAGTCTGGATCAGTCACGGATGAATTCGCAGTATAAAAAATCGATTTAAAATACTTAATTTGAAATATTTTGCCAATCCTAGCTTTTGTAACTTTAAACAGGTAAGACTTGAAAATAGCTTGGGTTTGCCTAATTGAAATCAATGTATAAATTTTATAGCCAGCTATCTATGTGTGGCTTTTTATAAATAAATAGCCACATTAATTGAGCAATTTAGAGAAATTTCATAGCAGCATTTTATTGTGTGAAATATCTAGAAAATTCAAAAATGATGAGTGGAATAGATTTTTTGAAAGTATTGCCAGCAAAATTGAAATAAGATTTTAGACTTAATTGATAATTTTGCGATATTCATTCCGCCGTTTGAAGATAAAAGTGAATTGATGTGATTGAAAACGTTCTACTCTGAACGCCATAGACTCATCATTAAATATTGAGCAGCCTTATCAGCTGATCGGTAGAACTTCCTTTTATTTTGATATCAAAGGGAGTGGAGTAATTGCGGCACTAATGATAGGAACGGCAGCTTGAGCAGGTTATTGATTGCCGCAGTTGCAGACATAACAGAGCTTGCTTTAGGGCTCGATATTTTAATAGCGGATTTAGGTGAACGAAAAAGGCTTCTAATGCTAGAGCTTGGGAATTGGCACTCGAAGCAAGGTATAAATTTTGACCTAAACAAATTCAAGCCCTATATTGGAGTGGGTATTATGTTTGCTTACTTTAATGACATTAAACCTGAGTCGGCAACTGGTTCAGATTTGAAAGCAGCCGTTTATATGATTCAAAATAAGTAAGACGTAAAATCAGGTCAATTTTTGAGGGGCGGCAACTGCAAATACAATAAAATAAAGGCTGATCCAAATACAGTAATTGCGTCAAGAGAAAGCCCTCAATTGAGGGCTTTCGTGACAGTACAGCAGAGTTTAAGCTTCAATCCAATTATCTTTGACTTCTTGAGAGTCTTTAATGAGTGTAATTTTATTGTCGGTAATTTCACCAACCCAGGAAGCAGGGATTAAGTGGTGGTGACCATCCCCATGCTTTGTCAGCTTAATTTGATCAGAGCCTTGCATGTGGTCGACTTCACCTACTTTAGTTCCGCAAGAAGCAATTACATCTGCATGTTTCTTAATATTTTCAACATTAATAGTAGTCATTTGATTACTTTCCTATCTAAATGTGATTGAAAATTTAGCCTATACGAATTCTTTAGTGATAACTGATTTTGAAATAGAAGGGATACAAAGTGGATATTATACTTACGGTCTAATACAGATAACTTACATTGTATTATTTAGAAATAAGTCCCCCATATGAGGACTTATTACATTTTACTTATGCTTGGTTTTTATCAGATCGGATAAATCAAAACCTAATGATTGCGCATAATTCAGATATTCATCAATCGTGGCTTGTTCGGGATTTGCTGTTCTGCTTAAGACCCAAAGATACTTTTTATTTGGTGAACCAACTAAAGCAGTTTGATAATCGTCATCAATTTTCAATACCCAATAATCGCCGCGGGCTACAGGAATCCAGCGGATCGCTTTGGGTAAAAAGCTGACTTTTAATTTGGAGTTGGCAGGAGAATTTTGAACAGATGCCTCACCAATAGACTGGTTTAGCTTACCATCTGCACTGTAGCAGCTATTATCAACTTTCACGTTGCCATTTTCATTTAACGAATATTTGGCAGTAACGTTGTAATCACATTTTTTTTGGAAATATAAAGGTTTTCTGGCAACTTCATGCCATGTGCCTAGATATTTATTTAGATCAACCTGTGATACAGCTTTGACTTCTGGGACGTTTGCATTTGCTGTAGAAAGTAAGGAACCCGCTATTAATACAGCCCCGCCGGCTAAAAGGAGCTTACGCGTTATTGAATTCATGTAAAGCCTGCTTTAATTTGAAAGTTAATTAATTACTATAAAATGATTTTAAACATATTTTGTTTTTTTATGTATTATGTATTTAACAATTTTAATTGAAAAATTTATGTTTATAATCATTTAAATACATAATTTTAATTTAAAAATAATAATATTAGTTATTTTAATAATTTATCTATATTATTGATATGTATGGTTTTAAATTAATAATTTTCCTATAGTATTTAAAAATATGATAATTCGTCGCTTTAGGTTTGATCGTGAAAAATAGCCCTGATGTATATTAATCTCAATTAAATGGTGTTAAATAATAAATATTCATCATATTTTTAAAATGAAGGACTATTTTTAGGAAGGAGATCCATGGAGGTAATAAATGTATATTAAATAGCGTGTAGTTGCTTGATGCGAAGTACACAAATTTTTAATTGCCGACAGAAAATATTCAAATAGTGACAGTTCCAGATAAAGCGAGCTTAATCTCAAATAAGGACATTATTTACCATGGGGATGATATTGTTGTTAATTTGAGCAGTATTTTAGATATGGACATCGGAACGAAGTGATTACTGAATAAAAAGTGGTTTTTTATTAAACATTTTTCTTTTCGTCAATTAAAGCGCAAAGTGAAGAGCCGCATGTTATAAAAAATATTGGCTACCATTTTATAGAAGTAATCAATTACCTTAAAAAAGTTTGCAGAACAAAGATAAAGGAGAGCTTTATGTAGATGAAGTCCATCTATAGACATGCTTTGCATGCTAAGTTTTTCCAAGTATAGCTATACATGCATTGCGCAGCATCAGGCAAGCTAAATACATATTTTGTGTCTATTGAGGGATGAAAATATATGTTGTATGAGCTATGCCATATCGGAAGCATAAAAAAGGAAAGGGTCAAATTGTCAACTTAAGACCTTGATCCTAAATTTGAGTTGAAAATACTTTCACATGAGTGAGACTTGTTGCTGCAGAAAATAGAACGACTTTTCGTGATTTTTTATAATAAAAACAAAGCTGGATTGCCAGTTTGGGATATTTGAACCGCTTAATAGCATTAGGCGAAAATGCAAATTTTTCAAAAGTGATTCATATTAAACTTGATTTTTACACGAATTAATGTATCATTAGGACAACTAGAAAAAAAGTATTGTTTAGTAAATTTTCTTAAAGTATCGCAGTTTTAGTCATAATCCTCCGTTTTTTTTGATATTGAGCTTATCTTATATTATTTTCAAAGTTATGTAGCTAATCTAATGCTAGCTATGAATTTCTACAAATCAATAGGAAATTATTATGTCTAATACTGTAACCGGTACTGTTAAATGGTTTAATGAAACTAAAGGTTTTGGCTTCATTCAACAAGAATCTGGTCCAGACGTTTTTGCTCACTTCCGTGAAATTACTGGCTCAGGCTTCAAAACTTTGCAAGAAGGCCAACGAGTATCATTCAGTGTAGTAGAAGGTCAAAAAGGACCTAATGCTGTAAATATTGTAGCTCTGTAAGTCTTTGTAAAAAATAAGAAAGCACAAAATTGTGCTTTCTTTTTAAATTTAAAATTAAATAAATCGGTGTAATTAATTAATACTCTCAATCATGTAGCAACCTCTCAAAACGGTACTGAAATCTTAGTATCTTTAATACCTTTAAATAAAATTCAAAATACGCGTAAAGGCTTTAAAGCCATTGAAGTCGGTAAGCGTGTACTTCTCGAATCTGGGATTATCGTCGATCTAAATTTAGACGGACAAACCTTCTATACCTCTTTAAATAAAATGTTTAAATTAAATTTTAAAGCAATGTAATTTTATTAAAATTGAATGTAGGTGAAAAAATGTTTAAAAAAGAAATCACAGTAAAAGATCAGTTTGGCGAACAATATGCAGTAGAAGCTGCAATTGAAAAGCACCGTAATGGTCAAGAATCATCACTCTCACATTTAAAATACATTACGATAGATGGCGAGGATATTCGTCCTGGTTTTGATATGTGTTTTCAAAGTTTGCTGAGTGGCAAAATTTTTAAATTAATTTAGTAGTTTTGAAGGCTTTACAGTATAAAGATTTATAAGTACGAGCATTCCTAAGTCACTCAAATTTAAGTCCGACTTGGGTATGGTTCTTCATAATTTTGTGAATTTATTAATACTTTAAATATTCGCATGTGCTTTATAGATATAATTTGAAAAGAGTTTTTTGATTATCCTATCGCCAAATAATTCAATCTCATATATTTTTGTTTCAAACAAACTTCGACAATAATATCTAGTCATTTTTCAGACTTTCCAGCCTAAACCTTAACCGTTCTAATCAGTTCATTTCTTTATCGAGAGTGAACTTTTGTATTTTTCCACGGTTTCACCTTTGTTCTTGGCTGAATCACCGCATGTTATTGTTTATCTGCAATCGTCTTTTTTTGTATCATAGACACCATCGATATATAACAATCTGCGTCTCTTCTGGAATTTAATCGAATAAATCAGCAACATTGTTTGTGGTGCACTGAATTGCCTGTATCAGCAAGGTTTTAGCATCGATATCAATGTGGAGTTTACGAGATTGCCGCTGGTATTCAGGGTTATGTTTCTTGCACTTTTATTCGCTATGACCTAGAGGCTTAAGCCAGTAGAGTTGATAAGCAAATGAATTCCGTTATTACCATTCTTAATAGCTGACCTCAATTTCAATATTTTTTGTTTTCTACTTAGCGTCAAGTAGTTCTGGCTGTCCAATCTAAAACACAAAGTTTAATGAGACTCTAAACAACGCCTGTAAGCATAGGTTAAGCGCTTCGATAATAAAGGTTTAATCTTGTGGCAACATTGGGTAGTTGCATCAGCATAAATTTGTTTTCGTCCTTGTTTGCCTTTGGTATTTAGATCAAACCAAATCAAGTATTTCCTTGATTAATCAATTTTTGATTATAGAAAGACCAATGAGTATGCGAAAGATTTTAGGTAAAGCCTATTCATACGAGCAATATATTGTGGAATAAAACCCCAATAGCAGGTTTGTGCAACAAGACAGTATATATTTAAAAAAATTAAAAGAATGACTGATTTGGATGGGGGCGGAAAATTTCGCGATTTAAAAAATTCTGCTTGAGAATGGAAGTATATTGAAGCGGTGATTTTTATAGTAATTATAAAAATCTGCTTATATTTTTTGTATAAGCAGGGATTAGCCATTTGACTTCAATATTCACTGAGTAAGTAAAAAGTAATTAACTACTTACGTAAAATCATTAATGTTGCAGTGGCGTGAGCGTAAATTTTACCATTTTCATCAACAATTTTGCCTTCTGTACTTACGATGGTACGGCCTGCGTTGATCAATGTACCTACACCTAAATAGGTTTTTCCAGCCTGCATAGGTCTGATCATCTTAATGTTTAAATCAATAGTCGCAAAGCCAACGCCCGTGTCCATTAAACTATGTGCGGCAGCACCGGTCACGCTGTCTAGAACAGTTGCGCAAAATCCGCCATGAATTCCGCCTTGAAGGTTTAAATGTTCTTCATTTGGTGTAGTTTCATAGATGATTTTTCCAGTTTCTGCCTGAACCAATTTCATCGGAATGACTTTTGCCATCGCAGAATGAGGAATACTGCCGTCAATTAATCCTTTAAGCGTGTCTAGTCCTGAAAGCTGCTGTGTGGTCATGCGGTTCCTTTACATGAAAAGTTGAATAATTTAATTCAATATTATCATATTTGATTTATAGTTTTGTATAGTGAAATAAAACAATTTAAATGATTTAATTTTGTGCTTCATATAAACAGACTTTGTAGATTATAAGGGTGCAGAATGTGGAACCTGTTTCTGAAAGTACATGCATTTTATTGCAAATACTGAAAGCTTAGCCCTATACAGACATCGTACTAGAATTAAAAAAAGGAGCGCAAAGGCTCCTTTAAAATGAATGGATCTGTTGAAATTACATATTATTCAAAGTTAGACCAATATTACTTACCATATGAATCAGACGTGGGCCAATTTCATTTTCTAATTTTTCTTGATTCAATAAATAGCTCGGCGCACCGCAGTTAAAAACTAAAATGCCGTGCTTAGAGTGAATCAAAGGTACAGCAACAGAGTTCACATCTTTTGCCCAATCGCCAATCGATAAGCAATAGCCATAGTCTTGATAATCGCGCACAGCGCGTTCTAAATTCCGTTTAATGGTTTGCCAGTTGTCTTCATTGCGCTTTTTAATGGCATCAAATAAGTACTCACGTTCTTTCACTTCCATGGCGGCCAAACATGCACGGCCCATAGAGGTGGAGTGGATTGGCAGGGTAGAGCCAATAGGGCGGCGCATGGTGAGTTTTGCGTCAGTATCAACCACTTCAAGATAAATCATGCTTAAACGGTCACGAGTTGCCATGGCCACAGGCGCTTGCGCATAGCGTGACATTTCTTCCATAAAGGGATGCGCTTGGGTACGTGCGGAAATGTTGGAAAGGGCAGCATAACCTAAAGCCAATACGCCAATGTCCAGTAAATATTTTGTGGTATTTGGAAGCTGCTTTAAATAGCCAAGCGAAACCAGAGTGCTGGTAATACGTGCAACAGTTGGCTTTGGAAGATTGGTTAACTGCGCAATTTCCTGATTGCCTAAAAGCTGATTCGTTGATGAAAAGCAGCGTAAAATTTCAAGGCCGCGTGCAATTGACGCAATAAATTGCGGATTATTTTCACGATGAATATGTGAAATCGGATCTAATCGAATTTCATCTAAGTGTGTACTGTCGACGAATTTATTTTTTGTCATATTAAAAAAGTTAAAGAGGATTGAGCGCATCATAACAATATAATTTCACGATGCAAAATAAATATCTATATATGGAATTATATTATAGATAAGCGGAGGTTTGAGCTATTTTTGAACAATCCTAAAAAATGGAAAGTGTGAACCACCATTTTTTAGGTCGTATATACGTTTCTTTTAGGTGATATGCGCGGTAAAAACCCGCAGCTTATGCATTTGTATTTTGAATAACCATAGCTAAACCTTGGCCCACACCAATACAGAGGCTGATGACTGCATATTTTTGTCCTGTGCGCTGCAATTGGCGGGCAACGGTTAATGCTAAGCGTGCACCCGATGCGCCTAATGGATGACCGACAGCAATTGCGCCGCCATTGGGGTTTACACGAGGGTCATCCAGTGCAATATCTAACCCTTTTAGACATGAGAGTACCTGCGATGCAAAGGCTTCATTAATTTCAATAATGTCCATATCGTCTAAGCTGAGCCCAGCACGTGCAACAGCTTTTTTTATCGCTTCAATGGGGCCTGCGCCCATAATACGTGGTTCAACACCTGCTGCGGCGGCAGACAGAATTTTCGCCATAGGCTGCATACCATATTGCTGCTGTACAGCTTCACTACCAATTAAAAGCGCGGCTGCACCGTCATTGACGCCAGATGCATTTCCAGCAGTCACCACGCCATTTGCAAATAAAGGACGCAATTTTTCTAAGGCACTCAAATCAGAGGCTGGGCGAGGGTGCTCATCTTGTAAAATGACTTTAGGCGGCAGTTTTCGGCCTTGTGAAACTTCAACCGCTGTAATTTCATGATCAAAAAAGCCTGCTTGTTTGGCTGCTTCATATTTGGCTTGAGAGGCTGCAGCAAAAGCATCGGCTTCTTCGCGGCTGATGCCAAATTCAACAGCAACATTATCGCCAGTTTCAGGCATGCTGTAGCTGCCAAACTTTTGTTCAATGAGCGGATTAGGAAAGCGTGCGCCAATGGTGGTATCAAAAATTTTAGCTTCACGGCTGTAGGCACTTTCTGCTTTTGCCATGACAAATGGCGCACGTGTCATAGATTCCACACCGCCTGCAATATATAAATCGCCTTCACCGCAGCTGATGGCGCGGGCGGCATCAATGACAGCCGCTAGGCCTGAAGCACATAAGCGGTTAACCGTTTGGCCAGGCACAGTCACGGGTAATCCTGCAAGTAAAGCGGCATGGCGTGCAACATTACGGCAGTCTTCTCCTGCCTGATTGGTATTGCCAAAAATCACATCTTCTACATCTGCGCCAGGAATACCTGTTTTTTCGATTAAGCGTCGAATGACTAGAGCGGCCAAATCATCTGGACGGACTGAAGCCAAAGCACCTGCATGGCGGCCAAAAGGAGTGCGTAATCCATCATAAATATAAGCATTGAGCATTTTCTTTCCTTGAAATTAAGCAGTAAATGTTAAAGATTGATTTAGTTTGACGCGGCGCTGCAGCCATGGGCTAGGGCGGTAGCGAGGGTCTGCGGTAATTTGTGTCATGCGCTCAAGCGTGAGCAGTATTTTTTCTTTGCCTAAAGTATCACCCCAACTGATCGGCCCTTGCGGATAGCCTAAGCCTAAATGTACTGCCGCGTTAATATCATCTACGGTTGCTATGCCTTGCTGCGCAATATCGCAGGCCAAATTAATCACCATGGCAATAACACGCTGTGCGACAAAACCAACACTTTCTTTAATCACGCTTATTGAGCCGCCATCTAAATTAAACATGCTGTGTGCAGCTTGGATCATTTCAGATTGTGTAATCAGACTAGGCATGAGCGTACGGTGGCTGTTCAAACCATTAATTAAATCAATAGCAACTGTTCTTTCGGCATCAAGATTTAAGCGCTGTATGACCGAACTGGCATCTTCACCATAGGTCGCGGTTAAAATGAGGCTGTCCGCTGCTGGTGTTTCGTGGAGATCTAACTGAATATGCTGCGCAGTCAGATAGTTAACCAGTGTTTGGCGGTCTTGCTCAAAGTCTGCCGCAATCCAAACCGCAGGATATGCAGCCTGTTTTTCTAGCAGTATAGATTGCTGTTCTTGGCTTTTTTTCCCATCAGCATAGGTATAAAAGCCCTGTCCAGTTTTGCGTCCTAGCTGTTTAGCAATCAGCATTTGCTTGGTCAGCACATTTGGACGGTAGCGCGGCTCTTGATAGTACTGCTCATATACAGATTCCATCACAGGATGGGAAACATCTAAACCTGTTAAATCCAACAGCTCAAATGGGCCCATTTTAAAGCCGAGGCTGAGTTTTAAAATGCGGTCAACTTCATCGATAGAAGCCACTTGCTCATTTAGAATTTTTAAGGCTTCTGTGCCATAAGCGCGCCCAGCATGATTAATAATAAAACCAGGCGTGTCTTTGGCTATAACAGGACGGTGGCCCATTGTATGCGCAAGCTTCGAAAGCAGTTCTACAATGTGCTGATCTGTGCGGATGCCGGGAATGACTTCAACCACTTTCATTAATGGCACTGGGTTAAAAAAATGATAGCCCGCGATCCGTTCGGGATGGCGGCTTTCAGCAGCAATTGCGGTAATGGACAGTGAAGAGGTATTTGAGGCAATGATCGTGTCTGCAGGCAAAAGATCTTCTAACTGCTGCATTAACTGCTGTTTAACAGTTAGGTTTTCGACGATGGCCTCAATAATTAAGTCGCAGGTTTTTAGCTCAGTCAAAGCTCCTGCAATGACCAATTGAGACATGGCTTGTTCTGCTGCATCTGCAGTGAGTTTATTTTTTTCAACCAATTTATCCAGTGTGCTGCTCAGCCGTGATTGTGCGGCAAGGGCGGCACCTTCTTTGGCATCGAATAAAATAACTTGATGATTGGATTGCAGCGCAATTTGGGCAATTCCAGTACCCATTACACCTGAACCGATTATGCCAATAGTGCGGATTTCAGTTTTCATTGCAGTAAATGTCCTTATTGAATGTACTGATTCAATCAGCAGATGAGGTTATCTTTATTTGCCTTGATACTGCGGATGGCGTTTTTCTATAAAGGCATTCATCCCTTCTTTCTGGTCCTGCGTATCAAACAGCAATTGGAATGATTTACGCTCTAAGCTCAAGCCGGCATTTAACGGCACATCTTCAGACATCAGCGCCACTTCTTTAATATGTTCTAAGGCAATGGGCGGCAGGCGGGCAATGCCTTTTGCCATTTTAATGGCAGTATTTAAAGTTTCACTGTCGGCAACCACTTGAGAAACCAATCCTATTTGAAATGCTTCAGCTGCTGGAACCAAGCAGCCTGTTAAGATCATGCGCATCGCATGAAATTTGCCGACAGCGCGAAACAGGCGCTGTGTGCCTCCCGCACCAGGCATGACACCGACTTTGACTTCTGGCTGGCCAAATTGCGCAGACTCACCAGCAATAATAATGTCTGCATGCATGGCCAGTTCGCAGCCGCCGCCAAGCGCATAACCGTTTACAGCCGCAATAACAGGCTTATGATAATTCGCAATGGCTTGCCAGTAGCGCTCTGTATGGCGCAAATACATTTCTGTGCTTTGCGCAGCAGCCAGTTCCTTTAAATCTGCACCAGCGGCAAATACATCTTCGCCGCCTGTCAGTACGACAGCTCGAATGTCATCATTTAAAGCCAGTTCATTAAAAATTTGAGCCAATCCTTTACGCACGTCGGTATTCAGGGCATTTTTAGCTTCAGGGCGTTGAATGCAGACCATTGCAACACCGTCGCCTAGGCATTCCACTGTTACTGATTGTTTCATTATTAGTCCATTTATTTCGCTATACGGAATTATATTTTTTACTAAATTAATGCTATTTAAATAAAAACTCAATATTTTTGTCTTCAGAAAATAATATTTAATGTTTTTCTTGCTGTTTTTGTAATTTTATGGTTATTTATTTCGTATTGCGAAATAATATAAATGGGTAAAGGAATTTACCAGAAAACGGAAAAAAGGAGCCTTAGCATGATTCGTGATCCTGAAATGCTGGAACAATTACTGTCGACGATTCGTGATTTTGTAAAAAATGAATTGGTGCCGCGTGAACATGAAGTAGAAGATAGCAACGCGATTCCAGAAGATATTGTGAATCAAATGAAAGAGCTGGGACTTTTTGGATTAACTATTCCAGAAGAATACGGCGGCCTTGGCATTACCATGGAAGAAGAAATTCTCGTTGCCATGGAAATGGGGCGTACCTCTGCAGCTTTCCGCTCACTGATTGGCACCAATAATGGCATTGGTTCAAGCGGCATTTTGATTGACGGCACTGAAGCGCAAAAACAGAAGTATTTACCGCGCTATGCCAGCGGCGACATTATCGGTTCATTCTGCTTGACCGAGCCAGATTCAGGCTCAGATGCTGCAGCCTTAAAAACTTCTGCGGTTAAAGACGGCGAGTACTATGTGTTAACTGGCACAAAACGCTTTATTACCAATGCGCCACGTGCGCAAACTTTTACAGTAATGGCGCGAACAAACCCGGAAATTAAAGGTGCAGGCGGCATTTCAGCGTTTTTAGTTGAAGCAGGTACTGCAGGACTGTCTTTGGGAAAAATTGATAAAAAAATGGGCCAGCACGGTTCATATACTTGTGATGTGATTTTTGACAACTGCCGCGTGCATCAGGATCAATTGATTGGCGGTGTAGAAGGCATTGGCTTTAAAACGGCAATGCGCGTATTGGATAAAGGCCGTTTACATATTGCAGGCTACAGTGTCGGTATGGCGGAGCGTATGCTGGATGATGCGCTGAATTATGCGGTAGAAAGAAAGCAGTTTGGACAGCCTATTGCGAATTTTCAGCTCATTCAAGGCATGCTGGCAGATTCTAAAGCGGAAATTTATGCATCTAAATGCATGGTTTTAGATGCTGCCCGTTTACGTGATGCGGGACAGAATGTCACCACTGAATCTTCATGCGCAAAAATGTTCGCAACAGAAATGTGCGGACGTGTAGCAGACCGCTGCTTGCAGATTCATGGCGGTGCTGGCTATATCAGTGAGTATTCAATTGAACGCTTTTACCGTGATGTGCGCTTATTCCGTTTGTACGAAGGCACAACACAAATTCAGCAGATTATTATTGCACGTGAAATGATCAAACAGGCAACAGCTTAAGCCGATTGAAAAGGAAAACAAGACATGTCGACAAATGCAAAATTTAATTGGAAAGACCCGTTTTTATTGGAACTGCAGCTGACAGAAGAAGAACGCATGATCCGCGATACTGCGCATGCATACTGCCAAGACCGCCTGCAGCCGCGTGTGCTGGAACAGTTCCGCCATGAGCAAACCGATGCTTCAATTTTCCGTGAAATGGGTGAGCTTGGCCTTCTAGGTCCAACTATTCCAGAGCAGTACGGCGGTGCAGGTCTAAACTATGTCAGCTATGGCCTAGTGGCGCGTGAAATTGAATATGTTGATTCGGGCTACCGTTCAATGGCCAGCGTACAAAGTTCTTTGGTGATGGTTCCGATTAATGAATTTGGCTCAGAAGAACAAAAACAAAAATACCTGCCAAAACTGGCGACAGGTGAATACATTGGCTGTTTTGGTTTAACCGAGCCTGACCATGGTTCAGATCCTGGCAGCATGATTACTCGTGCCAAAAAAGTAGACGGCGGCTACCGCTTAAGCGGGGCGAAAATGTGGATTACCAACAGTCCAATTGCCGATGTATTTGTGGTGTGGGCCAAAGAAGTATCAAAAGAAGGCAATGTTGGCGACATTCGCGGATTTATTTTAGAAAAAGGCTGGGAAGGCCTGTCTGCACCTGCAATTCACGGCAAGGTGGGTCTACGCGCATCCATCACAGGTGAAATTGTGATGGACAATGTTTTTGTCCCGGAAGAAAACGCTTTTCCAGAAGTACGCGGTTTAAAAGGCCCATTTACTTGCCTAAACAGTGCACGTTATGGCATTGCTTGGGGCGCAATGGGCGCAGCAGAATTCTGTTGGCATACGGCACATCAATATACGATGGATCGCAAGCAGTTTGGCCGTCCTTTGGCAGCGAATCAGCTGATTCAAAAGAAGCTGGCAGATATGCAGACTGAGATTGCGTTGGGGCTACAAGCTGCACTGCGTTTTGGCCGCATGAAAGACGAGGGCATTGCCGCAGTAGAAGGCACATCACTGATTAAGCGCAACAACTGCGGTAAAGCACTAGATATTGCCCGTGTAGCGCGAGACATGCTGGGCGGCAACGGCATTTCAGATGAGTTTGGTGTGGCGCGCCATTTGGTGAACCTTGAAGTGGTGAATACCTATGAAGGCACGCATGATGTACATGCGCTGATTCTTGGCCGTGCGCAAACAGGGATTGCAGCCTTCTGTAATTAATATTTTTTGAAATTAAATCAGCCAGCTTTTGCTGGCTGATTGTGTTAGGTATAGAAATTTTAAAATATGCATTACTTCTGTGGCTTTAAGAAAAATGAATGATCTTAGTTATAAGGTGCTTATGATCATTCATTGTTCATAAAACGTATATACCTATTCAAGTAGGCAAAAAATCTACTATAAAGAGTGGCGATGGATTCTGGAGAAATTCAGTGCTCTGGCTAATTTGATATAAGGAATAGCTTATAAATGCTGCTGAAATAAAAAGGAACCCAATTGGATTCCTTTTTATTTAAATCATAAATGGTATTAACGCTGCTGAATAACGCCTTGTGCTTTCAGCTGTGCAATTTCGTCTTGCGAAATAAATTGGCTCAAAACAGTATCAGTGTCTTCACCAAGGCAGGGCGGCGCCTTTTTATATTCGACTGGCGTTTTAGACAGCTTAATTGGAGAGCCGATTGAGGTGTAATCTTCCCGCAGAGTATGCGGCATTTTAATCACCATTTCACGGGAGAGTAAGGCTGCTTGAATGGCAATCGCTGAATATAAACCTGTTGTTAAATCAGCAAAGGCTAATCCTGCTTTTTGCGGTCCGCCGCCAGGCAAATCATCTCGCTCACCGGTCACACTCATCATGCCGCCCATACCTTGCACAATAAAGTCATAGCCAGGTTC
The DNA here is from genome assembly GCF_002135435.1 of Acinetobacter sp. ANC 3813. Taxonomy (GTDB): domain Bacteria; phylum Pseudomonadota; class Gammaproteobacteria; order Pseudomonadales; family Moraxellaceae; genus Acinetobacter. The sequence continues at coordinate 227,221 of NZ_NEGK01000003.1, read as the reverse complement.
TGCTGCGCGAGGCCCATTTTGCCCAAAACCTGTAATTGAGCAATACACGATTTTAGGGTTCAGCGTGCTCAGGGTTTCGTAATCTAGGCTGTAACGCTTTAAAGAGCCTGCTTTGTAGTTTTCAATGACGACATCACTTTCAAGCACCAGCTTATGAATCAGCGTTTGACCTGCTGGCGTCGAAATATCCACAGCAACAGAATGTTTGCCGCGATTGGCAGAAAGGTAGTATGCAGATTCATGTGTATCTTCGTTACTGTTGTTTTTGAGCCATGGCGGCCCCCAGATTCGGGTGTCATCGCCATGATCCGGCTTTTCTATTTTAATCACTTCTGCGCCCAGATCAGCCAAAATTTGACTGCACCAAGGGCCGGCTAAAATTCTGCTCAAGTCCAGTATGCGAAAGCCTGTTAACGCACCCATTTCACACTCCGTGTTTTTTGTAATTCGGTATTAAGTCCATTTTAAACATAGCTTAAAAGCGGTAATTTATCAATTATTTGATAATAAATTTCGCAATACAAAATTAATATTCAAAAATTGTTGAATTATCATCCTGTTTTGATTAGTCTCAAACCGCGATATGGGCTTTTAGAAAAGCCTATTTTTATTCAGGATTAGTACAAGCGGAGAATTCATATTGGGATTTAAAAAAGTGTTTATTTCATAAACAAAATTTTCTTCCTAAGGATTGAAAGATAATTTTGAAAAATAACGAATTGACCTAAATAAATGAAATAAGGGAATAATTTACATGACGGATGCATTAACAATTGAGCTGGCGAAAATCAAGCCAGCAACCAAAAATACTCAAAAAATTGCTTTTATCTTCGCATTTCTAGCACTGCTGGTGGATGGCGCGGATATGCTGCTGCTTTCATTCAGTTTAAATAGTTTAAAAGCAGAATTTGGATTGACCAATTTGCAGGCGGGAGCACTAGGCAGTTTTACACTTGCGGGTATGGCCGTGGGCGGTTTTATGGGCGGCTGGGCATGTGATAAGTTAGGCCGAGTAAAGACGGTGGTCATTTCAATATTAGTTTTTTCAATTTTAACTGCAGCCTTAGGCTTTACCCAAAACTTTGAGCAATTTGCAGTACTGCGTTTCCTCTCTGCTTTTGGGATTGGCTCTTTGTATATTGCGGCCAATACACTGATGGCTGAATATGTGCCGACCGAATATAGAACAACGGTATTGGGTACATTACAGGCAGGCTGGACGGTTGGCTATATTGTAGCGACTTTGCTGGCAGGCTGGATCATTCCTGATTATGGCTGGAGAGTTTTATTCTTTGTCGCAATTATTCCTGCAGCTTTAGCGATCTTTATTCAAAAACTGGTGCCAGAGCCAGAGTCATGGCAGCGTGCGCGTTTAATGCAAAAATATGCACCGCAGCAAGCAGTACAAGCAGATGTGAAGAAGAAAAGCACAGTCAAAGAAATTTTTGCTGACTCGCGTAACCGCAAAATGTTTATCCTTTGGATGATCACAGCCGGCTTTCTGCAGTTTGGCTACTATGGCGTAAACAACTGGATGCCCGCGTATTTAGAATCAGAGCTACACATGAACTTTAAAGCGATGGCAGGGTATATGATTGGTACGTATGTGGCGATGATTTTCGGTAAGGTGATTGCTGGCTATGCAGCTGACCGCCTAGGACGCCGTTTTGTTTTTGCCTTTGGCGCAATTGGTACTGCTGTGTTTTTACCTGTGATTGTTTTGTTTAACTCTCCAGATAATATTGCTTACTTACTGATTTTCTTTGGTTTCCTTTATGGCATCCCATACGCAATTAATGCAACCTATATGACAGAAAGCTTTGCAACTTCTATTCGCGGTACGGCGGTGGGCGGTGCTTACAATGCTGGCCGTATTGGTGCAATGTTTGCTCCAGCCATTATTGGCGCGGCGGCGAGCGGCGGTTCTATTGGCCTCGGTTTCTTAATTATGGGCGGCGCTTATTTCTTATGCGGCGCTGTCTCTGGTCTGTTCATTAAAGACAAGCAGTACGATCCGCAAAAGGCAGAATAATCTAAAGCATAATATCTTCAGGCTGGCCCTGATCGCTGATTCGTCAATGGTTAGGGCTTTCTTTTTACAGCGCACAATAAAAGCTTGTTTCACAGCCTATATTGAAAATAAAACGAATTGAAGCATCAGTATTCAAATCTTTATAGTTAATCTAAATCAATTATTTAAATACAATTGATTAAAAATCATTCGCTTGCATCGTCAATATCTTCGATTTTAATCTGCTTGAGTCCATCATTTAATTTATTCAGTAAATGAATCAGTGTAACTGCATCATCAAAGACAAAATTTTGCATGCCCTGACTATAGAACTGAAAAAACTTCATTTGATAATCGTCCCAGCTTTGGTGGCCTAAAGGAGTCAGCGCGACATTCTTTGCGCGTTTGTCATGGCTTGCAGTCACTCGCTGAACGATATCTTCACGTTCCAGTCTTTTCAGTACATTGTCCAAACTCTGCCGGCTAATGCCTAAATATTCGGTTAGATCAGAAAAAGACATGCCGATATTTTTAACATGCGGGCGGGAAAGCGCACCAAGAACAGACCAGTGCACAGGCGAAATGCCTAACTCTTTTAAGCATTGACGGTCTAAGCTATTGCCCACTTGAAACAATCTAAAGAACAGCCGGTTATGGACGGAGTATAAGGACTGATCGTATGGCGGTGTATTTGAACCTTGCATGTATTTCCGTAAGTCTTTGTTCACGTATGGCGCCTATAGTATATCGGCTAGACATATAAACAGAAGAGGGCAGTTTTAGCAGAGCGGTCCATTTGATGAATGAACGCATCTGCTGAGCATTATTTCTGAACTTAAGCACCCTAATGAAGCGATCTATATGTATAGGCTTATTGTATATCCATTATTTTTGCTGAAATTGAGCGGGGCGTTTGGCTAAAAAAGCATATATACCTTCCGCAGCGTCTGCTGTTTGGCTCGCGCCAATAAATAAATCAGCTTCTAAAGCCAGTCCTGTATGAATATCTAAATCTGAGGCACTCTGTACAGCTTTAAGCGCATGCTGCACTGCTGCTGGAAATTGTGCACCAAAGCTGTCTAGGTATTGCAGGCCAGCATTTACGGGATCTTCTGACTCAAAAATGTGCTGCACTAATCCGATTCTGAACGCTTCTTCTGCATTGATGATTTTCCCGCTGAGAATTAATTCAAGTGCTTTAGATTGGCCTATCAGACGTGGCAAACGCTGTGTGCCGCCATATCCAGGAATGAGCCCTAATTTAATCTCTGGCAAGCCTAAACGTGCGGCCGTGCTGCAAATTCGAAATGTGCAAGCCAGTGCCAGTTCCAGACCGCCGCCCAAAGCAGCGCCTTGTATGCAGGCCAGTGTAGGAAAGTTTAATTGATGAATCTGCTGAAATAAGTTTTGACCTTTGCGTATTGTATCCAAATGCCTTTCAGCACTGCGATGCTGAAGCTCGGTGATATCTGCGCCAGCGCAAAAAGCTTGTGTACCATCGCCAGTGAATATTGCTGCACGCAAGCTGCGCTGTGAAATTTTACTCACAATGCTTTCAAGATTGGCAATCATCTCTGTGTTTAAAGCATTTCGAGCTTCAGGACGCTTTAAAGTAATGATTGCAATATTATTTTGATATTTTAATTCTGCGCTCATGCGCTTCGTCCTTGCTGAATATCTATTAAAAAGCATAGATTTTATTGAAAATATGTCAATACATATAAATTAAAAAATTATAAAATATTGTATTTAAAGTAATTATAAAAATGAATTTAAAAATATATGTAATGGTATTGACATAAAATCATTGTATGATTAGTCTAATTTCAGTGGCAGTATAAAAATAATCGCACTGCATTTCTTGAGCAGCCTCGCTATCAGCAGAGGCTTGTAAAACATAGAAAGCAGGCAATTTTAAATAATACATAAGGATGAAAACGGATATGAAAGGCCTCAAGGATAAAGTCATTATTGTAACTGGCGGCGCTGGCGGTATAGGCAGTGCAACATGTAAGCGCTTAGCGCAGGAAGGCGCAAAAGTTGCAGTTTTTGATATGAATACTGATGCTGCGCAAAAGCTGGCTGCAGATATTCAAAAAGCAGGCGGCGTTGCACTGGCAGTACAGTGTGACATTACCAATAAAGACGTCGTTGATCAGGCCATTGCGCAAACAGAAGCTCAGCTGGGTCCAATTGACGGTTTAGTGAATAACGCAGGCTGGGACATCTTTAAGCCATTCATTAAATCTGTTCCAGAAGAGTGGGAAAAACTCATTCAAATCAATTTGGTGGGTATGCTGAACATGCATCATGCGGTGCTTAAAGGTATGGTTGAGCGCAATCAAGGCCGCATCGTGAATATTGCTTCGGACGCTGCGCGTGTGGGTTCTTCTGGTGAAGCGGTCTATGCAGCCTGCAAAGGCGGATTGCTGGCTTTCTCTAAAACGCTGGCGCGTGAACATTCCCGCAATAACATTACTGTCAATGTGATTTGCCCTGGCCCAACCGATACGGCGCTTTTAGCAGGTGTCACCGAAGGCGCATCAAACCCTGAAAAACTTCGTGAAGCATTTACCCGTGCGATCCCGCTCGGCCGTTTAGGGCTGCCAGATGATCTTGCTTCATCGATCGCATTTTTCTTAAGTGATGATGCCAGCTTTATTACAGGACAGGTGCTGAGTGTTTCAGGCGGTTTAACCATGAATGGTTAAGCGTTTTAAACGAGCAGAGTTAAGCAATAGGCAAAGGCTCTGCAGAATGCTCAAACGCTCAAAATGAGATGCAATAAAAGTTAAAAGCAGTTTTCAAGGAAAGGAACAGTTTATGAATTTTGAAGATATTTTATACGAAGTAAAAAATGGCGTGGCATGGATCACAATTAACCGCCCAGAAAAAATGAATGCTTTTCGTGGACAAACCTGCGATGAAATTATCCGTGCCCTCAACAAAGCTGGCTATGACCGTGAAATTGGTGCGATTGTACTGACGGGTGCTGGTGAAAAAGCCTTTTGTACTGGCGGAGATCAATCTGCGCATGACGGCAACTATGATGGACGCGGCACCATTGGCTTGCCAATGGAAGAGCTGCATACTGCGATTCGTGATGTGCCAAAACCAGTGATTGCCCGTGTTCAAGGTTATGCCATTGGCGGCGGCAACGTTCTAGCCACCATTTGCGATTTAACCATTTGCTCTGAAAATGCAATTTTTGGTCAAGTTGGTCCAAAAATGGGTTCAGTCGACCCAGGATTTGGCACTGCATATTTAGCGCGTGTGGTCGGTGAAAAGAAAGCCCGTGAAATTTGGTATTTATGCCGCCGCTATAAAGGTCAAGAAGCTGTTGAGATTGGCCTAGCCAATAAATGTGTACCAGCGGATCAATTAGATGCCGAAGTACAAGCATGGGCAGAAGAAATTTGTGAGCGCAGCCCAACCGCAATTGCGATTGCTAAACGCAGCTTCAATATGGATACCGCTCATCAAGCGGGTATCGCAGGCATGGGCATGTATGCTTTGAAACTGTATTACGATACGGAAGAATCGCGTGAAGGCGTCAATGCGTTTAAAGAAAAGCGTAAACCTGAATTCCGTAAATTTTTTAAGTAAGGAGGAGTGAGCCATGAGTAAAAATCCTTACATCACCGAAGATTTAGAATTTTTAGCGGAAACTGCAGAAAAATTTGCGCAAAAATATATTGCGCCGGGTTTTTTAGAACGTGATCAAAGCCGAATTTTCGACCGTGATTTAGTCAAAAAAATGGGTGAAATGGGCTTTATTGCACCTGAACTGCCAGAGCAATATGGCGGTCAAGGCATGGGTCGATTAGCCGCAGGTGTAATTCATGAAGCCGTTGCTAAAGCAGATTTAAGTTTTTCGTATATTAATTTACTGGCATCGTTAAATGGTCAAATTTTGGCGGAACATGGCGATCCAGAAGTAGTAGAGCCTTGGCTGCGAAAATTAACGGCGGGTGAGGCCATTTTTTCCATTGGTCTCACTGAGCCGCGCGGCGGATCGGATGCAGGGAGTCTGCGTCTTAAAATTGAACGTGATGGCGATGAATATGTTTTAAATGGTGAAAAAACTTCAATTTCAGCTGCCGATCAAGCCGATGCATCGGTTATTTTTGGACGTACAGGCACGATTGAATCTGGTGCGCATGGCGTCACAGCAGTACTTGTCCCTATGGATTTGCCGGGAATCACCACCACACGTTTCGATTGTCATGGTCAGCGTGCGATTGGCCGCGGTTCTATTTTCTTTGATAATGTGCGAGTTCCAGTGAATCACCGTCTAGGTGAAGAAAATAAAGGTTTTGTTCAAGTGATGCAGGGTTTTGACTTTTCCCGTGCATTGATTGGGTTGCAAGTACTGGCGGTTGCACGTGTGTCTTTGGATGAGGCATGGGAATATGCAGCGCAGCGTGAAGCGTTTGGCAAACCGCTGACTGCATTTCAAGGGGTTTCACATCCATTGGCGGATTATGAAACGCAAGTTGAAGCAGCTCGCTTGCTTTGCCTGCAAACCCTCTGGCTGAAAGACAATCACTTGCCGCATACTGCAGAAGCAGGCATGTGCAAATGGTGGGGGCCAAAATTGGCTTATGATGTAATCCATCAATGTCTACTGACCTTCGGTCACGCAGGTTATGACCGCGGCGTGATGGAACAGCGCATGCGTGATGTCTTGGGTTTCCAAATTGGTGATGGTACTGCGCAAATTATGAAAACCATTATTGCCCGTCACAAGGCGGGGCGTAAGGCAGTGCCAGCTTAAATTAATGCAAAAGGTTTGATGTGTCTATTACCGATGTTCAGCTTGGGTAATAGACAAAATTTGAAATAAAAAACAGTTGTGAAACTGGCAATAACGCGGTTTGAAGTAAAACGGTTGGATAACTATAAATTGGAGTTACGGAATGGATTTCGATGCGGTTCTTTTACACCCTCGCAGGGAAAAAATGATTCAAGAAGGTTACTGGTTGAATAAGACCATCCTGCAATCCTTAAATGAAGCGGTGCACCAATATCCCGATAAAATAGCCTTGGTCAGCTACAAAACGGAAACCCGGTCTGAAACTAGCTTTACTTACCGTGAAATGCTGCATACAGCCAATCGAATTGCTTTGGGTTTAAAGCGCCTAGGCGTGCAAAAACAAGATATCGTTTCTTGCCAATTGCCCAATTGGTGGGAATTTACACTGCTGTATATTGCTTGCCGCCGCATTGGTGCTGTACTGAATCCACTCATGCCGATTTTCAGAGAGCGCGAGCTTTCTTTCATGTTGAAACATACTGAAAGCAAAGTATTTATTGTGCCAAAAATCTTCCGTAAATTTGATTATGAAAAACAGGCCAATCAGCTGCAAAACCTCATTCCGAGCCTTGAGCAGGTTGTTGTGATTGGTGGAGAGGGTGAAAACAGCTTTGAAAAATTGCTGCTCAACCATGGCTTAGACAATGATCCGCAAATTCTCAACACTTTAAATGATGTCACGATTACTGCAGACGATATAGCACAGTTGGTCTTTACTTCAGGGACAACGGGTGAACCCAAAGGTGTGATGCATACAGCGAATACATTATTTTCTAATATTGTGCCTTATGCCAAACGGCTGCATTTGGATAAAGATGATGTGATTTTGATGGGATCGCCAATGGCGCATCAAACGGGCTTTATGTATGGCTTAATCATGCCTGTACTGCTCAAAGCCAAAGCCGTGCTCTTGGATGTTTGGGAAGTGAATGCGGCCATTGATTTGATCCATAAGCATCAAGCGACCTTTACCATGGCATCTACGCCATTCTTAAATGATCTGTCTGAGGCGGTTTTAGATACGCATCAATCGCTAGAGAGCTTGAAGTTATTCCTATGCGCAGGTGCGCCGATCCCAAGTGCTTTGGTGCAAAAAGCGCGTCAAAATATGGGCGTTAAAGTGATTTCCGCGTGGGGAATGACGGAGTGCGGCGCCGTGACTATGACCTGTCCAGAAGACGATGATGAGCGTTCATTCAATACGGATGGGCGGCCGCTGCCTGGCGTAGAGGTGAAAATAGTGGGGGATGAGGGCGAAACTTTAGCGCCTATGCAATCTGGCACGTTGATGATCCGCAGCTGCTCAAATTTTGGCGGTTACTTAAAACGTCCACATTTAAATGAAACAGATGCTGAGGATTGGTTTGATACTGGTGATATTGCCTATCAGGATGAGCAGGGCTATATCCGCATTGCAGGACGCAAAAAAGATGTGATTATCCGAGGTGGGGAAAATATACCTGTGGCGGAAGTGGAGTCATTGATTTATCAGCATCCTGAGATTGCGACAGTCGCTTTAGTGCCATATCCGGATGAACGCATGGGGGAAAGAGCGTGCGCCGTGGTGAAACTAAAAAATCCAGAACATGAACTGACACTGCCATCGCTATTGGCATTTTTAAAAACCCATCAATTGGCCAATCAATATTTACCAGAACGCTTAGAAGTTTGGGATGAACTTCCAATGACGCCGTCAGGTAAAATTCAAAAATTTAAAATTCGTGAATTATTGAAAAACGATTAAATACAGAGGCGTATTTAACTTACCAAAATTTAAACAGATCCATTTGATAAACATCATTTTATGAGTTTATCAATGGCTTTGTTCGGCCTGAAAAAACAGTAGGTATACCCAATTACGCATTTGGGGCATAAAAGGACTTTAATAATGAAAAAAAATGTACGATTTTTTGCTAAAAGCACATTAACACTCTCCATGCTGGTGCTTACATCGCTTACGCATGCAGAGATGAGCTTGGAACAGCAAGTTGCGAAGTTGCAGCAGCAAGTTCAAGCCTTGCAGGAATTGGTGCAGCAACAGCAAAAAGCCAATGAACAAAAATTGAATGAACAGACCATGGCATCTGTACCTGCAAGGGTTGAAAGCGCGGCACCGCAAAAAACGGCTGCACCTGTTATGCAGCATACGACAAAGGGCGGTGCTGAGTTTGAGTTATACGGCAATGTGCGCGCGGACATGAGTTATCAAATGAAAGGTCCAAGCACCATGTATAACTTAATCAGCGCCGTGCCGCTTGAAGGATCGGCAGAAGAGCGTAAAAATTCAGATAAATTCCAAAGCACTTTAAATGCCACACGTTTCGGCTTCAATTTTAAAACCCCTCAGCTAGGAGAGCATGCTGTTGGCGGTAAAGTGGAAATGGACTTTTTTGGCGGATCTGGCCGCGATACTTTCCGTATTCGTCATGCTTATATGACCTATGATCAATGGTTATTGGGTCAAACTTGGTCGAACTTCAATGCGATTGAATATTACCCTGAAACGGTTGATGCCTCACTTTCTGTCGGCGGGTCACTCACACGTGTGCCGCAAATCAAATACTCGGTTCCGGTAAATTCCAACTTGAATTTGGCCTTTAGTTTGGAAGACTCTAAAGCTGAAACCGTAACGCGTACAGGAACGCAGGACTTTACAACGGATCCAGATGCAAAATTAAAACTGCCTTCAGCAACTGGACGGTTAAATTATAAATTTGATAATGGTTCAGCACTTTCAGGCCGAGCTTTTGTTACGCAAAAAGCAACTAATCATGCAGGCAATGATGATTTCTTGGCATGGGGTGTAGCGCTAGGCGGCAAATATCAAGCTGCGGAAAATACTTTAATTCGTGTTGACTATAACCATATTAAAGGCGATACCAAAAACTTGCTCTGGTCTAATATGGCCTATGTTTTTGATGATAATAACAAAATGCGCGCCAATCAGTTTGATGCAGTCACTGTGGGTTTAACCCAAAAATTAACACCTAAAATCCGTTCCACTTTAGGTTTTGGCTACATGAAAGCAGATGATAATAATGCCTTTTCGCGGCTCGTACATAATGATGAAACCCAAAATGCAGAGCTTAAAGAAGGCTGGATTAACCTATTCTACAATCCAGTAAAACCAGTCAATTTTGGACTGGAATATATGTATGGTGAGCGTAAAACATTTAATGATAAAAAAGGGATTGATAACCGAGTCAATTTCACAGCAATTTATGATTTTTAAACAAGAATCGATGTAAATTGAATAACGATGCACTCCAAGCAGAACGCACAATGTTCTGCTTTTTATTTGTAGGAAAACTATGGATATTCGTTTTAAACCACGCGATTTATGGTCATAAAAAAATCATAATGCTTATAAATACTGAATGATTAACCCCGTGCATTGATCAGAACGACAGATAGGATGACTGCAGTGAGCTGATCTTGCTGGAGGCATATTTATATTGATGTAAGCAGTAATTGTTTGCCAAGGCTGCAGTTATGGCATTACATGGTTTTCAATTAAATGAATTAATTGGCTTTTGTTCTTTTTACGGTAACTGATATACAGCGGGACTTTTAAATAAATATTTTCCGTGAGGCAGTTTAAATGCTCTAAGAGATGCTGTGGCACAATTGACCAACATGTAATCGATTTAAAAATATTTAAAAACTGGAATAAATTGGAGGTCACAATGCGCTTTTCCACATCTATATTGGACTGGCGGATATAGTGATTGGCTTGTTCATTGACAATCGGATCTTCAAAAGGAGAAAAAGCAAGATAAGGTGTTTTGGATAAATTGCCTTTGTTGCTGGTTTTATTCATGACCAAATACAGGTCTTCTTCTTTAATGAGTTTACTCACATAATCAATTTCTTTGACCGAAAACCGAGAAAAGGTGACATCAATTTTAAAGTTCTTGAGGTCATGAATATTGTTCATACAGCTGTCACTGTTTAGCTCTAAAGCAATATTATGATGCTCCAAATAGGCGCAAATATCCGATAAGAAAAAATGTTCTGCAGCAGAATTCATTCCAATTTTGATTTTCTGCTCAGCATTATTGACTACCTGTTTGGCAATAGTCACGGCTTTGGTGGCACTGGCAAGGGTTTCATAAGCATACTTTAAAAACTCTTCTCCTGCAGCGGTAAGGCAGACTTTGCGTTTATCTCGTTCGAATAGAAGTACTCCAACTTCATCTTCAAGATCTTTAATTTGCTTACTCAAAGAGGGCTGCACAATGCATAAACGTGTGGCGGCTTTGGTAAAGTTCAGCTCTTCTGCGACGGCAATAAAATACCGCATATGTCTTAGTTCCATTAAAGATTCCTTTTTTAACATGAACTTAGCTTGTTATGGTTTTAAACTATTTTATTAGCTCTAATAAATATAATTTACTATAGAACGAGCGTTCTATAAATAGATAGCTTAAAAAATAGAAATAATCAATCACAAAAGGGAGCATGTGATGAAAGGTTTTTCGAAGCTTAGCTATATTGCCATCGAGGCTAAAAACCTAGATCAATGGAAAGAGTTTGCACAATGCCTAGGTTTGCACATAGATGCCAGCACTGTTGGGGGCGTTAAATCTGCGTACCAATGAAAAAGTCTATTCATTGAAAGTTGTGCAGGGTGATGCTGATGATGTTGTAGCATTGGGTTGGGAGTTTCAGCATCCGCAAGATTTACAGAATTATGTTGCTGGTTTGCAGGCAAAAAATTATGCCATAGCAGAAAATAGCGATTTGGCTGCGGACCGCCACGTGCAGCGTTTATTTGCTCTTGCAGATTTAAATAATATCAGCCATGAGTTTATCTATGGCCTAGCAGATACGGATGCAGCACTAGCAGCGAATACCACAGAGTTTATGACTGAAAATGGTATTGGTCATGCCTTGGTCTGTGCACAGAACAAAGCAGATAGCCTGAAATTTTATCAAGACTTGGGCTTAGGCATTACCGATACGATTTTGGAAGAAGTCATGCCGGGTATGGTCATTGATGCAACCTTTATGCATGTGAATGGACGACACCATTCTTTTGCCTTTGCGCCAATGCCGCCGGGCTCAAAAAAAGTCCACCATATTATGCTAGAGTGCCTTTCAATAGATGATGTTGGCCGCGCTTACGAAAATTGCATTCAGCATAAAGACAATATTGTGCTGGATTTTGGCAAGCATCCAAACGATGAAGTATTTTCTTTTTATGTGAATACACCGTCAGGCTTTGCCATTGAAATTGGTACAGGCGGCAAGAAAATCAATTTTGAAAATTGGATCCCTGAAAGCTTTGAAAAATTAAGTGCATGGGGGCATAAACCTAAACTTTAACAGTTATGACGATTCTAATGAGCGAAAAACAAAAGACTGAACTGAAGGCTAAACAAAGACTGAGAAATATTCCAGATCCAGACAAAATTTTGAAAATGACCTATGAGTTAATGTCAATCAATGGATATTCTGGAACGACGATTTCCATGATTTGTGAAAAAAGCGGTTATCCTCCAGCCTCAATTTACTGGCACTTTGGCAATAAAAAAAATCTTTTGTTAGCCGCATTAGAATTTGGCATCAAGCAAACTTTAGGGCGCATGGATGTCCAAAATTTGAATCAGGATGATTATGACGCTGCGATTCTGATCGCCGATGTCGAGTTTTTCGGCGAACCGCCTTTAATCTACCGAATGATGTTTCTCATCGGCTTAGAAAATAATGGTGAAGATCAGGAGTTGGCGGACTTTATTTATAAAGTCAGGGAATATGCCCGCACAATCATGCGAGAACAAATTAAATTCTATGCACATAAAAAGGAAAAAACACTCAGCTTAGATATACAGGAATCGATAGCGGATATGGTGCTGATCATGGCAGACGGCATCATCTTATCCACTCAGTTAGAGCCAGGAAAAATCCAGATTGCGCAAATAACTGAGATGTTTAATTCCGCGATTCAGGGGCTGATTGATAAATATGGTTAAAAAAATTGGGAAATCATATGGAAACGAATTATGGCGAATCTGCTTTTGCAGAAACTTCGGATGGAACAGTTGTACATTATCACCAATGGGGTGAAGGTCCATATTTAGTCTGGTTGCATGGCGGTGGTCCAGGTGCAACAGGGCTAAGCAATTATGCAAAAAATATTTCTGCTTTTGCCAATTACACAAATATAGTGATTGATATGCCGCGTTATGGTTTATCGAGTAAACCAGTCATTAACGGTTCTTTACCGACCATTTTGGCAAAATATTTAATTGAAGCACTGGAATCAATTGGTGTCAAAAAAGCCAGTTTTATTGGTAATTCTTTGGGCGGCGCAGTATCTATTTCAATACATGATTTAAAGCCTGAGCTGGTAGAAAAATTAATTCTAATGGCGCCAGGCGGTATGCAAAATTCAGAGTTACCTTTATCTGACCCGCTTAAATTGATGCTTCAGGCAATTGCGGGACATCCAAGCAAAGAAAATATTTATCAGTTCTTGGAGCATTTGGTTTTTGATAAAAAAATGCTGACAGAGGAAACCAAAGAAGCACGCTATTTGGCGGCTATGGACCCTGAGCTGATTGAAAGCGCGAAGCAATCAAAGTTTCATGCTGAATCTTTAAGACCAGCACTGGCAAAAATTAAATCACCTACTTTGGTGCTTTGGGGGCGTGAAGATGAAGTTTTGCCGCTCAAAGATGCCTTTGATTCTTTTAACTATATAGAAAACTGTGAGGTGCGGATTATCAGTCAGTGCGGCCATTGGGTGCAGGTGGAACACCCAGAGTTTTTTAATAACGCAGTAAAAGAATTTTTAGCTTAAGTCGACATTTTAAAGGATTAAAATGCTATGAAATATGATGCTGATGTAGCAATTGTAGGATATGGGCCTTCTGGCGTAGTGGCAGCAAATTTGCTGGGCCAATATGGCATTAAATGTATTGTGCTGGAAAAAGATAAAGACATTTATGCACGTGCACGCGCCGTGACAGTAAATGACTGGACAATGCGCTGTTTTCAAGCCATGGGTTTGGATCAGGAATTAGCCAAAACCATGGATGAAATGGCAGGGCTGCGCTGGGTTACTTATGATGGCAATGAAATTTTACGCTTAACATTTCCAGACAGCATGATGGGACGTCATCCTTCCACGTATTCAATATACCAGCCAGCAATGGAAAAAATATTGAGAGATGGTGTAGACCGCTATAAGGACAATATTGAAATCCGTTATGAAACAATGTTCAGCGATATACAGGAAGTTGATGCTGGTGTTGAGGTCCGTTATAAAAACTTAAAAACAGATCAAGACGAAAGTATTAATGTTCAATACGTCTTAGGCTGTGATGGCGGCTCAAGCTTAGTACGTGAAAAACTCGGCATTAAGCTGGTCGGAGATACTGTTAATACACGTTGGGTGGTGATTGATGCGCGTGTTAAACGTTGGTGGAAAAATCGCCATTTGCTGACTTTCTGGTCGGATAAAAAATTCCCAGTGGTGGATATTGCATTGGCGCTTGGGAACCATCGCTGGGAAATCCCATTAGATGAAGACCAGTCCTTAGATGACTTCCAGACACATGAACAGTTGTGGCCAATTTTGAATGAGCTGGGTGTGACAGATAAAGAAGTCGAAATTCATCAGCATGCATTCTATCGCCACCATGTGCGTCATGCAGAGAAATGGTCAGAAGGCAGAACGTATCTCTTGGGTGATGCTGCACATATGATGCCGCCTTGGGCAGGTTCTGGCATGCAGTCAGGCATCCGTGATGCTTTTAACTTATGCTGGAAGTTAAAACGGGTGCTCAATGGCGACGTATCTGCAGACATTCTAAGCAGCTATGAAGTAGAACGCGCACCTGATGTTGCTTTCTATACCGATGTCTCAGTGAAGTTAGGCCAAATTATTAAACAGGAGCTGTCTCAAGAAGAGTTGTCACATATTGTGCCAATGCTGGAAAAAGAACGTCCAATGTTCCGAGTGCCAGAGTTGAATGAAGGCTGGTTGCTGCAAAAAGCAGAGCAGAATCCAGCAGTCGGTAAGATTTTGCCACAGCCGATGGTAACCAATTCACAAGGTAAACTGGCTTATCTGGATGATTTGCTAGAGGATAATTTTGTTGCTATTGGCAATAAAAAAGATCCGCGTCAGATCATGACTGCCGAAGAACAGCAATCATGGGAAAAGCTGAATCTGAAATATTATACGCTGATGGATGTCGATGCCGATGGCAAAGGCTATGACGATATTATTGACATCAAAGGCAGTTTAATTGAATGGATGACGCAGCATAATGCAGATGTCGTGATTGTACGTCCAGATAAATTTATTATGGCAGCAAATCATAACCTTGCGTTTAATGCATAGATTTAATAAAAAAAATTATTGTATTTTAAATTAAAATAATTTCACTATTTAAAAGGAGCTGAGGTTCCTTTTATTAATTGTAATTAAAAAGTTATCATAGTTATAAAATATATCATTATGGTTTTTTAATTTTAAATTTGTTAATAATTTAACTTATTAATTTTCTAAAGTATGATTAATATTCAAATTGTATTGAAATGGAAGTTCAATGTATAAAAATATTATGTTGCTCATGCTGTCAGGGTTGTCTTGCTCTGCATTTGCCTTAGAAAATGGTGTCTCTATTTATAAGCATGGTGTTGAAAGCTTCTTGGGCGGTGCAGTGCCGCCGCCGGGTGTACACTCACTGGTTTATGCAAATTATTATAATGCAGATCAATTAAATGATGGAAATGGTGATAACCGAAATATTCCTGGTTTTGAAGTAAGTGCTGTAGCTCTTGCACCGCGGGTAATTTGGGTCTCAGAGCAAAAGCTATTTGGCGGTAATATGGTGCTGGGTGCAATTTTGCCTTTGGTGCGTATGGACAGCAAAATGATGGGGCAAATTGAGCGTAAAGAAGGCTTAGGCGATGCAATTTTAGAAGCCGCATTGGGCTATCATCACTCGCCAAATTTGCATACTGCAGTCGCGCTGGAAATGTATTTCCCGACAGGTGATTACGATAAAAATGATTTTGCGAATATTGGTACTAATCGTTATGCAGTGGAACCATTATATGCCTTATCTTTTATTAATGGTCGCTACAGTGCAGATTTTAAGGCGGGATATATTTTTAATGGTGAAAATAAAGATACAGATTATAAAAGCGGTGATGAATTTCATTTTGATTATGCGCTGGGTTTGAATTTTGGTAGTTATACTTTAGGTGTTGGCGGGTATTATCATCAGCAGATTCAAGAGGATGAAGTGAATGGTGTGAGTCTTGAAAATAGTAAAACACGCGGTTTTTCAATTGGCCCAAATGTGAAATATCAAGTGGGTGATTGGTTTGCGACTTTTAAGTACGAAAAAGAAATTATCGCGGAAAATAAAACCAAAGGTGATTCAGTCTGGCTAAAAGTGATTATGCCTTTCTAATTTACTTCTTGTACAAATCAAATATTAATGAGCATTCGGTTTATACTGAATGCTCTTTTTTTAGTATCAGAAATGTTGTTCCGCAGGTGAGCAAGCATTTATGTAAACAGTTTCTTAAATCTCTTGCGGGGGCATGCTTCGCATCGCTACGAGAGAAGCAACTTTTCTTTATTTATTGAAAAATTAATTCTGAATGTTTTTGATTTTTGGCAAGAGATCAAATTGATCCTAATAAAACTCATTTTTTTAATGAGTTTTATTTTTTACTGATGAAATAAGCGAAAAAGCAGATTAAACAACTGCCATTGAAAATACTGCCGAAGCAATATTTTTTCCTGCTTGCTGATACAGCTTGGCTGATGCAAAGACCATTTTACTCCCAGCTTTGTCTAATTCAGCTTCTACAAAATACTGTCCAGCAGGCGCCGCACGCAGATAATTGATCGATAAATTTGTAGTCACGACAACTTTATCTGGCTCAGTATTTAATAGACCAATATAAGCTGCGCCAAAATCCAGCATTGCGGAAACAATACCGCCTTGAATGACGCCATTGCCTTGGGTAAACATGCGGCTGATCGTAAATTTTAAAATTATTTTATGCAGTGAAATTTTTTCAATATGCAGCTGCATTGCCTCACCTAAAGGGTTTCCTGCAAAATGCGAATTTATTGTTTCACCATTTAATAATTTATTTAGAAAAATTTTATCTGCATGGGTGTCAGTACTCATGTGTTCCAGTCCTTGGCCAAAATTCGTTTCAAATGCATAAAATCTTCTTCACCTAAAAGCTGACTCAGCTGCTGCTCTAGGCTCGCCAAATCCCTGATTGCAGATTTAGACATGATTTTGCCTTGTTCAGTAAAAATTACTAATTTAATGCGCTTATTTTTTTCATCGTCAATTAGTTCGACATAGCCTAATTCTTTGGCTTCCATCAGCAATTTGTGTACGGCCTGACGTGAAATCACCATCTTGCGTGCCAGATCCGAAATAGAAACAGGCTTCTGCCGCATATGACCAAAAAGACGTGTTAATGCAGGCGTAAGATGCCCATAGCCCGCTTTAACCGCGCTGTCATGGATTTGGCTTTCAATCCAGTCATATTTTAAACCCAGCAGCTGTCGTAAATAGGGATGTGTGATGTTCATAAGACATTTAATTTTTTGAGTTATTCATAGCAGAAATCTTAGCTTAAAAAATAATTATGTCAATGTGGTTGACAATTATTAGAACACTGCATAGGATGATTAATGTCAACTAAGTTGATGTTTAATTAAAGAGATATGCAAAAGAAAAACTTAAGGATAAGTGGATGACACAGTATCAAGCGCCAATTGATGATGCGAAATTTTTAATTGAAGGTGTGATTGGCTTAGATCGCACTGCAAAAATTCGCCAGCGCGATGACATCAGCCCTGAATTGGTGGATATGCTGCTGCAGGAAGCTGGGAAATTCTCAAGTGAAATATTGGCGCCGCTGAATCATTCGGGCGACCGTGAAGGTTGCCGCTGGGAAAATGGCACTGTATTTACCCCTAAAGGTTTTAAACAGGCCTATCAACAGTATGTAGATGCAGGCTGGAATGGTATCCGATGTGAAGAAGAGTTTGGCGGACAAAATCTGCCGCATTTATTGGCCATAGCCATTGAAGAAATGATTACCTCTGCAAACTTGTCATTTGCACTCAGTCCAGCCTTAAATATGGGGGCAATTGAGGCGTTGAGCTTTGGCGCTTCTGAAGAATTAAAACAGACGTATTTAGCCAAAATGGTGTCAGGCGAGTGGGCAGGCACTATGAATTTGACAGAGCCGCAAGCAGGTTCAGATCTAGCGAATATCCGCACCAAAGCTGTTCCACAAGATGATCATTATTTAATTTCTGGTCAGAAAATATTTATCACCTATGGTGAGCATGATTTCACCGACAACATTATTCATTTGGTTTTAGCCCGTACACCGACTGCACCTGCTGGGGTAAAAGGCATTTCATTATTTGTTGTACCTAAATGTTTAGTCAATGCTGACGGCAGCTTAGGTGCACGCAATGATGTGCAGTGTGTATCTATTGAGCACAAATTGGGAATTCATGGCAGTCCAACTTGTGTCATGAGCTATGGTGATAATGGCGGTGCAGTAGGCTATTTGGTTGGAGAAGAAAACCGCGGACTGGAATATATGTTCGTGATGATGAATTTATCGCGTCTAAATTCGGGTATGCAAGGCCCAGCCTTGGGCGAACGAGCTTATCAGCAAGCCGTGGACTATGCCAAAACCCGCGTGCAGGGTGGACGAAATGCCGCA
Organism: Acinetobacter sp. ANC 3813; assembly: GCF_002135435.1. Lineage (GTDB taxonomy): Bacteria > Pseudomonadota > Gammaproteobacteria > Pseudomonadales > Moraxellaceae > Acinetobacter. The sequence continues at coordinate 208,655 of NZ_NEGK01000003.1, read as the reverse complement.
GGTGAAAAGCTGCCGATTATTGAATATCCAGATGTCAAACGCATGCTGCTGAGCATGAAAGCGCAAAATGAAGCGATGCGTGCCTTGGTCTATGCTGCAGCTGAAATGCTGGATGGAAGTTTAAGTCACAATGCAGACCCATCACTTTCAGCCTTGCCAGAACTGCTGACTCCAATTGTGAAAGGCTGGTGTACAGAAGTTGGGCAGGAAGTGACTTACTTAGGTATACAAGTGCATGGCGGCATGGGCTTTATTGAAGAAACTGGTGTTGCACAGCATTATCGAGATGCACGAATTATTACCATTTATGAAGGTACTACCGCGATTCAAGCCAATGATTTGCTGATGCGTAAAATTTACCGAGATAAAGGTGAAATCTTTAGACAGCTGTTGGCCTTAATGCAAAAGACAGAAGACCAGCTGGCTCAAATTCCCGAATTGCAGAGTATTTACCGACCTTATGCGCAAGGTGTGGAACGTTTAGAGCAGGCATTAACAGATATGCTTAGCCTGGAGCTGAATGAAAAGCTGGCGGTCGCTGTACCATTCCTAATGCTTGCGGGCTATACCGCAGGTGCATGGATGATGGCGCGTAGTGCAATTGTGGCTCATGAAAAACTGCAAAATAGCCCAGCGAATAGTGTGTTTTATCAAACTAAGATTCAGACTGCTGAATTTTATATGCATGGCATTTTAAGCAAGGGCATTTATTTTTCCGCGCTTCTGCAAAGCGGAGCTGCATGTATTGCATCATTTGAAAGCCAAGCACTATAAGGATAATCAGATCATGCCATATCAATATTTAAACGATCATATTGCCTTAGTTGAAATGTCGAATGGGCCAATGCATGTGCTGAATCAGGTACAGCGTCAGCAACTATTTGATGCTTTGTTGGCAGCAGAACAAGATGACCAAGTACAGGCAGTCATTATTTCTGGTAAAGATGGTGTATTTTCTGTCGGTGGTGATTTAACAGAATTTGCAGCAGGACAAGCCTTTGCTTATCCGCATTTGACACAAGATTTATTTTACTTGATTGAAAATTATCAGAAACCTATCGTAGCGTGCTTGCAAGGTTTTGTGTTGGGCGGTGGTTTGGAATTAGCCATGGCTTGCCATGCCCGTGTTGCAGATGCGAAATGTAAAATTGGCTTGCCTGAAACAAAATTAGGTCTGATTCCGGGCGGTGAAGGTACGCAACGTTTACCGCGTGCAGTGGGTTTAGAGCGTAGTATGTCAATGATGCTGTCAGCAGAATTAAGTAATGCAGACTCATTCAAAGACACATTGCTGCTGCAGGCTATAGCGGATCAAAATGTATTGGATGAAGCGCTTAAGCTGGCAGAACAATTGATCCAAGACAGCCAAAGCATTGTCCGTTTATCACAAGTGAAATTGGATCAGCTCAGCGCAGCACCGTTGCTGGAATTTGCCAAACTACAGCTGCGTGCTTATCCGCATAATAATCCTGCTTTAGAAAAAGTGTTGGATGCTGTCGCTGTTGGCATTCACAAAGGTTTTGCACAAGGCTGTGAGCAAGAAGCCCAGCTTTTTGCACAAGTATTGTATTCAAAAGAATCTGAAGCATTGCGCCATATCTTTTTTGCTGAAAAATCAGCACAGAAATTGCCAAAGCTAGCACCAGACGCGCCCAAAATTCAGCGTGCTGCAGTGATTGGTGCAGGCTTCATGGGGCAAGGAATTGCTGCCTGCTTAAACAGTGCTGGAATTAAAACCTATGTATTTGATATCAATACAGAGGCAGCACAAAAAGCGGTAGATAAAATAGCAGTTTCCAAAGGTGCTAAAGCTGAAAAAATCCATGTTTTAAATGGCCTTGAAAATGCAAGTGATATGGATTTGGTGATTGAGGCTGTCAGTGAAAATTTAGCGCTGAAACAATCTATTTTTAAAAGCTTGGGTGAACACTGTCCAGCATCGGTTATTTTGGCCAGCAATACCTCTAGCTTAGATTTAAATCAGATTGCTTCGGTCACGGCTCATCCAGAACGTGTATTAGGCCTGCATTTCTTTGGCCCTGTACAGTACATGAAATTGCTGGAAGTGATTCAGGGTGCTCAAACAGCGGATGCCGTTTTGGCGCATGCCAAACATTTAGCGCAGCGTATTCGAAAAATACCTGTTGTATCGCAAGTTGGACCAGGCTTTATTGGCAAACGTATTTTTGATGCTTATTTATCACAAGCTTTGGCTTTAGCTTCTACAGGTGTTTCACCTGAGCAGATTGACCGTGCTATGCGCAGCTGGGGCATGAAAATGGGGCCATTCCAAGTGATGGATCTCATTGGCAATGATTTACTGCTTAGTTCATGGAACGGCAAATTTAATGGTGCAGGCATACGGCTTTTGCAAAAGCTCGTTGATGCCCAGCTTTTTGGCCAAAAAACACAGCAGGGATGGTACAGCTATGAAGCTAAAAATAGCCATTTCAATTTAGACAGCTTGTCTGAGCTTTCAAATCAAGCATTTAAAATCAAATTGCCTGCAGAACAGATTGCGCAGCGCCTAATCTTAAGTTTGTATCTTGAAGGATTAGATGTGCTAAATGATGAGATTGCTTCCACTAAAGCAGATATCGATTTGGTTTTTGTACATGGTTATGGTTTCCCAGCAGGACGCGGTGGGCCAATGCATTACATCGAACAGCATTTTTCGGATGCTTTGATTCAGCGTCAAATTCGAATGTTGGCCTCTGACCAAGCTGATTCATTTTGGCAGAAGCATGTGAAAACCCAAGCACTAGAAAAAATTGCTTAAGAATTTAAGGATAATAAAATGAAAAAAGCAGTCATTGTTTCTACTGCACGGACACCGTTCACAAAATCTTGGAAAGGATCTTTCAACACAACACATACCGCAACACTGGCAGGCCATGTCATACAGGCGGCAGTTGAACGTGCAGGCATTGAAGGTGCCTTGGTAGAAGATGTAGTTTTGGGCTGTGCGAATCCGGAAGCGGCCAACGGTTTTAACCTTGCTCGTATGGCGGCGCTACGAGCAGGTTTGCCAGCAAGTACTAGCGGCGTAACGGTGAATCGTTTTTGCAGCAGTGGTTTACAGGCCATTGCACAAAGTGCGCACCGCATTATGCTGGGTGAAAGTGAAATTTTAGTCGCTGGTGGTGCTGAGTCTATTTCATGTGTACAAAACCAGCTCAATATGCACATGTCTCAGGAAGTATGACTAAAAGCCAATAAACCAGAAATTTACTGGAATATGCTGCAAACTGCAGAGACAGTGGCAAAGCGTTATCAAGTCAGTAAATCCGAACAGGATGCTTATGGCGCATTGAGCCAGCAGCGAGCGGAAAAGGCCTGTGTAGAAGGACTGTTTCAGCAGGAAATTGCACCGATTAAGATCAGCCGTACATTGTTTGATCGGGCTTCGGGAAGCATTCAAACTGAAACTGCAGAAGTGTCTTTAGATGAAGGCATTCGCGTAGGCACAACGCTGGAAGATGTTATTAAAATCCGTACAGCAATGCCGAAAGGGACGGTGAGTGCGGGGAATGCCAGTCAATTCTCTGATGGTGCATCTGCTTGCGTATTAATGTCTGAAGATGAAGCTACGCGTAAAAATCTGCAGCCTTTAGGCGCTTTTAGAGCCTTTGCTGTAAGTGGCTGTGAGCCTGATGAAATGGGCATTGGTCCAGTCTATGCCATTCCAAAACTGCTGAAACAGCAGGGCCTGACTGTAGATGATATTGATTTGTGGGAAATTAACGAAGCCTTTGCTGTACAAGTGCTGTATTGTCAGCAAAAGTTGGGCATACCCATGGAAAAATTAAATGTGAATGGCGGGGCCATTGCTTTGGGTCATCCTTATGGTGCCAGCGGTTCGCGCTTAACAGGCCATCTGCTGATTGAAGGGCAACGCCGTAAAGCCAAATTAGGTGTAGTCAGCATGTGCATTGGCGGCGGTCAAGGGGCTGCAGCATTGTTTGAAATTTACTAATTAGATCAATATTTAAAAAATCAAAAGGAAATCAAAATGGATGTGATTGACTTTAATGCATTGCGTGAAGCGCATGCAGCTCAGGCGATTCAAAACACAATGATGAATGTGCCGCTGCGGGTAACTGATTTAATTAAACGCGCAGAACTGATCTTTCCAAACCGTAAAATTATTTCACGCATTGGGCCGAATCAAACAGAGACTTTGACCTATCGCGAATTAGCGCATCAGGCAAAAAGTATTGCTGGCGGTTTAAAAGCACTAAATATTCCATCGGGTACCCGTGTTGCAACGCTGATGTGGAGTCATGCTGCGCACTTAGCCTGTTACTACGCTATACCAGCAGTAGATGCCATATTGCATCCGTTAAATTTACGTCTAACGCCAGAAGAGCTGGCTTATATTATTGCTGATGCAGGTGACAGTATTTTAATTGTTGATGAAGATCTGATTCCGCTGCTGAAAAAGATTGAACAGCTGGTGAAGATTCCAACCATTATTGTGAATGGTCAGCATGCTGATTACCCATTGACTTTGCAGCAGTTAAAAAATGCTGAGCCATTAGAGGATTGGCCTTCTGGAGCATTTGATGAAAATGCAGCGGTTGGCATTTGCTATACATCGGGGACGACTGGTCGCCCTAAAGGTGTGGTGTACTCACATCGTTCCACTGTGCTGCATGCATTAAGCTGCTCGCTGCAAAGCGGTTTTGGTTTTAGCAGCAATGATACTTTGCTGACTTTAACGCCCCTGTTTCATGTTAATGCATGGGGTATTCCATATTCAGGCACCATGCTGGGCATTAACCAAATATTGCCGGGTGCGCGAATTAACATGACCGAAGTTCTGGATTTGGCCGTGCAGCATCAAGCGACGGCTATTCTTGGAGTGCCAACTTTCTGGACTGAAATTTTAGACCTATTGGAAACTCAGCCTGAGCGCTGGCATTTTGATTACCGCATGCGTATTCATTCTGGCGGTTCTCAAGCAACGGATGATATGTTCTACCGTTTCGAAAAGCTGAATATGTCACTGCAAAATGGCTGGGGCATGACGGAATGTTCACCGATTGCAAGTCAGACTTGGCTGCAGCAAGAACATTTTCAGTTGCCTGAAGCAGAACAGTTTGAAATTAAAACCAGCAATGGCTTGCCTATTCCTTTGGTGGATATGCGCATTATGGGTCATGACGGAACAGCACAGGCATGGGATGGCGAAAGCTGTGGTGAGCTGCAAGTACGCTCTGCGTGGATTACACAAAATTATCTTTCTTGGGAGCAAACCATTAGCGCATGTTCGGAAGATGGCTGGCTGCTCACAGGGGATATTGCAACCATCCGTCCAGATGGCTATATCCGCATTGTTGACCGAATGAAAGATCTGATTAAGTCAGGCGGCGAGTGGATCAGCTCTGTCGATATGGAGAACCGTTTATGCAGTCATCATCAAATTTCTGAAGCTGCAGTGATTGCTATACCTGATGCAAAATGGGGCGAACGTCCAATGGTGGTACTAGTCAGTCAGAGTGGATTGAGTGAGAAGGATGTCAAAAGCTATTTGGCGCAGTTCTATGAGAAGTGGATGTTACCTGAGAGCATCGTGATTACAGGCAGCTTGCCCAAAACATCTACAGGGAAACTCGATAAAAAATTGCTGCGTGTGCAGTATCAGCCGAGTACAGTGGCTTAATTTGCTTCGGCAACCCACAGCTGAATAGGTTCCGTTTATGCGGCAGCTGAAAGGATATCAGTACGCTGATTAAAGCAGAATCTTAAAATCTTTATTCAACTCTCACTTTTCAGCGAAGTTCATCTTCGCTGAGGGGAAAACTTTTACTGAAAAAAGCTGAACACAGGAATTTGTTCAGACTTCTTATTAAAAATGCATCGTGATGATGCTTGCTGAAAGGGATAGACAATGTCGATAGATATTAAAGCAGCAATTGAAAATAAAGCCATGAGCCGTTACCAATGGGCCGTGGTGACTTTACTGGCCGTACTTTTTTTAATTGACGGTCTAGATTTTATGATTATGACCTTCGTCGCAAATTCAGTGGCGCAGGATTTAGCGTTAACCTCAACGCAAGTTGGATTGCTGATCAGTATGGGGTTGATCGGTATGACAGTCGGTTCAATTTTTATTTCGCCTTTGGCAGACAAAATTGGCCGCCGTAATTTGATTTTAATCAGCCTCGTGATTTGCTTCACGAGCATGTTTGGCTCAGGCATTGCCAATACTATGAATGAATTGTTGGCATTGCGTTTCATTTCGGGCTTAGGTTTGGGTGGAATTTCAACAGTTTGCATGGTTTTGGCCAGTGAATATTCTTCTAAAAAGAATAAAGGGCTTTCGGTTGCCATACTTTCAGCATGCTACGGTGCTGGAGGCTTTCTAGGCGGAATGCTAACTAAGTATTACATCAATGACTTTGGCTGGCGCTATATCTTTATAGCAGCAGGTGTCATTACTTTAGTGATGTTCTTTGTTTCTCTAAAAGCCTTGCCAGAATCGATTGAATATCTGATGTATAAGAAACCAAAAAATGCGCTGCAGCGCCTGAATCATTTGCTCAATAAAATGGAGATGGATACAGTTCAAAACTTGCCTGAATTGGAATTGAAAACTGAAGCGAAAGGGTCATTTAAATTATTGCTTTCGGGTCAATATATCCGTCAGACAGTACTTCTTTGGTTTGCCATGTTCTTTATTTTATTTGGTTTCTATTTTATTTTGGGCTTTACGCCAAAAATTATTGCGGCATCAGGATTAAGCAATGAGCAAAGTATTCAAATTGGCATGATGGTGAGTTTGGGAGCAATTGTCGGCTCAATTATCTTGGGCGTATTGACGACTAAAATTGGCCTGTTTAAATCGCTGATGGCATTTTTAATTTGCAATGCAATTTCTATGATTTGTTTTGTTGCCCTGTCAAATGTACTCACTTTCATGATCGTATTTGGCATTGCATTGGGCATGTTTGTAGCGGGCTCTCTGGCAGGTACTTACTCAACCACCATGAATGTTTACGACGCCAATATGCGTTCGACAGGTTTAGGTGTGGCGACCGGTGTAGGCCGTTTTGGTGGAATATCATCTCCAATTACAGCCGGTTATTTACTTGATCAAGGTATTCCAGCGCTCACGCTTTATGGATATTTTGCACTAATTTTTGTCTTTGCTGCATTGGCTATATTCGTACTGTACAGATTGATTAACCGACAGCCGCACCTAGCAGCGCAGACGTCATAAAACACGTCAGATTTAATACTTCAAATTTAAATTTTCGATTTTAACTAAAGCACATTTCAGGACATGCACTGCATGTCTTGTGCTGAACTATGCATGGAATAAAGCAAATGGAATTTCGTTTAACACAAAGTGCAGTGATTTTAGGGTGTTTCATCAGCTCAGCGGCATTGGCTGATTTTGTTGAAGATAGCAGTGTTGCTGTAACTGCCCGTAATTTTTATTTAGACCGCAATTTTACCGATCCAGAAGTGAAACAATCAGCTGCCCGCCAGTGGTCGCAAGGGTTTATTTTAAATGCAAAGTCTGGCTATACAGAGGGTGCCGTTGGGTTGGGTATAGATTTATATGCAGGTGCAGGCTTTAATCTCTGGGGGAAAGAAGGCTATCAAGGTACTGCTTTGATGCCTGTAGATAAAAATGGTGATCCAGCCGATTCTTTTGGCAAAATTGGCCTGACTGCAAAAGCCAAAGTGTCACAAACTGAAATTAAAGCAGGCACGCTATTTCCAAATATTCCTGTTTTGCTTGGTTCTCCAGCACGACTCTTGCCGCAAATCTATCGGGGTGTGGCTTTAGAATCTAAAGACTTAGAAAACTTTAAATTAGAAGCGGGCTATGTAGACCGTGTAACGCATCGAGATTCTACCAACTGGGAAAAAATCAAGCTTTCAGGCGCGAACATGAAATATCCGTCGGTGGAAACCTCAGGCCTGCATTATGCAGGCGGCTATTACTACTTTAACCCTGAACGCGTGGTGGGTCTGTTCTATGGCAATTTACATGATGTATATAACCAATATACGTTGTGGTCGAAAAATACCTACCATTTTGATGAGCACTACAGCCTATTCAATGATTTCCGCTATTTCCAAACAGTCGATGAAGGTGAAGCTTTAGCGGGTAATATTGATAACCATCATGGCAATATGATTGTGGGACTCGGCATTGATAACCATAAAATTAGCGCAGGCTATATTCATAACTCAGGTGATACAGGTTTTCCCTACTTAAGTGGCGGCGAAACCAATACTTATATGGATGCCTGGGGCAGTGATTTTTTAAACCCAAATGAAAAAGCATGGTCTGTCCGCTATGACTACGACTTTAAAAATCAGCTGCCGGGTTTGAAATTGATGACTCGCTATACCAAAGGCTCAGATATTCATCTTGAAAACTTAAAGCCGGGTCAGGAACTCGAAGAGCGCAAATTTGGTATTGAGTTAAGCTATCAGCTGCAAAGCACGCCGTTAAAAGGCTTGTTTATCCGCCTGCGCCATGAAGATTACAAAAATGATTTTGGCCCCAAGGCAACCTTTAAAACGGCCAAAGAGCAGCGTGTAAATATCGACTATACGTGGAAGTTTAAATAATTCTTTCCACTTGTTTAAGTCAAGATAAAGAATAATCCTGCAAGAGGATTATTCTTTATTTTTTCAGAGGATTATGCGGTAAAAGAAATCCTCAACTGAATAAAAAAACACATTTTTAAAAACTTGATTTTTCATATTTCTAACAGCATACTTATTAAAAATTACTTAATATGTAAATAAATTATGTAATGCATAATTTATTAAATAAGAGAAAATATTTTGCAGTCTGAAATTTGGGTATTGAAGCTGTTGAGACACAAGTGAACGTATCCAGCTGAATCGGCAACTGTAATGAAAATGAAGAATGAAATGACAAGGAGTCAATGATGCATAACCCAGCTACAGAGCCTAGAAAGTCTTTGTATTATAACTACCAAGTGTATCCATATTTTCACACTGCTGAAGCTGATGCAGCAGATGATCAGACAGTCACAGTGGTGGGGGCAGGTCCTATAGGCATGACGGTTGCACTTTTGCTCGCGAAGCAAGGTGTTAAGGTTATTTTACTTACTGCCGAACAGCAGCTGTCTGAGGGCAGCCGAGCTTTGGTGTACACCAAACGGTCCATGGAAATTTTACAAGCGGCAGGTGCTGCTGAACGCATCATGACTAAAGCTTTGCCGTGGACGCATGGCAATTCTATTTATAAAGGCCAAATTGCTTTCCGTATGGCATCGCCGACCAGTGTTCATGATCAGTTTGCGCCTTTAAATAATCTGCAGCAGAACTGGCTGGAACATTTCCTTTTAGACAGTATTCAACAGCAGCCCAATATTGAGGTGCGTTGGGGCAACAAGGTTAGTGATCATATTCAAGAAAATGATCAAGTCACTTTAACAATTGAAACGTCGGAGGGCAGCTATACACATCACGCAAAATGGGTTGTTGCAGCCGATGGCGGCCGTTCCCCAATCCGTGAGCGCATGAAGCTGCGAATGCAAGGTGCCAGTTATGAAGGTCGGTTTGTGATTGCTGATATTCGTATTAAGCTGGATTATCCAACTGAGCGTTTAGCTTATTTTTCTCCAGACTGGAATCCCGGCAATACTATTTTGATGCATCGTGAACCAGACAGCATTTGGCGATTTGATTATCAGCTAGACCCTGCGATTTCTCCGGAAGAAGCGCTGTTGCCTGAAAATTTGCATAAGGCTGTCAATGACCAGCTGAAAATGATTGGCAAAGACCATTTAGAATGGGAAATGGATTGGAGTACCGTTTATTCTGCACGTGCTTTAACTTTAGATCGTTATGTTCATAATCGAATTATTTTTGCGGGTGATGCAGCTCATTTACTGCCTATTTTTGGTGTGCGGGGAGCCAATACAGGCTTTCAAGATGCGCAAGATATAGCGTGGAAACTCGCTGGCGTAGTGAAGGGCTGGGCCTCAGAGAAACTATTGCAGAGCTATAGTTGTGATAGAGTTGGTGCTGCACGGGAAATTATTGCAGAAGCAGGAAAATCCACGCGTTTTATGGCGCCGCCAACAGAGGGCTATCGCTTATTGCGTGACGCGGTGCTGTCATTATCATTGGAGCATGAATTTGTGCGCCCGCTTTATCATTGGCGTACCTCAAGACCGCATGCATATACACTTTCACCTTTAAATAGTGCTTGTGATGACAACGCTAAAATGAATGAAATCACAGAAAATGGCGCGTTAATCCCGAATTTAAAATTTGCAGATGGCTCATATTTATATGATGCAATTTCTGGAAAATTTACTGTCCTAGCGATAACGGAGCAAGGCCAGCTGCCTGCGACTTTAAGTGCAGAAATAACTGCGCTGAAAGTGCAAGGTATTCCAATTCAAATCATCGCTTTAGCAGTAGACGGACAAAAGTCAACAGAAGCTGAGCATACTTTTAGTATTACACCAGAAATTGCTGCAGAACAATTTTTTGCTCAAGCTGGCGCTGTTTATTTAGTCCGTCCTGAACACCATATAAATGGACGTTGGATGAACTATGTCGAACAGTCCATCACACAAACTTTAAATCAATTTCTGCACAGCGCACAAGGAGTGACAGTATGAACACAATCAGCATTCCAGATTTAGAAAAAGTCTATGATCTGCTGGCAGAAACTTTAGATAGCGTTTCTGAGTCCAAACGAGAACTTTTTTTAGTGAAACTGGCATTACTCAGCGCCAACCAAATACAGGATGGGGCTGTATTTCAGGACTTGGTGCATCAAGCCAAAGTATTTGAAGATTAATGGCGAGATTTATCGTGTAGCTCATGTTTAAAAACAAGCTAGTACTGCTTTGAAATAGCGGTGTGATTTCAGCATCTCTATTTCATGGAGCTGAGCTGTCTATCTCAAAAAAAAAGCAGAATGCTTTAGATTCTGCTTTTTTTAATTAAAATTCATGATTTTTTTGATTATTACTCGTCTCATTCTTATAGATAGAATTGCTATTTATGCTGCTGCAGCATCACTCTGGTATCTATTAATTTCATAACTGAATTCGTGTTTTTTTGGTGACTTTATTTTGTACATTTCAATAGTTTAACAACTGGAATAAACAAAGCTAATGGAGTCAGCAATGTTAAAAAAACAATTAAAGCAGGTATTTGCTTTAAGTATTTTGAGCATGTCTATTGTTCAAACGGTTTGGGCTTTAGAGCCAGGGGCAGCACCGCAGGCGCCAGCAGGCAATACCATGGGTATTCCTTTAAGTGCGCCGCTTCCGCCAGGTTTGTACTACACCAGTTCAACCAAGCATCTAAACGGCCAATTGAAGGATGATAACGGCGACAATATGGGGCTTAAATTAAATGCGCCAGCGTCTACCTCTATTTTTATCTATACCCCAGGCTTCCAGCTGTTAGGCGGTGATTATCGTGCATGGCTGGCTGTGCCATTTATTCTGGCAGAGGAAGAAATCAGCAACCCTATGCTTGGGGAAGTAGGCACGCATTCAAATACCAATATTGCCAATATTGATGTGCATTTTGCAGATATTGCTTGGACTTTAAGCCCAGGGCAATTTGTCAGTGCAGGGGTGGGCGCCATTGCAACAACAGGTTCTTGGAAACTTGGCGGCACCAATACCAGCGGTGAATACTGGTCAATTAATCCACGTGTTGGCTATAGCTTAATGAATCAAGACTGGAATATGTCTTTTGAATCTCATTATTTTTATAACTTTGAAAATGATAAGACCAAGTACCTCTCTGGCGATGAATTTTTCTTTGATGCTACTGTGCTGAAAAAACTGGATTCGATTCATCAGGGCCTGCAAATTGGACCGATTGGCTATGTGCGTGAGCAGGTAACCAGTGATGAAAACAACGGCACTGCTTATTATGGCACGACCAATGGCAAAGCGCGCCAGATTGGTTTAGGCGTACAGGTGCTGAAAGATTTTGGCCGCGGCTTGTTCGTAGGTTTGAGCTGGTCTAAAGATTTAGAAACTAAAAATGCAGTCAGCAATGATGGCCGTTTTGCGCTGAATATTTCAGTGCCAGTGTTTATGAAAAATAAGCCTAAACCTGCTAACGCGCCAGCAGAATTTTAAATAAAATTGGAAAATAGAGCCTGTGATATGCAGGCTCTTTAAATGAAAGGACGGACATTATGCTGCTGCAAAATCATACGATATTGATCACAGGCGCGGGCTCAGGATTGGGGCTGGGCATTGCAAAATACTGCAAGGCGCAAGGCGCAGAAGTTATTGTTACAGATATCGCAGAAGAAAAGCTGCAGCTAATTGCTTCTGATTTTAATGAGCAGGATTTATTGCTTTGCTGTGATGTCACTAAAATTGCAGACTTGCAGCGCTGCAAATCTGCAATTTTAGATAAATACTCAAAATTAGACGCCGTAATTGGCGCACAGGGTATTTTTGATGGCAATTTGCCGATACAAAGCATGACAGCAGAGCATTTGGATCAACTCTTTGATGAACTGTTTCATGTCAATGTAAAAGGCTACATGCTGACAGCACACATTTTTGCCGATTTGCTGAAAGCCAGCAAGGGTGCACTGGTCTTGACGACGTCTACGGCTGCCTATGCTGCAGATGGCGGCGGCGCTGTATACACAGCAACAAAAGGCGCAATCCGCAGTTTAATTCAGCAATTGGCTTTTGAGTTTGCACCCGAGATTCGGGTCAATGGCGTAGCGCCAGCGGCGATTGGCAACAGTCAATTAAAAGGCCCGAAAGCCTTGAATTTGGATCATCAAAAACAGTCTGATATTCCTAAAGATGCCTTTTTAAATCTGTTTCAATCCATCAGTCTGCTGCAGGATTTGCCGGATGCAGAAGATTATGGCGCAATTTACGCCTTTTTAGCTTCACAGCAAAACAAAGTGATGACAGGGCAAACCATTGTGGCTGATCAAGGGCTATTAAACCGTTCTGTATTAAGCCAATCACACTAAAATCTGACGTTATATGTTAAGCAGCTTGCTGAGTAACGGCGGGCTGCAGACTGATATTTAAAATAATAAGGAAAATGGACCATGCAAGTGACTGCATCTTCAAATCCGTACCGTAAGAGCTGGATTTTATTGCTGGCTGTCCTTACAGCCATTGCGCCATTATCGACAGATATGTATTTGCCTGCTTTGCCAGATATGGCGCAGGACTTTAATGTGTCTACAATCTTGGCTGCAAATTCACTGCCAGCCTATTTTTTGGGCTTAGCTATCGGCCAGCTGATCTATGGGCCGATCAGTGACCGCATTGGACGTAAAATACCGCTTATTTTTGGTTTAAGCCTGCATATTATTGCCAGCATCTTATGTATTTATGCAGACAGTTTAAGCACCTTGCTGATTGTCCGTGTGCTGCAGGCGCTGGGCAGCTGTGTGGGGCTTGTTCTTGCGCGCGCAGCAATCCGTGATGTTTTAGATACTGCCAGTGCCGCCAAAGCATTTGCCAGCATGATGATTGTGATGGGGATTGCACCTGTCATTGCTCCGACACTTGGCGCATGGCTGCTGATCTTTTTTCCATGGCAGTCTATTTTTGTAGCCTTAACAGCGTTGGGGATTGTCAGTCTCATTTGGGTGCTGCTGCAATTTAAAGAAACGTTGCCTGCAGAACGCCGTTTAAAGCTGTCCTTTATGCAGGCAGGTCAATTGTATGTGCATATTGCGCAAGACCGCAGTTACATATACCCCATGCTGGCTGGCTGCTTCAGCTTTGGTATTTTGTTCTGTTATATCAATGCAGCATCTGCGGTTTTAATGGACCAATACCATTTCAGCCAGCAGCAGTTCGCCTATGTTTTTGGTTTAAATGCTGTAGGCACAGTTTTGCTTTCATCTATGAATCATAAGCTGGAAAAGAAACACAGCGTAGCGCAGCGTTTGAAAATGGGCGGTGCAGTACAAGCATTTGGTGTAGTTATATTGCTGCTTGCATTTATCTTTTCGGCATTTGAGCTGCCTTTAATGCTGGTAGGTCTGTTTTTAGCTGTCGCTGGTATCGGGTTAACTGCGCCTAACTCTACGGCTTTAGCCATGTCGCAGCAAGGGCGTCAGGCAGGGTCTGCCAGCGCTTTGATGGGCAGCTTGCAATTTGGCTTTGGTCTGCTCAGCGGGGTGTTGCTGAATGTTCTGTTATGGACTGCGCAAATCAATATGACCCTTTCAATGCTGTTCTTTGTGGTCTGTGCAAATGCAGCAATTTTTATGACGCAGCGCTATTTAAAATCGCAGCTCCTTTTTGCCAAATAAAATATCAAAATAACGCTGAAACCGTTTTCCTTGGTTGCCGTTCGAAAGAGCGGTTTTTTTTGTTATCTATTTTTGCCATAGCTAATATCCAGCTTCATCCATTTAAGTCTAAAAAGCCTGCGCTATGCTAAAAATCTCTAATGATTAAATGCATAGACAAGGATGCGCATATGCATATTCAAGCATTTTTAGATCAGCATGGCTGGACTAAATTTCAATGGTTTATATTTATCATGATGTTTTTGGTGGCGTTCTTCGACGGTATGGACACGGCTGTGATGGGCTATATCGCGCCAGATTTAATCCGTGACTGGAATATCAGCAAAACTGATTTAATTCCTGTCCTCAGTGCGGCGCTGGTTGGCGCAGCGATTGGCGCAATTGTTTTAGGTCCATTGGCAGATCGCTTAGGACGTAAGACATTACTCTTATTTTCGGTCTTTATTTTTTCATTCAGCTGTGTACTATCCAGTTTTGCACAAAATCTGACTCAGCTGGAGATTTTACGCTTTATTACCGGTTTAGGGCTGGGTGCGGCCTTGCCGAATGCCGTGACGCTGCTTTCAGAATATTGTCCTAGCCAGCGCCGTGCATTTATTGTGAATACCATGTATTGCGGGTTTCCAATAGGAGCTGCTGCGGGCGGTTTTGCGGCCGCTTATATTATTCCGTATTTTGGATGGCAAAGCATGTTAATGCTATGCGGCGCTTTGCCTTTGCTTCTTTGCATATTTATGGCGGTATTTCTGCCTGAATCTGTCCGCTACTTATTGTTAAAAGACGCATCGAATGATCGTGTACAGAAGATTTTACAAAAGCTAAAGCCAGCTGTGCAGCCCATCCAGATTCATTTAGAAGAAAAGAACACGCCATTGTCAGCTATGCAGTCTATGAGAATGGTCTTTTCCAGAAAATACGCCGTTGGAACCCTCAGTTTATGGCTATGCTTTTTTTCAGGACTGATGATTTTTTACGGCATTATTAACTGGATGCCTGTACTGTTTAAAGAAGCGGGCATGCCGCCGCATTTAGGCCCAGCAGTATCTGGCTTATTCGCTTTGGGCGGCATAGGCGCGATGCTGAACGGCTGGCTCATGGACCGCTTTAATGGCAATCGCATTATTGCCATTTGTACTTTTCTAACAGCTATTTGTGTTGCACTGATTGGCACAGTCATCGATTTTTCTTTAGCGCTGTTTATCCTCTTGATGATTTGTGCAGGCACACTGCAAAATACTGCTCAATCATCATTGCCAGTTTTGGCGGCAAAATTTTACCCCACAGCTATCCGTACGACAGGAGTATCTTGGATGTGCGGTGTCGGCCGTTTTGGTGCTGTGGCGGGAACCATGAGTATGGGTTATCTAGTCAATAGCTCAATGAGCTGGGGGCTTATTTTTGCCGTGTTAGCGATTCCTGCTGTGGTGATGACCGTGTGCATGCTGCTTAAGAATCATTATGAAGAAAAGGCAGATGAAGGAAAGTATTCAGCTTCATCCTATTCTGCAGAATAAATTGAAATGGAAGGCAAATCCGCTTTTGCTATCACAATTTTGCATAACTGTTTTCAGGCTAAAGAGCTAGAGCAAAAGCTGGAATTTAACTAAGATCAAAAGATTGCAAAGGAAAATTTGCAGTCTCAGGACTCAACAATTAAGGATTAATAATGAATATACTCGTGCTTGGCGGCGGTATTGGCGGCATGGCGGCTGCAATAAAATTAAAACAGTCTGGACACGCAGTAGAGCTGGTCGAAAAATCTGCTGATTGGAAAGCCTTGGGCACTGGGCTGACTTTATCTGTATTAACGCTTCGCGCACTTTGTGATTTAGGCGTTCAAGATGAAATTGCTGCGCAAGGCTTTGTGCACGATGGCGTTGATATTTATGATCAGCACGGCGGTTTTATCCGTACAGTATTGTCCAAGCGAATGATTTCTGATGATTTTCCATCTGAAGGCGCAATTTTACGTCCTGTACTGCATGATATTTTATCTAAAAAAGTCATGGCTTTAGAAATCCCAGTATTTTTAGGTGACAGTATTGCTGAAATACGAAGCAGTTTAGAGCATGGCAACTTTGTAAAATTTGAAAGCGGACGCGAACAGCATTATGACTTAGTGGTAGGCGCAGACGGCGTGTTTTCAAAATTGCGCCAGCTGCTGATGCCAGAACAGCAAGCGCCTGAGTATACGGGGCAAGCCTGCTGGCGTTTGCAGTTTGACCGTCCAGCAGACATTGTGCGCGGCCGTATGTTTCAGTCAGAAAAGATGAAAGTTGGTTTTAATCCCTGCAGCCCAACGCAAATGTATATGTATATGATGGAATGCGTGCCTAAAGAGCAGGTATGGCGTGAGCCTGAAGATTTGCCTCGTATTGCTAAGGAACTGCTTCAAGAATTTGATGCCGTCTTAAAACCGTATATTGACAGTATTGATGATCAAACGCCTATTATTTACCGTCCTTTAGAACGGGTTATGGTCAATGGTGATTGGCACCGCGGCGCGGCTTTGCTCATTGGCGATGCTGTGCATGCAACGACACCGCACTTAGGCTCTGGCGCGGGTTTAGCGGTTGAAGATGCGATTGTACTGGCGCAGATCATAGACCAATATGGCAATGATTTAGAAAATGTATTTAAAGCTTTTATGCAAAAACGCTTAGATCGCGCCCGCTTTGTGGTGGAAACTTCGGGCGAAATTGGCCGTATGGAAATTGCAGGCGAGTCGATGATGGCGCGCAGTATGCTGTTAGCCAAAGGTTTTGAGCAGGTGACAACTCCATATCTATAAGCAAAAATCGACATATGAAAAAAGCCTGCTGAATGCAGGCTTTTTATTTCAATTCATTTATCGAATGCGCACCCAAGACAGTTTGCGGCTGGCTTTATCAGAATCGGAAGGACTGCGTAAAATCATCATATTGCCACGTTTGCTTAGCTTGCCTTTAACTTGATACTGCTGATTAATCACAGGGTCTGTAACGGAACCAGAAGTCAGCTGATAAGGGTCTTTAAGATCCTGCTTCATATCTTTCAGTAAATGAAAACCTTTTAGTTTGGATAAATCTTGAGCAGGCACGTTAGGCGGGTTAAATGCTTCGACAATATGGCCTTGATAGAGATTTGGACGAGGTTCAGTAATTTGAACCTTCACTAATGTAAATCCGCTTTTATCATCTATAACTTTCCATTGGCCTGCCAAATCAGTGGCCTCACTGGAAAAAACCGACTGAGCTATGGCTAATGTGATTAGCGCGCTAAAAATCCTTTTAAGCATAATTTCAACCATGAATATTCAAAAAGAGTGAAAAATCATCAATTTTTTAAAATCATAAAAATTAATAATTTGAGTGTTAAATTGAAAAGAAAATATATGATTTGATTAGAATTTATGCAATGGCATAGACAGAGTGCAGCGCCATTGAATTGTGATATCAGATATATAGGAATTGTATATCTTTTAATCAGATTTAAGACTTAGAAGATTCTGCTTAAATCTATTTGTTGAATTAGAAATGTTTTTAGCGTGAATATAAAAAATATAATGCCGATGGGGGCTGCGCAGAATAAAAACTGGCATTAAACAATAATAAAGACATTAAAAATGTGGATTGAATTAAAGCAACGCAGAGCGTGATAAAACTTTAACTCGTACAAGTTTAAATCGGACTCCAATCCGAAATAATGAAAATGCCGATACACACCCATGTTCGGCATTTTCAAGCTCTATTTAATTTGCTGCTTGGGTTTCTTTTTCCGCTTCAGATGAAACTGGAATATTGGTTTGCCCGTTCAAAACGGCTTTACGAGTTTGGCTAAATAAGAAAACTTGCACAGCCACTGCCACACAACAAGCGTAGCCGATTGCTTCGAAGCCAATGAATTTTACCAATGTGCCACTGATAAAAGGCGCAATGGCAGCACCGACCATCAGCATGGCTGGTGTACCAGCCACTGCACGTCCTGTTGGATCTAAACGCGCCAGCAGACCGAAGGCAAAGGTATGTACAAACAGAATGGTAAATGCCATAAATGGCCCAGCAAATGCAAAGATGTAATATTGATTGGTTTGTGTAACCATCAAAGCAAAAATGGCTTGGAATATTGGACCAAAAGCAATAATGGCAGTAATGCTGACGCGTTTTTCCAAAAGTGCGGCTAAAGGAGCTGGGAAGATCGTGACTATGCCATAGATCACTAAGGCCATAGTGACCATATCCCGGCCAAAACCGCGCTCTAAACCAATCCGCTCATAAAAGCTTAAGGTCATCGCTTGTGTCATCGCGAGAAGTGCAACACCAATCATACAAAACCAAACCGGTTTGCCTAATGGGGGAAGATTTTTGATTTGCTCAAAATTATCAAAATCCACAGAACGCGTTGGTTTAGGAAAGAAAAATAAACAGGCGATCGCGGCAAGGCCCATCACAGCGGCCATCACCAAAAACATACTGCTACCGCCAAACTGTTGAATGATGCCCGGTGTACCTCCTAAGAAGATGACGCCAAAAATACCAATAGCAAGACCTGCAATACCAAAAATACGGTGAGGGTTTAAGCCATGTCCCATGGTGCCATGCGTGACACTCAGTGCTGCACCTGCCGCCATACCGCCAAACAAATGTAAAGCTGCTAAGACAGGGAAACTATATGTATTTGCAGATAAAATAAATGCAACCATTGCTAAGGCAAAGCCTAATACAGCGGCGATTTTTACCTGTATTTTATTGAACCGTGGTGCAAAATAAAGACTTGCCCCAGCGGCTCCCATTAAGAATAGTGTTGCTAAACCACCTGCTTGCTGAGGGTCAAAATGGTAATGCGCAATCAATGTACCAACCCAAATTGGTAATGCAACCAAGTCAACCATACCTGCACAATGCGCGAGCATGAGTGCAAGCATTCCTCGCTTACTTTCAATTTTAACCATAATGTTTCTCCTATGGCGTACTTGCCATGTATTTGCTCGTCTATGAGCCCGATTTATGTAATGTTGATCCGTTTCTATTTCTTGTTTTTATAAAAAATAAGCCCCCGCAAATGATGCAGGGGCTTTGAATTAAATGGCTTCTTTTAACAGTTCTAAGGCTTTGCTGACGACAGCTGTTTGCGCTTCGACAGGCGCGCGCTGCTGTTCTAAACGTCCTATCTCCATAGAGCTTTGTGTGACTAGGCGGCAGCGCTGTTCACGCCGCTGCATAAACTGCGTAAAGGCTTTTTCCACGTCAGATTCTGCTGCAAATATTTCAGCCAATACCAAGGCATCTTCAATTCCCATGCCTGCACCAGAAGCCAATTGCGGGGTAGTCGGATGCGCTGAATCACCAATCAGCAAGATGCGGCCTTTATACCAAGGCCCCGGCAGATCAAAGCATTCCAGCGGGCGGAAGTTGATATCTTTATTATCCGCCTCAGTCAGTGATTCGCGGATGTCCGCCAAAATGCCGTCATAGCCTTCAAGCAACTGCTTCAAATTTTTGTAGTTGTCTTCTGGTTCCTGCCAGCGCTGTTCACAGCGTTCAAGTAAGAACATATACATATGATCTTGCGATACTGGAGTAAAACCGACTTTAACTGGGCCGCCAAGGAAATAGGTGCGGCGTTCGACCGAAGCTGGGCGTTTTAAAAATAAACGCCAGCAGCTTTGACCGGTATATTCGGCTTTCGGCGCATCTGGGAACAGCATTTGACGGGTTTTAGACAATACGCCATCTGAGCCTAAGACAAAGTCATAGCGGCCCGAAGTGCCGTCGCTGAAAGCAACCGTCACTGCATTTTCGCCTTGATCAAAAGCATCAGCAGTAATGCCTAAACGCATTTCAATGCCCGCATCTTTGACATATTTATGCATAATCGAATGCATGGTCGGACGCATGATGCCGCCGCTGCCTGCCGTGTCAGCATCTTGCAGCATAGGTGTTGGTAAAATGCGCAGCGGGTTGCCTTGCGGGTCGCAGACTTGAATGCCTTCACCCACATAGGCTTGATTGGTGACTTCATCATAAACACCGAGCTGTTTCAGCGCGCGTAAAGTTGGGCCAGTAATGGTTAAGCCTGCGCCGAGTGCGCCCCAATTTGGGTTAATGTCGATTAAATCCACTTTCAGGCCAATGCGTGAAAGGGTAATGGCAGCAGCCATGCCGGCTGTGCCTGCGCCGATAATCAGTACTTTTTTACCGGCAGATGCGGATTGTTGAGTCATCTGAGTCTTCCTTGATTCATTCTGATTTCAAAAAATTAGCGACGAGCTGGGTAAAGCTCTTTGCATGCTCAATTTGCGTCCAATGACCGCACTGGCTGAAAATGTGCAATTGACTGTTTTCAATCCAGTTCAGCATGGTCATTGAAGTAGAGAGCGGAATGACTTTGTCATCACGGCCATGTACCATCAAAGTTGGCTGTTGAATTTTGCGGATATCGCTTTCTGCATGCGACATGGCTTCGACCCATTGCTGACGCGGTGCAGGGAACATGCGCTCGTATGCTGCGCGGGTATCTTCTTTGGTACTGGCGATATAACGCATTTGTACCAAGTCATCGCCCACCAAATTTTGGTTGTAGGCAAAAATTTTCATAATGGCCTGCATATTTTCAAACGATGGGGTGTAGCCCCAAACTGCATCCAGTCCAGCCGTCAGCTCAAAGGGCACACCGACACTTCCCATGAGAATCAATTTATTCACGCGTTCAGGGTGATAAATGGCCAATGCCAAAGCCATTGAACCGCCAAATGAGTTACCAATCACATTGACTTTGTCTAAGCCAAGGGCATCCATAAATGACACGATTTGCTTAAGCCAGTTTTCACGGTTAAAGCTCACGTCTTCAGGAAATTTGCTGTAGCCAAACCCTGCAAAATCAGGGGCAATTAAGCGGTAATCGTTTTGCAATGCTTGAATAGTCAGACGCCAGTTAGCCCATGCACTGACGCCTGGGCCAGAACCGTGCAATAGTAAAACGGGTTCGCCTTGGCCGACATCATGATAATTGGTGAGGATGTCGCCGCATTGAATGCTGTGGCCAATTTCAGGGTTTGTCATTGTGTTCATATTCATTCCTTGAAAATCTGTAAAATGGCTTCATTTATCTTTTACACCCTCTTTGTATTTCTCCCAGAGGGAGAAAGGGGCGACATAGCAAAGAAGCGCCTTTAAAAATTTATGCGCGTTTCCACAGCAGCAGCGCTGTACGGGCTTCTGAAGTATTTTCTTCAAGACGTGCGGTTAGGCTGAGTAGGCCTTGTTCATCAAACTTGAATTGACGTTTTTGCTGTCCGCCCACCCAGTTTGGAAATAGACTCAGATCGACTAAATGGGTGACCACGCCTTCTTCCAAGGTGTAACGGCCTGCATAAGACAGCATGCTGTTATAGGCGCCAGCCTTTTCTGCATCAGAGGCGTTCCATTGACCGCCTGTAGTGAAATTGCCGCGGTTGGCTTTGGTGATTTGGCAGCTCATATAGCCGTCTTCTGTATATTGGATCACGCCTTGTGGGCCTTCACCCATGGGAAAAACCACGCGCCCATCGTCATAATTCTGTTCGAAAGTCACCAGTTCCCAGCGGCCGGTTAAATTTGGCTGTGTCATGTGTATTTCCTATTTATTCATCATTGGTTTGCAGGTCTTGCCCGAGCAGAAATTGCGTCACGATGCTGTTATGCACCTCAGGGCTTTCAAATTGCGCCCAGTGACCGGTGTCCTTCGCGCAGAAGAACTGACCTTGTTGCACTTGCGCTGCGATGTGCTGACCCAAAGTCGGCGGTGTGCGGTTGGCATCGCCCCAATACACCAAAGTTGGCTGTGAAATTTGCGCTGCCAAAGCATCCGTTACTGCATGCTGCTGAATGGTGCTGCCAGACAGATATTCGGTAATAAACTGCTTCTGCACTTCAGCCAGTTTTGGCTGCTGATACAGCGCTTGACGTACCTGAATCGCTTCATCAGTCAAGCGTTCAGATTTGGCTAAAATACGCGCCATGCGGGTACGCACATTGTCAAAAGTTGGCTGTTCCAAAACTTCAATCGAGCTGGCTAAATTACTTGCCCAAATCGGTTCGACATAGCCTGCAATGGCGCCTTCATCCGGTTTGTAGCCCATGGTGGTGGTCAGCACCAAACGGTCGACTTTTTCAGGGTGCTGAATCGCCAGTTGCATGGCGACCCAACCGCCCATAGACTGACCTTCAAAATGCGCAGATGAAATATTCAGCACATTCATCACATCTAAAATCTGATCAATTAACAGGGGAATCACTGCGCGATCAAAGCCTTCCGTTTGTGAACGGCCATGCCATAAAAAGTCCATGGCAATCACATGGAAGTGCTCTGCCAATGCTGGAATGTTGCGGGCATAATTTTCCAAATGTCCGCCTGTGCCATGCAGCAGGAATAGTGCAGGTGCAGCTGGATTGCCTGCTTCTAAAATACGGCTGCAGTACTTGCCTTGAACAATACGAATATCACTGTGAATCAGCTGTACCCAATAATGTTCTACAGGCTGAACGCTGTTTTCAGCCTTGTTTTGAGTTTTATCTTGCACTGCATTTTGAATGTTGGCATTCATCTTAAAATCCCTTTCTCAATCAAATCATCGTGACCAAGTGCTTAATCGTTTAGCGTTTCAGCCTTGCTTTGTGAGATCGGGCCTTTCAGTGTGCCATCCGATTTTTCTAGACCAAAGGTCCATTCAGTGAAGATGTGCGCTTCGGCTGCAAAGTCGGTCGACTCCCAATCTTCCGTCACGATGTCTTCATCAGCTGCATATTCCCAAGCGCCGCCAAATGGGGTGAGGAAGTACCAGAAGCAAGCAGATGAAACCCGGTGACGGCCTGGGCCTGCAAAAGTTGTCCAGCCTTGTGAGTCGATATGCTGACCGCCAAAAATCACTTCATGAATATCGCGGACTTTAAATGCCAAATGGTTGAAGCGCGTACCCGGCTGTTTGCCATTCATAAAGAATAGGTGGTGGTGGTTGCCTTCTGCGGAGCAGCGGATAAATACACCGCGGTCTGCATAGCGGTCTGAAACACGGAAGCCTAAGCGGTTTAAATAGAACTTTACGGCATCGCCAGCGTTGTCTACGCCAATCGCCAAGTGGCTGATTTCATAAGGCTGGGCTTTTTCATAACGCGGGGCACGGCTGTTGACACGCTTTGGCTGACTTGGTGAATTAAACTGTGTATCGTTAAATGGAATATAGCTGCGTTGAGCCAAACGGAATGCAAGGCGAATACCCAAGTCATCTTGGCTATGTACTGTGCCGTCGGCATCAATCGTCACTTCACGGTCGGTACGCAGTTCTGCGGCAATCGCATCCAAATCTGCTTGATCAGCCACGCCCCAGACCATTTCGCACATGCCGCTTGGGCTGCCAATAGGAGTGCGCAACGGGTTGGAAGCATCTGCTTGGAAAATTTCAACTTGTGAACCGTCGGTGGTTTCAAACAGATAGCTGTTGTCTTGAATGGCCTGCACCTGTTTTAAGCCCCAGTCATTGGCAAAACGCAGCGCATCTTGCAAATTTTCTACGCCAAAACGCAGGCAGTCCAAACCTTTAATATGAAAATCTTTTTCTGTAGACATCATCTACTCCCTATTCGAAAACCATCAAGTTATTCATCCTTGATGCTCACTTTAGAGAGCAACGGCATGTAAAAAAAGCATTTAACTTATAAAGCAGTTATGCATTATTTAGATAACTGCTTTAGATTTTAAAACCTAGCGGATCACTCAGCAAATTGCGTAAGGTAGCCAAAATATAAAGATTTGGAGCAATTCGACATGAGGTCACTTCCGCTATTTCATTATCAAACACAGGGTAAAGCTGGCGCAGACTGGATCACCTTTATACCGGGCATAGGCAATGACTTAAGCTTTTGGGCGGCGCATGCAGAAATTTTAGCAGCGCATTTTCAGGTTCTCACTTTTGATCCGTGGGGACATAATCTCAGCCCAGAGCCGCCAGAAAATTGCAGCTTTCAAGATGTGGTTGATGGCGTGATTGCGCTGTGGGATCATCTCGGCATTCAGCAAAGCGGTGTGGTAGGTCTTGGTTTTGGCGGCTCGGTGTCTTTATCTATTGGGCTGAAATATCCAGAGCGCGTGAGCCAAATTGTGGCCTGCTGCTGCCGTCCACGCCAGCCGGATGACCGCCATGAGTTTTGGCGTGACCGCTGTGCCAAAGCCCGCGCCAACGGTTTGGAAAAACTCGGTGATGTCACGGTAGACCGCTGGTTAAGTGAAGAATTCAGAGCAGCACATCCGGATGTTGATGCGCAGTTGCGTGCCATGATCAAACGCACGTCGGTCGAAGGTTACTGCGCTTATGTAAATGCTTTTATTGAAATGGATTTTTCACAGCAACTGGGCAACATTCAAACGCCCGTTTTACTGCTGGCGGCAGAGCATGATCATGGCGGCGGTCCAGTCGAAGATATGCAGAAAATGGCAGAACAATTGCCAAATGCAGAAATAAAAATGATTCAAAACAGCGGGCATATTTGTAATTTTGAAGCCCCAGAACAAGTCACACAGCACCTCAAACAATTTTTTAAAGCTGATGCAATTCAAGGAGTGAAAAGCGCATGATGAAACGAGTTGTCATTATAGGCGGTGGACACGCCGGCTGCAGCTGTGCCAAAGCACTGCGCCATGAACAATTTAACGGTGAAATTGTTTTAATCAGCAATGAATCGGAACTGCCGTACCACCGTCCGCCATTGTCCAAGAGTTTCATTAAAGATGAAACGGAAATGGAATTGTCCAAGCTGTGTTTACAGCCTGAGAACTTTTATGAGAAATATCAAATTGATTTAAGGCTGAATACATCCGTCAGCGAAATTGATCCAGAGGAAAAACTGGTCAAACTCTATCATGGCGACATGCTGCATTATGATTATTTGGTTTTAGCAATGGGTACACGCCCGCGGCAATTACCTTTGCCGGGTTTAGAGCTGGACGGCGTGATGAGCCTACGTACTTTGCAGGATGCACGTAAGCTGCGTGACTCACTGTCAAAAGTGAAAAATGTAGTCATCATCGGCGGCGGTTTTATTGGACTAGAGCTGGCTTCTACTGCACGCACTTTGGGTAAAGATGTGACAGTTTTAGAGCATACACCGCGCGTCTTAGGCCGTTCAGTGGCGCCATTGGTGTCGGATTATATTGCCAATATTCACCGTGAAAACGGCATCAAGATTGAAACTGGCGTATTCATTAATGAATTTGTCGGTGACAATGGCAAAGTTTCAGGTGTGAAATGCGCACATGGCGTGATTCCTGCAGAATTGGTTTTGGTCGGTGTAGGCGCAATTCCAAATACAGAACTGGCAGAACAAGCAGGCATTCAATGTGAAAATGGCATTGTGGTGAACACTTCGATGCAAACCAATTTTGATGATATTTATGCCATAGGCGACTGCGCCAATCATCAAAATGCTTTTGCTGGCGAACGCCGCATCCGTCTTGAGTCGGTACAAAATGCCAATGATCAGGCTTTGACCGTAGCCAAAATGATTTTGTCGCAAAAAGCGGAATATAAAACTGTGCCATGGTTTTGGACCGATCAGGGCGATATCCGCCTGCAAATGACCGGTTTATCTTTTGATACGAGCGATTATGTGATTCGCGGTGATATGAAAAGCGGGCGTTTTTCTGTGTTCCATTATGCGAAAGATAAACTTGTTGCTATTGATTCGGTGAACCAACCTGTAGATCATATGATTGCACGGAAATTGCTGGAAGCTGGGATTACACCTTCCAAAATTCAAGCGGCTGATATCAATACCAATTTAAAGAGCTTACTTGCTGTTTAAACACAATTGATTCTGCGCGTTACTGAACCAGCCAACCCTCGGCTGGTTTAGTCATATAAGGATATTACAATGCAATCAATTTTGGATTCGAAGTGGCTGGTGTTTATTAAAGTTGCGGAGCTGGGCAGTCTGTCCAAGGCTGCGCATGCCTTTAATGTGCCGCAATCCATGATCAGCCGTCATATTGCACAGTTAGAAGAGCAGTGCGGTACACGCTTGTTTAACCGTACTGGGCGCGGTGTGGTACTAACGGAACTGGGCTATGAACTGCTGCCGCGCATTATTAACCTTGCGATTGAATGCGGTGCGATTGAAGATGACATTCGCACCTATGGCGGTGAGCCAATTGGTGAAGTGCGTGTGGGTTTATTGCCTGCTTTGGTGCGTCAGCTTTCAGGCGCGTTATACCGCTACGTAAAAGAACACCATCCGAGGATTGATTTGCATTTAAGCGAAGGCTCGAATGTGCATTTGGAAGAAATGATTGAGGAAGGCCGTATAGATATGGCTTTACTGCTTCGCGAGGGAGAAATGGTGAAGCAGGAAGAAGCCGTGATTGCGGAATTTGGCCTTATGCTGGTGGGGCAAAGCAATGACCCTTTGGTACAGCAGCCGACCATTAAACTGCGCGATTTACAGGATTTACCGTTAATAGTACCGAGCCGTCCGCATCCTTTACGTGCACGTTTAGACTTATTGGCACGGCAGATGGAATGCAAGTTTGACTGCATTGTAGAAGCGGACTCGAACCGTTTGCAGCATGAACTTGTGGCGGCTGGCGGCGGTTATGCGATTTCTTCAGGCCTGTTTGGTTTGGAAAATCAGCAGCGTTTGTCTGCAAGTCTCATTGTAGAACCTGAGTTGCACCGTAGTGTGGTGCTGGCGCATACCATACGCAGACCGAATACACGGGCGGCAAGAGTGGTGCAGCAATGGTTTGAGAAGCAAGCGCCGCAGATTTTGAAAGGAATGATTGTGAATCGGTGATGCACCGCATATGAGTCAAAAGGGTATAAAAAATGGGAGCTAACTGCTCCCATTTTTTATAGGTCGTTCATTTTAGACTTCGAAGCTTAAAGTTTAAAATTGAACATTTTTCCACTAATTACGAAAGCGAGTGGAGATATCACAAGGGAGAATAAAAACGCAACAGGCCAAGCGATTGCAAAGCTTGTTAACCATTCTTGAATCATTAAAGCGTTCAAACCTAAGTTTAGGATCGAGAAGAAGAGCGTCATAACAAACGCCATCATTCCTGAAATGAAAACTTGGGTGATGATAATGAATTTTTTCTGGTTCATTGCGTGAAAAACCTTATGTAACATTGATTCAGCGTGTGCTGAATGATGGTTAACGCCAAGGGTTCTAAACAGACTAATTCTCATATAGATGAGGGCCAGAATAACCAACTGACCTATCATTTTTAGGCAATAAGCGCGCATTATAATTTTTTTGCGTATTTAATTCAAACCAGCGTTAAGTTGCTTATGGCATGTACTTGTGAGCGATTATGCAATTTCTTGGGGTTTATTTGGTTTGGAAAATCAGCAGCGTTTGTCTGCCAGTTTGATGGTAGAGCCTGAGTTACACCGCAGTGTGGTGCTGGCGCATACAATACGCAGACCGAATACACGGGCGGCACGAGTGGTACAGCAGTGGTTTGAGAAGCAAGCGCCGCAGATATTGAAAGGGATGATTGTGAATCGGTGATGGTGTATGTAAAATTTAACTTCGTATAAGAAATTTTATGTTAAATGGAAACAGTTACCTACACAGTAGGGATTCCTTTCACTATTAAAGAATATATTTGGATATTAACTAATATGTTAATATCAATTTATAAGTAACAAATGATCAAATTTAGGGAAATATAATGTCGAATCAAGGTAATACAGCTTGGACATTTTCAATCAAAAACCTTGGTAATCTTGAAGAAGGTAAGATTGAGGTCAAACCACTTACCTTACTTTGCGGACCCAATAACACAGGAAAAACGTGGGTAATGTATACCCTTTACGGTTTTTTAAATAATCGTGATATTAATAATTTGACTGGGGTTGATCAAATCGTTATCTCTCTTAAAGAAAATGGTCTATGGGAATTTGATCTAGAAGAATGGCTTAACGAAAACTTTAAAAACACATTAAAATCAATAGAAAAAACAATAAAACATAAGTTACCTAGCATATTTAACTCGGAAAATAGTTTATTTGAAAACTCTGTATTCAGTTGGGAAGTTTCCTTAAAAGATATTATTGAGAGAAATAAATCCGAGCACTTTGAGTTCGAGTTTTCTTTAGGTTCAAAGCAAATTCCAGCTTTTAAAGCTCTTAAAGAAAAAGATAGTCATATTATATCAATGACACTCATAAAAGATTTACCTAAAGAAATTTTAAGTGATGTTATTAGTTCGTTAATTTATGACTATTTATTAGGAAAAAATGCACAAGACCAAACAGCATTTCTAATACCTGCAGAAAGAAATGGTTTACACCTTTTTTATAGAGAATTAAGTAGTAGAAGAACAGCTTTATTACATCATGCGTCTAGAGATGAACTAGACTTACATCTATTGCTGAAGGATGTTCTTGGCTCTAAATATGCTAAACCTATTGCTGATTATATAGACTGGTTGAATGATTTAACTAATATCAAAAAAGGTGCAGAAAAAACCAAATATCACGATTTAGCTGAAGAAGTTAAAAAGCTAATTGGTGGTAAATACAATATTGATGCTGAAGGTAATATTACTTTTGTGCCTAAAAAGAAGAGAGGCGGTCCAACTGCTCCAAAAATGGATTTACATTTATCTTCTTCTACGGCTAAAAGTCTGTTTGGTCTTTGGTTTTATTTGGAATATCAAGCCAAAGAAAATAGTATTTTGATGATAGATGAGCCAGAACTAAATTTACATCCGAGCAATCAACGATTGGTTGCTCGCCTAATCGCAAAAATGGTCAACAAGGGATTAAAAATAGTAATAAGCACACATAGTGATTATTTTGTTAGAGAATTAAATTCCTTGATCATGCTAGGTGAAAATAATGGTAATCAAGT
Organism: Acinetobacter sp. ANC 3813; assembly: GCF_002135435.1. GTDB lineage: Bacteria > Pseudomonadota > Gammaproteobacteria > Pseudomonadales > Moraxellaceae > Acinetobacter. Next base: position 179,498 of record NZ_NEGK01000003.1, on the reverse strand, counting down.
TGTTAAAAATCAAATACTTAAAAAATATTCTATAGATAATGAATCATTGTTAACTAAAGACCAAATTGGTGCGTATGTTTTCGAGTGTGGTCTTCTTAAATCTATGGAAGTTAACCAAGAAGGGATAATTGCTACAACTTTTGATGAGCAAATCAATTTGTTGAATGATAGTAGTGACGATATTTACTATTCATATGTGCTAGGTGAAGGTTCTGAATAATGCCAGTAACATTAACCCAAGCATTTGAACAAATTATTGAACCAAATTATAAACTTGCACGATCCGGAAATATGTTTGAAGTTGAAGAAAAATCTTTAAGTTCAACAAATAAATTTTTAAAAATAGGTGGTTGTCAGGGTTTTGGATTTTCTTTAGATCAAGATGGTCGCCATCCTTGGGGATTTATTGTTGATGGACCTTTAGAAGGCATTGTTAGTGTATGTGATGGAATAATTCTCCTTAATTATCAGAATGAGAATTACATTATCGTTTTAGATCTTAAATCTAAAAAAGCAGGTACAAAAGCATTTAAACAAGTTAACTCTGGGATTTATCTATGTGAATGGCTATGTAGTTTATTGAAGCTAAATAAGCATCTGATAGAGGAATACAAATTTATAGGAATTGTATGTAAAACAAGAGGTAGTGTATCTAAGAAGACCTCGAGGAAAGGTTTAAATGCGGAGGTAAACAGAGATTATGAAATACCACTAGTAGTCATTTCTAATCCCGGAACAATTCATATTAAAGAACTTCTACCTCTTATTTAGTTTTTTTAGACTTAATCAGATTAGAATCATTTATATAGTATTTTTACTATTAACATAATACACGTTATACGAAATTACTTTTTTATTTCATATAATTCATGATCTTATGTTGATCTTAAAAGCCCAATCCTGACTGATTGGACTTTTCTATGGGTTTTTATAGTTTTCTGTTAAATAAGTGATCAATTATCCAGAATATTGCTTAGAAATTTTTTCTATCTTTTAACTCAAACATTCATTTCACACTCATCCATTTTATAGATATCTGCTTTACACCTTACATGCTAGCTCCGCATATCTCAGTTCAGTACATTAGAAAAAAATGACTGAAACGGAGTTCAGCAGTGAACCACGCACACCATCCAACCTTATTTATCAATGATGATAATGTCGCAGAATTGGCTACTTGGCCAAATGCGATTGAAGCACTCAGCGAAGCCTACAAACAGCCAATCTCAGCAGCAATGGTACCGCCACGAACTATGGCGCGCGGTGAAGGTTTTTGGCTGCGCAGCTTATGTGCAGTATCACCATCTAAACAATACATGGGCTGCAAACTCATTGCTGCAAGCCCAAAAAATAAAAAAGCCAGCTATCTCATTTCATTGTTTGACCAAGACACCATGCACCTTGCTGCACTCATTGACGGCAACCGTATTACAGACATCCGTACCGCAGCCAGTTCAGCTGTTGCAGTCAACGCATTGGCGGCAGCCGACAAACTTGATATTGCAGTTCTTGGTTCAAGCGCATTGGCACGCAGTCATTTACATGCACTTAATGCCACAGGCCGTATTGGCAAAGTCCGCGTGTACAGCCCAACACAAGCCAACCGTGAAAAATTGGCGCAAGAATTTGCAGAACTGTATGGCTTAGACATACAGGCCGTATCTAGCCCAGAAGAAGCGGTAAAACATGCCAATGTGGTGGTGTGCGCATCACGCAGCCGTGACGGCGGGCCAGTTTTTGATGCAGCGTGGCTAGAGCCGGGCATGACCATTGTATCCGTCAGCTCAACTTTGCCAGAACAGCGCGAACTGGATGTTGCCACTATGCAAGCTGCGCATCTCATTGTGGCGGATATGCCAGAAGAAGTGTTGCACGAAACAGGTGATTCACTGGTGGCGATTCAAGCTGGCTGTGATGTAGCAGCAAAAACTGTATCGCTGTCAGATGTGATGACAGGTCAGGTGCAAGTGCGCCAAAAGCCAGAAGACATTGTCATTTACAAATCTGTCGGTTCAGCACTGCAAGATATCGTGACTGCAGAAATGCTGCTGCGCAATGCCAAAACCGCAGACCTGTACCAAGAAATGCAAGACAGCATTGTCACCATTGACCGTTAAAAGACGGTGCATTAAACAGCACTGTATTTGGCTGAAAAAATTTAGATTTAAACGTGATTTATTTAAAAAATATTGATTAAGCAAGTAAAAAGGATAAGGAGTTTCAACATGGCGAATTACAAACGTGAAGATGCACGCGCGTGGGCAAAGGAACATTTAAAGGGCTGTTCATCGGTCACCATTCCAAGCTATAGCCAAGATTTAAGCCGTTTAAACGAAAAAGGGATTCGCCACGATATCCAAAAAGTCATCGACCTAGGCTACACCTACACACTGTTATGTACAGAAGTTGCGATTACGCCTGAAGAAAATGCACAATTTACCGCATGGGCAAAAGATCAGGCAGGGGACAAACTCGGCTTATTCTTCCACGCAGGTTTCGGCACATTAGAAGAAAATATCCGTGCGGTGAAATTGGCTGAAAAAGCAGGTGCAGATATTGTCTTGCTGTCTTATCCGTCAAACTTCTGGCCGACCTCTGAACAAGACATTTATGACTATACCAAAGCATTCTGTGATGCGACGGATTTAGGCGTAATGCTGTTTGCTATTCCGCTTTGGGGCTTTGAACGTGTCCATCCGCAAGGCATGTCACCTGAATTGATTCAGCGTTTAATCGACGATTGTCCAAATGTCGTGTCACTTAAAGCAGAGCAAGGCTTCCCGCACATTGCTGGTTTAATCGACAGCTACGAGCGCTTTAACGATCAGATCGTAGTGACCTGCCCAATTGAAAGTGACGTGATTCCATTGCTTCGTTATACCGATATGCAATTCTCAGGAACCAGCTATACACAGTGGATGGGTGATCATTTTGTAAAAACCTTTAATCTAGCCAAAGAAGGCAATTTTGATGAAGCGATGAAATTGTACTGGCAAGCTCAGCCTGCACGCGGTGCAGTGGGTGCAGCGACAGGCGCTTATATGCCAGGTTCAAACTATATCAACCGTGCACACTGGAAATACATGGACTGGCTGGCAGGCTTTAACGGCGGCCCATTACGCGCACCAATTGCCCGTATTCCAGACCGTCAAATGAAAGTGCTGCGTCAAGGACTGGTTGCATCAGGCTTGCCATGCACCAATGATCCAGACAGCGAATTCCTGAAAGGCCGTTTCCCTGAATAAGGCGAAGAATAAAGGATTTAAATTATGAACAGCATTGCACAGATCAATCCTGCGGATTTATTAAAAGATCCAAGCCTTTGGAAAACAGGCGCATTTATTAATGGTCAGTGGCTGCAAGAAACTGCACATGGCACTTACAGTTTAAATAACCCTGCAACGGGTTTAGAGCTGGTGAAACTGCCGCGCTGTAAGGAAGAAGAGACCAATACCGCCATTGCCACTGCGCAAATGGCCTTTGAAAAATGGCGTAAAACCACAGCTAAACAGCGTTCAGAAATTATCAACCGCTGGTATCAATTGGTAGTGGAAAATAAAGAAGACTTAGCCACCATCATTACTTTGGAAGAAGGCAAGCCTTTATCTGAAGCGCACGGTGAAATGGATTATGCCTCTTCATTCCTGCAATGGTTTGCCGAAGAAGCAAAACGTATCCGCGGTGATGTATTGCCTGCGCCTAAAGACACCCAGCGTATTGTGGTGCTGAAACAGCCGATTGGCGTTTGCGCAGCCATTACGCCTTGGAACTTCCCAGCGGCAATGATTACCCGTAAAGCAGGCCCTGCACTGGCAGCAGGCTGTACCATGGTGGTGAAACCTGCCAGCCAAACGCCGATGACGGCTTTGGCCTTGGCTGAGCTTGCACGCCGCGCTGGTGTGCCAGACGGTGTATTTAGTGTGCTAACAGGTAACGATACACGCATTATTGGCGGCATTCTGACCTCGCATCCGTTGGTTCGTAAAATTACTTTTACAGGTTCAACAGAAGTGGGCCGTACTTTGCTGGAACAGTCAGCAGCCACCATTAAAAAATGCTCGATGGAATTGGGCGGCAACGCGCCATCGATTGTGTTTGATGATGCAGACTTGAACTTAGCGGTAGATGGCGTGATTGCCTCTAAATTCCGCAACACGGGTCAAGCGTGTATTTCTGCCAACCGTATTTATGTGCAAGATGCCATTTATGACGAATTTGCACAGCGCCTCGCGGCAAAAGTGAAAGAGTTAAAAGTCGGCAATGGCTTGGAAGAAGGCGTGGTTCAAGGGCCACTGATTGATGCTGGCGCAGTGGAAAAAGTGCAGTCGCATATTGCCAATGCTGTAGAGCATGGTGCATCTGTGGTGTGCGGTGGACGACGCAGCGAATTGGGCGGTTTCTTCTTTGAACCGACTGTTCTGACCAATGTCACCAAAGACATGGTGATTGCGCATGACGAAACTTTTGGTCCTGTCGCGCCACTCATCCGCTTTAGTACAGATGAAGATGTGATTGCGCAAGCCAACGATACCGAATTTGGTCTGGCTGCATACCTTTATAGTCAGAATGCCGCGCGTGTATGGCGTACTTCAGAGGCTTTAGAAGCAGGCATGATCGGTATTAATACGGGTTTAATTTCGAATGAAGTTGCACCATTCGGCGGTGTGAAACAAAGCGGTTTAGGCCGTGAAGGATCGCATTACGGCATCGATGAATTCTTGGAAATGAAATACATGTGCTGGGACGGATTGCTCACAGGCTAAGTCAATAGTCAATTAGCACTATATCTACTATTGGATGTTCAGCCATATGGACACAATGCTGAATATCCGATAGCCGATGCATGATGCAATCAAACGGCAACATAAAAAGATCAAAGTAATACGCGTATTCCTAGGAATGGAATACAGGAGTAATGGAATGAATATTATCGGGATTGATCAGCTGATTTACGGTGCAAATGATTTGGCCGCATCAGTGAAATTTATGCAGGACTTTGGCTTGACCGAAGTGCCGAACCAAGCCTTTGGACGTTATTTTGAAACCTTGAATGGTACAGGTATTTTGGCCGCTGAAGCTGAGCATGCATCATTGCCAGCGAAACTGCCGTCGATGAGCCAGCTGCGCAAAATGGTTTATGGCGTAGCAGACCAAGCCACTTTAGACGCCATTCAAGCAGAACTGAGCACAGACCGTGAAGTCAAGGTGCTGGACAACGGCGCTTTAGAGACCATTGATGATTCAGGCATTACGATTGGTTTTCAAATCAGCATCCGCCGTGAATTGAATCTTCCAGCTGAAAAAATCAATGCACCAGGCGCTGCACATGAACGGGCCTTGAATGTATTAGGTGTAGATCATTCTATTGAAATTCAGCCGCGCACTATTGCACATACTGCGGTATTTGTACCCGATGCAGCGAAAGCTGAAGCGTTTTATGTGAAACGTTTGGGTTTCCGTGTCAGTGACCGTTTAGGCGGCGGGCCATTCCTGCGTTCTGGCGGCACAACAGACCACCACACCCTGTTTTTAATTCAAGCGCCTGAACATATTAAAGGTGTAGAGCACATTTCATTCCACCTTTCAGGTCCAAGCGAATTGATGCTGGCAGGCCAGCGTTTCCAAAAAGCAGGGCATGAAAGCTTCTGGGGGCCGGGCCGTCACGGTTTAGGCTCGAACTGGTTCTGGTATTTTGACGGCCCACTCGGCTGCCGTTTTGAATACGACGCCGATATGGACCAGCTGGATACAGACTGGGTGCCGCGTGAATTGCCATTGCATGAAGACAATGCGCAAGCTTACCTGCTGGAATTCCGCAAGCAGAACTGGGCGCCATTTAATGGTCCTGCGAAGAAAGCAGGCTAATCGGTTTATCTCAACATTTTAAGTACCAAGCGAATTTACTGTCAGATCAGTTTTTTGATCTGACCGCCAGGCAGGCATAACAAAAATGGAAGGAGAGTCACATGTTCAAGTACATTCAAGTGACAGCAGGAAGTGATGAAGATTACGTAGACAATTTATGTGATCGCGTTGAGGCAAGCATCAATAAAGGCTTTTTGCCGATTGATATCTTTAATGATGATGCGGTATTCCGTGCCGAAATGGAGCGCATTTATACCCGCAACTGGATTTTTATTGCACATGAAACTGAAATTCCAAATTCGGGTGACTATGTACTGCGCCGCTTAGGTTTAGATAAAGTCATTGTGACTCGTGACAGCGAAAATAAAATTAATGTTTTGCTGAATCATTGCCGTCACCGCGGCACAGAAGTATGTCATAACGATAAAGGCAATGCCTCTAGCTTCAAATGCCCGTACCATGGCTGGGTATATAAAAACAACGGCGACTGGATGGGCGCGCCGCACATGAAAGATGCTTACGGCGGCAAGCTGGACGCGAAAGAGTGGGGACTTCTTCGCGCAGCCAAAGTTGAAAGCATTTACGGTTTTATCTTTGCGTCGCTAAATGAAGATGTACCGCCATTACGTGAATATTTAGGCGATACCGTTTGGGCTTTAGATGCTATTTTCGGTATTCATCCAGACGGTGTACGTTTGCTTAAAGAGCCTGAACGCTTCCAAGTCAAAGCAGACTGGAAAAGCGGCGCAGAAAACTTCTGCGGCGATGCTTACCACGTGAGTACAGCCCATTTATCGGCAGCAAGTTCAGGCTTTATTCCAAGTGTCAACCAAGTGAGCACACATGCTTCGGGTTATGACTTTGGCAACGGCAACAGCTTCATTGGACATGATCTTTCTGGCATGGTGGGTATTCCATTGCCAAACTGGGGTTATCCGCCAGAATTGCAAGCCAATTTTGATCTTTCAAATTTAGATGAAGTTCAAATTAAAATGATCAAAGAAGTGCCGCCAACGATTGGCACGATTTTCCCGAACTTCAGCTATATGCGTCTGCCGCATCCGCCTGCACCAGGTGAAATGCCAATTCCATTTACCAATATCCGCATGTGGCAGCCTGTTGCGCCGGGTGTGATGGAGCTGTGGAATTACGAGTTTGAGTTCAGCTTTGTACCTGAAGCCTATGCAGAAAAAGCTTATGCAGCTGGGCAATATGCTTTCGGTTCAGGCGGTATTTTTGAAGCAGATGACACCGCAGTTTGGGAAGGTATTGCCAAAGGCGCGCAAAGCCCGTGGATGCGTAAAGAGCAAGTGAATTTGCACTATAGCCAAAAGCAATTGGGTAAAGATCCAGAGTGGAAAGGCCCAGGTGAATTCCATCCATCAATTTATGGCGAATACTGCCAAATTGGCTTCTGGCGCCGCTGGTTAAAAGAAATGCGTGAAGGCAAAAAAGCCAAAGAAACTTGCCTAGCGGATGAAAATGCGCAGCAAAAAGGAGTGGCATAAATGGATTTTACAACTCGCGAAACTGTACATAACTTTTTAGCGCAAGAAGCGCTATTGCTGGATGAGCGCCGTTTTGACGAATGGTTTGCGCTTTTGGATGATGAAATTGTCTATGAAGTGCCGCTGCGCATCAGCTCACTTCATTATAAAGACGAATTCCCAGGGAATGCGTACCGCATATTAGATACAAAGGCGCACATCAAAGTACGTATTGACCGCATGGCGTCTGGTCAGGCTTGGGCGGAAGTGCCGCCGTCACGGACTTTACGTGTTATTGGCAGCGTGATGATAGAGCCGACTGAGCAGGCGGATGTGGTGAATGTACATAGCGCAACCATCATGTACCGCCAGCGCGGCCATGACGAGCAGGGCGATATTATTCCTTACCGCCGCGTAGATACTTTAAAAATCACTGAGCAAGGCGCGCGTTTGCTGAAGCGCAAAGCGGTATTGACTGAAGCGGTGCTGCGTACACCCAACCTTGGCGTATTTTTATAAAAAACAACACCATATTTGATTTAAGGATGAAATCTCATGACACAGAAAATTGAAGTCATTTTAGACAGCAAACAATGCCAAGGTTACGGTATGTGCCTCATGTCTGAGGATATTTTTGAAATTCCGCAAGGCAGTCAAGTGGCTCAGCTCAAGCTACATATGGTGGATTTAGACCGTGAAGATGAAATTAAAGAACTGGCAAGTGCTTGTCCAGCTCAAGCGATTAGTTTTCGCATTTTAGAAACAGCATAAGGAGCATTTAAATGTCACAAGTCAATGCAATGCTCAGCAAGCGTTTTGATCAAATCTGTTTTGTCGTAGAAGACTTACAGCAGGCTATGGATTTTTTCAGTAAAACCAATGGTGTGGAAGTGTGGAACGTGGCTGAAGGCCTTTCTCAAACGCAAAAAGAGAAAGAATATTATGGTCAGCCGGGTGACTTTCAGTTCAGCTGCGCTTATGGCTTTGCCGGCGAGACTTTAATTGAGCTGGCGCGCCATGACGGCGGTCAAAGCGTGTATAAAGACTGGCTGGATGATAAAGGCAAAGGCCCGCATCACATTGGCTTCCGCCAAAAAGATGCTGAAGAATATGCGCAGGCTGAACAGCATTATACCGATTTAGGCATCAAAAAAGCCATGGCAGGCTTCTTTGAAGGGCCATTCGGCAATTGCCGCTGGGCCTATTTTGATACCCGTGATCAAATCGGCTGTTTCACAGAACTTTATTATGTGGATGGCGAATTGAACGACCGCATGGCTGAATTAAAAAGCGGTAAAAACGTCAGCATTACCGACTAAAACAATTTTAGGATTCCAGCTGTCCTCAGCGGCTGGAATTTTTCAAATCTCAAACGCGGTCAAACTGCGGCAATAACCCAATCAATAATGAAATAAGCGTTAACTGCTTAGGGGTTCCCTTTGCCTAAATTTTGCCAAGCGCATAAAGAATAAGGATGATCACCATGCCACAAGCTGCGGAACATTTTGCACAGGCATTATTTGATGCAGAGCATTCCAGACAAGCCATAGCTCCGATCCGAGCAGCACTGGGCGAACACGCCACAGTAGATAATGCCTATGCCATTCAGGACATCAATACTGAACGTGCTTTAAACAGCGGCCGGCGTTTGGTGGGCCGAAAAATTGGCCTGACGTCAGTAGCTGTGCAGAAACAGCTGGGTGTGGATTCTCCAGACTTTGGCATGCTGTTTGCCGACATGGCCTATGGTGACGGTGAAGCGATTCCTCCAGGCAAACTGATTCAGCCGAAGGTTGAGGCGGAAATTGCTTTAGTGCTGAAAGCCGATCTGACACAAGCCCAGCATACTTATGCCGACATTATCAGCGCGACTGATTATGCCTTGGCCGCCATTGAAGTGGTGGATAGCCGGATTGAAAACTGGAAAATTTCACTGCTGGACACGGTAGCTGACAATGCATCTTCGGCCGCATATGTGCTGAGTTCTCAGCCTGTACAGCTGGCAGATGTCGACTTAGTGAATTGCAAAATGCAGATGATGCGCGCAGGTGAGGTGGTGTCGGAAGGCATCGGCAAAGCCTGCTTAGCCAATCCTTTAAATGCCGCAGTCTGGCTGGCGGATGAAATGGTCAAGCGCGGCCGTCCCTTGCAAAAAGGTGATCTGGTGCTGACGGGCGCTTTGGGGCCAATGGCGGTGGCCAATCCGGGTGATGAGTTTCAGGTACAGATTGAAGGTTTTGGCTCAGTCACGGCTGTATTTGCATAGATACATTGATAAGGAAAACAACATGTCAAAAATTAAAAGCGCCATCATCGGTTCAGGCAATATCGGCACGGATCTGATGATTAAAATCATGCGCAATGCCAAATATGTCGAAATGGGCGCAATGGTTGGGGTTGATCCAAACTCTGACGGTTTGGCCCGCGCTGCGCGTTTTGGCTTTGAAACCACCGCAGAAAGTGTGGAAGGTTTACTGAAGCTGCCATCATTTAAAGACATTAAAATTGTCTTTGATGCGACCTCAGCAGGTGCACATGCGCATCATAATGCGGTTTTACAGCAGCATGGCATTCAGGTGATTGACCTGACACCCGCTGCCATTGGCCCTTATGTGGTGCCTGTGGTGAATCTCGATGAGCATATGGATGCGCCAAATATCAACATGGTGACCTGCGGCGGGCAGGCGACCATCCCGATGGTGAAAGCGGTTTCCCGTATTGCCAAAGTGCACTATGCCGAAATCATCGCCTCAATCGCGAGCAAATCTGCAGGGCCGGGTACGCGCGCCAATATTGATGAATTTACCGAAACGACTTCTAAAGCCATAGAAGAAGTCGGCGGCGCGCAAAAAGGCAAAGCCATCATCATTATGAATCCAGCAGAACCACCTTTAATTATGCGTGACACAGTGTATTGCCTGGCAGAGTTGGGTGCGGATCAAGAGGCGATCCGTCAATCCGTTAAAGAGATGGCAGATGCTGTGCATGCCTATGTGCCGGGTTACCGCTTAAAGCAGGAAGTGCAGTTTGAAGAGTTCGGTGCAGACCGTCCTTTGAATGTTTCAGGACTGGGCAAACTCACAGGCTTAAAAGTCTCGATCTTCCTTGAAGTGGAAGGCGCAGCGCATTACTTACCCGCTTATGCAGGCAACTTAGACATTATGACCAGTGCAGCATTGGCAGCAGCTGAACGCTTTGCTGAAACCCATCTTAATCAAAAGCTAGACTCAAATTCCATAACAGCAGAAGGAGCATAAAATGATAGATCCGCAGCGTAAAATTTATGTTTCTGATGTGACCTTGCGTGACGGCATGCATGCCATCCGCCATCAGTATTCTCTCGATCAAGTCCGTCAAATCGCGCGCGCTTTAGACGAGGCAGGTGTCGACAGCATTGAAGTGGCGCATGGTGACGGCCTGCAAGGTTCCAGCTTTAACTATGGCTTTGGTGCACATACCGACCTAGAGTGGATAGAAGCGGTTGCCAGTGAAGTCAAACAGGCCAAAGTGGCGACATTGCTATTGCCGGGCATTGGCACCATTCATGACTTAAAAGCGGCTTATGATGCAGGCGCACGTGTGGTGCGTGTAGCAACGCATTGTACTGAAGCAGACGTGTCTAGGCAGCACATTGAATATGCGCGTGAACTGGGCATGGACACGGTTGGTTTCTTGATGATGAGCCATATGAACACGCCTGAAGGCTTGGCGCAGCAGGGCAAGCTGATGGAAAGCTATGGCGCAGAGTGCATCTATGTGGTGGACTCAGGCGGCGCAATGAATATGTATGACATTGCAGACCGTTTCAAAGCCATGAAAGATGTGCTCAAGCCAGAAACTGAAACGGGCATGCATGCGCATCACAATCTTAGCCTCGGTGTTGCGAACAGCATTGTCGCGCTTGAGCATGGCTGCAACCGAATTGATGCCAGCCTGACCGGCATGGGCGCAGGCGCAGGCAATGCACCGCTGGAAGTGTTTATTGCAGCCGTACAGCGTATGGGTTTGAACCATGGCTGTGATGTGAAAAAGCTGATTGATGCCGCCGAAGATATTGTGCGTCCATTGCAAGAACGTCCGGTACGAGTCGACCGTGAGACTTTGGCGCTGGGCTATGCAGGTGTGTATTCAAGTTTCTTACGCCATACCGAAACCGCTGCGCAGAAATATGGTTTATCAGCATTCGATATTTTGGTTGAGCTGGGCAAGCGCCGCATGGTGGGCGGTCAGGAAGACATGATCGTCGATGTCGCGTTGAATATGCTGAAAGAACAGCAGGCAAGTTAATTTATTACACCATTTAATTAGATTTTTATTAAAATTAAAGCAGTCGAAAACGACTGCTTTTTTTGATGCTTTGAAAGTGAGTCTTAAGCCAATTTCTTTTGTTTATAGCCCATTTGCGCTCGGCTGATTCCTAATAGCCTTGCCGCGGCGCATAAATTACCCTTGCTGCGCTGAATGGCGGCTTTCACAAATAAGTTCTCAATTGAATCTAAACTTGTTTGTTTATCTAGAAGGTTATTTACAAACTCTTCAAAGGGTTTATTTACAGCTTCAGTGATTTTTCCTTCACGGTCTAAAATGTTTATATTTTCATCAAGCAGGGTGGTGTATGAGGGTGGAAATAACATAGCAGCATCAATGAAGCTGTCCTGATGTGCAAGGATTATGCCCCGTTCAATGACATTTTCCAGTTCCCGAATATTACCTGGCCAGTCGTGTGACTGCAGTGCATGAATAGCCTTGTCAGTAAGCCCTTTGATTCGTTTACCTTCACGAGCAGAAAACTTATCAATAAAGCGCTGTGCTAGAGCCAAAATGTCGTTCTTACGTTCTTTTAACGGCGGAATAGATACGGGAAAAACGTTCAAACGGTAATACAAATCCTTTCTAAAGCTTCCATTTGCTACAGCTTCAGCAAGGTCGACATTGGTCGCAGCAATGACACGTACATTCACTTTACGTGTTTCAGTACTGCCTAAGCGGTCTATATCGCCAGATTGCAAAGCGCGTAAAAGGCGTGTTTGAGCCGCCATGCTTAGCTCGCCAACTTCGTCTAAAAAGAGTGTGCCGCCATCAGCCCGTTCAAATCGTCCAGCTCGTGACGTTTGTGCTCCAGTAAAAGCACCTTTTTCAATACCAAAGAGCTCTGATTCAATGAGTTCATTTGGTAGAGCGCCACAGTTTACAGCGACAAAGGGTTTGTCCGCTCTAGGACTTGCATTATGAATGGCGTTGGCGAAAACATCTTTACCTACTCCAGTTTCACCTAATAACAAAACAGTGACGGTGCTTGATGATGCTTTTTCAGCCAGTGTCCAAGCCTCTTTGAATTTTTCAGATTCGCCAATTAAATCAGTAGGCATAAACGGCTTAGGAAGCGCTTGCTTTAAATCTTCAACCTGATTTTGCAAGGCTAAAATTTGTTCTACAATTGAATCAGATTGATAGTATTTAAGCTCTTCAGAAACTTCGTCCCATTCTTCTAAAGGTTTGCCGACAAAACGGGGGCCTTTAGGCGTAATTTCAACCTGCTTATGCAGAATAAACCGGTTCATGATGCCGCTGACATATCCTGTTGCGTGACCTAATTCACTCCATGCTATAGGGGTTTGATCAGGGCCAATAAAACCTTTGTGGATTTGATACTCAATTGAATTTTCCCAAATCGCATCTATAAAATAGTTTCCCTTTTCAATGTCAATTTCAACGGCTCTTAGCTCTACTTTCACCATCCCTTCTAGCGCATGGAGAAGAGGGCCTTTGTGCAATAATTCTAAATCGGAAAGACCTTTGTAGCTTGCTTTGACAATTTCAGCATCTCTTAAACCCGCGGCATATCCAATACGGGTTAAAATACCGCGTGTGCGCTCTAAGCCAAGCGTTTCAATGAGTTCTTTACGCAGAGCGATTAATGATGAGGAATGCATGAGCATCATGCGTTCTTCATCAAGCCAAATCTGTCCCGTTTCAAACGAGAATCTAAGTCTCGAAGAAATTTCGGAAATACCTGGTGAACTCTTGTCCCAATCCTTGAGACGAACCGTTTGAGTCATTTGAGTGTTCCTGCACTTTATTTTTATCATTCCTAATAATTTATAAGATTACAATTAGGGTGCAGGAAGTCAATTGTATAAAAGTTAAATCGACATTTTATTGAGTTCTAAGCTGATGCTGATATTTTTGGATGTTGAAAAATTTCATTAATAGTATTGCACAAAAATGAGATGATTCTTTTTAAGCCTCCATTAGTGACTTATAGTGTGTCAACTTAGCTGGAAACAATTCCAGTAGTGTTTAATGCTGTTATGCTTTACATAAGTTATGATACTCCTTTATAAAATGCTGTTTTATTTATATTATTTTTTTTCTGATATTTGAAGTAGGTGTATTCATGGCTGGACGGCTGCTCAATAAAACTATATACAGTCTAATTAATCTTGCAATGGCAACGTTTTAGATTTGGTTTAGAAAACGACTGTTCCTAAGGCGCATCATCGTGAAACTTTATTGTTTTTCTATTTATGTTCAGAATGTCATTACAAGATCCGCACTAAAATAAATTTATTCAGATTTCATTGTTTTGTTTTTAGAAGTGCAGTTATTTTTGAGCATTATTAAAACGCATATTGTTTAATAAATATATAGTTAATTTAAAAGTCAATTTCATTTTTTGATAGATATGGAAAGTGCGCAGTATAGCTTTGGTTAGGCTGAGGTACGCAGCATGTAAATCTATGCAAAAAAGAGCAGAATAAAGTCAGCCTTATCTCAATGGAGATTTGAAATGACGGATATAGCGAAGAATACGATTTGCCTTTGGTATGATGATAATGCTGAAGAAGCTGCTAAATTTTACGCCGAGACATTTCCAGATTCATTTATTAGCGCCATTCACCGCGCGCCTGGTGATTATCCATCGGGAAGTGAGGGGGATGTGCTGACAGTGGAGTTCACAGTGCTGGGGGTTGCATGCTTAGGGCTGAATGGCGGTCCGTATTTCAAACACAGTGAAGCATTTTCATTTCAGGTTGCAACTGAAGATCAAGATGAAACAGACCGTTATTGGAATGCCATTGTTGGAAATGGCGGTCAGGAAAGTGATTGCGGATGGTGCAAAGACAAGTGGGGCATTTCTTGGCAAATCACGCCGGTTGTTTTAACCAAGGCTTTCACAAGCCCAAACCGTGCGGCTGCTAAACGGGCATTTGATGCAATGATGACTATGAAGAAAATAGATATCTCTGTGATTGAAAATGCGTTTCGAGGCTGAAAAATCTTGATAAGTTGAGCATCGGCGCTTTGATTGCTTTTATACAAGTATGAATACTGCGTTTAGAAGCAGCTATGAATAAGCCCCTTTCAAAAAGGGGCTTATTATGTCAAGAGATCATATTTCAAATAAAAATCAATGATTCACTGTATATATTTGAAATTACATCGCGCTTTCAGATGTATATACATCTTTGTTGTGCGCGCTGACTTCGGTCTCAGCTAAAGTGGCATTATGTGGAGGATTTTGTTCTGACAAAGCAGTCGATAATGTATTTTGAGGCAAAGCCTTTTCAGTATCGGATATGTTCGGAATGATATTGTTGCTTACAATAATCTTCTTGGGAAATTTCCATTGAATTATGTTTGATGTATCTACAACTGCAGTCACATCATAGGCTTGATAAACTTTGTTCAGCGCTTCAAGATTTTCGTAGACAAATTTCCGTCGCTGTTCAAAATGCGGGTGAGTCGCGAATAGTGTAGGTAAACGAGACAAAACTGGGTGCGCCTTTTTAAATACAGGTTCAATTTTATTGAATGTATCTACTGCCGCTAAAGGGTTATAGCCTGCACGCGCCAATAAGTCTAAACCGATAATATCAGCCTCTTTTTCTATCGTGCGTGAGTAAGTGTTGCCATAAATATCATGCGTTAGGCTGGATACATATGCAGTCGCACCATTGGTCACAAAAGCTGCGGCCAATAATGACGGGGCAACCACTTTTTTCCAGCTCATCGCTTCACGGTTATGCTGGCGGATTGCATGCGCCATTTCGTGAGAAATAATAACCGCGAGATTATCGTCAGTTAGATCTTGGTAATACAGGGCAGATGAAATGAAAATTGCGCCATTATCTAAAGCATAGGCATTAATTTTACGGTTGGATTGCAGTGTAATGGACCAGTTAATTTTACGGTCATTGTCCAAATAGTGCGCTGTGTATGGAATGAGCCGATTCATAACGCTGACTAGGCGGTCTTCATAGGACTCATACTTAATCTTTGATGCAGCACCAAAGATTTTAGTCATTTCTTTCTCACTTTTGTTCTGAACATATTGTTCAGATAAAAGCATAAATTGTTTACGTTCAGCAGCTTGTGTGCCTATTTTGGTTGTACTCATACAGCCAGTAAAGACAGTGGCTGCTAAAGATAGGGCAAGAATTCCTATCTTGCGGAACTTGATCATTTTCAAGGGTGGGAACTCTGTCAGCAAATTAAAAAAAGCAAAAAATGTACAAATAAAAAGCGACTGATTATTAACAATAAGGTTTATAAAAAAAACAATAAAATACTGGTAAAAATAAAAAAAATAATATTTAAAATTTAATTGATGAAAATAGTATATAAATTACAAATACTTAATTTTTTAGATTTTATGATTTTTATCTACATGTGTTATCACAGTGGTTGTATTTGAGATTGATGTTGTGATCTGTAGGATGACAGTTGTGGAAAGAAGCGGAGAAGCTTTACAACATCTAGGATGTATTGAAGACCAATGACTATTTTTATTTAATGAGAAAAAATTAAAAGGTGTGTATTTTATAAAAATTATTATTTATTTTAATTAATGATTATTTAATTGAATGTTGTTGCTGGTTGATTGTACTGGTAATAAGATATTAAAATAAATAAACCCGCATGATGCGGGTTTATTGATAAACACGGGGGAGGTGTTTATTTTGCAACTGCTTCAGAAGCTGCAGCTTCAACAGCAGGAGTTACTGTAACAGTTGCTTCTTGAACAGCAACTTCAGATGCAGCGGCTTCTACAGGTTGTTTTTCAACTTCTGCTGCAACAGCGGCAACACAGTTAACAGAAATAACAGCAGTAAGTGCCAGTTTAGATAAAATGTTCATATATATGAATCCATTAAGTTGATTTAGGTTTCAAACTTTAATGAATTTTTAATAGATACAATGTTAGTAACAGTGGCTTTTGTGTAACTAAAAAAGGTGAAATGTTACATGAAAAGTGATTCTTATCATGATTGTAAAATGATTTGTGATTTAAGTCGGCGCTCGGTTTTTTGTGAAAAATAAGAAATAGAAGAATTTATTTTTATTCTAGATTTGTTTAATGCGATTATTTTGATTGTTTAATTGGTCTTTTTAACTTGTATTTATATTTTTTTAAGATGCTATAAGCATATTTTATAATTTGAATATATTTATAAAATTGTTTTCATTTTGTTCGTGCTAGTTTTTATTCCCGCTTTAAATACACGTGCTTGATGCACGGATAAGGCAGTTTATTTTAATTCAAGGAATGAATCATGGCGCTTACAAAGCATGCTTTAGCGATAGCTGTATGTACTTTACCTACCATCATCTGGGCAAACGGCAATTTAAATACGGAAATTGAAGAGCTCCGGAAAAAACTAGAGGTTCTGGAACAAAAGGCCAATGTGCAGGATCAGCAGATTAAAGAAATGACTGCGGTGAAACCTGAAGCTGCAAAACCATTAAGTGGCATAGAATTAAAGCCTTATGGTTTTGTTCGTGCTGATATCGCCTATCATTTTGAAGGCTCAGATAAGATTTTTAATAAAATAAATACAGTTCCATTAAATGACAGTACGCAAAGTGCCAATGGAAAAACATTATTCAATGTGAATGCCAGCCGTTTGGGTTTGGATCTGAAAACGAAGATTGATCAGCAGGATGTCAGCGGCAAGATAGAAATTGATTTTCGGGGCGGCAGCGAACAAGATCAGTTGCGAATTCGTCATGCCTATATCAAAGTGAATAATTGGCTATTTGGACAAACAACGTCGCCTTTTGTCTCTGCAGATATATTGCCGGAAATGGTGGATTTTATGGCCAATGTAGGCGGCGGAATTCAGCGCAATCCGATGATCCAATATCAGCATCAATTTAATAAAAATATGAGCAGCTGGGTAGCACTGGAAGATGGCGCCAACAGTAAAAATCTGGTTGATAAAACACGCTTGCCTGCACTGACCACTAAAACTCAGTTTAAGTCAGATGATGGCAAAAGTGTTCTGAATGTTAGAACATTGGCGATGCAGAAAAAAACCAGTTCTGACGAAGCCCTGACATGGGGGCTTGGCGTGGGCGGGGTATATCAAATTGATAGCCAGAATAAGCTGCATGCGGATTATTACCATGTCAAAGGTGATAATAAATTTATGCTCTTCGCCAATGATGCCTATGCCGTAAATGCGGATAAAGAAATTATTGAAAATGAATATGATTCATTGGCGTTGGGCTTTACACATAATTGGAATAGTCAGTGGCGTTCGACACTGGGCTTTGGAGCTATGCGGGCAGATGATGGCGGTGAGTATGCGCGGTTAATGCCTGCAGCGAATGAAAGCCTATATCAAGGCTGGGTGAATTTATTTTATAGCCCGAGCAAATCACTCACTTATGCTGTGGAATATGTATATGGTGAGCGTACAACATTTGAGTCTAAGCAGGGTACAGACAGCCGTTTAGAAGCAATGGTCCGTTATGCATTTTAAAGAAAATTTCATCTGCAGATTTTGTCATTAATCGGCCATGAAAAAATTATAGCTTATGGCGTTTAGAAGTCCTAAAAGCATTTGGGACTTCATTTTCAACAGCAGGTCAAATGAATTATGAAGAATGATTGGCGTCATAATTTTGACTAAATTCTGGCATACATGTTGATTTTTTTGATGCATCTGTAGATAAAATATAGGATATGCAGATTTGCAGTAATCTGTCTTTGGTCTTGTGCTAATGAATTGATCTTAAATTGATTTTTAATATTCCCGCTGATCTATCCAGCAGTTAGTGGCGCACTTTTTTGTGCTCAATATTTTGATTTTTGCTCTATAGCAGATTTTATAACATTGGAAAATTAATTAATAAATTTAATAAATTTTTGATAGAGACTGAATATATCCTAGATCATACCTGACTAATTCAGATGGAATATTTTTAGAGCTATAAATTGACATGATGTCGGCTCACATATTTAAAGTTTAGGACTCATGGCTGAGTCACAAGGAAGGAAATATGGATGTAAATGAAAATTCAGTGATTGCAAAAGCGATGGACCGTAAAGTGACTTTACGGCTCATGCCATTGCTGCTGGTCTGTTACGTTTTTGCAAACCTAGACCGTATTAATATCGGCTTTGCGAAAATGCAGATGTCAATGGATCTTGGCTTCTCAGACACGATGTATGGTTTAGGGGCGGGTTTATTCTTTATTGCTTATGCACTGTTTGGCCTGCCGAGTAATATGGCTTTGGATAAATTTGGCGCGAAACGCTGGATCTGTACCATTATGGTGATTTGGGGCATTTTGTCTGCGGGGATGTGCTTTGTTAAAACTGCGGAGCAATTCTACACATTGCGCTTCTTATTAGGTGCTGCAGAAGCGGGTTTCTTCCCTGGTATTATTTTATATATTACTCGCTGGTTCCCACGCCGCCGCCGCGCAACCATGAGCGCTTGGTTTGCTTTAGCCGTGCCAATTGCGGGTATTTTGGGTGGGCCAATTTCAGGTTTAATCATTGATGGCATGAATCATGTCAGCGGATTAAGCGGCTGGCAATGGATGTTTATCCTTGAAGGTATTCCAGTCCTGTTCCTTGGCTATCTTGTGTACAAAATACTGCCAGATACCATCAATGAAGCGACTTTCTTAACAGCTCAAGAAAAAGCGCAATTAGTGGGTGAGCTAAACGCTGAAGAGACCAAGAAAACCGAGGCTGCAACGTCATTTGCGGGCATATTTTTCAATAAATATGTGTGGATTCTGGTCATTATGTATTTCGCTGTACGTCTCAGCGTAAATACCTTGTCTTATTGGATGCCGACATTTATTCATGGTACAGGGGTTTCAAGCAATACCACAGTCGGTTTCCTTACAGCAATTCCGTATATTGCTGGCGTAATATTCATGCTGTACATTGGCCGATCTTCTGACCGTACGGGTGAGCGCCGCTGGCATTTGTTTACTTGTATGGTAATGAGTGCAATTGGCCTTGCTATTGCTGGTGTCATGTCGAGCAGTGTCGTAGCCGTGATGATTGGTCTATCAATTGCCTGCATGGGCGGAAATGCTGCCTTGCCGCTTTATTGGCAGTTCCCGCCAGCATTCTTAACAACGGCAATGCTATCTGCAGGTTTGGCAATTATCAGTTCCTTCGGCAGTATCGCATCATTTGCAGCACCTTATATGATTGGCTGGATGCGCGACAATATTGCAGATCCTGGCATGGCGCTGTATATCATTTCCTTTATGATTTTCTTGGGTGCGTTGGTTGTGTTAACCATTCCTGCAAAGCAAGTGAACCGTACATCTTCAAATGAAAATACTAAATCTGGTGTTAAAAATGAGGCAGTAACAAGCTAAGTTGCATATAGTGCTTGTACTAAGGAAGACACTCTGTTTATGCAGAGTGTCTTTTTGACTTTCATAAATAAGTAGATGATATGAATAATAAACAGGCTGATATTTCAGGGCCAATCATTTTATTGATGGCAATTGCATGCGGCTTATGTACTGGCAGCAATTATTATAGTCAGCCTTTGCTGAATTCGATTGCAATTGAATTTGGCGCTGAAAAAACATCTGCAGCCTATATCAGCTTTATTGCGCAAAGCATGTATACCTTGGGGCTTTTCCTCCTTGTGCCCTTGGGTGACATGTTTGAAAAAAAGAAAACGATTGTTTGCTTTATGGCGCTGGCAGCATGCGGTCAGCTGATTTGCGCATTTTCCAGCAGTTTAAATTGGATGTATATCGGGACAGCCATCAGCAGTTTGTTCTCCATTGGCGCGCAAGTGTTGATTCCATTTGCAACCCTATTGGTACGGCCTGAACGCAGTGCGCAGGTTGTCGGTACGCTAATGAGCGGTTTGCTGATGGGCATTCTCTTTGCCCGAACAGTAGCAGGCTTACTTTCGACCTTTATGAGCTGGCATGCCATTTATGTGTTAAGCGGACTATTGCTGGCTGGTGCATCTGTTCTAATCTATTTGAAACTGCCAGAGTTTCAGCCCAAAAAAATTGTCTACAAAGATATTTTTATATCCATGCATGATTTGTTGAAAACGCAGCCCATTTTACAAAAGCGCGCGATTTTAGGCGGGCTGTGTTTTGCGGCAGTCAGCTCTGTATTTACCACGATGGCTCTGGTTTTGTCCGAAGCGCCTTATTTTTATTCAGACTTTCAGATTGGCTTGGTTGGTTTAGTTGGGATTACCGGCGTGTTGCTGGGGCCATGGACCGGTAAAGTTTTTCAGCGCGGCGATGAAGCAAAATGGACTCGTAACTCAATGTATCTGCTGGTTATAAGTTGGGTGGTTTTATTGGGCGCGCAAATCCATCTGCTGATTTATTTGGCAGGGTTGATCATTATTTATGTGGCGCTCTCCATTATTCATATTTTAAATCAAAATGTGGTTTATCAAATTGATCCAAACTCGCGCTCACGGCTTAATTCAATTTATATGACCATTTATTTTTCGGGTGCAGCGCTCGGCTCTATTGCCGCAATTTATCTTTGGCATCACTGGGGCTGGATCGGCTGCTGCATGTTTGGATTAGCGCTATCTATAAGCTGTACAGTGATTAATACGTTTTGGAAAGCAGCCACACAGCCAGTTCCATCAATGAACTACGAATAAGCTATATTTACTGTAATTTATAAAGGCTGCATGCATAAACTATTGGTCAGAAATTGGGTGATTAATTTATGCAGGCAGCTGATTCAAAAATGCTTGGGCGCTAGGACTCAGATTTTTATCTTTTAAATGAATGAGTGAAATATTACGCTGCACAATCGGGTCTGTGAGCGGGTAAACCTTTACATCCTGATCGGCGGCATTTACCGCAGAGCGCGGGACTAAGCCAATACCTAAACCTGATTTGACTAATGCCAATACAGTACTGATCAGTGAAACTTCATGTGCAATGCAGACATCCTGCAGTATATTTTTTTGTTGCAGCACTTGGTCAATAGACGTGCGTATACCATAGCCGACTTTGGTCAAAATTAAGGGCTGCTGTTTTAAATCCTCCCAATAAATATCAGCAGAAGGGAGTTCAAACTTATCGGTGCAGACTGCAACAATTTCATCTTGCATGACGGTATAAGTGCTAAGGCTTGGCAGTTGCTTATCTAAAGCGCCTAAGGCCAAATCAGCTTTATCTTTGAGTAAGCAAGGTATGAGTTGCAGTGGTTCACATTCTACAATATGGATTCTGATTTGCGGATGCTGTTCCTGAAAAGAGGATAGCAATTTAGGCAGTACATTTTGTGAGCTGTAAGGCGTCACAGCCAGCGTTAAACTGCCCGCATGCAGCGCTGTATAATCCTGCATGACACGGTTTAAATCATCTAACTCATTCAGTGCGCGTAATATGAAAGGCAGGACTTGTTCTGCCGCAGCAGTCGGTTTGAGTGTGCGGGTGGCGCGGTCAAATAATTTAACCCCCAGTTTATTTTCCAGCTCTTTAATCAGTACCGTAACCGCAGGTTGAGTCAGGGCTAAATCTTCAGCTGCAGCTGACATATGTCCAAATTCATAAACCGCAATAAAAGCAAGCATTTGACGAATGCTTGGTAAGTCTTTTAACAATAATTTTTTTTTATCAATCTGCATAAAAAATTCATTTCCTTATGATGTTTATGTTCAGTTTAATGAGTGGGCAGTGTGAATATTGATCAGGAGGAAAAATGATTCAGCACTATCAAACTCAGGTATGCATTATTGGCGCAGGCCCAGTGGGTTTAACATTGGCGATGGATTTGGCTCAGCGCGGCATACAAGTCATCATCACCGAAATTCGTCATAAGGGCGAAGCGCCCAATGTAAAATGCAATCATGTTTCTGCCCGTTCTATGGAAATTTTCCGCCGTTTGGGTGTTGCTCAAATGGTGCGTCAAACAGGATTGCCAGATGATTACCCTAATGATGTTGCGTATAAAACCCGATTTTTAGGTCAGGAATTGTCACGTATTCGTATTCCCAGCCGCAATGCGCGCTATAGTGCAATCGAAGGGCCAGATACGGGTTGGCCAACTGCGGAACCGCCGCATCGAATTAACCAAATTTATTTGGAGCCAGTGCTATTTCAGCATGCTGAAAAACAGCAGAATATTCGTATTTTAAACCGTACAGAAGCTTTAGATTTTAGTGAAAATTCCACTTCTTGTGAAGTACAGGCAATAGATTTAGAGAGCCAAAAACAGATTAAAATCAGTGCAGATTTTATTGTTGGCTGTGATGGCGGACGCTCGATGGTTCGCAAGAAAATGGGCACTCAGCTTTCAGGTGTGGGTGAGCTGGGCAAAGTGCAATCGACTTGTATTCGAGCGCCGAAATTACTCTCCAAATTAACGCAGGCACCTGCTTGGACGACCTTCTCCGTGAACCCAGAACGAAGCGGCAATGTCTACGCAATTGATGGTAAGGAAATCTGGCTCATTCATAATTACTTAAATGATCATGAACATGATTTTGACGCCATTGACCGCAATGATTCTATACGGGCTATTTTAGGTGTAGATGAGCAGTTTGAATATGAGGTACTGTCTAAAGAAGACTGGACAGCGCGGCGCTTGGTCGCGGATCAATTCCGTAAAGGACGAGTGTTTATTTGTGGAGATGCAGCGCATTTATGGGTGCCTATGGCGGGCTATGGCATGAATGCTGGTATTGCCGACGCCATGAATTTATCTTGGACTTTGGCGGCATATTTAAATGGCTGGGCGGGAGAGGAAATTTTAGATATTTACCAAATTGAACGTCAGCCCATTACCAGCCAAGTCTCAAAATTCGCAATGAATCATGCTTTGGCGCTGCATAAAGAGCGTCAGCAAATACCGTCTGATATTGAAGATCAAACGGAATCAGGTGCGGTAAGCCGTGCGGCATTTGGTCAGGTGCTGTACGATTTAAATGTTCGCCAATACTGCTGTTCTGGTTTGAATTTTGGCTATTATTATGAAAATTCGCCCGTTATTGCTTATGACGAGGAAAGTGCTCCAGCCTATGATATGAATGCATTTGTCAGCTCGACAGTACCGGGCTGCAGGCTGCCGGATTTTTATCTCAAGAATCAGGATTCTTTGTATGATTGCTTGGGCGCAGAATACAGCTTGCTGTGTTTTGGTTCAGATATAGATCTTCAGCGAATCCAACAGCAGGCTACGGACATGAATTTTCCATTAAGCATTCTTTTATTGCAGCAAGAGCAGGTGCCGGAAGGTTTAGGCTATAAACATGCTTATATCTTGGTGCGGCCAGACCAGCATGTGGCATGGCGCGGAAATACCTTGCCAGAAAATTTAGAAGCATTTTTGAATCAATTTTCTGCAAAACAATTGCCGCGCTCATTGGCTGTGTAAATATATTTTGAGCAATTTAATACCGCGAAGATAGATATTGCTGTCTTTGCGGTTTTTAAACTTAGCTTTATCGCTAGAGCGGGTGACGTAAAAAAAGAATAAATGGATAGCAATCTGTGAATAAAAATGGCGTTAGAATTGCGCCATTTTTCTACTTTAGATTTTATCTTTAAAATTGGTTTTAATGAAATTAATAAAATCATAAAGATAGTGATCAACCTGAATCGATTTAGAATAAACCAGTGAGATAGTGCGAGAGATTTCAGGCTCGATCAGCAGTTTGTAGCAGAAGTCGTCATCGGCAAAATATTTAGCAATAGATAGCGGCACAATGGTTGTGCCCAGCCCAGCTTTAGCCAATGAAATAGCGGTATTAATCATAGTCACTTGCTGAACAATATTTAATTCTTCCAGCAAGTTTAAGTTTAAAAAGGTATGGTTAATTAGGTCACGGATACCATAACCGGGTTTAACCAAAATCAGTTTATGAGTTTGCAGGGAACTCCATGCGATGCTGTCCTGCTCAGTTGCAAAAAAATTCTTCGGCCCAAGCGCAACCAGAGGATCTTCAAATAATGCCGAAATTTTATAGCCATCAATATTGCGTATAGAGGCACCAATAGCAATATCGGCATCGTTTTGATTGAGATAGCTGTAAAACTCAGTCGGAGAACAGTCTTCTAAATTTAAGCGTATGTCCGGGTTGAGCACCGAAAATTCTTGAAGCAGGGGGGCAAGAAAAGTTTGGGTGACGGTTGCCGTAGAGACGATATTAATCTGCTTAATGGGTGAGCTGTTTTTGTGCTGAAAATTATCGTACAGTTCATTTAAATCACGAAGCACACGCGAGATATAGCGGTTGGCCTCATGCGCTTCTTCGGTACGTTCTAATTTTCGAGTAGTGCGCTTGAACAGCTGTACGCCTAACTTATCTTCTAAATCCTTAATCAGTGTCGTGATTGCAGGCTGGGTTACATGCATGCGTTTGGCTGTTTCTGAAACACTGCCTAATTCATACAGAATTTGAAACGCGCGCATCTGCTGAATACTGGGGATATATTTCATAAGCTGTTTTCTTCCATAAATAAAGATAGACCGTCCTGACCTATTCAATTCTTCGCTTTGCGGATATATCCCTAGCATAATCTATTTTATATAAATATTGCTTATAAAAAAATCAACCTTGCTGTGAAGGCAGATAAATTTTAATGCCATCCAGTTGTTCGCTCATTTTAATTTGGCAGCTTAGGCGGGAAGTATCTTTCACTTCAAAGGCAAATTCCAGCATGCCTTCTTCGTCGCCTTCCGCAGCGCCAACTTTGCTGAACCAGTCATCCCCAACATAGCAATGGCAAGTTGCACAAGAGCATGCGCCGCCGCAATCTGCTTGAATGCCTTGTATACCGTTTCGTACAGCTGTTTCCATAATTGAGCGGCCGTTTTCAGCTTCGACAACTGTAGATTGACCCATGTGGTCGATAAATTCGATTTTAGCCATTTAAAAAATTCCTTTTCATTGAATAAGCTTAATTTAGGCGCAGCCTTTCTAAAATCCTATTTATGAAATCTTATAAGTGAAAAAATCATATAAATTTTAATAATAAATTTGCTTTTGGATAATTTTAATTGATAAATAAATTAGATTTTTTAATGTCTGAATTTTATTTATAAAAATTCCTTATACCTAATTTGCTGATTATTTTTCTAGGATAGATGTATCTGAAATAGGCAGTTCAAGCTTGCCTTTGACTCTATCGCTGTAAAAGGAAATCGTGATGACGGATCAAGGAAATCAAAAGAAATTTATCAATCAGGTGCGGGGCACGGTCGACCGCAAAATTTTTACCGCAGAAGATATTTTCCAAAAAGAACTGGAAACTGTCTACACCCGCGCTTGGCTATTTGTGGGCCATGAAAGCCAAATTCCGAAACCAGGTGACTTTTTCAGCTCACGCATGGGTAAAGAATCAGTCATTTTAGTGCGTGATAAAAACAGCCAAGTTCACGTATTTTTAAACTCTTGCCGTCATCGCGGGATGAAGGTTTGCCGTCATGAATCAGGCAATACGTCATTATTTACTTGCCCATATCACAGCTGGTCATTCTCTACAGATGGACAGCTGCGCGGCGTGCCGATGCAAAAAGACATTTATGGCGATTGCTTTGATAAAGCCGATTGGTCATTGATTGAAGTTGCAAAACTGGAAATTTATAAGGGCACAGTTTGGGCAACGTGGGATCCAGAAGCGCCAGATTTTCTAGAATATTTAGGCGATGCGAAAACTCATTTAGATTTAGCGCTCGATCACCGTGATGGCCGTCTAGGCGGTTCGGAAGTGGTGGGTGTCCATAAGTGGATTTTCCCTGCGAACTGGAAATACGCCGCAGAAAACTTCTTAGGCGATACTTATCATAACCCAAGTCACCGTTCGGTAGATTTGATCGGTATTGGCCCATCGGCTGAGCAAGGCGTAAAAGGCCGCCGTGATAATGAACTTGAGTTTTCAAAGCATGTTTGGGTGAGCTTCCCGCATGGCCATGGTGTGCATTCTGCTGTTCAGCCTGAAGGTCAGGAATACGTCGAACAGTTTAAGAATGATCCAGAAATTGAAGAATACTTCCGTTCTAACTTTGAAAAACGCAAAGCGGTCAAAGGTGATGATTACCGCCTGCGTCCATTTGTCGGCACGATTTTCCCAAATACATCGTTCCATGGCACACAGCCGCGAAGTTTATGTGTATGGCATCCGCATAGTGCAACAGAAACTGAAGGCTGGCGCTTCTTCTTGGTCGATGCCGATGCACCTGAAAAAGTGAAAAGTTTCCTGCGTCATTACTACATGCGCTATTCAGGCCCTGCAGGCATGACAGAGCAGGACGATATGGAAAACTGGCTGTATGCAACCCAAGCTTGTGCTGGGGTGATTTCACAGCGTTATCCATTTAACTATCAGCAGTCATTGGGCAAAACTTATCTCAATCCAGTGGTGAATGGCCTGCAAATTAATGGTGATGTCAGTACAACTGTGACAGAGCACATGGCGCGCGGTTTCTACTTGCGCTGGAATGATTACATCAATGGTGAAAACTGGGATGTGTTGTCTGGCAAGCAGGATGAACGTTTTGATCCAGCCTTTGCAAATACCTTAGAAGCTGCACCTGTAAAGGAAATTGCTGATGAATAAAGTGGTGATGGTGTCTGGCGGCAATGCAGGTTTAGGGCTGGAAATCAGCCAGCGCCTGCAAGCGCTTGGCAATACCGTGGTTGCCTTTGGTTTGGCAGAGCATTTGCAGCATGAAACTGAAGTGTTTGTAACGGGGCAGGTCAATTATGCCGCTGCCGATTTGACCAATGAACAACATATACAGCAATTGTGTGAACGCACGGCAGAAGCTTTTGGACGCATTGATGCCATTGTGAATAACGCAGCTTTAGGGCCGCTTGGAACTTTGGACAATACATCGGTTGAAACTTGGCAAGCTATTCACAATGTGAATTTGCTTGGCCCATTTATTTTTGCCAAAGCTGCTCTGCCTTATATGAAAGAACAGGGCGGTGGGTGTGTGGTGAACATTGGATCTGGTGCAGGTTGGGGTAAGGCCAATATGTTGGCTTATGCAGCTTCTAAAGGTGGTCTGATGGCTTTTAATCAGGCGCTGGCACTGGATGTATTTCAATACAAAATCCGAGTGAATGCGCTGATTCCTGGCGGCGGCGGGATTGTCACGCCAATGAGCTTAGAGCGCTTCCAAGGCAGTCAAGAGGCTTTGCAGGCCAAAGCTATTGGTTCAGTGGCTGGACGGCCAATTCATGGCAGCGATATGGCGGATGCCATTGAGTTTTTAATTTCTGATGCGTCGCAAACCATCAGCGGCACCATTATTGATGTGGGCTGCTTCCATCATCAGGGAACATCAACACCATTAGGGATAGCAAAATGACTGTATTAGCAGAATTAACTGAAGCAAAACCAGCCATTAATTTGGCCTTAAAAGCAGAGATTGAAGACTTCTTTTATCAAGAAGCGGATTTTGTCGATGAGCGTAAGTTTAAAGACTGGCTGGATATGCTGCATGAAGACATTAAATACTTCATGCCAATGCGCCGCAATGTGAAATTCGGTCAGCATGCAGAACGTGAAAATACCCGTGAGGGACAGGACATCAGCTGGTTTGATGAAGGCAAATGGACGCTAGCCAAACGTGTCGAGCAAATTCTGACTGGCGTGCATTATGCCGAAGAACCGTTATCACGTACGTCACATCTGCTCACCAATATTCGTGTGCTGGAACATGGTGTAGACGAAAATCAGCAGGAATTTGTCAAAACCAGCTGCCGCTTTTTTGTTTATCTGAACCGTGTGGAATATGAGGTCAATGAAATGATTGGCAAGCGCTACGACACACTGGTCAAAACTGAAGCAGGCTGGAAAGTACTGCGCCGTGAAATCATTCTTGACCAAAATGTGTTGTTGGTGAAGAACTTAACGACATTCTTCTAAGGAGCAGAAGCATGATTAATCTATACGATATTCAAGTAGGCGATGGTATTACCACCAAAAAAGGCCTGCAGGGAATTTGCACAGAAAATATGGGCGATGGTCAATGGATTGAAATTGAGTGTGACGGCAATATCGAGCTGGTGCACAGTCAGGATATTCAAGACGTTCAGCCTGCTGCTGGACAAAATTAAATGCTGCGGGCCTATTTTTTGGCCTGCGATTTTTATCCCCAGATACTTTTCGCAGGCGATAAGCCGGATTTGGTGCCGCTGCTGGATGCCTTGGATGAGCTGACAGATTTTGGGCAGCCTATTTCGCTGCAGCAAGATTCTAGGATTTATTTGCAAGACTTCAGCTTATCGCTTGCGCTTTGCGAGGCAGAAGCTGAAGGCGGCGTGTTTGAGCTTGATGCGATGCGCTTTGAATGGCGTATGAGCAAAGATACGGCATTGGATTTTTATCAAGACTTGGAAGATTTGCTGTGCCAGCCTGAGTTATCGGGATCACTCTTTTTTGAAATGCTGCGGCTGGACGAAATCAAAATTAAAATTTCGATGAATGAATTTGACGATTCATATCTGCAAAATTAAGGAACCAGTATGGAATATGGTTTGATTATTATCGGTGCAGGGCAAGCCGCAGCGCAATGCGCTGTAAAAACACGGGATAAAGGATTTACAGGCAGTATTTTAGTCATTGGTGCAGAAGCCTATTTGCCTTATCAGCGTCCGCCCTTATCCAAAAAATATTTGAGCGGTGAATTGGCGTATGAAGAATTGCTGATTTATCCAGAAAGTTTTTATAATGGCAAAAACATTCAATTTCAATTGAATACGCAGATTAGCCAGATTCATCCACAAGATAATGCAGTGGAAACATCAGCGGGTGAAAAACTGCATTATCAGAATTTGGTCATCGC
This sequence comes from Acinetobacter sp. ANC 3813, assembly GCF_002135435.1. Lineage (GTDB taxonomy): Bacteria > Pseudomonadota > Gammaproteobacteria > Pseudomonadales > Moraxellaceae > Acinetobacter. Next base: position 150,086 of record NZ_NEGK01000003.1, on the reverse strand, counting down.
GACAGGATCACGGCCAAATCAGCTGCCAGAAAGCATATTGCCTAAGCTAGACAATGTTTTTTCATTCCGTGGCATCGACGATTGTCATGATATTCAAAACCACTTTCAGCCTGATCAGCATTTGGTGATTTTGGGTGGAGGATATATTGGTTTGGAATTGGCAGCGGTGGCTAAAAATAAAGGACTCCATGTGACCTTGCTGGAAAAAAGTCCACGTATTTTGCAGCGTGTGGCTTGTGAAGAAAGCAGTACCTATATTCGTAAAGTGCATCAGCAGCATGGCGTAAATATTTTGGAAAATGCCAATGTTGCCACTTTTATGCATGACGCGGGCAATTTGCAAAAAATCGTTTTAGACGATCAGCAAGAATTGCCCGTTGATTTAATGGTGGTGGGTATTGGTGTGACTGCCAATTATGAACAGGCGGAAGCTTGCGGCATCACCATTCAGAATCGTGCGATTTATGTCGATGCCCAGTGCCGTACCAATATTCAGAATATTTATGCCATTGGTGACTGTACGTGCTTTGAGCTAGGTGGACAGCTGACACGTTTAGAATCTGTACAAAACGCCAATGAACAGGCAGAGATTGCCGCCAGTGCCATCAACCAGCAGGCGTGCAGCTATAAACCTGTTCCATGGTTCTGGTCAGATCAGTTTAATTTAAAACTGCAAATTTCAGGCTTTGCGCGCGATTATAACCGCGTTTATAGCCGTATTGATGAGGCAAAAGCGACAGCCAGCTTCTGGTATTTTTATCAGAATCACTTGGTGGCTGTCGATGCGATTAATGATCCGCGTGCCTTTATGCTGTCTAAAAAATATTTAGGCAAATCAGTTGTACAGGCAGAGCGTATTGAAGATTTACAGTGTGAGTTAAAAGAAGTGTTTAGTCCGCAACCTGATAAAATAGCGGGCTAATTCAATCTGAATATTGCTCTAAATCAACATGTATGCCTCCTTCGGGAGGCATTTTATTGTCCTTTAATAGTGATTTAATCAGATGAAGTGCTTGAGCTGAATCTTCTTGCTTTATAATAAGCGGGGTTAAAATACGTGGCGGCGTTTTTAAGTGTATTGCCAGCCCATTTCAAGTAAAGGATAGCGCATATGAAATACATGGAAATCAGGAACTTGATTGGGCAGGAACTGCAGCAATATGCTCCCAATCAGCTGATTCCATCCGAGCGTTATTTGGCGCTGAAATATAATTGCTCGCGTGAAACTGTGCGTAAAGCTTATGAACAGCTGCGCGCTGAAGATAAAATTTATAAAGTGCATAATGTAGGCTGGTTTGTTAGCAATAAAAAAATTCAGTACTATCCAGCTTCGATTGAAAACTTTAACAGCTACTTAAAAGCGCAGGGTTTTAGCGCTAAAACAGAATTAATTTCTGCCAAATTGGTCGATGCCGCTTTTGATGGCGCAGATGTTTTCGACCCTGCAATAAGCCAAGACGGTTTTTTTGAAATTATCCGTTTGCGTTATGCCGATAATGTTCCAGTTTTGCTCGAATATAATTATTTACCTGCTGCTTTATTTCCCAATTTTCTTGATTTTGATGTCATTCCTTCAGTTGAAGAGGTTGTAAAAAACCATTTTAAATTGAATTACAGCAGCAGCCGTTTAAAAATTAAGAATACAGCAGCAGAAGCGTTTGATGGCAAGCAGCTTGGGATTCCATCGAGTCAAACAGCGATTCGTATTGAGCGTATTTCTATGTCTGATAATCAAGTGATTGAATTTGATATTGAAATATGGCCTGAAGATAAAATTGAGATGAATATGGAGATCCATGCTTAAACGGATTTTTTTTTAGAATGTAGAGATCTGCTTCTCTGGGATCTTATTATTTATAGCACGAAAGTGTTTTACAGATAAAACAAATGCTGTTCAATGATTTAAAAACGAACTGATAATAATGATGCATCGAATAAATAGTTTAAAAAAATAATTTGATCAGTAAATAATATTGGTATGTACCACTTATATCTAATACATTTCGCACTGTTTTATCGGGTGTGGGGTGATGCATGGCTCAAAGTTTTCAATATAACTATGATCGTCAAGATTGCTGGCTGGGCTTAAATCCATTCAGCTTTTTGAATGCTCCACTTCATGTGTTTGACGCTATTCGATTTTTGGGTGCTGCCGCATGATGGATCAGACCGAAAATTTGGGTCATGGCATGGGAGAAAGCCCCGAAGCCAAAGATTGGCAGGATATTTCCAGCATTGATCTGCACTTACTTCAACAGCACTATCCGCAACTGATTGGTCAACAGACTATTTTATGGCGCAGCCCGCGTCCTTTTTCCGCTGCACTGTTGCTGCAGGTAAATGCTCAGATCTTTTTTGTTAAACGCAGCAGCCGGTTATTCCGCAGTGCGCAAGATTTAAAGCAAGAACATCAACTGATCCGCTATTTAAATGTGCAAGGCATAGTTGTGCCAAAAATTGTATCTGCACGTCATGGCGCAACGGCAGTGGAATTGGGGGAGTGGAGCTATGAAGTGCATGAAAAAGCGCATGGCGTTGATCCCTATGCCAATCAGCTGTCTTGGAAACCGTTCTTTTGTGCAGCGCATGCCGCCAAAGCAGGCCAAAAATTAGCAGCACTGCATCAAGCGTCAATGCATTATTCAGTCACTCAGGGGCGAAGTGCTAAGCAGTTGATTTCGAATCAAGACTTGCTGGAAAGTGAAAATATCCATCTAGCTATTTCACACCGCATTAAACGCAGTCCAGCGCTGAGTGAATATTTTGCAGATAAAGTTCTAGATGCAGCTTGGCTGAATCAGCTGAGCAGTGTGCATAGCCAGATTAAAAGCACAATGCAGCAAGTGCCCAAAATTTGGACTCATAACGATTTTCATGCCTCTAATTTACTGTGGTCAGATGCAAGTGATGCAGCAAAGATTACAACCGTTATTGATTTTGGCTTAGCGGATCGCTGCAGTGCTGTTTATGATTTGGCTGTGGCGATTGAGCGTAATTTTATTGATTGGCTGGCGTTGGCACAGGGGCCTGATCTTTATATCGATGAAGCGGGTTTGACTGCTTTTGTTCAGGCTTATATTGAGCAGGCGGGATTGAGTCCAGAGCTGGACGTGCTGCCTGAACTAATCAAAATTGTGCATAGCGATTTTGCCCTGTCGGAGTTGGAATACTTTGCGGGTATTACCCAAAATATCAAACATGCCGATGCTGCCTATTTTGATTGGCTGATTGCGCATACGGCATGGTTCTTCCAGCCGCAAGGCCTGCAATTCTGTCACAAGTTGGCGCAGCTGATTCAGCCTTACAGGATGCTTGAGTCATGAAGCATCTCTACATTTTTAAGGCTGTTTTGATTCACTTCAAGTTTGTAATGAATGCTCTAGGCAATACAGCGATAGCCTGCATTAATTTTTCAATTTCAAAGTTTATTGATTTCAACGCCAAGCTATCACGACTGCAGCTTGCAGATTGATGCACCGCGCTTTAGGGAAAACGGAAAGGTTAAACATGAAGCTTCAATTTAAGCAAAATTCATTGGTATTGGCAGTCAAAGCTGCGGTTCTGTCACAGCTTTGTATTGCGCCTGCTGTGTTTGCAGCAGATGCAATTAAAACTTTAGAGACGATTGTCGTTACAGCGCCGCAAGCGGATGCTGTAGATAAAAAAACTGTGGCATTGGAAGGCTTTGGCACTCAAGAATTAAAAAAAGCGCCGGCATCCATCAGTGTGTTGAATGCGGATATGATTGAAGATCAGCATGCACGGATCTTGGCGGATGTCGTAAAAAATGATGCTTCGGTTGGAGACAGCTATGCGCCGATTGGCTATTACTCAAACTTTGTTTCACGCGGCTTTGCGCTGGATTTAGGTTCCAGCTACCTGCTGAATGGCAATGTGGTGCGCGGTGAGCAAAATCTGTCTTTAGAAAATAAAGAGCGGGTAGAAATTCTGAAAGGCATTTCAGCCATTCAAAGCGGCATGTCTACGCCAGGCGGTGTAGTGAATTATGTGTCCAAGCGCCCAGCAGATGTAAAGTCGGTCAGTTTTAACTTAGATGAATATGGGCAGTTTTCTGTCACAACCGATTTGGGTGGTTTTACTGGCAATGAACAACAGTTCGGTTACCGCGTGAATTTGGTCGGCGAGCAGATCAACAGCTATGTCGATCATGTGGGCGGCAAGCGCTACATGGGTTCTGCGGCGCTGGACTGGAATATCACAGACAAGTCCGCATTGCAGTTTGATTTTGAATCGCAGCGCCAGCAGCAGCGCTCAGTGCCTGGCTATCAGCTTTTAGATGGCAAAGTGCCGCAAAATGTGCAAGCAGACCGCTTATTGGCCTACCAGAGCTGGGGTAAGCCAGTCACTATGGATAGCATTAACAGCAGTTTAAAATACAGCTATGATTTGAATGATCTTTGGACGGCTGATTTAATTGGCGCCTACAGCCGAGTAAAAATTGATGACTACTCCACATTTGCATGGGGCTGTTACAGCAGTGTCTGTCAATATAGCGGCCTAGGCAATGGCTTTGATGCCAACGGCAATTACGATATTTATGATTATCAAAACCCAGACGATACCTATGTCACTCGCCAGTTAAAAGCACAGTTGCAAGGGCAATGGTCATTGGCTAATACTTTGCATCATGTAAATCTTGAGCTGGCGCAAACGGATAAGTCGCGTAAGCGTAACGATAGTCTAAACATCAATTTAAGTGACAGAACTGGAATAGTTGGTAATATTTATAATGATACAGTTGATTTACCACCAGCAACTGAAGCAGTTGGCGCACGCTACAAAGCGCTAGATAGTTCACAAATTGCTTTAACTATTTCGGATCGAATAGAATTTGGAAAGCAATGGTCAGCGTTATTAGGCGGAAAATGGATTCATTTGGACGAACAAGGATATAACGAACTCAGCATTCAAACCCGTGACACCAATTTAGATAAATTCTTGCCGCAGCTAGCGCTGAGCTATAGCCCAACCGACGATATCACCCTATATGCCTCTTATGCCAAAGGTTTATCTGATGGCCGTTCTGCCGCATGGTATGCAGAAAATGGCGATGATATTTTGGCGCCTATTCAATCTGAACAATATGAGTTGGGCTACAAACAGCAAATTAATCAGTTTTTATTGACTGCAGCGCTATTTGATTTGCGTCAGGACAATCAATATACAGTTTATTCACCAGCTGTGGATGAATATTATTTCATTGCAGAAGGCGAGCAGCATAGCCGCGGTATGGAGTTGGGTGTATCAGGCAATATCACTCCGCGTTTAAGTATGAATACGACAATGGCATATAGCCGTACACGTTTGGAAGATGTGTCTAATGCTGTATATGCAGGCCATCAAATGCAAAATGCGCCGAAATTCCGCGCTGCCAGTTTCATGACTTATGATCTGCCGCAAGTTGAAGGGCTAAAACTGATGGCAGGCGGACGCTATAGCTCAAGTAAATTTGCCAACCGTGAAGCCACTGCCAAAGTAGGCGGATATAGTGTATTTGATGCAGGTGCAGCCTATACCTTTAAATGGAATAAAACCGATGCAGAACTACGCTTAAATGTAGACAACCTGTTCAATAAAAAATATTGGCGCGATGTAGGCGAGTCGGATGGTGATGGCTACATGTTCCTTGGCGCGCCGCGTACAGCCAATCTTGCTTTAAAGCTGGATTTCTAAATAGGTAGGACATATGACACATTTAGAAATCGCTGCTTTTATTTTAAATGTTTTGGGGGTCTGGCTTACCTCTAAGCAGTACCGCATTTGCTGGCTGGTCAATATTGTTGCGGTGATTCTCTATATGATTTTGTTTTACCAAGTGCATTTATTTGCCGATGCCGCTTTGCAAGGGGTGTTTGTCATTATGCAAATCTACGGCTGGTACAGCTGGTCGAAAGCTTCTGCAGATCGGCCTTTGCTTGCTGGCTATATGCATAGACCAATGATGGTAAAAAGCATTGTAATTGGTGCAGCAGGCGGCTTGTTTTTAGGCCTGCTGTTTTCTGTTTACACCAAAGCCTCTTTGCCTTGGCTGGATTCAATGCTGGCATCATTCAGCTTGGTGGCCAGTTATTGGGCAGCCAAAAAATATATTGAAAGCTGGGCCATGTGGTGCATTTTAGATGCCATTTATGTGCTGATGTATTTGTATAAATCACTGAATTTGACTGCGTTCTTATATTTCCTCTTTATTTTGCTGGCATTGAATGGCTGGCGTATGTGGAAACAGCAATGGAACGCGCAGCGCCAAAATGAGGTGACATTGTAATGACATCATTAAAACGTTTCAGTGATTGAATGAGATGCGGCAAGTCATTGCAAAGGCAATTCCGTGTGCTGCCAAGAGATGAGTTTGATTATGAACGTGAAAAAAAATTTCCTGAATTTAATGCTGGCGATGCTCGCTGTTTTAGGTGCTGCAAATCTTCAGGCTAAAGAATATCCGAATTGTGCAGCTGTACAGCAATATGGTATGAGCCTGAAATTTCAAAACCGTTCTGCAGAAGTACAGGCTTTGCAACTGCAGGCTTTTAATGTAGCAACACATCGTTTAAAAGAAATTTTGCAGGAACATCCGAATGCTAAAAACTTGGCGATTGTGACCGATTTAGATGAAACTGTTTTAGATAATACAGATGTTTTTGTGCAGGATTTAAAACGCTGTGAAGACTATACCAACTGGAAGTCTTGGGATGCGTGGGAAAAATCTGGACAGCCGCAAGCCATCGAAGGCAGCTTGGATTTTTTAAACTATGCCGACCGGCATGGGGTAAAAATTTTCTATGTTTCGGACCGCTCCGAAAAATTCCGGGCATCGACTATACGCGCCATGAAACAGCTGAATTTGCCGCAAGTGCACAGCCAGCAGATTTTATTATATGGCACGCCTAAAGAGCAGCGCCGTCAAACGGTCAGTGCGGACTACAATGTTGTGATGCTGCTTGGCGATACGCTGCATGATTTTTCAGCTGCCTTCAGCAATCAGCAGACGCCTCAAGAACGTGCAGAAGCAGTTAAAAGCAATAAAGAACAATTTGGTGAGCGCTTTATTGTACTGCCCAATGTCAGTTATGGCGCATGGTCTAAAACCCAGTAATATTGAACGAATAAAAAAGAGCGGATGACCGCTCTTTTTTATTTTGAGAGATTCATTGAGATAAAAATCATCAGCTTTCATGCATGCCTTTGGTCAGCAGCAGGCTGATTAAGCACAGGCTGGCGCTGATGCCAATCACCGCATTCATAGATGCAGCGCCGTAGCTGGAAAATAATAGGCTGACCACATAACTCATGATTGCGCCCATGCCAAACTGCATGGAGACAGAAAGTCCAGACGCTGTACCTGCTTGCTGCGGTAAAATCCGCAATAAATTGGCCATTGAGTTTGCGCCGATAGATCCGGTCACACCGACAAAACAAGCCAGTCCAATGATGAGCCAAATAGGCGACCTTAAGTCTAAACAGCCAATCAAGGCTAGATACAGTCCAGACATGCAGGATATGCAGGCCATAATCTTCAGCAGTTTTAGAGAAGAAAAATATTTTAGTGCGCGGGTGTTGATGCTGGTAAACACTAAAACTGAAAATAAATTAAAAGCAAACAGATAGCCATATTGGGTTGGGCTAAAGCCATAATGCTGAATAAAGACAAAAGAAGAAGCGGTAATGTAGGCAAACATGCCGCCAAAAGAAAAACTGTTGCTGAGCATTAAACCCCAAGCATAGCGGTGGCTCAATACAGTTTTGTAGTTGCTGAGGATACCTGCCGGTATATGCGTGCTGGGCGGCGCATGAATGGCAATTTTGCTCCAAATCAAGCACAGCAGCGCATAGATGAATAAGAAGATAAAAATAGCGTTCCAGCTAAAATGCTCTGCGATCATCGCACCCAATACTGGGGCAGCCAGCGTTGCCATAATAGTGATGATATGCATCAGCGACAGAATTTTAGGGATTTCTGCATTGCTGAATAAATCACGCACTAAGGCTCTAGATAAGACAGAGGCACTAGCGCCGCCAATGGCTTGCAGTAGACGGAACAGCTGCAGTTGTTCAATTTGGCTGGAGAAGACACAGCCCAGTGTCGCTAAAATATAAATCACCATACCAATCAGCAGCAGCATTTTGCGTCCAAACCGGTCTGACAGCGGGCCGTAGACCAGCATGCCGGCACTGAAGCCGATTAAGAATAACGTAATGGTTTGCTGTACTTCACTGACTTGCGTCTGCAAATCCTGAGCAATTAAAGGCAGGCTCGGCAAATACATGTCGATGGACAAAGGCCCAAAAGCCACCAAAGCGCTGAGTAAAACAATGATGGATTTAGGAACTGCATTCTCTATTTTAGACATTACATTCTGACCGTATTCATATGGGTACTGCGGTAGTCAGATGGGCGGACGCCTGCATGACGGGTAAAAAAGCGGCTGAAATAAGCGGGGTCTTTAAAGCCCAGCTGATAGCACACGGTGTTGATGGTTGAATCCGAAAAAATCAGCAAGCGTTTGGCCTCCTGCATTTGACGGTCAAATATCAGTTTCTTTGAAGAAATATCCGCTACACGCCGGCAAATGTCATTTAAACGGGTTTCGGTCACATTCAGTGCCTGGGCATATTCATGCAGCGGCCAATGTTCTAAAAAGTGATTTTCTATTAATTCATTGAACGATCTGAACGTTGCGAGATCACCGCTGCAGCTGTTAATGCGCGGCGCCGTAACATCACCAAGACGGATCATTTGAATAAAAATTAAGGTCACCAGATTTCTTAAAGACGTTTGCCGATGCGGCTTGTTGGACTGGAACTCTCGCTGCAAATCATCAAAGTAATGTTCCAGCTGCATCAGGTCTTCGGTGTTTTTATTCTTTAAGCCATCGAGTGAAATGCACAGCGGAACAATATTCTGCACTTTTAAATCGACCTGCAATAAAGGCCAGACCAAATTTTGCTGCACAGTGAGCACATGTCCTTCACACATCGGATCGGTAATAAAGGAATGCGCAACGGATGGCGGTGTCAAAAAGCACACAGGCGCTTTACAGACATATTTCACATCATCCAAAAAGATGCGGATCGAGCCTTTGGTAAAGAAATGAATTTGAAAGAAACCGTCATGACGGTGCGCGGGCATGTTCACGCCAAAGAAGTCAGCCAGTTTGCCTTGCGCATCATAATGAATTTCCGAATCCATATAGCGCTGATCGTAAACTTCACCTAATTTGATGTTTGGAATCTGCATGTGATTCATACCTTCTAGTCCATGAAAAGTATAATTTTTTAACTTTACCTGTAAAAAGTACTTGAAAAAAGTTAATATGTTAATTATAAAGTTAATATATTAACTAATTTGCAAAATGTCTAGTCAATAATTGATCAGATCATAGATAGAGAGTCTCAAATGAGTGAGTTGAAAAAGATCAGCATGGATGGGAATATTTTTGGTATCGCATTGAATTACAAATGCTTATACGAAAAACTTCAAGCTCAGTTTAATGAAAAGCCTTATGTGAATGAGCCGAAGAAGCCAGTTTTGTTTATTAAAACACCCAATACACGCAATGCGTCTGGCAATTTGGTCATTAAGAAAAAAGATGACATTTTACAAGCAGGCCCAGCACTTGGCATCGTGATCGGCAAAAGTACCAGCCGCGTTTCGGAAAATGATGCTTTGTTGCATGTAGCAGGTTTTGTGGCAGTGAATGAATTGAGCTTACCAGAAGATAGTTACTATCGTCCTGCAATTAAGGCGAAATGCCAAGACGGTTTTTGTGTATTAGGTACACCTGTGGCTGCAGATGCAGTTACAGATCTGAATAACTTGACGTTGCGTGTTTTTGTTAACGGTGAACTGAAACAAGAAGGAACAACAGCCAATTGGATTCGTACACCTGCGCAAATTATTGAAGAAATTTCAGAATATATGCCTTTGAATGAAGGTGACATTATTCTGACAGGTACCCCATATGGCCGTGTAGATCTGCAAGCAGGTGATGAAGTCCGTGTTGAAATTGATCAGCTTGGCTCAGTGACAAATACAATTCAGGAAGAAGGGAACTAATTAATGAAAACTGCACGCATCCGCCATAATGGTGAAATTTTCAATGTTGAAGTGAATGATCAGCTTCAAGTGACTCTTCCGAATGGCCAAGTACTCAATGAACAAGATGTAGAATGGCTGCCGCCAGCACAGGGCACCATGTTCGCTTTAGGTTTGAACTATGCAGACCATGCGCGTGAATTGGCTTTTGAACCGCCAAAAGAACCGCTCATCTTCATTAAAGCGCCAAATACTTATACAGGCCATAATGAAAATACTTGGCGTCCTGACAATGTGGACTATATGCACTATGAGTGTGAGCTGGTTGCCGTGATTGGTAAAACAGCGAAAAACGTGAAACGTGAAGATGCTCTGGATTACGTTGCAGGTTACACACTGTGCAATGATTATGCGATCCGCGACTTCTTAGAAAACTACTACCGTCCGAACTTACGTGTAAAAAACCGTCATTCAACCACGCCAGTTGGCCCATATATCATTGATAAATCATTGGTGCCATCGCCAAATAATTTGGTGCTGAAAACTTGGGTCAATGGTGAACTGCGCCAAGAAGGCACGACTTCAGACATGATTTTTGATGTGCCATTCCTTGTGGAATACATCTCATCATTTATGACTTTACAGCCAGGCGACATGATCGCGACGGGTACACCAGAAGGTTTGTCTGATGTGGTGCCGGGAGATGAAGTGATTGTGGAAATTGAAGGCGTAGGCAAATTACGTAACTTCATCATCTCAGAATCAGAATTTTTTCAAACAGTTTAAGTTAAAGGATTAACAGCATGATTAAGCATTGGATTGACGGCAAAGAAGTCGAAAGCAAAGAAACATTTACCAACTACAACCCAGCAACTAACCAAGCGATTGGTGAAGTGGCAAGCGGCGGTCAGGGAGAAATTGATTTAGCTGTTGCGGCAGCAAAACGCGCAGCGCCGGGCTGGGCAAAAACACCAGCCAAAGAGCGTGCACGTTTAATGCGTAATTTGGGCGACTTGATTGACCAAAACGTTGCAAAAATTGCAGAACTGGAAACTTTAGACACAGGTTTACCAATCCATCAAACCAAAAATGTTCTGATTCCACGTGCTTCGCATAACTTCAACTTCTTCGCTGAAGTATGTACACGTCTAAATGGTCATACTTATCCAGTAGATGACCAAATGCTGAACTACACACTGCACCAGCCTGTAGGTGTATGTGGTTTGGTTTCTCCTTGGAACGTACCGTTTATGACGGCAACGTGGAAAACTGCACCATGTTTAGCATTGGGTAATACTGCTGTACTTAAAATGTCTGAGCTTTCGCCATTAACAGCAAATGAGCTGGGCCGTTTAGCGCTAGAAGCGGGTATTCCTGAAGGCGTATTTAACGTTGTTCAAGGCTATGGCGCAAATGCAGGCGATGCACTTGTAAAACACCCTGATGTACGTGCGATTTCATTCACAGGCGGTACAGCGACAGGCCGTAAAATCATGGCTGGCGCAGGCTTGAAAAAATATTCAATGGAGTTAGGCGGCAAGTCTCCAGTGGTGATTTTTGAAGATGCTGACCTTGACCGTGCATTGGATGCTGCATTATTCACAATCTTCTCTTTAAACGGCGAACGTTGTACTGCAGGCAGCCGTATCTTCATTCAAGAGTCTGTATATGATGAGTTCGTAAAAGAATTTGCGCGCCGTGCGAAAAACATCTTGGTTGGCGATCCGCAAGATCCAAACACGCAAGTTGGCTCAATGATCACCAAAGCGCATTACGACAAAGTTACTGGCTATATCAAAATTGGTATGGAAGAAGGCGCAAACTTGGTTGCAGGCGGTTTAGAGCGTCCAGCAGGTCTAGCGGATCATTTGAAAAATGGTCACTTCGTTCAGCCAACTGTATTCGCTGATGTCGATAACCGTATGCGTATTGCCCAAGAAGAAATCTTTGGCCCAGTGGTATGTTTGATCAAGTTCAAAGATGAAGTTGAAGCGCTTCGTTTGGCAAATGACACTGAATATGGCCTAGCATCTTACATCTGGACGCAGGATATTGGTAAGGCGCACCGTATTGCTGCTGGCATTGAAGCAGGCATGGTGTTCATTAACAGTCAAAACGTGCGTGACTTACGTCAGCCATTTGGCGGCATTAAAGGTTCTGGTACAGGCCGTGAAGGCGGTGAGTACAGCTTAGAAGTGTTCACTGAGCTGAAAAACGTATGTATCTCAATGGGTTCACACCATATTCCAAAGTGGGGCGTGTAAACGCTCCCTTCGGGAAATGAATAAAGAATTTTAAAATTTCAGGAAGAAAGAATATGGGTAAGCTCGCTTTAGCTGCAAAAATTACGCATGTGCCATCGATGTATTTATCTGAACTGCCGGGTCCGCAAAATGGCTGCCGTCAGGCTGCAATTGACGGTCACATTGAAATTGGCCGCCGCTGCCGTGAATTGGGTGTAGATACCATTGTGGTTTTTGACAGCCATTGGCTAGTCAACAGCGCATTTCATATTAACTGCGGCGCGCATTTTGAAGGCGTATATACCAGTAATGAACTGCCGCACTTCATTAAAAACATGGAATTTGATTACGACGGAAACCCTGAATTCGGTCAATTGATGCAAGAGGAAATTGCCAAAACGGGTATCCGTGTTCAAGCGCATAACATCGAAAGCTTACATCTTGAATATGGCACATTGGTTCCAATGCGTTATATGAACCAAGACAAAAAATTTAAAGTGGTTTCTGTATCTGCGTTCTTAACATCGCATGAACTGCAGGACAGCCGTAAATTTGGTGAAGGCTTATTAAACGCGATTGAAAAATACGACGGTACGGTTGCTGTGTTTGCTAGCGGTTCATTGTCGCATCGCTTCATTTGGGATCGTGAAGCGCACCGCGGTATGGACTCATATACACGTGAGTGGGACCGTCAGGTCGATAAGCACGTGGTCGGCATGTGGGAGCGCGCAGAGTGGAAAGAATTCACAGAGATGCTGCCTGAATATGCTGAGTACTGCTATGGCGAAGGCGGTATGCACGACACAGCAATGCTATTGGGCCTCTTGGGTTGGGACAGCTACAGCAAGCCAGTTGAAATTGTGACGCCAGCTTTCCCAAGTTCAGGCACAGGTCAAATCAACGCGATTTTCCCAGTGGAATAATTAGGAGTTCAGATCATGCCTCATTTCATTGCTGAATACAGCGCCAATATTAAGGATGACATCGACTTTCAGGACTTCTTTACTAAGGTAAATACCTTTTTGGGCGCAACAGGTGTATTTCCTTTAGGCGGTATCCGCAGCCGTGCCATCCGCATGGATGACTATGTGATTGCCGATGCCAAGCATGATTATGCCTTTATTCATATGACCTTAAAAGTTGGGGCAGGGCGTGATTTGGAAACACGGCAGCGTGTTGCAGAAGAGCTATTTGCTTTGATAGATGCACATTTTAAGCCTTTGAAAGATAAGCGTCTGCTGGCGGTGTCTTTTGAAATGACAGAACTTGATCCGGTATTGAATTACAAATCCAACAATATCCATCAATTCTTAAATGCACAGAAATAAGCGGATTTATACATATGCTAGATCAAGAAAAAATTAAAGCTCTCGCGTTAGAGTTAGACCAAGGAGAGAAAACCCGTACGCAAATGCGTCAGTTTTCGCTGCAGTACCCAGAAATTACCATTGAAGATGCCTATGCCATTCAGAAAGAATGGGTAGCGCATAAAATTGCCGAAGGCCGTAAGCTGATTGGTCATAAAATTGGCTTAACTTCACGCGCTATGCAAGTCTCTTCAAATATTACTGAACCAGACTATGGCGCGCTGTTGGATGATATGCAGTTTGAAGAGGGTTCAGACATTCCATTCGACCGCTTTATTGTGCCGCGTGTAGAAGTCGAGCTTGCGTTTATTTTAGGTAAAGACCTCACGGGTCCAAACTGCACAATATTCGATGTGCTTGATGCAACGGATTATATTATCCCAGCGATTGAAATCATTGATGCGCGTCTGCATAACACAGACCCTGAAACGGGCATTACCCGCAAAGTATTTGACACTATTTCAGACAATGCTGCCAATGCAGGCATTGTATTAGGCGGGCGTCCGATCAAACCGCATGACCTCGACCTTCGTAAAATTTCTGCAATCCTGTACCGCAATGGTGTGATTGAAGAATCAGGTGTATCGGCTGCAGTACTCAACAACCCTGTAAAAGGTGTGGCATGGTTAGCCAATAAATTGCACCCGCATGGTGTGACTTTAAAAGCAGGCCAAGTGATTTTGGGCGGTTCGTTCACGCGTCCAGTAGCAGCCCGTCCTGGCGATACTTTCCATGTTGATTATGATCAGCTGGGTTCAATCGCGTTCCGTTTTGTTTAAGGAGAAAGGGCAATGTTAGATACAACCAACTACTTTAAGCAAAAACTGAAAACACAGCAGCAGATTGGTATGTGGTTAGGCATGGCAGATGGCTATGCGGCGGAAATCGCAGCCAATGCGAATTTTGACTGGCTGCTGATTGACGGTGAGCACGCGCCAAACGATTTGCGCACAATTTTGCATCAATTGCAGTCAATTGCGGCTTATAAGAGCCAAGCGGTTGTCCGCCCTGTAACAGGTGATGTAGGATTGATTAAGCAGCTGCTGGATATTGGTGCGCAAACACTGCTCATTCCAATGGTCGAGTCTGCAGAACAAGCAGAGTTGATGGTGAGTGCAACCCGCTATCCGCCAGAAGGTATTCGCGGTGTGGGTTCTGCCTTGGCGCGTGCGTCACGCTGGAACAATTTAACAACCTATTTGAACGATGCCGATGAGCAAATCTGTGTCATTGTGCAGATCGAGTCCAAAAAAGGCTTGGAAAATCTAGACGCAATTTTACAAGTAGATGGTGTTGATGGTGTATTTATTGGCCCCGCAGATTTATCGGCGGCGCTTGGCCATCGCGGCAATCCGGGTCATCCAGATGTGCAGGAGATTATTATTTCCAGCATTGAGAAGATCCGTGCGTCTGGCAAAGCAGCAGGAATATTGTCGGCTGATGAAAAGCTGGCAAAACAATACTTAGCGCTAGGAACTGAATTTGTTGCTGTAGGCGTAGACACCAGTTTGCTCATGAAATCCATGAATCAGCTGTTGGCAAAATTTAAAGACGGGTCAGCGCCACAAAGCAGCGCTGCGCCAAGCGTCTATTAAGGAGAACATAGATGCAGCTCAAAAATTCTGAATTGCTCAAACAGCAAGTTTATATTAATGGCCAATGGCTGGATGCAGATGACGGTAAAAGTTTGCCTGTCACCAACCCAGCAACAGATGAAATTATTGGCCGTGTGCCAAGCGTATCTGCTGCGCAGGTTGAGCAGGCTGTACAAGCTGCAGAAGCTGCGCTGGAAGGCTGGAAACAAAAAACCGCGAAAGATCGCTCAGCATTGTTGCGTACTTGGTTCAATCTGATTGTGGAAAACCAAGAAGATTTGGCTGTTATTTTAAGTACAGAACAAGGCAAGCCGATTACCGAAAGCCGCGGTGAGATTCTGTATGGCGCAAGCTTTATTGAATGGTTTGCCGAAGAAGCAAAACGTACTTATGGCGATGTGATTCCACATGATAAACAAGGCCGCCGTTTGGTTGTGATTAAACAGCCAGTGGGTGTGGTTGCTGCCATTACGCCGTGGAATTTTCCAAATGCCATGATAACCCGTAAAGTTGGCCCTGCATTGGCAGCTGGCTGTACGGTGATTATTAAACCTGCATCTGAAACACCACTGTCTGCATTGGCGTTGGTGGCTTTGGCAGAACAGGCGGGTATTCCAAAAGGTGTAGTGAACGTTGTAACAGGCAGTTCACGTGAAATTGGCGGTGTATTGACAACGCATCCAGCAGTGAAAAAAGTCTCTTTCACTGGTTCTACGGGTGTCGGTAAATTGTTGATGGAACAATGTTCTTCAACTATGAAAAAAGTCAGCATGGAACTGGGCGGCAACGCACCGTTTATCGTGTTTGAAGATGCAGATTTAGACAAAGCTGTACAAGGTGCAATTGCATCTAAATTCCGTAACTCAGGTCAAACTTGTGTCTGCACCAACCGTATTCTGGCGCATGAAAGCATTCATGATGTCTTCCTTGAAAAGCTGGTTGCAGAAGTGAACAAACTGAAAGTTGCACCTGCTTTTGAGCAAGGTGCAGAACAAGGCCCGCTGATCAATGAAAAATCAGTGGAAAAAATTGAAGAGCACATTGCAGATGCAGTTGGCAAAGGCGCGAAAATTGTTGCTGGCGGAAAACGCCATGCCTTGGGCCATACGTTCTTTGAACCAACGGTATTGTCAGGGGTAACTCAGGACATGCTGGTAGCTAAAGATGAAACCTTTGCGCCGCTTGCACCTGTATTTAAGTTCAGCACAGATGCTGAAGCGATTCAGATGGCGAATGACACAGAATTTGGTTTAGCTTCGTATATTTATACCGAGAGCCTGAGCCGCGCATGGAAAGTCGGCGAAGCCCTGGAATACGGCATGGTGGGCATTAATGAAGGTCTAATTTCGACTGAAGTCGCGCCATTTGGCGGGATTAAAGAATCAGGCTCAGGCCGTGAAGGTTCAAAATACGGCATTGAAGACTATATGGAAATTAAATATATGTGCATGGGCATCTAAGCCAGCGCTGTATCAATATTTAATTTAAAAACAAGGACCTTTGGGTCCTTTTTTAATTTCAAAATACAGAAAACGAAAAAACTAATCATCTAGGGATAGAAAAATGATCAAAAGAATGGGGCTTTTTCAGCGCCGTCAGGACTTAACACAAACTCAATTCAGCGCCTATTGGGCAAAAAAACACAGTCCGCTGGTCATGCGCATGCCGAAATTTTTGCATTATACCCAAAATCACTGTATAGATTTTCTGCCGAATTTTACTGCAGGGCATCCTGCTTTTGAGATCGACGGCATTGCTGAAATGTATTGGCACGATGAACAGGAGATGCAGCAGGACTTTAACAGCCAGCAGTCGATTGAATTGCTGCGTCAGGATGAAACCGAATTCATGTCGTCTATATCCGTTTGCATTGTTGAGGAAGCGGCAATGCAGGGGATTCAATCCAACGTTAAAATCATTCTATCTTTAAGCAGTGCTAACTCTTTAGTCACTGAGCAGTCGTTGAAGCAGGTACTGCCAAATTTACGCGGCATACAGCGCAGCGATGTGCAGCAGATGATGGACCGTCCGCAGTTGCCTGCGCTGCCGTATGTGCCTCAGCAATTTTTCAGCCTTTGGTATGATCAGTATGCGCATGTTTTGGCTGATTTTGAATCTGGCGCATGGCAAACATTCTATACACAGAGCTTCCAGCACATTCAGCGTATTTCTGTACTGATGGTGCATCCGTTAAAAGTGCGTGTAAATTATTAAAATTCACATGAAATATGCCGTTATAGACCAAAGTCTAAGCGGCATATTTTAAATAAGTTAATGATTTGAAATAGAATAAATGCGCATCATGGAAAGTGCAACTTTAAATGAATTTAGTACCTTTATTGAGCGTATGAGATCGTTTAAAAAATAGTTATGGATATGCTTATTTTAAAAGAAGATCCAAGGAAAATAGCAGGGATACGATTATGGAAAATCGCACGACAGTTTTTGAGGCTGCGCAGTACATCAGCATGCATGAAGCCTTAACCCCCGAATTGCTTCGCCACTATTATCCAGATGAATTTAGCACGGATAAACAGAGTTTAAATGCATATCAGTATGGGATCTTATATCAAATAGTTTCATTTTCAGTTGGTGTATTTACATCTGTAAAGCGCATGCTTCATGCATTTTTACAGCGTTATAAAGGCTAAATGCGTTCAAGTATTTTGACTGGAAGATGCTGAAGCTCCTCAAAGCGGATATTCGAACTCAAGCCAAAATTGATCTTTCAATAGCACATTGATTTAAACAGGCACCTAAATTTTAACAGTGATGAACCAGCAGAAGAATACTGCTGGATGGACGTTTTCATCCCTAAGTTTTACAGTTTTTAAGAGAGGGACATCTCATGTCTACAGCACAGGCTGTTCAAGATAGCAATAAAATGTCTGCCAATGACCGTAAAGTTGCTTTTGCAACGATTATCGGCACAACCGTAGAGTGGTATGATTTTTTTATCTACGCGGCTGCTGCAGGTCTTGTTTTTAAAACATTATTCTTCTCACCGGCAGGTTCAAATTTAGGCACAATGCTGGCATTTGCAACTGTTGGCTTAAGCTTTCTATTCCGGCCGCTGGGCGCGTTCCTCGCAGGTTACTTTGGCGATATATACGGCCGCCGTTCAGTATTGGTGGCGACACTGGTGGTGATGGGCTTATCGACTGCATTGATTGGCTTATTGCCAACCTATGAAACGATTGGAATCTGGGCGCCGATCTTGCTGCTGCTGCTTCGTATTCTTCAGGGTTTATCTGCAGGCGGTGAATGGGGCGGTGCGGTACTCATGGCGGTTGAACATGCGCCTAAGCATAAGCGCGGCCGTTTCGGCTCGTTCCCTCAGATTGGCGTACCTTTAGGTTTATTGCTGGCTTCAGGCATGTTTGCATTGATGAGCGGTGTGATTGCACCAGGCGAAGCTTTTATGGAATGGGGCTGGCGTATACCGTTTCTGTTTAGTATTGTGCTGCTGTTCTTGGGCCATTGGCTGCGTAAATCTGTAGAAGAAAGCCCTGTATTTGAAGAAATTAAGGAGCGTAAATCTGCTTCTAAAACGCCAATTAAAGATCTATTTAAAAACCACGCTGCATTGGTGGTTGTGGCGGCGCTGGTTTTTGCGGGCAATAGTGCAATCGGTTATATGACCACAGGCGGTTTTATTCAAAACTACACGACTAATCCAGAAGGGCCGCTTGCTCTGCCGCGTACTCCTATCCTGATTAGTGTGACAATTTCAGCGGCTATTTGGCTGATTTTTACTTGGTTCTCTGGCGGTTTATCGGACAGAATCGGGCGACGCCAGACTTATATCTATGGTTTTATTATTCAGCTCATGGGTGTGCTGGCCTTGTTCCCCTTGGTGAATATCGGTGAAATCTGGTCAGTATCATTAGGCCTATGCTTCTTGGCAGTCGGCATTGGCATGACCTATGGCGCACAATCAGCGTTTTATTCTGAATTGTTTCCTGCATCGATCCGCTTTTCAGGTGTTTCTATTTCTTATGCTTTAGGCGCAATTTTGGGCGGTGCATTTTCACCATTAATCGCAT
This sequence comes from Acinetobacter sp. ANC 3813, assembly GCF_002135435.1. GTDB lineage: Bacteria > Pseudomonadota > Gammaproteobacteria > Pseudomonadales > Moraxellaceae > Acinetobacter. Next base: position 130,781 of record NZ_NEGK01000003.1, on the reverse strand, counting down.
CGTGGCTGGTCAGCACCACAGGTTCTACAGATTCGGTAGCTTTCTATCTGGCAGGGATGACCATCGTAGGCTTAATAGCAACGATTCTGCTGAAAGACCGTTCAGGCATTCCTTTGGGTCCAGATCATGAAGATTTGCAAAATGAATCTGCTTTTACCTTTAGTAAAGAAAAAGTTAAGCGTGTATATAGTGATTAATCGCTAAAGCATAGCCATAAAAAGCTGGGTTTATCCCAGCTTTTTTATTTTAGATGATTTTGTTATATGAGTTGAAATTGCTCAAATGACCCAATTTTAGGTTTTGTCTGTGCTTAGCTGATTGTGTTTAATGAATTGTAAATGAGACAAAATCCATATTGCCGCGAAGAAAATCAGCAGTGAAAAGACTGCCAAAGACAGCATAATGCCAAAGTGATCAATTAAGACACTGGACAATAATACGGGCCAAATGGTGCCTTGATAGCCGAGCAGCAGGAAAGTTGAAAAAATTGCCGGCGGTTCTTTTTGGGTCATTAATCCGACCAGATAATAGGCTGGACTGAGGCATAAGCCGTGTCCGATCCCTACAGCTAAAATACTGCTGATGAGCCAGAAATTTAAATGCGTATATTGTGCCAGCATTAAAGACGCGCAGCCAAACAGCGTTAAGCACAGTCCTATAATTATACTGGTCGATTCTTTTAAATTTTTACATATTAGCTGCGTGAACGTAGAAATAAACAGAATGACAGAGATTGAAAATCCAGTCAGTGTTGCAGACTGTGCAAGGGGTAAAGCTTTAATAAAGGTGCCTGCCAGAGCGGCATACAGGCTGAACATGCCAAAACAGCACACTGCAGTCATGGCGCAGGGGAAGAAAATCTTTTGATGCAGCGGCAATGCAGGAATATTCCAAATGGAAGCCTGCTTTGCTGCTGTGAGTGGAATATGGCGGTACCGAATCAGCGGGCAAGCGCAGAGTGCAAGGGTGGAAACCGCCGCAATAATCCAATAGGGTGTACTGAGAGGAGACTGGCTATAGTCAGCCAATAATCCGCCAACTAAGGGGCCAAGTCCGAAGCCAAAAACGGTAATCATTGATGAAATTTTTCCAGCATGTTCTTTATGCTTGAAAGGATATTTTTGTGCAAGGCCAATAATCGTTGCAGTGGACAGCAAGCCTGAAGAAATCCCAATAAAAAAGCGCGCTGCGCATAAGTGCGCAATACTGCCAGCCAGCGCAGAATAAGCAAGTGACACAATGCTGAGGGCTAAGCCTGCCATCACAGTTTTTTTATAGCCATATTTAGCGCTTAATCCATTTAAAAACAGCAGGCTGAAGACTACACCGACCATATAAGCAATAAAAGCATAGCCGATTTCAGTGGTGCTGATCTGCCAGCTTTCTATATAAATAGAATATAGCGGGCTTGCCAGTGCGGTACTGAGGACACCCAAACAAAGGCATAAACACAGTATGATGTATTCGAGATATGTGGCTGAAGGCTGCATAATGTTATGTTAAAATTGACCGATGGGTCGATTTTATTTTAAAACTGACCTTTGGGTCAATTTTATTTTTTGGATCAGGACGATTTATTGCATGAAAAAGCGCAGCCCTTCAGTTGAAAAAACAGCTGAAACCCGCAAAAAAATCATTATTGCTGCTTTAAATGAATTTAATCAGTTGGGATACGCCAACAGTAAAATCGCATCGATTGCTGTTTCAGCAGGCATTGGCAAGGGAACGATTTATTCGTATTTTGAAACCAAAGAAAAGCTGTTTGAAGGCGTGATTGATTATTTAATTGAAGACACTTATCACCCGATTCAAAGTGATGAACTGACGCCAGATATCACTGTGGCAGATTTTATTCTGCAGCAGATGCTGCCTGCGATTGATAATCTTGAATCTGCAGGGCGTGCGAATATTGCCCGTTTAGTTTTGAGTGAAGGTAAAAATTTCGATCATATTCGTGAATTGTATTTGCAGAAAATTTATCAGCCCGGGCAAGCCGAACTGCAGAAACTGATTCAGATTGCCGTGCAGCGTAAAGAATTGCCGATGGGAACCGATTCAGAAATATTGGCATTGCTGATACTTGCGCCCATTTGGATGGGGATAGTCCATAACGGTATTTTGTCTCCGCAAAATGCGCAATGCATCCAGTCTTTGTTTGAAATCAATATCCGCAATATTTTTAAGCCAGTGAACTAGGTCGTTAAAGGTGGCATTAGATAAATGATTAGCTGACAACAGCTTATGCAGTCTGCAAACCAAGTCGGTGAACAACGCAATTCATCGTACTGGAGAATACGTGTATAGGCATGTGGTTACCTAAATATTCAGCCCTGTTCTATTCGGGGCTTTTTTATGTGCGACTAAAGTTTTAAATTATCCTATTGGAAAATATTTGTTATATATGTAATTTGGAAAGTGCAATTTTAAGTCGGGAAAATACATTAAAGTTTGCTCAATATTCTTGAATAATGATGATAGCCCAGCAGTATTGCCTGCTATATAAGGATTTACAGGACATAGTGTTTTCAGATGCGAAAGCGCTCGGTAAAAGGAAACTAAGATATGGAAAATACCATCGATTTTAATGCGGATACTGCTTCTTTAGGTCTGCATGATCAGGCACTGGATCATTTTAAAATGAGCTATGTAGAGGCAAAAGCGCCGCTTGCCGCTGATCGCAGCATGCTGGAAAAAATTAAAGAAATTCTTCCTAAAATTGCAGCCAATGCTGAGCATGCAGAGCAGCTGCGTAAAGTGCCGGACGAAAATATTGCATTACTGAAAGAAATTGGTTTCCACCGCGCATTCCAGCCAAAGGTCTATGGCGGTTTGGAAATGAGCCTGCCCGATTTTGCCAACTGTATTGTGACATTGGCAGGCGCATGCGCCGGCACCGCTTGGGCATTTAGTTTACTTTGCACACACAGTCACCAAATTGCTATGTTTCCCAAACAGCTACAGGATGAAATTTGGCTGAATAATCCAGATGCGACAGCCAGCAGCTCGATCGCGCCATTTGGTAAAGTGGAAGAAGTGGAAGGCGGTATTAAATTAAATGGCGATTATGGCTGGAGCAGCGGCTGTGACCACGCTGAATATGCCATTGTAGGTTTTAACCGCTTTGATGCTGAGGGCGCTAAAATTTACTGCTTTGGCGTAATCCCGCGTAAAGACTATGTGATTCATGATAATTGGTTCGCTGGCGCAATCAAGAGCAGCGGATCTAAGCAGCTGCAGATTCGTGACTTATTTATTCCAGAATATCAAATCCAAAAAGCCAAAGACATGATGGAAGGCAAGTCTGCTGGTTTTGGCCTGTATCCAGACAGCAAGATTTTCTATTCACCTTACCGTCCATATTTTGCCAGCGGTTTTTCTGCAGTGAGCTTAGGTGTTGCAGAGCGTATGCTTGAAGCTTTTAAAGAGAAGCAAAAAACACGTATCCGTGCCTACACTGGCGCGAATGTTGGTGCATCTACACCAGCCTTAATGCGTTTGGCGGAGTCGACTCACCAAGTTGCAGCAGCTCGCGCTTTCTTGGAAAAAACTTGGGAAGATCACCGTGTGCATGGTGAAAACAAGATTTATCCGTCTAAAGAAACATTGGCTTTTTGGCGTACCAACCAAGCTTATGCGGTGAAAATGTGCATAGAGGCTGTAGACCGGTTATTTGCGGCGGCGGGCGCAACCAGCTGGCTGGATGGTCAGGAAATGCAGCGTTTATTCCGTGATTCGCACATGACAGGCGCGCATGCGTATACCGATTACGACGTTTGCATGCAGATTTTAGGACGTGAATTGATGGGTCTGGAACCAGATCCAACCATGGTTTAAGGCAAGGAGAGCCCATATGAATTCAATGAATATTCAGCCGGAAATTGGCTTCGACTCGAAAGCTTTCCGCCGCGCTTTAGGCAATTTTGCCACAGGCGTGACCATTATGACGGCGCAAAATGCGCAAGGCGAAAAAGTCGGTGTAACTGCCAACAGCTTTAATTCCGTATCTTTAGAGCCGCCGCTGATTTTATGGAGCATTGATAAGCGTTCTTCAAGCTATGCGGTATTTGAAGAAGCGACACATTTTGCTGTGAATATCTTGTCTGCAGATCAAATTGAATTATCCAATAAATTTGCCCGTTCGAAAGACGACAAATATGCCAATGTAGATTTTGAGTTGGGCGCTGGCAATGCACCGCTTTTAAAAGAATGCTCGGCAGTATTTGAGTGCGAGCGCTTTAATATTATTGAAGGCGGCGACCACTGGATTATTCTGGGCCGCGTGGCGAATTTTCAAGACAATGGCCGTTCGCCGCTGCTTTATCATCAAGGCGCATATTCATCTGTTTTGCCGCATCCAAGCTTAAATGCTCAAGCGGCGACGCCTGCGGAAATTTTCCCGGGCCGCTTATACGACAATATGTACTACCTGCTGACTCAGGCAGTGCGCGCTTATACGAACGATTATCAGCCGAAGCAGCTGGCATCAGGTTTCCGTACCAGTGAAGCGCGGTTGCTTTTGGTGCTGGAAAGCAAAACAGCGACTTCTAAAGATGACCTGCAGCGTGAAGTCGCAATGCCGATTCGGGAAATTGAGCAGGCCACTGAAATTTTGGTGCGTAAGGGATTGATGACGGATACGGGTCATTCTTATGAATTGACAGCGCAAGGCATTCAAAGTGCGCAAATGCTGTATCAGATTGCAGAAAGCCATCAGCAAGATGTATTTGGCGCGTATTCTGATCAAGATAAGGCATTGTTTAAAAAAATGCTGAAAGATCTGATTGGTATTTAATATTTGATTTTTACACTAAAACTGCTTCGGCAGTTTTTTTATACAGTTTATATATAAGTAAAATACTTGCTAATAGGGTAATTAATATTTAATATCTTAACTATATGGCAAGTGATGCTGAATAAGGAACAATTAAGGTTCTCGGGAGTGAACATGGAAAAGAATTTTGATTTTGATGTCGTGGTGGTCGGTTCCGGCGCATCAGGCATGTCGACAGCGATTACGGCAAAATTATTGGGCTTAAATGTCGCAGTCATTGAAAAGTCGAAAAACTATGGCGGTACAACAGCGCGTTCAGGCGGTTGGCTGTGGGTGCCTTGTACGCAATTAGGTAAAAACTATGGCCATGATGATTCACCTGAAGCGGTCAAAGCCTATTTGAAGCATGAAGGCGGTGCGGCGTATAACGAGGCGCGCGTCGATTCATTTGTAAATCATTGTTATGACGCGGTAGATTTTTTCACTAAAAATACAGCGGTGCAGTTTGATATGCCGCTGACATTCCCTGACTATCATGCAGAAGCGCCTGGCGCAATGCAGGGCGGCCGTTCTATGGTGACGCGCCCGTTCGATGCACGTGAGTTGGGTGATCGCTTAGCGCTGTTAGAGCCACCACTGCCAGAATTAACGGTATTTGGCATGATGATTGGTTCTGGTGCAGATTTACGCCACTTTATGAAAGCGACGCGTTCTTTAGAGTCTGCTATTTATACCTTTAAACGCTTTTCTACGCACTTTGCAGAATGCATGAAATACGGACGCGGTATGTTGCTGACGAACGGTAACGCCTTGGCGGGACGTTTGGCAAAAACTGCATTAGATCTAAATATTCCAGTATTGGTCGACACGGCAGCTAAAGAACTGATTTTAAAAGATGGCAAAGTGGCTGGTGTGATCGCGCAATCTGCGGGTCAGGAAATCATCCTCAATGCGTCGAAGGCGGTGGTTTTGGCGGCAGGCGGTTTCCCGCACAATATTGAACTGCGTAAACGCTTATATGGCCACACGCCGACAGGTTTAGAGCATTGGTCACCCACCACAGAAACCAATACCGGCGATAGTATTGCCATGGCTGAAAAGCTGAATGTAGCTGTCGATACCTATTTGCCGAATGCCGCTGCATGGGCGCCAGTATCTTTGGTGAAACGCAAAGATGGCACGACAGGCGTGATGCCGCACTTTATTGACCGCGCTAAGCCAGGTGTGATCGCAGTTAATAAAAAGGGCAAGCGTTTTGTGAATGAAGCCAACTCTTATCATGATTTTGTACAAGGCATGATCAATGGCGCCAACATTGATGGTCAAATTACCTCTTGGCTGATTTGCGACCGTAAAACCCTGCGTATGTATGGCCTAGGTTCTGTACCGCCGCAGCCATTGCCTATTGGCAAGCATTTGAAATCTGGCTATCTGAAAAAAGGCAACAGCATTGCAGAGCTGGCAAAAAACTGCGGTATTGATGCAAAAGGCCTTGAAGAAACCATTCAGAAGTTCAATCCACTGGCAAAAATTGGTCAAGACCCAGATTTCGGCAAAGGTTCTAAAGCGTATAACCGCTACCAAGGTGACCCGCTGCATATGCCAAACCCATGCTTAAAGCCAATTGAACAAGGCCCATTTTATGCGGTTCAACTTCATCCAGGTGACATCGGCACTTATGCAGGCTTGCCGGTAGACCGCCATAGCCGCGTATTGGATCAGTCAGGCAAGGCCGTTGCTGGTCTGTATTCTGTGGGTAATGATGCGACCAGTATTATGGGCGGCAACTATCCAGGTGCGGGTATTACTCTTGGTCCTGCATTGGTCTTTGGTTATCAGACAGGCCTATTTATTGCCAAAGGTCAGGACAACAATCCAGCGGTAGAGACTATAAAGCGCAGCGCTGAGGCAGTCTAAACAGGAGGAGCAGTATGCAAATATTGATTCAATTGCAGGCTCATCCTCGTCAAGTTCAACAGTTACGGCATTGGTGTTTGCATGAGTGGGGGCCAAGCCTTACTCAAGCAGCATCGCTGCAAAAAGTCATTGTGAACTTGGCATTGACAGAGATTCAGCTGCTGCCCTATGGGCAGTCTGAATCTCTGCAGGGTGAAGCACTGGATGCAGTGATTCAACTCTGGCCCCATCCACAGTGTAATGTCACTGAGTTTTTGCAAAGCTTGCAGCAAGTGCTTCAAGAAAAGGCTGCAACGATGCATATCTATCAAGTTAGCGATACGGAAGTGCTAAATCGGCAAGTGCTTGAGTCCGCTGCAGCACCAGTGCCGGGCATCAAAATTATGCGCGGCTTATTTTTATATGAGGATTTGCCTGATACAGCAGCAAAACGCATGTGGGCGCATCACTCAAGCTTAGCTGCCAAAGTGCATATTGGTTTGTCTAGATATGCGAGGCATTGGGTAGATCGGGTTATTACCGAGCATTCCCCCCAAATTCGCGGTTTATCAGATCTGCATTTTCCAGATTTGGACAGCATTCAGAACCGTTATTTTGACAGTGAACGCGGCCGTGAAGAAATTTCTCATGATATTGGGCATTTTATCCAAGATGGCACAGTGCGGTTTTTTGGTGAAGAATACATTTTAAAAAATGAAATCAGCAGGCATGGCTGAATATACAAGGATGATGAACATGTTTGATTTAATGCAAAAGAAAATTGTGGTAACAGGCGCAGCGCAGGGCAATGGTGAAGCGATTGCCAAGAAATTGGCACAGCTTGGTGCTACTGTTATTTTGGCAGATATGAACTATGAAAAACTGCAAAATGTAAAAAATGATATTGAAGTAGCAGGTGGGAGAGCTTATGCCTTTGCTCTGAACGTGGCAGAGCAACAGTGCTGTCAAGATTTTGCCAAAGCAGTGTATGACACGATTGGCGATATTGATGTATTGGTAAATAATGCCGGAATTTTACGCCGCAGCAACTTTGAGTCTGCAACGTCTATTCAGGATTTAAGCGATACCATTGATGTCAATGTGAAAGGCAGCTATTACCTGATCAATGCTTTATTTGAGTCGCTGAAAAAGACCCAAGGCAATATTGTCAATATTGCCTCAATTCAGTCTTTTGTCGCAGCCACAGGCGCTACAGCTTATGCCATTTCTAAAGGCGCAGTGGCGCAAATGACCCGAACGCTGGCGGCAGAGTTGGCAAAATACGATATTCGTGTCAATGCGATTGCCCCAGGAGTCATTGAAACACCAATGACTGAGGCGACCCGTGCAAATCCTGCTGCATTGGAAGGCTATTTGCGCCATGTACCGATGAACCGTATGGGACAGCCGTCTGAACTTGCTGGGCCAGTGGCATTTTTATGCTCTGATGCAGCCAGCTATGTGACAGGTTGCATCTTGCCTGTAGATGGCGGTTATTTAACTGTATAAGTGCGCAGGCTATAAAGGCTATTCCTTTTCCTGTTTGATCTGTTTAGTATGAGCTTAAACTTTAAGTTGTTTAAATTTTAAGAATTATTGTATAGAGGAGCAGGGATGGCTGGTCAGCAGCGAGGGATTCAGACAGTTGAATTATCAGGTGAAATATTAAACTTGATATGCAGGTCAAAAAAATCACTTTCTTTGAGTGAAATTGCTGAAACTTTGGGGCTTGCACCTGGTTCTGCTTATAAATATCTCATTAGCTTACAGCGCACGGGCCTGCTTAAACGCAATGAAAGCACACTCGAATTTGAAGCGGGTGCGCTTAGCCTGCGTTTGGGCATTGCTAAAATCAGTCACAATGAAGTTGTTGCTCAATCACGTCATTTACTGACTCAGATTGCTGAGAAGCACGAGGTGAATGTGTTTACCTCATTGTGGTCAGATTTAAATGGACCGACGGTGGTGTTCTATAAAGAGTTTGCAGGTTTCTTTAACTTAGGTTTCCGTTTGGGCAATAAAATGGCGCTGAGCACCGCGACGGGCCGTCTCTTTGCGGCTTATAAGTCTGTACAGGCAGAAGAAAACTTGTCACTTCAAAAAGCTTTTTTGCCAGAACGTGAGCAATTTTTAGATCCAGCTTTTCAACGGGATTTAGCTGACATTCGCGCACTGGGTTATTCTGCACTCATCGATACGCCGACACCTGGTATCAGCAGCTATGCAGTGCCTGTTTTTAACAGCGAAGGACAAATCAATTTTGCCATTACTGCCTTTGCCAAAACACAGCATTTAAGCCCAGAAAAAATTCAGCAAATTTTGGTTGAATTAAAAGTTGCTGCCCGCGATTTGCAGGAGAGCAGCTATGCATGATTTAAATGAAAATGCAGGCATTCAAAGTATTGATTACACTGCACAGGTTTTAGAGCTGTTTTGCAAAAACCAATCGCGTTTAAGCCTTAAAGAAGTAGCACTGCAGCTGAACGAGAGCCCAGCGAAAATGTTTCGATATTTGGTGAGCTTGACGCGGATTGGCTTGTTGCATAAAACTGAAAATAATGAGTATGAAGTGGGGAGTTTAGCGCTGGATTTATCGTTTCGCGCGTTAAATGCCTTAGACCCTGTAGAAGAAGCCTGTAAAACAGCCAAGGCCATTAATTATGAAACAGGCTTTGGTACAGCGGTCAGTATTTGGGGCTCGCTGGGTCCAACTGTGATTAAAACTTTTGATCCCTCACGTAGTGTATATTCTCAGATCCGTGTGGGGTCTGTGATGACATTGGTCAATAGTTCAATTGGCAATACCTTTGCCAAATACATTCCAGAACATCTGCTCAAACAGGCCTTAGATCAGGACAGCATACGCAGTTCTGGACAAAAACTCAGTCAAAAAGAAAAGCAGGATTTTTTACAGCGAATTAAAGCGCAGCGAGAAGAGCCGCTGACTGTGATGATTGATCGTCCAAGCCGTGGACTCAGTTCTATCAGTATCCCTGTGTTTAGCATTTCTGAAGAAGTCCAATTTGTGATTACTATTTTTCATGTCAGCGATTTGCTGCTGGAGCAGCAAGAAAAGATTCAGGATTATCTCTCTGCCAAAATCTTAGAATTGTCCAAAAGTATTGGCGCAAACTAGCATTATAGAGTTTAGTTAACTTTATGGTTTTTATTGGGTGCGCCGTATATGGCAGCGCCCAGCTTCTGAGTGCTTATTATTTCAAGCTGTATCACTTTTTGCTGAGGCATTTTGCTAGCTCAGCTTTATTGCAAATACCTATCTTTCATGCTCAGGCAAAGCTTCGCTATTACGCTATCAGTTTGTCTGTAAATCGATCAACCTCATGTTTGCTGATACTGCTTTTTATTTATAAAACTCATAAGAAAAATTTATTGTTCTAGCTATTGATTAACATTAGTTAATATATTAACTTTTACTCATTGGCAAATGATTTGCTAATTGGACAATATTTTTGTTTAGCTGAGAAGCTAGAGATGAGGGGTTTGGTATGGATAACCAACTAACGTCAAACATTACACTTTCCAATGCGAGTGAGTTAGAAAAGCAGCAATTGCTGACGAAGCTGTTTTGGAAAATTTTACCCATTTTGTTTATTGCCTATTTCTTTTCGTTTTTAGATCGAGTGAATATTGGCTATGCAAAATTGCAGATGCAGGAAGCTATAGGATTCACAGATTCACAGTACGCCATGGCTGCAGGTATTTTCTTTATTGGCTACGCTTTTTTTGAAATTCCAAGCAACATCCTGATGGGTAAAATCGGTGCGCGTAAAACTTTGGCGCGTATCATGATTTTATGGGGTTTAGCTTCTGCAGCGACCATGTTTGTCAGTACAGCATCGCAGCTGTATTTCCTGCGTTTGCTGCTGGGCATTTTTGAGGCGGGATTTTTTCCAGGTGTAATTTTATACCTCAGCTTCTGGTTCCCAAGCTACATGCGCGGCCGTGTGACATCCATATTAATTTTGGCTACTTTGGCGGCGCCGATTATTGGCGGTCCAATTTCAGGCTTAATCATGACGCATATGAATGGTGTACATGGTTTAGGCGGTTGGCAATGGATGTTTTTTATTGAAGCAATGCCAATTATTTTGATTGGTTTCCTATGCTTGCTATATCTAACAGATAAACCGCAATCTTCAAAATGGCTGAATAACTCCGAACGTGCATTGCATAAACAAATTATGCAAGAAGACCGAAAAGGCGCAGTTGAAGAAGATTCGAATAGCCATAGCGGCGCAGCTGTAATGAGCTGTTTGAAAGACTACCGCGTGTATTTGCTGGCTTCACTGGCATTTGCAGCATACTGCGGTTCATATGGTTTTAACTTCTGGCTGCCGACCATGATTAAAGAAATGGGTGTCACCGATATTGCGCATATTTCTTTTTACGCGGTGATTCCATTTTCATTGGCTGCGGTTGGCATGATTACGGTAGGCCGAAGCTCTGATAAGCGCCGCGAACGCCGTTGGCACTATGCCATTAGTATGCTGTTTGGCGCAGCGATGATGGCGCTTGCGGCATTCTGGGAAGGCGGATTGGTTGCACGTCTGATCATTTTAGGATTAGCAGGCTTTGGTTTCAGTGGCGGTGTGGTTGTGGCATGGTCGTTGCCTGCAGCCTATCTTAAAGATAAAACAGCACCCGCAGGGATTGCAATGGTGAGTACCTTAGCAACCATGAGTGGACTATTTGCCCCATGGCTGATTGGATTTATGCGCGAAAATACAGGTACTAATGCTGCTGCATTGCTCAGTATTGCCGGTGTGATGGTTGTTGCTGCGCTGATTATGATTTTCCTGATTCCTGCCAAAGCTGTATTTGTCAGCGATAAATAAAAGCCTCTGTGAAAATTTAAATTAAGGACAATTTAATGAATACACCAGTGAAACTTTCACTGGTGATAGGGATGCTCATGCCTTTATCACCAGAAATCTTTGCCAATAACATTTTTGAAGACGGCAAATTTGATTTAATGAACCGGAATTTCTATTTCTATCGAGATTTTAGAAATGGCGGCGCCAACCCATCAGGCGCAAACTCGCAGCTTCCCATTTCCGAAAGAGAGGGCTACCGCAGTGAATGGGCGCACGGCATAATCGGCCAGTACAGCTCAGGATTTACTGAGGGCGCGGTGCAAATAGGTTTTGATGCCTATGGCATGGTTGGTATTAAGCTCTATAGTGATGAGTATAAGACCGGAACCAACTTAATTACTTTTGACCCTAAAACAGGCGAAACCAAAGATGCTTATGGTGAAGTTGGCGGTGCAGTCAAAGTTAAATACAAAGACACAGTGCTGACTTATGGTAATCAGTTCCCAAATGTGCCTGTCATCGCCACCAGTACAGTGCGCTTGCTGCCAACAGTGTCTACAGGCGTGTCTTTGCAGGACAAAACTGTCGATAATTTAGTGATGAATGCTGGATATTTTTACAGTATGAATCCATTGGATTCGACCCATGATTTGAATTATTTCACCACGGACTATGCGGCAGGCATCAAGGCCGACAGCATCAGCTTTTTAGGTGGAGCATATAAACTGCCTGCAGGGTCTGTCACGCTTTATGCATCTGAACTGGAAGATGTTTGGAATCAGTATTTCTTAGGTGCAACTTATCAAAAAGCGTTGAATGATCCTGACCAGAAAATCAAAGCGGCCTTTGCTGGCTATAGCAATAATGATACAGGTGAAAAAATAGGCGGAGATATTGATGCGCACATCGCTTCCGCTTTAGTGGGATATCAATATCAAAACCATACAATTTCTGTAGGCTATCAGCAGGTGTTTGGCAATGAGCCTTTTGATTGGGTGGGTTTTTCAACTATTGGCGGCAATTCCTCTATTTTAAACGCCGCACAGTTTGCAACATTCTCAGAAGCCAAAGAAAAATCTTGGCAAATCAAATATGAAGCTGATTTTGCGCCGTATGGCCTGCCGGGCTTAAGCTTAATGGCGCGCTATATTTATGGCTGGGATATTGATAATAGCCGCAGTAATAATCCTTACTACACAAAGCGCCATGTTTATGACACCAATATAGATACCACACATTGGGAGCGTGATATTCAGCTGGCCTATAAAGTGCCTACAGGCTTTGCCAAAGGCATGGATATTAAACTGCGCCAAGCGACACATCGTGCTGTTGATGGCTACAGATATAATGATATTGATGAATTGCGAGTCATCATCGAATATCCTTTATCATTTTAATTTTTCATAATGTTGGTAGAATAGTTAACATATTAATATTTATGCCATCGCCTATATGAAAAATATCCGTCCATCTTTGACGCTGGCTTTGTTGGAAGCCCGTGAAGCACTCATGACCCATTTTCGTCCTGAACTAAACGAGATGGGTCTGACCGAACAGCAGTGGCGAATTATCCGGACACTGGCGCAATATCAGGAACTGGACAGTACAACACTGGCGGACAAAGCGTGTATTTTAAAGCCAAGCCTTACGGGAATTATTAACCGTATGCTGGAAACAGGTCTGATTGTGCGCCGCCGTTCGGACGCAGATCAGCGTTTTTCATTTATTTCATTAAGTGAAGAAGGTCAGAAGATCTTTGCTCAAATGCGAGGTCGGATGGAAAGCCGCTATCAAAAAATTCAGGACCGTTTGGGCGAAGAAAAAATGAAGCAGCTCATGGAGCTTCTGAAAGAGATTCAAAGCCTAAAGCAAGACTGATGTAATTTAGTATAAAAAAAGCGCCGAATTAAATGTTGGGCGCTTTTTTTATACGCGGATAAATCTGCAGCCAATTGAACAGCGCATAGCTCAGTAAAATTGACGCAAAGATCAGCATGACATTCTGCGGTGCTATCAAGCTGGCTAACAGTCCGGCGCAAAGTCCGCCCAGTGCATCAAAACCAAAACGTGTAGAGGTGTAAATGGACACCACGCGTCCGCGTAAAGACTCTGGCGCATCTTGCTGTAAAATAATATTGGTCGAAATATTGGATGTAGAAATACCAAAGCCCAATAAAAACATGGCGAGCATCAGCAGCATATAATTAGATGACAGCGCCAATAGCAGCAGGCCTGCGCCGCAAAATAAAATATTCAGTAAAATTTGCGCATGCACTCGATTAAAGTTTTTTTGGCCAGCCAACAGCATGGAAGAAAGTAGTGAACCAATGCCTGCAGCGCCCCAGAGTATTCCCAGCGTTTTTTCATCGCCTTGCAAAATATCTTTTGCATAGACAGGGAGCAGCGCCACATAGCTGGAAGCTGTCATATTTAGAACGAACACGGTCAGCATTAAATATTTAAAAACATCGTGCTGATAAACATATTCAAAGCCTTCTTTCAGCACATTTTTCATATTACCTTGGGCAATGGAGGATTTAACCTGTTTCATACACAAAACAGCCAGCGCCAACACCAAATAGGACAGGCCATTTAAATAGAAGCACAGTTCTGCACCAATCGATGCCAGCAACAGCCCAGCTATAGGCGGCCCCACAAATCGTGATGCATTGAAAACCATGGCATTTAAGGCCAGTGCATTGGGCAGTGCAGTTTTATCTTCAATGATCAGACTCAATAAAGATTGACGTAGCGGCGTATCAATTGCGGTCAAGATACCCAGCAGCAGTGAAAGTCCAATGAGTGTTGCAGGGGTGAGCCACTGAAAATGATAGGCAACACCCAATAAAATGGCTTGGGAGAACAGCAAAATTTGAATGAAGATCAGTGTTTTGCGTTTGTCGATTTTATCAATCCATGCGCCGGCAAAAGGGCTGACAAACAGCTGAGGAATTAAAGCGCAAAAGCCAATAATGCCCAGCAGGGCAGTGGAGTTTGTTAATTCATAAATAATCCACGCCAGACTGACTTGCTGAATCCATGTTCCCAAAGTGGAAAGCGCGTGGCCGATAAAATAATTTCGGAAATTATGATAGCGAAGTGACAGGAACATAGAGTTGAAATTCACAAGCTTTTTTCATTTGATTAATATGTTAATTATTTTAGCGGAAAATTAGGCAAAGCATATGCATGAGGTAAAATTAAAGATAAAAAAATTAAGATAAAAGTCCAATCCATTAATACTTACAAAGTTTATCGCATAGTGGTTTGCTGTTGACTCTAGATCGGCGGTGTATGAAGACTCAGGTTTTCTGTACTATCTTTAAACCGCTTCTTGATTCAGCCACACTTCGGTATTTTTATGTACATTCCAAGATGCCCAGTTATCAACATCTACACGGATAACAAGCAAGGCATCTTTGGCATGCACATGTATTAACAGATTGTCGCGAACTTGTTCTGCTGTTAAATCAGTTTGCATCAGCCACGTGCCTTTGAGTGGAATTAATGGCGTATGAGTGCTGAGTTGAATGATCTTTTTTTCAAGGCTTGAAAGCTCACGTTTAGTACGCTGTTCTAGGCTAATTAAATAGGTTGCCATGTCTTACTCAATATCTGTAATTGGTTTTATGATGAATCTGTAGTTATTGGCCATGCTTTAAACAATTGTTTTTAAGATGAAGTTTTTAATATTTTAAGTAAAGCACCACAGTCTTATCATAGTTTTTGCAACGAAATTTCGCAACAAATTTGTTAAATAAATATCGTTATCGGTCAATAAGTGTAGATTGAATTGCATTATATAGACTGTAAATTCAGATGAATGATATTTGACTAAAAGGAAAAATATGTTAATAAATTAATTAAGGCTGTGTGGTTGCAGTCTAAATATTTTAGGAAGAAATATTTAAGAAGTAATTCAAAAAATTAAACGGGAGTTTTAACAACATGCTTCAATTATTTAGAAAAATTTTCTGCATGCATATTTATGAGTATGAACAAATGGAAGAAATTGGTGCTCACAAGGAATGCCGGAAGTGCGGTGTGACGAAAGAATAAAAAGTGAGCGAAAGCTCACTTTTTTAATGGAACTTTCAGATTATACATAAAGTGATTAAACTGAACTTCTATTCAATTATTTTATCGTATGCACATGACTAAAGATTTTAAGGCAGACACTTATATTGTTGATGATCAGCTGCAAGATACGCTAGGGTGGCTGTGTCATCATCAAGAGTGTTTCGAATCATTCAGCTATGATGCAATTACCCAAGAATTGACAGTTGTGCATGCCAATGGACAGGATGTCATTAGGAAAGGTGATTATTTAAATGCAAAATATGGAATTTTGATTACTGCGCATAACTTTGCACAGTCTTAAACACCCAAATAAGTGATTTAAACTGTGCACGCTGAATAAAATGATGTCTTGATGATATACGACATGAAACCATATTGAGCAAATGCAGCATTTAGCCAGAATAGCGCATCATTCTATTCTGGCGTTAAGATCTAATTAGCTTGCCATAGCATCTACAGAAAGTTGAGCAACATTCAGTTTTGCTTTTTCTGCAACCAATCCAAGCTTATCAAACAGCTGTCTATCTTTGCCTTCACCAGCATTAGGTGTGGTGAGTAATTTTTCACCTGAAAATAAAGAGTTAGCGCCAGCCATAAAAGCTAAAGCCTGATCAGAATCGGAAAGTGATTCACGGCCTGCAGATAAACGGATATAGCTTTTCGGCATAATGATACGTGCAACAGCAATAGTACGGATCCATTCTGTAACATCTAGCTTTTCTACATTTGCCAGTGGAGTACCATCAATAGGGACCAGCATGTTAATGGGCACAGATTCTGGATGAATTGGCAAAGTCGCTAATTCCTGCAATAAGCCAATACGGTCATTGCGGTTTTCGCCTAGCCCGACAATACCGCCGCTGCAGACTTTCATGCCAGCGCCGCGTACGTATTCCAAGGTATCTAGGCGGTCATCAAAAGTACGTGTACTGATAATGTGAGAGTAATACTCGCGTGATGTATCAAGGTTGTGATTGTAGTAGTCTAAACCAGCGTCTTTTAAACGGACAGCTTGAGATTCGTTCAGCATGCCAAGTGTCATGCAGGTTTCTAAGCCTAAAGCTTTCACTTCACGGACCATTTCCAGCACATAAGGCATATCGCGCTCATGCGGGTTGCGCCATGCAGCCCCCATGCAGAAGCGTGAAGAACCTGATTCTAAGGCTTCTTTTGCCTCGGAAATGACTTTATCAACCGCAATACGTTTTTCAGCTTCTAAATTTGAGTCGTAATGCGCAGACTGTGAGCAATACTTGCAGTCTTCTGGGCATTTACCTGTTTTAATAGACAGCAAAGTACTGACCTGAATGGTATTGGCGTTAAAGTTTTCGCGGTGTATGCGCTGTGCTTCAAAAACCAAATCTAAAAAAGGCTGCTCATATAAAGCCTGAATCTCATCGCGAGCCCAGTCATTACGTAAGTTCATGATCGCTGTCCATCATCATTGTTATGTTGTGCTGTTTATCATACAGAAAGCATGCCAGTTCCAAAGGCAATAAACGTCAACTTTGATAGTATCTATCGATTAAATTTGTAAATATATGGAAATATAAGATTGTATATTTGGCTGCAAAGTTTACATATTTAGCTAAATATCGTTGCAAAGTTTTTTTTGTAATTTTTGACTTTGCAAGGAATGGGTAAGTTCAATTTTAAAATATTGCAAACTTGACTGCAAACAGGTCTTTGCGAGTTTGCAGTAACTTGCTTGAAAAATATTAAGCTTTTGCTTGCTGTTCTGCAATCGCCCAATCAATGTGGACTTGCACAATCTCATCATGCATTGCTCGGTTTTGGCTTAATGCAGCAATAATTTCTGCTGAATATTCTGCATTGCCCAGCCCAATTGCAATATTGCGCATAAAGCTTTGATAACCTGTTCGGCGGATTGGACTGCCTTCAGTACATGTTAAGAATGTTGCTTCATCCCACTGCCAAAGATCCAATAAAGATACCTGATCTAAACCGTGGCGCGGGTGAAAGTCTTCGATGGAAGTTTTCTTGGCAAAACTGTTCCACGGGCAAATGAGCTGGCAGTCATCACAGCCGAATACTCGGTTGCCTATGCCTCTGCGTAATTCTTCTGGAATGATGCCTTTGTATTCAATGGTCAGGTAGGCAATGCATTTACGCGCATCCAGCATATAAGGTTCAACAATAGCCTTTGTTGGACAGATATCAATGCATGCCGTGCAAGAACCGCAGTGTTTTTCTGTAGGGCTGTCAAAAGGCAAGTCTAAAGACGTAAATAATTCGCCAAGGACAAAGAAAGAGCCTGATTTCTTGTGAATCAATAATGTGTGTTTGCCAGTCCAGCCCATGCCTGCATTTTCTGCCAGTGATTTTTCAAAAACAGGGGCCGAGTCTGCAAAGGGGCGTGATTCAAATTCGCCTACTTTTTCTTTAATCTGTTGAGATAAGGTTTTTAGACGTCCGCGCATGGTTTTGTGATAATCGCGTCCGCGCGCATAGCGGGCAATAATGGCTGCATTGGGTTCAAATGGCACATAACGGGGCTTAGGTGTTTCGACTAGATAATCCATGCGCACACAAATGATGCTTTTTGTGCCGGGAATGAGCAATGTTGGGTCGGCGCGCTTGTCTAAATTTTCTTCTAAAAACTTCATGTCGCCATGATAGCCGCGCTTTAAATATTCTTTAAAACGCGGTAATTCCGCTTGAGCATCCGGTTTGGCAATGACACAATCAGAAAAACCTAAAGCCAGCGCTTGATTTTTAATCCATGTCTTCAGTGTTTCAGGATCATCTTGATTGAGCTGAATTTTTGATTGAGCAGAAGTTGCCATAAACCGTTTGGAAGGAAGAAGAATGCAGCAGCAAGTTTACCATAGCCCTGTTTATCATAGCCAAAGTATTCAAGCGTGGGAGCAGCGCTGGTTTGCTCAGCACAATAGTTCTTATGGTTTAATGAAGCAGGTTGCATGGGCCATTGCGAAGCGTTTAATCATTATTTTTCATGAACAGGGCATTAAAAAAACGGCCATTTGCTGCGGTCAGGGCAATAATGCTGGTGATGGCTATTTAATTGCAAAGTATCTGTTCCAAGCGGGTTTGAATGTAGATGTGTATGCCGCGCCCTTAGGAATGTCTAAGGATTTGCATGCTGCAGAGCAGGAAGTCCGAGAAGCGGGTGTACGCATCATTTCAGGCTTTCATTTTCAGCAGACTTATGATGCCTATATAGATGCGCTGTTTGGCATTGGGCTGAACCGTGTCTTAAATGCTGAATGGCAAGGTATTATTCGGCGTATTGATGCGCAAACAGGTTTAAAAATTGCGGTTGATATACCGAGCGGCTTGAATGCCAATAGTGGCCAGCCGTTACCCTGCGCAATAAAGGCAGACTATACCTTTACCGCTTTAGGCTTGAAAGCGGGGTTATTTACAGGTCAGGGCAAGGAATACTGCGGTCAGATTGACGTCATTGATGTTATGCCCACGGATGCAGAACTGCAGCCCATAGCTCATCTTTCATCTACAGATATTCATTTGCCCGAGCGTCAGGCTTTTGGGCACAAGGGCAGTTATGGACATGTGTTGATTGTAGGCGGACATGCCACTATGGGCGGTGCTGTCATTATGGCGGCGGAAGCCGCTTTTCATGCTGGCGCGGGTAAAGTTACCGTGGTGTGTGATGCGCGGCATCATACGGCAATTTTATCGCGTGCACCAAATATGATGCTGCGCGACATTAATGCTTTATCTGCCGAAGATATTCAAAGTTTAATACAGCATGTCGATGCCATTAGCTTTGGTATGGGCTTAGGGCGTGATGATTGGGCTGAAAAGCAATATAAACAATGGTTCCCACTCATACAGCAATCTCAGCTGGAAACTGTTTTAGATGCAGATGCCTTATGGTTCTTGGCAGAGTCCCCAGAACGATTAAAAGTGAAAAGTTATGCCACACCTCATTCTGGAGAGGCTGCAAAATTATTGGGAATGACGGTGCAAGATGTCGAAGCTGACCGCCTCAAGGCAATTCATTTGCTGCAGGAAAAATATGCAGGTCAATGGGTGTTAAAAGGTGCAGGCAGTTTGATTTTGGAAGACAAGCTTTGGATTTGCATTGCTGGCAATGCAGGCATGGGAACGGGCGGTATGGGGGATGTGCTGGCAGGAATGACCGCAAGTTTAAAAGCCCAATTTCATAGTGAAGTGCATTTGCATGAAATTGTGACTTTGCATGCGCTGGCGGGAGATTATTTGGCACAGCAAGGTACACGCGGCCTGCAGGCGCAAGATATGGCGCAAGCGGTCTATCAAGCCGTTAATTTATAAAAATTATGAATAGAAAATTGGCTCTCATATGAAAGCGTTGAAATTGCAGATTCATGGCAAAGTGCAAGGTGTTGGGTATCGCCGCTGGTTTGAACAGCAGGCGATTGCTTTGGATTTAAAAGGCTATGTAAAAAATTTGAAAAATGGTGATGTTGAAGCTGTAATTTGCGGTAATGAAGAAGCTGTGCATGAGATGCTGAAAAGAAGTTTGGTTGGGCCTTTTAATGCGCAAGTTTTGGAAACTCGGAAAAAAGAGTTAATGCTGGATGAGTGCAATTATGTAAGGTTTAAAATACTGAGAAATTAGGAACACCTGTATTTAAATACAGTATTTGGGTTGATTTACTGGGATTTTAGCAAGATGCTTTGTCCAAGCCTGATCGGTTTACTTATCGTATTTATTTTTGTTTCTTCGTGGGGCAGAAAAAATCAAATAGGGGGAGCCATCTAAAAGACCAAAAGTACTTAAGGAAAATTTTAAATCCTTTGGGAAAGATGCTGATCGCCGGCTATCATTATGAGCCTTCCATAAAATAAATGCATGCTGACTTTTCTTTGTATCTTCAATAAGGCCGTCTTTGCGATTAGGTAGGCGCGCTTCGATCAGAAGCTTAAAAAATATAAAGGCGGTTTCAGCTGCATTAAATCTAACGCCGTCTGCTGCTATTGCGGCTGCGTCCGCGCGCCATACCGCCTAAAGCATTCAGTACCGCTAATTTGCTCATACTGCCAGAAGCATGTGCATGGCAAATGGCAGCTGCGAGGGCATCGGCGGCATCTTGCTGCGGCTTAATATCTAAGTTGAGCAGTTTCATCACCATCATTTGAACTTGCTCCTTGTCGGCAGCGCCATAACCCACTACAGACTGCTTAATCTGCCGCGCCGTATATTCGGCAACTTTTAAATCTAAATTGGTTAAGGCCGCAATAGCAGCGCCGCGCGCTTGCCCGAGTTTTAATGCAGAATCTGGATTTTGCGCCATAAAAACTTGTTCTACTGCAGCTTCAGTCGGACCATGAAATTTAACAATACGGTCGACCCCGGCAAAGATGCGTTTTAGCCGTTCAGGCATTTCAGCAGTTTCTGTGCGGATGGTTCCAGCGTCCACAAAACGCAGTTTAGAGCCTTCATGTTCAATAATGCCGTAACCGGTTAGACGCGAACCGGGATCGATACCGATAATTAATGACATGATGGCCCTTTAAAAATAAAATAACGCCCATATTGTTACATAAGCAGATCAAAAAAGCTTGATACGGTTTGACCGCTTGATTGATGCACCTTATTTATTTAATAGAGATTTAATTAATTTTCATGAAATTATTTCTAATTGTCCTTGCGGGCTTAATTCTTGAAGTCTTTGTGTGGATTGGCGTGGGAGACCTCGTCGGCAGCATGTGGTATGTATTCTTCTGGTTCATTGCTGCGTTCTTCATTGGGATGAATATTGTGCGTAAGCATGCAGCAGGCTTAATGCCTCAAATGCAGCAAATGCAAGCGGGTCAGATGAGTGCGGACCCAGCGCTTTCAGGCAACTTGCCAAAAATTATTGCAGGTTTTCTATTAATGCTTCCCGGTCTGGTCACAGATGTTTTGGCGGTGTTGATTTTACTTCCTCCTGTACAAAATGCGCTTAAAGCGACCATGATGAATGTGATGGCAAAACGTCAGCAAGCCATGATGGAAAAAATGATGGGTGATATGGGAGGCATGGGCGGCGCTCAAGGCCAAAATCCATTTGCAGATATGATGCGTCAAATGCAAGAAATGCAAAAACAGCAGGGTGGAAGCCGCGATTCAAGCGTAATTGACGGCGAAGCGCGTGAAGTCACGCCAGAAGCAAAGCAAATTGAAATGAAAGACATCAATCCGAAATAATCGTTTTGAAGCTGTTTTAAGCCGGATCACATGATCCGGCTTTTTTAATGCCTAAATTTTATCTGCCTGCACATTTGTTTTGAACAAACGATATAATGAGATTTTTATCGTTTATTTTCTGCTTTTATGTCACTTCTTTTGACCATTTGCCTGCTGCATTTTGCAGCACAGCTCAGTCCTGGGCCAGATGTATTGCTGATCGCAAAAAGCGCAGCATCAAATACACGTATCAATACATTAAAAATTATTGCCGGTATTTCTGCAGGAATTGTCGTTTGGGTGGTGCTTACACTCATGGGCTTTACCGTATTGGTACAGCAGTTCCCATGGATTCAGCAAGTACTCATGCTGGTCGGCGGCTTGTTTTTAGCAAAGATGGGCTGGGGCATGCTGAATGGCGGCCTAAAGACGCTCAAGCAGGACGTTGCATTAGACAGTTCAGACGTATTGGAAAAGCCGCAGAATTATTTCTTGCAAGGTCTATTCACTAATTTATCCAATCCTAAAACATTGATCTATTTTAGCAGTGTGTTTTCTTTGGCTTTGAGTGCATCAGCGGGTTCTGATTTAAAAACGCAATTGGCGGTTATCATTCCAATTCAGACTTTTTTAGTGTTCAGTTTACTTATGATGATTGTATCGATGCCAAAAATTAAAGTGCTGTATCAGCGCGCAGGCAGTTATATCGATATTATCTCAGGCGTACTGTTTTTAGTCTTTGCGGTCTGGCTTTGGTACGATGCTATAAAAATGTTTTATGTCTGATCAGTGCTGGAAGTTTCCGTTTTTGACTGATCTGGATTAGAAGAGGGAACACTGTTTTCCTCTTTTTTTTCATCTGTACGGTAAGTATTCGGTTTTAAGGTGGCTTCAGTATTTTCTGAACCTTTATAGCTGCGGCTGCGGTTAGCGCGTTCACGCAATCCGCCTTTTTTAATGAGTTGAACCATAATAAAACCTCTTTTGACATTGAGTATTTTAAACGAATTTTCATTTAGTGCTTCATTCAATTTAAAGTTCAAAGCAGTGATGATGTAAAACTTGGCCAGTTTAAAGAGAATTGCAGTCAGATAGCTGAGATCAAAGTATTAGATATGATTTTGGGATGTAAAAAAGCCTGAAATAACTTCAGGCTTTTTTACCCCAGTTAGATATGCATCTACTTGCCGGGTGTTTTTTCATCTTGCTGTAAGACATCAAATAAAGATTGCTGAACAGGAACCTCTTGATGATCTTGCAGATAGACATGCACGGTTTTAAACACGACCGCAGCAACGAGGCAGGTCATAATACAAAAAATCCAAAATCCGTATGGGCTTTTAATATTATGTGATCCGCAATTGGTACATTCTTTGTCAGTAGAAGCAACAACTTTGTTGCAGCAGGCACAGTGATACTGATAGTGCATATTCTTCTCCTTGTTTTTTCTGACATCGTTTGTTGTTTTTATTTTCAATCACATATTCATGACTGAATGTTTATCTTATGTGATGAAATGTAGATAGACAAGCGCAGTCATTTGCCTTGTATAGTCACATTTCGAATAAAAGATCATTCTTCAGCTTAAGGCAATGATTTAAAATAATTAACAGTTTTTACAATTCAATGGTTATTTACAAATATCTGGCTTGAGCGTATTTGTAAAATTGATTTGGGAGTCATTAAACACGCACGAGATGACTGGATGATGACGCTTCTGTGTTGATTGATATTTTGCAGCTCTAGGCATGTGATTACTGTCAATGTGACCTTTAAAATAGTGTCATCTAACAAATAAAAATGAATAGATTAAAGCAATAAAAGTGTGATCGCTTATAAAGTTAGTTATAAAAAGGCGCGTAAAAAAGCCAGTCACAAGGACTGGAATTTTTAATTTAAAAGAGATTACTGACCTGAACGGATGATGTAATCAAATGCAGAGAGTGATGCTTTCGCGCCTTCACCTGTGGCAATGATGATTTGCTTGTACGGTACTGTTGTACAGTCACCTGCTGCAAATACACCCTTAACATTGGTTTCATTGCGGTCGTTAATCACAATCTCGCCGCGGTTTGAAAGGTCTACAGCAGTTTCTTTTAAGAAATCTGTGTTTGGCAGTAAACCGATTTGCACGAAGATGCCCGCAAGCTCAATGGTTTTGATCTCATCTGTTGCGCGGTCTTTGTAGTTCAAGGCAGTCACTTGTGAACCGTCACCCACCACTTCTGTAGACAATGCATTCATAATCACAGTGGTGTTTGGCAAGCTGTTCAGTTTGTCCTGCAATACTTGGTCAGCGCGAAGTTTAGTATCAAACTCAACCAATGTGACATGCTCAACAATACCGGCAAGGTCAATGGCTGCTTCTACGCCAGAGTTGCCGCCGCCAATCACTGCAACACGCTTGCCTTTGAACAATGGACCGTCACAGTGCGGGCAGTATGCAACACCGCGTGTTTTGTACTCTTTCTCGCCAGGAACATTCATCTCTCTCCAGCGTGCGCCAGTTGAAAGAATCACAGTTTTAGATTCAAGTTTCGCACCATTCTCTAAAGTCACTTCCACCAAGCCGTTTGCTGTTTGATCTGCGCCTTTAATGTTAGATACACGCTGCAGGTTCATGATATCTACACCATATTCACGCACATGCTCTTCCATTGCCGCAGCAAATTTAGGGCCTTGGGTTTTTTGAATAGAGGTATAGTTTTCAATATCCATGGTATCCATCACCTGACCGCCCATGCGTTCAGCCACAATACCTGTACGAATGCCTTTACGCGCTGCATAGATCGCAGACGTGTTGCCTGCAGGGCCGCCGCCAATGACCAATACATCAAATGCGTCTTTGGCATTTAATCGTTCAGCATCTTTGGCTGCTGCACCTGTATCCAGCTGAGCAATGATTTCTTCCAAAGTCATGCGGCCTTGACCGATGTGATTGCCGTCTTGGAACACCATCGGCACAGCCATGATTTTGCGTTCTTCCACTTCTTCTTGGAAGAATGCGCCGTCAATCATGGTTGCAGTTGCACCTGGGTTGTAGATTGCAATCAAGTTCAGCGCTTGAACCACGTCTGGGCAGTTATGGCAGCTTAAAGATACAAACACATCGAAGTCTGCAGTTAAGTTTAGGCCTTTGATTTGAGCCAAAACATCATCAGACACTTTAGGCGCATAACCAGACACTTGAAGCAACGCTAGAATCAAAGAAGTGAACTCGTGGCCCATAGGCAGGCCAGCGAAGTTAACACGCGGCTGCTCACCGGTTTTTGCAATGCCAAAACTTGGCGCACGGCTGTTTGTACCATCAAAACGTGCAGTCACCAACTCAGACAGAGCGGCAATTTCAGTCACCAATTCTTTGATTTTGTCTGATTTGTCAGAAGCATTTAAAGTCGCGACGATTTCAATCGGGCCCTCTAAACGTTCTAAAAGTGTTTTTAATTGAGCAGAAGTATTTTGATCCAACATTGCTAACGCCTCCAAAGGAGTAAATATTTATTTGATGAGTGAATCATAGGGGATTCAATTATATAGGTAAAACAGTTAGTTTTTATTTTTATAATCGCTTTTTCCTTTCGTGTCAAGGCAACTATATGTGTGCGGCATTTCTAACTGATCGAGATGCATTATTTTGGCGTAATGCAGTGAATATGGATTGCTTTGATTCTTTTGGTTGAAATGTAAATTGAGTCTCAAAAAATAATGAAAATTCAAATAATTACTCAATTATGTTCTGTGGTTTTAGCATTTAAGTTGAAGATATTCAGCAGTTTAATTTATGAGTGATTGTTATTTTGTCTATGGCAAATAGTATAGTTTAAAGAATAAGCGGCATGAATTTGTAATAAATAAAGAATGAAAAAGGATGTTATTTTTATACAATCACCTCTATTTATACACAAAATATCATTATAAGCTCTATAACTTTATGAAATATATGATTAAAAAATATTAATTAAATTTAATTGAGACTTGAAAGGTATTAATTGTGCGCTCAGGCTATAGTGGGTATATTATGAGCTGAATTTTATGTTTTATGATGAATTTCAAGGCGATGTGATACTTAAAAAATATTATAAATATGATTAATTAATGTGTTAAATTCCATTTGAAAATTTTGACCTGAATGAATCAAAGTTAACAATCGGTGATTTTAATGCTTTTACAGCAGTACAAAATTGTATTTGGCGGAACAATGGGGGCAGGTAAAACTGCAGCAATTAAGGCGCTTTCAGATATATCTGTAGTTTCTACGGAAGCTAGAAATACTGATGTTAAATCACATAATAAGCAGTTGACAACGATTGGTATTGATTACGGTGAAATCAATTTAGAGGATGGAACAAAAATTGGTTTATATGGTACGCCGGGACAAGACCGTTTTGATTTTATGTGGCCAATTGTTTGCAGGGGTGCACTAGGTATTGTTGTGCTTATTGACCATTCAAGCAATGACAGATTACAAAATCTGGAGTTTTATTTAAATGCATTTAAAGAGTATGGCAATAATATTGTTATAGGCATAACCCATTTAGATAAACAAGACGATCAGGTTTTAAAAATATATAGAGATTGGATGGCTTTATATAACTGTCAGTGTCCATTATTTGGTATTGATGCGCGTAAGAAAGATGATGTGCTGCTGATGATTGAAACTCTAATTGCCTCATTAGAAGTTCAATCTAACTTAACAGTTTAAATAGGTGATCTATGTTTGAGCCTGACCTTTGTCGAGAAACTCCGAAATACTTGATTGATGAAGGAAAACATCAGATTCAGGATCTGTTGCATGCTGTGAATGGTATGCATTTTGTTATGCTTTGTTCATCTGATGGCTTTGAATTGGCATCGGCAGCAAAGAAAAATATAGACAATACAGGGAAGATTGCGGCAGTTGGGAGTTCAATTCTTGCGATGGTTTCTGCGTTTGTTTCTGAGATGCAATTAACAGGATGCCAGACATTAACATTGGATGCAGATAATGGAAAAGTTATTTTAAGCAAAATTAATCATACTGAATATCCCATGCTGATAGTGGTATTGGCAGAATCAGATGTTTTGATTGGGAATTTACTGTACAGCGTAAAAAATGCAGCTAAATTATTGGCATCATTCAATGCACAGCTTATTTAAATCATATAGCTTGAATATTCCATTCGCAGCAATAAACATGAAGTGAATCTTTTATGAAACAATTTTTGAATGTTGCAATATTTGGTTTGAGCTTAAAGGTGATGGATCAAATCAAGCAAATGGTGATTTTAGCTATGCCGCAGCAGGTGTCCATTAAATGGTGCAATATTGCAGAAAAAAATATTGATCTGCTGTTGGTTAATGATGTTTTTTTTACTTCAAGCAATATTCAAAAAATTATTCTTCAAGATGTTCAAGCTTATTTAAGATTAGAAAAGCATGAAATTTATGCAGGGCAAATTACTGGAGACTTTTTATATTACCCATTTACTCAATCTGCAGTACTTTCAGATTGGATAAAAAATAGATTTTTTGATTATGGATATTTAAATAAAACTAAAGAATACACTCCAGAGTTTAAAAAAAATGATGATGGCAATGAATTAAAAACAGTGTCTAAGGTTTTAGATGAAGTATTTATTGCACGCAATGGTTTTATTCAATTAATGGATACACGGGGCTGTTTTGCATTAGTTGATACGAGAACAGAACGTATTTGGATGAATGAAGATAATAAGCTAATTCAATTTACTGCTGATATGAGCCAAATGTATGCGACTGGCCAATTTGTAAATGAATTTACACAAAATCGCCATGCACATGATTTACGGACTCAGCTCTGGCCGATATTGCTTAATGCTGGATTTAATCTGGAAGTATCAGAGCAAGATTGTTTTATGCTGAACATTTGGCCGCAGTTTTCTTCAAGCGTTGAGCGTAAAAATTTATTGAAAATGGCAGCATGTTTTGCGCAGGGCGCAAAAATATCAGACGTCAAGCGCTACTTAAATCTGACAAATGATTTGGTTGAACGATTTGTATCAGCGGCGCTGCTTATACGTCTGGGACAAAAAATTGATGCAGATACTGTTAAATTCCGGCTCATTACTTCGGAAAGCGAAACTGGCCAGCAGCTCAGTATTAAGGGTTTTTTCGGAAAGCTGCGAAAAAAATTAGGACTATAAATAGTCTGCATTTTTCAAAAAGGGAATCGTCCCGACTTTAAAAGAGCAAGGAAAAGGAAATGGCACGTATCAGTTTAGACTCACTCACTGGAATAGATGGATTTATTGCAGTAGCACTGGTTGATTCAGAAAGCGGTTTGGCGCTGGCTACGCAAGGATCAGGCATTGATTTAGAGCTTGCAGCAGCAGGCAACACGGAAGTGATCCGCGCAAAACGCAAAGTTGCGAAAGCGCTGAATTTGAATGACAGCATTGAGGATATTTTAATTACTTTAGGTAAGCAATATCACATTATCCGTCCTTTAGATTCTAATGAATCATTATTTTTGTATTTAGTGCTGGATCGCACTAAAGCAAACTTGGCAATGTCACGTTATGAATTAAAAGCCTATGAAAAAGAATTAGATTTTTCATAAGCTGCATGATTAGAAAGCCGCCTTTGGGCGGTTTTTTTATGGATTGATGATATTATTTCAGCTCTAAAATATTATCCTCTTCAGTTAAATCGAGCCAAGGTATGAAAAAAGGCATTTATCAGCATTATAAAGGTCAGCTATATCAAGTGTTTAGTGTGGCAACACATAGCGAAACAGAAGAAAAACTCGTGGTATATCAATGTTTATACGGTGATTACTCATTGTGGGTGCGCCCTTTAACGATGTTTAGCGAAACTGTCGAGCATGAAGGTAAAACGGTCGAACGTTTTAAGCTGATTCAGGAAGTGGAGTAGTGATTGCTATTCTAATATGATAAAAGTATTGACTTAGTTGGGAGGGATCATGAGCATTAGGGAAGAGTTTTTAACGCAAGTTGATAGGCTGTATCAGCAATTTCAGGCACACGATGCTCAACAGTCTGACCGGTTGCAGCGCTATCGCAATATAGAACCTGAGTCTGCTCAGTGTTTAGCGCTTTTAATTCGAGCCCAACAGGCCAAGCGAATATTAGAGATAGGCACATCAACGGGTTATTCTACATTGTGGCTGGCAAATGCAGCGCAAAGCACTTTGGGGCAGGTGACGACCCTTGAGATTGATGCTGAACGGACTGCACAGGCGCAGTCTTATGCACATCAGCTGCAGCTGCAGCATCTTGTAGATTTTAGAACGGTGGATGCTTTGGATTTTTTACAGCAAGCTGCACACAGTTATGATTTTATTTTGCTGGATTCAGAGCGCGATGCATATGTGGAATATTGGCCGTATTTGCAGAAAATATTAACTCAGAAAGGCGGTATGCTGGTGGTGGACAATGTACTGTCACATGCATCTGACGTGGAACAGTTTATTTCCTTAGTGCAAGCCAATCCAAAATATAGTAGCGTGACTTTGCCAATCGGTGCGGGTTTGTTGCTGATCACGGCAAATTAAGCTTTTATCTTACACATGAAAAGCCATCAATTTGTATGTTGATGGCTGCTGAGCTTAGGACAGATCCTTGAGCAGTAAAATCAATATAGCAATATGCTTTAATTATTGAATGCTGATGCGGGTAAAATGCAGATCATATTCTAAATATTTATGCACAAATGCTGTTTTATCTGTACACCGCATCATGTTGTTATAGATAAATTCAGGCACAGGGTGGAATAAATCACCTGTTCCATTGGTGTAAAAAATTTTTAGATAGCGTGAAGAAGCGCTGTATTTCCAAGATTTTACAGCAAGCGGTGTTCCCATAAGCAACCCCCTTATTTATTATGATCAGGCCTTAAAAATGTTTCAGGCTTCATTTGAAATTAAAATAAATAAACATTCAGCGGTGTAGCAGAATTGTAAAAATAAATCGAATATTTAAATATTATTCAGCAGTTAAAATCACTTTTTATGATTAGGCGCCGAAGTCCATAAAGTAAGCATAAAGCGCCGTCAGATGAGGTCGTGCAACAGAAGTATATTTCCATTAAATCTCAAAATTTAAAATATTAATTCTGCAGCGCGCATGCTATAAAAAATAAAGCATATTTGCGTGAAATTTAGTCATGTTATGCTTTGGATTACGGCATTAATCGAGCAGTAATTTTTTAGGAATCTTCAGGCTGCAGCTGGAGAGAGATAGGCTGATTGTTCAGGCCTTTATCTAATAAGACAGCTGTGCAGTTTTATTTGTTTTACATCAATAGACTTTATAACAAATTATTAATTTTTAGAGAGGTTGCAGGTATGAAAAAGACGATTTGCTGTGTATTGGCCGCTTCTGGAATTATGCTGTCCTCATTGGCTGAAGCATGTACACGCTTGGTTTTTCAGGGAGAAAACGGTAATGTCATGACAGCCCGCTCTATGGACTGGAAATCTGATGTGGGCACCAATCTTTGGATTTTGCCCAGCGGTGTAAAACGTGCTGGACAGGCAGGTCCGCAATCTGCACATTGGACTGCAAAATACGGTAGTGTTGTTGCAACGGGTTATGATATTTCTACCACAGATGGGGTGAATGAAGCGGGGCTAAATGCGAATCTGCTGTGGCTGGTAGAATCTGAATATCCGCAAGCTGAAAAATCAAAAAAACCGAAATTGAGCATTTCGTTATGGGCTCAATATGTTTTAGATAATTTTTCTACAGTAGATGACGCTGTAAAATTCTTGCAAAAAGAACCCTTTGATGTCATTACCGATCAAGTTCCGGGTGAAAATCGGTTGGCTACATTGCATTTATCTATTTCGGATAAAAGCGGCGATAGCGCAATTGTTGAATATATTGGCGGCAAACAGGTGATTCATCACAGCAAAGCCTATCAGGTAATGACCAATTCTCCGATCTTTGATCAGCAGCTGGCATTAAATCAGTATTGGAAACAAATTGGCGGTACAACTTTTCTGCCGGGTACAAATCGTGCAGCTGACCGGTTTGCACGCGCTTCGTTTTATATTCATGCCATACCACAGAAGGCAGATTCTAATAGCAGTCTGGCCAGTGTATTTAGTGTCATTCGTAATGTTTCTGTACCATTCGGCCTGAATACAGAAGAAGAGCCGAATATTTCATCGACACGGTGGCGTACGGTGGTGGATCATAAGCGTAATCTGTATTTCTTTGAATCTGCTGTTTCGCCCAATGTGTTTTGGGTCGATTTAAATAAGATTAACTTTAAAGATGGCAAAACTAAAAAACTGAATTTAGGTAAAGACCAAAGCAATACTTACGCAGGAGATGCAACGGCTTCTTTTACAGAAACCAAGCCATTTGCATTTCTTGGCATTAGCTGATGTAAAAATGCAGAGTTAAATTTTTCAATAGGGCTAAGGATGTTTGCTCGTCTTTCATCTTTAACAAAAAAAACCGCGCAAATGGCGCGGTTTTTTATCAGTTCAATCTAATACAGATTAGATTTTACCAACTAGGTCGATTGAAGGAGCAAGAGTTGCGTCGCCTTCTTTCCATTTAGCTGGGCAAACTTCGCCTGGGTGAGCGTGTACATATTGAGCTGCTTTAACTTTGCGAAGAAGTTCAGAAGCGTCACGGCCGATACCGCCAGCATTGATTTCAACGATTTGGATTTTACCTTCTGGATCGATAACGAAAGTACCGCGGTCAGCAAGGCCGTCAGCTTCAATTAATACGTCGAAGTTTTTAGCAAGAGTCCAGTTCGCATCACCAACCATTACGTATTGGATTTTTTTGATTTCTTCAGAAGAATCGTGCCAAGCTTTGTGAGTGAAGTGAGTGTCAGTAGAAACTGAGTAGATTTCAACGCCTAATTTTTGGAATTCAGCGTAGTTGTCTGCAAGGTCACCAAGCTCAGTTGGGCAAACGAAAGTGAAGTCAGCTGGATAGAAGAAAACAACAGACCATTTGCCTTTAAGATCAGCTTCGGTAACTTCGATGAATTTACCGTTTTGGAATGCAGTTGTTTTAAATGGTTTAACTTCAGTATTAATTAAGCTCATCATTGTCTCCATGATTGAGGTTTGTATTTGATTTCGAATAGAGTATAGAACTTCTTGTTATTGCTGAAATGGTATTTTTACATTAAAGATATCGGAAAAACCGAATTAGCCCCAACTACCATCTCATCAAACATATGATTTTAAACATTTCAATAAAGCGCATGACACAGTATTCACATAGTCAAATGATACTAAAATGACAAAATCAGCAAAAAACCATCTGTTCCTCAACTTGGCTTAGAACATGATGCCAATGCTGTTAAAATTCAAGGCTAAATTTAAAAAAAGTTAAAAATAAACTAAATTTAAGTACTTTATTGCTCTTTAGATGTTCTTCCGCTTCATGTCATTACAGCGTAAAATAGCCCTTTGTTGCTTTTACTAGGAATCTTGTTCTGTGCAGAGTCGTTTAAATGTTGATCAGCTTGTGATGGCGCGTGACCTTCACCGTTTAAACCGACTGAAAAAGGGCAAAGATGCGGATCAAAAACAGCATCAGGAATTATTTGAAAAGTCGAATATAAAAGTTCGCGAACGTTTTGAGCGTATTCCGAACATTAAGCTCAACCAAGAACTGCCTGTTACACAGTATGCCGATAAGCTGATTGATGCAATCCAGAAGCATCAAGTGATTATTGTAGCGGGTGAAACAGGTTCAGGTAAAACCACACAGCTGCCGCAAATCGCCATGCTTGCAGGGCGGGGCTTGACGGGTTTAATTGGCCATACTCAGCCGCGCCGTTTGGCTGCGCGCAGCGTCTCGCAGCGTATTGCTGAAGAAGTGGGTGAAAAGCTTGGCGAGTCCATTTCTTTTAAAGTCCGTTTTAATGAACAAGGCTCTCAAGACTCTTTAGTCCGTTTAATGACGGACGGTATTTTACTGGCAGAGCTGGTTAACGACAGATTCTTAACAAAATACGACACCATTATTATTGATGAAGCACATGAGCGGTCACTGAATATTGACTTTATCATGGGTTATCTGAAGCAGCTTTTGCCGCGCCGCAAAGATCTAAAAGTCATCATTACCTCTGCAACGCTAGACGTGAACCGTTTCAGTAATTACTTCAATGGTGCGCCCATTTTTGAAGTTGAAGGGCGAAGCTTTCCTGTAGAGACGCGTTACCGTCCGATTTCTGAAATGAATATTGGCGGCAGCGATGATGATGAGTTTGATGATTTTGAGGAAAATTTACCGCGCGCGGTTGTTTCTGCTGTAGAAGAGTGTTTGCAGGATGCGCAGCAAAAAGGCCATCCGGAACATGCGGATATTTTGATTTTTGCCAGTACAGAGCAGGAAATCCGTGAGCTGCAGGAAACGTTAATTAAACATGGTCCGCGCCATACGGAAGTGTTGCCCCTATTTGCGCGTTTGGCTTTGGGTGAACAGCAAAAGATTTTTAACCCAGCGGGCGGCGGGCGGCGCATTATTATTGCGACTAACGTTGCAGAAACCGCATTGACCGTGCCGAATATCCGTTATGTGATTGACAGCGGCTTTGCGCGTATTTCACGTTATAACTATCGTTCACGTGTGCAGCGCCTGCCGATTGAAGCCGTGTCTCAAGCGGCAGCGAATCAGCGTAAAGGTCGTTGTGGCCGTATTGCGCCAGGCGTGTGTATCCGCCTGTATAGTGAAGATGACTTTAAAAGCCGTCCTGAATTTACCGAGCCTGAAATTAAGCGGACCAACTTGGCATCGGTTATTTTGCAGATGCAAAGTTTGGGCTTTGGCGAATTAGAAGATTTTGATTTTATCGAACCGCCGGATCATCGTTTAGTGAATGATGGCCGTAAGCTTTTAATTGAGCTTGGGGCGATGGTGGAGAAGAGTAAAGCCCCTCTTTCTAAAAGAGGGGTTGGGGGAGATTCCTTAACCAAAATCGGTCAGCAAATGGCAAAAATGCCGATTGATCCGCGTCTTGCTCGAATGATTTTGGGCGGCGCGCACTTTGGTGTGCTGAATGAAGTCTTGGTCATTGTGGCTGCGCTCGCGGTGCAAGATCCGCGTGAACGCCCTGCAGATAAACAAATGCAGGCCGATCAGAAGCATGCGCTGTTCCGTGAGGCGGATTCAGATTTCCTGTTTTATATCAAGCTCTGGGATACATTGCATGATAACCGCGAAAGTATGAGTGAAAATAAGCGCCGCACCTTTGCGCGCAATCATTTTCTCAGCTGGCTGCGCTTGCGTGAATGGAAAAAGACCCATGAGCAATTGGTAGATCTGGCCAAAGGTTTAAAACTGTCGTTCAATGAAAAGAAAGCCAGTTATGAAAATCTGCACCGCGCATTATTAACGGGGCTGCTGTCTTTTATTGCCAATAAAACTGATGAACGTAATGTATTCATGGCGGTGCGTCAGCAAAAAGCGCGTATTTTCCCAGCATCGACTTTGCATAAGACTAATACGCCGTGGGTGATGGCTTTTGAAATGGTGGAAACCTCTCAGGTCTATATTCGCACACTGGCAAAAATTGAGCCTGAATGGATTTTATTGGCTGCGGGTGATTTGCTCAAGCATCATTATTTTGAGCCGCATTGGTCTAAAAAAGCTGGCGTGGTCAATGCCTATGATCAAATCTCGTTGTTTGGCTTAATTGTTGAGCCGAGACGTCAAATTAATTATGAAAAAGTCGATCAGCCAGCGGCGCATGAGATCTTCCTGCGGGATGCGTTGACTACGGGCAACTTAGGCACGAATCCGCCATTTTTACAGCACAATCTGTTAAAGCTGGAAGAAGTGGAGCGGGTAGAGGATAAACTGCGCCGCCGCGATTTAGTGGTGGATGAAGAAACTATTTACCAGTTCTATGCATCTAAAGTACCGGAAGATGTGGCCAGCCGCCGTTCTTTTGAAGACTGGCGTGCAACCGTAGAGCCTAAAAATCCGCGTTATTTATTTGTGGAAGATGATGCGCTGTGGCTGAATGACCGTCCAACCACGCAGCTTTTCCCAGACTATTTACGTAATGGCGAATTGCGTCTTGCCGCCAGCTACCGTTTTGACCCAAGCCATGATGAAGATGGCGCGACGGTAAAAATTCCAGTGCAGGCATTACCGCAAGTGGATGAAAATATTTGGTCATGGGGGATACCGGGCTGGCGTGAAGATCTGATTGAAGCCTTGCTCAAAGCCTTGCCGAAAGACAAGCGCCGCAATTTAGTGCCTATTCCAGACACTGCACGAAAATTGTCTGCACGAATAGATGCGATGCATTTGCAGCAGCATATTTTCAGTTTCTTGGCGTTTCAGCTGCGCGGTGATCAGGTTTCAGAAAAAGATTTTTCATTTGAGCGGATAGAGCAGTACCTGTTGCCGCTGATTAAAGTGCTTGACGATAAAGGCCGTGTGATTGAGCAAGGCCGAGACTTATCTGAACTGAAAGCGCGCTGCCGCACCGAAACGCACAGTCCAGTAAAACAGTTGAAGGGTGAATTTCAGACCTTCCCTGAGCAATTTGTTTTTGAAGCTTCACACAAAGTCACAGGTGTGCTTGTGAAGCAATATCAGGCGCTGGTGCCGGTAAAAAACTTTGCAGCGCTTGAGCAAAAAGATGAATCTGGCGTGGTGATTCAAACCTTTAATGATCAGGCTGAAGCTGTTAAACAGCACCGTGAAGGCATCATCCGTTTGGTGCATATGCAGCTGGGCGATTTAGTGCGTCAGCTGAAAAAACAGATTTCAAAACCCTTGGCTTTGGCATATTCCCCGCTGGGTGACAAAGCAAAACTGGAGCAAATGTTAGTTTATGCCACACTGCAGATGGCAATAAATGATCTTCCTGTCAATGCTGATGAATACCAAAACTTAGTCTTAAATGTAAAAAAATCTTTCTTAACGCATGGGCAAAATGCACTGT
Organism: Acinetobacter sp. ANC 3813; assembly: GCF_002135435.1. GTDB lineage: Bacteria > Pseudomonadota > Gammaproteobacteria > Pseudomonadales > Moraxellaceae > Acinetobacter. Next base: position 95,125 of record NZ_NEGK01000003.1, on the reverse strand, counting down.
CAATGCTGAGTGAAATCTTCATTCAATGGCAGGATATACGCCGCAAACTGCTGGTTTTAGACGATTCTGTGTTTGGAAAAAATATAGATGATGTTGAAGATCAGCTTGATTTGATGAGCCTTTCAGACTTTGTTTACATCAAATCATCCGATGTTTGGCAGGAATTTCCGCGTTATTTAAAAGCCTTAGTCTTGCGTTTGGAGCGCTTACCAAATAACCTGCAAAGGGACAATTCTGCCATTGATCAAATTGATCAATGGATGGAAAAATTATTTAAGTTTAAAAATGACACTCGCCTGAAAGAATTGTATTTCATGGTTGAGGAGTTGCGTATCTCATTGTTCTCTCAGCCGATGAAAACCAAGATGCCGATTTCTCCTTCCCGCCTGCAAAAAGTTTGGGAAAAACTTGGAATCAATTAAGATATAGGTAATTTGAAACAGGAGTTTTACATGGGCATCCGCATTACGGGTACGGGCTTATTCCATCCGGAAGACGTTATTACCAACGAAGAGTTAGTTGAAGGTTTAAATGCCTATGTGGAACAGTACAATTTAGACAATGCTGAAAAAATTGCTGCTGGCGAATTAGAAGCGCGCCGGGGTTCAAGTGCTGAGTTTATTGAAAAGGCATCTGGTGTGAAGGCGCGCTATGTTGCCGAAAAATCTGGGATCTTAGACCCGAAACGTTTGCGTCCAGTGCTGCATGAGCGTTCAAATGATGAATTGTCTATTCAGGCAGAATGGGGTGTGGCAGCGGCGAAGCAAGCGATGGAAAATGCAGGCGTAACAGCGGCAGACATCGATGTGGTGATTTTGTCGTGCTCAAATATTCAGCGCGCTTATCCTGCAGTGGCGATTGAAATTCAAACCGCGCTTGGTATTGAAGGCTATGCTTACGATATGAACGTTGCGTGTTCGGCAGCAACTTTCGGCATTAAGCAAGCTTATGATGCGATCAAAGCGGGCGCGCGCCGTGTGCTGCTGGTAAACGTAGAGATTACCTCTGGCCACACCGATTTTCGTTCACGTGACTGCCACTTTATTTTTGGTGATGTTGCGACAGCATCAATCATTGAAGATACAGAAACCAAAACTGGCTTTGAAGTGCTGGACATCAACTTGTTTACTCAGTTTTCGAACAATATCCGTAACAACTTCGGTTATTTGAACATGAGCGAAGTGGATGCAGACATCGATAACAACCGTTTCCGCCAAGACGGCCGTAAAGTGTTCAAAGAAGTTTGTCCACTCGTTGCGAAGATGATCACGAAGCAGCTGGAAAAGAATGAAATTGCGCCGCAAAACATCAAGCGTTTTTGGCTGCATCAAGCCAATGCCAGCATGAATGAATTGATTCTTAAATTGGTGGTAGGTAAAGAGCATGCGCAGCATGATTTAGTGCCTATCATTCTAGATGAATTTGCCAATACGTCTTCTGCAGGTGTCATCATTGCGCTGCACCGTACTGCAAATGAAGTGAACGACGGCGAATTTGGCGTACTGTGTTCATTTGGCGCAGGCTATTCTGTCGGTTCAATTCTTGTGCAAAAGCACGTAGCTGCATAAGGAACACGGCATTGCAGGTTGAGCATGATGCAAAATGGATCAAGCGCGTTAGCGCTTTGTCCAAGCTGTATTTCACGCCGACTTTTTTAGGCGCGGAGCATATTGATGTCTCAAAACCTGCAATGTATGTCGGTAATCATACAATTTACGGTGTGCTTGATGCACCCATGATTATCGATTATCTGTTCAATGAACATAAAGTGGCTGTGGTGAGCTTGGCTGACCACAGACATTTTTATTTGCCTATTTGGCGCAATATTGTAAAAAAATTTGGCGCTGTAGATGGCGTGCGTGAGTATGCGCGCGTATTGATGCAGCAGGGTTATTCGATTCTGGTCTTTCCAGGCGGAGGCCGTGAAGTATTAAAGCGTAAAGGTGAGGCTTATCAGCTCATTTGGAAAGAGCGTTACGGCTTTTTGAAATTGGCGCAGGAATTCGATTACGAGATTGTTCCTTTTGCGGCTTTAGGCGGCGACGAAGTTTTTGATTTAGGTTTTGACGCCAACCATATTATTCAAAACAAGTATTTTCAGAAATTATTAAAAATTCCAAAGCTGGGAAAACTGCTGCGCAATGGCGAAGTCATTCCATCTTTACCCAGTCACTTTATCCCCAAACGGATTCCCTTTTATTTTCAGTTCATGCCGCGGCAAAGCATTATGCAGATTGAAAATCTAGAGCAGCTCATCAACTTTAGAAGCAATATTCAGCAATCTATTTATATGGCTTTAGATGAGTTGAAGCAGCTCAGAAGCGAAAAGCATTAAGCCATTTTATTCATCTTAATCATTGTCAGCTGTACTGTGCTGGCAGCTTGTTTGGAGTTTTGCAGCCGAAAACTGGCAAGCTTAGATCACATGTTCTATATTGAGTGAGCAATACTGCCAAGTATAATCTGGAGGAGAAATGCATAAGGAATATGTTGTTTCTGAATTGATGCAAGCGGCGCAAGCATTGCAGCGTATTTCTCCTGAGCTGAGCATTTTGGTACAGATGCAGATGGATATTGCTTCGCAGATTACCACGCATCAGCTCTTTAAAATCTATCAAGAGCAGCATCGTATTCAAATTGCGCACCCGCAATTTTATATTCAATTTTACCCTCCGGCACCAAGCTGTCAGCAAGCTAAAACTGTACTGATACAAAGCAATTTTGAAATTCAGCATCAAAAAGCTGAGCTTTTAGAAGATTTTATATTGCAGGAAATCAACTTTCTAACCGGGGATATAAAAGCGCAGCATCCACTTTTTTTAAGGGCAAAGGCGCAGCAGCTCCGGGAAATTTTAGCCAAAGAAATTTTTCATTGGGTTTTAGGCGCAGATAAACTCCGAGAAGCTTTGCAAAAAATGAATATTGCTCAGGCGCAGTATGCAGATCAGCTCCTGATGGATTTAGAACTGTATACGGAGCCGGTATTGCAGGCCTGTATTCGTCAGAATAAAGTCATTCCGCAACATATTGTGCAGCAGTTTGAACAATTGCTGCGCTTAGACAGCATGCTGGGGCATGAGTTTTTACCCATTCAGCCCTTAATGGAAAGCTATGATGAGTTTTGCTTTAGTGCGGCACAATTTTTAGATCCAGCGGTATACCGTATTGCTTCACTTTTTCACCGTGAACAATTTAACTTGCATGAACTGATTGAGCTGGAAGATAATATTCGCTTGCTGTATCCGCATGCAAAAGAGCATCCGCAGCTGTTGGGTTTTGTCCGATTAATGAATCGTGAAGTGTGGGGAAATTCAGATTTACTGTCTAAACAGCACTTCTTATCTGCCAGTCAGCGGATTTGGCAAAAGCAAGCGGCTGTGCTGCCGCTATTTGACTGTACTCGCGCAGTCAATTGGCTGTTTAAGCAGTCTGCGGAAGTGCTGGATTGGATCAGCTTGAATATTCAACACAGCAATATTCGTACAGCGGTAACGGCTCTCAGTTTTATTGACTGCAGTCAAATTCATCCGCAAATTATTTTAGCTGCGCTGCAATATTTTCAGCATGTCAGTGCGCGGTTATTTATACAAAGCTGTCATGTTCTTGCCATCGAAGACAATTGGTTTGAGCATCCGCAGAATCAAGCTGTAGTGATGCAAGGAACCAAGCAGGCTATAGATGACCATCGAGTAGCAATTCGGCCTTCTATTTTGTATTTGGATGAATGGATGGCGCTGGCTTCAAGCGTTGCACAGTCGGATGATCTGGTGATGAAGAAAATCTATCTGCGCTTGAGTCGTGTCATGCAGGCATTTATGCTGCAATTGCGTAAAATGACGCTGAGCTTGCCTGCAGATTTAATGCCTTATATTTTGCCTGATGCACAGCAAAATCGTGATTTTTACACAGTGCTGCAGCGTTATAAAATGCCGCAGGATCAGTTTCGGCAACAGTTTTATTTGCAGCAGGGACCTGTTCGTAAAAGCATTTTCGATGCCTATGTCCGAGACTTTTTAAGCGCGTATTTTGCTGAAGTCGATCGTGTGCCCAAAACTGTAACGTGGACAGGGCTATTTCATCAGGCTGCAGTGTGGCATGAGCAGATTCAAAAAGAAGAAATCTTATCTAAACTCAAAAAAGATTTTTCTTTGGCGGATTGGCGGCCATTTTGTGAGGCGGAAGTGCTGCATTTTGAACAGTGGAAATTTCGAGAGCTGCAAAGCATTGAGCGGATTATTGAAGAATCTCAGCGGCAGCAGCATTGCCTAGCGGTGAGTTACGCGCAGCGCATTTTTGAAAGGGAATACACGGCCTTTCATATGTCACATACACAAGAGCACGTTCATATGACCTTAGGCTGTATACGGCAAAATGAACAGCTGATTTTTGATCAGCTTGAGCTGTCAAATAATGAAAAAGCTGATGCACAGCTGATTCAGGTCGCAAAGCAATTCATTAAGTGGCTGAATGCAAAAATTCATAAATGAAAAAATGGATGAAAGCTGCTGTAAATTCGAACTTTAATCAGCCGGCAACGTGTTAAATAAAATTGCAAATTCAGTTCTGCGCTTAACTTTTTTGCCAAAACTCGTTAGGCTATAGCCGTTCTTTCACGGTCTAGGTCTTATGAAACAGGAAACTGCACTCAAGTTATTAAAAGCGGGCGAAAATGTCTTTCTGACAGGTTCAGCCGGTGCAGGGAAAACGTATACGCTGAATCAGTACATCAACTATTTAAAAGCGCGTAAGGTCACAGTTGCCATAACGGCATCTACAGGCATCGCCGCAACGCATATGAATGGCATGACTATTCATACTTGGGCGGGCATTGGCATAAAAGATGCGATTTCAGAAGACGAACTGAAACGCATGAAAGAACGCAAATACCTGAAAGAACATTTAGAAAATGCCCAAGTATTAATTATTGATGAAATTTCAATGCTGCATGCCAAACAGCTGAATTTGGTCAATAAAGTTCTAAAATACTTTAAAGAAAGTGAAGAAGCTTTTGGCGGGGTGCAAGTAATTGCTGCTGGTGACTTTTTCCAGCTGCCGCCTGTAGGTAAAAAAGAAGAAAGCAACCGCGATAAATTCTGCTTTATGTCCGAAGCATGGGTCGAGGCAAAGTTCCGTGTCTGCTATTTGACAGAACAGCACCGTCAGGGCAATGACTATTTAAATGATATTTTGAATGCCATCCGTTCGCAGCGCATTACGCAAGATCATTTGCATGCATTGAATCAAACGCGTAATCAAGATATTGGTGAAACATTTACCCGTTTGTATACGCACAATATGGATGTCGACAGCATCAACTTCAAACATTTAAATGAAATTGATCAGGTCTCACGCCAATTTGATGCGCAATGCGACGGCAATGACAAGCTGATTGAGACTTTAAAATCGTCTGTACGCGCGCCTGAAAATTTAACCTTGAAAAAAAATGCCAAAGTTATGTTTGTAAAAAACAACTTTGATTTGGGGTATATCAACGGCAGTTTAGGTGAAGTGATTGCTTTTGAAGAAGATGAAGAATATGGTGTGCTTCCGAAAGTGAAACTGACTGACGGGACGACTTTAATTGTCGAGCCGGAAACATGGTCTGTAGATAATGATGACGGCAAGACCATTGCCAGCTTTCAGCAAATTCCACTGCGTTTGGCATGGGCCATTACCATACATAAATCACAAGGCATGACCTTGGAAGCCGCAGAAATCAATCTTGCGCATACCTTTGAAAAGGGGCAGGGCTATGTTGCGCTGTCACGTTTAAAAAGCTTGGGGGGATTGCGCTTATTGGGTATCAATGATCAAGCGCTGGAGCTGGATAGTTTAGCCATTAAAGCGGATCGTCGTTTTCAAGAACTGTCTTCAGAAGCAGAATTGCATTTTGAAGCAGCAGATTTTACGGCACAGCATAAAGCGTTCATCCGACACTGCGGCGGTACGCTCAATGAATACGAAATTGAGCGTAACGAGAAAAAACTGGCGAAATCAGGCGGCAAGCAAAACTATGCTTCTGCCACTTTAGATGAAACGAAAGCGTTGTTTGAAGAAGGTTATGATATTCAGGATATTGCCACCGAGCGCGGTTTAACGCCTGCAACGATTATTAATCACTTGGGCCGCCTGCAAAAAGAGCAAGGCTTAGATATTTCGGTGGCGAATCCTGGTGAAGAAGCGGTTGAGCAAGTGCGTAAAATTTATAAGCGCCTGACCAAACGCAGTGATGCAGAGCATTTTAATGATGATGGCACGATTAAACTGCGCCCAATTGTAGAGCTGACCAGCCCGCGCATGGGCTATGACCAAGTCCGTTTGGCTTTGTTATTTGTTGAATAATTTTTTGCGCATTACCGTTCTCATATATTACTGAAACGTCTTGATTTAATTTTATGATGCATCAGTTAAACTGGTGCATTATTTTTGCTTAAAATTTGACTGCTATGGCATTTACGGCTTGGTATACGCTGCGCAAGTTTGTCTACAATAATTTACATAATGATGAGTATGAAACGGCCTTTAGCCGAGCGCTCAATTACTTCCTCATTCTCTTAATTTTAGGCAATGCCGCTGCGGTCCTATTGGAATCCGTGAATGATATTTATCAGTCTTACCGTGTATTCTTTGACGGCTTTGAGCATATTTCCATTGCCATCTTCAGCGCGGAATATCTGCTGCGGCTTTGGTCTATTGCGGAAAATGAGCCTTTTGAATCGGGCTGGAAAAATCGGCTGAAATGGGTCAAAAGCGGCGGCGCACTGATTGATCTGCTGGCGATTTTACCTGCTTATATTAATTTCTGGGTGCCAATCGATCTGCGCTTCTTGCGTATTCTGCGTCTTCTGAGACTTTTAAAACTCACGCGCTATTTTGTCTCGCTGCAAATTCTGCTGCGGGTGATCGAACGGGAAAAAGGCGCGTTCCAAGCGGTTATATTTATTCTCAGCATTATGATTGTGATGGCGGCGGCTTGCATTTATGTGGTGGAAAGTAAAGCACAGCCGCAGGTTTTTACCTCTATTCCAGCGTCAATGTGGTGGGCTGTAGTCACGCTGACTACAGTGGGTTATGGCGATGTCACGCCTATTACACCATTAGGCCGCTTTCTTGGCGCACTGATTACTATTTTAGGGGTCGGACTGGCAGCGCTGCCAGCAGGTATTCTAGCCAATGGCTTGGCCAATGAACTGGAGCAGCGCAAGCAGTTTTTAGAACTGAAGTTTAGAGAATTGCTGCATCATTCAGAAATAGATTTGATAATTGATCAAGAGAAAATAGAAGAAATCCGTAAAGACATTGGACTAACCAAGGAGCAGACGCAGGATATTTTACTGCAGCTGATGCGTGAGCAGCGTGAAGAAGCTTTAAAACAGGAAAGGGAACAATATGAATATTGCCCGCACTGCGGTAAGAAACTCCCTGAGCTGTAAGGCCGTAGGTTTGCATTGCTGTGGCTTGTTTGAATTTTCAGCACTTAAATATTGTTGAATAAAACTATCTTAAAATATGTTAAGATGAATTACATTCATTAATTGCGGTGCTAAATAGGATGCTTTGTTCTTTCTGATTTAGCCATATTGCAGTGCGGAAAGTTGCTATTATGTTGGAATTACGTCATTTAAAAACCTTAACTGCGCTCAGAGAACACGGTTCTTTGGTCGCTGCGGCCAATGATTTATGTTTAACACCGTCTGCAATTTCCCATCAGCTCAAAGAGTTGGACCATTGGTATGGGGTGGAAGTTGTTAACCGCAGAACGCGCCCTGTGACTTTTTCAAATGTTGGGCAGCGACTACTCAAACTGGCTGATGATGTTTTGCCGCAAGTGCAAATTACCCAGTCAGATATTACCCGTATTGTGCATGGTCAAACGGGACGGATTACTTTTTCTTCTGAATGTCATAGCTGTTTTGACTGGCTGATGCCGCTGCTGAATGTTTACCGCCAGCAGTATCCAGATGTAGATTTAGACTTTGCTTCTGGTTTTGAAGCCAATCCGCATGAGCTGCTGCAAAATGCAGAATTCGACTTATTAATCACAGCAGATCCTATAGCGCTAAAAGGAATTGAGTACTTTCCAATTTTTGAGTATGAATCACGATTGGTGCTGTCACATACACATCCGCTGGTGCGTGCTGAAAACATTACTGTTCAAGATCTGGCCAATGAAACTTTAATTACTTATCCAGTTGATAAGCACCGTTTGGACATTATGGCGAAGCTGTTTATTCCAGAAAATATTCAGCCAAAAAATATTCGAACAACGGATCTCACCCAAATGCTGATCCAGTTAGTGGCCAGCGGGCGCGGTATTGCGGCGTTGCCAGATTGGGTAGTCAACGAATATGAGCAGAAAGGCTGGGTCACTTCACGCCGTTTAAACTGTGTTTCACCCAATGGTTTGCGCCGTACGCTCTATGCTGGATTTAGAACCGAAGAGAAAGAAAAAAGCTATTTTGAAGGTTTCTTAAAGCAGCTAGAAAAGTTTTCACAAAAACGCGCGACGTATTATTCAGCATAATTATGCCGAATCAGCATGGCTGATTTTGTGGGCTGCATCACAGATGTGGTCTTTATTTTTTGACAGAGTTATCAAATTATTGATTTTTAGCCTATACATGATAAAAAAAAATTTTTAAAATTAAATAAATATCCGTTTTAAGAGCCATTCATGCCTAAGTCCAAGCAGCCGACGCCAAAGCAGTTAATGTCTGTTATTCAAACTCAAACAGCCATTGCGAAATTGGGTTTGGATTTAAATGCCGTGATGACTTTAGTGGCGGAACAGGCCCAAGCTTTAACCCATGCCAAAGGTTCAGTCGTGGAATTGGCTGAAGAGGGTGAAATGGTCTATCGAGCGGTTTCCGGCGGTGCAGGCCATTTGCTGGGCCTGCGTCTGCATCAGAAAAATAGCTTATCTGGCTTATGTATTGATGAAAATAAAACCTTATATTGCAAAGATTCCGAAAATGATCCTCGCGTAGACCGTGAAGCATGCAGAAAAGTGGGTTTACGATCTATGGCTGTGGTACCGCTGGTACATTGCGGTGAAGCAATTGGGGTTTTAAAAATCTATTCTGAACGTGAAGATGCATTTAAAGAAGGTGACTTACAGCTGCTGGGCTTAATGTCGGAACTGATTGCCGCTGCGATGTATCATGCCACCAAATATGGCGCGCAAGAGCTGTATAAACTGGCGACTCAGGATAATTTAACTGGACTGGCTAACCGCGCCTTATTTTTAGACTGTTTGCGTCAAGGTTTGGAAAGCGCCAAAAAGAATAAAAAAGTCATGGGCATATTGATGATTGATATGGATGGTCTTAAACCAATTAACGACCAATACGGACATCGGGCGGGGGATGCAGCGCTTCGGGAAATCGGTCAGCGCATTGCCAGCCATACCCGCAATGAAGATCTAGTTGCACGTTTGGGCGGAGATGAGTTTGCGGTTATTTTAACGAATATTGCAGATTTGGATCTCGCCACCAAAGCCATGAATCGGATTGCAGAAACCTGCGGCCTGCCTTTTGTGTTTGAAAATCTCAGTTTAAAAATTGGCGCAAGTATTGGCTTGGCGGTTTATCCTGAAGATGCAGAGTCGATAGACCAGTTAATGGAAACAGCAGATATCAAAATGTATGACAATAAGCGTCAGCGTAAAATGGCAGAAATTTAAATAGAGTAAGCCGAGCACCTTAGTCATATTTATAAATATTCAGAATTTTGGCTGGGTGCTGAAGAGTAAAATAAGATCATATGAACTGATTGGATCTTGTTTTTTCATTTTTTAGATTTTCATTCTTTTTTACTGTACAAAAGCCGCATGATGCATTTTTTTAAGCATCAGATACTACCTAAAAATTTCTAGCCTTCGGTAATTATTTTTAATAAGGAAAAATTGAATTACTGCCAAGGAAAAGGGAAATTGCCTTAATAAGTGATTGATTCATACTGAGACTGTACCGAAAAAAGGAACAGTTAAAATGAAACATACACGCATTCGAACTTTCAACACAAAAAAAACTTATCCAGAGCAAAATCTTGATAATGACTTATGCCAAGCCGTTGTTGCGCGAGGCAGTACGGTTTTTCTGCGCGGTCAAATTGGCCAAAATTTAGATACTTCTGAAAATGTATGCATTGGTGATGCTGCAGGGCAAGCCGAACAAGCCATGTATAACATTGATATGCTGCTAAAAGAAGCGGGTGGTGAACTGGAAGACATCTGCAAAATCACCATTTACATTATTGACCCGCGCTACCGTGAAGACGTTTACCGTGTTGTAGGCAAATGGCTTAAAGGTGTATTCCCCGTTTCTACAGGCATTGTTGTGTCAGCGCTGGCGCGTCCTGAATGGCTGGTAGAAATTGATGCTACTGCTGTCATTCCAGACTAAAGCCAAGGGAGTTATTGCCTATGACGTTTTCAATTATTGCCCGCTGTAAAAAGACCGGACAATTCGGAGGGGCGATCAGCTCCTCTTCTCCTGCGGTGGCTGCGCGCTGCCTGCAGGCCAAAGCTGGGGTGGGTGTTGCGACCTCGCAAAACATCACAGATCCATACTTGGCAAACATTTTGCTTGATATGGTTAAGTATGATCTTGCACCAGAAGAAGCCATTTCTGAATTAGTGAAAAATACCGATTTTATCGAGTATCGGCAGCTATCTGTGGTGAATTCGGATGAGCCTCCTGCTGTATTTAGTGGCAAAAATACATTGGGTGTTCATTCTGAGTGCGTTGGAGAGCACGCTGTTGGTGCGGGAAATCTTCTGGCAAATGAGGACGTTCCTGCAAAAATGGTTGAAGCTTTCCACTCCAGTGAAGGCGCATTAGCCGAACGGTTACTTATTGCGCTGCAGGCGGGTTTGGATGCAGGCGGTGAGGTTGGAGAAGTTCATTCTGCGGGTGTTTTAGTGGTTGATAAACTTGAATGGCCGATTATTAATTTACGTATCGACTGGTCAGAAACACCGATACAAGACTTATTTCAACTTTGGAAAATATATGAACCGCAGGTTGAGGATTATGTTGTCAGGGCGCTAGATCCTTCTGGATCACCAAGTTATGGTGTGCCGGGCGATGAATAATCTGCATGACTGCGGATAAAATAAGGAATCGCGTTGTTAAATCGTATCTCTTTGCGGCAAATGCAATATTTTGTCGCTACAGCAGAAAGCGGCAGTATTATTATTGCATCTGAGAAAATTCACGTTTCTTCTCCTTCAATATCTGCGGCTATTGCGCATATAGAATCAGAACTGCAGGTGCAGCTGTTTATTCGGCAGCATGCAAAAGGACTGATTCTGACTAATATTGGCGATAAAGTGATGCAGGAATGCAAATTCATTTTAAGCCAAGCCAGCAGTTTATATTCTTTGGCGGCGGACTTTTCAGGATCAATCCGCGGGCCTTTGAAACTTGGCTGCTTCACCGCATTTTCACCAATGATTTATGCGGAAATCATCCACGGTTTTACGCATTTATATAAAAATGTCACGCTGGATTTAATTGAGGAAGATCAGCAGGTCTTACTGCATAAATTAATCCGCAATGAGCTGGATGTGGTGTTGACCTATGATTTAAACATTGATCATGATTTGGTGAACTTTGAACCGCTCGCGGTACTGCCGCCGCATGTGTTGGTCAGTGAGGCGCATCCGTTGGCAAAAAATGTTGCGGTAACACTTGAAGAGCTGGCAGAGCTGCCGATGGTGCTGCTGGATATGCCGTATAGCAATGATTATTTTATTTCCTTATTTCGCAATCACAAACTGAGTCCGCAAGTGGCGCATTCATCAAGACATGTAGATGTTGTGCGTTCGATGGTGGCCAATAATTTGGGATACACCATTTTAAATGTGCGGCCAAAAAATAATTTTTCATTGGATGGAAAACGTTTGGTACGCATCCGTATAGCTGGTGAGCACCGCCCAATGAAAATAGGTTTGGCGACGGCTAAAAATGCGGTGCTGAATACGGTATCGCAAGCTTTTATCAGCCGATGCCGCGCATTTTTATCTAATCAATATATTCCGGGCATGGGTGATGCGCATTTTTTTGATCCGCATGTGAAAATTAAAACTCCAGCTGAGGCCTGAAAATCCAGTGATGAAAAGCAGTGAACTTTTAACGCAGCTGATCGCGTTTGATACGACATCTTATAAAAGCAATTTAGATTTAATCCTGCATGTGAAAGCGCTGCTGGATCAGCACAAAATTGACACGCTTCTGAATTTTAATGCTGAGAAAAACAAAGCCAACTTATTGGCGACGGTTGGACCTAAAGATCAGCCGGGAATTATGCTGTCGGGACATTCTGATGTTGTGCCTGTAGAAGGCCAGCAATGGGACAGTCCAGCTTTTGAGGCTCAATTCAAAGACGGTAAAATCTATGGACGCGGCACAGCAGATATGAAAGGATTTTTGGCCTGCGCCATTATGACTATGCTGGATGCATCTAAGCAGATGCTCAAACGGCCGCTGCATTTATGCATCTCTTATGATGAGGAGATCGGCTGTATTGGTGTGCGCGGCATATTGGATCAGCTGGCTGCAACAATTAAGCCGCCAATGCTGTGTGTGATTGGTGAACCGACCATGATGCAGCTGGCTTTGGCGCATAAGGGTAAAACTGTATTTCGTGCGCATTGCTGCGGCGAAGAAGGGCATTCTGCTTTGGCGCCTAATTATGTGAATGCCATCCATGTTGCCAGCAGTTTGGTGGAATCTATTCAAAGGGTTCAGCAAGATCTGCAAAGGGGTGGGCATCAGGATTTGGGTTATGATATTCCTTATACCACAGTGCATGTCGGAAAAATTGCGGGCGGCACTGCGCTGAATATTGTGCCGAACTCATGTGCGGTGGATTATGAAATCCGCCATTTGGCAGAAGACAGCAGTGTGGATATTCAGAATCAGATCTTAAATCAAATTACAGCGCATTTCCGAGATCAGATTGGTGTCGAAGAAGTCAATCAATATCCAGGGCTGAAAACGTCTCCCACTATCGATGCAGTCAAATTTATGCAGGAACTGCTGCCGACAGATACTACTGTAAGCAACATTTCATATGGTACGGAAGGCGGCCTGTTTCAAAATGCATTGCACTGTCCTGTGGTGGTATGCGGACCGGGGGATATTGCTGTGGCGCATCGGCCGAATGAATATGTGGATGTCTCGCAAATACAATTATGTGAGATCTTTTTAGATAAACTTTTACAGAGTATTAAATGCTGATTATTTTATATTAATTTAGTATTTAAAATTAAATCAACATTTATGTTGAAGCGCAATATTATTTCATGTATATATTTATGTGAAGTATTTGTTTTAAATATAAGGCCAATTTTTAATTGGCCTTTTTTATTGCTTTAATTTTTCCATATTAATACCTCAATTTTTCAAAATTACATCTTTAAATAAAATTCGATATAACAAGATTAATAGAACAGAATGATGTAAGCGGGGTCTGGTATGGATTTTAATTGGGATTACACCTTAAATTTATTTTTAAATAAAAACTTTTGGCAAGCGACTTGGACCGTGATTGAATTGAGTGTCATTGTTTGGGTCTTAGGCATCGTATTAGGCTTTGTCTTGGCTTTTGGCAAGCAATCCAAACTCAAAGCGCTGGCTTGGTCAAGTGATATCTATATTTGGTTTTTCCGAAGCCTGCCGCTATTGGTACTGTTGGTTTTTGTGTATAACTTGCCGCAAATTTTCCCAGCGTCTAGCGTGGTGCTGGCATCGCCATTCATTGCGGGATTACTGGCAATGACCTTGAGTGAAGCAGCCTATATTGCGGAAATTCACCGCGGCGGCTTAACGTCTATTCACAAAGGGCAAATTGAGGCAGGTAAAGCGCTTGGCATGAAACCTACCGGTATTCAGCGTCTGATTGTTATTCCGCAGGCATTTCGAGTAGCTTTGCCAGCGCTGGGCAATGAATACGTATCCATTGTTAAACTCACTTCTTTGGTTTCAGTTATTTCTCTAACAGAAATCCTGTTGGTCGGTCAGCGCCTATATACGCAAAACTTTTTGGTGATGGAAACCATGCTGGCAGTGGCATTTTATTATGTGCTGATTGTGACAGTGTTTGGCTGGCTGATTGGCTGGTTTGAACGCCGCATTGATATTGCAAACCGTAAACCAGGCATGCTCAGTGAATCAGATCCTCTGCTGCAGCTACCAAATGCATCAATACGGGCGCGTAAAGAAATTCAATCAGAACGTCACGGCGAGTATGCGCTGGAAGCGATGAATATTCATAAAGCCTATGGGCAGCATGAAGTGTTGAAAGGCATCGATCTGAAAGTACATTGGGGCGAGGTGATTTCAATCATCGGGCCATCAGGTTCAGGCAAGACCACATTAATCCGCACCTTGAATGGTTTAGAGGCGCTGAATCAAGGCACGGTTAATTTATTGGGTCAGCCGTTTTTAAAAGATCAAACAATCACTGAAGATTCGCCTGAATATAAACAGCAAATTGTGCATGTTGGGATGGTGTTCCAAAGTTTTAACCTCTTTCCGCATAAAACGATTTTAGAAAATGTCATGCTGGCGCCGCTGTATCACAAAATGGGCACTGTGCTGGACAACAAGGTAACAGCCCTAGCGATGCTGGAAAAAGTTGGCATGAAGCTGCATGCCAATAAGTATCCGCATCAGCTTTCAGGCGGTCAGCAGCAGCGTGTAGCTATTGCGCGGGCACTGGCAATGCAGCCATCCATTATTTTGTTTGATGAGCCAACGTCTGCTTTAGACCCAGAGTTAGTGAATGAGGTTCTGAAAGTCATTGAAGAGCTGGCGCAGGAAGGTTTGACCATGATTATTGTGACGCATGAAATGCGCTTTGCATTTAAAGTTTCAGACCGCGTGGTGTTTATGGAAAATGGTCATGTGGTATTAAATGATACACCTGAAGTTTTGTTGCAATCTGAAAATGAACGTTTCCAAAAATTCATATCTAAAGAGTAAGTAATTTAAATATATTTAATTTTTAGTTTGTTGCTATTTAAATATTTTAAGCAGTCGATTTGACTGCTTTTTTTATAGCTGATTTTTATAATTCAATTTTTATGAAGGGGTAAATAAAAAAATCCTAATCGGATTGTATAAAAAATGCCGTTATATTGAATTGAACACAAAATCTAATATAGCGTTGGGGTAGAGAATGAAAAACAAAACATTATTCGCAGTAAGCGCATTAGCTGGCGCATTATTATTCAGCGGCTGCGCGAAAAAGGCAGACACCGCATCAGAAGCTTCTGCAGCAGCAACAGAAAAGCGTTTGGTGACAGTGGGTTCGGACTTAACTTTTCCACCATATGAATATATGAAAGATGGTGTGCCTAGCGGGGTTAGCGTTGAAATTATGGAAAAAATTGCTGAAGTGGACGGCAGCTATAAAGCAGACTGGATTGATACCCGCTGGGCCAATTTAATCCCTGGTTTAAAAGGTGAAAAGTACGACATTCTGTTCTCATCCATGTACATCACCAAAGAGCGTCTTGAACAAATTGACATGATTCCGTATTACAAAACGGACATTTCACTTCTGGTGCGCAGCGATTCAGATTTGGCGCCTAAAGGCCCGAGTGATTTGTGCGGCAAAGTTGTCGGCGCGATGAAAGGAACAGCATTTTCAACACAAGTATTTGAAATTTCAGAAAAGCGCTGTGTAGCGCAAGGTAAAAAGGCCATTACTGTTCGCGAATTTGAAACTTCACCGCAAACGACTCAGGCTTTGCTTGCGCATGCGGTAGATATTCAATATGACGATGCGGCAGTGATGAAAGCGGCTGAAAGCAATCTGCCGGGTAAAGTGAAAATTACCTCAACTGAGCAATTCTTCCCAACAGTGGGCGGTATTGGTATCCGCAAAGGCGAT
Source organism: Acinetobacter sp. ANC 3813 (assembly GCF_002135435.1). Taxonomy (GTDB): domain Bacteria; phylum Pseudomonadota; class Gammaproteobacteria; order Pseudomonadales; family Moraxellaceae; genus Acinetobacter. The sequence goes on along the minus strand of NZ_NEGK01000003.1, from coordinate 79,222 downwards.
ACCGCAACTTATAAGCTGGTAGAAGAAGGTTTAAGCCGAATTAAAGCTTCTGGTGAATACGGAAAAATTCTGACTGCTTATGGCCTGAAAGAACCGACAGCAGAAGACATTGCTGCTGTAATGAAATAAGCAGCAAATGAATGAAAAGGTGCCTCAATTCAAGCTTAGAATAGATGCACCTTTTATATATGAATGATCCAGTCGCAGCGTTGACTGACAGATTGATGCACAAGATAGAGAGGACAAAAATGTTAAAAGCGGAACAAATTGAACAATTTCATCGTGATGGTTATTTAGTGGTTGAAAATGTGCTGGATGCAGAAGAACTGCAAGGTCTGCGCGGTCAGCTGGAGATCTGGGTTGATGAAAGCCGAGCGTTTACAGAAGCCTATGGCGAAACCATTGATGGGCGTTCACGATTTGATGTCGACCCGGCAGACCACAGTGCGGATCATCCTGCACTGCGCCGTGTCAGTTCTCCAACTGAGATTTCAGAAGCTTATTTCAAAACTGCAATGCAGTCTAAAATGGCAGAAATGGCGGGTCAGCTGATCGGCGGTTCAGGTACACGCTTCCATCACAGTAAAGTGAATGCCAAGCTGCCGCATACAGCAACTACAGTGAAATGGCATCAAGATTTTCCATTTACACCGCATACCAATGACGACATGATTACTTCACTGCTCATGGTCGGTGAAGTGACGCAAGACAATGGCCCGCTGCAGGTGATTCCGGGCAGCCATAAAGGTGAGCTGTATAACCATTGGCAAGACGGGCGGTTTACTGGAAAAGTAGAAGATGCAGTTGAAGCGCAAGAGTGTCAAAAGTATGTTTCTTGCATAGGCCCAGCGGGTTCGGTATGCTTTATGCATACACGTTTGCTGCATGCTTCTGGCGCGAACAATACTGAATTGCCGCGTTACTTATTTATTACAGTTTATGCGGCTGAAGACGCTGTTGCATTATCGGACAATCCATTGCCAAGCCAGCATCAAGGCCAATTGGTGTATGGCACAGAAAGCGGTCAAATCCGCATGTCACCAAATGCGTTGAGAATGCCACAAAAACCAAAAGGCGCATCTTTCTTTGTACAGCAAGCGGGTTTAGAAATGGCTTAATTGGCTCTGCCTCATGTCGAGTGCATAGCAAATACATAAAAAAGAGCTTCTTCGGAAGCTCTTTTTAATTGAATTGAGTAGTGAATGTTTAAACTATTATTTAATAGATTTTTTGCAAAATTCAAAAAATGTTCAGAATTAGATATCAACAGAATCATATAAAGTCATTCACTCGCACCATATATGGCTTAGGTAGAATGTTAGTGTGAATGAATTTTATAAAAATCCTCTCCTGAACCCTTTCCTTTAAAAAGGAGAGGGAGCATTCATTATGAAATGATTGGTTGTAAATATTTGATTTATAATTAATTATAATACTTTGTATTTAATGTTTGGTTTAGATATTCTTAAAAAGTACAAAGTGAGCAGGAGCGGGTGAATGCTCCTGCACTGATTTTTGTTAATCCATAAAACTTGGATCTTCAGCCATTAAGATGCTTTTCATTTCCTCAAAATGCGCCATGCTGAAATCTTCAATTTTTTCCCAATCCTGCGCAGTTTTTTCTGCTACGGCATCATCCAAAATATTGAGTGTTTGTCCAGTAGAATAGGCTGTCAGCAAGATTTGGCTAGAACGCTCAAAAGTGTACATATCATCAAAAGCCACACCAATATCATGTGAGCCAATCAATACGCCATGGTTGCACATCATCAGGCGGCTCTTATCTTGCAGCAGCTGTGCTAAACGCTGTCCTTCGGCTATTTGATCAGCCATGCCGCTGTAATGATGGTCATAAGCGACGCGGTTAAAATAGCGAGCGCTGTTTTGCTCTACAGGCAGCAGAGTTGGATTTTTGAGGCAAGAGAGCGCCGTCGCATAGATAGGATGCAAATGCATGATCACGCGGATATCAGGGCGCAGTTTATGGATTTGTCCATGAATCGCCCAAGCCGTAGAGTCAATATGTCCTTTTTCGAAACTGTTCGGATCATCTGCATGCACCAAGATTAAGTCGCGGGCTTTGATCTTTGAAAAATGCACCCATTTGGGGTTGAGTAAAAAAGCTTTTCCATCTTCCGACACCGCTGCACTAAAGTGATTAGCGACCGCCTCATGCATGCCTAATTTGGCACATAAGCGTAAGGCCGCAGCCAAATCAATACGGATTTGCTGTTCTGTTTTCATGGGCTAACTCTCATAGAAATATCAGAAAATTCTATGGTGCTTTAGGCGGTTTCTTGCATCGCATTTTTTGGAGTATTGACTAGGATTTTCCAAATTACATTCATAAAAATTCTCACGTATAACAAATATAAAGCTCATAAAAGCCACGGAGAATTTGTCCATGAAATCTATTCTAAGTACGCAATCTCGTTTAAGCATGAAACCGCTTGCAGCGATCCTTTTGACCGTTTTGGGATTGACTGCCTGCAGCCAAAGTTCAGAACCTAAAACAGAAACTGCGCAAAGCAATGCTTCTGATGCCTCTGCCAAGGTCTATCAAATCGGCAGTGATATGACATTTCCGCCATTTGAATATATAGAAAATGACAAACCTGCAGGTTTTGATATTGATATTGCAAATCAAATTTTTGCGCACTCAGGTGCAAAAGTTAATTTTGTGGATAGCCGTTTCTCTAACTTAATTACAGGACTAGAGGCTAAGAAATTTGATCTAGTGATGTCTGCCTTATACATCACCAAAGAGCGCTTAGACAAAGTGGATATGGTGCCGTATTACATGACCACAGAGGCCTTAATTGCGCTAACAGACTCAGACTACAAACCCAAAACACGTGATGATTTATGCGGTAAAACCATTGCTTCACAAAAGGGCTCAATGTTCCCTAAGCAGCTGCATGAAATGTCTGAACAGAGCTGTGTAGCAAAGGGTAAAGCTCCAATTACTGTGCGTGAGTTTGATACATCTCCAGAGTCAGTTCAGGCTCTTCTGGCAAAAGCTGTAGATGCACACTATGACGATGCCAGTGTGGCAAAAAGCACAGTTGAAAAATTAAAAGGCCGTATTGTCATTACTTCTACAGAACCATTCTTCCCAGTCCTAGGTGGCATTGCAATTCCTAAAGGCGATAAAGAAATGCTGAACAAAGTCACAGCTGGTTTAGATGCCATGAAGAAATCTGGCGAATACGACAAGCTGATTGCGAAATACAACTTGCAAGCGCCGACGGATGAAGAAATTCAAAAATACATGCCGAAATAACACCTTACAACATTATTCACTTCTGTTTTAAATGAGAGCATTTTTATGCAAAAAAAAGCTTTAAATTCGGGTATTGCACTGATTCTTCTAGGGTGCATGGGGACACCTGTTTATGCCGCAGATTTAAAAATTGGCGATGCAAAAACAGATTTAGGCGAACTTTCCGTTTCTGGTTTTGTTCGTGCGAAATATCAAGATAAAAGCTGGTCTGATAATGATCATAAACTCAGCTTTGATGCGGCTAAAGTCAATCTGGACTATAAGTCGCCAAAAGTCTTTGGACATATAGAATACCGCTGCTATCAATTTGATAAGCTTTGTGATTTCTCAACCCTAGTTGATGCTTACGCAGGCTACAATTTTAATGAAAATCACTTGATTCAAGCGGGTTTACAGCCTGTGCCTTTTGGGCCTGGACGCTTTTGGGAGAGCAACTATTATGGCGGGATTATCACCCAAATAGGCTTGGAAGATGTGCATAATCTCGGCCTGAAGTATCAAGGTAAATTTGATACAGGCACCAAAGTTGAACTGGCGTATTTTACAGGTGATGGCGGCAAATACAGCGGCCCGTATGCGGATGATGCAAGCCGATACACCACAAACTTTGTGAAACCTGAAGACCCATCTCTTACGCATCTAGATGAGCAAAACATGTTCATTACCCGTGTGCAGCAAGATTTGAGCGGGCTGCCTGAAGGCATGAGTTCAACGCTTGGCGCATCTTACTGGTATTCAGATATCGAAAACAAAACCAATGGTCAAACGGGTGACCGCAAGGCGTGGTCCGTATTTGGCAATATGGCCTATAACGATCTGACTTTTGGGCTGACTGTTGGCAAAAATGATGTTGACAATAAAGATCCAATGACCCCTGAATCATCATTAATGGGTTCGTTTGATGATAACTTTATGGTGGCCAATGAAGGCATGTTCTACACCGCAGATGTCAGCTATACCTTCAAAAATGTCGGCAAGTTTGATGCAGTGACGCCATATGCCATGTACAGCAGCTACGATAAATCTCAAGATGGCTTTAATCGATCTTCACGCAACTTAGTCGGCGTGGCGGCATATTACAAAGACTTATCTTTTGTCGCAGAATATATCGTGGGTAAAAATGACTTTTTGATTGGCGGCCCATCTGATTCTTATGCTGCTGGCAGTGATAAAGATTCGCATGAACTGATCAATCTGCAGGTTTATTACAACTTCTAATATTTTAGTTAGTTGAATTGTTTTTTAAGCGCCGCATAACTGGTTTTATGCGGTGTTTTATTTGTTATTGAAACTTTATTTAGCCGTCAGCGAAAAGGGCCTAGAGAACTTCTTTTTTACTGAGCTAGTTATATTGCAGAAGCTTAGCTTTTAGTGAGTTTTATCTGGAAAATAGCAGCAACTTCCTTCTAAAAATAATACTTAAGATAGCCCCAGAATTGGATATTTTCCACTATGAATTAAAACTGCAGATCATGATTTGTTTGAGTCTATTGATGTTCAATTATTTGCTCTTTGATGGGTATTAGATATGAACTTTGGGATGATTCAAGCTATTTATAATGATCTCGACCCAACAGCATCCGCATTTGAATCAATAGAAGCACAGTAAAATTTATTGCTCTGGACGCAGTATTAAGAATCTTGATTCTGTTTGCTGATCAAAATTATATTGAAAAAATTTACTTGATATAAACAATTTAAAAAGTGAAATTACCGACATTAAAAAAAAGAGGCATTTAGCCTCTTTAATATCATTCTTTTATTAAGCTGCTTGACCTAAGCCTTTCGGAATGCCATTGCGGCCAGGGAAGTCTTTTGCCAGTTTGCGCGCATTCGGCATTTTCAGCCAGAGACGAAGCAGTTTGCGGCGCTGAGCCAGATCATCATAATCTTCAAAGGCATTGCGTGAGTGCATGACACAGTAATTATTGCAAAACTGAATGTCGCCCGGTTCCAGCATCATATCCAATTTTAAATCGGGGTCATGGCTGATCTCATCAAACAAATTTAAAGCATCAAGCTGTACTTGTGACATCGGCACATTGCGGCGCTCATGACCCAATTCAATATAGGCGCGCAAGTAGCGGCAGGCGAGTTTGCCTTCATGGTAGCTGAAAATCGGGCTGAGTGATGGATCGACTTCACCTAGATGGTCGTACCATGCAATATGGTAATAATAACTTAAATATTCAGGGTGTTTTTCTAAGATGCGGTTATAAACACTGGCAGAACTCACCAAGCTGCTGAGGCCGCCTTGTTTGGCTTTACGGATGGATAATAACCCAACAACATCAGACAAATCAGCATGATATGGCAAATAGCTGTTGGTTTCGTATACGCGGGTCATTTTCTGCGTTTTATCGCCAATATTTTCAACATAGCCAATCAAATCACCGCGGGCATTTTGGGTCACTGGTTCGCCTAAATATAATCCCAGCGCATAATACAAATTACTCATTTGCGTTTCTGTATATTTGGCTGCATCTATGCCGCGCAGCACAATAAAACCATAGCCATTTTCCAATTCATCGGCAATTTGGGCTAATTCTTGAAGCGCAGTTGGGCAGCTTATCGATATATCAGCCTGACTGAATTCAGGTGCTGTCAGCTGATTATGTTCAAGCTGCTTTAAGCAGCCATCTAATGCCTCCAGCAAATGAGCAGACATGTGATAAATCCAATCGGTTTGTTGTGCGATATCTTTACCTATCCATGCGCATTTATCGGTAATTGGAGTTTTTAAAATTGTGTTCATACATCAGCCTCTTGCAATGATTGAGTTTCGTCACAGGAATGAATCAAGCGGTAATCCAGCTGGTTTCAAAACTGCTGTTCAAAGTGGGTTAAAGCAAATGGGGGTTAAACTCAGTGAAATACAGAATAAAAACAAAGAAAGCCGCTGTTTTAAGGGCTGCATAGTTGATTTAAAAACACATTTAAGCCTCCGAAGAAACTTAAATGTGCAGGTGGGGGAGCAAGGGAACTATGCAGAATCTTTTAGCGGGCTTTTGGGTGCTTCATACAAGTGATATTTACGCTGAATATCGATGTGTTCTGCGATATGTTTTGCATCGTGCCAAACACCCCAAATAAAGCTAGAACCGCGGCCTGTTAAGTACGGCAAGCCAAGGAAATACACACCGCGCTCAGGGGAAATGCCTTGCTTATGTTTAGGGCGCTGCTGTTCATCAAAGGCATTCACTTGCAGCCAGCTGAAATCATAGCTAAAGCCTGAAGCCCAAATGACTGAAGTAATATTTGCTTCATTCATATCCAATTCTAAGATTGGCTGAGTTACGCAGTCTGGGTCTGGAAGTACATGGCGCAGTTCAGGTTCTGCAGGCAGATCTAGCCCATTGTTCAGTACATAGGCATCGGCATCATCTAAAAATTGCATCAGGACTTCATCACCAATGTCTAAATTGGTTTTTAAATCATCTGCAAATTTAATATTTTGCTGATCAAAAGACTGCGTCATGCCAACCAAAGTCACGCCTTGATTTGCTAAAGCACGGAAATCAATATTGATGCCACCATGCGCGCCGCTGACTGCCAGTCCGCGCAGCGGGCCATTGTCTGTACGCATGTAGTCCCAGCCGCCTAATACGCCAAGCCACCATACATTGTCACGGCCGCGGTAATTGCGCGGCGGACGCTCATGCTGGCCAACAGACAGATAAACCTTCTTGCCTGTGCGGTTAATTTCATCGGCAATTTGCACGCCAGATGAACCAGAGCCAATCACCAATACTGCGCCGTCTGGCAGCTGCTCAGGGTTTTTATACTGATCTGAATGAATTTGGTAAAAGTCGGAATTTTGCGGCGCTACAGCAGGAATAACTGCTTTTTGGAACGCACCAGTCGCAGAAACAATACGCTGTGTTTGAATGGTTCCTTCAGAGGTTTCGACACTGAAACCTGATTTTTTAACATTTTTATACGCTTTTTGAACGGATACGCCAGTGTGAATGGGCATTTTAAATTTGGCAGCATACTGTTCAAAGTAATCTGCAACTTTGTCATGATGGACAAAGGCATCTGGGTCGGCGTCAAAGGCCATATTGGGAAAACAGTCATGCCAGCAAGGACCATTGGCAACCAGTGAATCCCAGCGGCGAGTACGCCAAGCTTCTGCAATGCGGTTTTTTTCTAAAACAACATGGGAAATCCCCAAAGCAGACAAATGTTCACTCATTGCAACACCAGCCTGACCAGCACCGACCACAACTGTATCGACATTTAAATGATCTAATTTCATGTTTTAGTTCCTCCATGCGCATGACAGAAAGCGTATTCATGCGGTATGTGTTAATTCATTCTCAAAGTGGCTGAATTGCCAAAAATGAAATTTATGTTTTGATGAATTGAATATATGGAGAGAGTTGCATTTGCGAAAATCATATAAGCAGAACAAATGCATCAAAAAAACCGAATTGCTTAGCTGGCTTGATGTTCATATAAAAGTGAGACGAATTTTAATTTCAAAAAATTGCTATTTTCTGCATACACAGCTGTGAGTTTTGATGAAGACTAAGCTGTACTTTGATGCAGTGCAGCAGATTTTTTGAAGATGCAATGAACCGCTTTTAATCAATGATGAAGGACATAAAATGAAATCACGCGCAGCTGTTGCCTTTGCTCCGGGCGAGCCTTTAAAAATTATTGAACTGGATGTAGAACCGCCTAAAGCAGGAGAAGTGCTGGTTAAAATTACCCATACAGGCGTTTGCCATACCGATGCATTTACGCTTTCTGGTTCAGATCCTGAAGGGGTGTTTCCAGCTGTTTTAGGGCATGAAGGTGCAGGCATTGTGGTGCAAGTGGGAGAGGGTGTAACTAGTGTGCAGCCGGGCGATCATGTGATTCCACTGTATACTGCAGAATGCGGCGAGTGCTTATTTTGCAAATCTGGCAAAACCAATTTGTGTGTAGCGGTGCGCGCAACGCAAGGCAAGGGCCTCATGCCAGATGGCACCACGCGCTTTTCTTATAATGGTCAGCCTATTTACCACTACATGGGCTGTTCGACCTTTTCCGAATATACCGTGGTGGCTGAAGTTTCATTGGCAAAAATCAGTCCAGAGGCTAACCCGCAGCATGTTTGCCTGCTGGGGTGCGGTGTGACTACAGGTATTGGCGCCGTACATAACACAGCAAAAGTTCAAGAGGGTGACACCGTTGCGGTATTTGGACTTGGCGGTATTGGTTTAGCCGTAGTACAGGGTGCGCGACAAGCCAAAGCAGGCCGTATTATTGTGGTTGATACCAACCCAGAGAAATTCAAATTGGCCAAAGAATTTGGCGCTACAGATTGCTTAAACCCGAAAGATCATGCAGACCCGATTCAGCAAGTGATTGTAGAAATGACGGGCTGGGGTGTTGATCATTCTTTCGAATGTATTGGCAATACACAAGTGATGCGTTCTGCGCTGGAATCTTCACACCGCGGCTGGGGACAGTCAGTGATTATTGGTGTCGCAGGGGCTGGTCAAGAAATTTCGACACGTCCATTTCAGTTGGTTACTGGCCGTTCATGGAAAGGAACAGCTTTTGGTGGCGTAAAGGGCCGCACTCAGCTGCCAAAAATGGTGGAAGATGCGATGAAAGGCGACATCCAGTTAGAACCTTTTGTTACCCATACTATGGGGCTGGATGAGATCAATCATGCTTTTGATTTAATGCATGAGGGTAAATCTATTCGTACAGTTATTCATTTTACTGAACCGTCGATTTAAAGCTCAAGCAAGCTATTTATAAAACATTCATCGTTCCAAATCTAGCTCTGCTGATGCAGGGCTTTTTTAGGTTCAATTTAAATGACTGTAATACAATGTGGAGAATTTTTGGAAATTAAATATCTAAAATAAATAAACTAACTTTTATAAAGTATACTGGGTGTTTGAGATAAGTTTATCAGATGGCCCAGCTATTTGAGCTGTAAATTAAAAAACAAATCAGATGTACTAAACCCAATAAGATTTAAGTTGCGACTATTGAAGTAAAGTCACACAGAAAAAAAAGCCAATGTATAAATGGGTAAACATTGGCAAAAAAGAAAGGGTTTAAAAATGAGGTTTAAGCAATTATCGGAAATTCATCTTCAGGCAATGGATCTCCAGTTGCTAATTTTCCTGCCAAATGTGGATACTGTGGTGATGTTTTTCCACCTCGGTTAATGTACACCGCGTCATCGCCTAACCAGCGGAAAGACACTGCACGGCGTGAATGTTCGTTGGATAAATTGCCCGGAGCGCCATGAATGGTTAAATAGTCAAAGGCAATTGCATCACCTGGCTGCAAATCCCAGCCCAAAATATTGTAATCTTCACGGTGCTGATCAATATCTGGCAAAATTTCTTCTTTAGCGCCAGTATGATCGTAGTATTCGCCATTAAAGCTTTGCGCTTTAAAATGCTTGCCCCATAGATGAGAACCTGCAATAAATTCAATCGCAGATTCTCTAGAGACTGGATCTAGTGGCACCCATAAGCTGAGCGTTTGCTTAGCATCAACGGGATAATAAGGCGCGTCATGATGCCATGGTGTCACTTTTGATGAACCGGGACCTTTGACCAGAACATGTTCATGAAACATGCGAGCCTGTGCAGATTGCATTAATGTTTTGGCAATTTCAGCAGCAGGGCTTTGTTTAATAAATTGCTCAAATGCTGGGTTATTTTGCCAGTTGCAATAGTCTGCCCAAAAGCGTCCTTTAGATTCATTTGGCGTATAGTCTCGGAACCATTGCCCCGGATTTTTCTCATTGGTTTGAATGCCGTCTTGCAGTACATCAATCCAATCTTTAAAAAAGCCGCGTAATACAACGGCGCCATCACGTTTAAATAACTTCTGTTCTTCGGACAACATGATATTTACCCCAGTGTGTAAATGAAGAGTTGTAGCTCAGTGTTGGTGTCATTTGCATCAAAAAATTGATGATGCAAAAACTATAAAAAGAACAGCAGATTTTAGAAATGCGTGCTTTATAAAGCACTAATTTGGTTTTTTTAAAGCAATGAGAATGGTGAATTTAAATAGCAATTAATAGCGTTAGGGTTGATGCAAAAGTAATAGTAATACCAATCAAAAATATCCCCGTGAGCTAAGAATCTGTGTGATTAAGTATCCATTCACCTAAGCACGCGCAGTGTAGAGGAAGCATGGGCTATTTCACTATCAATACTTTAAAGTTTGTCAGCTTTAACCGGTCTGCATCAAAACCTATTTGCATCCCAAAACAAGAAGAATAGTGAAATTTCAGGATTACAGATCTTCTGGCCAGTCCAATTCTAAAATTCGGCGCAGCTCTTTCACATTACTTTCGCCAATGATTTTAGCTAAATCTGCTTCCGCTTGATGGATTTCTGCTAGAGCGACAGCAGACATTTTTTCACCATCTGCTGAAAATTTAACCAGCTTGATGCGTTTGTCTTCAGGGCTGTCAATCACTTCTAAAAAGTTTGCATTAATACCTTCGGTGACTAACTGATGCACAGCTTGACGCGAAATTTTCAGACGGCGTGCAAGTTCAGACATGGGTACGGGTGCCGAGCCTAGGTAACTGTAAAGCCTTGCCATAGATGGGGTTATATAACCATAACCATTTTTTTCTGCGTTTTTCATTAGACGGTCTTCGACCCATTCCAGACGTGTGCGCAGCAGAGTTCTTAGAGATTTCACAAATAATTCAAAACAAAAAATATCTTCCAAATATAAGCAAAAAAGCGCCTTTTTTCTATTTTTATCTACGACTTTTTTCTAATACAAATAACGTCAAGCTTACTTGACAATAATTTCAGAGCAAATTAGTTTGGTTTGGCTAGGAATGCAAAACAAAAAGGATCGGTTGTATGGAACAGCAACAAAGTACGCAGCCTAAGGCTGTCATGACGATATTAATTTGTTTCCTCATTGCGTTTATTGAGGGAATTGATTTGCAGTCTGCAGGGGTTGCAGCTGCAGGTGTAGGGGCACATTTTGGTTTAGACAAATCTGCATTGGGTTTGTTTTTCAGCGCTGCGATTTTAGGCCTGCTGCCGGGTGGCCTAATTGGCGGACGTTTAGGTGACCGAATTGGCCGTAAAAAAGTGCTGATGATTTCAGTTGCGCTCTTTGGCTTATTTTCAATATTAACAGCGTTAGTGACAAGCTATCAGGGCTTACTGTTTGCTCGTTTTATGACAGGTGCAGGACTCGGTGCAGCGCTTCCAAATTTGGTTGCACTGGCCTCTGAAGCGGTAAGTGAAAAAGCGCGCGGACGAGCAATTTCACTCATGTACTGCGGTATGCCAATTGGCGGTATTGCAGTGTCATTACTGGCCAGCAGTGCTTTGGCTACAGATTGGAAAGTCATTTTTTATGTTGGCGGGGTTTTACCGCTCTTGGTTATTCCGTTGATGGCGCGATTTCTACCAGAATCACGCGCATTCTTGGCAACTCAGCAAGCAGCTGCACAAACAGAAAAAGCCAAATTCAGCGATTTATTTAACGCATTTTTCCGACTGCCTACGCTGCTGCTTTGGGTAGGCTACTTTTTCACCATGATGATGGTGTACATGCTGTTGAACTGGCTGCCGTCTTTATTGATGGATCTGGGTTTTCAAAAACAGCAAGCAACCATGGTGCAGATGTTCTTTTCAGTTGGCGCATTTGTAGGAACGATTGTTCTGGGTGTGCTGGTGGACCGCTGGAAAATGCAGTACGTCATTATTTTGATGTACAGCGGCATTGTTTTAGGTCTAGTGGCATTGAACAGCTTTGACACAGTGACTGCGATGTACTTTGCCGGCGCGCTGGTGGGCTGTTTCACCATTGGTGGGCAAATGGTGCTGTATGCCTTGGGCAGCCAAGTTTACCCAACACAAATGCGCGGTACAGGTGTAGGTACAGCCATGACAGTTGGACGTTTTGGCGCGATGGCAGGACCTGCAGTTGCAGGACAGTTTTTAGCCATGGGCAATGGCGCTACTGGGCTGATAGCCGCCTGTATTCCAGGCATTGTCATTGCGGCGGCACTTATTCTTATTTTGCTTGGCGCAATGAAAAAACGCGCTCAGGCCGCAGTTTAAAAGACCCGCTGCAGCAGTCCGAAGCAGGGCGCTGCAGCACAAAAAATATGAATCAATGGAAATGGAAGAAAAGCATGAATCAGGTCAACCGCATTTTGATTGAAACACAAGGCCAAGTCGGCATTGTGAATTTTCAAACAGATAAATTGAATGTGCTGTCACATGCATTACGTGCAGAACTGTATGCTGCAATTGAGCAGCTGCTGAATGATGCTGCGGTTCAATCAATTGTCTTGTCAGGTACTGCAAAATCATTCAGTGCGGGCGCGGACATTGCTGAGTTTGCAGCAGGTACACATCTTCAATTTCCATCATTGCATGATTTAGTCCATTTAATTTCAGATGCCGCGAAACCAGTAACAGCTGCAATTTCAGGTGCTGCACTCGGCGGTGGATTAGAGCTGGCTTTGGCTTGCCATCACCGTGTGGTTCATGCAAAAGCACATTTGGCATTACCAGAAGTTCATTTAGGTTTGTTACCAGGTGCAGCGGGCACACAACTGTTACCGCGTTATATTGGTGTAGAAACTGCTTTGGACGCTATTTTAACGGGCAAGCCGCTGAAGCTCAGTGTTTTACAAGATTCAGCTTTGCTGGATGTTCTGACTGATGCTGATGTAAAACAGGCGGCAATTGAATTTGCATCAGCACTCAGCACGCAGCCAGTTCATATTAAACATCAACGGATTCAGGCAACAGATGCACTAAATGACCTGCTGCAGCAAAAACGTGAAGCAGCAGGCAGCAAGCCGCAGCATATTGTGCAGCATGCGATTATTAATGCGGTTCAAGCAGCTGTGGATTTGGACTTTGAAGCAGGCTTTGCTCAAGAACAACAACTATTTCAACAGCTGACTTCAAGTGATATTTCTAAAAGCTTGCGACATGCTTTTTTTGCAGAACGTGAAGCCAAACATATTCCAAATTTAGATGCCGCTACAGCGGCAAAAGCCATTGAGCGTGTTGCTGTGATTGGTGCAGGAACTATGGGCAGCGGCATAGCCATTTGCTTTTTACAAGCAGGCTTTCCTGTCACTTTAATTGAAAATCAGCAAGCAGGATTAGACCGCGGATTAGCATTGATCACTAAACACTTTGTAGGACAAGTAGCTAAAGGTCGTTTGACTGAAGAAAAAGCCGCGGTGATTCAAGCGAATCTTTCAACGAGCCTTGAATATTCAGCATTAGCCAATGTTGACCTTGCTTTAGAAGCGGTGTTTGAAGATTGGGATGTGAAAACTTCTGTGCTCAAGCAAATGGATGCACATTTACCTACACATGCAGTCTTGGCAAGTAATACCTCTACCTTAGATTTGAATCAACTGGCGGCGCAAACCTCTCGTCCTGAATCTGTGGTTGGCCTGCATTTCTTCAGTCCTGCGCAAATTATGCCACTGCTGGAAATTGTACGCACAGACAGCACAGATCAAGCCACTTTAAAAACAGCTTTAGAGATAGGTAAACGACTGAAAAAAACCGCTGTGGTGGCAGGTGTTTGTGATGGGTTTATTGGCAACCGTATGTTGAATGCCTATTTGCGTATAGCTGGACTTTTGATTGATGCAGGCGCATCTCCGTATCAAATCGATAGTGCTTTAGAAAATTGGGGCATGGCTATGGGGCCGTTCCGTATGTGCGATATGGCGGGTAATGACATTGATTACATGATTCGTAAGCACCAGTTGAAACTTAATTCAAAGAAGAAGTTTTCAGGCTTTGCTGATCAGTTATTTGAACTGAAACGCTTTGGACAAAAGACCCAAAAGGGCTGGTATGACTACAGTCAAGGCAATCGCCGCGGCGATGTTGACGCAGAAGTAATTGCTTTAATTGATGCCTATCGTGCTGAACAAGGTATTACTGCAAAAGCATTCAGTGATGAAGAAATTGTCGCGCGCTGCATCTATGCCTTAGCCAACGAAGGATTCCGTTTACTTGAAGAAGGCATTGCTTTACGCCAGTCAGATATCGATGTGGTGTATTTGGCAGGTTATGGCTTCCCGCGCTGGCGCGGCGGTCCAATGTTCTATGCAGCAGAACAAGGGCTGGAAAACATAATTCACAGCATGGCGCAATTTGCCCAAGACCCGTATACCGATGCAGATTTTTGGCAGGTTTCTGCATTGCTGGCGCAGGCTGCAGCTTAAACGCTGCATGGCATAGAACAGACTTAGAAGGATTTGGTAGACCAGCTGAGATAATCACTGGGCACAGAGGATAGAAAAATGAGCACATTACACTTCAATCATTGGCCGCGTCATTTATCAAAAAATTTATCGTACCCACAAACGGGTCTGTATGAACATTTGGCGACCAATGCACAGCGCTATCCAGATAAAGTGGCAGTGAATTATTACGGCAGCCAAGTGACGTATAAGCAGCTGAATGAACGTGTAGAGCGTTTCGCTGGCTATTTACAGCAGCAGGAAAATGTTCAGGCAGGCGACCGTGTTGTGATCAGCATGCAGAACAGTGTCGCTTTCATTATTGCTTACTATGCCATTTTGCGCTGTGACGCCGTGGCTGTACCTGTGAATCCAATGAATAAGGCATTGGAGCTGGAATGGTATATCACAGACACAGAATCCAAAATTGCGATTGTAGGTTCAGAACTGGTTCATGAGTTTAAGTCGCTACTCGGTCAGACATGCTTAGACACCATCATCGCAGCGCGCTATGCAGACGATTTATTTACCCCAACAGAATTTGTGATTCCAGAAACGGTTTTGCAGGCGCCTGTAGTAGAAGAAACTACGCAAGTGGTGAATCTGCAAACAGCATTGCAGCATGCGCCTATTTGCACTCAAGCAGTACGTTCAGGCGAAGACTTAGCTGTGGTGTTGTATACATCAGGCACCACAGCACATCCCAAGGGCTGCATGCTGAGTCACCGTGCATTGGTTGCGCAGATTTTGACACAAATCAATTGGAGTCCTTGGAATAACACCGCAAAAGTATTGTCGGTTACGCCATTTTTCCATGTCACTGGCATGATCAATGCCATGTGCTTGCCCATTTGGCTGGGTGCAACGACTTATCTTATGACTCGCTGGGACCGGCTTTGTGCAGCGCAAGTGGTCGATATGCATGGCTTAACGCATTGGTGCTGTATTCCAACCATGGTGGTGGATCTGCTGGCTATGCCAAATGTGAATAAATTCAATTTTAAATCGTTCACTCATGTCTATGGTGGCGGCACAGGTATGCCGCATGCAATTGCGCAAGATTTTGAAACTTTAACGGGTATTGAGTTTATAGAAGGCTGGGGCATGACCGAAATGGCGGCGGGTGTGCATCTTAATCCTTATGGCCGCGGTAAGCGCCAATGTTTGGGTGTACCGCTGTTTGATGTAGACACTCGCGTGATTGACCCAGAAACAGGTACAGAGCTAGAGGTGCGCCAAAACGGCGAAATTATTTCAACCAGCCCATGTTTGTTTAGCGGTTACTGGAAAAACCCAGAAGCGACCGAAGCTTCATTTATTGAACATGACGGCAAGCGCTTCTTTAAAACAGGCGATGTTGGCTATTTTGATGAAGAAGGCTACTTCTTTATGGCAGACCGCTTAAAACGCATGATCAATGTGTCTGGCTACAAAGTTTGGCCATCCGAAGTAGAAAGCATTCTGTACCAGAATGAAAAGATCTTAGAAAATTGCATTATTCCCTGCAATAAAAATGACCGCGGCGAAAGTGTCAAAGCCATTGTGGTGCTCAAAGACAATCAGTCTATGACTGAAAACGAATTAAGACAGTGGTGCCGAGACAATATGTCGGCCTACAAAGTGCCGAAAGTGGTGGAGTTCGCAAATGAACTGCCAAAAACAGCAAGCGGAAAAATTAACTGGCGTTTACTGCAAGACAAGGAAATGAGCGCATGAATAGCTACAAAGCCCCTCTCAATGATCTAAGCTTTATCTTCAACCATCTTTTAGATCAAGAGCAATTGGCTCAGCTTCCGGGTTTAGAAGACTTAGGTGTAGATCTGTATGAATCTATTTTGGATGAAGCAGGTAAATTTGCTACCAATGTACTGGATCCGATCAATGCCAGCGGTGACCGTGAAGGTTTAAAAATTACCGATGGCGTGGTGACGACACCGAAAGGTTTTAAAGAAGCGTATGCGCAGTACACGCATGCAGGCTGGAATAATATTTCCTTAGAGCCTGAGTTTGGCGGTCAAGGATTACCTTATATTTTATCGACTGCGGTCAATGAAATCATGATGTCTGCGAACAAATCCTTCGTGATGTGTTCTGGTCTGACCATTGGCGCAATTGAAGCCATCAGCCATGCGGGATCAGATGAGTTAAAGCAAAAGTATTTACCAAAATTGGTCTCCGGCGAATGGGGCGGCACCATGAATCTGACCGAGCCGGGTGCAGGTTCAGATGTAGGTGCGTTAAAAACCAAAGCCATTGATCAGGGAGATGGCACTTACCGCATTCATGGTCAAAAAATCTTTATCACTTTTGGTGAGCATGATTTTACCGACAACATCATTCACTTAGTATTAGCGCGTTTACCCGATGCACCTGAAGGTGTGCGCGGTATTTCGCTATTCCTAGTACCAAAGTTTATGGTCAATGATGATGGTTCATTGGGTGAGCGCAATGATCTGCGCTGCGTATCCATTGAACATAAGCTCGGCATTCATGCCAGCCCAACTTGTGTCATGGCCTATGGCGATAACGAAGGTGCACTGGGTTATTTAGTTGGCGAGAAAAATAAAGGCCTTATGGCAATGTTTGTGATGATGAACATGGCTCGTTTAACTGTAGGTATGGAAGGCGTTGCTTTAACTGAGCGTTCTTACCAAGCGGCGCTTGATTATGCGCGTGAGCGTGTACAGGGCGTAGACGCTGAAACTGGGCAATCAGTTGCAATTATTGAACATGCAGATGTACGCCGCCAGCTGTTGCAAATGAAATCCAATGTGGAAGCTATGCGCGCGCTGTCATTATTTATTGCGCAAGCACAGGACATTAGCTTCCGCCATGCAGATGCAGAGGTACGTCAACACAATCAAGGCTTGGTGGATTTACTCATCCCAGTCTTTAAAGCTTGGGCAACAGAGACAGCATTAAAAACCACTACGATAGGCATTCAAGTGCATGGCGGCTTGGGCTTTATTGAAGAAACCGGTGTGGCGCAGTATTTACGCGATGCCGTGATCAGCGTGATTTATGAAGGCACAACTGCAATTCAAGCCGCAGACTTAGTAGGCCGTAAAGTGGTGAAAGATCAGGGTAAAAACTTAAGTGTGCTGATTGGCTTAATGAAGCAGACTTTAGCCCAAGCAGAAGCCAATGCAGATTTGGCGGATATTGCCTTTGAGCTGAAATATGCCATTGAACTGCTGGAACAGCATAGCCGCGCAATTGCAGGCCAGTTTATGCAGTCAACGAAGCAGGCGCTTTCGGTTTCTGTACCGTACTTAATGCTGACGGGCTTAGTGACAGGTGCATGGCAATTGGCGCAAAGCGCTCTCAAAGCATCTGAACTTTTAGCCGCAGGCGATAGCAACGTTAACTTCCTGAAAGGCAAAATTGAAACCGCACGTTTCTATCACAAAGCCGTATTGCCAGAAATCCGTGGATTGGCTTATACGGTGAGCAATACGGGCAGTGTAATTACAGGTTTTGATAATGCCTATTTTGGTGAATAAGTTTTGGAGAATAAGACCCAATGGCCTTTGATTTAAAAGCGTGTATTCACGGTTTACAACCCCCAGCGATTCATACCTTTCTTGGCGGAAAGATTGAAAGCATTCAGCAGGACGAATGGCAGGCGGTGATCAGCTATCAGCCGCGTCCTGAATTTTCCAATCCAATGGGCCAGCTGCAAGGCGGCATGCTGTGCTCCATGTTGGATGATGCTATGGGCTTATTTGCCATGCTAGCCCAAGAAGGTGCTCCTGCAGCTACGGTCACTATGAATGTATCGTTTTTAAGACCTTGTCAGCTGGAACAGGTCGAAGTTCATGTGTGCTTTGTTCGCCAAGGCCGCAGGATTTCCAATATTGAAGCTGTGGCTTATCAGCAAGCTAAAGCTGTGGCAAAGGCAACAGCCGCATTTACACCTGTTTAAAGGGTAAATAGCCCAAGCTAAACCATGATTTTTGCCTGCTTTCGAGGCGGGCAAAGATTAACTACATCGCTTTACAGACTTTTTAAATGCTCAGGCATATACGAATGAATCGCATCAGGATGATGCATAGGGGAAACAGGGAGAATCATTTGAAAGCACGTATGACCTAAAGATCATCAATTAGCAGCTGTCTAAACGCAGTACACCATCTCAGGTATTAACTTAAATTTCTATCGGCATTTGCCAATGGAACAGGGAACTTTTGTCTAAGGATTTTGAACATGAAAAAAACAGTATTGGCTGCGCTATGCAGCATTGCTACATTATCTCCAGCTGCATGGGCTGACTTTGTCGATGACAGCTCAGTCACGGTAACTGCCCGTAACTTTTATTTAGACCGTAATTTTACCGATCCAGAAGTCAAGCAATCTGCTGCCCGTCAATGGTCGCAAGGATTTATTTTAAATGCTAAGTCAGGTTATACCGAGGGGCCAGTCGGATTTGGTATCGATCTGTATGCAGGCGCAGGCTTTAACCTTTGGGGTAAAGAGGGTTATCAAGGAACTTCGTTAATGCCTGTAGATAAACAGGGCGATCCAGCAGATTCTTTTGGCAAAATTGGACTGACCGCAAAAGCTAAAGTGTCACAAACTGAAATTAAAGCGGGCACATTATTTCCCAACACACCTGTTTTAGTCGGCTCTCCAGCACGCCTATTGCCTCAAATTTATCGCGGTATGGCCTTAGAGTCGAAAGATTTGGACAGCTTTAAACTAGAAGCAGGCTATGTCGACCGCGTGACGCACCGCGATTCGAGCAACTGGGAAAAAATTAAGCTTTCAGGCGCGAATAAGAAATATCCTTCAGTGGAAACATCAGGACTGCATTATGCAGGCGGCTATTATTACTTTAACCCTGAGCGGGTTGTCGGCCTGTTCTATGGCAATCTGCACGAGGTCTATGATCAATATACGCTGTGGGCGAAAAACACGTATCGTTTTGATGACCGCTACAGTGTATTCAATGACTTCCGCTATTTTCGCACAGTCGATGAAGGTGAAGCGCTGGCAGGCAATATCGATAACCATCATGGCAATATGATTTTAGGTTTAGGTATAGATAACCACAAAATCAGCGGCGGTTACATTCATAACTCAGGCGATACGGGCTTTCCTTACTTAAGCGGCGGCGAAGCCAATACCTTTATTGACTCTTGGGCCAGCGACTTTTTAAACCCGAATGAAAAAGCGTGGTCCATCCGTTATGACTACGATTTTAAAGATCAGCTGCCGGGCTTAAGACTGATGACGCGCTATACCAAAGGCTCAGATATTCATCTTGAAAATTTAAAACCAGGGCAGGAACTGGAAGAGCGCAAATTTGGAATTGAGTTAAGCTATCAGCTGCAGAGCACGCCGTTAAAGGGTTTGTTTATCCGTCTGCGCCATGAAGATTACAAAAATGACTTCGGCCCAATGGCGACCTTTAAAACCGCCAAAGAGCAGCGTGTAAACATTGACTATACATGGAAGTTTAAATAGCCCTGAATAAAGCTATAAGTGCCATGAGCTGATCATTGCACGGTCTAAAGTTTGATAGCCTGCAGCATGCTCCTGCTGCAGGTTCTTTTTATTTATTTTAGAAGTTCGGCAGTATCTATGATTCATGTCAGATAATGCGGACACAAATTTCATGACTGATTTAGCTGCCGTTTAAATTTTTTGCGCCAGCAGTGTCGCAAATCGCTGTTTGATGCGTTTGCCTTGAGCATCTGTACGATGCAGTTCCCCGACATTTTCATTGTATTTTAAAATTTTCCAGCCCAAATAGTATTCATTCAGCTCATTGTGCTTAAAGCTGAATGGAAAATCAGGCTGTACAGGATAATCTGCAGTATCCATGGCGCAGACAATCAAATTGAATCCATCTTTTTGGGTCGCTTGCTGCATATTTTTAATCAAATGCGGAATGGTCTGGCGCTCTAAAAACATCATGACCACCGTGCAGCAGATAAAATCATAGAAACCGTCAATATGCGCATCGAGGTTCAAATCACGTGTTTGCGTATGAATGTTGCTGATCTGTTCTGTATGAATGATGTCATTCAGCTTTTGAATACTCATGGCATTTACATCCCATGCATCCACCTCAAAGCCGTGCTGCGCCAAATACAAGCTATTGCGGCCTGTACCGCAGCCAACATCCAGTGCTTTGCCTGACTTTAATTCTGGCATCGCCGCTAAAATTTCAGAATGCGTAGGCGTGAGCTGATATTTTTTTACAAAATAATCATCAGGGCTGCAGTAGAAACTGAGCTGGAATTTAGCATCTGTACTGGCTGACATAATTTTATGCCATGCTTGCGGTGTTATAAACGGGGGCTGCTGGTCTACTGTAAATAGATGTTCTGAAAGAACCTGACCTGATTCATCCAGCATGGCAAAGTTAATATCGCCCTGAAAAATTTGCAGCTTGGCCCATGTTCCTGCTTTGGTGTTATGCGCTTTTAAAAATCCAGCAGGGATGGTTTCAGCTGTCCATATCGGCAGCTGCTTATAACAGACTAAGTTTTCCATAAGGCCTAATCTTCTGAACGCTATAGATTGGAATGTAGCATGTGCGGCTAGGTTTCGGATGAACTTTGAAGATTGAATATGGATAGAGATGGGGAATTTGGCTCAAAAGTTCAAATAAAGAGACAGATGAACAAATATCAAAGCTAAAAAAACCGCAAAATCTGCGGTTTTTTTACACTTTAAATTTTAAACAGCAGCAGCTTCTAAAATTTCAAAGTCATGGGTAATTTCAACACCGCCGTCCATCAGCATTTTGCTGGCAGAGCAATATTTCTCTGCGGAGAGTTCCACTGCTTTTGCGACTTGCTTTTCTTTTACGCCATTGCCGCTAATCACAAAGTGCAGATGAATTTTGGTAAATACTGCTGGAATAGTGTCCGCACGTTCCGCTTTCAGGTCGCAGCGCACATCAGTAATATCTTGGCGAGCCTTCTTCAAAATGGTCACAATATCGAATGATGCACAGCCGCCAAGCCCAGTTAAAATAAGCTCCATTGGGCGAGCGCCCCGGTTTTCGCCGCCGTATTCTGGCGATCCATCCATGATTATAGTGTGGCCGCTTTGAGTTTTTGCTTCAAAAGCGACATTCTCTAGCCAATGAACACTCGATTGCATTGCAAGTCCTTAAAAAAAGCTATAAATTTACGCAGTACCTGTACACTAACATAAATGGAGTTGATAAGGAATTTCATCTCTTGCGTGTGACAAGTTCATCTTAGGTCTTGTGCGATCTATAAATTATCCATAACCGGAACTGTTAGCATGACTTCAAGCTTTTCACAACTTAGCACTGATGCACTGTCTCCAGGACAACTCCCAGAGTCAGTAAAAGCATTATTAAAACGTGCATATATTAATCGTTACCCTAAACGCACGACTATCGTGGATGCAGGATCAGAATCTAAATCTTTGTATTTAATTTTGAAGGGGTCTGTATCAATCATCTTGAGTGAAGATGATGAACGTGAAATCGTCGTTGCGTATTTAAACGCGGGTGACTTTTTTGGGGAAATGGGTTTATTCGAAACAAATGCACAGCGTACTGCGGAAGTCCGCACTCGTGATGTCTGTGAAATTGCCGAAGTAACCTATGAAAATTTTCATGAGTTAAGCAAACAATACCCAGATTTGAGCTATGCAGTATTTGCTCAGCTGGTTCGCCGCTTGAAAAACACTACACGTAAAGTTACTGACTTGGCGTTTATAGATGTTTCAGGCCGTATTGCGCGCTGTCTAATCGATCTTTCTTCGCAGCCAGAAGCGATGATTCTGCCGAATGGCCGTCAAATCCGTATCACCCGCCAAGAAATTGGACGTATTGTAGGGTGTTCACGTGAAATGGTTGGCCGTGTTCTGAAAACATTAGAAGAACAAGGTATGATTGAGACTGACGGTAAAGCGATTTTAATTTTTGATGCGTCTTTAGAGGCGAACAATGATTTTTCGTCTGAAGAGATTGATGACGAAGAATAAATATTCTTAGCCAGATAAAAAAAGCAAATCCTAGGGTTTGCTTTTTTTATGTCCGCCTTTCTCACATTTAGGCACAAAGTTTGATGAAATAAAGATTTAACTCTGGGCTTCGTTTTCGTTAGTCTAGCTATATTTGTAAAACCATGAATGCGAATCAACAGGAAGGCATATGCAATTCAAGACATTGGGTACATCAGGGATTCAGGTTCCAGAAATCTGTTTAGGCACCATGACTTTTGGTGAGCAAAATACACAAGAGCAAGGTTTTGCACAGTTGGATTATGCCCTGGAGCGCGGATTGAATTTTTGGGATACGGCGGAAATGTATCCTGTACCGCCTAAACCGGAAACCCAAGGTTCGACTGAAGCTATTATCGGCAATTGGCTGGCAGCGCGCGGCGGCCGCGACAAAGTAATCATTGCCTCTAAAATTGCAGGACCTTCGCAGGGCGGCAGCCAAATTCGAGATGGTCAGACCCGTTTCAGCGCTGCAGATATAGCGTCAGCGCTGGATGGCAATTTAAAGCATCTGCAGACGGATTATATTGATCTGTATCAGCTGCATTGGCCGCAGCGCCCAGTCAATTTCTTTGGCAAACTTGGCTATGGCAATGCAGAAGCACATAGCGAGCGTGAAGTGACAGATTTGGCTGAAACCTTAACTGCGCTCAGCAATGAGGTGAAAAAAGGCCGTATTCGTCATATAGGCTTATCGAATGAAACGCCATGGGGCACACTTAAGTTTTTGCATTTGGCAGAACAGCTGGGTTTAGAAAAATTCGTGAGCGTACAAAACCCATATAGTCTGCTGAACCGTACTTATGAAATTGGCATGTCTGAAATTGCTAAATATGAAGGGGTCGGCTTACTGGCGTATTCACCTTTGGCATTTGGCTTTTTAACAGGTAAATTCCGTCATGGCGCTCGTCCTGAAAATGCCCGAGTCACCTTATACAGCCGTTTTAGCCGCTACAGCAATCCGCAAAGTGAATGGGCGACTGAACAGTATGCCCAGCTTGCTGAGCAGCACGGTCTAACATTAACGCAGCTGGCTTTAGCTTTTATTAAACAGCAGTTTTTTGTGACCAGTACCATTATTGGCGCAACCAATTTAGAACAGCTGAAAGAAAATATTGATGCATTCGAGGTCAATCTTTCAGAAGAAATTTTACAAGGCATTGAAGAGATTCACCGTCAGCAGCCTAATCCAGCGCCTTAATTTATTTAAGAACGTAAAAAAGATCCAAAGTTTGGGTCTTTTTTATTGCTAAATCAGTCAAATGATCATCAAAAAAGCGGGTATTTTAGCCGTGAAGCATATACCTTAAAAATATTATGGATTTATTTACATAAAAGACTTGAAATTATTTTTAAGCAGACCAATATTAATATTGAAATCTATCACTTATTTTTATTTAAGTTTTTGAAAAATATAATAAAAATATAGTTGAAAATCTGCTGAGTGTTCCCATATATCCATCAAGTACCAAATTTGTTGTGAGGAATAACAAGAATGCGCTTTGAAAAATTTACAAACCGCCTGCAGCAAGCTTTATCAGATGCACAATCCTTGGCTATGGGCAAAGACCATACGGCTATCGAAGGTATTCATATATTGGCAACGCTGATGGAAGAGGCTTCAAATCTGAGCTTATTGCAGCAGTCTGGCGCAAATCTCCCTGAATTGAAAAGCAAACTGAATCAAGCGCTGTCTGATGCGCCGACATTGGCCAATCCAACGGGTGACATTAATCTCAGTCCAGATGCTGTTAAGGCTTTGAATTTGGCGGATAGCTTTGCCCAAAAATCAGGTGATGAATTTCTGTCTACAGACTGGGTGATATTAGGTCTGGCGGAAACTGGCGCGACGAAAACTCTATTAAATAGCGTGGGTGTAAAATCTGAGAGCCTGCGCAATGTCATTACAAAGATTCGGGGAGATGAAAAAGTCATGAGCAATAACCATGAAGACCAGCGCGACTCATTGAATAAATACACGCTAGATCTGACTGAACGTGCGCTGGCAGGCAAGCTCGACCCAGTGATTGGCCGTGATGACGAAATCCGCCGGACGATTCAAGTTTTATCGCGCCGTACAAAAAATAATCCTGTGCTGATCGGTGAACCCGGTGTAGGTAAGACCGCCATTGTAGAAGGCTTGGCGCAGCGCATTGTGAATGGTGAAGTTCCAGAAAGCCTGAAAGGTAAGCGTGTTTTATCTTTAGATATTGGCTCACTGTTGGCTGGCGCGAAATACCGCGGTGAATTTGAAGAACGCCTAAAAGCTGTGCTTAAAGATTTGGCAAAACAGGAAGGCGCAGTCATTCTATTCATTGATGAATTGCACACCTTGGTTGGCGCGGGCAAAGGTGAAGGCGCCATGGATGCCGGAAATATGCTGAAACCTGCCTTAGCGCGCGGTGAATTGCGCTGTGTGGGCGCAACGACCTTAGATGAATACCGTCAATTCATTGAAAAAGATGCAGCGCTTGAACGCCGCTTCCAAAAAGTTCTGGTTGATGAACCGAGTGTAGAAGATACCATTGCAATTTTGCGCGGCTTAAAAGACCGCTATGCAACGCATCATGGTGTACAGATTCTCGACTCTGCAATTATTGCTGCGGCGAAAATGTCACACCGCTATATCACAGACCGTCAATTGCCCGACAAAGCCATTGACCTGATTGATGAAGCTGCATCACGCATTAAAATGGAGCTGGATTCTAAGCCTGAAGCATTAGACAAGCTGGAACGCCGTTTAATTCAGCTGAAAATGCAGCTGGAAGTCGTGAAGAAAGACGAGGACGCGGGCAGTAAAGCTGAAGTTGCAAATCTTGAGCGGCAGATTTCTGAAGTCCAAAACGAATACAGCGATTTGGAAGAAGTTTGGCGTGCAGACAAAGCGCTTGTAGAAGGCAATAAAGGCTTACAGCTGAAACTGGATCAAGCCCGCATTGCTTTAGAAAAAGCGCAGCGTGAAGGCGATTTGGCTGAAGCAGGCCGCCTGCAGTACGGCGTCATTCCAGACTTGCAAAAAGAGCTGGAACGCATTGAAGCGGCAGAGGATAACGAAGCGCCCAAACTGCTGCGGAATAAGGTGACTGACAATGAAATTGCTGAAGTCGTCAGTGCGGCTACAGGCATTCCTGTTTCGAAAATGATGCAAGGTGAGCGCGAAAAACTCTTGCATATGGAAGAATTTCTGCATAACCGCGTTGTGGGTCAGGATGAGGCTGTAGTTGCCGTATCGAATGCAGTAAGACGTTCACGTGCAGGACTTTCAGATCCAAACCGTCCGAGCGGATCGTTCCTGTTCTTAGGGCCAACAGGTGTGGGTAAAACTGAATTGACCAAAGCTTTAGGTAATTTTTTATTTGACAGTGATGATGCGATTATTCGTGTTGATATGTCGGAGTTTATGGAAAAACATTCGGTCAGCCGTTTGGTTGGCGCGCCTCCGGGCTACGTTGGCTATGAAGAAGGCGGTGTTTTAACAGAAGCTGTACGCCGTAAACCCTATAGCGTTGTGCTGTTTGATGAAGTAGAAAAAGCGCATCCAGATGTGTTTAATATCTTGCTGCAAGTGCTGGATGATGGACGATTAACAGACTCGCAAGGGCGTGTGATTGACTTTAAAAACACGGTCATTGTGATGACGTCTAACTTGGGTTCAAGCGATGTGCGTGAACTGGGTGAAGGCGCAACAGATGCGGAAGTACGGGCTGTGGTCATGAATGCTGTATCTCAGCACTTCCGTCCAGAGTTTATTAACCGTATTGATGAGCTGGTGGTTTTCCATTCACTGCAAAAAGCGCAGATCCGCGGTATTGCCGATATTCAATTGTCACGCTTGCGTGCACGTTTGAGTGAAAAGGATATGAGTTTGACTGTAGATGACAGTGCTTTTGATCAGCTGATTGATGCCGGTTTTGACCCTGTGTACGGTGCACGTCCATTGAAGCGCGCAATACAGCAGCAAGTTGAAAATACCTTAGCGCAGAAGATCTTGTCTGGCGAGTTCCAAGCAGGAGATACCATTGTCATTACAGGTGACAGCGGACACCTTGCTTTTGAGAAAATGAAGTTAAGCTAATCTTTCTGCACATAATTTATTATCAAATTCACAAAAAAACCTAGCTTTGGCTGGGTTTTTCTTTTTTACGTTTGTCGTATTTTTCGTTTAAATACGTAAACCAGATTGCATTTATTTAAATGATAGAACTAATATGAGCACCGTTCCAAAGAGAACAGGGTTTAGCCCAGCTGTTAAAAACAAAAAAAATATTGCCCACATTCTGGGTAACAGGGATAAGTATTATGATGGAATTTAAGCTTTTGCGCCGTTTAAAGAATGAGCCATATAGTGAATATAAATTATCTGCAGAAATTTCAGTCCAAGATTTAAAGCGTATGTATGGCATTTACCAGAAATACTATGCAAATACTTCTTATGAAATTTTTGAAAGTGATTTCCTGAAAAAAACAGGTGTATTTCTAATCCGTGAGCCGAAAAACAAACACATTGTTGGTTTTTCAACTATTTTGGAGCGTGATTTTTTAGTCGACGGTAAAGCGCAGCATGCCTTTTTCAGCGGCGATACAATTATTGAACAAGAGTACTGGGGCAGCCGTGCATTACAGCGCGCCATGTACCGCTACATTATTACCTATAAAATACGCCATCCATTTAGCCCAGCATATTGGATTCTGATTTCAAAAGGCTTCAAAACGTATTTGCTGCTGGCCAATAATTATTACAGCTATTACCCGCATTATGGCAATAAAAATGACCGCTTAGAGGAATATGTCACGTCTTATTGCGAGCAGTATTTCAGTGAATATTATGATCCTAAAACAGAACTGATTAATTTTGGCAGCGACTATCAGCCTCTTAAGGGGGATGTAGCGCCAATTACCAAAGAAATGCGTCTGAAAAATCAGAAGATTGAATTTTTTGAAAATAAAAACCCGACTTGGGAAGATGGTACAGAACTGCCATGTATTGGTGAAATTACATGGTTTGATATGTACCGATACGTCGAGCGTTTTCTGAGTAAATTAGACAGTAAGGGTAAAGGAGACGGCAAAAAGAAAGCCAAACCAGCTCTGCATATTGCAGACTCTAGCTCTAAGGTGGCATAACGATGGGTATGTTGCTTCTTGCTTCTCATCGGGTTTTAGAGTTTGCATGCCGAAGCGCATTTCAGCGCTATCGGCAGCAGGCGGTGCAGCTGGAATTGGTGCAGCGCAAAAAGCTCAAACATTTATTACAGCAACATACAGGTCAGCGCTTGACCTATGAGCAATTTGCCAAAAAATACCCGCTGACGAGATATGCAGACTGGAAATTTAATATTGAGCAATCTCGGAGAAGCGGCAAAAATTATTTAAGCGCAGAAAAGGTTGTGCGTTTTCAGCCAACCAGCGGTTCCAGTGAGGCGCTGAAGTTTATTCCGTACACCCAAACGTTTTTAAATGAATTAGATCAAGCCATCGGTCTTTGGCTCAGCAGTTTATACAGTCAATATCCTAAGCTTAGAAATTCTACACATTATTGGTCTGTTTCATGGCTGCCCGAAAGCCAGCGTAAGCTATTGGAAAATGACAATTTAAATGATGATAGCGCTTTGCTGAATGTGACTAAGCGTTTGCTCAGCAAGATTACGCAGTCGGTTCCTGTAGAAATTGCACTGGCAGAGTCAGCGGAAGATGCTATGTTTGCTACCGTGACTTATTTGGCAGCAGATAAGCATTTAGGCATGATCTCAGTGTGGAGCCCAACATTTGCGTTGCAGCTGTTTGACATCATTGAGGCTCATAATGCAGAAATTTCAGAGACTTTGCGTACCGGGAAATGGAGCCGCAAAGGCTTAAAATTTTTAAATGCGCCAAAATCCTGTGAGCAGAGCTACAAGTTAAAATATCTAGATTTTCAAAGTTCAGAGGCCTGGAAAAATCTGTGGCCTAAACTCACTTTAATTTCCAGCTGGGATACCGCAAGCGCTGCGCAATGGGCAGCCCAGCTGCAGCAGCGGGTTGCAGGTGTGTCTTTTGAAGGCAAAGGCTTATGGGCAACTGAAGGCGTGGTGACTTTACCTTTTGATGGTCAGTATCCTTTAAGTTATCAGTCGCATTTTTATGAGTTTTTGCTTAAAGATTCTGAAATCCCGATTCCAAGCTGGCAGCTCAAGCAAGGCGATATAGTCAGTCCTGTCATTACGACTGGTTCTGGGCTGATCCGTTATGTTATTGATGATGAACTGGAAGTAACAGGTTTTTATCAGCAGATCCCATGCTTTAAATTCTTAGGCAGGAAAATGACGGTTGATCTGGTGGGTGAAAAACTTGACCATAGCGCAGCTGTCAATGTATTAAGCCAATTCAAGTTTGAAGATTATGTGCCGATTACGCTGCTCGGAATTGAAAACTGTAGCCGTAAAAAACCGCATTATGTCTTGCTTAGTGAAGGCAATAGTCAGCATCAGCCATCATCTGCTCAGCTGGATGAGTCCTTAAAGCGCAATTTTCATTATGAGTTGGCGCGTAATCTTGGGCAATTGGATGAGCCTGAGATCAAGCATGTTGAGGATGCATGGCAGTATTATAAAACGCTGGCCATGCACAATGGCATGATCGAAGGCAATATTAAGCCTGAACCATTAAAAAAAATGAAAACAATCATAGATTAGGCATTTTGTCATGAACGCTGAAGTATCGAATACGCTAGCTGATAACTTTGAAAAGCAATACCGTTCACCAAGGGTTCCAAACTTTTATGTGCGTGCAGCAACGCAGCAAGACGACGCACAATTAGGCAAACTGATTTCAGAGCATATGCCCAGCAATGGCATGATCTTGTCTTATGAGCGTAATCCGAGCTATATCAGTGCTTCGAAGACACAGTATAACCGTCCAGATATCCGAGTGGTCGTGCCTGAGCATCAGCCAAATAAAGTGGTGGGTATGATGAATCTGGGCTGGAAATACTGCTTTGTAAATGGCAAATCAGATGTACTGCGCTATGTCTCTGATCTGCGTTTAGATCAGGATTACCGCGGGCAGAAGATTCTGCATTTGCTGATGGACTATCTGCAGGATGAATTGCCAAAAGACGGCATGCTGCAAAGTATTGTTCTCGAAGGCAATGTTGCAGCGCGTGAAATTTTGCATCAAAAACGTAAAGGCTTTCCGACACCTTATCATTATGATGATATTCAAACATTTATGGTGTCTCAGGTGCAAAAGCCTGCATCTTATGGGTTGTTTAAGTTTGAGCGTTTAACTGCGGACAAGATTCCAGCAGTGAATGACTTTGTGCAGTCGATGCAAGCTCATTACAATTTTTTGCCTAATTATGATTTTAGCGGCTTACTGGATGGTCAGCATGCCTTTTGGCGAGGCTTGAAGCTGGAAGATTTTCATTTGGCTTATAATCTGGACAATCAGCTGGTGGGTATTTATGGTTTATGGAATCAGAAATCTTTTAAACAATCGCGTGTGGTGCATTATTCATGGCCAATGAAGTTCGCCAAGCCATTTTATAATGTGTATGCGCAAGTGAAAGGGGCGCTGCTGCTGCCCAAACAGGATGGCGCTATAAATTATTTAATGCTGCATAGCGCTTTATGCCATCCTCAGCATTTACAAGTATTCAGCAGTTTGCTTTATCATGCGAAATGTCAGATGCATCAATATCGCAAGCGTGCATTTTGTATTACCTTAGCCAAAAATGATCCGCGAATTCAGCAGATGCAGCGTACCCACTCTTATACTATTCAAGCAATTCACTCTTTTCACAGCTTCCAAGGCAATCCTTTTGAGTGCTTTGACCGTTCAAAAATCAGTTATTTTGAATGTGGCCGGATTTAATGAGGAAGATGACTTATTTTGCGCTAATTGCTACTTTGTATTAAATATGTGTTCTATTTGTAATTAATCTTAAATATACTGTACCCATAGAATAAACAAAAGATTGAGTACAAGATGTCAAAGATAATTTTGGGGGCAGGTTGTCTTTTAGCATTGGCTGCTTCAGGTGCTGGTGCAAATTGGTATGCAGATAAAAAGTTAGCGGACTATTATGAGCATGCTGAAATTTCGAAAGCGCTTGAAGAGTTAGAAGTCAGATACAGCAATATTCAATTGGGCATGATGAAAGGCTCGGCAGATTGGGAAATTACACTCATTCTCGATCCGTGCAAGCCTAAAGATGTGATCGTACTGCAAGGTAAGGATCAGATCCAAAAAAAATGGAATGGCTATAATATTGAGTCTAGTTTTAAGGTTAAGTCTGGCAGTGAAAAAATTAAAGCGGCTTTGAAAGGGGAGCAGCATATACAGACCCATATTAACTGGATGGGAAAAACAAAATCTACGGTTCATCTCCCTCGTATTGATACTCAGAATCAAGGTGTGCATATGCGTCTTGAACCAAGTTTGATCTCTATCTATTCTGAGTCTGCCGCGCAGGATGAGTCAGAAGTTTCTAAGGTTGTTTTTGAATTACCGGCCTTAACGGTCACAGAAGGTCAGATCCAAATATTGGCGCAAAATATTAAATTAGACTCAAATCAAGGGCTGGGTGAAAAAGAAATCCGTGACGGACATACGCATTTTTCAATAGGTGCATTTCAGCGTATAGATAAGCAGTTTTCTGGGAAATTTAAAAATTTTGAAATGCTGATGAATACAGAGGTTAAAGACAGCCGCGTAACTTTAGATGGCAGTTTTAAAATAGGGGAGCTGACGCTTCCAAGCACGCCATTAATCAAAGACATGACGATTAACTTAGCGTTAAGCAATATCAAAACTCAGGACCTGAATTCGCTGTCGGCTGTCTGGGATAAATCTCAAAACAGCTGTGAAAGTTCTGAATTGATGCAGGCGGACGTATCGCAAGCTTTTTTAAATCTAGTTAATGAGGGCATGGAATTTAAGTCAGAGAATCAGCTGAGTATGAGCGATGGGACTGCAAGTGCAAAACTGGAAGGTAAGCTGATGCCAGGCCATCAAGGTTCACTTTCAGCATTTGCGAAAATGCTGCCAAATCTACTGTCCTTTAAGGCCAATTTGGCATTTGATAAAAATATCTATCGAACAGTGATGAACAGTTATGCTCAAGCTTCTACAGGAAAAATGCTGACGGAGCCAGATATTGAGCAGGCATTCAGCAGCTTAGAGGCTTCAGGTCAGGCCAAGCGGGATGGTGATCAGCTGAAAATGCTGCTGGAATATCAATTTGGTCAAAAGCAGTTTTTAGATCCAGATAAAAATTAATTTTAAATCTGTCTTATTGCAATAAAAAGCCGCTTTTAAGCGGCTTTTTTGATTCGAAGGCGATGCACTTTGTCTGAAATATTAATTTATATATCATGTGCTTAAGATATTTTTACGCGTAATTTGTGTGTTCTGTCGGAGAAATTTTATACAGATATTGTTTTGAATAATAAAAATCGTTAGCGTCATAAGGCTATAAAAATAAAAGGGAATTAATGAGATGACATATAAAAGCCGACGGTATTTATTATTTAGAACAGCAGTGTTGGGTGCAATTTTATCTGCATTGGCAATATCTACAGCATCTGCAAAAACAGCATTATCTGACCAGACTTTAGAAAATGCAGTGAGAATGAAAGGAGCGTTTAATCAGGAAGTTTTAATGCGGGCATCTGAAAATTTTGAGCAGAATCAAGCCGATCAGCGCGCAGATATGAGCGCAAGGATTGACCGTAATAATCAGCAAATACAGGAAATCAGTTTGGATGGCTCTGAAATGAGCCAATATTTGACGCAGAAAAAGCGCGCTGGACAAAATCCACAGGTTGTTGACGCTGTAAAACGTTTGGATATGACGCATGTTGTTCATCACATTTCAGATGAAAACATTACGATTTCTTATCCGGATGGTTTAGTGGTGGAAATGAAGCCTTATAAATAGGCTTCATGTCTTGATGGCTGGGCTTAAGTCATTAAGCCCAGCCTTTAAAACTTATACTGGAAAGTGCTGAATTTTCCATGCACGGTGAATTTTGGTGTTGCGTTTGAAGTCTAAGCCAATGGTTTCATTGCTGATTTCTTTGACATCAAACATGGCTTCAATTTCTTCATCCATCTCAAAACCACGGTAGTTATTTGAGAAATACAGCGTACCGTCTGTGGTCAAACGGTTCATTGCACGTTTAAGCAAAGAGATGTGGTCACGCTGCACATCAAAAGTGCCATAGAACTTTTTAGAGTTCGAGAAAGTTGGCGGATCAATAAAGATCAGGTCATATTGCTCATGGCCTTCTTTCAGCCATTCAAAACAATCGCTGGCAAAGAATTGATGCTGTTCATCTACATGGTCTACAGTCAGGCCGTTTAAAACAAAGTTTTCTTTAGACCAGTTTAAGTAGGTGTTTGACAGATCGACACTGGTGGTGCTGGCTGCGCCGCCCAATGCTGCATGCAGACTTGCAGTAGAGGTGTAGCTATAAAGGTTAAGGAAGTGTTTTCCTTTGGCTTCAGCTGCAATGCGCAGACGCATTTGACGGTGATCTAGGAATAGGCCAGTGTCTAAATAGTCAGTTAGATTCACTAAAATCTTAGCTTTGCCTTCCTGCACAATAAAGCGCTTCGATGCAGTGCTTTGTTTGCTGTACTGGGTTTTGCCTTCTTGACGCGCACGGGTTTTAATAAAAATCGCATCACGCGGAAGGCCAGTGACTGAACGGATTGCCTGCAGCGCTAAATTAAAGCGCTTTTTCGCTTTTTCTGGATCAATTGTTTTAGGTGGCGCATATTCCTGCACGTGCAAGCGGTCGCCGTATAAGTCAACAGCAACATTAAAGTCAGGCAAGTCAGCATCATATAAACGCAAACAGAAGATATTTTCTTTAACTGCCCATTTTTTCAGATTTTGCATGTTTTTTTGCAGGCGGTTGGTAAAGTCTTCTGCGCCTTCAATGGCATCAAACTGAAGTGGCTGCCAAGTTGCTAAGAAGGGCTGTGCAGCGGCAACAGGCTTGATTACACCAAAGCGGACATAAATCGGCAATTTACCATTCATCAAGCGCAGAATCTGCGGCTCATTGAATGCCAGTACATCCGCCTGCTCAACAGCTGCTGCAATAACCGCTGCATATTGATTCGGGAAATTCTTTTGCAGTAATGCAGATAAACCTAAATACAGCGCACGGTTAGAGGCTTTATCACCTAAACGCTCGCCGTAAGGCGGGTTAGTAACGACAAAAGCGCTTTTGCCTTCTGCTTGGAAATCCGGCCAATCAGCAAGGGTACGCTCTTCAATTTTGATTTGATCGAGTACGGATTCAAAGCCCGCTGCGATGATATTTTGTTTTGTCGCTTTAATCGCTTCCCAGTCTGCATCAAAGGCATAGAATTTTGGCAGTTCCTGTTCTAAAGCTTTGGCATGGCGGTCAGCTGCTTCTGCTTTAATGCTCATCCATAAATCATTGTTATGGCCATTCCAGCCATTAAAGCCAAAACGGCGGACTAAACCAGGTGCGCGGTCCGTTAAAATCATGAGCGATTCAATGATGAAAGTCCCTGAACCGCACATAGGATCTAAAATAATTTCTGGATTGCGTTCTTTCAGTTTTGCTTTTTGCAGAATCGCAGCGGCTAAGTTTTCTTTAATTGGCGCATCTGTCATAAAGCGGCGGTAACCGCGTTTATGCAGTGAGTCACCGGATAAATCCAAGCAGTAAGTGTGCTCTTTTTTGCCTGCAAGGACATACAGCGTGATTTCAGGCTGTTTAATATCAATGCTTGGACGCTTGCCTACAGCTTCCATGAAAGAGTCAACCACACCATCTTTTACGCGCAAAGTTGCAAACTGGCTGTTTACTTTAATGTCGCGTTCAATATGCAGGCGCACTGCAAAGGTGCTTTGCGGTGCAAAAATTAAAGACCAGTCAAAGCTGATTGCACCTTCATAAAGCTCTTCTGCGACATCACGCGCATCATGAGTGAACTCAAGTTCATGTGTATGAATTGGCATTAATACACGTGAAGCGAGACGTGACCACATGCAAATGCGGTATGCATCTTCTAATACACCTTTGAAAATCAAACGACCCGGGAATTGTTCAATTTCTTGAACACCTAAACCTTCAATTTCCTCACGGAGTAAGGTTTCCAGTCCATCTGCACAGGTGACCCAGTATGAAGAAAGACGCGGTTTCGAATTCATGTAAATTTCCAAAGGCAAAAAAGCAATCGCATATTTTAACGTATTTTCATCTTTTTGGGCGGATCATCTGCATGGGTTTTGTGAGAAATATTCATCAGTTGGATTATGTTAAAAATAAGCAAAACACCTATGTGTTAAATATTATTCACGTAATTGGTATACATCTTGCTTAAACCTGTACGGAATTTATGCAAATTAAAAATTGCAAAGTATCCAGAGTAAAAAATTTATATTTATAAGGCAGGGGGATTTATGCTGGGAATTTTTCGTGAAGACAGCAAAAACAGTTCGGATGCTTTTTCAGCAGCGACGTTATTTTATGCGCGGCTGCGCAGAGTCACTGGCCGTGTTGTCGATGTGCTGTATATTGTAGAAAATAAAGAGTACGCAAGATATGTAATTGAAATTGCATATAAAGCTGGGGATACAGAACTTGATCGCCTGATTCGCCGCTTACATGATGCACTCGATTTAACCGCTTATGAAGAGCCAGCGGCTCCAGTTTTATTGACGGATGAAATCAAAACCTTAGAACCTGTATATCAAGATGAGGCAGTCACAGAAGAAGAAATCTATAAAGCGCAAGTTTCGCATCATTATATTGGTGCGCTGCGTTAATTTTTTTCCCGAAAAAATTTGAGTTTGGGACAGGCTTTAAAATCCGTCACTTTTTAAAGCCTGATTTTTTTATCAATCAGTAAATTTAAGATTTTCTTTTGAGTCAAAAGCTATTCATTTAATAGATAAAATAGGCGGCCACTCAAAGCAGTAAAAGTGAAGAAACGGCTACAGCAAAGGAACCATTTTAAAGATTTTGTTTAATTTATCTAATTGAATTTACGCATAGGAATCAAGAAATTGATTTTTTATTCCTGCTCAGAAAATGTGTAACTGCTGAAAACTTCAACTGCCAAAACAAAGGATTCTCTGTATAATGCGTTAACTTAACGATAAGGAATCTCTCATGCACTTGGCGGCATTGCATACACCGAGCCAGATTCAACTCAACAAAGATGGTCACCTTAAACACTTCCTTACCATCGACGGTTTATCTAAAGAAACCCTAACTAAAATATTGGACACTGCGCAGTCCTTTTTTAATGACCAAAATCAGCTCATTACCAATAATCTGCTAGAAGGCCGTACGGTAATGAACCTGTTTTTTGAAAATTCTACCCGTACCAGAACAACCTTTGAAGCAGCTGCAAAACGCCTTTCTGCTAATGTGCTGAATATTGATATTGCGCGTTCAAGCACCTCTAAAGGTGAGACACTGCGCGATACACTGTGGAATTTGGAAGCAATGGCAACGGATATTTTCGTTGTCCGCCATTCGTCTTCTGGCGCTGCACATTTTATTGCCAAAGATGTCTGTCCGAATGTTGCAATCATTAATGCAGGTGATGGCCGCCATGCGCACCCAACTCAGGCGATGCTGGATATGCTGACCATCCGCCGTCAAACAAAAAAGAAATTTGAAGACATCAGCATTGCGATTATTGGCGATATTAAACATTCACGTGTAGCGCGTTCTGATGTAGCTGCACTGCAGACATTAGGCTGTAAAGACATCCGTGTTGTTGCGCCAAATACCTTGCTGCCATACGGTTTTGATGAATATGGTGAAGGCGTCCGACTATTTAACAATATGGAAGACGGTATTCGTGACTGTGATGTGATTATTACCTTGCGGATTCAAAATGAACGTATTGATTCTCCAGCACTGTCTTCGCAAGCAGAATTTTACAAAATGTACGGTTTGAATAAAGAGCGTTTGGCTTTGGCTAAACCGGATTGCATCGTGATGCACCCAGGCCCAATGAACCGCGGTGTGGAAATTGATTCCAGCATTGCAGATGGTTCACAGTCTGTCATTTTACATCAGGTAACGAATGGTATTGCCGTGCGTATGGCTGTACTGGCTTTGTCTATGCAAGGCCAGTTGCAGGAACAGGGTTTAATTGAAGCGATTGCGGTGTAAGGGAAAGTCATGACTATTGTAAAAATTGAAAATGTACGTGTCCTTGACCCAATCCATAAAACGGACAGTGTACAAACGGTATGTATCGAAAACGGTAAAATTGTTGCCGAAAATGCTCAAGCCGCTGAAACGATTGATGGCCAAGGTCTATGGCTGATGCCAACCATGGTGGACCTCTGCGCGCGTATGCGTGAACCCGGCCAGCAGCAGCACGGCACTTTAAAATCTGAAGGTAAAGCGGCGCGTGAAAATGGTATTTTGCATGTGTTTACGCCGCCTGACTCTCAGCCGATTGTTCAAGACAATGGTGCGCTGATTCATGGCTTGGTCGAAAAAGCCATGCTGGATGGCGGCATTTATCTGCAGGTTATTGGCGCACAAACGCAAGGTTTGAAGGGCAATCAGCCTGCGAATATGGCCGGTTTGAAAAAGGGCGGCTGTACTGCAGTTTCAAATGCCAATGCGCCTTTTGCCGATGATGATGTGGTGATTCGTACCTTGGAATATGCAGCTGGCTTAGATATGACTGTCGTATTCTATGCAGAAGAGCCGCAAATTGCTAAAGATGGCTGTGTGCATGAAGGTTTTGTCGCTTCACGTCAAGGTTTGCCAATGATTCCAGCCTTGGCTGAAACGGTTGCGATTGCAAAATACTTATTAATGATTGAAGCCACAAAAGTACGCGCTCACTTTGGATTGCTGTCTTGCGGCGCATCAGTTGAATTAATAAAAATTGCGAAAGCCAAGGGTTTGCCGGTAACTTGTGATGTGGCAATGCACCAGCTGCATTTAACCGATCAACTGATTGATGGCTTCAATGCTTTGGCGCATGTTCGTCCGCCGCTGCGTTCAGAACAAGACAAGCAGCTGCTGCGTCAAGGCCTAAAAGAGGGTGTGATTGATGCCATTACAACGCATCATGAGCCGTTAAGCAGTTCTGCAAAAATGGCGCCATTTGCAGAAACCCTGCCTGGTTTTACTGCCTTTGATACTTTTGTCCCTTTTGGTGTGCAGTTGATTAATGAAGGTTTATTCGAACCTTTGGAATGGGTTGGAAAAGTAACAGTAGCCCCAGCAAAAGTGGCGAATATGTACGATCGCTGGGTACAGGAGTCTGGCTGGATTTTAGTCAATCCATCATTGGAATGGACATTAAATAAAGACACTATTGTTTCAAATGGTAAAAATACACCATTAATTCATCAGACTGTAATTGGTAAAACAGTAAAAACTTTTACAGTATAAATGTCGTTTTTTCAGTTATTTAAAAGCCAGCATCTGCTGGCTTTTTTTATACCTTTTAGGGCCTTGCCAGATCATACAATTTATTACAGACACATTTGAGGAAGGGCATAGACTGATCAATAAATATGCAAAACATTACAACAAAATCAATTGCAAGAGCGAAGGATAAAGCCGATGAACACGATTATTGATCTATTGAGACAACAGGTATCATCTATTGTCTTAGACGGTGAAACACAGTTTCTATCAGAAAAAAGCAATGCACTCAGTTCTTTTTATCCCATTTTACTCAGTATCTTAAAATCCAAGCCAGGGTTGCTGGATACGTTAAAAAATCACCTTAATCCTAGGCTCGGAGATTTGCTGGGCGGTAATTCTGCAATCAAAACTCAATTGTTGGACACGATTCGAGGCTCAGCGCCAGCAGATGAAATTGAAGGGACACTTACTAAATCATTGCTGCCCACCTTAGGGTTCTTGGAAAATCAGGCGGGTTCTTCAGACCCTGAAGCGATTCAGCATTTGCTGAATACGCAGGAAGATTCAATTAAAAGCGCCTTGCCCGCATGGGCATTGCCGATTTTATCTGCTTTGGGTATAGGCACAGCAACGGCAGGAACGCTCCATCAATCCCCTACGCTGACAGAGCCTGTAGTGACAGAGAAAAAATCCAGTTCATGGCTTCCGCTCATTGCATTAATTATATTGGCGCTGCTGGCTGGATTATGGTTTAAATCATGTTCGAATAAAAACAAGGTTGAAGAAACTGCGCCGCCTGTGCAAAGTGCCGCTACGCAGCCTGCTTCATTACAGCTGAGCACCAATGAAAAAGGTGAGCTGATGAGCTGTCAGGCCTATGTGAATAACAGCAGCTTTATTGATATCCTGCATCAGCAAGTGAAGCAAATTTTTAATAGTCCTATGGGATGCGGCGCTTCAGCAGAGGCCGCTTACCACAGTGAGTTTATCGATCAGGATGCCATTCCATCAGTATTGAAACTGCTTAAAGGCACACCAAATGCATCTTTGAATTGGGTCGGAGATCAGCTTTCAATTCAAACCGCTAATCCGCAAGATGCAGAACGTTTGGCAGCTGAAGTTAAAAAACTGGCTAAAAATATGAATGTATTGGTTCAGAAGCCAGCCGATGAAAGCACTACGGTAAATAACAGTATTTCTGATGCGCAAAAAGCGCTGGAGGCGATCCATCCAGATAATGTGAGGGCACTGGATGTTGCTACAGCACTGAATTTGCAAATTATTAACTTTGCAACAGGTTCATCTGCAATTCCAGAGGTGAATCAATCGATTCTGGATCAAGCCGCCGCGCTGATGCAGCGTGCAAAGCAGGTAGAGTTGACTGTAACTGGCCATACGGATGCCACTGGCAATGCCGATGCCAATAAAAAACTGTCACTGTCACGTGCGCAATCTGTAGTGGATTATCTGGTCAGTAAAGGTGTAGACCCAGCTCAGCTGCAGGCAGTAGGCATGGGGCAAGAAAAACCGATTGCAGACAATGCAACCAAAGAGGGTCAATTTAAAAACCGCCGTATCGAGTTTGAAGTACTGAACAAAGATACAGGTGTGGTACGTACTGTAGATGAGGAAGGTGTTAAACAGCAGCCTTAATCATAGGCAGTTCATAAAGTTTAAACCTAAATTCTAAAAAAACCTGCAATGCTCAACTCAAGTATTGCGGGGTTTTTTTTGCAATTTATATATGGAAAAGCGCATAGGTTTTTGTTTAAATACGGCAAAATTATAAAGCACCATGAGTATAAACAATGAACAATAAATTAATAATCGGTCTAATGTGTTCTGCAGCAATGTTTTCAGGCTGTGATTATTTTAAAAATAAAAAAGACCAAGTCAGTGAAACAGAGGCGCCAAAAGCGCAGGCAGTGACTGATTTCAGTTGTACAGCACCTGCCAACGTAGAACAGCTTCAGGATTATTTAAAAGAAGAATACTTGAAAGATTTAGATCAGCGTTTGCGTCATTCTAATTATGAAGCTGATCAGGCGCTTTTGGATAAAATCCGCAAGAACATCAAATTTGAATTGGGCCATATCAGTACCAAAACTGAAAATCCTGAACAGGCAAAAACACTAGACTGCAGCAGTTTAATCACAGCGATCTTACCGAATGGACTGCAAAAGCGTGCAGAAAATGCCTTTGCTGATGCTCCATGCGAAGAGTGTGAAGGTGAAGAATCAGATAAGTCTACTTTGCAGGATTATTACAGTAGTGCCTTTCCGAGCTTAACGCTGAAAAATGATCGTCTTAATGGTATTGAATTTGTTTATCATATTGAAAAATCGGATAAAGATGAAATTAGTCTGACGATTGAAAACCATGATGTTGTGAGCCAAGCTGCGCATCTGACAGAATTGGCTGTGCAATATGCTTCTTATATGAAAGCCAATGAACAGAACAAAGAATATTCGAAG
Source organism: Acinetobacter sp. ANC 3813 (assembly GCF_002135435.1). GTDB lineage: Bacteria > Pseudomonadota > Gammaproteobacteria > Pseudomonadales > Moraxellaceae > Acinetobacter. The sequence goes on along the minus strand of NZ_NEGK01000003.1, from coordinate 38,860 downwards.
CAATATGATGAGCAAAATGTTGCTGAAACAGCTTTAGCGCAAAAGGCTTTAGATGTGCGCCAAAAAGAAATAGATGGTGAGCAGAAGGCCGCGGTAGAACAGCTGAATATGACTTGGGACCGTTTTTCTCCAGAACAGAAAACCTCACTGCAGCAGGATCAGTCCGATTGGTTTGAAAAACGTGATGTTGACTGTAAAGTTTTATCGCAGAAAAGTGTTCATCAGCTCGATGAAAAAGATTTAGAAACATACCAAAAGAAATCCGAATATTGGAATGATGCAATGTATGCACAGAACCAAGCCATTCAGTACAGTAAATGCTTTATTCAAAAAACTAAAGAGCGTACTGTATATTTGAATAATGTATTTAACTAAGCACTATCGTGCGCTGATTTTTTTGAATTTTAGTCATTAATTTGCTGTGTTTATAAAAGGACGAATTGATTCGCCCTTTTTTTATAGGCATGCTTAGGCACAGTAAAAATTATGCAGTAAACACGGCAGAATTATGCGGATTAGTATTATAGGCGCTGGACGGGTGGCGCATCATTTGGCGCATGCGTTGAGCGCTCAGCATCAAATTATTCAAATTTATAGCCGAAGCGCAGATCGCGCTTCTATTTTGGCGGCTAAAATTGGCGCTTCTACAGCAGCATCGATAAGCAGTTTAGATGCTTCTATTGATTTATTAATCATTGCAGTGAGTGACAGCAGTATTGCAGATGTAATTCGTGAAGTGCATCCGCATTTGCCACAGACTTTAATTATACACACATCGGGCAGTACAGATTTAGCCCAATTGACGCAGGTGCATCAGCGTGCAGGTGTATTTTATCCCTTGCAGACGTTTAGCTTAGAACGGGAAGTTGACTGGTCGAATACCCCTATTTTTATCGAGGCTGTGCAAGCGCAGGATTTAAATGGGTTGACCCGCTTAGCAGAACAGCTCAGTCAGCGAGTGTATCAATATGATTCTGCACAGCGGCTGAGCCTGCACTTGGCTGCAGTATATGCCTGCAACTTTGCCAATTATTGCTACGATATGGCAAAGCAGCTTGTAGATGCCAAGCAGGTCGATTTTCAGCTGCTGTATCCTTTAATACTGGAAACCGCCCAGAAAGCCACCCAGTCTGATCCTAAAATGATGCAAACAGGCCCCGCAATGCGCAGTGATCAGAATATTATTGAGATGCACACGACTATGCTGCAGCAGGCGCAGTGCAATGACTTAAAAGAGGTCTATGCATTGATGAGTGAACAGATTTTAAAACGGCATCAATCAACTTAATTTTGTGGTCGCGATAAATAATCAGAAAAGGAAGGTACTTTGGCAAAGGATTTTTGCAGTCAGCAAGTCGTGGATGGTTATGATCAGCATATCCGTAAATTGATCCCGGGCTATGAGCTGATCCATCAGCAAATTTTGGCAATATTGCAAGCGCATTTGCCTAAACATGCACATGTGCTGATTATTGGCGCGGGAACGGGATATGAACTGAGCTATCTGCTGCAGGCTTTTCCGCAATGCACCTTTACGGTCACAGAATTGTCTCAGCCCATGCTGGATAAGGCAAAACAAGCTGTTTCAGAGTGGAATACTGATAATCGAGTTCAGTTTATTTTAGGCAGTCATACACATTTTGATTTTAAACCGCAATATGATGCGGTCCTATCTATTTTAGTGACCCACTTTGTGCCCTTTGCAAAAAAGCCTGAGTTTGTTAAGGCTGCACGGGCGAGTCTGAAATCAAATGGAATCTTTCTAAGCTTCGATTTAACCCAATTCAGTTTTGCTCAAGAAGCAGAATCTTTAAATCGGATTTGTTTAATGAATGGGCTAAGGGAACAGCAAGTTCAGGCCATGCAGAGCAGAATGAATGATGATTTCTATGCTTTAAGCTCTAATGAAACTTTAGAATTATTGAGTGAAGCAGGCTTTTCAAAAGTGAGCGCTTTCACCCAGATATTAAGCTATCAAGGTTTTATTGCGCAGCATTAAACAGAAGTATTCGATTGAAAATGTGGATTGAAGTACAAAAATAGGCATTTAAATCAAAACATAGATGCAGCATTTTAGAAATTTATGCTATTAAATGATTAGAAATATAAAATAAAAAGTCCAAAGGAAAATAAAATGCAAAAGGAATTTGATTACATCATTATCGGCGGCGGCAGCGCGGGCAGTGTTTTGGCGAGCCGTTTAACAGAAGATCCGAATATAACCGTCTGCTTGCTTGAAGCAGGTGGTCAGGGTGATAGCTGGACAGTCAATATTCCTGCTGCTTGTGTGGTGAGCTTACCCACAAAAATCAATAATTGGGCTTTTGAAACTGTGCCACAAAAAGGTTTAAACGGCCGTAAAGGCTATCAGCCACGCGGCAAATGCCTTGGCGGTTCTTCTGCAATTAATGCCATGATTTATATTCGCGGGCACCGTTCGGATTATGATCATTGGGCAGCGCAGGGCAATACAGGCTGGTCTTATGACGAAGTACTGCCGTATTTTATTAAATCTGAAAATAATGAGCGGATTCATAATGAATATCATGGCAATGCAGGTCCGCTGTCTGTCAGTGATGTACGCAGCGATAACCCTATTCATCAGCGCTATATCGACGCAGCGAAAGCGCAAGGCTATAAGGTCCTCGATGACTTTAACGGGGCAGAGCAGGAAGGTCTGGGCGTCTATCAGGTAACGCATATTAATGGCGAGCGCTGCAGTGTCGCCCGCGGTTATTTGTTTCCGCATTTGAACCGGCCAAATTTAACGGTATGGACCAATGCTTTAACCCATAAAATTCTAATTGAAAATAAAACGGCAATTGGTGCTGAAGTGCATCATGCAGGGCAGTTAAAGCAGCTGAAAGCCCGTAAAGAAGTGCTGCTTTGCGCAGGAGCAATTCAATCGCCGCAAATTTTGATGCTTTCAGGTGTGGGTGATCAGGCCGAATTGGCTGAACATGCTATTGAAGTGAAGCAGCATTTGCCGGGTGTAGGCAAAAACTTCCATGATCATCCAGACTTCATTTTTGGCTATACCGTCAAAGATACTGTGAACACCTTTGGCCTTTCTGTATCAGGCTCTTTGGGCATGATAAAACAGATCAAGCGTTTCCGTTCCGAGCGACGCGGTATGATGACTTCAAACTTTGCAGAATGCGGCGGATTTTTAAAAAGCGATCCAGCATTGGATATTCCAAATCTGCAGCTGCATTTTGTAATGGCTTTGGTGGATGATCATGCGCGTAAATTTCATGCCAGCCATGGCTTATCTTGCCATGTTTGTCTATTGAATCCGCGCAGTCGTGGCAGTATGCAGCTGAGCGGGAACAAGATTTCAGATCCTTTGAAGATTGATCCTAATTTTTTAGGCGATGATCGCGATTTAGAAGATTTGGTCAAAGGCTATAAGCTGACGCATCAGCTGATGCAGTCCCCCTCACTTTCAGAACTGTATAAGCAGGACTTGTTTACTGCAGATGTGAAGACAGAGGATGACATCCGCAATATTCTAAGAGCACGTATAGATACGGTTTATCACCCAGTAGGCAGCTGCAAAATGGGGGTAGACGATATGGCGGTGGTCGATCCTGAACTGCGCGTTTATGGCATAGACCGTTTGCGTGTGATAGATGCATCCATTATGCCTTCAGTCGTAAATGGCAATACCAACGCGCCGGTGGTGATGATTGCAGAAAAAGCGGTCGATATGATTCGTCAAAGCCAAACTTATCAGCAAGTGGCTTGAATAGATAAAGATTTGGACTGAAAAAACATTCAGTTTCATCTATTTTTCATAGATCAAAGAATTAAAGGAAAATGTATGGTGATGGAGCAGCTAGAGATGCAGACAGGGGGCAGCGATGCTTTGACGCAGATTTTTGCACGGCAGAAATCCGCTTTTCAGGCGCAGAGTTACCCGAGTTATGAGCAGCGCAAACAGCATTTGCAGGTACTGTACCAGATGCTGATCGATCATCAAGAAGATATAGCCGCCGCGATTAGCCGCGACTTTTCAAACCGAAGCCAAGATGAAACTCGGCTATTTGAAATTATGACCAGCTTAAATGGCATTAAGCACAGCTTGAAGCATTTAAAAAAATGGATGAAGCCAAGTACACGGGATGTGGGTATTCTGTTTCAGCCAGCAAAGGGCTATGTGCTGTATCAGCCTGTAGGTGTGGTAGGTATCATCGCGCCGTGGAATTATCCGCTGTTTTTGGCCGTTGGACCATTGGCGCAAGCGCTCGCTGCTGGCAACCGCGTGATGATAAAAATGAGTGAGTTCACACCAGAATTTTCTGCATTGTTTCAAAAGCTGATTGCCAGTAAATTTGAAGAAAGTCATGTCAATGTCATTACAGGCGATGCACAAGTGGCGCAACAATTTACCAAATTGGCATTTGATCACTTGTTATTTACAGGCGCGACAGCCATTGCGCCGCACGTACTGCATGCAGCCGCGGACAATTTAACCCCTGTAACTTTGGAGCTGGGCGGTAAATCTCCGACTATTGTGGCGAAAGATGCAGATCTAAAAGAAAGCGCGCGCCGCATTGCTTTTGGTAAAACGATGAATGCAGGCCAGACCTGTGTTGCACCAGATTATGTATTGGTCCACCGCAGTCAGCAGGATGCTTTCATCCAAGCGTATTTTGAAGCGCTGAAGCAGTTTTATCCCAACAGCATAGACAATAATCCTGACTACACGGCCATTGTGAATCAGCGGCAATTTGAGCGGTTGCAGCATTATTTGACAGATGCTGAGTCTAAAGGCGCACAGTTGATTCAAGAACATGCTGCGACAGAAGACCGCCGTATGCCGCATGCAGTGGTGACAGATGTTCATGATGATATGGCGCTCATGCAAAATGAAATCTTTGGGCCGATTATGCCGCTGGTCTGTTATGACCAAATCGAGGATGCAATTGCCTACATTAATGCCAGAGAGCGTCCATTGGCCTTATATTATTTTGGCTATAACAAAGCGGAGCAGCAAAAAGTGCTGCAGGAAACCCACAGCGGCGGGGTGTGCCTGAATGAAACCTTAATGACGGCAGGGATGGAAGATATGCCTTTTGGCGGCATTGGCGCTTCAGGTATGGGGCACTATCATGGGCATGAAGGTTTTAAAACTTTTAGTCACGCCAAATCGGTTTTTGTACGGCCAAAATTCAGTTTAATGCGGCTGATTTATCCGCCTTATGGCACGTCTATACAGCAGTTTATTTACCGATTATTTATTCGTTAATGTTTTCATTAGATTTGATTCATCTCAAACACAGTTAATAAACGGTGTTAAAAAAAGCGCTCAACGTTGAGCGCTTTTTTTTAAGAACTATAACTTTGATTAATTAATTTTCTTAAAGAGGAAATCGTTAATCTTGTGACCAGCTTCCAAGCCGCGGCGTTCAAATTTAGTTTGCGGACGCCATTCAGGGCGCGGGTAGCTATTGCCTTTACCAGCCACGTTTTCAAGATTTGGACGGTTATCTAGAACGTCCAGCATCCATTCTGCATACGGTTCCCAGTCAGTCGCAGCGTGGAATGTACCGCCCATTTCCAATTTCTGTTCAACCAGTGGCATACGGTCATGAGAGACAAAACGGCGTTTGAAGTGGCGTTTTTTCTGCCAAGGATCTGGGAAATATAACTGAACTGCATTGATGCTGTTGTCTGGCATTTCACGCAATACTTGAATAGCGTCTGCATCTAAAACGCGTAAGTTTTTCAGTTCAGACATGCCCGCTTCAAATACACATTGCGCAATACCTGGTACATGGACTTCAATACCCACATAGTTGCGTTCAGGATTGGCTTTCGCCATTAATACCAATGAACGGCCCATGCCAAAACCGATTTCTACAGTCAGCGGGCGTTCAGGGTGTTCGAAATGCTGACGCAAATCACCGACAGGATATTCCAAAATTAAGTGACCATATTGTTCAAGCGCAGTACGTTGAGAGGTGTTCAGCGGTGCTGAGCGGCGCATAAACGTTACGATTTCTCGCTGTTCGCTTAAGTTGTCCAGCTCTACGACTTGCTGGTCTAATTGATCGTTCGACATAACTTTGGCAAATCTAAAAAATTCAGAATGCGGTATTTTAAGTCTTGAGCTGAACAAGTCAAATCTTTTGCCCTGAATTTCTGCATAAATCAGTTCAGAGCAAACTTTAGTTTTGAGTATGTTGCTGTGAACTGCGCATTGTTATTTATATGATTTAAAATACACATTGAGCGGTTAGGCAGAAGCTTCTTGGGTATTTGCTGTTGCTGGTAGTGTGACTCGAATCAGTGTGCGGTTTATTAGAGATTCAACCTGAAATTGGCCGCCTAAGCGTTCTATGCGCGCGCGCATGCTTTGCAGTCCGACATGCAGGCCAGATTCGACTGTGCTCGGGTCAAAACCCACACCATTGTCCTGAATTTCTAAAATCAGCTCAGCAGCTTCATTTTCTTGTAATCTGACGCAGACATGTGTCGCTTGGCTGTGTTTGAGAATGTTGGTCAAGGCTTCTTCAGCAACTCGGGTGAGTGTGATGCAATGCAAAGCATTGGGCTGATAATGCCATGCTTGCGCAAAGTGCCATTCAGAACGAATTTCAATTTCTTCAAACAGCTGCACAAAGCGGTGGCGTATAGGCGCCGCCCATTCAATAGGGGTGTCTGGCGCTTTGGAGGATAGGCTTGATCCAGAATCAATCACTTGTCGTAAATCACTGCGCAGCATTTTCAAAATAGACATCACTTGGTTTTTTTCTACTTTTTCATTGTGTTCCAGTGTCAAAATAGAACGTACAATCGAGCCGCCTAAGCCGTCATGCAAATCATGTGATAAATGAATGCGCTCTTGCAGTAATGCATTTTCCAGTGCAAGCTGATGCTGCTGCCCTAGTGACTGGGTAAGGTTCTGCTCAGCTTTATGCACTTGTTCAGTCAACGTTTTGTTAAAGCGTTTGATTTGCCATGTGTATCGAGCAAGACGCATTGCCAGCACGCCGCCTAAAGCCATAGTCGTGAGCGGCCCAGTATATGGCGACCATGCATGTCCTTCCATGGTCATCATAAAATGCGCATCATGAATCGAGATGGGCAGATAAATAAAGTACAGCGAGGCCAGCATATAGGTTTCTGGCATCTTTGCTTTATACGCCAAATAGGGGTAAGTGATGCATTTGACAACAAATAGCAAGACAAAAAAGCTAAAAGAAATTTGAATAATTTGATTTAAATACTGTTCTGGCGCAAAGGTAGTGCACAGCGCTGCTACTGCTGCAATGACAAGCAGAGCTTTCTGGATGCGTGGAAAAGGGTGATGTGCAAAGTACCAAGCGCCTATACAGCCAAAAACTGCATAAAAATAGAAGATAATATTTTGCAGGCGGTCCAGCTGTAGGGTGCTTAGCCATGGAATTGGGTCAGTATAAATAATGATGGTGCTGTACAGTACCCATGCTATTCCAGTGATTGCCAGCCATAAAAATGCTTTTTCATCGCGGATAGCAATCCATGCAAGAAAAAAGAACACCGCAATCACGAAATTGATCATGGTATTGAGTTCAACTAAGGTTCTTTTTTCCAGCATCCACATTTTGAATTCTGCGTTGACATCTTCATAGCTGCCAACCTTTAATTTACCTATACCAGACTTTTGGGTCAGTGAGCCGTAGACTTGAATCCAGATGGTATTATTCCCTTGATTTAAGCTGGAGGCAGGGATATTCCACATGTGGGGCAAGTGCTGGCTGCGGGATGAGTATTCTGATGAAATGAAGTCCTGCCAGAGTAAATCATTATTGATATATACTCGGCCGCTTTGAGTGATGCCTTCAATAGCCAGTACGAGAGGCTGTTTGATCGCCTGCTCAGGACACCGATATTGGATGTTCACTTTATACCAAGCTATTCCATCAAAATCTGGCCAGCGTTTATTCCATTGATCTGGCAGTTTATTTACAGTTGACCAGCCTTCTATTGGCCGCTGCATCGGGTTATTCGCATGGCCTTTGGCAATTTCAATGCGCTGTATATTGGATTTGCATTGTGTATTGCTTGTACTTGGCGCATCTGAGGCGTGACTAGGCATTGCCGCGAGATAGGCTAGGCAGATGAGAATCGAAAAGGCAATAGACAGCCATTTTCGTTCAAAAGCAGTGTTTGAAACTCCCCGAAACATATTGAATCCCTGTGTGTCTGTTTTTAATTATTTTTTTAGACGAGTATGAAATAAAAAGTTCTGTATTTGGATTGTACTATAACTTAATGAATAAAAAATAAATTCTCAGATTTAAAGTCATTTGGATTAAAAAGAAAGAAAAGCAGACTCAAAGAATCTGCTGGAGATAAACGCTATTTCAAAAATTATAAAAAATTATTTGATGCTTATGTATTGATCCGATCAATTAAGGTGCTGCTGGCGTCATTTAATCCAATAATATTGACTTGAATACCTTGAGACTCAAATTTTTGCACCACAGTATTGAGCATATTTACAGAAGTAATGTCCCACACATGCGCATGCGTTAAATCGATATGCACTCGTTGTACAGTTTCTTTAAAGTCAAAAAATTGATAGAATTTTTCTGAACTGCTAAAGAAAATTTGACCATAGATGGTGTATGAGCGGACGTCATTATGCAATTCAGATTCCACTTTTACGGCACTTTCTAATTTATTGATGATGAATAGCGCTGAAAGCAGAACGCCAATAAATACGCCTAATGCCAAATTGTGCGTTGCCAGAACGACGATCACTACAGCAATCATCACGGTATTAAAAGATGCGGTATGTTTATTAAATTGTTTGATGGAACCCCATTGAAAAGTGGTAAAGGACACCATCACCATGATAGCGACCAATGCTGACATAGGCACATAAGCCAGCCAATCTTTAAAAAAAACCACCAAGCAGAGCAGAAATACACCTGCTACTAAGGTAGATAAGCGTGTGCGCGCGCCAGAAGAGACGTTGATAATTGACTGACCAATCATGGCGCAGCCCGCCATACCGCCCATAAAGCCGCTTACGATATTCGCATAGCCTTGTCCTCGGCACTCTTGATGGCGGTCGCCTTCAGTACCTGTGACTTCATTAATCACGGTTGTAGTCATCATGGTTTCTAGCAAGCCGACTGTGGCTAAAGTGATGGCATAAGGGAAAATAATCTGTAAAGTTTCAAAGTTCAGCGGAATTTCAGGTATCAGAAAAATAGGCAGTGTGTCTGGAAATTGCCCTAAGTCACTCACGGTACGCATGTCTGCGCCTAAGAACAAAGCCAGCAGGCTAAGCACGATGATACAAATCAGCGGAGAGGGAATGGTTTTGCCAATTTTTGGAAGATAAGGAAACAGGTAAATAATGGCTAAGCCCAGTGCCATGAATAAATAGCCTAAGCTATCCATTTTGCCTATTTCTGGCAGCTGCGCTGCGAAGATCAAAATCGCTAAGGCGTTTAAAAACCCATAGACCACCGCTTGAGAAACAAAACGCATCAGTTTGGCAACTTTGAAATAGCCTGCGAGCACCTGTATCACACCTGTTAGCACCGTAGCCGCGAGCAGGTACTGCAAGCCATGCTCTTTGACCAGCGTGATCATCAGCAGGGCCATGGCGCCAGTTGCTGCAGAAATCATCGCTGGACGGCCGCCAAAGAAGGCAATGGTGACTGCAATACAAAATGATGCATACAAGCCGACTTGCGGATCAACACCTGCAATGGCGGAAAAGGCGATTGATTCTGGGATCAAAGCTAAACCTACCACTAATCCAGCCAGCACATCGGTACGGATATTGGAAAACCACTCTTCTTTTTTTAGAAACACAATTTTTTCATCAAAATTAAACTGCGCGTATGTTAAATCATCGGTATGCAAAAATGCATCGCAGATTTACTTGAAAAAAGCTGTAATTTAGACAATATTCAAAGAGTAGATGTTTTTTCATTTACGCTTTTTTGCAATTTACAGGTATGGTCACTTGAAAGTTTGTTAGAAGCGATTTAAAACAGTTAATAGTTCAATAACAAGGATCAGATATGAAGCTTTATTATTCTCCGGGCGCTTGCTCGCTGGCATCGCATATTATTTTAAATGAAATTAACGTAGATTTTGATTTGGTTCGCGTTGACCTAAAAACTCATAAAACAGAAAAAGGCGTAGATTATTATGAAATTAATCCAAAAGGTTATGTGCCTGCATTAGAGATTAATCCTGGTCTGATCCTGACCGAAAACGTAGCCATTTTACCATTTCTTGCACAGCATGATCCAAAACAAGATTTAATCCCGCCGTCAGGCCTAGGCCGTGCAAAAGTTTTAGAATGGCTAGGTTATTTAAATTCTGAGCTGCATGATGCTTATGCAGTATTTTTTGGTGCGCCTTTGAATGATGAAGCAAAGGCAAAGGGCTATGCGGAAGTTGACCGCCTGCTGAGCTATATTGATAACGCGATCGGTGAATCAGACAATGACTATTTGGTAGATGATAACTTTGGCCCAGCCGATGCATATTTATTTGTGCTGACCAACTGGTCTAAAGCAATTGGTCATGATTTAACTCCATATGCAAATATCAATGCGCTGCGCAAAAAAGTCGCAGAACGCCAGTCAGTGCAGATTGCAATGCGTGATGAAGGTTTGATCGCTTAAACGCATGAACTAAAATTCAGTAGATATGAAGAAACGCCCTTGGGCGTTTTTTTATGCGCTGAGTTTATTCATGATTTTTAATCAATAATGTTTTGCTGATTATGGAATTTTTCAGAATAAAATTTCCCCTTATAGTGCTTTCAGAAATTAATTTGAAGGCTTTGAAATGACTAATATCCTAATTGTGAATGGCGCTAAAACCTTTGCCCATTCGAATGGTGAGTTAAATGACACACTGACTGATTTGGCGGAAACTGTTTTATCTGACTTGGGGCATCAAGTTAAAATGATCCGTGCAGATTCAAATTACGATGCAAAAAATGAAGTTCAGAATTTTCTTTGGGCTGATACAGTAATTTATCAAATGCCAGGATGGTGGATGGGAGCACCGTGGACAGTAAAAAAATACATAGATGATGTCTTTACTGAAGGGCATGGCAGTTTATATGCCAATGATGGCCGTTCACGTTCCGATGCCTCTAAAAAATATGGTTCTGGCGGGCTGATTCATGACAAAAAATACATGCTGTCTTTAACATGGAATGCACCAATGAATGCTTTTACAGAATCAGACCAATTTTTCCATGGAGCAGGTGTCGATGGAGTGTATTTACCTTTTCATAAAGCCAATCAATTTTTAGGCATGCAGCCGTTGCCGACTTTTATAGTAAATGATGTGATCAAAGCGCCTGAAGTTGAACGCTATACAAAGCAGTATCGTGAACATTTAACGCAGCTTTTTGCATGAATCGCATATAAGGAATTTAAAAATGATAACGGTCATTGCAGAAATTACATGTGCTTCAGAACAGGATTTTAAATCTGTGCTGGAATCATTCAAAAAAATTCGACCTGATGTGCTGCAAGAAACTGGCTGCCATGCCTATGATATTCATGTTGACCAACTGCATATAGAAAGCGCCATGCAAAGCAAAGTTCCTTTTTCAATTTTGATGTATGAAAAATGGCAAAACCTGCAGGACTTGGAGGTGCATATGAACAGTACCAGTATGCAAGCGCATAGGCAGGCGATAGATGGCATACATACTGATGTAAAAGTACGTATCTTGGAGCAAATTCTGTAATAGAAGTTCAACATTGAACGGCTAGAACAATTGTCCAATGAATTAAATAGTTCAGTATTAAGAAAGGCAGGTACTGAGCTATTTATCTGCGGTTATTCAAACTCGATATGCTCATTGAATTTAATCTGTTCTAAGTTAATCGAATATTTATTTTTCAATTTTGACCATTCTACTTTTTCAGGCAAAGTGCTCTCGGCAAACTCATTTGCTCCTGATGTCTTTTTCACTTTTCCAGTTAAGAAATTGATGCTCCGTTCAGTAATGTCACCTGAAGCTCGATGGAAGTCGTCGCTGTCAAAACCAATCAATTTAAACTTTTGGTTTTGATACCTAAAAGTATAGCTGGTATTGGTGACATACCATGATCCACAGCTTAGCCAGTAATGAAAGCTGATTTTAAGTAAACCCTTTTGGATGCTTAAAGTTTCACCTTCGCCCATAGGGTCTTCAAGACAGGGGGATTCGACATCGCCTTCAGTTGGCAGGCTGCTATTGCTGGAAGCTAGCTGGTAGCCTTTGGATTTTTTTAACAGGACCAGTAATTGCCTTGGGTTTGTATTCAGTTGATTGCTGCCTAAGTTTTCATTTGCGACAATATTTTTAGGGTCAGTGCTTTCAATAATCAGTGCAAGGTCTGTTAAGCCGTCAGCATTTAAGTCTCCTTGTACTTTTTCTAAAATCTTCCATTTGGCTGGAATAAAAGACTGAACATCTGCAGAATTTGGCGGCGCGGACCAAACCATTTGGCTTGGAAACGTGAGATTGAATAAAACAGCCGCTGCCGTACTCAGATGGAAAAAATGCTGTTTGAAAGACATGACCGATGCCGTATTAAAATTATTATTCATCTCAAGAGCATAGCAAATTATGTATAAAAGTAGATCTCGAAAAAAGAAAAATACACGATTGAAACGTAAAAAGGATTCCGAAGAATCCTTTTGCTGAATATTTCCAGCTGATTATTTAAAGAAATAGCCTGTTTCAGGAGAGCTGGAATTTGCCATGCGTTTACGTGGCATACGGCCTGCAAGAAAAGCTTCACGTCCAGCTTCAACTGCTTTTTTCATCGCAGATGCCATTAAAATAGGGTTTTGCGCGGCTGCAATCGCCGTATTCATCAATACACCGTCACAGCCCAATTCCATGGCAATGGCTGCATCACTGGCAGTGCCTACACCGGCATCGACCAGTACAGGAACTTTGGCGTTTTCTTTAATAATAGACAGGGTATGCGGGTTTAAAATACCCAAACCAGAACCAATTAAACTGCCTAAAGGCATAATTGCTACACAGCCCATGCTTTCCAGTTCTTGCGCCACAATTGGGTCATCTGAAGTATAAACCATCACTTCAAAGCCATCGTCAATTAATGTGCGTGCAGCTTTGAGTGTTTCAGTGACATTCGGGTAAAGCGTCTTTTCATCGCCTAAAACTTCTAATTTCACTAAATTATGGCCGTCTAATAATTCACGCGCCAGCATGCAGGTGCGTACAGCGCTATTCGAATCGAAACAACCTGCTGTATTGGGCAAAAGGGTGTATTTTTCTGGCGGAACCACAGAAAGCAAATTGGGCTGATCAGGATGCTGTCCAATGTTTACACGGCGGATGGCGACAGTGACAATCTCTGCGCCGCTGGCTTGAAGGGCTAAATCTGTTTCATGCAAATCTTTATATTTGCCAGTACCCACCAAAAGACGTGAGTTGAATGTGCGTGAACCGATTTTAATAGTATCTTCCATGGGAACTCCAGCTTAGCCGCCGCCAACGGCATGAATGATTTCAATGCGATCTGCATCGCAAATGGCAGTTTGCTCTAATTTGCTTTTCGGAATGATCATTTCATTCTTTTCAACTGCAAAGCGTTTGCCTTCCAGTGCAAGTTCTTGAATAAGTTCGAATAGATTTTGGCAAGACGTTTGCTGCTGCTCGCCGTTCAGGTAAATATGCATAAAAATCTCGAGGGGTTTATTTTGCGTATTTAAAAGCGTTCCATGCCAAGATGAGCCAGCCTAATATCATCAGTGCGCCGCCAATGGGTGTAATAGCGCCCAAGATGCGCGGCAGGCCTAAAGCCATGATGTAGAGGGAACCGCAGAAAAATAAAATTCCGGTCTGAATGAGCCAAAAACTGACTTTGATTGGAAGTTGAGGAATGATCTTGCTGATGATGGCTAAGGCCAGCAGGCCGAGTGCATGATAGAAAAAATAATCGGTTGCTGTTTGCCACCATGCCAGCTGTTCAGCTGTGGCAATTTTTTTTAAACCATGTGCGCCAAATGCGCCAAGCATGACGGCTAGAGCGAGGTTAATAGCAGAAATTCCAATCCACATACATCAGATGCCCTTGGTAAAATTTGCGCTCCACCTTAGCATATTTAAGGTAGAGCGTTAAGCTTGAAAGGGATAAATTAATTGAAAAATCAAGATGGCATTGCATGGCGATTGTTTATGAATGCGCAGAGTCAGTTCAGCATATGCAAGTATTTTAAGAAAGCATTTGAGTTTGCCAGATCATATGTGTACAAGTTCGCCATTGTTTAGCGGTCAGAAATATAAACAACTACTGAAGCGCCGTTGTAATCCATTGTGCCATTCGCGTTAATTTGAATACTTTGAGTAAGATCAGCTGTTTTCCAGCCATTACCTAAGGTTAAGCTGTTGACTGCACGAACCAGTGTGCCGCCCATAGAAAATGCACTGTGAAATACACCGTTATGGCTAATGGTATTTTGCGGATTATGAAATCCAATAACTTTACCTGCTGGTATAGCTGATACGCCGTCCCAAACTTTGTACTGGGTGTAAAAATAGTCAATCCATTCTTTACTAGAGTTTTGCTGTAAGGCGTTTTTATCTAAATCCGTAATATAGGGTGTTTTTAAGAAATGCATAAATGCTGCGACATCATGGCAATTGCATTTGCCTAAATCTGTGGAAATGCTGACCAGATTGCTAATATTTTTTATCAGCATGTTGTAGAGAGGCAGTCGAATAGAGTGGGGCTCACTGAAGATTTTTTCTAAGAGTTCAGAATTTTGCTGATAAATTACGGTCATAGTCCACCTTTTTGTTTTTATTGAATAAATTTTATAATTTTGGGGCACTATAATGAAAGGCTTAAAGTTTGACAATAAAAAAAGCGCCGAAGCGCTTTTTTAAGATAAATGGTTTTATTAGTTAGAAGACATAGCAACTTTAATTTTTTCCATTGCATTTTTTTCAAGCTGGCGGATACGTTCTGCAGAAACGTTATATTCGGCTGCCAATTCGTGCAAAGTTGATTTTTCATCGTCCAGCCAACGGCGCTGCAAAATATTTCGCGAACGGTCATCGAGCTGATCCATTGCATCATGCAGGGCAGAAGTGCTTTGCTCTTCGTAGTCTTCATTTTCTACCAGACGAGCAGGGTCATAGCGGTTATCTTCTAAATACAATGCAGGAGCAACATGCGTTGAGCCTTCATCGTCATCATCACCTTGCGCTTCAAAGGCTGCATCATACGCAGTTAAGCGGCCTTCCATTTCAAGCACTTGTTCGGCGGTTACGTTCAAATCTTCTGCAATGGACTGCGCTTCAGCCAAAGTCAGTTTTTTTGATGATTTTTTCAGACTGCGTAAGTTAAAAAAGAGTTTACGCTGTGCTTTTGTAGTCGCAATTTTTACAATACGCCAGTTGCGAATCACATATTCATGAATTTCAGCTTTAATCCAGTGTACGGCAAAGGATACTAAACGTACGCCCATATTCGGGTCAAAGCGTTTCACGGCTTTCATTAAGCCTAAATTGCCTTCTTGAATTAAATCGCCTTGCGGCAGGCCATAACCCGCATAACTGCGTGCAATATGCACAACAAAACGCAAATGGGACATGACGAGCATTTTTGCAGCATCTAAGTCCTGTTCGTAATAATAGCGTTCCGCCAGCTCTTTTTCTTGTTCGGCTGTCAAAATAGGAATCTGGTTAACGGTACTGATGTATGCACCAAGATTCACCCCCGGTGCCGACAATGACAGGGGCATCAATTGATTGCTGCTGTCACTCATGTGTTCTCCTTGAGAGTAAAAGGGTTTAACCTACTAATTAAGATTTATCTTAATCCAATATTTACCTGAATTATGGAAAATTGGGTAGAGAAATGTAAACTTTTATATGATTGTGAAGGCTTTTAGTTTAACTGAAAATATTTAAGATTCAATTAAGTAGTGATATTCATAATCTGAAATTTTGTGCGGGCGGCAGTCTAAATCATGCAGTTGACAATAACGTGAAACGTCTTGCTGACTGTGTGGATCTGACGACTTCAGCAAAAAAACTTTACCAGCATTATTCTTCAATGCTTTTTTCAGCATGAGCAGAGGCATGGGGCAGGGTTTGCCCATCGCATCAACAATAATGGCCGTTAAAGAATTTTCAGTCATAACAAAAGGTATTCGCAGTTTTTCAGCAGAATTGAAATGTTAGCAAATTGAATGCCAAATCCCAAATCAAATGCAGAATATTTTCGCTTTCATGCTTCTTAGAAATAAACTGTAAGCTTGTGAAAAAATAATATGAGATAAAATCACATTTGACGAAAAAAGTTCTATTAATTATGGATTACCCATGTTAAGCTCGATGCGAATTTAGGATTTCAGATAGGCAAATGTTGCTTATCGCCCTATTTCAAATGGATGTAACCGGGATTTTGTTAATAGTTTTACAGAATGATTACAAGCTTAGAAATAATAACATTTTTAACTTTGTTTGCTCTGCTGTTTGCAACACCGGGTTGTCCTTTTTATGCTTTACAATGAGGATTAACTTATGACAGCACGTGAACAAGGCGTTGTTAAATGGTTCAACGACACTAAAGGTTTCGGCTTTATTCAACGCAACGGCGGCGACGATGTATTCGTTCACTTCCGCGCTATCCAAGGTGACGGCCACCGTTCACTTCGTGACGGCCAACGCGTTGAATTCAGCGTAGTAAAAGGTCAAAAAGGCTTCCAAGCTGAAGAAGTTCAGCCGTTAGACTAATCGTCTAATAAGTCTTAAAAACGCTCCAATGTAAATTGGGGCGTTTTTTGTTTATAATGATCCAAGTTTTGTGATTACCTACCTTAGAGCACATTTATATGTCATCTGGTTTTGAAACCTTAAATTTACATCCGCAATTGAAACAAGCAATTGATGCTTTGGGTTTCAAAGAAATGACGCCAATCCAGCAAAAAGTATTGCAATTTACTTTGGCTGGGCATGATGCCATTGGCCGTGCACAGACGGGGACAGGGAAGACTGCTGCCTTCTTAGTCAGTGTAATTAATGATTTGCTGCATAACCCAATTCAGACTGAGCGTTTCCGCGGTGAGCCGCGTGCATTGATTTTGGCGCCTACACGCGAACTTGCGCTGCAAATTGAAAGCGATGCAAAAGAATTGACAAAATTTACTGACCTGCATGTAGTGACTTTGCTGGGCGGCGTCGATTTTGATAAACAAAAGGGTCAGTTAGCAAAGAATTTTGTTGATATTATTGTGGCGACACCAGGCCGATTGATTGATTTAGTCGAGCAAAAAGAAGTTTGGCTGGATCAAATTGAATTTTTGGTGATTGATGAGGCTGACCGTCTTTTGGACATGGGCTTTATCCCTTCAGTAAAGCGTATTGTACGTTTTTCACCGCGAAAAGAGCAGCGTCAAACCTTAATGTTCTCTGCAACCTTTAGTTATGATGTATTGAATTTGGCTCAGCAATGGCTGTTTGAACCTGTCACAGTTGAAATTGAACCAGAAAAGAAAACTAATGCAGATGTAGAGCAGCGCGTTTACATGGTTGCAAAATCTGATAAATACAAACTGCTGCAAGAAATCTTGCGCGATGAGCCGATTGAAAAAGTCATGATTTTTGCTAACCGCCGCGATCAAGTGCGCAAGCTCTATGATCATTTGAAGCGGGATGATTATAAAGTCGTCATGCTGTCAGGTGAGATTGCGCAGGATAAACGCCTGAAAATGCTGGATCAGTTTAAAAACGGTAAGCACAACATTATGATTGCAACAGATGTTGCTGGCCGCGGCATCCATGTAGATGGTGTTTCGCATGTAGTGAACTTTACTTTGCCAGAACAGTCTGATGATTATGTGCATCGTATTGGCCGTACTGGCCGTGCGGGTTCGCGCGGTGTAAGTATTAGTTTCCTGTCAGAAGATGATGCGTTTTATCTTCCAGAAATTGAGAAAGCAATTGGTCAAAAACTGCCATTAACCCGTTTAGAGGGTTATTGCTAATTTTGCTGAAATAAAAAAACCGCTCATTGAGCGGTTTTTTTATCGATGAAATTTGTTTTAGGTTTATTTAGCCTGGCAGGTAAAAGTGAGCACAGTTTGGTAGTCATCATCTTTGCTAATGCTGGCGCCAGTACCTGTAATTGAACCTAAAAGACTCGCCGCAGCTTGTACCATTTGCCCAGTTTTTTCATCCAAGACGCCTTTTAACGCACCATTATATTCGCTTTTTTCATCACTTATGACAGGTGTTGCGTTTTTGCCGCAGCTGCTGTTGGCTGCGCTAATAGCATTGTTTTTTGAAATTAATGCAGATTTTCCAACGCCAGTGACTTCATATTGGTTGTTGGCTTTTTGTATTGCGAGTGATTGAGTGGGTGCATTTGATGCGCAAGCGCTTAATAAAACTGATGCTGCGATAGCTGTACATATAAGGGATATTTTTTTCATCATTTTTCCAATCATTCATAAAGGTCGTAATGTGTATATTCGAGCACAGCTTTGAATTGGAGATAAGGAGATAATGTATTGCTTATGCTGCATTTTATAGAGCGACTGTATATCGCAATCATTCGCGATTTATCAGTTTCCTTGATTCAGCCTTATGGAGTAAGTACTTGAGAGTATGCTAATCTTGAGCCAGCATTATTTAAGTGATAAAGAAAATCAATGTCAGACTTAGCGGTAGAAACGGTTCATCAAAATATTCATCATCGCCAATCTATCGGGCATTTAATTGCTCCTGCACCGACTAAAGCCCAGCTGGAACTAGCATTTTTGGCTGCATTGACAGCACCGGATCATCATCGTCTTAAGCCAACGCGATTTGTGGTTATTCCAGAGGCTGAGCGTGAGGCATTCGGCGAGCTTCTGTCACAAGCCTTGGCGGATACTGGTCAGCAGGAAGAGGCTCAATTGGAGCGTGTTAAGCATCATCCATTCCGTGCGCCTTTGCTGGTGTTGGCTTTAACCAAATTGCAAGATCATCCTAAAGTACCGCATTTTGAACAAATCTTAAGTTCGGGTGCGGCAGTGCAGAATTTTTTATTGTCCTTGCAGGCGCAAGGTTTTTCGACGATGTGGCGCAGCGGCGCAGTGGTGGAGTCATCCCTATTTAAGCAAGCTTTGGGTTTGACTGAATCTGATCTGATTTCTGGGATTATTTATATTGGCACGGCTGTCAAAGCGATTCCGCCGCGGCAGGAAATTAATGTTTCAGAATTTGTTAGTGATTGGAAAAAATAAACGGTTGCAATGAGCGTATTGGGAAATAAAAACAATGTCAGAACTTAAATTTTCAGATTTGGTTGCGCCAGCATCAGCTTCAAATCAGCCAGCATTACGGGTAACGGTGCTTGGCGGCGGCAGTTTTGGAACAGCAATGGCTAATACGGCTGTACGCAATGGCTGTGATACGATGATTTGGATTCGTGATGAAGAGGCGGCCGCTGATATTAATAAGTCACATATCAATAAGCGCTATTTGCCAGATTTTCAGTTGGAATCTGGCTTGCGTGCGACATCTGATTTAGAAGAGGCGGTTTGCAATCGTGATATTATTTTTGTTGCGATTCCAAGCCATTCTTTTCGCAGTGTGCTGGAGCAAATTAAGCCATTTATTACTTCACAAGCCGTAGTTTCATTGACTAAAGGCATTGAAGCTAAAACATTTAGCTTTATGAGCGGCATTATTAGTGAAGTACTGCCGGAAGTGCCTTATGGTGTGCTTTCAGGTCCGAACCTGGCGAAAGAAATTGTAGCGGGGCAGCCTGCAGGGACTGTAATTGCAAGTAAATCGGAACTGGTGCGTCTTGCAGTGCAGCAGGCCTTGCATAGTGCATTGTTCCGCGTTTTTGCCAGTGATGATGTGCATGGCGTAGAGCTTGGCGGTGCGCTTAAAAATATCTATGCAGTAGCAATGGGGATGGCTGCAGCCTACGGCGTAGGTGAAAATACCAAAAGCATGATTTTGACCCGTGCATTGGCTGAAATGAGCCGTTTTGCAGTGGAATTAGGTGCTAATCCGCTAACATTCTTAGGGTTGTCTGGGGTAGGTGATTTATTTGCGACTTGCAGCAGCCCATTAAGCCGAAATTACCAAGTTGGATTTGCTTTAGGTTTAGGTAAGACTTTAGAGCAGGCAACGAAAGAACTGGGGCAAACGGCGGAAGGGATCAACACTATTGTGCAGGTTAAGGCGCGTTCAGAAGAGTTAGCTGTCTATATGCCAATTACATGCGCTTTGTATGATGTTATTTTTCAAGGTGCGCCGCCGCTGAGTATTGCCTTGTCATTAATGAAAAATGGTCATCGCAGTGATGTGGAATTTGTATTGCCGCATCAATAAGCGGATTTTGGAATATTATGCTTATTCTGTGGCGCAGAGGCCTTAGCTAATGATATTGTCATGCGCAGAAGATACACTGCAGCATAGAAAAAAGGAAATTGTATGCAACTGACTTTAGTCCGCCATGGAGAAGCCGCACCGCCAGTGATGGGGAATGACACAAAGCGCCCATTGACACAGCGCGGTCATCTTCAGGCAGAGCAAACTGCTGGCCTTTTAAAGGATGTAATTCAGCCAGAAGTATTTGTGGTTAGTCCGCTATTGCGTGCGCAGGAAACTTTGGAGCATTTACGCCAATATTTTCCTGATGTGCCGGTTGTTATTTGCGATACAATTAAACCTGATGATGATGCGCATGCAGCGGTTGAGTGGCTTTCACATTTGCCATATGAATCTGTTGCAGTGGTATGTCATATGAATGTTGTGGCGCATATTGCCTCCATTCTGCTGGCAGAATCATTTAATCCTTTTGCTTTGGCAGAAGCTCGAATTTATGATCAGGCGGTTATTGCGGCAGGACTATCGACACAAATGAAACGTTTTATTCCAACAGCATAATAAATTAATTATAACGGCAGACATTACCGATGTTGTATTTATGGACACCTGAAGCCAATGGGGTTTGGCAGTGGTCAGATGGCGGGCACTGGCAGCAGTCTTCAAATCTTGAGCAATTGATTCAGGATTTGAGACCGTTTCATGGCAAAGAGGCAACCGTCTTCTTTCCAAGTCGTGATGCGCAGTTTATTCAGCAAAATTTACCTAAAGCACAATATAAAAAGCTGGGTGCAGAAGGTGTGAAATACCTGCTGGAAGAATACATTATTCTGCCTTTGGATTCGATGAAAGTCCTGCATCACTTTCAGAATCCTGAGCAATTAACAGTGATGGGAATTGCTCATACTGCGGTAGAAACACTGCAGCATGCTTTAACCTTAATACCTGTAAAAGTCACTGCTTTATTGCCGGATTTTCTCTTGCTGCCTGTGCCTGTAGAAGGGCAAGCGGTAATTGCAAATATTAATGGACATTTACTGGTACGTGAAAACGAATATCTTGGCCAGTCTATTGATGATTTGTCTTTGTATTTAGATTTTCAGCAGTCTGATTCAATTTATCAGATTACCAATTTTACATCCGAACAGATGGATAGCCTGCGGGCTGTCGTTACGGAAGAGCGGATTGAGAGTTTTCATTGCCAAGTTCCTGAGATTAAAATAGCCAAGCAGCATCCTTTTAATGCTTTGCCTAAAGCTAAAAATCAGCAGGGCATATCGGGCTATTGGAAAGCCTGCGCAGCAGTCCTGCTGGGCCTGCTGATTGTGCAGTTTAGTTATGATGCCGTGCGATGGTATCAAAATAAACAAGTCGCCAATGCAATGGCTGGACAAGCTGTTGAGCAGTTTAAATATTGGTTTGGTCAAAGCTATCCAGTCACTGAGCAAACGCTAAAAAGTCAATTTGAAGGGCAGTTGCGTCAAAATCAGACAGGCAGTGCACAGGCGCTTTCACTATTGAGCCGAGTTGGGCCGCTGCTGATGCAGCATCAAATTACAGCAAACCGAGTCAGCTTTGATCAGTCTGTGCTGAATATGGAATTAAAAGCGGGTTCATCGGACATGCTGCAAAATTTAACCCAGCAGCTGAATCAGCAAGGTTTTAAAGTTGAGCTAGGCAATATTCAGCCGAGCAATTCGGGTGTGGTTGGATTGGTGAAAATACAATAATGAAAACATTTGAAAATTTGCAGCAAAGTTTCGATCAGTGTATAGAGGCGCTGATTGAATATTTAGACAGCCTGTCTGTTCGTGAACGCGTTATGGTGATTTTCACAACGGTTTTTGTGATTGTTGCTGCGGTAGGCGCTTCGCTGTTTTACATGCATAAGGCTGCTGAGTATCAGCAAAAGCGTCTGAATGATTTAAAAGATACGATTGTGTGGATGCAAAGTAATGCGGTCACCATGAAGCCGGCAGGAGATACGGTTTTATCTGCTGCAGATAAAGTGCAGCGTGCAGCGCAGCAGCAAGGTTTATCTGTCGCATCACAGCAATCTGGAGAGCAAATACAGATGGCGGTGATGCATGAAAATTATGCCGTGCTGGCTAACTTTTTAACCCAGATGGTACAAATGGGGCTAAGTATTGAAAAAATGGAACTAAATTCGGAAGCGGGCCAGATTAAATTAACAGCGACTGTACAGTAATCGGTAAAAATAAAGAACAGTGAAGCATGGTGTTTTCAGCTATCTGTGCCTATAATATGGCGACTCAGAAAGCAGTAGACTTTTGCAGATATGTTGTATTCTCTTGCCCGCCCTTTGTTGTTTACTTTAGCACCAGAGCGTGCACATGAGCTGACATTATCCCTTTTGAAATCATCCCATAAGATGGGCTTGATGCGGCAAGCTGTTGCTGCTAAGCCTGTAACTTGCATGGGTATTGAATTCCCTAATCCTGTTGGTCTTGCAGCGGGTCTGGATAAAAACGGCGCCTATATTGATGCTTTGGCGACGCAAGGTTTCGGTTTTATTGAAATCGGCACGATTACTCCTAAACCGCAAGACGGCAACCCAGAGCCGCGGCTATTCCGTTTACCTGAAGCGAAAGCCATTATTAACCGTATGGGTTTTAATAATGATGGTGTAGATCAGCTTATTGAGAATGTAAAAGCTGCTAAATTTAAAGGTGTGCTGGGCATTAACATTGGTAAAAATGCAGCGACTCCTGTTGAAAATGCTGTTGATGATTATCTGATTTGCCTTGAAAAAGTCTATAACTACGCGTCTTATATTACAGTTAATATTTCCTCTCCAAATACTAAAAATCTGCGTAGTTTGCAAAGCGGTGATGCTTTGACTGAGCTTTTAGAAACATTAAAAAAGCGGCAGTTGGAGTTGGCAGAAGAACATCAGCATTATGTTCCGCTTGTGCTTAAAGTTGCGCCAGATTTGGAAGCGGAAGATATTCAGTTCATCGCTAAGCAATTGCTGCAATTTAAAATTGATGGCTTGATTGTGACGAATACTACATTGTCGCGCGAAGGTGTGGAAAACTTGAAGCATGGCGATGAGGCAGGCGGTCTATCTGGTGCGCCTGTATTTGTTAAAAGCACAGCATGTTTAGCGGCTTTCTTTAAAGCGCTTGATGGGCAAATTCCATTGATCGGTGTGGGGGGGATTTTGTCGGGCGAAGACGCGCTGGCGAAAAAGAATGCAGGCGCTGCCCTTGTACAAGTGTACAGCGGCCTCATATATACTGGACCTAAACTCGTGAAAGACTGCGTTGACGCATTGTAAAGATCATGAATACCCTTGATATCTTTATACTGATTATATTGCTCATTGGAGGGCTAAACGGTTTGCGTCAAGGATTTATTAAAGCCTTTGCGAACTTGGCAGGATGGATACTGGCATTAATTGTTGCGGCAAAATATGCATCTGTCTTGGCACCTTCCATGCTTTCACTCAGTTCGGATCCTGTGGTGCAGAAGATCGCCGCATTTGCATTCATTGTTTTGGTGATTGTGGTCTTAACCTGGATCGTAAGCTATCTGCTGAACAGTATTTTAAAAAGCCTGAAACTCGGGCCATTAAATCGTTTAGCTGGCGGTGTATTTGGCGGTTTAAAAGGTCTGCTGGTTGTATTGATTACAATTCAGGGAATTGGGCCATGGGTTGAAAGCTCACCGCATTGGAAACAGTCTAAATTTATTCAGGCTTTATTGCCTTACGCACCTTGGGCAGCGCATTTGTCTAAAGAAGCGGCAAATGAAGCCTTGCATCATATTAATTCTGACGGAACATCGAAAACGTCAGAACAATCATCAGGCGCTGTACCTAAAAAAGGGCAGGCTGATGGTGAATCAACAAATAATCCTTTTTATTAATCCTAGCGTGTCTGCGAGGTTGCTATGTGTGGAGTAGTTGGTATAGCTGGTAAATCACCCGTTAACCAAATGTTGTTTGATGCATTAACGATGTTACAGCATCGTGGACAAGATGCCGCTGGGATCGTAACTTGCCATGAAGGACGCCTATTCCTTCGCAAGGATACGGGAATGGTGCGTGATGTGTTTCATACACGTCATATGCGCGCGCTGCAAGGCAACTACGGTATCGGTCATGTGCGTTATCCAACTGCGGGTTCTTCAAGCAGTGCGGAAGCTCAGCCATTTTATGTGAACTCGCCTTATGGCATTACATTGGCGCATAACGGCAACTTAACCAATGCGAAAGAAATTCATGATGATCTGTTTAAAACAGATTTGCGTCATATGAATACGGATTCAGACTCAGAAGTGCTGTTAAACGTATTTGCGCATGAATTGCAAAAAAGCAGCAAGCTAACTGCAGAAGCTGAAGATATCTTTAAAGTTGTTGCTCGAGTTCATGAGCGCTGTAAAGGCGGCTATGCAGTGGTGGCAATGATTACGGGTCAAGGCTTGGTAGGCTTCCGCGATCCAAACGGTATTCGCCCATTAATTTACGGTTCTCGTGAAACTGATCAGGGCAAGGAGTACATCATTGCTTCTGAATCTGTCGCGATCACTGCCTTGGGCTTTAAAGTAGAGCGCGACATTGAGCCGGGCGAAGCGATTTTCATTACAGCTAACGGCGTAATGTCAACCAAGCAGTGCGCTGCAGCGCCTGAATACCGTCCTTGTATTTTTGAGTATGTGTATTTTGCGCGACCAGATGCAACGATTGACGGTATTTCTGTATATAAAGCCCGCTTGAAAATGGGTGAAAAGCTTGCGCAAAAAATTCTGCGTGAGTGGAGTGAAGAGCACGATATTGATGTTGTGATTCCTATTCCAGATACATCGCGTACTTCTGCACTTGAGCTTGCTAATACGCTGGGTGTGAAATTCCGTGAAGGCTTTATGAAGAACCGCTATATTGGCCGTACCTTCATTATGCCGGGTCAACAGCTGCGCAAAAAATCTGTTCGTCAAAAGCTGAACCCTGTTGAGCTGGAATTCCAAGGCAAAAACGTATTATTGGTTGATGACTCTATTGTTCGCGGTACAACGTGTAACGAGATTATCCAAATGGCGCGTGATGCCGGTGCGAAAAAAGTATTCTTTGCTTCTGCTGCGCCAATGGTGAAATACCCGAACGTATATGGTATTGATATGCCGGCAAAATCGGAATTGATTGCATCAGACCGCAGTGTCGAAGAAATTCGTGAAATCATTGGTGCAGACCGTTTGATTTTCCAAGATTTGGAAGATTTGAAAGCGGCTGTACGCACAACCAAAGTGCCTGCATTGCAAGAGTTTGACTGCTCTGTATTTAACGGCGAATACGTTGCTGGCGGTATTGATGATGCGTATCTTGCGGCTTTGGAAAAACAGCGCAATGACTCTGCAAAACTCGAAAGCAAAGATAAATACATCGATGTTAATATTGATGCTGCATCTGTGGATTTAACAGGGGTTCGTGAAGAGTAAGTCTTCAAAAACTCTATGAAAAGCGGGAATTTCCCGCTTTTTTCATTTATGATGGTTAAACAAAAGACAATGTTGTTTTAAGGGATTGCATTGAGACGAGTTGGCTACGCTTTTATAAAAAACAAAAACATGTTTTGGTCCGCGTTTTTTTGTGCGGTCGCAGTGCTTTTAACTATTGTAATTATCAATAGTATCGTCGGGCTTTTGGTTTTTTATGTAAATCCTGCACAGTCCATTTATTGGCATACCCTCAGCCCTTATTTGCTGGCTTTGCTACTGCTGATTATGTCTGTATCAGTGCTTTATGAGTTTTATACATTTCGTACCGGCGGCCATTCTTTAGCAAAGCAGATGGGTGCACGCAGATTAAGCTTAGTCGAAAGCATTCCAGAAGAAACCGTTGCACTAAAAATTACAGAACAGTTGGCAGCAACTTTTTTAATTGATACGCCAGCACTTTATGTTTTACCCAATGAAGTTGGAGTGAATGCGCTGACGGCGGGTTTTTACCCGCGTGATACCGTCATTATTTTAACTTGGGGTGCAATTCAGAATTTAGATGAAATGGAATTGTATGGCTTGCTAAGCCATGAGTTTAATAAGATTTTATCAGGTGAAGCAGCGGAAAATACGCGTTTAAAAATTTTGTATAGTGGCTTAACGGCTTTTAGCCAGTGGGGCAGTAAAATAGCCAAGCGCGGTTTTTATCGAAATGGCTCTGTGCGTGAAAATAAGTTTGAAACCTTCTTTGTGGCTATTGGCGCATTAATTTGGCTGACGGGGTGTTTAGGGGTGCTGATTACTCGATTTATTAAGTTTATTACGTTGGGTAGCCGAACCTATAAAAATGATCAAAAAACAAAGCGCTTAATTCAGAATGATGCCAATATACAAACGCTCATGCGGATTTATGTGCATCACTCAGGATCACAAATTCATAGTGAATATGCCGAATCTATTTCGCATATGTGTTTTGCTAATGCACTCAGTCAGCAAAATTGGATGAATATTCATCCAAGCATAGAGCAGCGAATATTTGAGTTAAATCCTGCAATGATTCAGGATATGCAGCTGGAAAACCTTAAAAAATTAAAAAATCAGCCTTTGTTTAATTTGTTCCGCTCTTTGGAAGAAGTCAGTCCAGATATGGCGATGCCGTGGAGTTCGCCGCAACCGCTGCCTTTGCTGAGATTGTCGCCCATTAGTTTTGCAATAAAAGACGCCATTAAACCTTTAAAGCCTGAAATTCGCGCCAATTGGCAGCGTCCAGAGCTAATTGACCGTGCGATGCAAACGGCAACGGGTTCGCGTGAGGTTATGGTGGCTATCTTAATGATTCGTCAATACCGTGAATTTATTCCGACCGAAGCGGAGGTGAGCCGCGCCATTGTAGATTCATTGCTGAATTTGGATGGTCGTGTACATATCGCTATTTTTAAAGAAGCTTGTCTGAATATTGGCTCGATGCCGGCAACTATTGCACGGCAATTTTTAATGAAATTGGCGCGTATAATTCAAGAGGATGGTGAAATTGGCTTGCTGGATGCTTTGCTTCTGGAGCGGGTGAAGTATGAGCTGAATCTCATGCCAGTGCATGCTGCGACTGCATTGGAAGATGTAAAGCCAAGCATTGTGCGTTTGATTGATGCTTTATTGCATGTGCAGCAGATCAATAGTGACAGTCAGTTGGAAGTGCGTGAGAAAATTCTTAAACGGATTCTAACGCAGCAAGAGTTGGAGCTTTATAGTGATATTTCAGATGAGCCGATTGATTTGGCGGAAATTCTGAATGATATAGCTGGGCTACTACTGCGTGATCGGTTCAGTATTTTAGCGATTGCAGAATATTGCTTATGGAATGACCGTATTATTACGCAGGATGAGCTAGATGTACTTGAGCTGCTGTACTGGCGCTTAGGTTTTGAAACAGATGAAATGGTTGATTTTATGCAAAAAGTAAATAATTTAATGATTATCTAGATATGCATTTTTTAAAGTTGAGCAGGCTTTAAGCTGAATTGAAAGAAAACTACAGCAAAATAAGCATAATCTCGTTAGAATATTGCCTATGAATTTGGTGATGATGAAAGCATGATGGGGCATCAGCGTGACATAATGGCGGCATTAGGGATTGATCTATGGATTCCTAAGGATGCAATGTGTCTGCAGCATCAGCCTGCAATTTGGCGTGATCAAGCACCAGCAGAAGTAATTTCTGAAATCATCTTGCAGCAAACGTCAGATGTAGCTGATTTGATAGCTCAGCAGCCAGAGCTTGCTCCTGTTGAGCGCGTCAATTCCTTAGATATTCAGCCAAAGCTTGCAGAAGCACCAGTCATTGTGCAAGAGCCAATCGTGCCTGCGCTGCAAATTCCTGCATTTTCTATTGAAGCTATCGTTTTGGCAAAGGCTGTAGTGTTAATAGATTCTACGGCAGTGACTGCGGATCAGCAGCTATTATGGCGCAATATACAGCGTGCTGTTTCAGCAGAGTTTTATCAGCTGCAATGGCCTTTTGCTTGGCAAAATATGCAGGACGGACGTGGTGCAGCTTCATATGTGCAAGGCTTCTCAGATGCATTGAGTGCAGATAAGAATGTACTGTGTTTAGGGGATATTCCACACTTACAGTCATCATCATCTATTCGGCTGGCTTCGTTGCAGGAAATGCTAGACCAGCCGTTATTAAAAAAACGCTTATGGCAATTTATGCAAAATAAAATCAAGGAATGATCTAAGCATGAAGCAAAAAGTTGTTGTATTTAGCCAAATCGATAATGAAATTTTGATGAGACTGGAGCAGCAATATCATGTTGTTCAAATCAATCCCAAAAATGGCGATGTTAACCAGCAAATTTTAGAACATAGTGCTGATGCGGATGGCCTGATCGGTGCAGGCCGAGTGCTGAATCAAAGTAATTTAAAAAATGCCCAGAAGCTGAGAGTGATTTCAAGTGTCAGCGTTGGCTATGATAATTATGATGTTGATTATTTACACCAGCAGAAAATTTGGCTGACACATACACCGCATGTTTTGACAGAAACTACAGCAGATTTGGCTTTTACACTGCTGATGAGTGCGGCGCGTCAAGTGCCTTCGCTAGATACTTGGACCAAGCAAGGGCAGTGGCAGCGAACCGTTGGACCTGCTCAGTTTGGCCTTGATATCTATGGCAAAACACTCGGGATTATTGGCCTAGGGCATATTGGTGCTGCGGTTGCTAGGCGCGGTTTTCATGGCTTTAACATGAATATTTTGTATCATAATCGCAGTGAAAAGATTGAAATTGCAGAACAGTTTAAAGCTGAATACTGCTCATTGCAGGATGTGTTGAGCCGCTCTGATTTTGTAGTCATTGCTGTGGATTTAAATTCAGCATCTAAATCTCTAATAGGTGCGGATGAATTGAAGCTGATGCAGCCGCATGCGGTATTGGTTAATATTGCGAGAGGTTCAGTGGTGAATGAGCAAGCGCTTATTCATGCACTGAAAACCCGCACGATATTTGCGGCGGGTTTGGATGTTTATGAAAAAGAGCCATTGCAGAGTTCAGAATTATTTCAGCTGGAAAATGCAGTCACTTTGCCTCATGTAGGTTCCGCAACTGCACAAACACGCAAGCGTATGGCGGAGCTGGCGTACCATAATTTAGTTGATGCGCTTGAAGGGCGTGTACCGCGCTATATGGTTTAGCCTGCGTCAAAATAAAATAACACTTTCTTTCATAATTGCTCATTTTTCAATGCTATATTTTGGATTGAAACAATAAGTTATTAGATTGGGATCCAGCTTTTGAAAAGAATTTTACTGGCGTGCAGTCTGGGACTGTGTTCGGCTTTTGCACAATCTGAAAAAGTAGAATTTAATTCGGCGGCGCAATTTTCTGTACCGGAGATTGGCGGCGGTGTTGGCTTGCTGGATCAGCAGAAAGAGCGCGCAATTGGTGAAAAAGTCTACCGCGAAGTCAATAAGCAAATGCCGGTTTTGCAAAATCCGTGGATGGAAGACCGTTTATATTCAGTGTTTTCTCATATTCTGAGCCAAACACAGTTGAGTCAGCCGGTAGGTTTGCTGATTATTAATGATCCTCAAATTAATGCTTTTGCTGTCCCTGGAGGTTTATTCGCCTTAAATACGGGTTTAATTAATTCTGCGCGCAATATGGATGAGATGGCCAGTGTGATGGCGCATGAAATTGCGCATGTGACGCAGCGCCATTACAGCCGCTCGCGTGAAGCATTTAAAGGGCAGGGCTTGTTGTCTCTAGCGGGTATTTTGGTTGGGGCGCTGGTTGCTTCTGCGGCAGATGGAGATGCTGGCGCAGCAGTGATGCTGGGTTCTCAAGCGGTGCTGATGGATAAGCAGCTGAGCTATAGCCGAAATCAAGAGCGTGAGGCAGACCGGATAGGCATGCAGTATATGTATGCCTCTGGCTATAATCCGCAAAGCATGGCGGACTTTTTTGAAGTTATGAACCGTGCTACCACCCGTGTGAGTTATTTACCTGATTTTTGGTTTACACACCCCTTAACTTCGGAGCGGATGAGTGAGGCTCGATTAAGGGCAAATCAGTTGCCGAAAGTCAAAACCAATTTAAATAATGAAGATTTTGATGTCATCCGTCAGTATAGCCGTGTGCTGTCTGGTCAAGTGACTGAGCAGCAGCTGCGTGTATTGGCGGATCAAAATAATTTTGCCAGTTTATTGGCATTGAGCGCATTTCAAATTCAGCACGGTGATTATGCTGATGCGCAAACAGTATTAGATCGGGCTAAAGCGCAAAAGGATTCGCATGTTTTAATGACATTATTGCAGGCGGATATTTATTTGGGGCAGAATAAAATTGCAGATGCATTGAGAGTGGTCAGCAGTGCGGCGATTGTAATGCCTGAGAATCGCGCATTGAACTATAAATATGCCGAAGCATTGCTTCGTAATAATCAGCCTGCTCAAGCAGAATTGATTATTAAGCGATTTTTAAATAATAACCCGCGGGATGTATCAGGCTGGCGCTTGATGCAGCAATCTGCTCAACTCGATAGTGCTTCCGCTGTTCGTTCGATTAATGTGCTTCGTTATCGCGCAGAAGTGGAGTTTTGGACAGGTAATGAGGAAAATGCGATTAAATCATTACTGCATGCCAAGCGTTTAGCAAAAGACAATAAATCACTTTTTGGTGTGATTGATCAGCGCTTAACGCAGATGCAAAAAGATCGGCAATTAAATGTCTAATTAAAAAATAAAGGTATAAAAATGCTCAAAGGGCAGTGTTTATGCGGTGCAGTTCAGTACCAATATTCAGCAGAAATTGAAACCAGTATTTTGTGCTTTTGCCAGCATTGCAGGCTTGCTCAGGGTGTATTATTTGGCTGGAATAGCCCAATTGAGCAAAGTAAGTTTCAGTTGCTTCTCGGTGAGGGTTGTCTTCGAGAATATTTTCATACAGAGAATAAGGCGCGGGTGTTTTGCAGCCAATGCGGCAGCCCAATTTATTCTTACCGTACAGATTTGCCAAATGTGCTGCGTTTGCGTTTAGGAACTGTGACATAAGGGGAAATCTCTGCGCCAAAAAAGTTGGCATATGGGGAGTATCAGCCTGAATTTATTTGTATAAATTCATTGCTATAGCCGCATTTAAATTAGTTTGGAAAATTGGCTGGTGCTACAATTGTAAGTGCGCTTTTAGATAAACGATAAAGATTGAATTGATGAAAAAATTAATATTTACCCTGTTGGGTTTGGGAGTGGTTGTACAGACAGTGCAAGCCGCGAGTACTGAACAGTATGTTCGTGATGTAGAAAAAATATCTAGTCAATATACTGCAGATATGAAGTTTTTTTTACGCAGTTTAGATCCTAAAACTTCTCAATTTTCAGCACAACAGCAGCAGCAATTTTGTGGAATCGTCAAAAAATACGTCGACGATTTGTATCAAACTACAGATCAAAACCGTGCGTACTTACCGCTTACGGCACAATCTATGACAAAGCAAACAGTGATCGATAAAGTGGTAGTGTCACCAGAAATGCAATTATTAAAGAAATATAATATTCAGTGTGATTTGAAATAGGTGAAAAATATCTGGATTTGTGGCTGGTACTTTAATTCATACAGATCAATAGCTTGTTTCTATTTAGAATATTAAAGTCGGTGATTTGGTATTATCTAAACCTGATAGTGGCGTTATTGAATATGGAAATGTGAAAGGAGTAAGTGGTTCACTTTCCAAAGAAATTTTACGCATAAGTTGCTTTAACAATGCTGAAATAGATGAACCTTGCCCAGTAATTTATACTCAATTTGAAGCTGCAACAATTGTTCTGGGTGGAATCTATTTTTGAAATTCAGGCATTTCAAAAATGGATCATTGCTTCAGGGATTGATGGATATAATTGTTATTTTTTTGGAGGGGTGGATAGTTGATTGGCTATTTGATTTATATGTAGAAAATAATTAAATCAAATAGGCCAAATCAAACATATTTTTTGAATATTAAAAATACTCAAAACAAGATTTAACGATGTGGGGATTAACTAAGTTTTGCTTTGATTTTTGCAGAAACTTGAGAAGGATCGGCGCGCCCGGCTATGAGCGGACGCAGAGAGTTCATCACCTTACCCATATCTTTCATGCTAGTAGCTTCTTGCGCAGAAATAGTCTGTGCAATGATGGAATCAAGTTCTTCCTCAGTCATAGCTTCTGGTAGAAATTGAGATAACACCTCAAGTTCGGCTTGTTCCTTACTAGCTAAATCTTCTCGACCAGCGCCTTCAAAGGCTTTGATCGATTCTTTACGTTGTTTGATTTGCTTTTCAATGACCGCAAGAACTTGAGTATCGTCAAGCTCTATACGTTCATCGACTTCAATTTGCTTGATTGCTGCCTGCAGACTACGAATTACCGTTAACTTATTCATTTCTTTAGCACGCATAGTTGCTTTTAAAACTTCAGTTATTTGGTTTTTTAAAGTAGTCATTTATATATCCAGGTTAGTCAATCAATCACAAATTAATTTTAGTAAAGGCGAGTAGTGCGTACTGATTCGCGAGCCAATTTCTTTTGGTAGCGTTTAACAGCAGCAGCTTTTTTGCGCTTACGTTCTTGAGTTGGTTTTTCATAGAATTCGCGCTTACGAACGTCAGCAAGTACACCAGCTTTTTCGCATGAACGTTTAAAACGGCGAATAGCTACGTCTACTGGCTCGCCTTCTTTCAATTTAACTTGTGGCATGAAGAATCCTCATTAAGTTATGGATAAGATCTAGGCAGAATTGCCTTTGATCACAAGTGAAGTGCAGTATTTTACTCATTTACATCTCAGACCACAAGTCTATAATAGGCTTTGCGACAGATTTGATACAGGTTATAGGCAGTTTAATGATCGTTTTAGGCTTAGAAACATCTTGTGATGAAACAGGACTTGCACTGTATGACAGCGAGTTGGGTTTGCGCGGGCAAGTGCTGTACAGCCAGATTAAACTGCATGCTGAATATGGCGGTGTAGTGCCAGAATTGGCTTCACGCGACCATGTGCGAAAATTAATTCCTTTAATTACGCAGCTTTTGGCTGACAGCGGCATCAAAAAATCGGAAATTGATGCCATTGCTTATACTCGTGGCCCTGGTTTGATGGGTGCGCTCATGACCGGTGCGCTTTTTGGCCGAACTCTAGCCTTTGCACTGAATAAGCCTGCGATAGGTGTGCATCATATGGAAGGACATATGCTGGCGCCTTTATTGTCCGCAACACCGCCAGAGTTTCCGTTTGTGGCGCTTTTGGTATCAGGCGGTCATACCCAATTGATGGCTGCCTACGGCATTGGCCAATATGAGCTGTTGGGCGAATCGATTGATGATGCAGCTGGTGAAGCCTTTGATAAAGTGGCGAAAATGATGGGGTTGCCTTATCCAGGCGGCCCCAATATTTCAAAATTAGCCACTGAAGGTGATATGAAGGCCTTTGAATTTCCGCGACCAATGTTGCATCAAGGTCTGGATTTCTCTTTCAGTGGTTTAAAAACAGCTGTGTCTGTACAGCTGAAAAAAGTCGCAGGAGAAGGCCGAGAAGCAGACATTGCTGCTTCATTCCAAGAAGCTTTAGTTGATACCTTGGTTAAAAAATCAGTAAAAGCGTTGAAGCAAACAGGGCTAAAGCGTTTGGTTATTGCAGGTGGTGTGAGCGCAAATAAACGTTTACGTGAACGTCTGGAAGCGGATTTAGCCAAAATTCGTGCATCAGTTTATTATGCAGAACCCGCATTATGTACAGACAATGGCGCGATGATTGCTTTTGCGGGCTATCAGCGCTTAAAAGCGGGTCAGCATGATGGCTTGGCTGTGACAACAACGCCGCGCTGGCCGATGACTGAGCTGAGTAACCCAGAAGATACGGATACAGCAGCACAGGATGCGGCAAAAGTATAAATAAGCAGTTGATTAAAAAAGAGGCATTGAGCCTCTTTTTTAATGTATGAATTTTCTCATTTCTTTTTTAATAGTCAAACTGCAGCATAAGTCAGAGGATAAATGCGAAACCGGCGGGCTTGTGGAGTAATTCTGGATATGACAATCTTTTCAATAGTTTAGTTTCTGAGTTTTGATAATGAGAACGGTTTATGCCTCTGTGATTATATTGGGTGCTTTTTTAGCGGGCTGTGACGAGGCATCTGTAAAAACGCATTATGATCAAGATTCAGTTCAGAACGATTCGCAAATTCACACAGCAACTGAGAGTGTCAATGCAGCTGCTGGCGGAAATGGTGCTGGCAGTTCTAATCATTCAGATCACAGTCATGGCGATCATGATTACAATAGTGATAAATCACCAGAAGAGCTGGAAGTGCATGGTCAGGAATTTTATAAAGAAACCTTGGCCCGTATTGAAGAGCAAAATCGAATAGACAATGGCGGTTCGCCTGCATCCAGCGCTGTGAGCAGCCAGTAAATATAAGATTAAAATCCACTGCACTTATATGATTGCGTTGCACATGATGTTATCGACATAATAAAAAAGCCCAACATCCTGTTGGGCTTTTTTATTTAACTGCGCTCGGTATAGCTCCTGTCGTACCTGCGATCCATTGCTTGTCTTTTTTATTCTTGTTGTTTGGAACATCCTGTTCACTATGGTTTAAGAATATTTCAGGACGTATTTTCAATCAATCCGAGTATCTCCTAAATTATTGTAAGCTAAAGCGTACATGACTTAATAATGCTTATTGTCAATCATTGATTTTTTAGCATTTGGGTCGAGTAGGCTTTACACCTAAAAAATCTCAACTTTTACTCAAGACTTATGAATGCAATGCACAGGCTTTTATTGGCCGAAATACTTTTCATTTAACTGAATTTGCCCTTTTAATAGCAAGTTGTCCGATGCTTTGCCAGCAGCGATGCTGTATTGACCTGCTGCCAGATGCCATTTTTTCTGTGTCTGATCAAAACGGCCAAGCAGCCGAGGATCGATTGTCATCTTAACTTTGCGGGATTCATTGGGTTTTAGATTCAGCCGTTCAAAAGCCAATAAGCGCATGCGTTCGCCATCAGGCGCATTGATTAAATACAGTTGAGGAACCTCTGCACCAGCGACATTACTGGTATTGGTTACTGTAAATTCAGCTGAAACGTTATCTTTCCCTTTAAGTTTTAATCCGCTATAGCTGAATTGGCTGTAGCTTAAGCCATGGCCAAAGGCAAATAACGGTTTTTGCTTGGTTTTTGCGAACCAGCGATAGCCGATTTCTGCGCCCTCGTGATAATCAATGGTAGTTGGTGTGTCGATTGGCGTGCCAAAGCCAGGAAGTTCAGGGTGCGGCGTTTGCTGAACGTCAGCATAAAAAGTCATAGGCAAGCGGCCTGATGGGTTTACTTTTCCTGCAAGAATTTCAGCAATGGCTGTGCCGCCTGCATTGCCTGAATACCATGATTCAATAATAGCTGGGGTCTTCTCAATCCACGGCATGCTTACAGGGTTGCCAGTCTGCAGCACAACGACTGTTTTAGGATTTGCTGAAGCAACGGCTTGTATCAATTGGTCTTGCCCCCAAGGCAGGCTTAAATCGGCATGGTCATGATTTTCTGCTTCAGTTTTGTAGGCAAAAATAATCGCAAGATCGGCTTGTTTGGCAATCGCCGCTGCTTCAGCAGGGTTTTCACCAGCATCGGTTAAAAACTCAGTGTTCGGAAATTGTTTTTTGAGTTCGCTTAGCGGCGAAGGGCCGGTGATCGCCAGTCGCCGCAAAGACGCGAACATATTATTGCCGCCTAAAGGCACATTTAAAGCAAATCCGCCAACAGGGTCGACGAGGCTGGAACCGCCGCCGCCGCTGAGCATGCCAAGGTGGGAAAAACCGCCAATAATTGCGATACGTTTTGTCTCAGCTGGAATGGGCAGAATCTTATTGTTTTTTAACAGCACTGTGCCTTCACGTGCGACTTCAAGGGCAGACTGCAGATGCTTTGCTAAATCCGGTTTAGCTTGCGGACCACGCCAAGTGTCGATTTCAGTGGAATACACGGCATAGAGAATACGCCGCACCATGTCTGATAAACGATCACGTGGGAACTGTCCATTCTCAAGAGCTTGCTGAAGCGGTTTTCCAAACCATTCTTTCTCGTCTAATTGAATGCCGGAATGCTGGTCCAATCCTTTAAGCGCATAATCCCAATGATAGACGGCTTTCCAATCTGACATGATAAAGCCTTTATAATTCATGGCTTTTTTTACTTGCTCGTTCAGTAAAATATCATTGCCGCAGGCGTATTCACCATTGACCTTATTATACGCGCACATCAATGCGCCCGGATGGGAGCGTTCAATCGCAATCTCAAAGCCGAGCAATTCAGATTCACGATGCGCAGCAGGGTCAATTTTAGCATTGAGCGCCCATTTATTGATTTCTTGAGAATTAAGGGATACGTGTTTGAGTATGCCCATGACTTTTTGGTCTTGAGTACCTTTAACGGTTTCTGCAATTAAAACAGCACTCAGCCACGGGTCTTCTGATAAATATTCAAAGTTGCGTCCATGCCGTGGGTCACGGGCCAAATTAATGCCGCCGCCGAGGACTACATTAAAGCCGCGGGATTTCGCCTCTTTGCCCAAAATAGCGCCAGTGTCATAAGCCAATTGAGGGTTGAACGTTGCCGCCAGCGCCTGCGCGGAAGGGAATGCTGTTGCTTGATCGCCTTTGCGGCCGCTGCCAGGGTTGGCAATGCCGAGTCCAGCATCTGTAAGCATCAAATCTGGCACACCTAAGCGCGGTACACCTTTGACCCATCCTGCAATTTGAGGAACATCCGCAGGAACACGCAGATCACGTTCTGATGAAAAATCTGGCTTCAGCACCATAACCATGAGGCTTTGAATAAGTCCAAAGCGCTCTTCATCAGTCATTTGCTGCTCAGTAGCAATTGCCCGCTGTTCTGCGCTGTATTGAACGGCATCATTGGCTGAGGCCTGAAGATGTGTTCCGCTTAATGCACATAAGACAGCTATTTTGAGCGGCCAGTGTGTGGTGTGCATTAACCGTTTTGAAAGATAGAACATACAGTAAAACCCCCAAAGTCAATTATTATGTAGTTGGTTATGATTTGTGATGAAAAAAATCATTTTTTTGCGAAGTGAAATTTAAAGTAATAATAAATAAGAATTTACTTTTTTCAGAATAATCATTACAGGCCGTCAAAAAAATGACCAAATCTAACAAATGTCTTTAATTGTGAGCATAAAAAAGAGGCCTGCAGCCTCTTTTTTATATCGGTTAGATTGTCTTAGAAACGATAACCTAAGCCAATATTAAAGCCGCTGAGTTTAGCTGAATCAACTTCAGTTGCTTCATAACCCAGATTCACTGAAATGTATTCAGTTGGATTAATAATTATACCTGCGCCATAAGCAAAATTCGTTTCAGAAAGATCAAATTGTTCTGAATAACCTGGATATTCATAAGATGA
Organism: Acinetobacter sp. ANC 3813; assembly: GCF_002135435.1. Lineage (GTDB taxonomy): Bacteria > Pseudomonadota > Gammaproteobacteria > Pseudomonadales > Moraxellaceae > Acinetobacter. Next base: position 1,106 of record NZ_NEGK01000003.1, on the reverse strand, counting down.
TTCAACTTCTGATAGTGCATAGCCTGCGACTACATATGCGCTCACTACATCATTAAAACGGTAAGCAGGGCCAGCAAGTAGCGTTAGGTGTTTAGCATCAATGCTATATTGCTCATCTGGCGCTTCATGCCATTGGTCGTCACCTGTTTGGTAAGAAACAGAAGCTAAGAAGCTTACAGGTGAAGTTGTTTCATAGCGATATTGTGCATTCATGCCTTTAAGGTCGAAGTTGTCTTCAATATCAGTTTGCGCATAACCCAATGAAACAGTGTGTTGCTTCGCAAAAGTATGTGTAGTGAATACGGCCATTGAACCGAGCACGCAAAGCTGTAGTAATTTCATAAATATTCCCCCTAATATAAATTATTTAAAATCAGAATTCATTCTGTTGAATTCTGCGGGGCATGCTAGATTTTAATGCGGTATGGATAAATGGCATTATGTATCAAAGTGGGTTTTTAATTTTAATAGGTTTTAAATTAAACAATATAATGGGAATTTTTTTATTTTATAGGTTGTTTGATATTAAGGGGGTAAATTAAGTCGTGTGAAGGTGTTTGATATAGAGGTTGTTTTTGTGATTTATCTCAGGTATTTGTAATTAATATATTATTATTTTTCAATATAAAATAAATAAGTGTTAAGGTATTTGATGATTAACTTGCTTTTATTTTTAAAACACTAAATATAAAAATTTAATTTTGTGATATTAATCTCGTTATTAAATGGCGTGGGTGATGTTTTTGAATATTTAATGGTGTTTTTTATTTAAGGGTTTTTATTTTAAAACTAAATATCGGTTGGTTTTTTTTATTTTAAAATTCTGGATTTTAAAAAAATATATTAAGTAAAATGAAAGTGAATCTGGTTTTAATGAAATTCTTATATCTGTTTTTTATTCGCTTAATTCAATAATTGAATTTAGAGGCAGGCTAGGGTGTGATTTATTTATAGACAGATCAATCGTATCGCCCAGCCTATATTGTATGAGCTGGGCTACGTAACGATAAATTACAAGGGGGAATAACGGAAATGAAATGCTTTGTGTTTGTTGACTTAAACCGCTTTCAACTGCTGCGAACCAATCCAATGTTTTGAAAATTGAT
>NZ_NEGK01000021.1 GCF_002135435.1 Acinetobacter sp. ANC 3813 | reverse complement strand
GTGACTCGGATTCTGACTCTGACAGTGACTCGGATTCTGACAGTGACTCGGATTCTGACTCTGACAGTGACTCTGACTCGGATTCTGACAGCGACTCGGATTCTGACTCTGACAGCGACTCGGATTCTGACAGCGACTCGGATTCTGACTCTGACAGCGATTCTGATGCACCAGATCTACCTCAGATTGATAGTTTTGATGGAACGGAAATAAAAGGTGTTGCTGAACCAAATTCATCAATCAAAGTATATGATGTTTTAGGTAATGAAATTGGCAATGGAGTTGCTGATAGTAACGGTGATTTTACTGTAGTACTTCCTGTGCCATTAGTAGATGGTGAAGAAGTTGAAGTAACTGCAACCGATGCAGCAAATAATGAGTCTTTACCAGCAATTGCAATTGCGCCAGATACAGCAGCGCCAGCAGTTCCAACTGCGACAATTAGTCCAGACGGTACATCGATCAGCGGTACAACCGAACCAAATGCAGTGATTACTGTGAAAGATGCAGACGGCAACCCGATTGCAACGATTACAGCGGATTCAAATGGCGGCTACACCGTTCCATTGAGCCCGGCGCTTGTAGATGGTGAAGAAGTCACGGTAACAGCGAAAGATGCAGGCGGTGAATCAGCGGGCACAGCAGTGACTGCGCCAGATACAGCAGCGCCAGCAGTTCCAACTGCGACAATTAGTCCAGACGGTACATCGATCAGCGGTACAACCGAACCAAATGCAGTGATTACTGTGAAAGATGCAGACGGCAACCCGATTGCAACGATTACAGCGGATTCAAATGGCGGCTACACCGTTCCATTGAGCCCGGCGCTTGTAGATGGTGAAGAAGTCACGGTAACAGCGAAAGATGCAGGCGGTGAATCAGCGGGCACAGCAGTGACTGCGCCAGATACAGCAGCGCCAGCAGGTCCAA
>NZ_NEGK01000020.1 GCF_002135435.1 Acinetobacter sp. ANC 3813 | reverse complement strand
AAAGATAATTTTATTATTGTCATTAATCTTTATTTCACTAATGCCGTAAGAGGCCATGGTGCGTGTGGTGCCAAACATTTTAAAGTCATACGCCATGTGCCAATGCACATAGGCAGAATCATCATAATAAGACGTATTTAATAATTTGACTGTGACATTGCTAACGCGATTATTCATCCCTTTGAAGTGCTCAACTAAATTACTGCGCGATGAAAATTGTGACAAAGTATCATTAATAAATAGCTGGTCTGCATACAACGAACTGGCTTTTTCTACAAATTCTGGTGTACCCAAAGTATTAAAAGTCGTAGTAAATTGCGTTCCAATCTCTAGGGCTTTGGCATCATCAAGTTGAATACCTTGGATACTGCTTCGAGCTTGACCGTACTCTGAAGAATAGCTGGGAATACTTTTACAGCCTGATATATAGAGCAATGGCAAAGTAAGGGCGGCTATTATCAATTTTTTAGCATTGTTCATAATCATTATCCATCTTCAATCTTATTTAGCTACTTTAGATAGGATGTCGTGAATAGAATGTGAAGATAGTGCTAAAGATCGGATGTTGAGTAGAATTAGCTGATCAAAGCTCCAATTGCTTTTAACTTTTCTTGCAGCTATGAATTCATTGTCTGCCTGAGTGGGTTATTTTAAGTAAAGAATAGTCAAATTAGGTTTAATTAAAAAGAAGCAAAAACTCTTCAACTCAAAATTTCATTTTCAATAAGAATATCTAAAGCTATCGCAATTGTTAATTCAGGCACAACTATCTCTATCATTAAATTGAGTCTCTCAAAATTAAGCTATAGAAATAGAAAGCGTTGCATTTTCTACGATCTACAAGGTGATTAATTAGAACTTGCCTGATTATTATTATATTTTTCAAAAATATAGCAATTACCTAAAACCATATAAGTTGGTCAGCATATTGTGATCAATGAGTGAATTTAGAATAAGCTGATAAGCCATAAATAACACTGGAAGCGTATGCTATTTTTTTAATTTTTTTTCATAAACTTAGTTTTTTTAGCTTATACATAAAATATCGGAACAATAAGTTATTGGATTAGTCTGAGGCGATAACAGTTTGGCATAAAAAAATTCGACAGGGTCAAAAAAACTTTATTCATAATTGATATATCAATTTGATATTGAATCAAATAATTAGTAAAACAGCTTGGACAAGTGATGAGGAAATACTGCAGGCGGTGGTCACGATAAGCTAATACTTTGGGATGCAAAGTATGACGAATACGACATAACATTGAGATCATTTCATTATTAATTTTACGGCAAAATTTGTGGAAAAGTGGTGAATCACTACTTTATCTTGAGAACGTTGACGTTGTTTATTGTAAACATCAAATAAAATTATAATCTTCATAAAATTCTCAAGTGCTGCATTTCCACTTTATAAAATTCTTAAAATCTACCTTTCTAAAAAATCAGTTAAAATTATAAGATATTGATAATTAATAAAATAAATAGTTGGCATAGCCATTGCAATAATACTCATACAAGTACTGAGGAGTTGCACTATGCATCAAACCAATTCGCAGCAGTCGACGTGCTTTATTCATGTAACAGGGACTCAGCGTGCGAAATTTATCGAATTTGAGTTCTCGATAGGTGATCCAGAGCTTGCAGTTGAAATGATTATGCCGGTAAGTGCCTTTGAGGAATTCTGTGCATTTCATCAGGTTCAGTATTTAACCGCTGATGAAGTCTGTGCATTGGAATATGAGCGGATGAAGTGGCGCTTTGGACAGCCTGGAATAACAGAATAAAAGCAATGTTAAAAAGATCAGGGAGATCTTAAATGCAAATTGATATTAAAACGTCTGGTGTGAAACCAGTTCGCAATACCTATGCCTATGTAGAGAAGCGTTTTGGCGACAAAGTTGCTTCACGTTATCAAGAAGCCAGTTACGACATTCAGGAAGAAATCAACTTTCACTATCGTCCTTTATGGCAGCCTGAACATGAGATTTTTGATACAGCGCGTACTGTGATCAAAATGAAAGATTGGTATGTCTTGAAAGATCCGCGTCAATTGTATTACGGCACCTATACCCAAACCCGTGCCCGTCAACAGGAAGTACTTGAAAGCAACTTTACTTTTGTGGAAAAAAATCAGGTTTTAAACACGATTTCTGCAGAATTAGTCACCAAAGCTGAAAACTTGCTCATTCCATTGCGCCATTATGAATGGGGCGCAAACATGAACAACAGTTTTATTACAGGTTATGCCTATGGTGCAACACTGACAAATGCAACGATGTTTGCCACCATGGACCGCCTAGGTTCAGCACAGTACATCACACGTATTGGATTGCTTATCGATGGCAACCAAGGAACTTCTTTGGAGTTGGCAAAACAGAACTGGTTAGAACATCCATTGTGGCAGCCGCTGCGCGAAAGTGTTGAAAATATGCTTGTCTTAAAAGACTGGTATGAACTGTTTGTAGCACAGAATCTGGTATTTGATGGCTATATCTACCCATTAGTTAAACACATTATCGACCGTGATTTAGTGGCACATGGCGCTTCAGCCATTAGCTTACTGACAGCATTCATGAATGAATGGTTCGATGAAACGCAGCCTTGGGTCAACTCAGTAATTAAAACCACTGCTGCAGAATCTAAAGAAAATCGTGCGCAAATTTCGCAATGGATTGAAAAATGGCAAGTCCAAGCTCAGGCAGTTGCGATTTCACTCCTTAAATTGGTAGATGCAGATGAAAGTGATATTGCATTGATTGATGAGGTATTTGCAAAACGCTTAAGCAAAATTGGCTTAGTTGCAAAGGGAGCTGCTGCATGAAAAATGTATTTATGGCCTTTCAAACCAATGATGACACCCGTCCCATTATTGAAGCGATAGAACAGGACAACCCTGAAGCAAAAATTGAATACTACCCGGCGATGGTGAAAATTGATGCCCCAGGTCAGCTGATTATCCGCAAAGAATCTGTAGAAGAAATTCTGGGCAGGACTTGGGATCTGCAAGAGATACACATCAATTTAATCAGTATTTCTGGAAACATTGACGAAACAGATGAGAGTTTCACAGTCGGATGGTTCCGTTAAGCATTAAAACACGATGAATTAAAAATCTGAACTTATGGAAAGTTCTCAATAAAGATTACGGAGAATAGGCATGAACATACATGCAAAAGCGGCAGCAGAAGCGCCACGCAAGCTGAGCTTAAAAGATAAATACGGTTTAATGACACGTGGACTAGGCTGGGAAACCAGTTACGTCCCAATGGATGACGTGTTTCCATATGATAAATTTGAAGGCATTAAAATTCATGATTGGGATAAATGGGAAGATCCGTTCCGTTTAACCATGGATGCTTATTGGAAATATCAAGCGGAGAAAGAACGAAAACTCTATGCAATTATTGATGCTTTCTCACAAAATAATGGCCATTTAAACGTTGTAGATGCGCGTTATATTAATGCGATTAAACTTTTCTTAACTGGCGTTACCCCAATTGAATATAACGCGCATCGCGGTTTTGCGATGGCTGGACGGCAATTGCGCGGGGTGGGCTCACGCGTGGCCTGTCAAATGCAGGCGATTGATGAACTGCGTCATTGCCAGACTCAAGTTCATACTTTAAGTCACTACAACCGCTACTTTAACGGCTTCCATTCATGGCCGCAAAACTTTGACCGCCTTTGGTATTTATCTGTACCGAAGTCATTCATTAATGATGCGATGACTGCGGGACCATTTGAATATCTGGTTTCAGTGTCGTTCTCATTTGAATATGTGCTGACCAACCTGTTATTCATGCCTTTTATGTCAGGCGCAGCTTATAACGGCGATATGGCAACGGTGACTTTTGGTTTCTCTGCACAGTCAGATGAAGCACGCCATATGACGCTTGGTTTGGAAGCGATTAAGTTCTTATTGGAGCAAGATCCAGCGAATGTGCCGATTGTGCAAAAATGGATTGATAAATGGTTTTGGCGCGGTTATCGCCTGCTGACTTTAGTCGGCATGATGATGGATTACATGCTGCCGAAGAAAATTATGTCATGGCGTGAAGGCTGGGAAATTTACTTTGAACAAAGTGGTGGTGCACTGTTTGCAGACCTTGAGCGCTACGGTATCCGTATGCCGAAATACTGGGAAGATTCAGTTAAAGAAAAAGACCATATCACCCATCAGGCTTGGGCAATGTTCTATCAATATTGTTGGGGTACGGGTTTGCATGCTTGGGTGCCAACCGAAGAAGAGCAGGAATGGTTATCTAAAGAATATCCAAACAGTTTTGATGAACATTATAAACCGCGTTTTGAGATGTGGAAAAAGCAGGAAGATGAAGGTAAGCGTTGGTACAACACCAGTCTGCCTTGTTTATGTCAAACCTGTCAGATCCCAATGATCTTTACCGAAGTCGATGATCCAACCACAATTCGTCAGCGTGAAAGCATTTACAAAGATGAAAAATATCAATTCTGTTCAGATGGCTGTAAGGACATCTTTGATGATGAACCAGAGAAATATGTACAGGCTTGGTTGCCCGTCCAGCAAATTCTCAAGGGCAAAGCTGGTGGGCCGGGACCTGACGATATAGTGCGCTGGTCGTATTTAGAGCCTGGTGTAGATACAGGGGCTTTTGAAACATCGCCAGATGCACTGAACTGGGCCAAATGGAAGAATCCAAACGGATCAGTTTAAGTATTCAAACGCTAAATTAATTTAAAGCTCAAAATAACAAATCGGTGGTGTTTTCAGGAAGAAACACCGCCTAGGAGATTCTTATGTCAGTTATCGCCCTAAAACCGAATTATCAAGGAAAAGTTCGAGATGCTAAAGACCAGTTCGATGGTCAGCATGTCCTGTTTGTTGAGTGGAATGGTCATTTAAGTATTAGCGCACCTATCGCCGTATTGGTTGATCCTGAGCAGAAATTTCAAAATTTTATTGAAACTCAATTGGCGCAAAGCGTTTTTGCCAGTCATAGCGATTGGTCACAGATTGACTGGGAAAAAGTGGAATGGACTTATGACCGGAAGCCTTTAGTGTTTGATGCTCAATCAAGCTTCAATAGCCTTGAAATCGGGCATAAATCTTATATCCGTTTTAATACGCCTAACTTAAATGGGCTTTAAGGAGAGCGCCGATGACTTATGAAGTAACCATTGAGCCCTTAGGTCAAACCATTGAAGTTGAAGAAGGGCAAAATATTTTGGATGCTGCTTTGCGTGCAGGGATATGGCTGCCGCATGCATGCTGTCATGGATTATGTGGAACATGCAAAGTTCAAGTCATGGAAGGTGAAGCGGATTTAGGCGAAGCTTCTCCATTTGCCCTGATGGATATGGAGCGTGCTGAAGGTAAAGCCTTGGCCTGCTGCGCCATTCCGCAATCTGATCTGACCATTGAAGTGGAAATTGATGAAGATCCAGACGCCAAAATTATTCCACTACGGGATTTTGAGGCGACTGTAGATTCAATAGTAGAACTGACGCCCACCATTAAAGGCATCTTCCTCAAAGTAGATGGAGATGTGGAGTTTCAAGCTGGGCAATATATCAATTTGTATATTCCTGGTTTGGATGAACCGCGTGCTTTCTCGATTGCCAGTGCACCGTCTCAAAGTAATTTAATTGAGTTGAATATCCGTAAAGTACCGGGCGGTATTGGCACAGGTTGGCTGCATGATGATCTGGAAGCTGGACAGCAGCTGAAGTTCTCAGGTCCTCTTGGCCGCTTTTATACCCGATATTCTGATCCTAATCCTGTCATTTTTATTGCCGGCGGTTCGGGTCTATCGAGTCCAAAATCAATGATTTTGGAACTGCTTGAAAGTGGCGATACGCGTCAAATTACGCTATTTCAGGGAGCACGTAACTTCAGTGAATTGTATTACCAGTCATTCTTTGAAGATTTAGCGAAGCAATACCCGCAATTCCGTTATTTCCCTGTGCTGTCAGATGAAGCCGAAAGCAGTGAGTGGGCTGGTGAGCGCGGCTTTGTACACGAGGCAGCGATTCGTATTTATGACAATGATTTTAGAAATCATAAAGCCTATTTATGCGGACCGCCGCCGATGATCGAAGCGGCGATCCGAGGATTGATCCGTGGACGTTTATACGAGCGTGATATCCACATGGAAAAATTCTTAAGTGCTGCAGATGCTGCGAATCAAGCGACGCGGAGTCCTTTATTTAAGAATATTTAGGCCCATTGGCAGGTTTGAGGAGGGTGGATGGATGTACCTGATTCGATTATTAAATATTGAAGAAACATTTCAATGCTCAGTAGGAAAAACTTTATTGCAAGGCATGCAGTCACTGGCAAAGAAAGGTATTCCTGTTGGCTGCCGTGGCGGTGGTTGCGGGATCTGCAGGATACGTGTCACGAAAGGAAACTACAGCTGTCAAAGGATGAGTCAAGCGCATGTGAACACGCAAGAGCTGGAAGAAGGTATCGCTTTAGCATGCAGGCTCTATCCTGAAAGCGATTTAGAAGTGGAAGTTTTAGGGTTGAAAAACTGCAAGAAGCAATTGCAGATCACTTAAAGGATGAAGTCAAAATGAATAATAAACCTGTATCTCGCCCTGGGCATGTCGCACTGCGCGTTTTAGATTTAGAAGAATCAGTTCAGCATTATGTCAATGTTTTGGGGCTGATTGAAACAGCGCGTGATTCAAAAGGTCGAGTGTATCTGAAAGCTTGGGATGAGCATGATCATCACTGTTTGATTTTACGAGAAGCTGAATCACCGGGCATGGATTGTATGGCCTTTAAGGTGGTGAGCGAAGTTGAGTTAAAACGTTTGGCTCAAGCCATTCAGGATTATGGCATTCATATCGAATGGATTGCCGCAGGCGAAGATCTGGCTACAGGGGAGCGGGTACGCTTTACTGCACCAACAGGCCATGTCTTTGAACTGTATGCGCACAAAGATTTATTTGGCAATGGCATGCCAACCACCAATCCAGGGATTCAGGCTCAAAATTTAAAAGGGATTCATCCTAGCCGTTTTGATCACTGTGCTTTGATGGGCGAAGGCGTGGAGCAAAGCTATCGTTTATTTAAAGATGTGCTGGGTTTTGATTTAGCTGAGCAAGTACTTGATGGTGACACCATGATGGCCGCCTTTATGTCATGCAGTAATAAACCGCATGATGTGGCGTTCATTTTTGCTCCAGATAAGGGCAAGCTGCATCACATGTCGTTTTTTGTTGAATCATGGGCACAGGTGCTGACCGCGGCAGATACGATTGCCAATCATGATGTGTCGCATGAAATTGGTCCTACACGCCACGGCATTACTCGCGGTGAAACGCTGTATTTCTTCGATCCGTCAGGTAACCGCAATGAAGTCTTCAGCGGCGGTTATATCTGGTATTCAGACCGCCCAACTTTGACTTGGACAGCAGATGAATTGCCGCGCGCAATTTTCTTCACGGAAAGAAAACTCAGCGAAACCTTCTTTAATGTCATGACCTGATTGAGCAGTCCAAATTTAAAAATAACGTTAAGGTTCAGTAATTGACAAATGTGAGTATAAAAAATGAATGCAAGTGTTAATCCAGAAATCGTAAATTCAATTCAAACGGGTAATTTTTTAACGAATTATCATGATACAGGCAAGGGATTTCCTGTGGTCATGGTGCATGGTTCGGGACCGGGTGTTACAGCTTGGGCGAATTGGCGTTTGATCATGCCAGAGCTTGCAGAAGATCGCCGTGTTATTGCACCGGACATGCTGGGTTTTGGCTACACAGAACGTCCAGCAGGTGTTCAATACAGTAAAGAAATTTGGGTACAGCAACTGAAATATCTATTTGATGCTCTGAATATTGAACAGGCAGACTTAGTCGGAAATTCTTTTGGCGGCAGTATTTCCTTAGCCTTTGCAATTGCTTATCCAGAACGTGTCCGCCGATTAGTATTAATGGGCAGTGTAGGCGTACCTTTTGAAATCACAGAAGGCTTAAACAATGTGTGGGGCTATGAGCCTTCCTTTGAAAATATGCGTAAGTTGATGGACACCTTTGCGCATAGCCGAGAACTGGTGACCGATGAACTGGCAGAATTGCGTTATCAAGCCAGTATCCGCCCAGGTTTTCAGGAGTCATTTTCAGCGATGTTCCCAGCTCCGCGCCAGCGTTGGGTGGACGGGCTCGTGAGTCCTGCGGACAAAATCAGCCAGCTGCCGCATGACACACTGATCATTCATGGACGTGAGGACAAAGTGATTCCTTTATTTACCTCAACCCAGCTTTTTTTATTGATCCCGCATGCGCAGCTTCATGTGTTTGGTGAGTGCGGACATTGGGCGCAAATTGAACATAGTGCGCGTTTTTCACGTTTGCTGCGGAATTTTTTTAACGAATAACCTTTTATAAAGTAACAGCCTGCAGCAAGGCCGCGTGCAGGCGTCAAATGAAACTATAAGGATTTAAAAATGAAAATTAAGTATTTAAGCTTAGTTTTAGGTGCATTCTTTGGCTTGTTTTCAGCCAATAGTTTTGCAACTGAAAATGGTTCTGACTCATTTGCATTAGGTGCGGAAGGTGTAATGGCGGGTGCATTGCCGCCACCGGGTGTGTATCTGCTTTCCTATTATCAAAATTATACTGCTTCAGATTTTGTTGGATCGGATGGAAAGACTTTAATTCCAGATTTTGATATCGATGCTAAAGCTTTCGTACCGCGTTTGGTCTGGATGACGGAGCAGAAAATGCTTGGCGGCCAGTTGGGATTCTATGCAGCACAGCCTTTGGTTGATTTACGTTTGCATATGGCTGGACAGCAAGATCATAACAGCGGTTTAGGTGATTTGATTTTTGCGCCAATGCTGGGCTGGCATAGCGGTAATCACCATTGGGCAGCAGCTGTAGAAACCGTTTTCCCAACGGGTGATTATGATAAAAACCAGCTCTCTAATATCGGTAAAAACTACTATACCTTTAGACCAATTTTAGCCTATAGCTACAGTGATCCATCGGGTTGGGATGTCTCAACAAAAATGTCTTATAGCTTCAATACTGAAAATGATGACACTCATTATCAGTCTGGTGATTACTTTGCTGCAGATTACAGCATTGGCTATAAGTTAAACCCTAATTTGCTTTTGGCTCTAGAAGGATATGCTTTTAAACAGCTGACTTCAGATGAAGCCAATAATATTGATATTGATTTTAAAGGTCAGGCTTTGGCCTATGGTCCAGGCATTCATTATCAGAAAGATGGCTGGGCTTTAGAGGCCAAATATTTAAAAGAAACTGAAGTTGAAAATCGGCCTAAGGGCGATGCAACTTGGCTGAAATTCGTTTGGTCTTTCTAAAGAGGCATTAAACAATGAGCCAAATTTTAGAAATGTGTGCTGAACAGCTTTATCAATCAGAACAGAAACTAAAACCCATTGCTCCGATCCGATCAGAACTGGGTGAAGATGCCACAGTAGATGATGCCTATGTCATTCAGGACATCAATACTGAACGTGCTTTAAACAGCGGCCGGCGTTTGGTGGGCCGAAAAATTGGCCTGACGTCAGTAGCTGTGCAGAAACAGCTGGGTGTGGATTCTCCAGACTTTGGCATGCTGTTTGCCGACATGGCCTATGGTGACGGTGAAGCGATTCCTCCAGGCAAACTGATTCAGCCGAAGGTTGAGGCGGAAATTGCTTT
>NZ_NEGK01000002.1 GCF_002135435.1 Acinetobacter sp. ANC 3813 | reverse complement strand
TATTAAGTAAAATGAAAGTGAATCTGGTTTTAATGAAATTCTTATATCTGTTTTTTATTCGCTTAATTCAATAATTGAATTTAGAGGCAGGCTAGGGTGTGATTTATTTATAGACAGATCAATCGTATCGCCCAGCCTATATTGTATGAGCTGGGCTACGTAACGATAAATTACAAGGGGGAATAACGGAAATGAAATGCTTTGTGTTTGTTGACTTAAACCGCTTTCAACTGCTGCGAACCAATCCAATGTTTTGAAAATTGATAAGCTGCACGGCCTGAGCGTTGCCCGCGGCTTTGGCACCATCTTAGAGCCTCAGCACGGGTTTCTTCTGTATAAGGCATTGCTGCTTTTGCTAAATAGTGTTCAACAATCTCTAAATACAGATTTTGGTCCATTGGGTAGAAAGAAAGCCATAAACCAAAACGGTCAGACAATGAAATTTTTTCTTCAATCGCTTCTTGTGGATGCAGTTCTGTGTATTGAGGAACATCCACTTTGGTCACTGGCGTATTTTCATGCATAAACTCAGGTAAAAGGTGGCGTCGGTTACTGGTTGCATAAATAATGAAATTGCTGGAACCTGACTGTAATGAGCCATCTAAAACACTTTTTAAACTGCGGTAATTTTCATCTTCTGCATTGAATGCTAGATCGTCACAATACACGATAAATTTTTCTGGGCGATTGGCAATCAGTTTTTGAATTTCAGGCAAGTCAGATAAATCATCGCGTTCAATTTCTATTAGACGCAAACCGGCAGATTCATATTCTGTCAGCAGAGCGCGGACAATGGATGATTTACCTGTACCGCGTGATCCTGTCAGCAAAACATCATTGGCTGGAAAGCCTTTTAAAAATTGCAACGTATTTTGAATGACTTTATCTTTTTGGCGTTCAATTCCTTTCAAATCTTCCAAATACATTTTTTTAGGCTGATCGATAGCTTTGAGCTGCTGATCCTGCCATATATAGGCTATTGCAGAAAAATCTGGCGCTTCTTTAACTTTTGGCAGGCTTTGCTGTAATTGTAAAAGTACAGTTGAAAGAGAATCTAAAATATTATCTGGTAAATCAATGGTTGGCATGAGATTTTCAGCTTGTAATTAATCAGAGAAGTAAATTGGCTTGATTATAATAATGTATAGTATTTATGCTTGAAGAGACAATTAAAGAAAATTATTCTCTATTGAATTAGTGGTAAAATTTTGCAACAGTTGAGTTTGCACTGAGATGCAGCCAATAAGAGTCAGCGCTGAGGAATAGATATGCTATTAAAAGATTTTGCTCGGGAAATTAACCCGCATCAAGCGTATCGTATAAAAAAATTGCACCGGCAGCTGGAAACAGCGGACAGCTATGAAGAATGGAAAACAATTGCGCTAAAAATCGATGAAGAATCAGGTGCACAAGAGTGGAAACTGGACAATTGTTCCCCGTATTTTGACGCTGAAATTATTGCTCATCGATTGTCTATGCTAAAGCGCTACCGGCAGCAGAAGCGCACCCGAGACTTAATGTATATTTTAAGTGAAGGCTTAACTTACGATATTGCCAATATTGCGCATCCGCTTTTATTTACGGTGACTTTTTTTGGCACAAAAAAAATTATTGAAGACTATGTCTCTGAAGTCAGTGAAAGCCTTGCTTTTATTGCTTCTGAACAATGTGAATGCTTAACTTCTGCAGAAAAAATTACATTTTTTGAGCATTGCCAAAAAGCCTTTGGGCAGCCCGCATTGATGTTTTCTGGCGGTTCAACCCTTGGACTGTTTCATACAGGCGTATGCAAGGCGCTGATGGAACAGGATCTAATGCCTAAAGTGCTTTCTGGCTCCAGTGCTGGCGCCATTATGACAGGCATGCTTGGGGTATCTAAACCATCTGAATTTATGGAAATCTTAAAAGGACATAACTTTTATAGTGAGGCTTTCCATTTTCGGAAATTAAGCGACTTGCTGCGCGGCAATGGCGGTTTAGCGGATGTTCAATATTTAAAAACGTTCCTGAGAGAAAATTTAGGTGATGTGACTTTTGCAGAGGCGCAGAAGAATTCAGGCTTGAATATTAATATTGCCGTTGCGCCTTATGATGCTTCGCAAGATGCACGCATTATGAATGCCTATACTTCGCCAGACTTGCTGGTGTGGAGTGCGGTACTGGCATCATGTGCTGTGCCTATTTTATTCCCGCCCGTTAAACTGACCAGCAAACGTTATGACGGTCATTATACGCCTTATATGGCATCTACACGCTGGGTAGACGGCAGCGTGCGCAGCGACTTCCCGCAAGAAAAAATGGCACGGCTGTACAATATTAATTACACCATTGCCAGTCAGGTGAATCCGCATATTGTGCCTTTTATGCAAAATGACATTGATCGGTTCCGAAAGGATATGCTCAGCTGGCCTAAACGGATTATCCGCCGTCAAGGCAAGGTTATAACCAAAGGGGTGATGGATTTTGCCCGTGAGCGTGTAGGCAGCGTGCCGCCAATCCGCCGTTTGCTGGATCATGGCTATGGTGTGGTGGATCAGCGCTATTATGGTGATGTGAATATTGTTGGCAAACATAGCCTGCGTCATTACAGCTATATGCTGCAAAACCCGCGTCCGTATTTATTTAAAATTTTACAGCGTGAAGGCGAGCGGGCAACGTGGCCGAAAATTTCATTAATTGAAACGCATGCACGGGTAGGGAAAACCATTCAGCATTGCCTGGAATTGCTGAATTATCAAAATCAGACGAACCCGCAGAATGCAGAATTTATTGCAGTTTGATGCAAATTTACTGTTAAAGGCTGACTATTATCTAAAAAGTAAAGCCCGAAGTTTGGACTTTGGGCGCTATTTATATCAGATGTCACTTCCTCATCAGGTTTTGATTGATCCTGTATTTTTTTGGCTCAAAGCGCAGAACATGCAGCCCGATGGCTTTATACATGCTCAAGATGGATTTAAGCATGAGCTGCTGCTGTATCAGCAATGGTCAGAGCAGCAGCTCAATTTCTTACTTCCGTATCAGGTTCTTTTTATTGCTCAACTTCCGCTAGAGTTGGTTTCAGTTCAATTACATCCTCAAGCATTGCTGCTGCCGCATGCGCAGTCTGTGTTTGAGCAAAATCCAAATTTAATGACGGTCAGCCAAATTTCATTTTTGATGATGCAGGCAGTCAATGTTTTGGATGAGCTGGCGCAGCTGGGATGGATGCATGCGGATTTAAAAGCCGAACATTTTGTTCAGTATGACAGCCAAATTAAACTGATTGATTTTGAACAGGCAATGCCAATCAGGAGCACACATGCAGCAGCAATGAATGCAACACCGCGCTATATGGCGCCTGAACTGTTTCATGGTGAGATAAAAAGTCTGCAAAGTGATATTTATGCACTGGGGATTGTGCTTTTAGAATGGCTGACAGCGCAGAGGCTTCAGGCTAAAACCTATGAAGATTGGGCATATTTGCATTGTCAGCGGTTAATTATTGATCTTCCACAACAATTTAAAACATTTGAGCCCTTATTGAAGCGCATGCTTGCAAGGCAAAAAACGCTGAGATTAAGTGATTTTTCTCAAATTAAAATGTGCTTAATGACTGAAATTGTTTAAGAAAAAACCAAAAAAAGGTTTTTGATTTTTATTTAAGCAATCAAAAACCTTTTTTAGAAAAAAGGCTTGTCATGTGCAGGTTCTCTCTATAATATACACAGCCATTGGGGACGTGGCGAAATTGGTAGACGCACTGGATTTAGGTTCCAGCGCCGCGAGGTGTGAGAGTTCGAGTCTCTCCGTCCCCACCACTTAAAGCTTAAGCGTATGCTTAAGAGTTAAGAAAATAGAGGATTGGTGTAATGGTAGCATGACGGTCTCCAAAACCGTTCGTCAAGGTTCGAGTCCTTGATCCTCTGCCAAGCTTTAAAAGACTGACCTAGTGTTAGCAACCCTGATGGGGACGTGGCGAAATTGGTAGACGCACTGGATTTAGGTTCCAGCGCCGCAAGGTGTGAGAGTTCGAGTCTCTCCGTCCCCACCATCAAGTATTAAAGCAAGGTCAATTTACCTTGCTTTTTTATTGCGGGATTTTGAAGCAACAATGTAAAGAAAGTCCATTTATTTTATGATAACTGGCACCCTATGGGGACGTGGCGAAATTGGTAGACGCACTGGATTTAGGTTCCAGCGCCGCGAGGTGTGAGAGTTCGAGTCTCTCCGTCCCCACCACTTAAAGCTTAAGCGTATGCTTAAGAGTTAAGAAAATAGAGGATTGGTGTAATGGTAGCATGACGGTCTCCAAAACCGTTCGTCAAGGTTCGAGTCCTTGATCCTCTGCCAAGCTTTAAAAGACTGACCTAGTGTTAGCAACCCTGATGGGGACGTGGCGAAATTGGTAGACGCACTGGATTTAGGTTCCAGCGCCGCAAGGTGTGAGAGTTCGAGTCTCTCCGTCCCCACCATCAAATATTAAAGCAGGGCATTAGGCCTTGCTTTTTATTGCAGGGTAAAGCTTTCGATTTACAAGTCCAATTATAGATATATAACTGGCGACCTACGGGGATATGGCGGAATTGGTAGACGCACTGTGTTCAGGTCGCAGCGCCTTCTGGGCGTGAGAGTTCGAGTCTCTCTATCCCCACCATATTTTATACTTATAAACTTCATTTGAAGTCTAAAGCCTTAATTCAAAATAATTAAGGCTTTTTTATTGCCGTTATTTTTTAATACAAACTGTATTGAGCTTCGAACATATTTTCTATCATCTCGTTTAGCTGAGACGGAATGCATGAATTTTTATGTAATGATCCGTGATTAAAACGATTTTATATTTTACTGGACACTAAATTCCGCAGAGAAATGAAACTCCTAGCTTACCTGTACGATATGTTCTCTTTTATTTTATATAAATCATTGTTTTGTCCTGCTAATAAAAAACCAGACCAATCGATTTGGGCTTTTTAATGATTTGTCACGCTCCATGCTTATTTGAGAACCAATTTCTCATGGTTTATGTAGTCTCTTTTAATCCCAAAATAGAAAAATATCTGGATGAAATAACAATAGTTGTTCAAGTCGTTATTGATTTTGCACAACTGTAAAAAGAAAGGAATTGGTACTTAAATAAGTATTCTTATTATGCAAAGTGGTCAATGCGGAAAAAAATTAGTCATTAATGAACAGCCTTAATGGATTTGTACATTAAGTAATCATCTGGCTGCTTCAAGCCGTATTTAGGGTAGACATGGCTGATGAGGGTGTTTAAATAAGTCAAGTTAGCTTGACAGCTGTGCTTGCTGCACTTAAATTATTTTTTCGTATTCATATGACTCATCATTGTTTTAAGTTTTTGAAATATTGTGGTCGGGCGTTCAATACAGAAAAAATTAAAATTTTCTAGTTCATGGAAAGAATATGGGTTTATTGCGCCAACAAAAGAGTTTTTTAAAGAAAATGGAAATTCTTGAAACCGTAGAAAAGCTGGTGCTTGAAAACAATCAAGAAGTTGCTATACATGAACTGGCAGCTGCATTAGATATGGCAAAAGGGACAATTTATAAATCATTCAGCAGTAAGAATCATCTATATCTTGAGCTGCTGATCTTAAATGAAAAGCGCTTACTGGATTTTGCCATAAACTATAAAAAAGATATTGAGCAAAGCGTAACGACTTATATGCTTTATCATATGCGTGAGTCCAATCGGACAGTGTTATTTCATGCAATAGAAGAGCGTATTACGAATACCGAAACCAAACTGCAAAAATTATTTGAAGAGCTGTATGGCATTCGTGAGCAGCGCATTATGGAGCTGAAAGAGCTGGTTTCAGAGCACCTCAGCGCTTATGAAAGCCATATATCGGTACGTGATTATTTGTCTTATGTGTGGACCATTACATATGGCGCTTCGTTACTTTTAAGTTCAACTTATTATCAAAAATCTGTTGGTGATAGAACGGATCTGATGAGTTTTTATATTAAGCAGGCGCTAAGGGTTTAAGTGCTATGATTATTTTAGGGCAGAATTTTACTTCATAAATTTAAGCACATTTTACAATAGCATTGGATGCACTTTATGGTGTGCACTAAAAAGCCCTCACAAAGAGGGCTATATTTCGAAAAATCCATTTTTCTCGATCAAAATTGGCTGAATATTTTAGGCCTTTAAGTGATCTTCGAATTCTTCGCCCAGCTGCATGGCCAAAGCGTTGCCAGATAAGTCACATGTGACTAAACCGTATTCCTTTTTAAAACTGAATGAGAAACCTTTGTTATCTGCCAAAGTGCGAACGTTATAGCCTAATTTTTCAAGCCAAAGACGGAATGCGATAAGATTTTTTGCTTTAACCACTTTTTTCACGAGAGAACTCCATATTCATCTATAAATAATTAATAGGGATGTTTAAATATTTTTTAAAGGGCAAAACTGAACTTTTTATCAAAATACATTTATTTGAATAAAAAATATACGACAAACCAGATTTGATCAGATGAATAATAAAGTAAATATTTGAATATAAATGAGATGTTGAGAGTGTAACGAATTATGACTTCACGCAAAGAAACAAAAAATACATAAAGAAAGCTTTTTGTATTGAATGATTTGACTGTAAATTGTACAGCTAAGCATCATAAGAATGTGAATATAAGAATTAAAACCATAGACCACGCTAAAATAACGCTTCAGATCATTGATGAACCTTCGCCATGATCATGAAGTTTATCGACTTAATTAAATGTTTGAATTAAGCCAAATAAGGGTAAGAAAATGACCAAGCGCATTGAAACAGTTGAGCAATTTGTCGCACACCGTATTGAAACTATGAAACAAAATTCAGAAGTTCCGGCAGCTGTTATGCTGGGGCATGAAGACTGGCTGATTTTTTCAGAACAGTCTAAGGTTGCATATACGCCATTTGGCAGTGCGCGTCGCTATCAGCCTGCATTAGGCGGCTTGCTTTTGGTTCGTATTGATGAAATGCATGCAGTGCGCGTTGTTACGCAATCAGAACTGGATGCATTTGCCCAAACAAATCAAATTTTATAAATAGTGCATCATTTGAAATGCGCGGGATTTACTCGAATCCCGCATTAGAAGCTGTCTTTCATCTCTCTTAAGCGCTGAAACTCCTCAACACTTTCAGCACGGATAAAGGGATTGGTTTCCAGCTCGAGTTCAATCGTGCTGGGCAGGGTGCAGTGCCCTAATAGGCGTTGCGCTTCGACATGTTCATAGCGTTCCTGTATAGCCATATTATGCGGTTCTGCATGCAAGGCAAACTTGGCATTGGACAATGTATATTCATGCGTGCAGTACACCTTGGTTTGTGCAGGCAGGGCTGCTAAGCGCGCGAGTGAACTGTACATTTGCTGAAAAGTGCCTTCAAAAACTCGTCCGCAGCCCATGGCAAATAAAGTGTCTCCGCAGAACAGCACATCAATGGCATCGATGAAATATACGATATGGCCTAAGGTGTGTCCTGGAACGGCTAGAATATCGATATTCAAGCCATGAAATTCAAATTGATTGCCATTTTCCAGCGGGTGGCTAATAAAAGGGATTTTCGTCAATTCATCCCGCGGGCCATAAACAGGAATATTCCGCTGACTGATTAACTCAGGTACACCGCCAACATGGTCTTTATGCCAATGTGTCAGCCAAATCTGAGCAAGATTGAGTTGGTGTTTTTGGCAGTATGCTTCGACCAAATGCGCTTCTGTTGGATCTACAGAGATGACGTCCTTTGTCGCTTCGTGTTCTAACAGCCAAATATAATTTTGAAGCGGATTTTTGACGTCTATGCAGTGAATTTTAAAAGTCATAGGTACACACTTCTCGGCGGTTTTAAACATTAAATTTAATTTAGCACCTTCGTGGACAAAGTTGAATCTTCATCCGTTTAAAGAGCTGAAACGATTGTTCAATTTTACAATATGATCAATGCTGATCTTTATGAACCGCAACAGGATCGCCGATGGTATAGAAATGGCCGCCAGCAACATGATGCAGGCTTTTCCATTCTTCACCCGCGGTTTCGTAGTGCCAATGCCCATCGCTAAACACCCGTTCATCTGCATAAGCAGCCATGACTTTGCCGATAAATAAATCATGCATTTGCTGATTATGCGGTTCAGAAATCAGTTCGCATAAAAGCCATGCAGAGCAGCCTGCAACAACAGGAATGTTTGATTCTGGAAAATTAAACAATTCTGCACCAGATTGACGTAGCTTTTCTGGCGCATCTTTCAGGCTAATCATGCCCAGTGAGTACACCATTTTCAGCTGTTTTAAGTTGGGTACTTGCAGCGCAAAAAGTCCTGAATTTTCGATAATTTCACGCGTTTTAGTACTTTTATCTAAAACTACCGTTACTTTGGCCGGACTAAACTCTAGCGCGCAGGCCCATGCAGCAGTCATCACATCCGTATGCTGCTGATCTTGAGCAGAGACTAAAACGGTCGGACCGTGATTCAGCAGTCGGTATGATTTTTCCAGTTCTACAGGCTGAAGGCTTGAATGCGTCATTTTTAAGTTCACCATAAGCTTTTCTTGATAAGCAATATACTCAAGATGAAATAAAAAACCATTACAAAATCTGCCTGAAATGATTGGCTTATGCAGGTTTATAATAGAAAAAAAGGATAAGAGTTTAGCTAATGAGTCTAATTGTGATACTGAATGTCGCTGTATTTATCGTGCTTTTGGTTTTGCTTGCGCAAATGCGTAAAACCCAATGGAGCCTGTCTAAGAAAGTTTTTACTGCACTAGGCCTTGGTATTGTTTTTGGCTTGGTTTTACATGCGCTTTATGGCAATTCGCCTGATGTGCTAAAAGAGTCAATTCAATGGTTCAATATTGTAGGCAGCGGCTATGTGAAGCTGCTGCAAATGGTGGTTATGCCGCTGGTCTTAATCTCTATATTGGGAGCAGTCATTAAGCTGCATGATGCCAGCGCACTAGGTAAAATTAGTATATTCAGTATAGGCACTTTACTTATTACCACCTTTATTGCCGCTTTAGTTGGGGTAATGGTGACAAATTTATTTGGTTTAAGCGCTGCTGGCTTGGTTCAAGGCACAGAAGAAACAGCCCGTTTAAATCAGCTCAATACGGAGTACATGACCAAGCTGACAGATTTGAGTGTGCCAGATTTGGTGCTCTCGTTTATACCGAGCAACCCTTTTGCAGAACTGACGGGCGCTCATCCAACGTCAATTATCAGTGTGGTCATATTTGCAGTGCTGTTGGGCATCGCAGGAATAAAGCTAATTCAGGACGATGAGCTAAAAGGGCAGAGACTGTTAAGCTCGATAGAAACTTTACAAGGCTGGGTGATGAAGCTGGTCCGTATTGTAATGCTGCTGACACCTTATGGGGTCTTTGCATTAATCACCAAAGTGGTAGCGAGTTCTCAGCTTGGCGATATTTTAAATCTCGGCGGGTTCTTGATCGCCTCATACCTGGGCTTAGCCATCATGTTTGCTGTACATGCGGTTATTTTGGCTCTGACAGGCATCAATCCGTTAAAGTTTTTCAAAAAGGTACTGCCTGTACTGACTTTTGCATTTACCAGCCGCTCCAGCGCCGCCAGTATTCCCTTAAATATTGAAGCGCAGACCCAGCGTATTGGTGTGCCTGAATCTATTGCCAGCTTCTCAGCATCTTTTGGTACAACCATTGGGCAAAATGGCTGTGCGGGGCTTTATCCTGCCATGCTGGCAGTGATGGTTGCACCTACAGTTGGAATTAATCCGCTGGACCCTATATGGATACTGACTTTGGTTTGTGTGGTGACTTTAAGCTCTATAGGCGTTGCGGGTGTGGGCGGCGGAGCAACCTTTGCAGCTTTAATTGTATTGCCGATCATGGGGCTGCCTGTCACATTGGTTGCATTATTGATTTCAATTGAGCCTTTAATTGACATGGGGCGTACCGCATTAAATGTGAGCGGGTCAATGACTGCAGGCACAGTAACCAGTCAGCTGATGGGACAAACAAATAAAACAATATTTAATCGTGATGATGTGGATTTGACGCACATTTAAGGCCACAATCGAGATCAGATGATTCATGAGTAAAAGCCAATACATGCAAAGGGTGTTGGCTTTTATTTATGCATAAAAACAAGCTCATAAACCTTTAGTTATTTGGACAGATTTAGATGAAAATGTATCAGGTTGATGCCTTCACCGCGCAACAGTTTAAAGGCAATCCCGCTGCTGTAATCGTTTTAGATTATTGGCTGGATGATGCGCTGATGCAGAATATTGCTTTAGAAAATAATTTGTCTGAAACTGCTTTTGTTAAAATCATCGATGATGAAAACTATGAAATCCGCTGGTTTACGCCCACAACAGAAGTTGATTTTTGCGGCCATGCGACATTGGCCAGCAGCTTTGTTGTATTTAAAGACTTTAGCCAGTCTAAAACCATTCAGTTTCATGTTAAAGATTTAGGCATTTTTACCGTCTCTCAAGTTGAAGACGGCAGAATTCAAATGAATTTTCCCATACGCTGCGCACAGCTTGTAACGGAATATCCAGACGTGCTCAGACAAGCGTTAACCAAGCCGTTTAAAGAGGTCTATTTAAATGCGCAGGCTTATATTGTGGTTTATAACACTGTGCAGGATGTACTCGATGAACAGCCAAATTTAGAGCTGCTCAAGCAGTTAGGCCGCATCCGCACAGCAATTACCGCAGCAGATAGCAATTCAGATGTAGATGTTGCGATTACTGCGCATGATCAAAAATATGACTGTGTGTCACGTTATTTTGCACCTGCAAACGGTATTAATGAAGACCCTGTTACTGGCTCTGTTCATACCGGTATTGTGCCTATTTGGGCAGACAAACTTTCTAAGCAGAATTTACTCGCTTATCAGGCATCTTCACGCGGCGGTGAACTGTATTGCCGTATTTTAGACAATGAACGTATTGAAATTTCAGGCTATGGCAAGCTGTATATGCAGGCAGAAATTTTTGTAGAATAATTGTTGAAAAATAAACTTTTATTCAGTTCTAATTATTCACTTTAAATGTGTGCATTCCTGCAAAAAAAGAGTGGAATGCACATGGAAATTGCTGTCTAAAATGAGAATCATTCTCTATAATAAACAGTATAAATATTTTATAGATTTAGATCGGAAAGACACCATTCATGCGTTTTAAACAGCTTACTCTCTCACTTTTCCTATTGGGCTGCAGCGCTGCACTTTTTGCACAGCCTGTTTTGGTTAAATCAGCACAAAATATTGAAGAATATAAATTAGATAATGGCTTTAGAATTATTCTGGCGCCGAATGACAAAGAAAATAAAGTCTTTATGAATACGGTATATCAAACCGGTTCGTTAAATGATCCAAAGGGTAAAGGCGGTTTGGCGCATTTACTGGAGCATTTGGCGTTTAAAGGGACGCAAAATATTAAAGATGATGAATTCCAGCGTCGTTTAGATCAGTACACGCTATCAACCAATGCTAGTACAGATTATTATTCGACAAAATATACCAATACAATTCGTCCAGAGCAGACTGCTGTCAATGAAGTGATTCATTTAGAAGCGGAGCGTATGGATAAGCTGGTGCTGCAAGAGAAGCATGTGCCGACTGAAATTTCTATTGTGAAACGTGAACGTGAAATCCGCTTGGATCAGCCTTCTGCTGTGCTTATGGATCAAGTCTTTAAAAGCGCTTATGGCAATCAATATTTAGGCCGTTTGCCTATTGGCGATTTAAACGAATTGCAGTCGATCAATATGCAGGAACTGAATCAGTTTTACCGTGCTTGGTATGCGCCAAACAATGCGGCGATGGTGATTTCAGGCAAATTTGATAAAGCTGCGGTACTAAAGCAGATTGATGCGAAATTCAGTCCGATTGCATCACGTACTGTGCCTGCGCAAGCTGCTGTGCCTAAGCTGGATGGCAGTAAAATTCTGCAGCGTCAATTTAGTGTGCAAAAGGGCAGTGATTATGCCAAATTTAATATTTATTTAAATGGCGCAGATCAATCGGCTGTTTTACCGCTTTCTGTTGCGCCTGCGCTATATATGATGCAGCCAAGCGGCCATTTGTATAAGAGCATTGTAGAAACAGGAACGGCTATGGGGGTTTTATCATCGCCATGGTTGGAAAAAGATTTTAACTTAATGCTGATGGGTGCCGTGTATGCGCCGAATCATGATGCCAAGAAAGTTCAAACTGAATTGAATCAAGGCGTAGAAAGTAGCAAAGATTTTAATGAAGCTGAATTGAACCGTGTTAAAAACATTACCCGCAATCAGGCAGATAATGTGAAGAACAGCGCCACTGCATTGGGTTCGACACTGAGTGAATATTATGTGGCTTTTGATGGTGACTGGTCACGTTATTTTAAAGATTTAGATGCCTTGCAAAAACTGACACCTGCGCAAGTGAATAACGCATATAAGGCTTATTTCAAACCTGAATACCGTATTAGTGGCGACATTCTGCCAACACCGGAAGATCAGAAAAAGGCTTTGGAGCAGAAAAAAGAAGAGCCTGCTAAAACCTTAGATCAGCAAGCCGTGGCGGAAGAGCCATTAAAAGATGCCAGCACTTACCGTGAAGAAGTAAAGCAGTATGTGCAGCAGTCTAAAGCTTATTTAGAGCAAAAAGAAAAAATGATTCAGCGCGGCAAGCTGAAAAATGGCGTGCAATATGCGCTGTATCCAACTTCAACGCGTGATGATAAGACATATGCAACGATCTCTTTAGATTTTGGTACAGAAAAGTCATTGTTCAATAAAGGCGAAATTTTAGGTTTGACCGCATATTTGATGATGCGCGGTTCAGATCAGCAAAGCTTGCAGGAGATTACGGATAAAACCATTGAAAGCGGCGGCGGCGCGTCTGTCAGCGCTAGCGGCAACGGTTTAAGCATTCAAGTTTCGGCAAAGAAAGACAAATTTGAAGATTATTTTAAATATGTAATGGCTGTTGTGAATGCGCCTGCATTTGAACAGTCTCAATTTGACTTAATTAAATCACAAAGTTTATCGAGCTTAGACCGTTCTTATACAGAGCCTGAAACCGTTTCTGGTTTGACTATTTCTCGAATTTTGGAAACCAGCCAACCGGGAGATTTGGATTACCATTTTGAACCTGAACTTGCCAAGAAACAGTACCAAGCCGCTACACGTGATCAGGTTCAGCAGCTGTATAAGCAGTTCTTTAAGACACAGCATGTGAATATTGCAGTAACAGGCGATTTTGATGCGAAAAAGATTCAGAAGTTTTTGAGTAAAGAATTTGGTCATTGGAAAACAACCGAGCCTTATGCACGCATTGACGATAAATATACCGTTTACAAAGCGCAAAAAGTTCATGCTTTGTCTGAGCAGCGTGAGTTTGGCAGCTATCAAGCGGTTATGACTATGCCTGTGGGTACTGAAAATCCAGATATGCCTGCTCTACAAGTTTTCCGTCATATTCTAGGTGATTCGCAATTATCCTCACGTTTAGCTCAAGAGCTGCGTGAGAAAAATGCACTGGTTTACGGTTTTGGCGCCAGCATGAATTTTGATAATTGGGTGGAATCTGGAGCTTTGGGAATCAGTGCAAACTACACAGCCGGCAAGTCGGCGCAGGTGTCTCAAGCTGTACATAAAGTACTGACTGAAATGCTGACGAAAGGGGTAACAGAACAAGAAGTTGAAGCGGCTAAAGCCAGCATGCTGAAAAAGCGTGTAACAGCACTTGAAGATGAGCGCCGTATTCACAGCATGCTGATTCCGCAATTAGAAAAAGGCCGTGACTTGCTTTACCGTGAAAAGCGTGATGAAAGTATTGCAAAATTAACCAAGGCAGATGTTGATGCCGTGATTAAAAAATATGTTCGTCTCGATCAACTGGTTGAAGTGATGGCAGATCAATACGGTACAGCGCAGAAAGATGCGCCTGTACAAGCAGCAGCTCAAAGTTCTGCTCAAAAGTAAATTTGAATGCTTTAAGCTTTTTAAGCAATAAAAAAAACTCCCCAAGTATTGGGGAGTTTTTTTGTTTTAGAATCTAATTTTAAAAGCGGTAAAACTGTTTGGCATTCGATCGAAAGACCAGTGGTAGTGCGTCAGGGTCGCAAGCTGCTACGGCATCACTAAAAGCATCAATAATATTGACCAAAGATGTGCTGACACTGTCCATGGGGGAGTTGGAAGCAAACATAACACGGTATTTGCCAAAACAGCTGAGTGCATGGCTGATCAGCGGATGCGCTAAATCAAACACTTCTTCTTTGCTGGCTAGACGCCGTTCCTTATGAAAGCCATGCCCTAATACAGGCATAAATAGGCCAGACATTTTGGTATAGACATTTGGGCACTGTGCAAGTTCGGCGATATCTTCCTTCCAGCGGAACAGAATGTTTTCACGTGCTGTTTTTGTCACGCCTGTATATGCACCTATAGAGCCGAATAACCCTGCGGGTGTGCCAAAGTGGTCCAATACAATGGAAGTTTCTGGAAAAGTTTTCGCCAGTTTGATCAAATCAGGCAGCTGAGTAGAATACACCCAAGCATCAAAACTTAAATCCATAGACGCCAGCACTTCAAAACCTTTCATAAATTTTTTATTGGTATACAGATGCGGATCATCTGACCATGCATGAATTTTACGGTCTTCATGTACGGCGGCCATTTTACGGATACCGCGGAATTTACTCGACGCTTTTTGATGCAGCTTCAGAATCTTTTTAAAGCTGCTGTCGCGCGGATCTGCAGTACCAACAATAGCCCCTAAGTTTAGGCCTTCCTGTTCAAAGGGCAGATTAGCGATAAATTCAGTTTCGCCAATCACACCTTTGCCTTTGCTCTCATGCCAGCTGGCTTCTACATGTACGACTTGCTCAACAGGGAAGGAACCGATATCCGCCTTATAATTTTGCGGCAAATAAGGGGTAGTGACATGTTGAGTCAAACCAAGCGTCTCAATCAGATCATCGGGTTTGAGCATGCGCAGCATTTTATCCAGCAGTTTGGGGTGCTTGCCGAGTAATTTAACAGCCGTAGAAGCTGCATGCGGTGTATGGTAAGGGTCCCATTGGTGTATGTGCGCATCAATAATGCCAAAATCGAGCTGCTGCATGGCTTTCCTTAAATTGCAGTGAATCTTAAGTATTAGAACTTTTTATCATAAAAAAGAAGCGGGTCTGTAAAATTATGACCAAACGTATGCTCAATTGATTGCAAAATCATAGTTGCTCACTTTGTCTAAGGCAAAATAAAAGCCCCGAAGGGCTTTTAAATTTAAACTGAAGCTTTAGTGCTTATGGTCATCATGATTATGCTTAGTCGCATGAAACTCTTCATTGTGACGGAAGCGTAGATAGTTTTCGAACTGTTCACAGTACTCGTCATAGTTGTCTTCCAGCATCATTTGGAACTGTTGCAAAATATAAGACATCACTTGATCTTTGGCATCGCGCATTTCGTTGCCGTCTTTGAAGTTGTTGGCTGCAACCCATGTATTGAAGCGGGCTGTACCAAACAGCATTGCTGCGCTGATTTGGCCGCGTTTTTCGGCAGGCTGTTCTTGGCTGCCTTTTTCTACACGGCTGAATTTGTTTGCGAGTGTGATAAATTCATCAGCACGTTCAAAGAAAGCTGCATTTAACGCTTCTTCTTCAGTTACATCGGTTGCTTCAATCTTTTGAACCATGAATTTTTCCTGACATCTAAAATCTTAAAGGCTAATTATAGGCAAAGCCTTGCAGAAACAAAACCATTGACTTAATCTAAAAATAGCCTAAGCAAAATGGATAGCCCTCATGCAAAATGCAATTGCAGTACAAAGTTTAAAAAGTGACATTGCTTTATTGCGTCAAAACATTTGGCCACCAGCCAATTTGGCCAATGTAGAGGGGCTGCCGATCTACTATGGAAGCAAAGAGGCGGTGGATGCCTATTATCAGCAATGGGACGGCCTGATTGCGCGTGCTCAGGAATTGTTTCAGCCTTTTATGGAAGATGAAGCGCTGGACGCCGTGCATTTACCTAGTCATTTAAATTTACCGCTGTTTTATTTTCATGTAGACAGAATCCGCATTAACAAAACGCGAGCCAAAGAGTCTAAAACCTTTCGCGGCATTGCCAGTCTTGTCGAAAAATGCGGTCAATTCGAACCGCATGAAGTTTCTGCTATGCACCGCTGGCTGGATTCGGATGATACAGCGGCTTTGGTTGCGCACCGTGAATTTATCGATTTACGTACTTATGTATTCCAGTATGGGCAAAGTGAATATACGAGAACACGGTTTTATGTGAATGGCATTGTCTTGAGCGTAGAAGATGGCTTTGAATTGGTTGATGCGCGCGATAAGCCGCGAAAACAGCGTAAT
Source organism: Acinetobacter sp. ANC 3813 (assembly GCF_002135435.1). Taxonomy (GTDB): domain Bacteria; phylum Pseudomonadota; class Gammaproteobacteria; order Pseudomonadales; family Moraxellaceae; genus Acinetobacter. The sequence goes on along the minus strand of NZ_NEGK01000002.1, from coordinate 429,720 downwards.
GACAGTTATAGTGACCCATTGGCGGACAACAAAACCTGGAAAATATATGGGAAATACCGCTGATTGATCGTATTTTTTAACGGCGATGTTTTACTGAGTCCAAAAAGTTTGCACTTGGCTAAAAGACTTTAAATTGGCTTGAATCTTTTGTTGAACAAAACTTTTTTCTGCGGCAATCCAGCCCAAGACGAACCATATTTCGGGCTGATTGTCCAAGTTTTGATTGAATAGTGCATGTGCAACCGTTAGATCATTAAAACGCCCTAAATCCTCCTGCAGAGGTTTAAGGGCTTTTAAATAGGCTTTTACCGCTGACGGAGCATATAGCGCAGCTGAAAACTCTATGCAGTAACGCAAAGTTTTGACTTGTTTGCGCAGGCGGTGTTTTTCTTCATCGTGCATTTGTTCAAAAGCAATCTGTGCAGCGCATATTTGCTTGTGCATTTTATTCAGTTTTTTGTTCAGCTGTACTTTTAGTTTTTGATGGCGCGGCTGCGGTGTATATGCAAATTCAATCAGTTCAAGCAACAGAAACGTTGTTTCTTTCGCTTGGAAAATGAGGTCAATTTTTTCAGCAGGTTGAACTGAAGCAGGTAGTTCAACAATTGGCGAGCCTACAGCTTTAAGTTCGGGAATTAAAGTTTCTGCTAGCGCATCTCGGTCGCGAGTGCCGCCAAGACCTTTGAAAATGTCTGCCAGCAGTTTTTGCCAAATGCGGGTTTGCTGCTGAAGATTGGGATCGAAATTAAATATTTTTAAAGCGCTGCGCAGCCGCCGTACTGCGACGCGCGCTTGATGCACATGTTCAACTGTATATTGGTTCAAGGCAATAGCGCTGGAATTTGGCAGTAAATGCTCAAGGCAATTGGCGATGATATCCTGTAAGGCGCTATTGCAATCTGCATGCTTGTTCAGATTTACAGCTGTTTGAGTTTGCACGGGAAGAGTGAAACTCTGCTGAGTGAGCGAATAGCCTTTTAGCGCTTTACTGCTGCGGTCAAGCCAAAGCTGGTACTTGTTCACCCAAGGCCGAATAGATTGAATTAAATCTTCAACACAGCCGCTTTTGAGTTCAAATTCAATTTCGTCTATGGCAAGGCCTGAATCCTTTTGATGAAGTGCTGTGATATTGCCTATGTCATAAGCAATTTCAATCTGACTGTTATTGATCTGCTGGATGATGCGACTGCGATGCACTTGTGTTTCAAACTGGAGTCTTAATGATGATTCAGATATAGGCGGCAATACATTGCGCAGTTTTTTATCTTTTAAATAGGGCTGTAGGTTGATGCTATCGCCGTTCTGAGCCTCAGTTTCTATTTCTAAGCGCTCAATATTGTTTTTAGGCAGTTTTAATGTTTGGCGCCATTCTTCATTTTCTAAACGAAGCCGCAGAGACATTTGACACTTGTAGAGATGGAATTCGTCTGTATCAAAATATTTGGCATGCAGCTGCAGGGGCTCTGGTTTCAACTTTTGTACAGCGCGAGCTAAAGCAGTACGTTTTGACGCTGGAATTTGAAATTTAAGCTCGATCTCAGACATTGCAATGCACCTTTGTTAAGGGTTCGGATACAGCAATACACCTATAGAGATTTGACTATAAATTAGATTGATTAAAAAATATACAAATTAAGCTATTCAAATCTAATCTATGATTTGAATAGCTCAAATATGTATTTATTTCATGAATTTACGGCTAACCATGAATTGCTCAGTCGCCTCGAGCAGCTTCTGTGCATAAACTTCCTGTTTTGCTGTCAGCCAGCCCAATACAAACCAGTCGCTGGCTTCCAATTCAGTCTGTTGAATGTAGACCGCAGAAGAGGCAAGCACTTGATACTCTTTTGCTGCAAGCTGCGCATCGTTGAGCGCTTTGCTGTATTTCTGCAAATTTTTAACATCATAGATCGACGTTAAAATAGGGAAGCTGAATTTAAGTTCCTGAATTCTGGCTGCTAATGCATCAAGGCTCTCAAAGTTTGCAATATCGGCATCATTCAAGCATTCCTGCAGCGCCTTGTATTGGTTTTGCAGGGTATTTTGCGCATACCATTTTAGATCATGCTGCTGCGGCTGGTCTTCTGCATTTAGGCTGAACATCATCAGCTCTAAATAGTGATGAACGTTCAGCGTAGATTTGACTAAGTTATGCAGTTTCTCTTGTGCATATAAAATATCTTTAGCTAAATTTTCAGATGTTGTTCTATTCTGTAAAAAAGCGCCCAAAGTGCTTTGCATGTGTTCGAAATGCTGCAGCTGCGCAAACTGATGTTCAAAAGCTTGCAGCTGATAGCCCCATTTATCGGAGATGTTGGCATTCCAATCTTTCAGTAAAGAAATGGTCAGCTGTAAATGCTGCAGTGCCAATTGCGCTTCATCAATATGTTCTTGCTGGGCAGTCTGTGCAGACATCGCGGCAATGTTTGGCAGTAAATGCTGCAGCTGCTGAGCGACCAGCTGGCGCAGGTTTTTATTGGCGGGATCTTTTTTACTCAGTAGAAATTCTTTGGCCTTTGTCGCAGGACTGACGGTTTGCTGCATAGCAAGTAAATTGCCAAGCTCTGCTTTACTGCGCACATCGAGCCAAAGCTGGTATTTTTTGACCCACTCAAAACTAAAAGCCAATAAAGATTGAATAGAACCGCTTTTCAGTTCAAATTCAACTTCATGCACTTCTTGTTCTGCAGTTGCCGTGCGGATGCAGCCAATATCTAGACATACTTCAATTTGAGCATCCTGATATTCAATGATACGGAAGGTGCGGGCAATATCAGTTTCAAATTGCAGGGTCAGCTGATCTTGCTGTGTGCCCAGTGCATTTTGCAGGATGTTTTTCGCTTCGGCATGATCTGCATAAATATCGAGGTTAAGTTCGGGCGCTTGTTCTAGTTCACCTAAATCAACATTATGCTCAAAGCGTTCGATGTGGCTTTTACCTGCAGCTTTGAGCGTCTGAATCCAGCGGGAGCCTTCCAAGCGCTGACGCAAAGCCGCATGTTTTTGAGCCATAAGGCGGTCGGGTGTATCATAATATTTGGCTTTTAGTTGAATTTGCTGTGATTTTTTTGGATCAAGCGCCTTGAGCAGCGCCGTGCGGCGGCCTTCCGGAATTTGAAATTTCAACTCAACTTCAACCATGTTTATGTCCTAATTTATAAATCGTAATCCAGCAGCAAAGCGGTATCATGAACTGCAATTGTCTACGCAAGCGATATAACAATACAGATCATTCATTTTTAGCAACTAATTCTAACCAAAAACAAATGACATGTAAGACTTGACGCCGTATTAAAGTTTTTAATTGCACAGAGATTAGCTTGCCCAATTTGAGTGAGCAAGCTTTAGCGGGAAGTTTTGTGAATCTACAATCTATGTATTGGTATTGCCTCTGGCTTTTCAGCGACTGAAAATTGCGCTATGGTGATAAAAAATCAACAGGAAGATGTCCATGAATGCGCAAGCCCCGGTTCCGCAGGAACAGCCCTCAGAACAGCATTTTGAAATGCCGATTCGCAATTATTCAGAGTTTTACCGTTTTTACCTCACGGAACACCGTAATATTATGAGCCGGCGCCTGCATGTAGCCGGCAGCACAATTGGCCTATACTTTTTTACTCAAGGTATTCGTCAGCGCAAGGCAAAATATTTTGCACTGGGGCTGCTGTCGGGATATGCCTGTGCATGGGTGGGTCATTTTGTTTTTGAAAAAAATAAACCCGCTAGCTTTAAGCAGCCTCTGTATAGTTTTATTTCTGATTGGCGCATGTTTTCAGATGTGCTGCGCGGCAATTTAAGTCTGAGAGACCGAAGCTTAGACAAAATCGAAAGCTGAATGGATAGTTTTATTGCATATTTATTGTAAGTATTAAATGAAAGTTCCAAATAAATCTGATTTAAGTGCAAATTTAAAATTTAATTTGTTTTTTAATCAAATGGTTAAAATTTAGTGAAATTTTTAAGATTACTTTTTTAGAATAATTGCTTTAAAAATAAATGAAATGAATTTGATAGCCAGATAAGACATTCAAAAATAGCATTGAAAAATACAATGTTTTCCAAGCCTAGAGCGACCTTTCTCTAGGCTTTTTTTATGGCTGGAGATATGCGCTCAAGTTTGAAAAGCTGTTGCTGAATGATGTACAGACAGGAATGAATTTATGCAAATAGGGTAGGCCTTTTGATGATTCACGTTTCCCCAAACGTTTTACTAAATCATCAAAAGGCCTAATCTTGCGCTAGTTCGTTCTTATAAGGTTTATTTTTTACTTGTTCTTATGTGTTTTATTGTACAAAGCTTAATAATTCCGCATATCCCTAGAATTGGGTATTTTGCTTTAAAAATAAGCAGCTCATCGCATTTATAAGGCTTAAGCGGGAAATGCGGCTGAAAATTCTTGGACATTGTATTTTTATAGCAAGAAATGCTTAATCTTATTAGAGTTCTGCCTATAATAGGGGCAACTTAAAAGTTGTGAATGTTGTATGCGCGGTTTATATCTAATTACCAATGATGACCCTATTGAACTGCTTTTGGCGAAACTGGAAGGCGCAATGGCGACTTATGAAGTAGCTGTTTTGCAATATCGCCGTAAAAATGTGGCAAAAGAAAATCAGGACTATGAAATTGGTTATATGAAACATTTATGCGCACAGTACAAAGTGCCATTTGTGATTAATGATGATTTGGAAGCGGCTGTACAGTACGGCGTGGGCGTGCATTTAGGTCAGGACGACGGTTCAATTCAAGAAGCTGTTGAACGTTTGCCTAAAGGCGTGCTGATTGGACGCAGCTGCAATAACTCTTTAGAACTGGCTGAACAAGCGATTGCAGACGGTGCAAATTATGTGGCTTTTGGCGCAATTTTTGCCACAGAAACTAAGCCAGAAGCAGGCAATATCGGCTTAGAAACCTTAAAACAAGCCAAAGCAAAATTGAATGTGCCGATTTGTGCAATTGGCGGTTTAACCGTAGAAAACTCTGCCGAAGTGATTGAAGCGGGTGCCGATCTTTGCGCGGTGATTAGCGATGTATTGGGCCGTTCTATGTCTGCTGTTGGGCAGCGCGTATTTGACTGGTCTGAGCTTTTTGCTGAAAAAGCTTGAGTATTGAATCGCATTTTAATTTTTTTGAGTTGAGTATTTTAATGACTTTATCTGCTAAGCAAGAACAATTATTTAAACAAGCCAGCAAGCATATTCCTGGCGGCGTAAACTCTCCTGTACGCGCATTTAATGGTGTAGGCGGTACACCAGTATTTATTGAAAAAGCGCAAGGCGCATATTTGTATGATGTAGATGGTAAACGCTATGTTGATTACGTGGGTTCATGGGGACCAATGATTTTAGGTCATGCGCATCCTGCCATTATTAAAGCCGTGCAAGATGCTGCAGTAGATGGTTTAAGTTTTGGTGCGCCAACCGTTCATGAAACGACTTTGGCAGACATTATTTGCGAAATTATGCCTTCAATTGAATTGGTTCGTATGACCAACTCAGGTACAGAAGCGACCATGACAGCAATTCGTCTTGCACGCGGCTACACTGGCCGAGACAAGATTGTAAAATTTGAAGGCTGCTACCACGGGCACTCTGACTCATTGTTGGTTAAAGCAGGTTCAGGCCTTTTAACAAGCGGTGAAGGTGAGGCAACTTCAGCAGGTGTTCCTGCAGATTTTGCAAAGCACACTTTAACGCTTCCGTACAATGATATTGCGACTTTAAAAGAATGCTTTGCAAAATTTGGTTCTGAAATTGCAGGTGTGATTGTAGAACCTGTAGCAGGCAACATGAACTTGGTGAAACCGATTGACGGGTTCTTACAAGCTATTCGTGACGTATGTGATGAGCACGGTTCTGTGTTTATTATTGACGAAGTCATGACAGGTTTCCGTGTTGGCCTAGGCGGTGCACAGGCACATTATGGCGTAACTCCAGATTTGACCACATTGGGTAAAATCATTGGCGCAGGATTGCCAGTAGGTGCATTTGGCGGTAAACGCGAAGTGATGGAATGCATTGCGCCACTGGGCAAGGTTTACCAAGCAGGTACACTGTCAGGCAACCCGCTTGCGATGCGCGCTGGTATTGAAATGTTTAAGCACCTGCGTACTGAAGGTTTTTATGAAAATCTAACAGCTCAATTGACGAAACTCCTTGTAGGCTTAGAAGCAGCTGCAGCGGAAGCCGGTATTGCATTTAAAACACAGCAAGTTGGAGGTATGTTTGGTCTTTACTTTACAGACCAAGAAGACATTACCAGCTTCGATTCAATGTTGAAATGTGATGTTGATGCATTCCGTAAATTCTTCCACGGCATGCTAACGCGTGGTGTAAACCTTGCGCCATCAGCATTTGAAGCAGGCTTTATATCTGCTGCGCACTCAGATGAAGATATTGAATTTACAATTCAAGCGGCAAAAGAAGTATTTGCTGAAATGAAGTAATTTTCATTTAAATCAGCAGATTCTGATTTAGAATAAAGCCCGCAGCCTGCTGCGGGCTTTTTGTTGTCACATGATTTAGCATGTATTGAGAAAGGGATTTTTTTAATGAAAACCAAACATTATTTAACATTGGCTGATGCAGAATTTTTACTGAATACAGCACATGCCTATGCCATCGAAAATGGCTTTAATGTCAGCATTGCGGTAACGGATGAAACGGGCAATTTGCTGGCAATGAAGCGTATGGATGGCGCATCGCCAATGACAGCTAATTTGTGTTTAGAGAAAGCCAAGTGTTCAGCCATTAGTAAGCGCCCTTCAAAATTATTTGAAGATTTGATCAAAGGCGGGCAGATGGGCTTTCTAACTATGGAAACCTTTAGCGGCATGCTGGAAGGTGGTGAGCCGATTTTGTATGAAGGGCAGTTGGTTGGCGCAATGGGCGTGTCTGGCGTGAAGTCTTTTCAGGATGCTGAAATTGCACAGCAGGCGATTGAGAAGTTTTTGGCGCAGGCCTAATATTTAAATCAGAAATTCGTTAGTTAATCTTTAAAAGCTATCTCAGTTTCACCTTTAATGATGTGTGGAACGTGAATAATCAATAAAAAACCGTTTCATTGCGCTAAAGCTTGAAACGGATTTTACTAAAGTATTGACGCTAAATAGAAAATTTAAAGCGTTTCGTATAACGTGTATTATGTTAATTTTAGAAATAATTAAAAGTTTGGAAATACTACTAAAATGCAACTTATAGAAATAGAGCCTTATTTTTGGGAACTATATGAGGATAGCGAAAATATATACCTCAATGTTTGTATAAATATGAGTGCAGTTTCTTGGGCGAAAACTATCTGCCTAGATAAACAAACGATTCAGCAATATCAGACTCAAGGAAAAGGTTTTATTGATGACTTAGCTAAAAGAATTGAAAGCAGCCAATTTAGAAAAGATTATGAAAGATTTTATTCATTTCCAGATGCCTCCGCAGAACAAAAAGAGGGAATGCTTCTAGCATTTAATGAATATAGGGCTAAGCAAAATTAAAGCCATTTAACATAATGGTCATTATACGAAATGTTAAGCAATAAGTACCTTATAAATTATCTCTTTCTATCAAAGCTCAGCTAAGCTGAAAGATTAAACAATCACATCACTAAAACATTCACGATGAGTTATTCTGCGTTAGCATCAGATTATACGTTTTAAAATTCGATTATGTACTTTGAGGTCATATGCTGTATTCCATGCCTAAAAAAATTCAACTTGCACCATCTACAGCAATATGGTCAGTAGTCTCAACACAATCTGTACTGGTGGTGGCTGGATTAAGCGAATTATTAGCAAATAATGATCTTTCAAACAGTGAACTGATGCAAAATTTAAACAGCGTCATTGCCAAAGCCAAAGCGCTGAATATTCCTATTGTTGATTTATCGGGTGCAGATGCAATGCAGGGCATGCAGCGCTTAGGTGAGCTGATGTCCAATTATCAGCAATTGATGATCGCAGGGCTGATTACCCCGCTGCTGAAACAGATCCTGCCGCATTTAATGACGGTTACATCGCAAATTTGCATTATTGACGATGCAATTTTATTGTCCAATACAGAACAGCACATTCAATGGATTGAAAGCATAGCCGAGCAAAGCATCCATCACATGAACAGCTATAGCATTACACGATTATGGAGCTTAAGCGCGCCTACAGAATATGTATTGTCATCTAAAGGCATCTTGCTGGCTGTGGCAGAGCAGTTGCATATGGAGGCCTTAGAAATTGATCTTTCCGTAGATTTGCGGCAGTACGGATTAGACTCTGTCGCTATAGTCAGTTTGATTGGCTTATGGCGTGCCAATGGTGCAAATATTCGTTACGAAGATTTCTTAAATCATCCAACGTTGCAGGATTTACTGCAAATTTTGACGGTTCAAAATTAAAATACACATAATTGGAAAAATATTTCTCCTAAATCGTAAAAATCATTATCAAATTGGCCATTTTGCATTGTATTTATTGGCTAAGCTTTTTATCATTGCGCCCTTATTTTCGCGATTGGCCTGGATTAAACATTGAATAGTTTTCTGACAGAACATCTGATTCATCGTGATGAAGATTTTATGGTGATCCATAAGCCAGCAGGCTTGCTCACTGTTCCAGGAAAAACGCCAGATTTACAGGATTGCTTAATCAGCCGCCTGCTTCAAGAAGAACCCAAAACCTTGCTGATTCACCGCTTAGACCGTGATACATCCGGCATTCTGGTTTTTGGTTTATCCCGCTTAGGTCAAAACCGCATCTCCCGTCAATTTCAAGAGCGCCAAACGTCTAAAACCTACCATGCTGTTGTGGCTGGTACTTTGGAAGGTGAAGGCACTGTTGATGTTCCCGTGGTTTATGACCCAAGCCGTCCGCCTTTGCATATTGCAGATCCTGCACATAACAAGCCAGCGCTTACTCATTGGGAAGCTATCGAAAACTTCCAGATCAATGGCGTGCCTGTGACGCGTGTAAAACTCACGCCGATTACTGGCCGCTCACATCAGCTGCGCGTGCATATGCAGTACTTAGGACACCCAATTGTGGGGGATACCTTGTATGCAGATGAGCAGCATCAGGCCTTAATGCCGAGACTTTGCCTGCATGCGGAGCGCTTGAGTTTTCAGCATCCGGCGACAGAGCAAATGATTGATTTTTTCTGTGCAGCGCCATTCTAGAAAATACCTGTTAAACATTTAAAATGATGCTCACTTTTTAGTGGGCTTTATGTCAAAATATATTGCTATTCGGTGCGGATTTTTGATCAAATATCAAACACAGTTTGAATCATAAATTTGCAGTCCTGACTTGAGAAAAAGGTGGAAAAATTGCAGCAGTTCGCTATTGGTCAACGTTGGTTATCAGACACAGAAACAGAACTGGGATTAGGGGTACTCATCGATGTAGATGAGCGATCGGTCAGCATACTTTTTCCAAAAAGCGATGAGACTCGTGTCTATGCGCGCCATAATGCGCCTTTATCGCGTATTATTTTCAATGCAGGCGATGAGCTGCAGGATCAGGAAGGTGCAACTTGGAAAGTTGAGTCGGTAGAAGACCGTCATGGCGTACTGCGCTATAACGTGATTCGCAAGCTGGAAGACGGTACAGAAGAGCGTAAAGCGCTGAATGAAACCCGTATCGGTGCAAATATTCAGCTGTCTAAACCATTAGACCGCTTATTGGCAAGCCAAATTGATTATAAAGAATGGTACGACCTGCGTATTGAATCTCTGCTTATGCAAGCCAATATGAAGTCTAGCCCATTGCGTGGTCTAGTCGGTTCACGTGTCGGCCTCATTCCGCATCAGCTGTATATTGCGCATGAAGTCGGCAAGCGTTTTGCACCGCGTGTTTTATTGGCAGATGAGGTTGGTCTGGGTAAAACCATCGAAGCGGGTTTAATTATCCATCAGCAACTCAAAACAGGCCGTTCTGATCGTATTCTGATTTTGGTGCCAGATTCACTGCAATATCAGTGGATGATTGAAATGCGCCGCCGTTTCAATCTTGAATTCTCTTTATTTGATTTGACGCGTACAGCATCAATTAAAGAACATGATCCAGATCAAAACCCATTCTTAACTGAACAGCGCATCATTGCTAGCGTCGACTTAATGATTGACCACGATGATTTGCGTGAGCAAGCATTAGAAGCTGGTTTTGACCTGTTGGTGGTCGATGAAGCGCATCACTTGATGTGGAATGAAGAAGAGGGCGGCAACGACCGTTACGATTTGGTTGAAGAATTAGCACAGCAAACTGCTGGCGTATTGCTTTTAACTGCGACTCCTGAACAATTGGGCGTAGAAAGCCATTTTGCGCGCTTGCGTTTGCTAGATCCATCTCGTTTTAATTCACTGGATCGTTTCTTGGATGAAGAAGAGCAATATCAGCAAACTGCAAAAATTGCTGAAGTGTTAATGTCAGATTTCCCGCTGGAAGCAGTTCATTTAGATGCAGTTGAAACATTGTTAGGTCAGCGCATTGATGATACGCCAGAACAGCGTTTCCGTGCGATTCACGAAATTCTAGACCGTCATGGTACAGGCCGTATTTTATTCCGCAACACGCGTGAAGCAATTCAAGGTTTCCCTGGCCGTGATTGTCAGCCTGCAGCGTTGCCTGCACCTGCAAACTGGTCTAAAGACGGTAAGCTGCGTGAGCAAATGTGGCCTGAAGAAGCACAGTTAGATGGCGCTTGGATGGAACATGATCCGCGTGTTATGTGGCTGATGGAAAAACTGCGTACAGATTTAAAACACAACAAAGTGTTATTGATTGCGCGCAGCGGTCCTGTGGTTGAGGCGCTGGAAAATGTACTGCGCTTGCATGCGGGCATTCGTACCGCAATGTTCCATGAAGGCATGAGCCTATTGGAACGTGACCAAGCGGCTGCTTACTTTGCCGAAGAATCGTATGGCGCGCAAATTTTACTGTGCTCTGAAATTGGTTCTGAAGGGCGTAACTTCCAGTTTGCTTCTGACTTGGTGCTGTTTGATTTGCCAGCCAACCCAGACGTATTGGAACAGCGTATTGGCCGTTTAGACCGTATTGGGCAGCAAAACCGGATTCAAATTCATGTGCCGTATTTGTCAGGCACTGCGCAAGAGCGCATGTTCCGCTGGTACAACGAAGGCTTAAACATTTTCAGCAATATTTCTCCAACTGCGCAAACTTTGCAGGAAAACTTCATTGTGAACTTAAAAGACTGCCTATTGGCAGACTTAGGTCAGCAGTTTGAAGATTTGCTGGAAGAAGTGTCTGTTCAGCGTGAAGCGCTTGAAGCAGAACTGCAGGCAGGCCGTGACCGCTTGCTGGAATACAACTCTTGCCGTCCAATTGTGGCGCAGGAAATTGTGACCGCGCTGGAAGATTACGACGACAACACCACTTTGCCAATGTTTATGAAACGCTTTATGGCGGCTACAAATATTGATTTTGATGAGCAAAGCAACGGTACAGTGATCATTAAGCCAACCGATCAAATGCAGGTGCAAGGCCTGACATTAGACGAAGACGGCATGACGGCCACTTTCTACCGCGATCAGGCGCAACTGCGTGAAGATGCGCAGTACCTGACTTTGGAACATCCATTCACAGAAAGTGTGATGGAAATGATTAATACACAGGGCTTCGGCAGCACCAACGTGGCTGTGTTGAAATCGGCAGCGTTGCCGCAAGGCTCTGTGCTGATTGAAGTTTGGTTTAAAGTAGATGTGATTGCGCCGAAGGCGTTGAACCTACCGTCTAGCTTGCCGCAGCAGCTGATTCGTGTATTGCTCAGCGAAAAAGGCCAAGATTTATCGTTAAAAATCGCGCCTGAAATTTTGAAGCCATACTTGCATCACTTAGATGGCAACAGCTGCCGTCAAGTAGTGAAAGCACGCCGTGATGTGATTGAAGAGCGTTACAATCAAGCGTTGGACATTGCCAAAGCGGCATTGCCAAACTTCAAGCAGCAGGCCAAAGAAGTGTATGGCAGCAAGTGGCAATATGAAATTGACCGTTTGACTTACTTAAAGCAATTTAACCCAAGTATTCGTGAAGATGAAATTTCACGTCTGCAAAAATTGCAAAAGGAAGGTTTAGGTTTGCTGGATGGTTTATCTGTAAGCCCTGAAGCAATTCAAGTGATGGTGGTGGTGAAGCCTTAAACGGGTTCAACCTTCCAATAAAAAAGCGCCTAAAGTGGCGCTTTTTTATTACAGATATAAAAATGAATTTTTAATATCTGCTGCAAAATGTGCGGAACAAAAATTTAAGCCAAAAATTCCTCAAAATGCTGCCAAATTTTGGCTGCAGCTTTTTCAGCACGGTCTGAAGTTTTTTTGATACCTAAAAACTCATGTTCTATCTCTTGCAGACAGCCTGCTATGTTTGCTGCGGTTGCGCTTTCATTTTCAAGTACATCAAGCACATCCGCAATATAAGCATCATATTCATCTTTCATAGACGTATTTTTACGGATATTCAGCGGGTCCCAATCTTGCAGAAGTACCTTTTGAATCTGCTGAATAAAAATATCTGAACGATCTTCAGAACTCATGGAAACCTCAAAATAGATGAATTATTCTTAAAAGCTAGTATAGCTCGGATACAGCATAAATCTGTACGATTGCCAAGCTGCAGTACTCAACTGCTTTAAATAAGCACTGGAAAAGTTGAGTAAACTCGAGCTGCCGGTTCAATTGCTTTAGAATAGCCGCAAAATAAAAATCTCTTAGAATAATAAGAAGGAAAGCCGTATGGCAAAAGCACTGGTAACACTTGGCTCGCAAACTTCTCATGGCGGCGTAGTCACGGAGTGTGAAAACACATTTACCATCAATGGGATTGCTGTGCATTTAAATGGCATGAAGCATTTTTGCCCAAAGTGCAAAGCGACTGTGGCATCAATTGCATCTGATCAAACAACAACAGTCAAAGGGCGGGCAGTGGTGATCGTAGGGGACAAAACGACATGTGGCGCATCCTTTATGCCAAATCAAAATTTGGTTGTATCCGCAAAATAAGTGAAGCAGATAAGTACGTTTAATATTTCTGTACAGGGTTTTGATTTCATGTTTTGAGTGACTGTAGATTCAAATTAATGTGCAGTTCTGCAATTACTCAGATCAAAATTAAACGCTAGGCTGGAGCTATTCTATTATTAGGCCCTGCCATATGACACAAGCTATTCATTTTACGCATGCCAATGGCATTCCTGCTGCAAGCTATCAAAAGTTTTTTAATGCTTTTGGTGCCGATTTTTGCATTAAAGCGATTCCATTGATTGGTATGAGTGCTGAATATCCTGTGACCTACACGTGGAAGCATTTGGTTAATCAAGTCATTGATGATATTGAAAAACAATTTGGGCAGCAGAAGGTCATTGGTTTGGGGCATTCTTTCGGCTCTTTGGTTAGCTTAATGGCAGCATACCAGCGCCCAGATTTGTTTTCGCAATTAATTATATTGGACCCGCCTTTTGTGATTGGCGGTAAATCTTTTATATTTGAAGGCATTCAGAAATTAAAGCTGAAAGCGGTAGATAAGATTACGCCAGCAGGCATGACCTTAAAGCGGAATGATCATTGGCAAAGTTTTGAAGAAGCCTATGCGGCACTGCGCAATAACCGCTTATTTAAAAGTTTTGATGAACAGTGCTTTAATGATTATTTTTCGCATGGTCTTCAGACTGATGAACAGCGCGGCGGGGTAACGCTGAGTATTCCTAAACAAGTGGAAGCGCATATTTTTCGAACTGTGCCAGCATGGTGGTGGCGTACTCCGCGTAAAGCGCCAAATGTGCCTGTGCATTTAATTACTGCAGCGCAGAGTCCTTTTTATAAGCAAGGCTTGCCTGACGGAATGAAAAAAAATTACGGCATTGATTTTAGTATAGTTGATGGTGGGCATATGTTTCCATTGGAAAGTCCTGATCTGACTGCACGAACAGTAAAAAAAATAATAGAAATGCAAAGCGCAAATTAAACAGGAGATACTGGGTTTTGGGACAAGTGAATTTTGAATAAAATCCAGCTCACAATGTTGCAGAATATATTTCTCATTCTTTTTCTTTGATTAAGTCAGACCAGTACCACAGGCTGATCAGTTTGTATTTTAGCATTCAGGTCACTTCATATGACGCAAAAAAAAGAGCTGATTGATAGCTCTTTTTTGTACTTTAGCGGCAGGTTAAAATGACTAATTCATGTTAGCCTTACCAGGCTCAAATTACTTACAGATCAGTGTGATTGGCTGGTCAGTCTGTGTTTCAGTATTCAGGTCAAATTCACTTTTACAGACAGCCGTGTCAGTTTGAACTTCAATGCGGTAGTGTTTATTCGTTAAACCATAAACCGTGATCATTTCATTGCTGCCAACAGGATATTTGGCATTCTCTTCAGAAACAAAGTTCACAATACTGCCTTTTTCAATGGTTTTTTGATTTGAGTCAACAAATCTGAACTTAGCATCGCGGGTTTCTTGCTGTTCCGGTATTTTAAACTCAATGACATATCCACGCTGATGCAGGGGCGTAATGGCACGGTAAGTTTCATCAATATTGCGCTCTACAGATAGCTGGGTTTCATCGAATCCAATATTGTTCTGCGTATATCCATACAGATTGTAGCTAAAGATTTCCCCGTTTTTATCTGTCTTGCCGATATGGGAACCATTACTGTAAATATCTACATCTGGTGAACCTTCAAGGCGAATCAGTGAGAAACTGTTGTTTATGTATTTGCTCAGGTCAAAATTTTTCCCCAACCAGACCACTGAACCCATATAGTTTGCTGAATAGTACTGACGGTTGTCTGTTTGCAGATACTGCAGTCCAAGATCGCCTGCATTGGTTTTTATGCGTGTAGACAGATTTCCAGAGTACACATCATGCGAACGGCTTGCGCCTATACTGTAGTCAAAGCCTGTATTTTCAGAGGTACTGTGACTGAATTGCAGGCTGGTTTCATGTTCATCACGCTGAGAAAAGCTTGCTGATTTTCTGCTGTCGTTAAATGTATAGCTCAGCATGAGGTCAAAACTTGCATTGTCCTTACTTACAGCGTCATAAGATACACCAAGGCTGCCAAACAGCCCGCGTGCCAGATGTCTGCTGCTTCTTAAGTTGAAAATTTTCTGATCGGTTTGAGAAACTGGTCTGTAATTTCTTTCAACGTAACTTAAAGACAGATTGTTCAGTACAGGGATGTTGTATTTGGACAAATAGACCTGATGTTCCTGTTTAGGTAAATAACCTGTTTTATAGTCATCTAGACCTAGCATGCGGAAGTCTTCGCTATAATATTGTGAACGCAGACCTATGCTGTAATCCTGTAAATCGCGTTTGAATTCTGCATTGACGGTATAGCCATCCAGTCCCCAGTCATCTACACGGCTGTATGCAGAATTGATTTCCAGTAAACCCATTTTATACAGATACTGACTCCACAGTAGCCCAGCGCTTTCTAGTGATTTGCTGTAGTCAGCAACGGCGCCTAGCGTGGTGTATTCGCTTATACCGTGCCGGACATAGGTGCTGCCAAACCAGTCGCGGTAGTCTTCATCATCAAAAGCATAGTTATAACGCAATTTACCTACAGAAAGGTTATAGTCTGTTAAGCCTGGACGGAGTAGGCGCTGATTCACAAAAATATCCATGCTCTGAACTTTGGTGTTGCCCAATACGTCCTTAACAATAATGTCAGCACTGCCAAGTCCGTTAAAGCCAATATTACTGTCTATACTGAACTGCCCAGGGTTAACCCTACCACTGTATGCCTGTGCACCATTAATGATTAAGTCAACACTGGACTGAGTCAGGGCGCTGCCCTGAATGGAAGGTGTGTTCCAGTACGTAAAACCAGAGCGGCTGGTGAAGTTGGTGCCAAAACTTAAACCACCAAAGTAAAAGGACTGATTCAACCCTGTATAGGTACTGATGTTGTCACCCAGTTTCAGGGTGGTCATCTGTTCTGGAAATTCAAAACTTAAGGATGTGTTTAAGCGGCTGCTCTTAAAGTCTGAGTCCTGATTGTTTTCATAGTCTTTTTGGAATAGATGTCCACTGTTGAACAGCATGTTCTTCCAGAAAATGTTCAGGTCTGTAGATGCACTCAGCTGTTTGTTGTAATCCCCATCCTGAAAATAGGTGTTGTAGTTAATAAAACCGCCCAGACCTGGGAATTCCAGTTTTGCAGCCTGCTGTGCGTGCAGCTTCTGATTTTGCAAGTATTGAACAGGTATGCTGAGTTTCAGCAGTTGTGATTTTTCATCGACTTCAATACCAATATCAGGGCGGTCAATTAAGCAGTACTGAGCATTGTTGTTGTTCAGAAAAGAAAATCTGGAAATATTGACAAAGCCTGTTTTAAGCGGGGCACATTCAATAAAAAGCTGATTATTCTGTCTGATGACAAGGGCTTCCTTTTGCAGGTCAATGCCATTGACCCAGATACCTGCAATACTGTGCTTTACTGTGGGTGTATCTGCTGCGTCAGCCTGTGGCGTTTCGGTTAAGACATTCTGAGCAACTGCAATTTCGGTATGCAGACAGCAAACAACAAGCAAAAGTACAGCGGGTTGTGGAATACTTTGTTTTAGTTTTCTAATAACCATTATTGCTGCTCCACGACGTCAAAACTCAGTGTTTTTGAGTCTGGTGTTTTTGTAACCAGTTTTAGCGGTGTGCCGGCAGCTACTGTAAAATTTTTCAGATTCAGCTGAACTTGTTGATGAGGGAGTACATATTTGAGTTCGCTGCTGTTGTACAGTGTTTTACCTGTGGGATTTTGCAATGTAAATTCAGACATCTGGAAGTGCGCAGTTCCTGCATTTTTTGCCAGTATGACAGGCTGGTTATTTGCATTTTTTGCAAGCACGAAAGACATGTCTGCCTGAAAGCCTTTGCCTGCAAACAGCGGAATATTAAAACCGTAATTAAATTTGATACCCTGAGATTTTTCAGCATCTGGCAGAGGCGTGAAGACCACTCTCCATGCGGCTTCCTGCTTTAATTGCATATCTGCAACGGGTTGTCTGAATCCCATGCGAATCATGCGCTTTGTGCCAGGTTCCAGTACAAAAGATAGTGGATTGACCATCAGCTCAGTATCTGGTGTTAAAATGTCTTGACCTGAAGCATCCTGAGACCAGCGAAATACACTGACTTCATAGCTTTGAGCTTTTTCATCACTGCTGGCGACAAGATTGGTTGCGGTGCTGCGCTGTCCTTTTTCCCCACCGATGTTCAGCTGGACTGGAAAAATGGTTACATTTGCATGAACAGGCATACAGAACAGGGTTGCTGAAGTTAAAAATAAGCTGAATTGTTTGGCTGTTTTTGCAAACATATATTTCCCCAGACGGCATTTCACATGTTGAAAATCGTCTATTTAAAACAATATAGTGAATAATAAGAACCATTCATTTTTACTGAACTGTGTTTGTATTAAGCATGTTTATAAAGCAGAGAGTTGCAACAGTTGCTGTAATAAAATATGAAGTAAAATATTGAATGGATATTGCAAAAATCGTTTTAACCAAAGTCTTGAGTTAAATGGTATTTGAATTGATTTTTTGCTGCAGATAACAACAGAACAAATATTTTACTTCGTGAAGTGCGTTAAATATGCATTGAAATATTCAGCGCATAAAACTTTCAGTAGGTCATGTTAATAGTTACTGTGTCTGTATATTCGCCGGCCATGTAGTTGCTAGATACCAGAGCGACAGGAAGTTTTGCACTCAGTGTATAATCGGTTGCTGTGGTTGAAATAGAAGGCGGTACGTTTGTCGCAGGGCCATTGACAGCAACAGCAAGAGAGCCGCCTGTGACTTCAAGATTGTACGGAATTTTAGCGCTTGCATTGTTTTTGTGTATTACCTCAGATGCGCTTTGTCCTGTTTTGTTGGCAGATTTTACCTCCAGTGTATAAGGCACATTGCATTTAATACTGAATTTTTCATCGATAGCACTTCCATCCACAGGAAGGACTTTATTGATTGAGGGTGCGGTACCCGTCAGGTTACATGCAGCTGGAACAGTCAGGGTGTAGTTTACGGTTATACTTTGACTAGCAGCATAAGCACTGAATGCGAAACCGCTTAACAATAAAACGCCAGACAGTTTGAATAAAGAATGCATAGGTTTTGAGTATCCTGATGTAAGTGAAAATTATATTGAAAAGAAAAGAAATACAGGGTTTAGTTTAAAATTGAATAGTTTTTTATAAATAACCCAAAGTAGGTATTTTAAAAAATGAAGAAACTATTTTTTCAATGAATAAAGATCAGTTTTAATAAACTGTAGGAACGATATATAAGTCAGAAAGTATTCACACTAAATATCATGGATGAATGGTATGTACCTACAGGGTATTTACTTAGATCACCAAAATCAGGTGGTGCAATTTCAGTATATGAAGTTATATTTCTTGTATCGCCGTACGACACCATTCTATCGAAATTTGCGGATGCTTCGTATGCACTTTGACTTCCACCTACAAGACCTCCAGTTCCATCCCAGTCTGCACCGTATCGGCTATTGAATCCTACAGGAATGACATGATTTGGCTGGTGATCTAAATAGAAAACACCCGTATTATCTTTTTTATATATCCATTCAAAAGCTGGACGAACCCGCTGGCTACAATTTTTGAAATATACTTTTGTTTTGATCCGTGCCGGATTACTTGAATTCAGATGAACAATGCCAGCGTCCTGAGAAGTAGTACACGGAGTTGCGGAATAGGCAGGGTTGAGCATACTGAACAGGCAAATGCTGCCAATTAGAGCTTTGGTTTTTTTCATTGATAAAAGTCCAGAATTCTTTGCTTCAATGTATTCATTCTGAATTTTGAGTACATACCTATTTTTAAGTATTTGAAATTTAAATCAGCATAAAAGTTCAAAAGATGATGGCTGGAGCATTCAGCTCCAGCCAGATGGTTTAACTTCACTCACAATTACATTTCATATAAGCACTTTCAGCATGGGTTTCTGTTGCAATACCTGTAAGCAGAAGCTCATTTTCAAGCTGTTCCATCAGTAAATATGATTCGTATAGGCTCACACTGCAGGCACTGAAAGCATGAGCCTATACGAGTCATGTGAGAGCACATCAACATGCTGCTGGTATCAAAGACCAATCTATTACTAAAAGCATCGGCGGAAACAGTTCTAAAATCCACTTAGCTGTAGATGCAAATGGAAACCCGTTCGAATTTACCATTGGTGATGTCACAACGCATGATGTGAAAGTTGCATCTGATTTAATTGATTATTTGAGTTTAGAAGAAACAGAAATGTTGTGTGCTGATAAGGGTTACGATTCAGAATTGCTTAGAGAGAAAATCGAAAAAACTCAAACAAAAGCAAATATTCCAAAGAAGTGTAATTCTAAATCCAGCAATAAACATATGGATTGGTATTTATATAAAATCAGAGACTTAATTGAAAACGCATTTGCAAGATTGAAGCATTTCAGAGGTATAGCAACACGTTACGATAAGCTAAAGCAGAATTATGCAAACTCAGTTGCTTTAGCCTGTATTTTATTTGGTTACCATTATGAAATGTCAACAGACCCTAATCAGGAATGAGTCATTTGAAATTTAAGGTGTTTGCCTATTGGCGAATAATTCATTACAAGATTGCGTATGATTTAGAATTTATAATACAACCTATTTCACATAAAAATCATAATGGGTTGAATTCCTCAATTTAATATATTCAATATCCCTAATTCTAGGGATAGTACTTTAGATTTTAACAATAAATACTTCAGGAGTTAAATGAAAGGTATAATAAAATGAACTTCGAATTTCCTTTACTCAAGCCAATGCTCGTTCTCGAAGATGACCCAGCGCATCAACTTAGAATCTATAAAATTCTAGAAAGTTTTGGTTATGAAAAGCAGGATATTTTATTCTCTCAAACCATAGATTTTGCTAAAAATATCTGTCGTTCAAATTCAGTAAAATTTATGCTGGTTGATTTGAATTTGCCAGATGGCAGCGGTATTGATTTTATTGAAGGCATTCGGGATAAAATCGCAAGCACTGTTCCTATTATGGTGCTTTCTTCATGGAATACATTCGATGTTATTTATAAAGCTTTGCATGTAGGGGCAACTGGTTATGTTCTGAAAGAAAAAGATGATTTTGAACTCATGTTTTCAATACGGACTATGTTGAAAGGCGGTGCAATTATTGATCCTGCTATAGCAAAAAAAATACTCAAGAATATAAATTCCGCTTCAGAGCTAAGCTTTGATGTAAATGAGAATGTTGATACTAATTTATCAATGCGAGAAAAAGAAATTTTGGCATGTGTGGCAAATGGATTAAGTAACCGTGAAATAGGGGTGGAACTTAATATTTCAAAATTTACTGTAGATGTGCATGTCAAAAATATTTACCAAAAATTAGCCGTAAATTCGAGAACAAAAGCGGTACACGCAGCGAAGAAAATTGGCTTAATTCACTAAAACTGCGTGATTTAATTATGCTTTACCGAATCTTTGCTTCGTCAATATGACGGGCGCCTTCTAAAATCATTCTAATCATAATCATGGTCTGTTCAGCCACTTCTTTACGGTCGCCTGCAGGTAAATCAATCACTTTGGCGCCCATATTGAACACCAGCTGGGTGATGCCTTTGGCCACAATTTCGGGATGAGATAATTTGCTGTGGTTCAAACGCTCTAAAGTAATCAGATCTTCTTTCAGCTCTTGCTGAAAAAAATTTAATTGCCGTTCAACCGCTTGTTTATAAGATGTAGAGCCTGTGTAGCCTTCGCGCAGCAAAAGGCTTAAATTGCCTTCATCCACATTCAATTGCTCAATAAATACTTCTACTGAACTTCGAATAATGCTTTGCTGTCTAGAGGCTTTAAGACGCGCTTCATGCAGGATTTGACGTAAAACTAAACCTGAACGGTCAATCAGCTCAATGGCGAGTTCATCAATATCTTTAAAATGGCGATAAAAACTATTTGGGGCAATGCCTGCTTCACGAGCCACTTCACGTAAACTGAGTGATGCAATGCTTTTTTGCGGTCCAATTAAATTTAATGCTGCTTGAAACAGTTCTTCTTTAGTAATTGTTGCCTTACGTCCAACTGTACGGACAGCCACTGTTTCAGTGATTGCTTGATCTTCGAGCATAATACCTAATTTCACTTTCAATGCAGACGGAACCATATTTTTCAATGGATTAGAAACCATAACATATTAACGCAAAAGCTTACAGTTTTTGTAGGGTATCGATAAAATACATGAATATATATACAAATATATATACATGTGTATAATAATTAAAAACCGCAATGAGATGTCCGTGACTATGCATGCAATTCAAAAAACGAAACAGCCTTTGGGATTCTTTACAGAGAGCGTTGTTGACTTGAATGCTGTCAATTTTTGGCTGCAGAAATTCAACCCGCTTTGGTCGAGCAATCAAGCTTTAGCAAAAGTTGTGCATAAAGAAATGGCTGCTGCAGATTTAGCCAGCTTTACATTGCTGGTGAACCGTCATTTCAAATTTGGTGCAGCAGGGCAGCATCATCCGGTTTTTGTAAGCGTAAACGGCGTGCGCTATGAACGCAGTTACAGTCTGACTCAGCTGGATGCGCATCATGTTTTATTGAGCGTTAAAAAAGCTGAAGGCGGAAAAGTAAGTTCATGGCTGGTTGAGCAGGCAAAAGAAGGCGATATTATTGAGTTTGGATTGCCCTTTGGCGACATGACAGTTTCTTTAGGCCAGCCTTTGGTTTTGCTGGCGGCAGGCAGTGGCATTACACCAATGTACAGCATGCTGATGTCTTTGCAGAAAAAGAACCAACTGAAAAATCAGCAAATAGAATTGCTGTATTGGGTAAAACGTCACGAAGATGCTGCTTTTAAAGGTTATTTTGAGCAGTTGGCAAAAGCTAATTCAAATTTCAAATTTCAAATTTTCTATACGCAAGAAGATGCAGCCGATGAGCGTTTAAATACAACACATGCATCAGCTATTGCGCATCTTACAGAAAGTACGGTATTTGCATGCGGACCTTCTGGGTTTACAGCCAAAGCGGAAGAGTTGTTTGCACCTATGGCGAATCATTTCCAAAGTGAAGCATTCAGCATGAGTGTTGCTGTAAATGACGACGTAGGTTTTGTCAATGTGACTCTGACGCAGTCAAATAAAATAATCAGCATTCCTAAAGGTCAATCTATTTTGGCCAGCTTGGAACAGCAGAATATTAAGCCTACACATGGCTGCCGCATGGGAATTTGCAATAAATGTGTATGCGTTAAATCTGAAGGGTCAACAAAAAACCTCGTGAACGGCGCGCAAGACTCAGAGCCAAGCCATGCATTAAAAATTTGTGTGAATTCAGCTCAAACTGATCTCGTAATTGATTTATAAGGTAGGACAAAAAACATGAACATGCCTGTAAAAATTGAATATTTTAAAAACCCAAAAAATCGTGAGCTGACTCAGTCGGATTTAGACAATCTTGCCCGTGAACTAGATGCAATTAAACAAGAAGTGCTGGATGATATTGGCGAGAAAGATGCCAAATATATCCGCCGCGTGTATTCTACGATCCGTTATTCTTCTTTGGCTGGCCGCGCGTTGTTGTTTGCTGGCTGGTTCCCGCCTGCATGGCTTTTAGGCACAGGTTTGCTTGGTTTTGCCAAGATTATGGAAAACATGGAATTAGGACACAATGTCATGCATGGTCAGTATGACTGGATGAATGATCCAAAGTTCCATGGTCCAAGCTATGAGTGGGATATTGTGGGTACGGCGGATAACTGGCGTCAAACGCATAATTACAAGCATCATACCTATACCAATATTAAAGGCATGGATGATGACATTGGTTACGGCTTGCTGCGTTTATTCCCTGAGCAGCGCTGGAAGCCAGGCTACCTGCTTCAGCCGCTGTATAGCATTCCATTTTGCTTGCTGTTCCAGTGGGGCGTTGCCATTCAAAACCTTGAAATTGGCCGAGTGATTTATAAGCGCAAAACATGGAAACAATTTGTACAAGAGTGGAAGCCAACGCAGAGCAAAATTGGCAAACAGTTCTTTAAAGATTATTTCTTCTTCCCGCTGATTGCCGGCCCAGCAGCACTGCCTGTGTTTACCGGTAATTTAGTGGCGAATGGCATTCGTAACGTTTGGACGTTCAGTATTATTTTTTGTGGTCACTTTACCAAAGATGTGGAAGTGTTCCCGAAATCTGTTTTGCAGGATGAAAGCCGCGGTCACTGGTATATGCGTCAAATCCGCGGTTCTTCAAACCTGACTGGTTCTGAAGCGTTTCATATTTTGACTGGTCATTTAAGCCATCAGATTGAACACCATTTATATCCAGATGTTCCAGCACGCCGTTACCGTAAAATGGCGCCAAAAGTGCAGGCAGTGTGTGAAAAATATGGCTTGAACTACAACAATGCCAGCCTTGTAAAACAATACGGCAGTGTGATTAAGCGTATTGTGAAATATGCGTTCCCATTTACAAAATAAGAGCGCAAATAAAAAAGGCCATGCAATTGCATGGCCTTTTTTATTGAATCATTATGATGATTCAAGTGAGCTTTCATATTGATGCAGATTTGGGCTGAATAACCTTGGCAGCTCTGCATCAGTGCCTACCATATAGCGGTAATCGGCGAGTTCAAGCATATCTTGATCTTCACTGCTATTGCCGTAAGCGTAAATTTTATCGAAAGCTGGGAGGTGATATTTTTCTAGAATGCGGAGCTTTTTTTGCTCACAGCTGCAATCTAAGGTTTGATATGAGCCTGTCAGTATTTGATCTTGAATATCAACCTCAGTACAAATCAATTCAATCCCAAGCAACTTGCAAATGGGCTGCAGGTATAAATCGACTGAAGCAGAAACTAAGGCCACTTCATGTCCTAGCTGCTGATGGCTTTTCAGCTGTTTAAAAAGAGCAGGGTCGAGTGAATGCATCAGCTTTTGTGCATATTCATCTGCAATGCGCTGTACATCTTGTGCATTTGATTCACTGAACATGGCGCGGAAAAGCGTTTGGCGCATGGCGTGCGCTGGGTACAAATTTAAATAATAGGCTTGGATCCAAGGAAGAATTTTCAGCCCCTTGCGGACAATATGGCGTTTGCGCAAGGCGTAAAAGATAAACCCCGTAAAACTGTCTTTGCTGCACAGGGTTCCATCAAAATCAAATAATGCTAAATTTTTAGATTTTTTATTCTGTTCATGCATGTTTGATAACGTCCATTCACTCTGCTCGCGAACCAGTTGGTATTGTAGTCTCTGCTCAGTTTCGGCCCAGAAATCACCACTTCAGGCATCATGGCATAAAAAGCCTCTTTGCCTGTTTTTTCTTTATACAGCTTAGTCACAGCACGGTAAGTCGCTGTATCTTCAAAATCTAGATCTTTCTCTTTTTTCAGATCTGAGCGAATTTGACGCGGTGTTAAGATAATGCTGTTCGCAGAAAATACATTTAGCAATTCACGTTCAGATTCACTTTTAGCGGAACGGACATCACCGTCTTTATTGTAAAGCAGCAAGTCACCATCTAAGCTGAGTTCTGCATCGGTCAAATCATTCAGCATGCTTTGAAAGGCAGCATTACGGCTGGAATAACGTCCAGAGTTATAGTCTGCGAAACGGTATATCGGCTTATCATAATCCGCAGGATACATCATTAAACGATGGATGCCGTAATACATGCCGCCGAATTGGCTATACATATCTGTTCGTAACTCAGCAATATTTCCGCCTTGACGCTTATGATCTTTGGCATAGCCAATATGTACTTGCATAGAGCCCAATGTGGTAATTGGGTTTAATTTTTCACCAAAATCTTGCCCGACCAATTTGGCTGCGCCAGTCAGTGCGCTGACGTGATAATGCTTTGACATATAGTCGAAAATTTCACGGTAGAGTTCATCTAATTCGCGTTCGGTTTTGACTTTACGCATTTGGCTTAAATAGTTGTTGTCAGGACTTGGCTGAGTTTTCAGCACTTCTTCAAAGTAGCCCGCCACAGTTCCGCCAATGCCGTCGCCTAATTTATCTTTAAACTTTTCATCTAAGCGGGTTTGAATCTCTTTTACTGCCTTTTCACCTAATCCCGGAACTTGCGGGTCTGCGACAAAGTTAGATTCCTGATCTACAACCGCAACAATTGTACAAATATTTTGCTTGGTTTGTGGAATACCCAATTGCTCTGTAATGTCGAAAATGTCTTTTGCCCATGAGCTGCGGTCATTCACGCGCGCCGGGATCGCTTTGCGAATTTGCTCTGTATTTAAGGTTGGCTCATCATCTTTAGACCACCAAGACCCATTGCCGCAAGCAGCTAAGCTGATTGAAATGGCCAAAACAGACAAAGTTTTAAGGCTGGCAGAGGATACTAATTTTTTGTTCATAGCGTAGAAGATATGTTCCGAAAAGGTGAGACAATTGGCAGAAGCAGTATACTATGGCTGTAAAATAAAAGATGAATTAATCTTCTATTCCGTATTGAAAATACAGCAGGTTTTTGCTGCTTGTCTATGCCGGCGTCCAATTTTTTTGGAATCAGTTTTATGTTTTGGGCTGTAAAATACTTTGGACCAGCTCGAATTAATAGCATAGAAAGCATTTCTTAAATATGCATTAAAAATATGGCTGATGCTTTAGCGTAGCTTCATTTATGTAATTGACCGCAAAAAAAATCCAGTGCCAGTCTGACTTTCCGCAATTCATTTTCATAGTTGAATGTAGATCAATTCTGAGACGGCATGAGCGGTTAAATTGTTCTTGTATTTAATAATTTTAAGATTCATTTCATGTTGTTTTGTTAAAAAGTCATAACGGAAACTGTGTTTAAATTTGCTTAAGGGAAACAGCTTCATCAGGATGATGAACGGATTTAAGCTTCAGTTTCTGCTTTTAATTTTGAGCAGCTTCTCATGAAAACTCGTTTTCTTTTAAATTTTTTTGCGGCATCACTTTCTGCAGCATTATTTTGCTCTCCACTCGCATGGAGCAAAGATGTACAAAGTGACCAAATTTTGACTGTTATTGGCTATCATGAAATTACCGATAATAAATCGCTTATTCCAGAATATGCAGTCAGTACAGCTCAATTTGAAAAGCATATAGCCTGGCTGAAAAAAAATGGCTATCACTTCATTAATGTCGATCAGCTGCTGAAAGCGCATCAAGGCCAAAAACGTCTGCCGTCAAAACCTGTGCTGCTGACGGTAGATGATGGCTATGAATCTTTTTATCAAAATGCATACCCCATTCTAAAAGCCAATAAAATTCCAGCAGTCTTAGCTTTAGTCGGCTCATGGCTGGAACCTTCAGCCAATCAAAAAGTTGATTTCTCTGATGAGATGATTCCGCGCAATGCCATGCTGTCCTGGGACCAGTTAAAAAAAATGCAAAACAGCGGTTTAGTTGAAATAGCCAGCCACAGCTATAACCTGCACCGCGGTATTTTAGGCAATCCGCAGGGCAATTCAGAGCCGGCGGCAGTAACGCGGTTGTATGACCCTAAAACGGCCGCTTATGAAGATGACCTGCATTATCAGCAGCGGATTACTGAGGATTTAAGACATAACAATAAACTGTTGACTGCGCACGGCATACAGTCGCCGCGGGTTATGGTTTGGCCTTATGGCCGCTACAATATGCAAACGGTGTCTATCGCTAAGCACTTAGGTATGCCTATTGCCATTAGTCTGGATGACGGTGCGGATTCAGTGCAAAGCTCATTGGGGCAGCTGAACCGCATTTTAGTCGAAGGCAATATGAGCACGGCCGATTTGGCGCAGGAAATTGAAAACCGCCAAAAATACTTGGGGGATAATAACCGTCCGCAAAAAATCATGCATATCGATTTGGATTATATTTACGACCCAAATCCTGTCCAGCAGGAACGCAATCTGAGCAATCTGCTGGACCGTATTGAAGCCATGAAAGTGAATACGGTTTATCTACAGGCATTTTCTGACCCGGATGCCAATGGCTCTGCAGATATGGTGTATTTCCCCAATCATTATTTGCCAATGCGCGCAGATTTGTTTAACCGCGTAGCATGGCAGATTCAGACACGCACACATGTGAGCCGGGTCTACGCATGGATGCCATTACTCGCTTGGGAGCTGCCAAAAAGCAACCCTGTATCCAATGATGTCGTGGTCACACAGCAGAGCAGCAACAGTCAGCATCTGAATATGGGGTATAAGCGCCTGAGTCCATTTTCCCCAGAAGCGCGTAAAACCATTGCGGGCATTTATATGGACTTGGCGAAATCAGTTCCATTTAATGGTGTGTTATTCCATGACGATACCACGCTTTCAGACTATGAAGATGCCAGCGCAGATGCAATGAAAGCTTATGCGGCGATAGGCTTGCCAAATGATTTGTCTGAGATCCGCAATAATGATGCAGACCTGCAGAAATGGACGGCATTTAAAACCAAAGCGATTGATGATTTTGCCTTGTCACTGGCTGCAGATGTACGTTTGTACCAGCCATTTTTACTCACTGCGCGCAATCTCTATGCACAAGTCGCGTTAAAGCCTTATGCAGAAAATTGGTATTCGCAGTCTTTGGAAGAGTCGCTAAAGCGCTACGATTTCACAGCCATTATGGCCATGCCGTATATGGAGCAGGCGCCAAATAGCGATCAGTTTTATAAAGACATTATCAATCGAGTCAAAAAATATCCAGATTGCATGAAAAAAGCGGTATTTGAACTGCAGGCGGTGGATTGGCGCAACAACCAAAAAGTCCCATCGGACGAAATGGCGAAAACCATTCAGTCTTTGTATGAGCAGGGAGCAATTCATGTAGCTTACTATCCCGATGATCCGATTAAAGATCACCCTGATACAGCAGTGATGCGCAAAGCGTTTGATTTGAAATCAAGCAAACTTATTCCTTAGAGGAATTCAATATGTCAGCTCTACAGCAATTTTGGCATTCTGCTTTGCACTTTGTCTTTTATTATCCGCTGTTCATGTCTTATTTATGGATGATTGGCGCCCTGATCTTTTACTGGAAAGAGCGTAAAGACCCGCAGTATCAGCAGCCTCCGGCTTTGGCCGAATCACCAAAGGTTGCTGTTTTGGTGCCTTGCTTTAATGAGGGGGATAATGCTGAAGAAACCATTGGTCATGCATTGTCATTACACTATCCAAATTTTGAGGTGATCGCGATTAATGACGGCAGTTCAGACAATACAGCTGAGGTGCTGGACCGCTTGGCTGGGCAATATGAAAAATTGCGCGTGGTGCATCTGGCAAAAAACCAAGGCAAAGCTATGGCGCTGCAAGCGGGAAGCTTATTGACTGATGCGGAATTTTTAATTGGCATTGATGGAGATGCGCTGCTCGATCCGCATGCCGCTTCGTGGATGGTGCGCCATTTTTTAAAAGATGAAACGGTTGCTGCAGTTACAGGTAACCCACGCATTCGCACACGTTCTACTTTAATTGGCCGGATTCAAGTGGGTGAGTTCTCTTCCATTGTTGGCATGATTAAACGGGCGCAGCAAAGTTTCGGGCGTTTGTTTACGGTATCAGGTGTCATTACAGCTTTTCGTAAGAGCGCGGTGCATTCCGTGGGTTACTGGTCGCCGAATATGCTGACGGAAGATATTGATATTACTTGGAAGCTGCAGCGCGCTGGCTGGAATATCCACTTTGAGCCAAATGCACTGGTTTGGATTTTAATGCCTGAAACATTTAAGGGCTTGTGGATGCAGCGTTTGCGCTGGGCTATGGGCGGCGCGCAAGTACTGCTGAAAAATATTGATGTTTTGCTGAAGCCGCAGCTGAATTTTTTATGGCCGCTGATGATGGAATTGATTCTGACTCTGGTCTGGTCCTATCTCATGCTGATTTTGGCTGTGGTTTGGCTGCTGCATTTTATTATGCCGATTAGCGGTATAGGCGA
Source organism: Acinetobacter sp. ANC 3813 (assembly GCF_002135435.1). Classification (GTDB taxonomy): domain Bacteria; phylum Pseudomonadota; class Gammaproteobacteria; order Pseudomonadales; family Moraxellaceae; genus Acinetobacter. The sequence goes on along the minus strand of NZ_NEGK01000002.1, from coordinate 400,807 downwards.
AGTCAGTTCTCCTTTCTTGCCATATGGTACGGGCATGTTGCTTGGCGCAACCTGTCTGCTGCAGTTTGCAATCAGTAAATGGATGGATAGCCGCTACGAGCCTTCACTGGGCAAGAACTATTTCTGGATGATCTGGTATCCCTTTGTGTTTTGGCTAATCACCATTACAGCCAGTATTGTCGCATTTCCAAAAGTTTTGAAATTAGGTACAGGGCAACGGGCGCGCTGGGTCAGTCCAGACCGCGGTATACGCTTAAATAATTTTTTAGAGAATAAAATCAATGAAAAGTAATAGTTTAATTATCGATTTAAGGCGCCAGCTGCCATGGCATAAACGCTATGCTTCAAACACCAGTACCGCCATGATGTGGGCGGTTTGGCTGCTGCTGTGGCGTCCAGTGTTAATTGTTGCAGGGCTAATGAGTCTGCAGAAACATCATGTGCTGCAGCATTTGTTTGGCTCTTTTGGCTTAGGTCTTGAGCATGGCATTACCGCTTTGTTTGCCTGCGTAGCAGCATTGCTTTTGTGGTCAAACTACATGCCTGCTAAAACTGTGGAAAAGACTCAAGTCAAGACCATGACAGACTATGTGCATCATTTTAATGTGCCTGTAAAGGAAGTCGAGCAGGGGCGTCAGAAAAAAATCAGCATTGTGCATCACGATGAACATGGCAAAATTGTACGGATTGAATCATAAGCCCTATGCTGTGTTGAAATTGTTTAGATGTATAAAAGCCCTTAATGAATAGGGCTTTATTATTTGGTTTCAAAGAAATTATTTTGTTTAACAGGGGGCTATTATTTTCAGGCGATTTGGATGTTTTATCCTATAAAACCAATAAAATTACTTTTACTTAATCATTAAATGGCGGCTTGGCTAGAGTTTTAGTGAAGAAAGTTTTAGACTTGCATCCCATTAAAATTCTCTTTCACGCTATTTCAGTGTAGTTGCTCTGATCACAAAGTATATGCGGTTCAATGCACGGCTAAAGCTCTAGCCTTGGTATAATGCGCTGCATACGTAGCCGTTGGTCTGGTCATACCACTGAATAGCGTGCAACCCATCGCGCGCGGAAAAATTGCATGACTCAGCATACTGTAATCAAAGAATTATTTGATAAGCCTATTGGTCAAAAGCTCTGGGTCGCGCCAATGGCGGGAGTAACAGATCGGCCGTTCCGTACCTTATGCAAATATTTTGGCGCAGGTCATGCTGTCAGTGAAATGATGACCTCTGATAAAACATTACGCATGAGCAAAAAGAGTTTATACCGTGCCAATTTTGATGGGGAAATTGCACCTATCTCGGCTCAAATTGCAGGTTCAGATCCGCAGGATTTGGCTGAAGCAGCCCGCTATCAAGTAGCGAATGGCGCACAGATTGTGGACATCAATATGGGATGTCCTGCAAAAAAAGTCTGCAATAAGCTTGCAGGATCAGCCTTGCTGCAAGACGAAGAACTGGTTGCCCGAATTTTAGATACTGTGGTGGCAGCGGTTGATGAGCCTGTAACGCTGAAAACCAGATTAGGCTTTTTGAATGGCCACGAAAATATCATGCGGGTGGCCAAGCGTGCAGAAGAAGCAGGGATTGCTGCGTTGGCATTGCATGGGCGTACCCGTGAAGATATGTATTTAAATACAGCACGCTATTCACTGATTAAAGAAGTGAAAAGTATGCTGAATATTCCAGTCATTGCCAATGGCGACATCGACACGCCAGAAAAAGCCAAATATGTACTGGATTATACTGGCGCAGATGCGGTGATGATTGGCCGCGCAGCGCAAGGCCGTCCGTGGATTTTTCGTGAAATCGCGCATTTTATCGAAACAGGTGAGCATATGGCCGCGCCCAGCATTGAAGAAGTCAAAACAGTATTGCTTGGACATTTGAGCGAGCTGTATGAGTTTTATGGGGAATATTCGGGCTGCCGCATTTCGCGTAAGCATATTGCTTGGTACACCAAAGGCCTGCACTCAAGCAACGAGTTCCGTCAAAATATGTATAAAGTGGAATCGACAGCAGACCAGTATAAAGTGGTAGAGGCTTACTTCGATCATTTGCTGGCGCATGGCAATTTAATGAGTGATGTGCAAATAGAGCATGTAAATTTATTGGATCAATAATTTAAAAGCATGCTTCTCAGCGCATAAGGCTTTAAGGATAAGCACTTATGCTTTGAGCTGATTTTTTATTTAATGTTTTGTGTCGGAGCGACATCAGTTTTTATGTCACTGCTAGGTATTTTATTGTCTGCTGCAGTTTTACTTTGGCTCTGCTCTTGTATGACGATACTAGCCTGATCCGGTTCTTTTTTGATGTGCATCACGCTGTCGGCAGAAAAACCAAGAATTACCAATGCAAGTAAGGCAATAGCCATGCTGTTTAACTTTTATTTGAAATAATGTGGCTAAATTAACATAAATACCACAAATGGATTTATCCCTAGTTTTGGGTATTTTTGATTGGAAATAAGTAGATTTGATTAAATATAAAGCATTAAATCACATAGAATTAATTTATAAATTAAATTATGTGCGAATGCTGTAGCCCCTATGACATTGGGCAATTTTCAATTTCTGAAATGCACAGCTTGAATTATACAAAACTCAAGCCGTGCAGATTTAAGCATTATGCAAAATTCATTTCCAAAACCAGCTGATTGATTAGATCTGCTGCTTCCAATTCACGAATTTGTGCAACATTGCTGCCTGCCCAAAACGCGCCAAAACCGTGATCATTATGCTGTACAGCAGCGGCATGAAGCTGCTTGCCTAAGTCATAGGTATATGGATAGGCGGGAACTTGAGGACGTTCAGGCGTATCAATTTGCATATGCCAATGATTAATTAAGCCGCGCGCTGGGCGGCCCGAAATACTGGCCGTAATTTGAGTTATAGGCTGGTCAAATAGCGCTTTACGGTAAGCAATGTTGGCATTCGAGCTTTTGCATTGTACAAAAGCAGTTCCCAGCTGCAGCGCATCTGCACCTAAATTGAGTAATACCTTCGCTTGCTGGCCAGTCATAATTCCGCCCGCGGCGACAATTGGCAGCTGGCAATGTTTTTTGATCAATTGAACTAAATCGGCTGTTCTAACACTGCTGTCAAAAGTTTCATTGAAAATACCGCGGTGTCCTCCAGCTTCAATGCCTTGCGCAATAATGACATCAATGCCAGCAGCTTCAATTGCTAAGGCCTCAGCTAAATTTGTTGCAGAAACCAGTGTAAGGATACCTGCTGCTTTGAGCGCTTGAATTTGGTGCGCATGCGGTATGCCAAAATGAAAACTGACCGCTTTAGGCTGGGTTTCCAACACAACATTCAAGAAATCATCATTATCTAAGAAGCTGGGATAAATGCAGTTGAGCTGTTCAGGCGGTGTAGCGCCGTATTTTTGGAATTGCGGGCTTAAATAGTCAATCCATTGCTGTGCAATTTGTGCATCTAAAACTGCTGGCTGATGGCAGAAAAAATTCACTTGAAAGGGCTGATCTGTCAGTTCCTGAGTTTTTAAAATTTGTTCGCGGGCAGAAGATGCTGTGCTGGCGCCTAAACCCAAAGAACCTAATCCGCCTTGGTTAGAAACCTCTGCGGCCAATTCAGGTGTAGACACACCTGCCATAGGCGCTAAAAGAAATGGGTGTTTAATGCCTAATTGTTCTAATAAAGTCATATTTGCATCTCCTTGTATCTCTTCACTTTGCCCAAGGAGACCCAGTTTGGCAAATAATATTCGTTATTTATTGCCAAAATAGTGCATTTAGGCAGAAACGGGTGAGGTCATTAAAACGACATGCTGTGTCGTGGAAAAGCTTGTCAGAGCCTTTTGGCTTAACTGTGCAGGATATAATTTAAATGTCGAAGTAAAAATGTTATGAAGTTTCTCTCATGTCTGAACGTATCCGTGAAAAGCTGCAAATATTGGCAGATGCGGCTAAATATGATGTGTCCTGTTCTTCCAGCGGCAGCAAGCGCCAAAATAAAGATAAGGGGATTGGCAATACAGGAAATGGTATTTGCCATAGTTACACCGAAGATGGGCGCTGTGTATCGCTGCTGAAAATTCTTTTTTCTAACGTCTGTATTTACGACTGCGCCTATTGCGTGTCGCGCCGTTCTAATGATGTCAAACGCGCTGCATTTACCGTTCAGGAAGTGGTCGATTTGACCATGAATTTTTATCGCCGTAATTATATTGAAGGTTTATTTCTCAGTTCTGGGATTTTTAAATCTGCGGATTACACCATGGAGCGTATGCTGCAAGTGGTGAAAAAATTGCGTCTGGAAGAAAACTTTCATGGCTATATTCATTTAAAAACCATACCGGGTGCATCACAAGAAATTATTACTGAAGCGGGTCTTTATGTAGACCGGATGAGCATTAATTTGGAAATGCCTACTGAAGCGGGTTTGCAACAGTTTGCACCTGAAAAAAGCCATGCCGAAGTGCAAAAAGATTTAGGGATTGTGCGCGACAGACTGATTCAGCTCAAAGAAGAACATCAAGTGATTCGGCACGTTCCGAAATTTGTACCTGCAGGGCAAACCACGCAAATGGTCGTGGGCGCTGCGCAGGAAACAGATCAAGATGTCATTATGATGGCGGATCGGCACTATAAAGAATTTAAGCTGAAGCGCGTGTATTTCTCGGGCTATATTCCAATTAACGAAGAAGACAGAGCACTGCCAGCCATTGGTTCTGCGCCGCCACTACTGCGCGAAAACCGTTTATATCAAAGTGACTGGCTGATGCGTTTCTACGGTTTTGAAGCATCCGAAATTGTCGATGATGCACATCCTAATCTGGATTTAGAGGTTGATCCTAAACTCAGCTGGGCGCTGCGACATCCTGAAGCCTTTCCTGTCGATATTAATCGTGCAGACTACCGTATGATTTTGCGTGTACCCGGTATAGGCGTGACTTCTGCTAAAAAAATTGTCAAAGCGCGCCGTTTTGGTCAAATCCATATTGATCAGCTCAAACGGATGGGGGTGGCCTATAACCGTGCACAGCATTTTATCCGCTGTGCAGATACGCCTAAATTTCTGCGTGATCAGAGCGAGAGCCAAATCCGTAATCAAATTTTACAAGAAGGAAATTCAAAATATACGCAGCAGCTGTCACCGCAATTGGGTTTCGGTTTTTAAAAATGGCGCGCTATATATTTGATGGCACCATGACTGGCTTACTAAGCTGCATATTTAGAGCATTTCAATTTAAAGAATTTAATGTCTCGGTGAGCTCTGATCCGCATGCACAGTCAGGTTTATTTGATGATTCTGTAGATGTGCCATCCAATGATGAGCAGGCGCAGCGCGTCTGGCAAGGTTTAAAGCAAAAAGCCTCTGCTGGTGCATTAAAAAGGTTTTATTACAGCTTTTTGTCTGAGCAGGATCAGGCATTTCAGCATTGCTTTAATTTTGCAGTGTATATCTTTCAGTCGCAGCGGTCAGTCGATCAAGACTATGGTCATGCTGATGTACTGGGTGTGTCGCAATGGGCGAAGCAGGTTGGACGGGAAAAGCATCGGATGGAAGCTTTTGTACGGTTTAAAAAAAGTAAGGACGGCTTATTCCTCAGTCTGATAGCCCCAGATTTTAACGTACTGCCTATTATAGAGGGTCATTTCAAACGCCGTTATCAGGATCAACGCTGGCTGATTTACGATGAAAAGCGCAAATATGGTCTATATTACGATTTAAATGAAGTGCATCAGGTGCAAATGGATGCATTGGCGATAGATAGTCAGATCACGATAGGGCATAGCCAAGACTTTAGTATTGAACTGGATGATGATGAGGCTCTGTATGATCAGTTATGGAAAGACTATTTCAGAAGTGTAAATATTGAAGCGCGAAAAAATATGAAACTTCACATTCAATATGTGCCAAAGCGTTACTGGCGCTATATGAATGAAAAAACACTTTGAACTGAGCATGCATAGGTGTATCGGACTTCTTTAACAGAAAATTTCGGGCATAATGGCGCAGGAGATTGGACGTTGAATTGAGTGTGAAATGAAACCTATTTATGCATCTGTGCTTTTATGTACAGTATTGACTGCTTGTACCCAAGACGATAAACCGCAGGCGGAAATAGATACAGCTGCATACCGTGTTCAAAATACCCAAGACTTGCAGCATAAAATTGATCGGCTGAATGTACAACTCACAATGGATTTCCAGAATTTCAAAAAAACAGAAAGTTTAGCCTTTTCGGACCAAGCCGTTTTAGATGTGAATAATTTAAAAACACTGCATTTGCATGCAGTCAGCTCTACATCTTTAAAGCCAACCAAAGAAGCCTACTGCAAGATGATGAATTCTTACTTTAATGAACTGTACCGTTTAGGTCACTTCAATTTGAATCTGCTGGATGGCGTGGTTTTAGATGGTGCGGCGCAAAAAGGTTTAAAGCAGAAATTTGCAACAGCAGATGCATTTTATGCATTTGCATTGAGCGATTACAGCAGCTATAAGCAGGCCCAGCAAATTATGGGTTTTGGCTGTAACTTGCGTGAAGCTTTAACGCCTAAGTAAAAGTCTTTTTATTCTATTTAGATTGATCACATAAAAAACCCATCCGTAGATGGGTTTTTCTTTTTGACTCAAGTGATTAACAGCCAGTCAGTTTTTCTGGCTGAGGGCGTTCACCTGGGAAGAAAACCGGACGGAGTTTTACGCCAATGCTATTGCCTATAAAGGCAAAGATCAGCCATAACCAGCCATGAACACTGCCTGAAGCAATACCGCTGAAATATGCGCCAATATTGCAGCCATAAGCCAAACGTGCGCCGTAGCCAAGTAATAGACCGCCAATGATAGCGGCTAAGAGTGAACGCTTAGGAATATTAAAGTTTGGTGCAAATTTGCCTGCAAGACTTGCTGCAAGTAAAGCGCCAAGCATAATGCCGAAGTTCATCATCGACGTAACATCAAACCATAATGATTCAGTTAATGCTTTTGCATTTGCAGGCTGTTGCCAATAATTCCAAGAGGCAACATCAAAGCCAGCAAAGCTGGCGGTTTTAGCTGCCCAAACCGCAAGAGCTGAAGTGACTCCCCATGGACGGCCTGCCAAAGCTAAGGTTGCAAAGTTCAATAGGGTTAGGATAATGCCGCCCCACACCAATGGCCATGGGCCGCGTAAAAAGCGTTTAAACCCTTGGTTCTGGCTTTGAGGTTCAGCTTCTAAACTGCCGTGGCGCTTTTTCTCAAAATAAACCGTCACAGCAGCAATTAAGGCGAAAAGCACAAAATTCAGCAGCAGGGCAGGAATAACTCCAAGACTTTGGACCACGGAAATGGGCGCTAAATGCGGTAAATTAAACCACCAGTCTAGATGCGTAGTGGCAATCAAAGAACCTGTACAGAAGAAGATGAGCGTAACAATCATACGCATGCTGCCAGCACCGACAGTATAGAGCGTGCCCGAAGCACAGCCGCCGCCCAGCTGCATGCCAATGCCGAAAATAAATGCGCCAATCATGACAGACACAGATACAGGGTTAACATTGCCTTTGACTGGGTTGCCAAACAGTTCTCCTGCGCCTAAAGCAGGGAAGAACAGCAAAACTGCTAAGGCCAGCATGATCATTTGTGCACGCAAACCGCGGCCGCGGCGTTCTTTAATAAAGACGCGCCAGCTTGAGGTGAAGCCAAAAGAAGCATGATAAAGCGTCATACCCAGCGCACCGCCAACAAGAAACAGCAGGGCTTGATTGATGCCAACCACTTGGTATGCGCCAAGTGTACCTAAAATTAAAAGTAAAAAAGACACCCAAACCGATATATTAGATCGATTTGCAGGTGCTGCAATAACAGACATAAGGACAGGAGATAATTCAAACTAAATAAGTCGGGATATTGTACGCAATCTATATCTGTTAAAGACACATTATGTATAAATACATAATGTGTATATCTGATTTTTTATATTGGTAAAACTTATATTATTAGATGGGTGATACATCAAACATTGAGCCAATCCATGCGGCAAAAGCCATAGCGATAATCCCCCAGAGCGTTACGCGTAAGCTGCCGCGCAGCATTGAGGTGCCAGCAAAATAACTGGATAACGCGCCTAAAAAAGCCAGCGATAAGACTCCAACGACCATCACTGTTTGCGATACATATTGATCTGGGCTAAGCAGAATGGACAGCATCGGGAAAAGCGCGCCAAGAGAGAAAGCGACGGCAGAGGAGCCCGCAGCCTGCAGTGGATTGGCTGAGGTGTTTTCATGAATGCCGATTTCATCACGGGCATGCGCTTCCAAAGCATCTCTTTCTGTGAGCTGAACTGCAACTTCATGTGCAAGTTCTGGGCTTAAACCGCGGTGTATATAGATCTGAGTCAGTTCTTTTAATTCATGATGCGGATTTTTTTCCAGTTCACGCGCTTCCATGTGCAAGTCAGCTTTTTCGATATCGACCTGTGATTTAACTGAAATATATTCGCCTGCAGCCATAGAGGTTGCACCTGAAATTAAACCTGCGACACAGGTGATGAGCAAGGTATGCGTTGAGGCGCCGCTTGCCGCCATGCCGACGATGAGGCTGGTAACAGAGATAATACCGTCATTTGCGCCTAGCACTGAGGCGCGCAGCCAGCCAGTACGCTGAATATAATGTTTTTCGCTATGATGTGAAAAAGACATATTGCATGCTCTTTACTTTAATTTTCTACATGATGAAGGGCTTTGCCCAATGGATGCAAGCCTAGGCCTATTTATTAACACAAAAAAAGCCTTCATTTAGAAGGCTTTTTTATAAATTGCAGCTTATTGCTGAGCTTTTTCTTTTACATCAGCAGCGCCTTGTTCAACTGCCGCGGCAGCATGGGCAGTTGCGTCTTTCGTTGCTTCTTTTACGTCATGCGCAGCGGCTTCAGTTTTAGCAGCAGCTTCATCTGTAGCAGCATCAATTTTAGCAGCGGCATTATCTGCAGCAGCTTGAGTTTCAGATGCCGCATTATCCGTCGCATTTTGGATATCTTGAGTCGCTTGGCTAGCAGCATTTTCTAGGTGTTCGCCAGTCGTTGCGCCAGTTTCAGGCGCTTTTTCTTTGCTGCAGCCAACCAATGCAACAGTAGCAGCCAAACCTAAAGCAACAAGTAATTTATTCATTGTGTTTTCCTCTTTTTTGTTATGCCCTGTAGCATGGGCTGAAAATATATTAGCTGAAAAAATATTCAACAATCGATCAAAAATTGTTTATTTAGTGTAATTCATGTCAACCTGATTTTGAGCGTGGAAAGCTATGATTAGTTTGATCTTTATCATTCATATTGAATGAGTTCTGCAATTGAGGATGCGATGAGATAGATAAACTCAACGTCATCATGGCGCCATAAGTAAATTTCTTCACCCAATTGCGAATCATCAGCAGCCCGCATCAATAAATAATCACCTGCGCCATTATGTGCAATGGCGACGCTGTTTGCGGGGAAATCCTCAATTTCACGAGTCGATTTGTGCTCTTCTACAAGGTGGCCCATTGTACGTTTAATTCGTTTTATATCGGTGGTGTCTTGGAAGGGAAAAAGAAACCATGATTCAATGTAATCATCTTCATCTTCATCTTCATCTTCATCTTCATCTTCATCTTCATCTTCATCTTCATCTTCATCTTCATCTGAAAGGCTAATGCCGAATTCACCGCCATTATCAATTTGCATTTTGGCTTTATATTTTTCTGGAAAATTGAATCCTAATTGTTCTTCAGTCGCAGTAATAAATTTATATTCTAATGGAAAGGGCATAATCTCATTCTTCATATCTTCTTGTATTTATATTAATAAGTTGAGGTTTAATTTAAGTCAATATAATTTTGAGCAATATTTGGACAATAAAAAAGCCTGCAAAAATGCAGGCTTTTTTATGAAAAATTTTAAAATTAAAGGCCAGCAGATGCTTTAAGCGCTTCAACTTTGTCAGTTTTTTCCCATGTAAATGCAGTATCTGAACCTTCACGGCCAAAGTGACCATAAGCAGCAGTTTGCTTATACATTGGCTGAATCAGATCAAGCATACGGGTAATGCCGTACGGACGCAGATCGAAGTGTTCACGAACCAATTGAATGATTAATTCGTCTGATACTTTGCCTGTGTTAAATGTGTTGATTGAAATCGAAGTTGGCTCAGCAACACCAATTGCATAAGACACTTGGATTTCACATTTCTCTGCAAGACCAGCTGCCACAATGTTTTTCGCAACGTAACGGCCAGCATACGCAGCAGAACGGTCAACTTTCGATGGATCTTTACCAGAGAAAGCACCGCCGCCATGACGCGCCATGCCGCCGTAAGTATCTACAATGATTTTACGGCCAGTTAAACCGCAGTCACCCACAGGTCCGCCAATCACGAACAGGCCAGTTGGGTTAATGTGAAATTTAGTCCCAGCATGGAACATGTCCGCAGGGATAATTTTTTTCACAATTTCTTCAATCACAGCTTCTTTCAAGTTGGCTTGAGAGATATCTGGATCGTGCTGAGTAGAAAGCACAACAGCATCTAAACGAACAGGCTTGCCATTTTCATATGCAAAAGTCACTTGGCTTTTCGCATCTGGACGCAGCCAAGGCAAAGTGCCGTCGCGGCGCAACTCAGCTTGCTTTTCCATTAAACGATGAGCATATGAAATAGGAGCAGGCATTAAAACATCAGTTTCACGGCTTGCGTAACCGAACATTAGGCCTTGGTCGCCAGCACCTTGATCTTCAGGTTTTTGACGGTCAACACCTTGAGCGATTTCAGGAGACTGCTTGCCGATCATGTTAATAACCGCACAAGTTGAACCATCAAAACCTAAGTCGGTATGATGATAGCCAATGCCATTTACGGTATGGCGAACGATTGCTTCAAAGTCAACGTTTGCAGTTGTTGTGATTTCACCAGCAAGTACTACAGCACCTGTTTTTACAAGCGTTTCACAAGCAACCCGTGCATATGGGTCTTCTTTTAAGATTGCATCCAGAATAGCATCACTGATTTGGTCAGCCATTTTATCTGGATGGCCTTCGCTTACAGATTCCGAGGTAAATACAGCGTACTCGCGCATAAGTCCTATCACAGTTAAATTCAAAAGACGCAATATGTTACATCGAGTTGCTTTAAAGGACTAGCGCATGGCGATCAAAATGGGTGAATTTATTTCAATTTATGGACTTTTTAATTGATATGACCATCTAAAAAATTGATAAAGGCTGCAAAATGGATGTTCTGAAACAAGATAAGTCATCTTTTATTAGGCGGCCTGCTTAAAGATGCATTGCAAGCATAATCTGAAGGTGTATTGCTTTAAGTTGTTGTATTTTATTTAATATTATATTTTTATCGATGTTTTTTATTTTTTTGAGCAGTTCAGGCTTTATTTTTTATTAATGATATTTCTCATTATATTTTATTTAAGATGAATTATATTCATTGTGTTTGTAAGTGACTGTAATAAAATAATAAAGCTGAAATCTTCAATATTGGCCAATCACAGTCATATAAAAACCCGAGTCAAATTTAAGTGACTGTATTCGAAATCATTTTAAGTATAAGTCGACAGGTCGGCGCAATAATTAGGCATTCAAATTTATATACACCTAAAGTTGTTCAACAACTGTACGAAAACCGTTTTTGCTTACGAATTATTCGTGAAAAAATCGACCTTAGTCTTTACCCTGTACGCTTTTTTTAAGACAATGTACGGCAGTTTTGAATTGTTATTCATTTTATTCTTTTAAACGATTTATTTGGACGCTAACCTATGACGACCCCACTTAATGAACGCCGTGTTGCTAATGCAATACGTGTATTGGCAATGGATGCTGTGCAAAAGGCTAACTCAGGCCATCCAGGCGCGCCAATGGGGATGGCGGATATCGCTGACGTCGTTTGGCGTGAATTTTTAAATCACAATCCAACAAACCCGCAATGGGCAAACCGCGACCGTTTTGTATTATCGAACGGCCATGGTTCTATGCTGCAATATGCGTTATTGCACTTAACTGGTTATGACCTTTCAATTGAAGATTTGAAATCGTTCCGTCAATTGCATTCTAAAACTCCGGGTCACCCAGAATTAGGCTATGCGCCAGGCATTGAAACAACGACTGGTCCATTGGGCCAAGGCATTGCAAATGCTGTAGGTTTTGCGCTTGCTGAAAAAACTTTAGCGGCTCAATTTAACAAAGAAGACATCAAAGTTGTTGATCACAACACTTACTGCTTCTTGGGTGATGGCTGTTTAATGGAAGGTGTTTCTCATGAAGCATGTTCTTTGGCAGGTACTTTAGGTCTAGGTAAACTGATTGCTTACTATGACGACAACGGCATCTCAATTGACGGCGAAGTAGAAGGCTGGTTCTCTGACGATACAGAACAGCGTTTCCTTGCTTATGGCTGGCAAGTGCTTAAAGTTGACGGTCATGATGCAGATGCAATTCGCGCTGCGACTGTAGAAGCTAAAGCTGAAACAGCTAAACCGACTTTAATTATCTGTAAAACGATTATTGGCTTAGGTTCACCAAATAAACAAGGTAAAGAAGATTGCCATGGTGCGCCTTTAGGCAATGACGAAATCGCGTTAACGCGCGAAGCTTTAGGCTGGACAGAAGGTTCATTCGAAATTCCTGCTGATATTTATGCAGCTTGGGATGCAAAAGCAAAAGGTTCAACTTCGGAATCTGCTTGGAATGATGTATTTGCAGCGTATGCAGCGAAATATCCAACTGAAGCGGCTGAATTAAAACGCCGTCTTTCAGGTGATCTTCCTGCTGACTTCGCAGCTAAAGCAGATGCTTATATTGCAGAAGTAAATGCAAAAGCGGAAACAATTGCAACACGTAAAGCAAGCCAAAATGCGATTCAAGCATTTGCGCCGCAGCTTCCAGAAATTTTAGGCGGTTCTGCTGACCTTGCAGGTTCTAACCTGACTCTTTGGAAAGGCGCGACAAGCGTTGAGTCAAACCCAGCAGGCAACTATGTACATTACGGCGTACGTGAATTTGGTATGACGGCTATTGCGAACGGTGTAGCGCTTCACGGCGGTTTCGTTCCTTATGTAGCAACATTCTTAATGTTCATGGAATATGCGCGTAATGCTGTGCGTATGTCTGCGTTGATGAAACAGCGCGTGATCCATGTTTATACACACGACTCAATCGGTCTTGGTGAAGACGGTCCTACACATCAGCCTGTAGAACAAATCGCGTCTTTACGCGGTACGCCTAATTTAAACACTTGGCGTCCGTGTGACACTGTAGAAGCATCAATTTCTTGGAAATCTGCGTTACTTCGTTCTGAAGGTCCTACAGCGTTAATTTTCTCTCGTCAAAACTTGCCATTCCAAACACGTACAGCACAGCAAATTGCTGACGTTGCGAAGGGTGGTTATGTATTGGCAGAAGAAAAAGGCGAATTGAAAGCAATCATCATTGCAACTGGTTCAGAAGTTTCTTTGGCGATGGATGCTTATGCTCAGCTTGACGGTGTACGTGTTGTATCTATGCCATGTGCTGAAGAATTCGTGAAACAGGATGCGGCTTACCGTGAAGCAGTGCTTCCAGCTGCAATGCGTGCACGTGTAGCTGTTGAAGCTGCGCATGTAGACTACTGGTGGAAATTTGTAGGTTTAGACGGCCGTGTGATCGGTATGACGACTTACGGCGAATCTGCTCCTGCAAAAGACTTATACCAGCACTTCGGTATTACAGCTGATGCGGTTGTTGCAGCAGTGAAAGAAATTACAGCTTAATCTTTAAGGATTTACTGTAAAAAAGACGCCCCATTATTGGGGCGTTTTTTATTCTTATTTATTTAGGCAATTGATCTGCAATTTTTTCTGCAAAAGCTTCAACGTCTTTAATTTCGTGTTCAGGTTTTCCTTCGCCTGATAAATCTCTAAATATTTTCCCGAAGCTCCCGCTTTCTCCAATACCAATATATTTTTCTGATTTATAAGATGCAAGCGGTGAGTTTTGGTATGTAATCGTAGAAGTATATTGCAGTTCACTGTGCGCATAATTTCCAGCTAATTTTTGCCCTAAGGCTTCACCTGCAAAAATACGTTTTTGATTAATAGCGAGATCAATCTAAATGGGCTGAGCTGTAGAGGCATCAGCAAGCATATTTTTTTCTTTGAGTGTATTTTCTATTTTTTCTTTATAAAGTTCGGTAATGGAATCTTGCGTTAAATATTCTGGACGCTGAATTCGGCTTGAAAAACTCACATTGAGCGACTTCAATTTATAAAGCCTCGGCTGGATATTTTCGACGGTTTCGGTATTTTTGTATGGTTTGTAAATTTGAGTAGCTTTTGCAGATAAATTTGGACTAATAATTGAGCTTGTTAGTATGCAACCCAAAGAAAAAATAGAAGTATTAAAAATATTTATTGCTATTCATTATGTGAAAGATATTGGTAAAAGTATTCTAAACATACAGAAGTGGATAAAAAGCCTATAAATGTAATTTAGCAACTTTGTGTTTGATGTTTTTATCAATAGGTATATAGTGTCGCCATTCATTGAGTATTCATTTGAAATGAAATGCATTTCAGCATAAGTGAGGAAAATATGAGCCTATATGACCAAATCAATGATGAAGTAATCTTGATGGACGCTGGCGAGCAGAAATGGATTGGGCAGGATTTACCGCTTGAGGCCATGGTTGCCGTGGAATTAATGCTTCAAAATCTTGCAGAAGAAAAGGTGATTAAAGTTCGCCGCAAGAATCATGAAAAGCAAAGTGGTACAAAGCAAATTGATCGAATTTTGGTTGAGAAGCTATAATAAAAAAATCCCCATCTGGGGATTTTTTTATATCTATGATTAAACAGTTGCAGCTGAAACTTTAAAGTTTTTACTTGAATCTGCATCCTGCTGAATAATCCATTCTCCGCCTACACGGAAGGATGAAGCAGATGCATAAGTATCTTCCATGAACTGAAAAAAGGTAATCAAACCGTCTTTAACAGTCGCTTTGATTGAGAATGGAGACGTGAATGTGTTTTTTGCATAAACAGATGTATATGTGAATTGTCCAAAGACCGCAACCAATTCATTTTCTGCAAGAATATCTGTAATTTGGAAATCATCGACATTCCAATAAGTTCCTACATTTTCAAACGTATAAACATAAATATCACGGCCTTGGGTTGAGCCAGCCCATGGTTCAATCTGTTTTAGTTCTGGGTTGCGGAAGTTGAGAGAAACATATTCGGCATCTGCCGCGACTAATTTTTCAGCGGCATCGGCCACAGTTTCTTTGCCTGAATTATATAAAAAAGCCAGTACGACATCTTTTGGGAGTTTAGTTTGAAGCGCTTTCTCTATGGCATTTTGCGCTGAATTTTGTTCTGACATGTGGTTCTCCATGGCTATAATTTCATTTGTTAAATGAATCTGATACAAAAAATCATAAACAAAAAATGAAATAAAAAAACCTTGCCAGTGCAGTAAACAGTTTCCTAATATTGGGAATATTCACAGAAACAACAAGATGATGCAATTGAGCATTTAAAAATCAAAAATTTTAAAATTATAGACACTGGGAAAGCAAAGTATGCAGTAGTTGAAATCTAAGTCAAAAATACAGATTAGATGGGTTGTAAATTGGAATCAGTTAAGGAAAAGTATGAATCAATCGATTGAAATCAAACCATTGCAGAGTATTCGTAAAGAGCAATGGATGCCTTTATGGCAGGGCTATCAAACATTTTATGGCGCAAATATTTTAGAAGATATTAGCCAAAATACATGGACTAAACTCAGCAGTGCGGATGTGCCGCATATGTATGGCTTTGCCGCAGTGATTGAATATGAAGTTGTAGGGATCGTGCATGTGATTGAGCATGACAGCTGCTGGACAATTCAGCCTTATGCCTATTTGCAGGACTTATTTACACTAGATGAATATCGCGGACAGGGGGTTGCAAGGAAACTGATTCAGCAGGTCTACGATACGGCAATGGCGCGTCAGTGCGACAGAGTGTACTGGCTGACGCATCACAATAATGAAACAGCACAAAAATTGTATGACCGTGTAGCGAAAAAGACAGGATTTATACAATACCGAATCTAAGGCCGCGTTATTTTTAAAGATGAAGTTTTAAATATTGATTTTACTAAATTCATTGCAAAACGAGCAAAGCGCTATCTGTTTGATGGCGCTGAAGCGGATATCGTTCTAAAGATGCAACAAAACGTTTTATCTTTAACGATGTTTTTTTTGTAGAAATCTATAGAGTTGTTGGTATTCATAAGTGAGATAAAAACATGAACTTTAAAGCATTAACAATCGGTTTAGCAGTTGCTTCTGCAGCAACATTCACTATGGCGAAGCCTGTGGCTTATCAGATTGATCCAACGCATACAGCAACTGTATTTTCTTGGAACCATTTTGGTTTTTCTACACCATCTGCGAATTTCAGTGATATTCAAGGCGTTATCAATGTAGATAATGCGAAACCTGCAAATTCATCAGTGAATGTAACGATTCCATTATCTAGCTTGAATACCAATGTAAAAGCGCTGGATGAGCATTTAAAAACACCTGATTTCTTTGATGCGGCAAAATATCCAAATATCACATTCAAAAGTACAAAAGTTCAGGCAATCAGCAAGACTAAATACAAAATTACAGGTAATTTGACCATTAAAGATGTGACAAAACCTGTTGTTTTAGATGCTGTATTGAATAAACAAGGTGTACATCCAATGACTAAAGTAGAGTCTATTGGCTTCAATGCGACGACTTCATTTGATCGTTCAGCATTTGGCGTAGGCGCTTATGTGCCAAATGTTGGCGATAAAATTACTGTAAACATTACGACTGAAGCATCTGTTCCAGCGCCGAAAGCCGCAGCAAAATAAGTTATAGTTTCCCCCTGAGACTAAAATAAAAAAGCACCTTTATTGGTGCTTTTTTATTGGCTAAACTTTATGAGCGGTATCAGTCACGGTTTAAAATCAGCAGACAGCCAAAACTGATAAAAATACCGCCGGTAATGCCGTCAATTTTTTTACTGAATTTTTGATAATACGCACTCATTTTAGGCGCAGAAAAAACTAAAGCAACTGCAGCAAACCACAGCAGGCTTTCAACAAAGACCAAGGCCAATAGTGAACTTTGTTCAAAGATGCTAGCCTCTGCGCTGATGCCAATCGAGAAAACACTGCTGAAATAGACCAAGGCTTTAGGATTGGCCATATTAGTGAAAAAACCTTGCAGTAAAATTTTACTGTGTGACTTTTGCGAAGGGGTATGAAGCGCTTCTTGTACTGAAAGCACGGGCTGTTTATTCAAAGCAGATTTGAGCAATTGATAACCCAAATAAAGCAAATACAGGCCGCCTAAAATCATTAAAACCTGCTGCAGCCAAGCCATTTTCTGAAATAAAAAATGCAATCCGCTGATGGCGCAGATAGACCAAACTAAGATACTCAACGAAATGCCTAAAGCTGCAAATAAGGCATGCGAACGGGATTGTCGGATTGCGCTTTGCGTAACAAAGAAAAAATCAGGGCCTGGACTGATTAAGGCAAAAAAATGAATAAGGGCGATACTGATTAATGGAGTCATTTGAATCAAGCCAACGTGTATATAAAGATTTTATAAATCTTGAGAGTATTAAAAATCAGAAAAGCGTTGGAAAACTGTTGATGTAATAAAGGGTGATACATGCTGACAGTTTTCCATTTCTCATTAAGCCTGAGTGAGCTTTGCCATCCATGCTGTAAATATTTGAGCAGATTGGGCTTCAAGATTAGCCGCAAACTGTTCATTGTCTTTGCGCAGGGATGGAATATCTATATTGGCTTTGCGTAATTCACAGGTATGGCCAATCAGCCATTTCTCTAAACTGTCTGCAGCGACTTCAATATGAAATTGCAGTGCTAATATATGGTCACCAACACTGAACGCTTGATGTGGATATAAATTAGAGCTGGCCAGCAGTTCAGCATTTTTGGGCAGATCAAAGGTATCGCCATGCCAATGCAGAACAGGGGTGTCCTGCAGCGGCGCTAATATACTGTTTGAAAGATGAGGAAGCTGCAAGGTGCTCCAGCCAATTTCTTTGGTATGACCCGCATAGACTTTAGCGCTCAGAGCATGAGCAATTAATTGTGCGCCTAAGCATATGCCTATCGTTGGCAGTTTTTTATTTAAACGTACTTTAAGTAAGTCTATTTCTTTTTGAAGGAATGGGTAATCTTCTGTCTCATACACACCGATAGGACCGCCCAAAATAATGGTGAGGCCTGTGTGTTCAAAAGCTTTGGTCAGATCATCCACACCCGCCTCAAAATAACGGACACGAAAACCCAGTTGATAAAACAGATCTTCTAAAGCGCCAAGATCTTCAAAAGCTAAGTGCTGAACAGCATAAATGGTGTCTGGGAAGTTGGTATTCATTGCAATTTTTTTATCGATAGATAGCTAGAAATTTACGCTGAATAAGATGAAATATAAAGACGCTATTCAATTAAATGCTGGGAAAATCATAAAAGTTGGATTTGTCGCTGAAATGTGTGACTGATGGGTTGAAATTTGTTTGGATAATATTGATACAAATCACACTAATTTTATTAAATATAATTATAAGCACACTGTTTTGAGATTTTATGCGGCAGCAGGTGAAAATGCAGGAAAATATAAATTGAAAATTTATTTATATTGCAGCAGTCTATAAATGTGATTTAAAAAATGGAAATTATATAAATAAGTCATCAGCATGCGCTTAAATATTTGAGCTAAAAAATGCGCTGTAAATAAGGATTTTGATGATGATAAGAATATGATTTCAAAAAATAAAATATACAGGGGGATGGGGGGTTATGGATGCAGAACATACCCGTGACGCAACGCTGCTGCATGCAATACATAAAATTTTGCTCAAGGAGTGGGATCCATTAAGAATTCGGCATATTCCAACAATGCGTGATGAATATGATGATTATCTGCCCAATATTTTTAAATTGATTCAGGATAAATCAAGTGAAACTGAAATCTTTGATTATTTATGGTGGGTAGAGCATAAGGTGCTGGAAAAGGTCGGCAAGAAAGATCATACCTTACGCATTGCAGCTTTGTTGAAAAGTTTGCAAAAGAAGTAGTTGTTGGAAAGACTAAGTATAAAAAAGCCGATATAGATATATCGGCTTTTTTGCATTCATTCTAGAATTTCTTTTCGACGCTAAATAGTAAGCTTGGAATAGATTCATTACTGCGGGCTTGGTATAGGCTGCCGTCGCTTACTTTGGTTAAGCGTTCCTTATAATCGGTACTAAAAATATTACGCGCATTAATTGAAGCCGCCCAGTCGCGATCAAAACGTTTAGTTATGCTTAAATCTACATTCACACGTTCATTGCTGGTACGTTCATAGAGTTCGCCGTTGTATTGCTGGCTATTGAGCTGGCGTGAATATTCAGGCGTGTAATTCAGATTTAAGCTGCTGGAAATATGCCAAGGCTGATAATTATAAGATAAGCCTGTACTGGCGGTATAAGGCGCAACATCACTGGCTAAGCGCTCGGTGCCGTTGTCTTCCTTAATTTTTGCACGAACCGTAGACAGCTGTGCATTCAGCATGAATGAATGGCCTGTGTCAGTCTGCTTCAATGCATAGCGGCCAGCGACTTCAACGCCGTAAGTTGTGGCGTTATCTTGATTAACAGGGCGTTCCACAAATCGGCAGCTTGGATCGTTGGAATTGCTGCAACCTTGTCCTAACGTATCTTCACTGCGTATAGCACGCTCAATATAATCTTCAATTTCACGGTAATAAGCTGTGATGTTTACACCGCCTGCGGGAGTGTTATAGCCCAAAGTCGATTCAAACGCATTGATGGTTTCTGGGCGCAGATAAGGATTACCACCACGGTCAGGGTTGTTTAATGTGCCAGCATCACTGTCTGTAGATACGCTGACCGTCGGCAGCAGCTGTTCGGATCTTGGGCTGCGGTAAGCTTGGCTAACATTGGTTTGCAGTGACCAGTTTTCTGTCATATCAAAACGGTGCGCCAATACAGGGCTTAAGTTCTGGTCATTATACTCCACTAAGCCCGAACGGTTGATCCATTCTTGACGTGCGCCAAGCGTTAAAGTTTGGCGCGGGGTAAAACGCCAGCTGCCTTCTAAATATAAGGCATAGCGCTGTTCATCTAAGGTATCGGTTATATTGCTTTCTAATTCGTTGGAACGCAGATCTGTACCAAATTTAATTTGCTTGGTCTGATCAAATTTACGTACTCCGTCATAAGCCAGACCATATTCATTAATCTGTTCGTCGGTATAGCTTTGGCTGCGGCTCGATTGAGTTAACTGCGATTCTTTTTGCTGTTCAACTGATAAGCGGACTTTGTCCGAATTGCCACTGCGGTCTTTACGTTCATAGCGTGTATTCAGACGAAGACTGTCATTTTTATCTTCCTGAATTTGATCACGCATGCTGCCTTCGCTTTCATTGTTGCGGTAAAACAGTTCTGCAACTAATTTTTGCTGATCATCAATGGCATATTCAGCGCGAGGGTTCAGCATTTGCGATGTTCGATTGGTCACGCGCTTTTGTGAGGTGACTTGCCCTGATGCATCTTCAGTTAGGGTAATCGAATCTGTATCGCTCCACATCTGATTGGCAGATACGCTATACATCCATGGTTGAGTCTTACCGTCGACTTGCAGAGAAATATTTTTGCGTTCTTCTTCTTTTTGGCTAGATTTAGCCATGCCATAACCGGCACGGACTGTACCGCTTACACGTGTGCCATCTAAAGGTTCTTTTAAAATAATATTAATGACCGCAGATGTCGCTACAGATGCTTGAGCTACGCTAGGCTGTTTCACAATTTCAATGCGCTCAATCATGTCAGGTGTAATACTGTCTACGACTGACATGCCGCCGCGTGGCCCACCTTGAACAGGTTCACCATTAATTAGAAATACGGGTGCGCCGCCACCACGAAAACGCATGCTGCCATTGCCGCCGCGTGGGCCTTGCCCTGGACTTGGCATTTGAAAACCTGCTGCACGTCGTAAAGCATCATTCACACTTTGGTCGCCAAACTTTTCCATTTCTTCACGGCTAATGATGGTTTTGGCAACTGCACTGATATCTGGATCTTTTTCAACAGCGGGTGCTTGCTCAACTTCAAAGGTCATGGTTGGCAAGGTTTGTACAGCTGCTTCTGGAGCAGGAGTCGTTTTTGCAAGATCTTCTGCAAAAGCGCTAACAGAGAGGCCAAGTAGTGAAATGGATAAGGCGCTGAGTTTAAATGTGAATGGCATGCGTTTCATTATTGGACGTACCAAATGTAATTTTGCGTAAGCTTAGAATAAAAGTGTGGAGAAATATTGAGGAAAACGGCTTAAATCTGGCGAATCATAAAAATATTTTTTAAAGATTTTAACGAACTAATAAATTGAAATCCATACATAAAATAGGGAAATGGCTTAGTGTAATGAGGCGGGCTGATAATACAATGTCAAATTGAGCGTTGAGCCTGAAAGGCTGATCTCTATAACAGCGAAATTTCAATTTAAGAAAGATTTATTACAAAATTTTCTATGAAAACTTTATGAAAAATAATGCTTAGGTTAAGATGACCCATCTTTTGGTAGAAACAATTTAAAGACCTATGCAACCTTTTGTTCTATATAACTCAGAGCAGCGTAAAAAAGTAGAATTTGTACCGCGTAAAGAAGGACATATCGACATGTATGTGTGCGGTATGACAGTCTATGACTACTGTCATATTGGTCATGCTCGAGTCATGGTTGCATTTGACTACATTATCCGCTTTCTGCGCAGTCAGGGCTGGAATGTAAAATATGTGCGCAATATTACCGATATTGACGACAAAATTATTAAACGCGCAAATGAAAATGGCGAAAGCATTACAGCATTAACAGATCGTTTTATTCAGGCCATGAATGACGATGCAGCAAACTTAGGTTGTGTTGCGCCTGATGAAGCGCCGCGCGCGACTGACTATATCGATCAAATGCAAAATATGATCGGCACTTTGGTGAATAAAGGCACTGCTTATCCATCAAATAACGGTGATGTGTATTTTGAAGTAGAAAAATTTGCCAAATATGGCCGTTTGTCAGGCCGTAAACTGGAAGATATGCAGGCTGGCGCATCTGAGCGTGTCGATGTAGAAGTTGAAAAGAAACATCCATTTGACTTTGTACTGTGGAAACATGCCAAAGAAAATGAACCATCTTGGGCATCTCCATGGGGTAATGGCCGTCCGGGTTGGCATATCGAATGTTCAGCAATGTCGACGTGCTGCCTAGGCAACCATTTTGATATTCATGGCGGCGGTTCAGATTTGACCTTCCCGCATCATGAAAATGAAATCGCGCAATCAGAAGCATCTACAGGCGAACAATATGTAAATTATTGGATGCATGTTGGTTTTATCAACGTAGATGGTGAAAAAATGTCGAAATCACTCGGCAACTTCTTCACCATCCGTGATGTAATGGAAAAATTCCACCCTGAAGTTATCCGTTACTTTATTGTGTCTTCACATTATCGGAGCCCAGTGAACTTCTCTGATTTTGCATTGAAAGAAGCCAAAAATGCATTAACACGTTTATATCATACTCAAAAATGTATTCTTGAGATTCATAATCAATTTTTATGGGACTTTATTTCAATTGATAGTAGATCGCGAGAATATAAACAGGTTTATTCAGGCAAACCAAAAACTCTGCTATTAAATTTCAAAGAGTCGATGAATGATGATTTTAATACGCCTAAAGCTTTAGCAATCTTATTTGAGCTTAGTAAGACTATCAAACTGCTTAGAAATAGAATTACTCATGATCAACTATCAAACAGTAAGGAAATACTTATGGAATTTAAAGCATTTTCATCAGTATTCCAAAATATTACTAAGACTTTAAATATATGCTCAAAAAATCCTAGAAAAATAAAAAACTTTTTAGAATCTGATATTGGTCAAGAAGCGCTTAGCTTGACTGAAGCGCAAATTGAAGATTTAATTCAGCAGCGTCAAGATGCCAAAAAAGCCAAAGAATTTGCCAAAGCGGACGAAATCCGTCAGTCATTGCTGGATCAAGGTGTTGTACTGGAAGATACGCGTCAAGGTACAATTTGGCGACGCGCTGATTAATTAGTCAGTTGAATGCGCAGAGAGTTGACAGTTTTTAGAAACTCTCTATAATGCATTCCCATATTGCGGGAATAGCTCAGTTGGTAGAGCATAACCTTGCCAAGGTTGGGGTCGGGAGTTCGAGTCTCCTTTCCCGCTCCAGAATATGAAAAAACCTTAGTTTTCGGACTAAGGTTTTTTTTTGCTTAAAATTGTTAAAAACCGCTGTAAGGCATTATAAATTGAACATTTATAAACATTGAAATTATAGAGATATGCTAAAATACGCAGAAATATTTTTCGTGATTGAAGCGCGGCATGCGCGGCACAAATAAAGGTAAAACGGTTTTGAATCCACCAAATATGCCCAATCAAATTGATTTTCAGAAAGTCGCACTCGAAACATTAAGCATTGAACGCAATGCCTTAGATGTGCTGGCGGCAGAAATAGATGAACGTTTTACCCAAGCTTGCGAAATTATTTTGCAATGCAAAGGCCGTTTAGTGATTACCGGTATGGGTAAGTCAGGCCATATCGGCCGTAAAATGGCAGCGACTTTTGCTTCTACGGGTACGCCATCATTCTTTATGCATCCCGGTGAAGCGGGTCATGGCGACCTTGGTATGCTGGTGAAAGGCGATGTGCTCATTGCTATTTCTTATTCGGGTAAAAGCGACGAAATCATGATGCTGATGCCGCTGATTAAGCATGTTGGCGTGCCGCTCATTACAATTTCTGGACATGACAAAGGCCCAATGCCGCAAAATGCGGATGTTGCGCTAACTTTAGGTGATATTCAAGAAGCTTGCCCGCTTGGTTTAGCGCCAACATCAAGTACAACTGCAACCTTGGCCTTAGGCGATGCGCTTGCTGTTGCATTGCTGGATGCACGCGGTTTTACTTCTGATGATTTTGCGCGTTCGCATCCAGCTGGCGCGTTAGGTAAGCGCTTATTACTGCATGTAAAACATTTAATGCATACTGGTCAGGACTTACCAAAAGTATCGCCAGATACGCCAATGAATAAAGTGCTGTATGAAATTTCGAACAAGCGCCTAGGCTTAACCACGATTGTTGATGCTGAAGATAAATTGCTGGGTATTTTTACCGATGGTGATTTGCGTCGTCTGATTGATAAGCAGCAAGGTTTTGATGTGAATCTGCCTGTGTCAGAAGTTATGATTCAAAATCCATCAACGATTTCACAAGAAGCCCGCGCAGTTGAAGCGCTGGAAAAAATGAATGCGAAAAAAATCAATCAATTCATTGTGGTTGATGATGAAAATAAAGTGATTGGTGTCATCAGTATGCATGACTTGATTCAAGCTGGGGTAAATTAATAAATGGCATCATACGTGTTATTAGAACAGGCGCGTCATATCCAAGCTTTGGTTCTGGATGTAGACGGTATCCTCAGTGACGGTTTTGTGACTTTAACCAATACTGGAGATGAAATTAAATCTTTCGATATCCGTGACGGTTTAGGTATGAAACTCGTACAAAAAGCGGGTATTAAAGTCATTATTATTACTGGACGTAAGAGTAATATTGTTGAAAAGCGCATGTCTGACCTTGGAGTAGATTTGGTTTATCAAGGCCGTGAAGATAAAGGGACTGCACTGCGTGAAGCCTGTGCTCAGCTGAATATAGATCCAGAAGATTGCCTGTATATGGGTGATGACTGGCCGGATTTATCTGCATTCGCCATTGCTGGTATGAAAATTACGGTACCTAATGGCCACGTAGAAGTACGCCGCCGCGCAGACTTAGTGACTCAAGCCTATGGCGGCCGAGGCGCTGTGCGAGAAATTTGCGATATGCTGCTGATGTCCAAAGGTGTTTACCAAGAGATGCTTGAAAAATTTGCCAGCGCACCGCATTAATAACTTAATAATTCAGTAAATTTGGATTAAAAAACCGCTTATGGATACAAAAGTTTTATACGTTACTGCAATCGCAATTGCGGCTGTAAGCGGCGGTTATTACTATTACAGTGGCAAGAGCAATAAGCTTCAAGCAGACTCTGCGCGCAGCATGAATTATTCGGCTTCCAATATTAATCTGACTCAAACAGATGAGCATGGGAAGCTTTATATTCGTGCGAAGGTGGATCGTTTAGAGCAGGATTTGCAGCAAAAGACTTCGCAGCTGAATAATCTAAATGCATCTGTGTATAAAGATGGGCGCTTAGACGCAACATTCTTTGCAAAAGTTGCCAACGGCTATAATGACAATGAAAAAGTTGTTTTGCGGCACGATGTTCAGGCCACTAAAATAATGGAAACTGGGCAGATGGTCTTTCGCACTGATGAATTGACTGCACTGCCTAAAACACGCGAAATTGAAACCGACAAACAAGTCACGGTGGAATCGCCGCAGGCTGAATTTGTCAGTAATGGACTGAAAGCTAATTTAAATAACGGTCAGTACGAATTTTTTAATATTCGAGGAAAGTATGAACCTAAATCATAAACCACTATTGTCTAAAACTTTCCTAAAACAGGCAGTGCTGATGGGTTCACTTGCACTGTGCACAGCAGGCGCTTGGGCAGTGCCTTCTGACCGTAACCAGCCAATTTCTTTGGTGGCGGACCGCGCAACTTTTAATGAAAAAACCGGCATTACCACCTATACCGGCAACGTTATCATTGAACAGGGCACAATGAAACTGCAGGCAAATTCTATTGTTGCAAACCTAAATAGCCGCAAAGAAATCAGTACAATTACTGCGACAGGCGGCCCAGCACGTTTTCAGCAAAAAGTTGATCCAGCGAAAGGCTTAGCCAAAGGTCAAGCACAGAAAATTATTTACAATGCAGAAACTGGCATCATTACTATGACTGGCAGCGCATTGTTAGAACAGGATGGCGCCAGCATTAAAGGCAATATTTTAAAATACAGTATGAATAAAGGTGACATTGTTGCGGAAGGTACGCCAAACAGTACGGGTTCATCTTCTGGCCGTGTGCAAATTGTAATCCCGCCTTCAAGCTCGAAGTCATTCCCAGGAGCGCGTGATTAATGGAGCAATCATCAAATCAGCCCCAAACTTTATGCATTAAGCATTTAGCAAAAAACTACAGCAAGCGCTGGGTGGTAAAAGACGTATCTTTCAGTATGCAAAGCGGTCAAATTGTCGGTTTGCTTGGGCCAAATGGCGCAGGTAAAACGACCAGCTTCTACATGGTGGTCGGCTTGGTGCGCATGGACAAAGGTGAAATCCACTTGGATGATCTGGACATGTCCGATCTTGCAATGCACGAGCGCGCGCGTAAGGGCATTGGCTATTTGCCGCAAGAAGCGTCAATTTTTAGAAAACTGACGATTTCTGAAAATATCATGTCAATTTTAGAAACACGCAAAGACATGAATAAACAGCAGCGTCAGCAGCGTTTAGCCGAGTTGTTGGCAGACTTTAAAATTACCCATATTAAAGACTCTTTAGGTATGAGTGTGTCTGGCGGTGAGCGCCGACGTGCTGAAATTGCCCGCGCTCTGGCAGCAGATCCGAAGTTTATGCTTTTAGATGAACCATTTGCAGGTGTCGATCCGATTTCAGTTGGCGATATTAAAGACATTATCCGTACCCTGAAAGATCGCGGTATTGGCGTATTGATCACAGATCATAATGTACGTGAAACATTAGCGATTTGCGAACATGCTTATATTGTGAGCGAAGGCTCAGTCATTGCTGAGGGTGCTCCTCAGGAAATTTTAGAGAATGAAATTGTACGTAAAGTCTATTTAGGCGATGACTTCACAGTCTAAATGGCATAAAACCCTCACAAAATGAGAAATAGGTCATTGTTGTGAGGGTTAAATAGCAATAAAATAAAAATAATATTCGATAAATGTAATTTTATATTCGAATTAAGTAAAAGAACCCCAAATAAAAATTATTGCGTAGAAAACATGCGAATAATAAATGATAAGTATTTAAAACTATGGGGAAATTTTGAGAAAAATAAAAAAGCGGCCGTTATTCTGCTGATTATTCCTTTTCAATTTTCCTATGCGTATGCTGAGCGTGCAGAAAAAAATCAATTTCATCTTTTTAAGGGTGGCATTGGCTCTATTTTTTCACAGACACCTAAGCGATCCGCTGAAAAAATTGATATTACCGAACTGAGCAAATTCCCTTTTGACCCATCAAAAATGGGGGAATATGCCGTGCCTGCTCAAGGCGCACAGGTTCTGTATGGCAACTTAAATAAGCCGCCGGCAGGGAATTTGAGTTTTCTCGAAGCCATTCATCGGGCTGTGCAAAGGCGGCCTGAAATCAGTCAGAGTATTGCTCGGGTTTCTGAGCAGCATGCCAATATTGATTATGCAAAATCCAAGTACTATCCGCAGCTTTCAGGAGGAATCAATACTGCTGATTTGACCAAAGGTGAGCGTGGCGGACAGGTATTTACTATCGATGCGACGCAAGTACTGTATGACTTTGGCAAGATCAAAAGCAGTGTGCTCAGCGCTGAAGCTAAAACGCTGGAAGAGCAAGCAGGTTTCCTCGTCAGTTTGGATCAAGTCTCTTATGATGTAGCAAATGCCATTATTAATATAAAGCGCTATCAGGAAGTCACTAAAATTGCTCAGCAGCAGATTAAAGGCATTGGAAAAATTGCTGAAATCGCGAATTTGCGTGCAAAAGCGGGTATCAGCAGTCAGGCTGACCCAATTCAAGCGCAGTCAAATTTAGAGGCAGCAGAAGCCAATTTAATTGTTCAAGAGACTCAGCTGCGCCAGTATCAGCAGCGTTTGCGTACTTTGCTAGGCTATGATTTATCCGGGAATCAGTGGCTGATTCCCGATGCTGTGTTACAGCGCTCAGATCTATATGCCGATCCAAACTACAGCTATATCCCAAGTATTATGCAGGCTCAGGCGGCAGTAGAGGTTGCGAAGTCTCAGAAACAGCAGGTTAAATTGAGTGTCTATCCTTCAATTAATATTAAAGGAAGTCTAAGCCAAGCAGTGAATGGCCGTAATCCAAATAATAACGAAGATGATGGATTTTATAATTCAATAATGCTTGAAGCGAGCAGCAATTTTTATCAAGGCGGCGGCGTGTCGGCGCAAACACGGGCAGCCAGTTATGCTGAACAAGCAGCGCAGGCTCAGGTGAATACCGCATATTTAGATGTATTGGATCAAGTACGTTTGATTCGAGAGCAGATTGAAAGCAAGAAAAGGCAAATGGCCGTGCTGGTTCAGCGCAGAGAAACCACTGCGCGCACCAAAGAGCTGTATCAAGAACAATATAAATTAGGAACAAGAACTGTTGTGGATCTATTAAATGCTGAGCAGTCTATTCACAGCGCGGCGATGGAAATCGTAAATTCACAATACGATATTTATGCTGGTTTGGTGCAATACATACAAGTAACAGGTCGAAGCAGGGATGTTTACGAGCTAAATAATATGAAGATTCAGGGAGTTGAAGTAAACCCATGACAAGTACAATCAACTATAAACCTTGGCTTCAAGCAGTATTGAATATTGCCAAGCATTACCGCATAGAAGCCTCAGAAGAAAGAATACGGCTGCAGCTGGATTGGAATCAGCATAACAATACAGATGAACTGGTTCAGGTGATGGCTAAGCAATTGGGCCTCAGCGTTCGTAAAAACAAATATGATGTGAATTTACTTAATCCTTGGCGCTTGCCTGTACTGATAGAGTTTATCAGCGGCGAAGTCGGTATTGTGGAACGCATGGATGCAGACGGCAACGTCAGTGTGCAGCTCAGCGGTGATGAAGGCCTGTCACAGGTCTTCTCACTTGAGCGTCTGCGGCATGGAGTGCGCAATATTTATATTTTGCGTCCAGAGTCTTCAGTGCCGGATATTCGGGTAGATGAATACATCAAACCCTTTGAGAAAAACTGGTTCTGGAGCATCGCGCTTAAGGACTGGAAACGCTATATCGATATTATGTTTGCCTCAATGATGGCCAATATTTTAGCACTGGCGACTGTGGTGTTTTCTATGAATGTGTATGACCGTGTGATTCCCTCACAGTCGGTGTCTACACTTTGGGTGTTGGCCAGCGGTGTGCTTTTGGCGGCAATTTTTGAATTTGTGCTGCGTATTACCCGTATTCATTTGTCAGATATTATTGGAAAGCGTGCAGATTTAAGTATTTCTGACCGAGTGTTTGGACATGCTTTGCGCATTAAAAATAATCAGCGCTCAAAATCTACAGGCACATTTATTTCACAAATTCGTGAGTTGGAAGGGGTGCGTGAGTTAGTCACCTCTACGACCATTACTGCGATCTCTGATTTGCCATTTTTCCTGCTGTTTTTGGGAATTTTCTGGATTATTGGCGGAAACTTATTTTGGGTGATGCTGATCGTTGTGCCGATTATGATTTTGCCGGGTATTCTGCTGCAGAAAAAATTGGCGAAGCTTGCGCAATTGGGGATGCGTGAATCGGCCATCCGCAATGCCATGCTGGTGGAAGCGGTACAGGGAATTGAAGATATCAAACTGCTGCGCGCAGAATCCCGTTTTCAAAATCAGTGGAATCACATGAATGAAGTTTCAGCCACTGTCAGTATGCAACAGCGCAAAATTGTTGGCTTCATGAATGCGTGGACGCAAAAAATTCAGGGCTTGACCTTTGCTATTGTGGTGCTGGTGGGCTGTTTTGCAGTCATGAAGGGTGAAATGACCACAGGTGCTTTAGTTGCTTGTTCGATATTATCATCACGAATGTTAGGGCCAATTGCACAGTTGACAGGTGTATTAGGCCGCTGGCAGCAAGCGAAAGTTGCGAAAGCAGGTTTGGACGATTTGATGAAGAAACCTGTAGATCAGCCAGACTATTCACATTTAATTCATCGTCCTGTGATTCATGGTGCATATGAGCTAAGTGGCGTGGTATTTAAATACGGTGATGATGATCCGAAACCCTCACTAGTGATTCCAAAATTTGATATTAAGCCTGGTGAGAAAATTGCGATTTTAGGCCGGAACGGTGCCGGTAAATCAAGTTTGCTGCAGCTGCTGTCAGGCATGCAGTCTCCTTCTCAGGGCAAGGTAAAGCTGGATGGCATTGATTTAAGCCTGATTGACCCTTCAGATGTACGCCGAGACATTGGACAGCTGAATCAGACTTCACAGCTGTTTTACGGTTCAATCCGCGAAAACTTAAAACTGGGTGCGCCCTTAGCAACAGACGAGAAAATTCTGCATGTACTGAATATCACTGGCGCTTTAGGTTTTGTGCAAGAAAAGAAAGAAGGTTTGGATCATATTATTTTAGAAGGTGGCGTCGGCTTTTCAGGCGGTCAGCGACAAGCTCTATTATTAGCGCGTGTTCTGATTCGTGAGCCTAATATTCTGCTTTTAGATGAGCCTACAGCTTCAATTGATGATGTGTCTGAAAAGCAGTTAATTGGCCATCTGCATTTTTACTTAAAGCACCGTACTTTGGTGGTGGCGACGCATCGCCGTGCAGTATTGGAGCTGGTTGACCGCATTATTGTGATGAATGATGGCAAGATTGTCATGGATGGCCCGAGAGATCAGATTCTGAATCAATCTGGCGGCGCGCAAAAACAAGTAAACGGAGCGCAGGCATGAGTGAACTTAATCAAGATATTCAGCGCTCAGCAAAAACTACATTTCAGGAACCGCCATTGCCTAGAGCCAGTTTGGTGATCTGGGTGATTTGTATTGGTTTGCTGATGCTTTTAGCTTGGGCATGGCTGTTTAAACTGGAAGAAGTTTCTACAGGAACCGGTAAGGTCGTTCCATCCTCTAAGGAACAGGTGATTCAGTCCTTAGATGGCGGGATTCTGACCAAGTTGAATGTAAAAGAAGGTCAAATTGTTGAGCAGGGACAAGTTTTAGCACAGCTTGATCCGACACGCTTTGAGTCCAATGTGGGGGAAACTCAATCACTTTTGGCTGCTACGAAGGCCTCCGCGGCACGCTTACATGCAGAAGTGAATGGAACTGCGCTGAATTTTCCCTCAGAACTGTCAGCAGATTCAAAACTGGTAACTGAAGAGACGGCTTTGTATCAATCGCGCATAGCAAATTTGGAGGAATCTTTGGCGGGTTTAAGACAGGCTTTGGTCTTGGTAGAGCAAGAGCTTTCTATGACGCAGCCGCTGGTGGCAAAAGGTGCCGCCAGTGAAGTTGAAGTGCTGAGATTAAAGCGCCAAGCCAATGAATTGCGTAATCAAATGAATGACATACGCAACCAATATTATGTAAAAGCGCGTGAAGAGCTGGCGAAGGCCAATACCGACATTGAAACACAGCAGCAAGTCGTTCGCGGAAAAACAGACACATTAAGCCGTACGGTGTTTAAGTCTCCAGTGCGCGGTGTCGTCAAGCAAATTGATGTGATGACATTGGGCGGTGTCGTGCCGCAGAATGGCAAAATTATGACCATTGTGCCTTTAGATGAGCAGTTGCTGGTTGAAGCTCGAATTTCACCGCGAGATATTGCGTTTATTCACCCAGGTCAAGAAGCCTTGGTAAAAATTACGGCCTATGATTATTCTATTTATGGCGGATTAAAAGGCAAAGTTACGGTAATTTCACCCGATACATTACGGGATGAAGTGAAACAGGATCAGTTCTATTACCGTGTGTACATCCGTACAGATAGTGATCAGCTGGTTAACAAGTCTGGAAAGCATTTTGCAATTACCCCCGGTATGATGGCTACGGTTGATATCCGTACAGGTGAAAAAACAGTCTTGGATTATCTGATTAAGCCGTTTAACAAAGCCAAAGAAGCATTGCGCGAACGTTAATTCATGTTTGTAATTCAAAGCCTCCACGTACTGGAGGCTTTTTTATATCAAATCTAAAAATAAGCCAATTAAACGCTATAATCTTCAAGATTTTTGCATATTTGAAAGCCAATGCCGTTTACGATTGCCAGCCCCGTCAGTTTTGAAGAAGACATCAAAAAAAGCCGTTTTCAGGCAATTGCTGTTCCTGTCGATAATGAACAGGCCGTCAAAGATTTTTTAGAAGCCAATACAGACTTGAGCACGACTCATCAATGCTGGGCTTGGAAGCTTGGGCATAATGTTCGTTTTAATGATGATGGGGAGCCGTCAGGTACAGCGGGACGGCCCATTTTAGCGACCATTGAAGGCAATGAATTAACCAATGTGCTGGTTCTGGTAAACCGCTGGTATGGCGGCATTAAATTAGGCACGGGCGGTTTAGTACGCGCTTATGGCGGCACAGCAGGGCAGTGTTTGCTTTTAGCGGAAAAAATTGAACTGATTGAAAAGAAAAAAGTTGCTTTTCAGTGTCAATTTAATGAATGGGCAATTTTTCAGTATGAACTGAATACACAGCAAATTGAATATACTGAAGAATATACAGCGGAAGGTGTGAAGATCTTAGCGCTATTGCAAGTGCATCAAATTGCTCCACTCGCATCAAAACTGCAAGATGTCACTCGCGGCAGAGAGCAGCTGAAAATAATTGAAGAGCCAAACCATGACTGATACAAATCCCGCAGCTGATCCATTATTAAAGTATAGAGAGCAGCATAAGCATCGTTTGAATTATATGCCTTGGCTGTATTGGAGCCTCAAGCCGAAAAATAGGGGCTGGGCTGAAGCATGGCAGCAGGAATATCAAGCCTATCTGATGGAGATGGAAACGGTTGAGATTGGTCAAAATTGTTTTATTTCACCTTTGGCGCATATTTTTGCAGAGCCGGGACGTAAAATTGTCATAGGTGATAATACATTTATTGCTGCGGACTGTACGCTGCATGGCCCTTTGGACATTGGCGCTGAAGTTGCGATTAATCATCACTGTATATTGGATGGCGGACGTGCGGGTATTAAACTGCACGATCAGGTGCGTATGGCCGCCTATTGCCATTTATATGCTTTTGATCATGGCATGGATATTGAAACGCCAATCTATCAGCAGCCAGTGCGTTCACGCGGTATTGAGATTGGCCGTGATGTTTGGTTAGGGGCGCATGTTGGGGTAAAGGATGGTATTCATATTGCTGATCAGGCTGTTATTGGTATGAACAGCATGGTGACTAAAAATGTTGAAAAAAAAGCGGTGATAGGTGGCAATCCAGCAAAATTTATACGCTATAGAGATTAAAGCCCCAAGCTGCATGCGGCAATTTTTAGAATGACGAAGCCAAAATATCTTTCTATAAAAGTACTTACATAAAAGCCTGCCATGCAGTGAAAAGTTATGCTAAGTTAAAAATAAGGACAACTTATAGCCCAGCTATTACAGAAAGAGAGGCTAATTATGAAACGTGTAATCGCATGTATTGATTCTTCACCATGCATTAATGCATTGGCAGAAGCAGCTGTCTGGGTTGCGAAAGAAACTCAGCGTGAACTGGTTTTGCTTCAAGTTTTGGATTATTACCCAGCCAGTTATCATTTAGGCGAAATCAGCGGCGTAATTGGTTTTGAAAGCAATGCCATGCTGCTCAAAGAGCTTGCTGAACTAGAGCAGAAGCAAAGTGAGCTTGCCCTTGATTACAGCAATAATTTATTAAAACACATCTCTGATATGATTCAGGAGAAATACGGGGTCACTGCCTCTCATATTCAGGAAAAAGGCGACTTTCTCGAGCAGAGCTTTAATGTGCTGCAGTCAGACGATATTGCGGTGATTGGCCGTGTGGGTGAGCGCTCAGCGGAACGCAATAAACCAATTGGCGGAAATGTAGAAAACTTCATCCGCGGCGCTAAATGCACCGTGATGACAGTAGGTTCAACCTTTAAACCGCCTACACGGTTTATTTTTGCTTATGAATATTCTCCTACCTGCGTTAATTTGATGAAACGTGTTGCGCAGAGTGACTTGCTGAAACTTTTACAATGCCATTTGCTTTATGTGGGCGACCATCCAGAAATTTTAAATGAGCCTATGCAATATTTAAAAAATGAAGGTTTAGACGTCGTTACAGAATACCGCTACGGCGATGTTGCAGAAAATATTCTTTTATATCAGCAAGAACAGGAAATTCAATTGATCGTTCTTGGTGCATTTAGCCACAGTAAAATTCATCAATTTTTCTTGGGCAGCATAGCGACTACGATTTTCCGAAATTCAACGGTGCCTTTATTGGTCGTGAAGTAGTCTTTTTAATGATTTGATTTGAAAGATGAAAGAGAAGAGTAAAAAAAAGAGTTATCCTCATAATGTGTGGATAACTCTGTGGTAAGTGATTGCAAGTATATGTTTTTATTTGTAAATATTGTGATGAGTGATTTTTGTGCTATAGGTTTATTTCACTAGGGCAATAGCAAAGCCATCGTGGCCTTTACTGCCCACAGTTTGTAAAGCGGTACAGGACAAAATACGCGGATGATTCTGCATAGCCTTAAACATATCGCGGATACCTTCAATGCTCGGCTTGTGATTTTCAGGGTCTAAAATATCACCTGCACGGATCACATTATCAAGCACTATAATGGTGCCGGAGTGAGATAAATTGAGGCTGAGCTCTAAATATTCAGGGTAGCTTTGCTTATCTGCATCAATAAAAATAAAGTCAAAAGCTTCCGTATCTGCTGGCAATGCTTTTAATACGTCTGCAGCGCGGCCGCATTTCAATTCAATGGTTTGCGGCAATCGCGCATTGTCAATATTTTCCTGTCCCAGTGCGGCATGGGTATCGCGGCCTTCAATTGTAAGAATATAGCCATCTTCAGGCAGCGCGCGCGCAAGCCACATGGTGCTATAAGCTGCAAACGTGCCAAGTTCCAATACGCGCTTACATTGATTCATCTGAATCAGCATTTGTAGCAGCATACCTTGGTTTGGCGCAACAGCCAGATGATCTGGAAAGCCGCGCTCCTCAGTATGTTTCAATGTCTGCACTAAGATTGGGTCTTCTGGAATTAAATGTGAATCGATATAAGCATCAATTTCCGTCCACATCTGCTGCATAGTGTTGCGCCTCATTTTTGATGCATGCATTTTAAACCTTTCCGCATGAAGCGCAATTTTTTAGAAGATATTTGCAGAATTTATCCGCAAAAAAGGCCTCAAATGAAGCCTTTTATGTTGAATGTAATGCTTTAGTAATTACACATTGATGAGTTGCGGGATAGATCTGGTCCCCAAGTCCGGTAGCCTTGCGTATCAATATGTATTTGACCGCTGGCGTAGAGACCAAGCCCCATATTCAGGCTTTGGCCATGCTGAGACCAGAATTGGCATAATCTAAATTTGGTATTTTCAATATATGAATAATCTTGTGGCTGAGGATATTCAGGCCCAATACGGAAATCGATGGCAGAGTTATAGAGATGGCGCGACGAATTGGCACCGCCAGCACATTGATTAAGCGGCAAATCACGGTATACAGAGGTGACTTCAAAATCGCTTAAAACATTGGCTGCAACCAGATATTTGAATACTCGCAGCGTAGGAATTTGATTGGCCCACAGTTCACGGTTAGGAACCATATATTGTGAGCGTCCGCATTTTTGCCAATCTCGTGCAGTGCGCATCAGTTCAAAACTTGGAATGATGTTGCCTACGCCATTTTTTTCTAAAAATACTTCATACTCCCGTACCCGGCGTAAATTATCAGACGCGGCAATCCAAGAGTTATATACATAAGGCACAACTTTAGGCGGAACTTGGCGATCGAAGCTGATGCTTTCCTGAGGGATAAAGATGCGTTTGCCGTCTAGTGTAGTAATTGTTTTCCCTTTTTGGGGAGAGGTTGTACAACCAGCCAAAAAGATTAGAGGGACTGCAGCAACCGCAAGCAGAGCCTTCATAAAATGCTTCATTATAAAAATCAATTATTTATACAATCGTTCTATTTTAATCTAAAATCGCAGCGAAAATTTGAAAAATTTGCAATGAAATGTGTGCTTTCGGTATAAAAAAGATCAGCGTGTGCTGATCTTTTTTATTTTTCAATTTAGAAATTATTTTTCTAAATATTGAAGCTTATCTGCTTTACCGTTCCATTCTTCACGGTCTGCAGGCTGATCACCAATTTGAGTGATGTTCGGCCATTTTTGAGAAAGTTCAGTATTCAGTTCAATGAATACTTCCTGACCTTCTGGCAGTTCGTCTTCAGAGAAAATAGCATTTGCTGGGCATTCAGGTTCGCAAAGCGCGCAGTCGATACATTCGTCAGGATTAATAACAAGAAAGTTCGGGCCTTCATAGAAACAGTCTACAGGGCAAACTTCAACGCAGTCTTGATATTTACATTTAATACAGTTTTCAGTGACAACAAAGGTCATGGCGACAGCTACCTAAAAAATATGGTTCTAATAACTAATGCTGTATTTTAGGCAAAAACCGATACAACTAACAATTCCTTTTATTGATATTTGATATAGATAGTGCTGTTAAATTTGATAAAACACACACATTATCATCAAAAATACTTATAAATGAAAAAGACTCTCAATTGAGAGTCTTTTTTAAGGTAAAGATCAGAGCTGATCTTTCAGCATATATAACTGCTGCAACGCTTCACGCGGGCTTAAATTATCAACATCCAAATCCTTGAGCAGTTCCAGCGCAGGTGAGGTTTTTTCAATTTCGACAATGCGCTCGATCACTTCAGGCGTTTGGTTTTCTGAAAACAGATCATTTTGAACCGCATGATTTAAATGATGTTGCTGCTGTTTTTCTAAAATTCTTAATCGATTTTGGGCTTCTTTAATGACATTGGCTGGAATGCCCGCCAATTTTGCCACCTGTAAGCCGTGACTTTGGCTGGCAGGGCCATGCTGAACTTTATGCAGCAGGATTAAATGGCCATTTAACTCTTTGGCTGTCACATGATAGTTATCAATGCCAGACTCTTTGCCCAAGTCGGTTAATTCAAAATAATGTGTGGCAAATAAGCACAGGCATTTAATCCGCTTCGTTAAGTCCAGTACGCAAGCCCAAGCCAGTGACAATCCATCATATGTACTGGTTCCGCGGCCAACTTCATCCATTAAGACTAAAGACTGGCTGCTGGCATGGTGCAAAATTTGCGAGGTTTCTGTCATTTCCACCATAAAGGTCGATTTACCTGTAGATAAATCATCAGCAGAACCAATACGGGTAAAGATACGGTCAATTGGGCCTAAGACTGCGGCCTCTGCGGGCACGAAGCTGCCGCAGTATGCCAGCAGTGAAATAAGCGCTGTTTGACGCATGAAGGTAGATTTACCGCCCATATTGGGACCAGTAATAATGGCCATACGGCGATTGTAATCGAGCTGTGTGTCATTTGGCGTAAATGCAGTTTTACTGAGGGATTCCACCACAGGGTGGCGGCCTGCTTTAATTTTCACACCAATTTCAGGGCTGAATTCTGGACGGTTCCAATTTTTTAAACGGGCTTGATGGGCAAAATTTGCCACCATATCGACTTGAGCTACAGCACTGCTCATCATTTGCAAATTGCCGATGTCTTGACGCAATTCATCTAACAGCATGTCAAACAGCATTTTCTCACGGGCTAAGGCACGGGATTCGCTGGATAAGACTTTATCTTCAAATGCTTTCAGCTCTGGGGTGATATAGCGTTCCGCATTTTTAAGCGTTTGACGGCGAATAAAGCGTTCAGGCGCTTGTTCAGCTTGGCCCCGTGTCAATTCAATGTAGTAGCCGCTGACACGGTTATAGCCGATTTTCAGCGTATTGATGCCTGTCGCTTCACGTTCTTGGATTTCCAGATCAATGAGGAATTGGCCTGCATGGTCACGGATTTTACGCAGTTCATCCAGTTCTGCATCAAAACCTTCGGCAATCACATTGCCGTCGCGTAGCAATACAGGCGGATGTTCTACAATTGCGGACATTAGGCGTTTATGCAGGCCATTAAAGTCGCCTAATTCCTGATTTAAGCTGCTGATGAGCTTAGATTGCTGTGCTTCAATGATCGGTGTTAATGCATGCCGTAAATAAGGAATTTGTGCGCAGGCTTGACGCAGCTGCACTAAATCGCGAGGGCGGGCACTGCCAAGCGCTATTCGGCTCAGTACGCGTTCAATATCGCTAATTTCTTTGAGCACTAATCGGACAGGGGCTTCATGGTAGCCTTTAAGCAGGGCCTGAGTGGCGTCAAGACGCTCATCCAGCACTGCTGTATCACGCATGGGCTGCATGAGGGTTCTGCGGAGTAAGCGCCCGCCCATGGCAGTTTGACAATCATTAATCAGCTGAAAGAGTGATGTGCCATGTTCAAAAAGCGGATCGACCAGTTCTAAATTGCGGCGTGTAACTGGGTCGAGCGCAATAAAGTCCGAGCTCTGTTCAAGCTGAATAGTGCGTATATGCGGCAATGCTGTTTTTTGTGTTTCTTTTGCATAATGAATCAATGCCGCTGCAGCTGCTTTCGCCAGCGGTAAATGATCAATGCCGAAACCAGACAAAGTGGAAACTGCAAATTGGTCACATAGGGTTTTTTGTGCGTTATTTAAATTAAAATCGACATTGGGGCGTTTTGTAATCGGGCAGTCTAATTGCTGCTTAATGTGCTCAATAATATTTGGATCAATAATATCTTCATCAATAATAATTTCACTAGGCATTAAGCGCGAGAGCTCAATAGCCAGCTGCTCAATTTTAAATTCCTGCTGCTGTACTTTAAAAAGGCCGGCGCTTAAATCTAAAAGGGCGATACCGATTTGATTTTGCTGCACGCTTAGTGCAACCAAATTTGAAGTTTGATGCGCTGTCAGCAGGGCATCATCTGTTAAAGTGCCCGGAGTAATAATACGGACTACACCGCGTTCTACAGGGCCTTTACCAGTGACTTCGCCCAGCTGTTCACAGATAACGACAGTTTCGCCCTTTTTGACCAGGCGCGCTAAATATCCTTCTGCTGCATGATAAGGCACACCCGCCATAGGAATTGGATCACCATTTGCCTTGCCGCGGTGGGTTAAGGTAATCCCTAGGAGTTTGGCTGCTTTATGCGCATCTTCAAAAAACAATTCATAAAAGTCACCCATGCGGTAAAACATTAATGAATGCGGGTGCTGCATTTTTACTGTCATGTACTGCTGCATCATTGGGGTAAGTGAACTTAGATCAATGTTCGGGTTGTCTGCAGTCATGTGATAAAAATACCTTTTAAATTAATTGTATGCATCTATATGTCATAAGCTGCTGCTGCGATTTTTTTGCATTTGATGCAATGAATAGAAAATCCTGACAGCAGCACGGCGTAAAATCGCTGCATTGGCTTGAGGCAATACAGGCTCAGCCAATAATGACAGCAGATTTTAGCAAAATTAATGCAGACAAAAAGCATTGTAAGATTAGATGAATGTAAAAAGTACGATTACATAAGATTAGGCAACACCAATATGCTGCCTATAGATGGGGACGTGTTGGAAAGTTAGGCTACGTCTTTCTTTGCCACATAGTACTGATTGCGGCCATTGGTTTTGGCTAAATACAGCGCTTGGTCTGCACTTTGAATAAACTCCGATAATTCATCATGCTCTTGCGGGATGATGGTTGCAGCCCCAATACTGATGGTGACATAAGGCGATATTTTACTTGAAGGGTGCGGCAAAGCCAGATCTGTAATACGTTCTAATAACTTTGACGCGATTTTTTCAATTTGCTTTTCTTCCTGCAGCGGAAATAACAGCAGGAACTCTTCGCCGCCGTAGCGGGCGGCCAAGTCTGTGCTGCGGGAAGTTACAGCCTGCAGTTCATTAGCAATTTTTTGCAGGCAGAAGTCTCCAGCGATATGGCCCAAATGGTCGTTATATTCTTTAAAGCAGTCAATATCAATCATAAGGATGCTGATCGGCATTTGATATCGCAGCGCCATGTTCCAATGTTTATCTAATACAGCAGTCAAATGGCGGCGATTGGCGAGACCAGTCAGTGCATCTAATTGTGTGAGCAATTCAAGCTGTTCAGACTGTTTTGCCATTTCTAATTTATTTAATTCGATAATACAGTTTTGCAAATAATTTTCGCGGTGCTGACGGTCAATGGCATATGCCAAAGCCATACCCAAAAAACTGCTGAACGTGTAAGTGCGGTTTAAAAATGTCCAGTCGATGGGGTAATTTAAAATATTTGTGATAAATATGGCAATTAATCCGCCAAGCCAGCCAGCTGATAATGCTGTATAAAAACGTAAACCGACAAATCCATAAATAATAACCACGGCATACATCATTGCTGCATGCAGTAAGGCATCATTATTATTGTTGACAACAGGAATAATAATAAAAGAAATGGCCACGGCGGCAGAACATCCTGCACCGGCATACAATTCAAAATATTGATCAAATTTGCGAATAAAAGAAATCAGCCATGCGGCAAAAATAATCACGCCTACCCAGGCGTAGAGTGCGAACCACTGTACAAATTGTGTTCCAGAAGAAATATTTTGATAAATACCGTAACTTAAAAATAAATAAAGAATTAAAATAATCGGAGCGCGGAAACGGAACTCTAAAGCTGCCTCATGCTGATACTGCCGTTTATAGACGGGTTCAAGAGTTTTAGAAAAATACACATAATTCAGACCTCTAGAAATCAAGGCTTGAATTTCATTCCGACTCAAAAGTTTTGAACCTTCTAACTTCATATGCGTTGGCCAAATTATATTTTATTTTTTAATTGTTCAATTTCAGTGTTTGAACTGTTTAAAACATTGGTTTTATAGTGCTTAGTTACTAGTTTTAACAAAAGAAATTATGCTCGGCAAGAGGGAAAAATTACAATTTTTCGAATGAAAATATTAATTATGTGAATTTTTCCTTATTCAGGGCATATACCCTTAATCATTCATAGGTAATATTGATTAATTATATAGTCATCATTAAAAAAAATTGCTTGTTTTGGGGTTTAATTAAATTATGATCGAATAGCAACTATATAAAAAATATTACATGTACATGGAGCTGTAAATGACCGCTATTTCTAAAAAGCAGGATGATGCTAATCTAATCATCAGCCCTCATAATGTCTGGTCACAAAAATTTTGGGATGATTTAACCCCATTCAAGGATAGAATCAGCGCGCATCCTTTTTTTATGAATATGGCAAGCGGGCGTTTAAGTGTAAAAAGTTTTCGTTTTGCATTGCTGCATTTTTATCCTTTGGTTGCACATTTTCCTTCGTTTATGGGGCTTGCTTTAGGAAAGGCGACACAATTTTCTGAGTCGGGTGTAACAGAAACACGGGATTGGCTGATTCAAAATATTAAGGTGGAAGAGCGTCATCTGAATTGGTATAGAGACTGGGCAGGCGGTTTTGGTATTTCTGTACAAGAGCTGGATAGCGTGAAGCCGCCAGCGGCTATGAATGCTGTTAATCATTTTTTATGGAATATCAACATCCGTGGCAGTTTATGTGAAAGCCTCGCAGCAACAAATTTAGCCATTGAATGGGCGACTGGTGACTGGAGCACTAAGGTCTATGAAGGCATTAATGCTTATACTGTGCATCCAGAAGTTGCGATCAATAAGCGGACCATTGCGTGGTTAAGAGCACATGCGCATTATGACGATATTCATCCCTATGAGGCTATGGAGCTGATCAAGCGTTTATGTGAAGGTAAACCTGAATTGCAGGAACGTGCTTTTAATGCAGCAAAAGAAGGTTTGGCATATTATGAATTGGCATTGGATGCATGCCACAAAGTGCACATGGACCAAATGAATTAATTACATTTTGCAATTTTGCAGATGTAAAAAGCCGATGATGACATCGGCTTTTTTACGAGCTGGATTAGGGCTTGTACAAACCGAGTTCAACCAGATGCTGTCTAAGAATGCGGCGAAGTTCTAATACAGCTTCAGGAGTTTCCTGAATTGAATGTCCGCCTTTAATAATTTTTTCTGAAATGGCGCCGTCTAAATGAGCGCTTTTGTAGGGAACAACCCCGTCAGAAATGACATTTGGATCGTCACTGTTGGTTGCATTGCCAATAATTGAATGATACTTCATGCTTTTGATTGGCATGATATCTTCAGTCAAGGAGACAAATTTAGAGGTGTGGCTTAAGTTGCTAGGGCCGTTTTGAATCAGTCCATTGCTTAACTCTTTAAACAGATCTTTGAGGTCTTCTTCTTGCGTGATGACATCACCGATTGCAGATAAAAATGCGCCAGGCAGTTTGATGATTTTACGTGCTGCTTTGGTAAACCAGCGGTCTGCAAAAGCTGTTCCGCGGTGCGGTGCTGCAAGAAAAATGGCACGGCTGAAATTTGGAATGTCTTTCATAATCATACGGTCTTTGACTACAGCCGTATTACGGTATTGATTCAGTTGATGTGAACTCATCATTTTCAGCGCTTCTTGAGTTGTGTCTGCATTACTTACCAATAAGCGGGTAATAATGCCGCCCATACTATGACCCACCAAAACTGCGTCATTTTTTGCTGAGGCTTGCTTGTTAACTTGGGCAAAAGACTGGGTTAAGAGCGCATAAATCTGAAAGCGGCTTTCCAGAATTGGCATATTGGTTGAGTAGAAGACTTGCCACACTTGATAATGCTCACGAAGCACTGGGTCACCCATAATATCGTTGGTGAGGCGAATCCAAGCTTCTGGGCTGCTGGCTAAACCATGAACCAGGACAATCACTTTCTTATTTGGATTGTAGGGTTCCAGCATATACAAATGCGGCATGGTCAGCTGTTCATCTCGGTCAATCAATGACAGATATGCTGATTTACCTAAATTGTTTTCTGCCAGCCATAAACCATAGGGTGCAGAGAAATTGGCAGCCAAAGGATATTCTTTGTTGGCGATCTTCAGCTTTTCAAATTTATAAGGGTCATAGGCTTTAATTTGAAAAGTTGAATTATTTAGAATCTCATTTACAGATGCTGCATTGGCCGGTTCCGCAGTTAATGTGGCTGCCAGATAGCGTGCTTGGTGAATATTGGGATTAATGCCATTGGGGTATTTATAAGTTAAAGGGTCAACAATATATTTACTTTTGCCTATTGGCTTTGGCGTTTCATCAGGTAAAACAGCTAAGAATTCTGAACCAAAACCGTCACGGCGAGTAATTGAACGCAAACCTGAAAAGTTCAGGTTATAGGTAGACATCAAGTTTTCAATCTTACGCTGTTTAAGTTCAGGGTAATTGTCAAAATTAATTTTATAGATGCTTTGACCGACTTTAATTAGACTTACAACTTCAGTTGGCTTGTAGCGTAAGGTATAGGCA
This sequence comes from Acinetobacter sp. ANC 3813, assembly GCF_002135435.1. Taxonomy (GTDB): domain Bacteria; phylum Pseudomonadota; class Gammaproteobacteria; order Pseudomonadales; family Moraxellaceae; genus Acinetobacter. The sequence goes on along the minus strand of NZ_NEGK01000002.1, from coordinate 357,529 downwards.
TGCACCAATTTTGCGATGGCCTGATTATAAAAATCGCGGATCTGCACTTGGCGGTTGTCAAAAATACGGTCTTGAGGCCCGCGTTTGGTCAAAAACATATAGGCATAGCTATGGCGAACGCTTTTATCAAGCAGGTCTAATTGCTGATCTAGACAGTTATTGTACGCAGTTTGCTGTGCCTGTTGATTTTCCTGTGACGTATGCTTGGTTATGATGCTGGTTTTACAGTCCGAAGATTTATCCAGTTCTATTGCTTTGGCTAAGTATAGTTCGCTGGCCGTGGAGAGCAATTGTTCGTCTTGAATCTGCGGGATTTTTTTTATTTCGTCAACACAGCTTTCTGGGTTTTCTGAGCAGATTTTTGCTTCACGCCCAGTCATGGAGAGAACGTTCAGGCTTGCTTCGCTGAGTTTGTTTCGTGAAATAATGCTTTCACGTTCGTTCGCAATAGAAACATTGAGCGCCTGATTTTTTACACTGACGACTTGGCAACCGCTCAGCAGCAGTGTGCTGACTAGTCCGGTAAGCAGGAATTTATTAATTTTATGCTGCATACAGAGTTCACTAAATTTATATGTTCAATTTTTTAAATCATACGATAATCCTCAGGATTTTCAATTCGTTTTAAAAAAATAGGCCAATTAAGGCCTATTTTTACACTGCAAGCACTTAAGATGCTTTTGGCGGATTCAATACTTGCCAAACATTCCAGCGGCCTTGCTTTTCAATTTCTTGAATTAAGCGGTCAGCGATTTCACCTTCTTGAGGATATTTAACTTTATAGTTTTTCAGGACATTTACTGCGCTTTTCTTTTGTTCCATTGCGATGTAGTTGTTCGCTGCAGAAAGATATGCTTCTTGCACGCCAGCTTTCATGGCTTTATCTAGATAAGGGATCGCTTCACGCTGACCGCCGCCTTCAGACAAGCCAAAACCAAACCAGAAGTTTGCTTCTGCATCATCTTGGTTAATCTTCAGAATACGCTGTGCGTAAGTTAAAGATTTAGTGGTGTAAACAGAACCTAAATCTAGGTTGCGCGCCATAACGCTGGCTTTGAATGCGCGAACCAGAATATCAAAAGAAGCATTGTCTTTAGATGCCAAAGTATCTAATTGCTGAGTAACTTCTTTGAGTTTAGCTTCAAAACCTTTACGTTCGTTGCGCTGAACAAAACGCGGCGGGTAGTGGCGCGCTTTGCCTTCAACCAGCTGCAGGAAATCATCAATTTCAGTGATGTCAATTTCATTGTCGCCAGCCAGTACTGCGTATTTCATGGTGCGTACTTTGCTGTCTACTGTTGGAATGATGAGGCGGTTCACATCCAAAGTAACTTTTTTAGAAGGGTCGCTTGCAAGATTTGCTTCCATTTTGGTCACAGGCTGAGCCGCAGCTTTTTGCAAGTTAATTTCAAATGGAGGCGGCGCATCATAATTAAATGGGTTTAATGCATAGAATGGTGGAGTAAGTTCAGGCTCCGCAAAGATCATTGCGCCTTCTGGATTTTTATTCTTGGTTGGAGCGCTTCCGCATGCAGCAAGAGTTAAAGCGACTAAGGCAACGGCCAAGGGCTTAAGCGTCATAATGATCTTCCATATAATTTATTTTAAAAACTTTCAAGCATGTTGGTCAGTCTAAAAAAACTCTGATCAACATGCAAGCCAGTTGCTCAGCACTTGTGCACTATTCAACTGATAATTCAGGCTTTAGATTGACCGCTTTGCGCTTCACATTCACGGCGGGCTTCTTCGATGATTTTTAACTCTTCATCACTGAAAGGCCGTTCGTTCAGCTGCTGCTTTTTAAAGGTCGGATCAAGCAGTGATAGGCGCTGGCACAAGGTGTTCATACGCTTTTCATTCATCTGGATACGGTCAAGCAAAACACGCATTCCTTCCAAAATCGGGTCAGACTGATCTTGTGTAGCAGCATAAGCTTGGAAGCCGATGCTTTCTGCATAATCCCGACGGTGATTTTCTTCATCATCTTTTGGTTTGTTTTTGGTAATGAAGCGTGCAGGGTTGCCCACAGCAGTCGTATCTGCAGGAACTTCCTTCGTCACAACTGCATTTGAACCCACCTTTGCATTTTTACCTACAGTAAAAGGGCCAAGTATTTTTGCACCGGCACCAACCACTACACCGTCTTCTAATGTCGGGTGACGCTTGCCTTTATTCCACGTTGTTCCGCCAAGGGTTACACCGTGATAGAGAGTGACGTCATCGCCAATTTCCGCTGTTTCGCCAATCACAACACCCATGCCGTGATCAATGAAAAAGCGGCGGCCAATTTTTGCACCGGGATGAATTTCAATGCCAGTGGCAAAACGGCTGAAAGAAGATAGCAGGCGAGCAGAGCCTTTACAGTCTTTAACCCATAGTTCATGCGCGACACGGTGCATGATCAGAGCATGAATGCCCGGATAGGTGGTTAAGACTTCAAGTGTGTTTCGTGCTGCAGGATCGCGCGCGAAGACAGCTTGGATATCTTCTTTGAGCTGTTTAAGCATTAGATTGATCCTCTTTATCCTTCGATTTTTTCCATGTGCCGTTATTCAGGGCCTGTACTCGGGTAAATATACCGCGAAGTAAATGATATTCCATACGATCTAATTGTATACGTCCAAATAGGCGACGCAAGCGCAAAGGCAATAATCTTGGATTTTTTGGGTCCATAAATTCAATATCAGCCAGCATTTTTTCGATGTGCGGGTAGAATTGTTCCATTTGCTCATGCGTGACTAATGGTTCATCCCATTGCATATCAATGTCATCTGTAACATGCATCTGCGCATCGGGGTTTGCGCCTTGTTCTACATGGGCCATCGCCGCCATACGCATTTCATAGCAAATCACTTGAATGGCTTGCGCAACGTTTAATACGCCGTAATCACTATTGACTGGAATAGTCACGTGGTAATTGGCCATTGCCAATTCTTCATTGGTGAGTCCGCGGTCTTCACGGCCAAAGATCACTGCAACTTCCTGCTGCTTTTCTGAGACGGCTTTGAGTGACAATTCTGCAGCGGGGCGCGCGTCCAGTAAAGGCCATGGAATCGTACGGGTACGTGCGCTGGTGCCAAATACAATATGACAGTCTTTAATCGCTTCTTCTAAGCTTTCGACAATTTCAATTTGTTCGATTAAACCTGTTGCGCCAGCTGCAAGCGCATCAATATCTGGATGCGGATAGGTTTTAGGCGCAACCAGCACCAATTTGCACAGCCCCATGGTTTTCATGGCTCTTAATGCACTGCCGATATTGGCGGGCAAAGTGGTATTCACCATTACAATACGCACGTGAGAGAGATGCGCTGAAACAGCCGCATTGTCAATTTGACTCATCTTTGTTCCAAATTTGAATTTTTAAATGTTTAACTTTGCTGCAGAACAGAGGCAAATCAAGAATATTGATTTACTGTGTCTGCCTGATATAAATCCATCGCGTCATCCATACTCATATCTGCAGGCGGAGGCGGGATATTTGCAGGCTGAGCCTGCTCATAACTGACCGCTTTGGCTGCTTTAGATTTCACTTGATATTCAATATACAAAGATTCTTTGCCAAAGTAGTCGCGCAGTTTGCTGAGGGCTTCATCCAACGGTGCAATATTCCAGCTGACACCGCAATGCAGTTCTGCTTTGGCGTAATCAAAGTCAAGTTTGAACTGCAATGGAATATGGCTGCACATATCGACATTGCAGTAAGGTGTAATCATCTTCTGAATGTCTTGGGTCAGCGTTTTACTGATATGTTCTGCATTTAATGTAATTCGAATGCAGTTTGCGCGTTTTTGACGGATTTCGTTCAAGCTGAATGCCTTGCTTAAGCGGCCCATCGGGCGGTCAAATCCTTCACGCTCGTATATTTCACCTTCAATCACCACGACTTTATCAGCTTGAATAATGTCTTTGAAGCGCTGGAAGCGTTCATGATTGGCAGAAACTTCAATACGTGCTGTACCGTCATCCAATGTAATCATCATCCGGTTCGGGAAGTTGGCGACATCGACCACTAGTCCAGCAAATACAGTCGTTACACCGCGGCGTGTAGGGGTTAATTCATTGATACGCTGTGAAATAAATGATTTTAATTCAGGGCGGTATACATCAATCGGGTGACCCGTAAGATAGAGCCCAAGAGTGTCTTTCTCACCTTTAAGGCGTACTTCATCTGACCAAGGCTTAACGGGTTTTGCTGGTTTGCGCTGTACTTCAGCGACTTCGCCAAACAAGTCCATAATGCCTGTTTCACGGTTGCTGCGCGCCTGATCTGCGGCCTGAACAGCTTCAGGCAGCTGTGTCATAAGGCTTGAGCGTTCAATGCCTAAACAGTCCAATGCGCCTGCACGGATTAAAGCTTCCAAAGTACGCTTATTGATTTTCTTTAAATCAATACGGTGGCAGAAATCGAATAAATCACGGAAAGGGCCTTCATGAATACGTGAATCAATCACGGATTGCATAGCCGCTTCACCTACGCCTTTAATCGCGCCTAAACCATATACAATGGTTTTAGGGTCGCTGGCATGGAAATTATACAGTGACATATTTACTGAAGGAGGCAGGACTTCTAAGCCATTGGTGCGGCAGTCATCAATAATAAAGACGACGTTATCGGTGTTCTGCATTTCCGATGTCATGACTGCAGACATGAACTCTGCTGGGTAATGCGCTTTCAGCCATGCAGTCTGATAAGCAACGAGGGCATAGGCAGCAGCATGCGATTTGTTAAAACCGTAGCCAGCAAATTTTTCCATATAGTCAAAGATATGGTTAGCTGTGTCGGCATCAATATCTTTTTTAGCGGCACCTTCAATAAAGGTTTGGCGCTGCTTGACCATTTCCTCGACTTTCTTTTTACCCATGGCACGGCGCAGTAAGTCCGCACCGCCCAGCGTATAGCCCGCACAGAACTGCGCAGCCTGCATTACCTGTTCTTGGTACACCATAATGCCGTAGGTCGGCTCAAGTACTTTTTCAAGCAATGGATGCAGGTATTCAAATTCTCCGCCGTGCATTCGGAAGATAAAGTCTGGAATTAGATCCATAGGGCCTGGGCGGTACAAGGATACGAAGGCGATAATTTCTTCGAATTTACTTGGGCGCGCCTCTTTCAGCATTTTTTTCATGCCGACGGATTCAAACTGGAATACTGCAGTCGTATTTGCTTTCGCAAATACATCATAAGCAATTGGATCATCCAGTGGAATATAGGAAATATCGACAGGTTCTGTAACATCTGGACGCGCATTAATATGCTTAATCGCATCTTCAATAACGGTTAAGTTACGTAGGCCCAAGAAGTCGAACTTCACCAGTCCCGCCGCTTCTACGTCATCTTTATCGAACTGGGCAACGCGGGCAGTACCATCGGCATCACACATAACTGCCGAATAGTCAGTCAGTTTTGTCGGCGCAATCACTACACCGCCGGCATGTTTACCTGTGTTTCGGGTAATGCCTTCGAGTTTTAGCGCCATTTCCCAGATTTCAGATGCGTCGTCGTAGTCTGGATTAGAGGGATTAGTCACAACATCTTTGAGCTGCGGTTCGGCTTCAATTGATTCTTCCAGCGTCAAACCTAATGGTTTGGTTGGAATCAGTTTTGAAACACGGTCTGCAAGACCATAGGATTTGCCTAATACCCGCGCGACGTCGCGAATTGCGCCTTTGGCAGCCATGGTACCAAAAGTCGCAATCTGCGACACAGCTTCACGGCCATAGGTACGGGCCACATAGTCAATCACGCGGTCACGTCCAGCAATACAGAAATCGACGTCAAAGTCGGGCATCGAGACACGTTCTGGGTTCAAGAAACGTTCGAAGAGCAGATCGTAACGCAGCGGATCCAAATCGGTAATTTTTAAACTGTATGCAACCAGTGAGCCTGCGCCTGAACCACGGCCGGGACCAACGGGTACGCCATTGCCCTTAGACCATTGAATGAAGTCCATAACGATGAGGAAGTAGCCAGGGAAGCCCATTTGCAAAATAATTTTGATTTCGAAATCAAGGCGTTCGTCATAAGGCTTGCGGATGTCTGGCCAATCTTCACCGCGCTTATTGATTGGATATAGAAAATCGAGGCGTTCTTCCAGACCGACTTGACACAAATGTTCAAAGTAGGTGTCGATGGTGTGGCCATCAGGAATTGGATAATCCGGTAAATCGTTAAAACCGAGGCGCAGTGAAACGTTGCAGCGCTGTGCAATGTAGTAAGTATTTTCAATTGCGGTGGGGATGTCTGAAAATAATTCAGCCATTTCAGCGCCAGTTTTAAAATACTGCTCTGGACTGTAGTTTTTAGGGCGGCGGTCATCGCCTAAAACATATCCATCGGCAATACAGACGCGGGCTTCATGTGCTTCGTAATCTTCAGGTGTTACGAAGTGAACATCATTATGCGCAACAACGCCAATGCCGTATTTTTTTGCCAGCTTTACGGCTTCTTGAATAAAGTCTTCTTCGCCGGGGCGGTTGGTTCGCGTTAAAGCAAGATAAACACGATTGCCAAACTTTTCAATCCAATCTTGCAGCAGCGGTTCAGCTTTTTGTGGATTTGAAGTCAGAAGCATTTTGCCGACATCACTGTGCTGGCCAAGTAGAACAATCAGGTCTTCATGCTGGTTTAAAATCCAGTCTTTTTGGACACAGGGGATGTCCAACTGCTGCCCGCTGATAAAGCCCTCAGAGACCAACTCAGTTAGGCTGCGCCAGCCTTTTTTGGTCATGGAAAGCAGGGTAATTCTATGCTCTGCATCATTCAGGCGGATGGTTGAGCCAAAAATAGGCTTGATGCCTTTATCTAAGCATTTTTTATAAAATTTTACAGCTGCGTGCAAATTGGACAAATCTGTAAGCGCCAAAGCAGGCATTTCATCTGCCGCCGCAGCTTTTACAAGTTCAGGTATGCGTACAATAGATTCAGTGATCGAAAATTCTGTATAAATACCAAGATGAACAAAGTGCATAAATGAGTCCCTGCGAAAACAGCTGACTATTTTAGCATGCTCTGGGCTTAAACTTGCGTTTATTGAACGGGATTGGCGAAGTTTTGTCTGTTCGCTGCAAGTTCAATAAACGCGCTGGACTGGTCAGTATTTAGCAAGCAATGCCTTGATTAATCAGGAATTTCACCAGTTTTCCATTTTTGAATGTGAATGCTAAGTTTCCAATGTAGGGTAAATCATAGTCTTGAGGTGTTTTTAAAGCGGATTTAAGAACTGAAGGCGGGAGTAGAATCACATAAGCGGGCAGATTGTTTTCTGCCAATTTTGCACTCTTCGGGAAATCCTTTTTAAATTGCTGAAAGCTATATTGTGCCGTTATGGTTTTTTGACCGATTTGAATTTTGTCTGTAATTTTATTTGCCTGCCCCCATTCCAGCCAAACATATCCTTTGGTCTGTCCGAGCTGGGAAAATGAGTTTTTATTTTTATAGAATTGGTAATTTTTGACTTGAGGATTATCCTCAGAAAAAATTTCAAATTTTAAATATTTTTCATTTGTTTGGGTTGAAAATTCAGTATTGCCTGTACATTCTGAATAGTCATATTTTAAATGAGCTGGGCTTTTATTCAGCAGGGCATTTGCTTGAGAAGCGGGGACAGGCGATCCCAGTTCAATGCCATTTACTTTTATGCTGCTGATGTAGTCATATGGCGCGATGGTTGCTTGAGCATTATTGCAGATCAAAATAAAAGGGATTAAAACCAAAGGATATTTCATTACTTGAACCTGTTGTTATTTATGAATTGCTGAAATTATAAATGCCCATCAATGGGTCTATGACTGTAGATTGTATTGTCTAAGGCTATTATTAAGAAAGGGCTTGCAGGACAAAAAAATACTCATTCGATTCACTTTAAGTTCATGCTTGCTGAGGGAGCTAGATCAATCACTTTATTTATATGGACTGACAGATTTCAAGGACCTTAAAGTTCGAGCGATAAAAAACCCTCCGAAGAGGGTTCTAAAATAAATACAGTATTAAAGGCTTAACGCATTTTAGACAGCCAATCACCAAGGCTTTGTACCAGCTGCACTAAAATCAGCAATACAATGACGGTTAAAATAACCACACTGGTGTCAAAACGCTGATAGCCATAAGAAATTGCTAAGTCACCAATACCGCCTGCACCGACCGCACCCGCCATTGCCGTTGCGCCAATCAGGCTGATGGTTGCTGTGGTTAAATTTAAAATGAGTGAGCTGCGGGATTCAGGCAATACAAATTTAAAAATAATTTGCCAAGGAGATGCCCCCATAGCTTGGGCAGACTCAATAATGCCATCGTTGACCTCGAGTAAAGAAGTCTCAATAAGACGGCCGATATATGGTCCTACATAAATGGTTAAAGGCACAATTGCCGCCCAAGTACCAATAGAAGTGCCGACTAACACTTTAGTTAGCGGAATCACTGCAATCAGCAGGATGATAAAGGGCAGGGAGCGCAATGCGTTCACAATTGGGTTTAGACCATGATAGACCAGGCGGTTAGGTAAAATCCCCGCTGGACGGCTGATAAATAAAATGATGGCTTGAATAAAACCCCAAATACAGCCAAACAGCATGGCGAAAAACACCATGTGGAAAGTTTCTTGCAGCGCAGTCACGAACTGATCGATAGACAGTGAGCTTTTCCAGAAAGGCGCAGTGACATCAGTCAGCCATTGAACGATTAAATCTCTCATGCGGCTACTCCGGATTGTGAAACTTTCACGCCTTGCGCTTCAAAATAAGCGACAGCTTGCTGAATAATTTCAGGGTCGCCTAAGAGCTGTACAAACATCTGCCCAATGACTGAACCATTAATTTCAGTCATATTGGCAAATAAAATGTTTAGGCTAATATCAAACTGTTTAATAACAGCTTGAACTACAGTTTCCTGTGCAGAAGTACCTAAGAACTGTAAATTATAAATACTGTTATGATTTTGATTTTCAAGATTATTTAAAATATTAACAGGCAGCTGCTGCTGCAATACAGTTTGAATAAAAGTTTTGGTCGTAGAATGTTGAGGCTGACTGAAAATTTCCAATGTAGAACCCGTTTCAATCACTTTGCCTTGTTCCATCACAGTCACATAATCACACACAGATTCAATGACATCCATTTCATGAGTAACCATGACAATGGTAATACCTTGTTCCTGATTGATTTTTTTTAGCAATGCTAAAACAGACTGTGTGGTTTGCGGGTCTAAAGCTGAAGTCGCTTCATCGCACAGCAAAATTTTAGGATGATTCGCCAATGCGCGCGCAATGCCGACACGCTGCTTTTGACCGCCAGACAATTCATCCGGAAAAGCGTCTTTTTTATGCTTCAGATCAATAAATTCCAGCAGTTCAGCGAGGCGTTTCTGCCGTTCAGCCTTAGATACGCCCAGCAGTTTTAACGGCATTTCAATATTTTCCGCAACTGTTTTAGTTTGCAGTAAGTTGAAGTGCTGGAAAATCATGCCAATGTTGGTGCGCTCCTGACGTAATTCAGACGCATTTAAGGCTGTAAAATCTCTATCATTGATAATGATTTGCCCTTGGCTTGGCCGCTCCAGCAAATTAATCAGGCGGATGAGTGTACTTTTGCCAGCACCGCTGTAGCCGATGATGCCAAAGATGCAGCCGTCAGGAATGTCTAGATTGATTTGATCCAGCGCTTTTACGGTTTGGCCTTTCAGCTCAAAATGCTTTGAAATATTTTTAAATTGAATCATATCGTCAGAAGCTATAGATAAAAGAAAAACAGGCAAAATGAATTTGCCTGTTTAGATGCACTAAGTATAGAACTATTTTGCGTCAGTTAGGTAGCTAGTTGGCTTGTTAACATCAACTTTTGTACCGCCAAAGTGATCTTGAACATATTTTGCAACTGCTGGAGTGTGGTAAAGCTCGCCCACTTTCTTCAACGTTTCGTCATTTTCACGGCCCGCAGCAACAGCTAGAACGTTTACGTTCATTTTTGTGCTTTGATCAATTGGCTCGTAGTAAACAGCATCTTTCAATACGTTTAAGCCGCCTTCCATTGCCAAAGTATTGCCTAGAACAATCGCATCAACTTCGTCTTTAACACGAACAGCTGTCGCCATTTGAATTGGCTTAATGGTGATTTTTTTCGCGTTTTCAGTCACGTCTGCAGTTGTACCTTTAACATTGTTAAAGTCAGCTTTTAATTTTACAAGGCCCGCAGATTGAAGCAGCAATAAAGCACGTGATTCGTTTGCGCCATCATTAGGAATAGCAATTGTTGCGCCTGTTTTAAGCTCATCAAGTTTTTTGATTTTGCTTGAGTAGATACCCATAGGCTCTAAGTAAGTTGTAGAAAGCGGTGCAATTTTTTCTTTATTACTGTCATTGAAAGCAACCATGTATGCATAAGATTGGAATGCATTTACATCAATTTCTTTGTTTGCTACTGCAGTGTTCATAGACACGTAGTCAGTGAAGTTTTTCACTTCAAGCTTGATGCCAGCTTGTTTAGTTTCAGGCAAAGAAGCAATATAACGCCAAACATCAGCATCTGAACCAGTAGAAGCCATAGTCACAACTTGTTCTTTGCCAGCATCAGCTTGAGCAGCATCAGTTTTTGGCGCTTCTTGTTTTCCGCATGCAGAAAGGGTCAGCACAGATGCGCTGAGTAATACGCTAAACAGCTTTTTCATGAATAATTCCCAATTAGGAAATGCAAGAGAATGGAGTCCATTGCATTCTCGACGCTTAAAGTCGAATTTTTAACTTTGCTGTACATCATTATCGCTGCAGCGCATTGGACTAACAGTAATAACGATGTTCATTACATTCTGGAATTAAAACCTGTTTCAAATGAATTGTAATTTTTAAAACAGATTCTAAAGATTTGTTTATCATACCAATAAATTAAAATTATACATAGAGGGGCTAAGTGTTGGATATAATGAATGAAATCTGAGGTTTTTTAGCATTTCTGAGATTTTAACAATTAAAACAGTTGCTTTGGTTAAATGAATCCTTCAGAAAAGATGTAGTTATGCATATCTTAAATTTGTAAAATTTATTGGATTGCTTATCTGTTTTTGGAATATGTGGTGTGCTGGCATATATGCTGTTCTATCTTAAAGATATTTACTTCAGTGCAGAAGCCATAATATTAGGTTGCTGTTGTATCTTTATACCCTAAATTTATGTGGTAAATTTCGATTTGGTTTGAATTGGAAATTTCTTTTTTTACGATGTTTTTGCATGGTTAAAAAATTGCGGAACTTCATCAATTCAAATATATTGGTTCAATAAACAGATTATAAATTTTGTGAAAATTCTAATATAGAGGCTTGTGATGTCTGATCAATTTGATTTTGTCTCAGTGAAAAAAAAGCCAACCATTCATTATGGTGGACGTTCTGTGAGTCATTTACTGCAAATGCAGGATGGTTCAAAAAAGACAATCGGTGTGTTTCTACCTTCTGAGCAGGCTTTAATTTTCAAGACTCATGTCAATGAGCGTGTGGAAATCACTTCGGGTCAGTGTTTAGTCCAAATTGGAGAGGAAACAGAATACGTGTTATATGCCACAGGTCAGTCATTTGTAGTTCCTATGAACAGCCAATTTAAAATACTAGTGAAAGAAGTTGTTGATTATATTTGCCATTTTGATTGATGTTGGCTGTATATCTTGTATGCATTCCTAAGCATGAAAAACCCCGCACGCAGCGGGGTTTTTCTTAATCAAATGAATGATTAAGTATTTTCACGAGCAATCGCACGGTAGCCAATATCTTTACGGTATTGAACGCCGTCAAAAGTGACTATCTGGCAAAGTTAAAGTGTTTTTGTACTGCTTTAAAAAATAATTGAATTAGCAAAATGGAATGTGCAAATAATCACTACGATGTATTTCGTACAATACATGACGGTTTAATGGATGATCCGCTGGTACACGTGGATGATTAAATTCACGGACTTTTTGCATACCAATGCGTTGCATCACACGTTCTGACGGTGTGTTTAAACTTGCTGTAAAGGAAATGACTTTATCTAATCTTAGGTTTCTAAAAGCATGTTTCAGTACGGCTTTTGCACCTTCGGTGGCATAACCTTGATGCCAATATTGCGGTAGTAATCGCCAACCAATTTCGGGTGCGTCTGCTATTTCAAACTCAGGTGGATGAATATGTAATCCGATAAAGCCAATAAATTCGCCTGTGGTTTTCAACTCAACGGCATATAAACCCCAACCGCGTGTATCTATGGCATCGCGTATGCACTGCATAAATGAGGTGGCTACATCAGCATCGAATTTTTTAGAGAAATAACGCATGGCGTCGTCATCTGCGCACATTTGGATAAATGGGGCAGTGTCGGAGTCTTGCCATTGGCGGAGAATGAGGCGAGGGGTTTGGATTAAATTTGTCATAATTAGAGTTAAATTTTAATTATAGAAAAATTTAGCATGTTTTATTTTAGGTGATATTAAGTTTTTTGATTCCTGAGAAATATCATTGCAAAGAAATATGAGATTGGATAATATTGGATTAAGGTCGCCTACCGTACTTACGCATGAGTAGAAAAGGGATTCAAAAATTTAATGTCTTAGTTTTAAGTCATACCGAAATTTAATTTTCTTAAGTATCAACTCGTTTGGTTCTTAGCATTTAAACATGCGTTGCTAAAAGTCTTATGACACCAAAGATTCTTTGTATAAAGAGTTTAGAGTTGGCAGTAGAGAAAATTATGTCTATTCAAGAATTCGCATTTCAATTATCTAAAAAAATTCAAGATAAACATCCTGTAAAAATTAGTCGTTCACATATTTATGAACTAATTGCTTTGAATCTAGGTTATAAAACTTATAACTCTTTTGTTGCTCAGAATCTTTTAATTGATGCTGTATACGATGATTCCGAAAAATGCTATCAGCATGAATTAGTTGATGCTTTAACTTTAGAAATATTGTTAAACCCACCTGAAAGTAATTATTCAGACTATGATGAAGATGAATTGCATTGGGATGATTATGAAGGCCGCCATTTTCTAGAGTTTATTAAGAACATTATGAGTAAACTGCAAAGTTTATTGAAATTGCAGCTTTCAGAAGAAACTTACGTAGCAATTGCTAAAACTGTTTATAGGGAGTTGCAGTGGTTGAACGTAGAAGTAATAAATTTTAAGGATATTAGATATTCTTTAAGTCATATCGATTTCAATAATGGTTTAGTTCAATCTCTTGAAGTACTCTCTGAGTTAGATGATGGCTATTTCGATTCAGATGAATTAGATTTTGAAATTATAGGTAAACATTTAGACAAAATAATTTCTTACGCAAAAGATCGTAATAATCCTGATGCTTATGCTCTGTTAGGTGGTTATTATCGCTATTTAGCAAATCAAATTGGCCCTTATGGTAGAAGTGGTTCAAATTTTGGTAGTAGTTGGGATAATGATAAGCAAAAATATATTAAGTCTGATCAAACGAAAAAGAATAAAGAACAGTATGAGGAATATTTAAAACAAGCTGAACAGTTTGAATCTTATATCAAAGATAGTCCATTAAACCTTAATGAAATCAATTTTGATGCAGATTCTGAGACAATTTATAACCAAGTTCGCTATTTGTGTAATCAAGGTGATCTAAATGCTATGGAGTATTTTCTTTATGAAGAAATGTTTAAAGATAGAGAGGAAGCTTGGATCTATATTTATTTAGCTCAAATGTGTGAAGTTGACTTCACACAAGATAATTTCCGAGCTTACAATGCTTATACAGGGGAAGTGTACGATGATTATGGGCCTATGGAAATAGCAGGTCGTGAAGCAATTCAGTATGCTGTAGATTTAGATGAATTATCGGATGAGCGAGATCATTTAGCACGAAAAATTGCTACTGAATTATTTGAAAAAATTTAGTTGAGATATAAAAAACCCCGCACTGAGCGGGGTTTTTTAATGCTTAAACTGTATTAAGCATTTTCACGTGTAATTGCGCGGTAACCAATATCTTTACGGTATTGAACACCATCAAACGTTACTTTTTGGCAAAGTTCTAACGCTTTCGCTTGTGCTTCACCAATTGTATTGCCAAGTGCAGTCACGCAAAGTACACGACCGCCAGCAGTCACAATGTCACCATTCTCAAGTGCTTTTGTACCTGCGTGGAATACTTTCGCATCTGCCATTTCTGTGTCTAAACCAGAAATTACGTCGCCATTGCTAGACGTTTCAGGGTAGCCTTTGGATGCAAGTACGATACCTACAGTCTTACGCTCATCCCATTCAGCTTCCGCAGGAAGGTTGCCTGCAATACCAGCTTCAACTAAATCAACTAAAGATGATTTTAAACGCATCATAATTGGCTGAGTTTCAGGATCGCCAAAACGGCAGTTGAACTCGATCACTTTTGGTTGACCTTGTTCATCAATCATCAAACCTGCGTATAAGAAACCTGTATAAACATGGCCGTCTTTTTTCATACCTTCAACGGTAGGGCGCATCACTTCTTTCATGGCTTTTTCAAAAACGTCAGCCGTCACAACAGGCGCAGGAGAGTAAGCTCCCATACCGCCAGTGTTTGGACCTTGGTCGCCTTCAAAGATACGCTTGTGATCTTGTGAAGTTGCCATAGGCAGGATGTTGTCGCCATCAATCATGCAAATGAAAGATGCTTCTTCACCTGCTAAGAATTCTTCGATCACAACACGTGAGCCAGCATCACCAAATTTGTTGCCTGCAAGCATGTCATCAATTGCATCAAATGCTTCTTGATTGGTCATGGCAACAATCACGCCTTTACCTGCAGCAAGGCCATCAGCCTTGATCACGATAGGCGCGCCATTTTTTTCTACAAAAGCTTTGGCTGCATCAACTTCTGTGAACACGTCATAGAAAGCAGTTGGAATGTTGTGGCGTTTTAAGAAGTGCTTGGCAAAAGCTTTTGAACCTTCAAGCTGTGCTGCAAATTGAGTCGGACCCCAAACTTTTACACCCGCTTCATGGCAGGCATCGACTACACCGTTGACTAGCGGCGCTTCAGGACCTACAAGAACTAAATCAACTGCATTGTTTTTCGCAAAGTCGATAATCGCAGCATTGTCTAAAATATTTAAGGCAACGTTTTCGCATTTATTTTCAGTTGCAGAGCCGGCATTACCCGGTGCTACAAATACTTTTGCGACTTTGTCATCTTGCGCGATTTTCCATGCTAGCGCATGTTCACGTCCGCCATTACCCAAAACTAAAATATTCATCTAAAAATCCCTCAAAAGAATAAAATCCCTCCCGGCCTCCCTTTGAAAAGGGAGGGGATCACGTATTAAAACCAAGGTTTCTAACGTGAAAAGTCCCCCTTTTTACAAAGGGGGATTTAGGGGGATTAATAAATATAATTTACCATCGATTAATGACGGAAGTGACGCATGCCAGTGAAGACCATTGCGATGCCAGCTTCGTCAGCTGCAGCAATTGTTTCTTCATCACGCATAGAACCACCCGGCTGGATAATGCATTTAATACCCGCTTTCGCTGCGTTATCAATACCGTCGCGGAATGGGAAAAATGCATCAGACGCCATTACAGCACCTTCAACAACTAGACCAGCATGTTCAGCTTTGATTGCCGCAATACGCGCAGAGTTTACACGGCTCATTTGACCCGCGCCGACACCAATTGTTTGACGGCCTTTTGCATAAACAATCGCATTAGACTTCACGTATTTCGCAACTTTCCAAGCAAAGATTAAATCATCAATTTCTGCTTCAGTCGGTGCACGTTTAGTCACAACTTTAAGGTCATCTTTAGTGATCATACCTAAGTCTTGATCTTGAACCAGTAAGCCGCCGTTTACGCGTTTGTAGTCAAGCTGTGTTTTACGCTCGGTGATCGCTGGAAGTTCGCCGCATACAAGTACACGGACGTTTTTCTTCGCGCCAGTCACTTCAAGTACGCCTTCAGCGATGCTTGGCGCAATAATCACTTCAACAAATTGACGATCTACAATCGCTTGCGCAGTTGCAACGTCTAATTCACGGTTGAATGCAATGATGCCGCCAAATGCAGATTCAGGGTCAGTTGCATAAGCAAGATCATAAGCTGCTTGAATGCCGTCTAGAGAAACTGCAACGCCGCACGGGTTAGCGTGTTTCACGATCACGCATGCAGGCTTAGCAAATGATTTCACGCATTCAAGCGCTGCATCTGTATCTGCAATGTTGTTATAAGATAATTCTTTACCTTGTAACTGTTTTGCAGTTGAAACAGAAGCCTCAGTTGCTGTGTCTTCTACATAGAAAGCCGCAGATTGATGCGGGTTTTCACCGTAACGAAGGTCTTGAACTTTGTTGAGCTGTGTATTGAAAGTGCGGGCAAACTTGTCTGCTTGACCTTCTTCTTTGCCTACACGCGCACCAAGGTAAGACGCGATCATGCCGTCATACTGAGCTGTATGTTCAAATGCTTTTACTGCTAAGTCAAAGCGGGTTGCATGCGATAACGCGCCTTCAGCTTTTAACTCTTCAACAACAGTTACATAGTCAGAAGCATTAACAACGATCCCCACAGAAGCATGGTTTTTCGCAGCGGCGCGAACCATTGTAGGACCGCCGATGTCGATATTTTCAATTGCATCTGCAAGTGAACAATTTGGCTTAGCAACTGTTGCAGCAAATGGATAAAGGTTAACAACAACTAAATCGATTGCATCGATGTAGTGTTCAGCCATCACAGCTTCGTCTAGACCGCGGCGAGCTAAGATGCCTCCATGGATTTTTGGATGCAGTGTTTTTACACGGCCGTCCATCATCTCTGGAAAACCAGTGTGTTCTGAAACTTCAACTACAGCGATGTTGCTGTCTTTAAGCAACTTGTAAGTACCGCCAGTAGATAAAATTTCTACCCCAAGAGCAGCAAGGTTTTGTGCAAACTCAACAATACCAGTCTTGTCAGAAACAGAGATTAAAGCGCGTTTGATAGTCATGATCTTCGTCACAGATTTCAAGTACAAATAAAACAGAAATAGCTAAATTCGGGTTAAAAAAAATGCCCGCGGAAGCCGCAAGCATTTTATCATTTATTCACTCATTAAACCGTGAGCTTTCAACTTTTTACGTAAAGTACCACGGTTCAATCCTAGAATCTCTGCAGCACGTGTCTGGTTGCCGCGGGTATATTCTAGAACTACAGATAGAAGAGGTTTCTCCATTTCTGCAAGC
Organism: Acinetobacter sp. ANC 3813; assembly: GCF_002135435.1. Classification (GTDB taxonomy): domain Bacteria; phylum Pseudomonadota; class Gammaproteobacteria; order Pseudomonadales; family Moraxellaceae; genus Acinetobacter. The sequence goes on along the minus strand of NZ_NEGK01000002.1, from coordinate 340,356 downwards.
ACCATGTCGTACACTTGAGAAGGCTGTTCGCCTTGCAGCTGTGCGAAATAGTGGCGAACTGCGCGATCTACGTGAATACGAAGAGCGACATCAGATTGTGCAGTAAAAATAGGAGATTTGCTATTCATGCGAATTAATCCGAAAAAATCAGGTATCACTTGGGTAAAGTGATATAAAAAAGTGGTCTATAAATTCAATGAACTCTGTTTTAGGTCTTAAAACAGCAGCTCTAAAACATATACATTGCAATTTAGCTTTAGCTTGCCACAACTCGCTGAGTTGATCGAAATTTAAGCGTAACAATAGATTAATATTTGTTACGGCTAAAAATCAAACAAAAAAATCTGCTCTATACGCTATAAGAGTTAAAGCGCATTGGGCTGGATCATATTTGTTTTGAAAAATCAGTGAGGAGTTTGCAGTGCAAAGCTTTCGTGGCGCGTATCATACCATTGTCTAAGAAAAAGTGAGCAAGAAAACTGCATTTTTTTTTAGTTTTTTTGCAATTTTTTATAGTTTTTTTCAATTTTACGGACGAATGATTTCTAAATCGTAGCTGTCGAAGCTTTTACGGTCAACTTGGAGCTTGAAATTGAATTTGAACGGGCTGTTTGAAGGAATGCGCTGAATACCTGTCAGGTTTTCTGCTAAATATTCTTGAGGCTTTAAAGAATAAGTGGCAAATACTGTGCCATTGTCTTTAAGTTTAACTTTAATAGTAGGCAAAACTAAGCTGCGGTCATGATAGTTGATCAGCTGACCTGAGAATTCAACTTCCTGTTTTGAAATTGAACGGACTTTAATTTTTTTGGTGGCGATGAGATTGTAATGCTCTTCCAGTTTGGAACAGTTGAAGACTTCGCAGGCAGCATTAAAAGCAACAGCCATGACAGGGCTGTTTTTTAGATATTGAGGATTGAACCAGAAAAATTGAAACAGCAGCACACAGAATAGTGAGATGTTAACGCAGGTCCAAGCCAAATAGTAAAAGACACCGCGTTTAGATTCGTTGTCAGTTTTTTCAGACCAATTGAGTGCAGGGAAGTTGCCTATTGGGTCCGTGCTGAAATAATTTAGATTATTTAGATAAGTCTTTAGGTCAATATTTGAATTTTCGACTTTGTCTTCAAAAATATCTAAAAGCTTGCGAGGCTGATCTGCATCAGGCTGTATCGCTGGCTCATCCTGATAATCAAGTTTGCTGATATCGATGGCTTGAGATTCAAATGCCAAGCCAGAACCTGAAATTGCGCCAGCTGCTGCAGCCAACGGCTGAACAGCCTTTGGCGCAACAATATGGCTTAAGGCATTAAAAGAGGTTGAACACTTTGGGCAGCAGACCATGCCTTGAGCCATAGTCAGCTGGGCAACAGTCACTCTATAAGTAGTAGCGCAAGTCGGGCAGTAGGTCTGTTTATTGCTCATATGTGTTCATGTAAACCGTTTAAATGCTATTGGCGCTTACCTGAAATTCGGCACCAGTGTTCTTCACGTTCTTCAATTTCTAATATATCAAAAAATTCAGAATAAACACTAGAAACATCATCAACTTGCTCTTTAATTACACCAGCTAATGCGAACTCACCCGCAGATTTAATTAAAGTTGAGAATTCAGGCGCAAGCGACATCAGCGGGCCAGCCAGAATATTCGCCAGAAGAACGTCTGCTTGCTGATCTTTAAATTCTGAATTGAACTCTTCTGGAAGGCCAACATAGAGTTTATCCAGTACGCCATTCAATTCTGCATTTTGCTTAGTCGCCAGCACAGCTTGCGGGTCAATATCTGTTGCATAGACTTTTTTGGCGCCCAGCAGTAAAGCTGCTACACCTAAAATGCCTGAACCGCATCCATAATCGATCACAATTTTGTCTTTAAGGTCGGTTTTCCCCAGCCATTGCAGGCAAAGGAAAGTAGAAGCATGGTTGCCTGTACCAAATGCAAGACCTGGATCAAGTTTGATATTTACTGCATCAGCTTCTGGCGCTTCCATCCATTCTGGAACAATCCAGTATTTCTCGCCAATTTGGATGGGTTCGTAGGCGTCCATCCATGTACGTTCCCACTCTTGATCTTCAATAAATTCACTGCGCAATGGGGCTCCAGGCATTTGCGCTTTAATAAATGTCTCTAAAGCAGCAACGTCTATTTCTTCATCTTCTTCTTGGGCATAGATCCCTGTTACGATGACTTTATTCCAAAGCGGTGTTTCACCTGGAAGCGGTTCGAGCAGTTCCTGATTCTCAGCATCGTCTAAAGTTACACTTACTGCGCCTAAAGAGCTGAGCAGGGTTTCGGTGTAATCGACTTGAGCTTGATCAACAGTAATATGAATTTGTAACCACTTCACGGGATGAACCTAAATTTGTTATGTAAAAAAGCTATTGTAGCGGAACTTGAGATGCGACGCCTATAACTTATTTTGCACACCTAAAAATAAAGGATGCTAAAAGCATCCTTTATGACAATGACCTTATATATGCAGTTATGTGCATAAATACGGTAGCAGCTGTTTATTTAGGTGGAAACAGCATCTTGCTTGGCGGTGCTGAGCGGAGCAAATTTACTGATCAGCATGCCGAACACGGCAGCGAAGATGTACATAAAAATAGAATATACCGCTGCAGGCATTGCAACTGCTGAGTTTGCAATCACAGTTAGCGCGATTGTCATGGCTAATGTACTGTTGTGAATGCCAATCTCAAACGCGCAGGCGCGGGCTTGCGCGCTGTTAATGCCAAGAAAGCGTGGTACAAAGTAGCCAATAGATAAACTGCATATGCAAAAGATTGCGGTAGCTGCGCCCACTTGACCAAGATAAGCAGCTATGTTTTCACGTTCACTGAAAATAGCGCCTGCAATAATTAACAGTAAAAAGATGACTGCAAAAATACGCAGTGGTCTATTCAGTTTCTCTGAAAATTTTGGCGCGTAATGGCGAATCAACATGCCTATACATACAGGAATGATAATAATGCTGAACACTTGCAGTATTTTGGAAAACTGCATAGTGATTTGCTGACCGTCCTGCATAAAGTGCATGATGGAGAAATTCACAATTAATGGCAGGGTCAGGGCTGCTATGACGGAGTTAATCGCGGTTAAAGTAATATTTAAAGCCAAATCACCTTTAAATAAGTAGCTGAATAAATTTGCTGTACTGCCGCCAGGTGATGCTGCGAGCAACATTAAACCAACTGCCAATAATGGCGGTAAGGCAAAAATTTTGCAGAGCAGGAATGCAATGCCCACCAAAAGGACGAGCTGGCAGAAAAGCGCTATTAAGACTGCTTTGGGGTGTTTGCTGACTCGGGCAAAGTCTTTAGGGGTAAGTTCTAAGCCCAGCCCAATCATAATGATGGCTAAGGCCAAAGGCAGCATAATTGTGATAATTCCAGAATCCATCTGTACACTCCTTTTTAATTTTTTTCATCCAATCGTTTTGTTTTGCAAGGTCCTTAATTTATAAAGTTAAGTTTTAGTGACCTGTGTATTTGAAATTAAATGATTGCTTTTGCGTGTCAATAAAAAACCAAACAAGACAACAAAAACATACATAAAAATGGTGTATACGCCTGCAGGAATGGCAATGGTTGGATTGGACAGCACAGATAAGGCGATGGTAATCGAGATCGCCGTGTTATGAATGCCAATTTCAAAGGTACAGGCCCGTGCTTGTCGTTCTGGAATATTGGCCATTTGGGTAATGATGTAACCCAGTAATAAACTGCTGAAACAAAAGATACCTGTGGCTAGACCGACATCTGCAAAATAAAGCACGACATTGCTTTTTTCTCTGAACAGCGCATAGATAAATATAAAGAAGATGAAAAAAATCGAGATCAAGCGCATTGGGCGCGTGAGCTGGTAAGCCAAAGATGGCGCTATGTGGCGCAGCAGCATGCCTACACAGACGGGGATGAAAATAATGAGAAAAACTTGCGCAATTTTATCAACAGGCATGCCAATGGTTTTGGTGTCTCCTAAAAAGTAGAGGATGGATAGATTCACAATAAAAGGCAGGGTAAAACTGCAGATAATAGAGTTTAGAGCGGTGAGTGTAATGTTTAGAGCCACATCGCCTTTATAAATATAGCTGAATAAATTTGCAGTGGGTCCACCGGGGGATGCGGCCAAAAGCATCATGCCGACTGCAAGTAAGGGCGGCAGATTCAGGATCTTGCAGATTAGAAAGGCAATACCGACCAGTACGACCAGCTGTGTAAACAGGGCTAAGAAAATTGCCTTGGGGTGGCGGCCTACACGTAAGAAATCATTGATTGAAAGTTCTAAGCCTAGGCCCATCATCATGAGGGCTAAAGTTATAGGCAAGAATAAAGCAAATAACCCCGAATCCATGGAATATCCCTTTTTTGTTTTTGTCCTTGGTTTTCATTGGAGTGTAACGGAGTTTGCTGAATTGGCAATAAATAAAAGCGGGTGAAAATTAAAGTTTTTCATCCGCTATTTGAAGTGGTTATCATTTGATGGTGAATAATAGATAAACGGTTATTTAGGCCGTGGAGGGGTAAAGCCCAGTGCACATTTTCCTTTAACTTCTGTTCCGTTGATGGTTGCTGTAGCCGCGCCTGAATTGCCTGAACAGGCAGTATATAATTCTGCCTCATCGCCTTTTACTGCAGCATTTTTTCCAGAAGCAAAGAATTGAGGTTCACAAGTCCCATTCCAGATAATTCCTCTGTAGGCGAAACTGATTTGATCGCCTTGAGTTTTGCCTTTACAGACTTGCTGATACTTTTGCGCGCTATACACTGTTTCGACTTTATCATTTGCAGAAGCTGCAAATGGCGCTAAACATAAACCGCATAGAATTGATGATAAAATAATATTCTTATTCATAATGACCATCCTTATGGTTTTACGCAGAATCAAGTTACAGCATAAAAAATAGACAGAATAAAACAACATGGATCAGGTAATTTTTACCTTAAAAATGTTTCAATTTGATGTGTTCTGCAGCATTAGATAACAAAGCCTTTTCAAGGTATTGATCTGAATAGGGCGTCAGTGCCAGTAAATCACAATATAATTGACCGATTCACTCAACTTATGTGCGAAATTTTGCTATAATCCTTGGTCATCAATTTTTTAATTCTTCCAATACCACTATGCATTATCCTAAAGTTTACGATGTCATTGTTATCGGCGGCGGTCACGCTGGTACCGAAGCGGCTCTTGCAGCGGCGCGCATGGGGCGACAGACATTGCTTCTTACTCATAATATTGAGACTTTGGGCCAAATGAGCTGCAACCCGGCGATTGGCGGTATTGGTAAATCTCATTTGGTGCGTGAAATTGATGCCTTGGGCGGCGCTATGGCGTTGGCTGCAGATAAAGGCGGTATTCAATTCCGTATTTTGAACTCACGTAAAGGCGCTGCAGTGCGTGCTACGCGCGCGCAAGCTGACCGTGTGCGCTTTAAAGCAGCTATTCGTGAAACCTTGGAAAACCAAGCGAACTTGGATATTTTTCAGCAAGCAGCAGACGACCTGATTGTTGAAGGCGATACCGTTAAAGGCGTGGTTACGCAAATGGGTGTGCGCTTTGATGCAAAAACTGTTGTTTTGACAACGGGTACGTTTTTGGGCGGCGTGATTCACATTGGCCTAAATAATGCTTCTGGCGGCCGTGCTGGTGATCCTCCTTCAATTTCATTGGCTGCGCGCCTGCGTGAATTGAACTTGCCTGTGGGCCGTTTAAAAACGGGTACACCGCCGCGTATTGATGCGCGTTCAGTAGATTTCTCTGTAATGACACCACAGCCGGGTGATTTCCCATCTCCGACCATGTCGTTTATGGGTGATGCATCTATGCATCCAGAGCAGGTGAATTGCTATATCACGCATACCAATGAACGCACACATGATATTATTCGCGGCGGCTTAGACCGTTCACCAATGTATACAGGTGTGATTGAGGGTGTTGGTCCGCGTTACTGCCCATCCATTGAAGATAAGATTCATAAATTTGCAGATAAAGATTCGCATCAAGTATTCCTAGAGCCAGAAGGTTTGGATACACATGAGCTTTATCCAAATGGTATTTCTACTTCATTACCATTTGATGTTCAGTTTGAATTGGTTCGCTCAATCCGCGGTATGGAAAATGCGCATATTTTGCGTCCAGGCTATGCAATTGAGTACGACTACTTCAACCCGCAATCGTTGAAATTCTCTTTAGAAACCAAATCGATTAATAACCTGTATTTTGCAGGTCAAATTAACGGTACGACTGGTTATGAAGAGGCGGGTGCGCAAGGCTTGCTTGCTGGTCTAAATGCTGCCCGCCGTGCATGGGATCAAGAGCAATGGACACCTAAGCGTGATGAAGCGTACATGGGTGTATTGGTTGACGACTTAATTACATTAGGTACTAAAGAACCGTACCGTATGTTTACCTCACGTGCGGAATACCGTTTGATGCTGCGTGAAGACAATGCGGATCAGCGTTTAACTGCAATTGGCCGTGAAATGGGTCTGGTAGATGATGCGCGTTGGGATTCATTCTGCCAAAAAATGGAAGCGGTAGAAACTGAAAAAGGCCGTTTACAGCATTTGTGGGCTGCTCCAAACAACCCATTAGGCAAAAAATTCGTTGAAATGACAGGTGATGACTTGTCTAAAGAAACCAATGCGATTGATTTGCTTAAACGTCCAAATATCAATTTCTCGCAAATTGCTGAATTGACTGGTTCAGAAGTTTCAGCTTTTGTTGGTGAGCAAATTGAGATTGCTGTGAAATATGCGGGTTATATTAACCGTCAGCAAGAAGACGTTGCGCAAATGAAGCGTTTGGAAGATACACGTATTCCAGAAGACTTTAATTATGATGTGGTTTCAGGTCTGTCTCGTGAAATTACCTTAAAGCTGAATAATGTGCGTCCAGAAACGCTTGCTCAGGCAAGCCGTATTCCGGGTGTAACACCAGCGGCAGTTCAATTAGTGATGATTACGATTCGTAAGAATAACCAAGCGAAAAAATCTGCTTAATATTTAAAGTTTTATAGAGAAATCCCGCTTGATGCGGGATTTTTTTTGCCTATTATTAGGGGATTAGAATAAATATCGAGAAAAAGATGATTTTGCATTATGCAACTGGGGAAGAGATTCGTGCGAATGATGTCGTAATTTGCTTGAATCAAAGTGGAGAGTTCTATCAATTTGACCAGCCTATATTGAAAGTTTGGGAAGTTGCTAAAACCAATGATGGCGAAGTAGTCGGGGTTAATTTAATGCCGCTTTCTGCAGAATCGCCGATGTTGATGCTCAGAGCGTTGAAACGGCCAAATGAACCAGAAGTAACTTCTGAACCTGTACCAATGAAAGATGTACCGGGTTTATATTCGATAACTCGATGGTTCTTGCCTTTGTGTAATGTATCTAAGAACTTAGGTCTTGTTGAAAGAATTGAGGCTTTTGAGGGATGGCAATCAGGGCATGGGGAATTGATTGCGCGGAGGATTCAACAAAAAGCAGATCAATATCGTGGAATTTATCAATACTGCTTGGCTGATAAAGCATATCAACAGCGAGAATTTCAAACTTATATTGATTTATTGCGTAAGTCTGCGCAGTCAGGCTATACCCCAGCAATGTGCCAATTGGGACAGCAGCTGTTTATTGGCGGTATATTAAATAAAAGTTTGGAGGGCAGTTTTAAGTGGTATCGAGAAGCTGTTGCTAAAAAAGACAGTATTGCTCTGTACCAGTTAGCCGGCTGTTATGCGCGCGGTCATGGCGTTGAGCAAGATTTAGAGCAAAGTTTGCAACTGCTTGAGCAATCTTCATCTCAAGGCTGTTGGGCTGCTACTTTAGGGTTGGCGGGATATTACCGATTTGGTGCTTTAAAATGTTTTTTGGTGCATCCTTCTTATCCTAATTATGACGTAGTTAAAGAGCATGTCATTCATCCAGCTAAAGCATTATATCTTTATCATCGAATTGCCAGTCAAGCACCTGAAACTGAAAAAGCAGTATTGGCAAATACATATTATCATTTGGCTTGGATGTATCAGGATGGTATTGGTACTGCTCAAGATTATGAAAAAAGTGTTTTTTGGTACCAAAAGTCAGCAGATTTAGGCAATCCAGTTGCCACAAACAATTTAGCGGATAAGTATGAACATGGCTTGGGTGTGCCTCAGGATCTGGATATGGCAATTGCTCTGTATCAAGAAGTTTCAGGTCAAATTATTGCGGCAGATTTGAGTTTGGGGCGGATGTATGTTGAAGGTCGAGGCTTAGAGCAAGATTTTGAAAAAGCAAAAGCACATTTAAATATCGTTATTAATTCTCGTATTGACGGTATTGCTGAAATGCAGGCAGAGGCGATGAGTTTGTTGGCCGCTTTTGATATTGATAATCCATTTCAAAAAGCTAAGGAAGTTTTGAAAAATCCGAAGAACTATACTATTGAGCAAATTGGCGAGCAGGCGCATAAAATTAGCCAATATTTGCAAAATAAAGACATGCCAGAAGCGCAAAATTTGTTTTTTAATCTGTACCAGCTGCAAGCAAATAAGGGGAGCCGAAGTGCACAGTACCAACTGGGCTATTGGCATTTAAAGGGCTTCTATACAGACATTAATTATGAAGAGGCCGCCTATTGGATTCAAAAGGCCGTAGACCAAAAAGATGAGTATGCAGAAGCTAAAATTGGTTATATGTATGAGAAGGGATTATATTTTAATAAAGATTTAAATATCGCGAAAAAATGGTATGAACGTTCGTTTCGTAGGCCGTTAAGTGATATTTGGCTTGCCTATACCACGGGAAGTATTGAACTTCGGGATTTATATGAAAATGAACGTGAGGCTTTAGAAGGCTTGATTCGAATTGAGACACAAAGATCTAAAGTGAGTAAATGGAAATTTTGGCTCAAATGATCGGAAAATATTGAAACGATTGCTTTTGGCTATGATTATATAGCTGTAAACTTTTATAAACTTAAACTATTGTAAAATATAAATTAAATATAAAATTAAGATTTAAAATGTATTGATATGCTAACTTATATGTATAAGTGAATGCGCTTTTAAGGTGAAGCAGTTGGCTTAATCCGACCATTGTAGTGGTGTTTATTACAAACAATTACAATGAAAATAAACGATCAGACAGCATGTGGCAGTCTGCTGTACTACGGATGGAGTTAGATCATGGCACAAGTACAAACTGGGAAAATGCAAAAATTTTTAACGGTATTTTTGTGTTTCTGGGTCGCATTCTTTGAAGGTTTTGATCTTCAAGCGCCTGGAATCGCGGCAAAAGGAATCGCAGCGACATTTTCATTAGATCAAGTTCAAATGGGCTATGTATTCAGCCTAGGTGTATTTGGCATGCTGTTCGGCGCATTTTTTGGCGGCCGTGTGGCAGATTATTTAGGGCAAAAGAAAGTCCTCATGCTTTCGATTGCTATTTTTGGCGTGTTTATGTCTTTAACGGCTTTGGCGCCAAGTGTTGAAGTGCTTTACATTGCACGATTCTTTACTGGTCTGGGTTTAGGCGCTGCAATGCCAACCATGATTTCAGTAGTCGGTGATGAAGCAACAGAAGCAAACCGAGGTAAGCTTAATAGTTTGATGTACTGCGGTTTGCCGGTAGGCGCAATCTTTGTTGCGGGCCTGGCAATCATCTTTAAAGATATTTCTTGGCATACCTTATTTTTAATCGGCGGTTTAACGCCTTTAGTATTAATACCTTTCATGGCGGTAATCTTAAAAGATAAGCGCAAGGAAAAAGTAGAATCGGCACCAGCGGAAGCTGTTCCGCCAATGGCGCAAATATTGTTTGCGGAAAATCGCTACAAATATACATTGCCATTATGGGTAAGCTTCTTCTTTACGCTGATGGTGAACTACATCCTGATCAGCTGGTTGCCAAACTTGCTTATGGAGCAAGGCTTGGAAAAACCTCAAGCATTTATGATTATGCTGATTTTCCAAGTAGGCGCGGTGATTGGTACACTTGGTTTGGGTTACTTGCTGGATCGATTGAAGCTGTGGCAAATGGCTGTGATTATCTATACAGGTCTATTTATTGCCGTACTCATTCTATTTACGACAAAATCGATTCCACTATTGATCTTTGCAGGCTTGATTGGCGGTATTTTCTCTACAGGCGGTCAATCTATTCTTTACGGCATCTCACCAATTTTCTATAGCCCAGCGGGTAAAGTAACGGGTGTAGGCAGTGCAATTTCACTGGGCCGTTTAGGCGCAATGACAGGTCCATTGCTGACAGGTAAAATTTTGGCGCTAGGCTTGGGAACAACCGGTATTTTGATTGCAAGTGCGCCAGGGATTGTATTGTCAGCTATTGCTGTAGCAGCGCTATCCGCTTATAAGGCCAGCAAAAAATAAATATAGCAATATTTATGGATTAAAAAAGGAAGCTTGGGCTTCCTTTTTTATTTAGAAATTGTACTAAAACGTGTTTAGACAGTAGGGTGTGTTCAGCTGATTTTGTTAAACTGAACTGTCTTTTTATGATTGTGAAGTTATGTCTTATCAATTGGTTCAGCTAGAGATACAAGCAACGGATAATATTCAGTGCCCGCACTGCCAGCAGCAGGTCATTGATTGGGCTGAAGAGCAGTATGTGCAGCCTTGTGAGCATACGCTATTTATTGCGATGGATATTGGATTTGAATACATCACAGATGAGTTTGAACAAAGCATGCGCCGTACTGTAGATGATTTGCATGCCAATGATGATCAAGTGAATGTATTTGCCGAGCTGGCAGCTGCGACTTATCCAGAGTTTATGATTTATCAGTCTGATCTGGGAATTGAAGGCTATTCGCGCTATATCGGTTTTACGGCTTAACTGCTCGTTAGTAGGTGTGTGTATTGTTGCTATCAGTTTCATGCCAATAAAAAAGCCCCATGAAGGGGCTTTTTTATTGCGGCTCAATTATCCTTCTATTTCTTCTTCTACATCATCTTCGGCGCTATCTAGCCCCAGTTCTTTAAGTTTGCGGGTTAATGTGTTGCGTCCCCAGCCTAAAAGTTCTGCTGCATGGCGTTTACGGCCGCGAGTTTGCTGTAAAGCGGCATTAATTAAAGTGCGTTCAAACATTGGCGTGGCAATGTCCAAAATCTTCATTTCACCATTTTTCAGCTTTTGCACAGCCCATTGGCCCAGCATTTCATCCCAATGGTGGATAGAAATGCGGTCTATGCTATTTGGTGAAAGAGATGCTTCACCACTTTGATGAATTGGAATCTGTTTTAATTCAGATGGCAAATCTTCAGGATACACTTCGCGGCCAGTAATCATGACAGTCAGCCAGCGGCAGGTATTTTCCAGCTGACGCACGTTGCCTTGCCAAGGCAGTTTTTGCATATATTCCTGCGTTTCTGGGCGTAAGATTTTAGGGCTGACGCCTAATTCTTTACCGGCGCGTGCCAAGAAATGCTGTGCAAGCATTGGAATGTCTTCACTGCGGTGCGCAAGTTTAGGAATGTGAATGCGGATTACGTTTAGACGGTGATATAAGTCTTCACGGAAGCGGCCTTCATGTACCAGCTTTTCTAAATCCTGATGCGTTGCTGCCACAATACGTACATCGACCTTAACGGGAATATGTCCGCCTACACGGTAGAACTCGCCATCGGCCAAAACGCGCAGTAAGCGTGTTTGAGTTTCAAATGGCATGTCGCCAATTTCATCCAAAAACAGTGTGCCGCCATTGGCTTGTTCAAAACGGCCTTGGCGCTGAGTATTGGCGCCTGTAAATGCGCCTTTCTCGTGACCAAAAAGCTCGGTTTCAATTAAGTCTTTAGGAATGGCTGCCATGTTGAGGGCAATAAATGGCTTGCTGCTGCGCGGAGAGTGGCGGTGCAGAGCATGCGCCACCAGTTCTTTACCTGTGCCAGATTCACCGTTAATTAAAACAGTAATATGCGATTGTGAAAGACGGCCAATGGCGCGGAATACTTCCTGCATGGCAGGAGATTCGCCGATAATTTCTGTAGATTGAATTGGCGGAGCGCTTTTTGCTGATTCCTGCTGCTGCAGTTTAGCAATGTGCAGAATGGCACGGTTCACCAGTGCCAGTGCTTCATCAATATCAAAAGGTTTAGGCAGGTATTCAAATGCGCCAGTTTGGTAGCTGGAAACTGCAGACTCTAAATCTGAATGCGCAGTCATAATAATCACAGGCAAATCTGGATAATTGGCTTTCACTTTAGCTAAAAAGGTTAAGCCATCTATACCCGGCATACGGATGTCTGTCAAAATTACATCAGGAGCATCTGTACTCAGCTGATCAAGCGCAGATTGGGCTTCCTCAAAACTGGTGACATCAAAACCTTCTTCTTTGAATGTTTTTTCCAGCACCCATCTCATGGCGCGGTCATCATCAATTACCCATATTTTATTTCGCGACATGGTCTCACTCCCAAGGTAAATATAAGCTAAATACTGTTTTTCCTGGAACAGATTGGCATTCAATCATTCCATTGTGTTGATGCATAATATTTTGCGCAATGCTCAAGCCGAGTCCTGTTCCTTTAGCGCGGCCTGTCACAAGCGGATAGAATACAGATTCTAAAATTTCTTCCGGCACACCTGGGCCATTGTCTTCAATGTCAATGCGAACAGCTGAACGCTTCAGCACGCCATTAATGGTCACGAGGCGCTGAATACGGGTTCTTAACGTTAACTCAGGCTGATGCTCGGTAAAAAACTCTTTATTTTCGGTCATGGCCTGAACTGCATTGACGCTGATGTTGAGCATGACTTGAATCAGCTGATCACGGTCTGCAAGGACATCTGGCAATGACAAGTCATAATCACGGGTAATCTTAATTTTCTTTTTGGTTTGATTGACAATCAGAGAGCGCACGCGCTCTAAAGGGTCATGAACATTGACAGGTTCGTAGCTTGGCAGCTGGCGTGAGCCGAGCATGGTATCTGCAAGGTTTCGAAGGCGGTCAACTTCACTGATAATAATGTCGGTGAATTCGCTGTATTTCGGATCATTGAGGCTGCGGGCTAAAAGCTGTGTTGCGCCGCGGATGCCGCCAAGCGGATTTTTAATTTCATGCGCTACACCGCGGATCAATTGACGGGCAACTTGGTGCTGCTGAATGAGATTTTCTTCTTTGGAAATTTTCAGCATACGGTCAATTTGGTTCAGCTCAATCAGCAGCAGCGGGTGATAAGGCTTGCCTGAATTCAGCTGAGACGCTGTATAGTCCACATGGATGTCTTTAAAGTTAACATTAATTGTGGCTTCACGGCGGGTATAGTGCTGACCTGAGTACAGGGTGTTTTTCAGCGCTTCTTCGGTGTTGAATTCATCGCTATGTATATGCAGCAGATTTAATACAGGCATTCCCGATGCGCGCAGCAAACTAATGTCAAACAATGCCTCGCAGGCAGAATTCAAATAAAAAATATTCAGATCACTATCTACCAGTAAAATAGCTGTGGTCATATTGTCGACCAGCAGGCGGTAATCGATAGTTATTGGATGATCCATTAGCGGTGGTTTCCTGTATTAAAATAGCGCAATGGCATCTTCATAATCGGTCTATATGGATGTATTCGGACAGATATGAAGCAAAATACACGCCAACTATTGTGGATGTGATTAAATTTTGGTGCTTTTTTGAGTTAATGCGCTGAAATTGGACTTATACCTAGAGATATAGCGGATTCTGAATGAGCTGTAAATAAATAATGAACCAAAATGGTGCGATATAGTCTATGCGTATAAATTTATGGCTTTATTTTAGTGCGTGATGCAAAGAGTGGTGATTCCACCTGTTTTTATGGTACGAAAAGACATACAATACGCGGATTATAGTGGAGCGCAGATTCATGAAATCCCCCAAAGTCGGTTTTGTTTCTTTAGGTTGTCCTAAGGCATTGGTAGATTCCGAACGAATTTTAACTCAGTTAAAGACTGAAGGTTATGATGTCGCATCAGATTATGACGGTGCTGATTTAGTTGTTGTAAATACCTGTGGTTTTATTGAATCTGCAGTACAAGAGTCATTAGACGCAATTGGCGAAGCAATGAGCGCCAATGGCCGCGTGATTGTCACCGGCTGTCTAGGTAAAGACGAAGACAAAATCCGTCAAATGCATCCAAATGTTTTAAAAGTAACGGGTGCTGCGGCTTATCAAGAAGTGATGGAAGCTGTACACGAGTACGTTCCAGAACCGCCAAAACACAATCCTTTTATTGATTTAGTGCCAGAACAGGGTATCCGTCTGACACCGAAGCACTATGCGTACTTGAAAATTTCGGAAGGCTGCAACCATCGTTGCACATTCTGCATTATTCCAAGCATGCGCGGTGACTTGGTGTCTCGTCCTGTTGGTTCTGTACTGAGTGAAGCGCAAGCATTGAAAAATGCGGGTGTAAAAGAAGTATTGGTTATTTCTCAAGATACTTCTGCATATGGTGTAGATACCAAATACAAGCTTGATTTCTGGAATGGACAGCCTGTCAAAACTAAATTCTTTGACATGTGTGAGGCTTTAGGTCAATTGGGTATCTGGGTGCGCCTGCATTATGTTTATCCATATCCGCATGTGGATGCTGTTATTGATTTAATGGCGCAAGGCAAAGTACTTCCATATTTAGACATTCCTTTTCAGCACGCCAGTCCGCGCATCTTAAAATTGATGAAGCGACCAGCTCACAGCGAAAATACGCTTGAACGTCTAAAATTATGGCGCGAAAAATGCCCTGAATTGGTTATTCGCTCTACATTTGTGGTTGGTTTCCCAGGCGAAACGGACGAAGACTTCCAAATGCTTTTAGACTGGCTGAAAGAAGCTGATTTGGATCGCGTTGGCTGCTTTACCTATTCACCTGTAGAAGGCGCTACAGCAAATGATCTTCCGAATCATGTGCCAGAAGAGATCAAGCAAGAACGTTATGAGCGCTTCATGGAAGTGCAGCAAGCGATTTCTGCAGCGAAACTGCAAAAGCGGATTGGTCAAACCATGACGGTGCTGGTGGATGGTCTTGAAGACGAATTCCTAGTTGCAGTCGCCCGCTCTTATGCGGATGCGCCAGAAATTGATGGCAACGTCTTTGTAGAAGATATTGATAAATCGCTGATTAAGGCAGGTGATTTATTAGAGGTTGAAATTACAGATGCTGATGAATACGACTTGTTTGCCAAGTTGATTCAAATTAAATCTGCTTAAGGGCAGATTTTTTAAAGTCAAAATGTATAAAAATTAAATAGATGAATTGGAGTGATGACAATGCTAGATTCTAGAAAACCGCGTTATGAACGCATTTTGCTGAAACTTTCAGGTGAAGCGCTTGCAGGCAACAAAGAAATGGGTATCGATGCGCAAGTACTCGATCAAATGTCTTTGGCTATTGCTCACTTGGTTGGTTTAGGTGTTCAAGTTGGTATCGTGGTTGGCGGCGGTAACTTATACCGCGGCAGTCAATTGCAGAAAGATGGTCTAGTTGGCCGTGTAACTGGTGACCAAATGGGTATGCTGGCAACTGTAATGAACGGTTTGGCTTTGCGTGATGCTTTGGTTCGCCGCAACATCAAAACACGTTTGATGTCTGCATTGCCGATTGGCGCTGTTGTAGAGTCTTATTCTAGCCGCGATGCAATCCGTCATTTGACTCAAGGTGAAGTTTGCGTATTTGTAGCAGGTACAGGTAATCCATTCTTTACTACAGATACAGCTGCATGCTTGCGCGGTATTGAGATCGAAGCGAACCTGATCTTAAAAGCGACTAAAGTTGATGGCGTATATAACAAAGATCCAAGCAAATACGAAGATGCTGTTAAATACGATACTTTGACCTTCGATCAAGTGCTTGATGAAAAATTAGGTGTAATGGATTTAACGGCGATTTGCTTATGCCGTGACCACAATGTACCGCTTCAAGTATTCGATATGAATAAAAACGGTTCATTGCTTTCAGTTATTATGGGTGAAAAAGAGGGAACTCACGTCACCAATTAATGACGTGAGCCTCAAAGCGCTTTATACTGCAAATAATTTTCAATTACATCTTTTCAAATTAAGTAAGGAAGATCACATGATTAACGATCTTAAAAAAGACGCTGAAGACCGTATGAATAAATCATTAGAGTCTTTGGAACATGGGTTTGCAAAGGTTCGTACAGGCCGTGCGCATCCATCAATCCTTAACGGTGTTATGGTTCCTTACTATGGTTCTGACGTTCCTTTAAACCAAGTGGCTAACGTAGGTGTTGAAGATTCACGCACTTTATTGGTTCAGCCGTTTGAGCGTACAATGGTTGCTGCAATTGACAAAGCCATTCGTGAATCTGATTTGGGCTTAAACCCAATCACTGCTGATGCTATCCGTGTTCCAATGGCAGCATTAACTGAAGAAACACGTAAAGACATGCAAAAAGTTGCACGTAACGAAGCTGAAAACGCAAAAGTTGCGATCCGTAACATTCGCCGTGATGTATTGGGTGATATCAAAGCATTGTTGAAAGAGAAAGAAATTTCTGAAGATGATGAACGCCGTGCAGGTGATGACATTCAAAAGATCACAGATAAGTTTGTTGCAGAAGTTGAGAAGCGTTTAGCTGTGAAAGAAGCTGAATTGCTGAAGGTCTAAGTTTGAATGACCTCTGCTGAAGAAACTTCCTGTCTTCCAAAACATGTTGCCATCATCATGGATGGCAACAATCGTTTTGCAAAAAAGAATCAAATGCAAAAGGGTGATGGGCACCGTGAAGGGAAAAATGTCCTAGACCCAATTGTAGAGCATTGCCGTTTTCATCATATTCAAGCATTAACTGTATTTGCCTTTTCAAGTGAAAACTGGAATCGTCCTCAATTTGAAGTCGATTTGCTGATGAAACTGCTTGAAGAAACCATTCGTGAGCAATTACCGCGTATGGAAAAATTCAATATTGCTTTGCGTTTTATTGGTGACCGCTCGCGTTTATCTCCTGAACTGCGTGATTTAATGCAGCAGGCAGAAGATAATACCGCTCAATTCACCAGCATGACCCTGACGATAGCAATCAGTTATGGCGGAATGTGGGATATGGCGCAGGCTGCAAAGAAAATTGCTGCTGATGTGCAAAATAAAAAAATACAGCTTGATGCGGTAGATATTGACTTATTTGGTCAATATGTCAGCTTAAGTGATCTGCCGGCTGTGGATTTGTTAATCCGTACAGGCGGAGATTTTCGGCTTTCCAATTTTCTGTTATGGCAGGCGGCTTATGCTGAACTGTATTTTACAGAAACATTGTGGCCTGAGTTTAGCATTGAAGAATTAGATGATGCTTTTGCGGTTTTTGCTGGACGCGAACGCCGTTTTGGTAAAACATCAGAACAAATTCAACAAGATCAACTTGAGAATTAATAAATGTTAGAGCGGATTATTACCGCATTGGTTTTGGTTGCAGTCGTACTGAGTTGTATGTTTGCTACACATTCACATTATCCAATGTATACGCTGATGATGGTTGCTGCTGGGGTAGCTGGGTATGAGTGGTATAAACTCATGCCTAAACAGACATCTAATGTAATCAAACCAATAGCTTGGGGCTTTGGCTTAATTACTGCTGGTCTTTCAGCACTGGCATTGCGTTACAGCGATTTTGCACTTTTGCTTTGGACGGCATCAATATTCACTTGGATTTTGAGTGTGTATTGGGTGAAGTCTTATCCTGATTATGATGCTTGGTATAACAACTCTCTAAAATTTATTGGTTTAATACTTGTTTCTGCCACTGTTACCGCTATTTTCTCTGTATGGCAAAGCTCGCCTTGGTGGCTCATGTATTTGTTCCTCTTGGTATGGGGTGCAGACAGCGGTGCTTACTTTGTAGGGCGTAAATTCGGCAAGAAAAAGCTCGCGCCTGATGTTAGTCCAAACAAATCTGTCGAAGGCTTATATGGCGGTATTGCAACTGCAATGATCATTGTTATTGTGGTTGAAGTTCTATATTTGAACTTAAGCCTTGCAGAACATATTTTATTTCTGATTCTTTCTGTTGTTACTGTGTTTAGTTCAGTGCTGGGCGATCTGTTTGAATCTATGATTAAACGTCGCGCAGGAATTAAAGATTCAGGTCGTATTTTACCGGGTCATGGCGGTGTATTAGACCGTATCGATTCATTACTGGCTGCAGCGCCAATCTTTGCAGCGGGCATGTATGTTTTAAAATTAATAGGTGTAGATTTATAGATGTCACAGTCTGTTTGCATATTGGGTGTTACGGGTTCTATTGGTCAAAGTACCTTAAAAATATTAGATAACCACCCAGAAGAGTATTCCGTTTTTGCAGTTACAGCGCATAGCAGAATTGTAGAATTGGTAGAAATTTGCAAGCAATACCGACCGAAAATCGCTGTTGTGCCATCACATAAAGTTGATGAGCTGCATCAGCTATTGATTCAAGAAAAATTAACACAGATTGAAATTCTGCACGGTGAAGCAGGTTTAATTGCTGTGGCTGAGCATCCGCAGGTGGATGTGGTGATGGCTGCAATTGTTGGTGCGGCTGGCTTAATGCCTACTTTGGCTGCAGTAAAAGCTGGCAAACGGGTATTGCTTGCGAATAAAGAAGCGTTAGTGATGTCTGGTGACATCATGATGCAGGCAGCGAAAGATCACCATGCTGCGCTATTGCCTGTAGATTCAGAGCACAATGCAATATTTCAGTGTCTTCCAGAAGGCTATTTTCAAGCAGAGCGCAATGGTCAGCCTAAAATGGGTGTGTCCGGTATTTTGCTGACAGCATCTGGCGGACCGTTCCTGAATCATACGCTGGAACAGCTGCAGCGTGTTACACCAGTGCAAGCTTGCAAACATCCTAACTGGTCTATGGGGCAAAAAATTTCAGTTGATTCGGCTACTTTGATGAATAAAGGGCTGGAATTGATTGAAGCGTGCCATCTCTTTGCAATTTCAGAACATTTTGTAACAGTTGTAGTTCATCCGCAGAGTATCATTCATTCCATGGTTCAATATGTGGATGGTTCAACTTTGGCGCAAATGGGAAATCCTGACATGTGTACGCCAATCGCGCACGCTTTGGCATGGCCAAAGCGTATTGCAACGCATGTTCCGCCATTGGATTTGTTTACACATTCTAGCCTGAATTTTCAAGAGCCGGATACGGCTCGTTTCCCTGCATTAAAACTTGCACGTCAAGCAATGCAGGCAGGCGGATTGGCGCCAGCAATTTTAAATGCAGCGAATGAAATAGCAGTTGCGGCTTTCTTGAGTAATCAGCTAGGATTTACTCAGATTCCGCAAATTGTAGAGCAGACGCTGAATCGAATAGAAAATGCCTCGGCGGGCAGTATTGACGTTATTATGCAGGCAGATCAGCAGGCGCGAACAATCGCAGAGCAGTTTGTAATGAATAAAGGAAGCTAAAATCATGAATGCCTTGTTTATTATACTTGCGGCAATATTCTTATTGGGTCCGCTTATTGCGATACATGAGTTTGGACACTATATTGTTGCGCGTAAACTTGGCGTTAAGGTTCTGGTGTATTCCATCGGTTTTGGGCCAACCCTGCTGAAATGGACGTCCAAAAAGTCGGGTATTCAATATCAATTGTCTGCACTGCCTTTAGGCGGCTACGTGAAAATGCTGGATGAGCGTGAAGGTGATGTGCCTGAAAAGGATCTACCTTATGCGTTTAACCGGCAAAACCCATGGAAGCGTATTGCAATTGTGGCTGCTGGACCGCTGATTAATTTGGCATTTGCTGTGGTGCTGTTCTGGATTTTAATGCTTCCAGCACAAGAGCAGCTGAATACGCGTGTGGGTAAGGTGCTTCCAGATACACCAGCCGCAACGGTGCACATGCAGGCGGGTGATAAAATTACCGCAATTAACGGCATGCAGGTGTCTACATGGGAGAAGCTGAATTACGCTTTAGTTGACCGTGCTGGTGAAACTGGAACAATTGCAGTTGCTGCGGACCGCGCAGGCCAAGTCCAAAATTTTAATTTACCAATACAAAATTTCTTAAAAGATCAATCTCAATCACCATTAGAAGCTTTAGGATTTATTCCATATCGTCCGCGTTTGCCTGCTGTTATCACCAAGCTAAGTGAAGATGGCGCGGCGATTCGTCAGGGCATGAAGGCGGGTGATAAAATTGTTGCGATTAATGGCGTTAAAATGAACGAGTGGTTTGATGTTGTGCAAGTTGTGCAAGCATCGCCGGAAAAACTGCTAAAGATTGATGTTTTAAGAAATAACCAAGTTGTTCAGCTTGAAGTGATGCCGCAAGGCAAACAAGATAACATAGGTAAAGTAACGGGCGTGCTGGGTGTACAAAGTGATCCTGGCAAAGTTACGATTCCTGCTGAATATAGACAGACGATTCAATATACATCTGTAGAAGCCTTTACAATGGCTGTAGATAAAACTGGTCAGCTTTCCAGTATGATTCTCAACTCTATTGTAAAAATGGTCCGCGGTTTAATTGGTTTGGATAACTTATCTGGTCCAATTACGATTGCAAAAGTTGCAGGCCAAAGCGCAGAAATGGGCTGGCAAACATTTATATCTTTTATGGCGCTAATGAGCGTAAGCTTAGGGATATTAAATTTATTGCCAATTCCAATGCTTGATGGTGGACATTTGGTGTACTATTTCGTCGAACTAATTCGTGGTAAACCTGTTTCTGAACAAATACAATTGGTTGGGCTAAAAATTGGTATGGTACTGCTTGGCAGCATGATGCTGCTGGCACTTTTTAATGATTTTATGCGTTTATAAAACTGCGTAGAAGATGGAATAAATTAACAGCGGAACAGACTGGCATGCAGCACACACATTTATTTATGCCTTTGGCACTGGTTAGTGCTATGGCAGCGGCACAACAAGTATACGCGGCAGATGATTTTATCGTACAAGATGTAAAAATAGAGGGTTTAGTCCGTCTAGCGCCAGAAAATGTATACGGTATGCTGCCGATTACTAGTGGTGACCGTGTTAATGACCCAGTCATTGCCAATGCTATTCGTACTTTATATGCTACGGGCTTGTTTGATGATATTAAAACAGCACAAGACGGCAACACTTTAATTTTTAAAGTTGTAGAACGTCCAGTTATTTCTAAAATTGAAATGAAAGGCAATAAGCTCATTCCAAAAGAGGCGCTTGAAGAAGGCCTGAAAAAAATGGGATTGGCTGAAGGTGAGGTTTTAAAACAGTCTGCATTGCAGGTTGTTGAAACTGAGCTTGAGCAGCAGTACATGCAGCAAGGCCGTTACGATGCGGATGTAACGGTAACAACGACACCAAAACCAAATAACCGTGTAGATTTGCTCATTGAATTTGCAGAAGGTAAATCTGCTAAAGTTTTTGATATTAATGTTATTGGTAATACTGTTTTTAAAGACAGTGAAATTAAGCAGGCCTTTGCGGTAAAAGAAAGCGGCTGGAGTTCGGTTATTTCGCGCAATGACCGCTATGCTCGCGAAAAGATGGCAGCAAGTTTAGAAGCACTTCGCGCTATGTATCTGAACAAAGGTTATATTAATTTCAATATCGTTAATTCTAGCCTGAACTTAAGTGAAGATAAAAAACATGTCTTTATTGAAGTGTCTGTAGATGAAGGCGAACAGTTTAAGTTTGGTCAAACTAAATTCTTAGGCGATGCACTTTATAGCACTGATGAGTTGAAGCCTTTACAGATTTATAAAGACAATGATCTATATTCACAAGAAAAAGTGAATGCCGTAAAACAGCTGATGCTTCGTAAATATGGTAATGCAGGTTACTACTTCGCAGAAGTAAACGTAGTGCCTGAAATTAACAATGAAACTAAAATTGTTGATTTAAATTACTACATTAATCCAGGTCAGCAAGTGACTGTGCGCCGCATTAACTTTACCGGCAACTCTAAAACGGCCGATGAAGTTTTACGCCGCGAAATGCGTCAAATGGAAGGCTCTTTAGCAAGCAATGAAAAAATTGATTTGTCTAAGGTGCGTTTAGAGCGTACAGGTTTCTTCAAAACTGTAGATATTAAGCCTGCGCGTATTCCGAGTTCACCAGACCAAATTGACTTGAATGTAAATGTTGAAGAGCAGCATTCGGGCACCAGTACTTTGGCTGTTGGCTTCTCTCAAAGCGGCGGTGTGACATTCCAGGCTGGTTTAAGTCAAACCAACTTTTTGGGTACAGGCAACTCAGTATCAGTCGATTTATCTCGTTCTGAGACACAAGATTACTATAACCTGAGCGTAACGGATCCGTACTTTACGATTGATGGTGTACGCCGCGGTTATAACATGTACTACCGTAAAACTAAGCTAGATAACGACTATAACGTTAATAACTATGTCACTGACAGTTTGGGCGGCGGGATTAACTTTGGTTATCCAATTGATGAAAACCAAAGCATTAGTGCCGGTTTAAACATTGATCAAACCAAGGTAACGACTGGCCCGTATGTATCTACTTACGTACGCGATTATTTGCTTGCAAACAGTGGTAAAGCAACAGGTAAAGGTTCTTATTGTCCTGCTGATTCTGCTGGTAATGCGCAAAATACAGTTCCTGTGTATGGTGCTGATGGCACAACGATCGTATCTTATAGCTGTGCAGTTCCTGAAGTAACTTATGACAATGCCTTTGAAGGTGATTTCTTAACGTATAATTTGAACTTGGGTTGGTCGTATAACACCCTAAACCGCCCAGTTTTCCCTACAAGTGGTATGTCTCATCGAATTAATGGTGAGATTGCTTTACCGGGCAGTGATGTTGAGTATCAAAAACTCACTTATGATGCTCAGGCATATTTCCCATTGGGTAAAGACTTCGTACTTCGCGGATATGGTAAGTTAGGATATGGTAATGATTTGCCATTCTATAAAAACTTCTATGCAGGCGGTTTTGGTTCTGTGCGCGGTTATGACAATAGTACTTTAGGTCCAAGATATCCTGGCGTAACGTATAGTGAAACGAATACTAGAGATTATGATCCTGAAGAAGTGGGCGGTAATGCGCTAATTCAATTTGGTGCGGAAATTGCGTTGCCATTGCCAT
The DNA here is from genome assembly GCF_002135435.1 of Acinetobacter sp. ANC 3813. Lineage (GTDB taxonomy): Bacteria > Pseudomonadota > Gammaproteobacteria > Pseudomonadales > Moraxellaceae > Acinetobacter. The sequence continues at coordinate 317,326 of NZ_NEGK01000002.1, read as the reverse complement.
TTAAGGGTGATTGGACACGACAAGTTCGTCCAGTATTATTTGCTGAGGGTGCTCAAGTATTTGACACTCAATGTGATATTCCTAAAGGCACATTGTATTTGAATTCGGCTAGTACTGCTGTTGATGCCAAGAAATACTGTAAAGACAACTTTGGCTTCGATATGAATAATATGCGCTATAGTGTTGGCGCAGGCTTCACTTGGATTACGATGATTGGTCCATTATCTTTAAGCTATGCATTCCCGTTGAATGATAAAGCTGGTGATGAAACTAAAGAAATCCAGTTTGAAATTGGCCGTACTTTCTAAGTACGGCTTTTGCCTAGTTGATCTTTAAAAATCAATATTCATACAATGAAGGAATAATATGAAAAAGATTTTTGGCGGTACAGCCTTATTGGCTCTTATGAGTATTTCTGCTGCTCATGCAGCTGGCTATGGCGTTGTAGATTTAGAAAAAATTGTTGAGCAAAGTGCCTATATTAAGCAGCAAAACAACAGTATGCAGCAGCAAATTCAGCCTCAAACTGCAAAAATTGAAAGTTTGACTAAAGAGCTCGAAGCATTGCAGCAGCGTGCGCAGCAGGGTGCAAAACTTGCTGATGCTGAAAAAGCTAAAATGACGCAGCAATATCAAACGAAATTGCAGGAATTGAATGCGTTGCAACAAAAAGTGCAGGGTACAGTCGAAAGCAATATTCAGGCCTTGAATAAGACGATGGACTCAAGAATTAAGCAAGCTGCTGAGCAATTGCGTAAAGAAAATGGTCTTGATGTTGTTTTGAATAAAAATTCAGCGCTTGCCTATGACCCTAAATATGATTTAACTGATAAAATGATTCAAAAGGTTAATGCAATCAAATAATCAATGAATCATCAAAATTTCAGCTTAGAAAAACTCGCTCATCTTGTCCAAGGTGAGTGTGTTGGTCAGCAGGATCTTCTGCTGTCTGGTTTGGCCAGTCTTGAAAATGCTGCACCGCAGCATTTAGCTTTTGTAAATGCTGAAAAATATATTGATTTGGCGGAGCAAACAAAAGCCAGTGCCTTAATTGTTACGCCAGCTTTAAAAGATAAAATTCAAACGAAACAAAATTTCATTGTTGTAGCAAATCCGTATTTAGCCTTCGCTATTCTGACCCATGTATTTGAGCGTAAACAGACTCAAACAGGTATAGAAATTACGGCTCAAATTGATCCTTCCGCTATTATTTCTGATTCTGCTTATATTGGCCATTATGCGGTCATTGGCGCGCACTGCGTGGTAGGTGATGAAACGATTATTCAATCGCACTGCAAAATTGATGATGATGTAGAAATTGGCAAGCAATGCTTTATTGATTCGCATGTAGTAATCACAGGGCAATCTAAATTAGGTGACAGAGTTCGCATACACGCGAATACTGTTGTAGGCGGAGAGGGCTTTGGCTTTGCGCCCTATCAAGGCAAATGGCACCGGATTGCTCAACTGGGTTCAGTGCAGATTGGCAATGATGTGCGCATCGGGTCAAATTGCAGCATAGACCGAGGCGCTTTAGACGACACAATTTTAGAAGATGGTGTTATTCTTGATAACCTTGTGCAAATTGCTCACAATGTTAAGGTTGGCGCAAATACAGCCATGGCTGCAAAGTGCGGCATTGCAGGCAGTACGACTATTGGCAAAAACTGTATCCTTGCAGGCGCGGTAGGCGTCGTTGGACATATTAAAATTGCAGATAATGTGCAAATTACCGGTATGTCAATGGTCACAAAAAGTATTTCTGAAGCGGGTAGCTATTCGTCAGGTACGCCCATGCTGGAAACGCATCAGTGGAAACGCGCGGCAATCCGCTTTAAACAATTAGCAGATGTGCCATTGACCCAATTGATGAAAAAACTTGATCATATGCAGTCTCAAGTAGAGTCCCTTGAATCAACTTTTAAATTGCGTAAATGATTATGATGACTGAGTCTAATACTCCTGCATTCACAAAGCCTGAACTGCCAATGCAAATTCAAACTATTCGTGAATATTTGCCGCACCGCTACCCGTTTTTGCTTGTAGACCGTGTAACAGATATTACGGATTCAGGAATTGTGGGCTACAAAAATGTCTCAATGAATGAGGAATTTTTGCAAGGGCATTTCCCGGGTTTTCCAATTATGCCAGGTGTGCTGATTGTTGAAGCGATGGCGCAAATTTCAGGCATTCTTGGCTTTGTAATGAACAATCAGAAGCCGTCGAGTGATAAAATATTCTTATTCGCAGGCGCAGAACGCGTTCGTTTTAAAAAGCAGGTTGTGCCTGGTGACCAGCTTGTTTTAAAATCTGAGCTCGTGATGCAAAAGCGCGGCATTTATAAATACAGCTGTATTGCTACAGTTGATGGAATTGTTGCTGCTACTGCGGAAATTATGATTACGCAACAGAAAACAGAGCAAGCATGAGTAATAACGAATTTATTCACCCAACCGCTATTATTGACTCATCTGCAGTAATTGCGCCAGATGTACAGATTGGCCCATATTCAATCATTGGCCCAAATGTGACTATTGGCGCTGGTACCAAACTTCACTCACATGTGGTGGTTGGCGGATTTACTAAAATTGGTCAAAATAACGAAATTTTTCAGTTTGCCAGCGTAGGTGAAGTCTGTCAGGACTTGAAATATGCAGGTGAAGAAACTTGGCTGGAAATTGGTGATCATAATTCGATTCGTGAACATTGCAGCCTGCACCGCGGTACAGTACAAGACCAAGGCTTAACCAAAGTGGGCAGTCATAACCTGCTTATGGTGAATACGCATATTGCACACGACTGTATGGTCGGTGATCACAATATTTTTGCAAACAATGTTGGTGTTGCAGGTCATGTTCACATTGGCGATTACGTCATTGTTGGCGGTAACTCTGGTATTCACCAATTTTGTAAAATTGATTCATACAGCATGATTGGCGGCGCTTCATTGATTTTGAAGGATGTTCCTGCTTATGTCATGGTGTCTGGCAATCCAGCGCATGCATTTGCAATGAATGTGGAAGGTATGCGTCGTAAAGGCTGGTCTAAGAGTGTGATTCAAGGTCTTAGAGATTCGTTTAAACTCATCTATAAATCGGGTTTAACGACAGAAGAGGCTTTACAGCGTATTCGTTCAGAAATTTTGCCTGAAGTTGCTGAGGCGCAATTGCTGATTGATTCAGTTGAGCAGTCTAAACGCGGTATTGTGCGTTAATTTTATCGTTGCAATACAGTTTAAAAAAACCGCCTTTCGGCGGTTTTTTTGTGGTGAGAAAAAATGATCAGTTTTTGCTATTTAAAATATTTAGCTTCTTCGGACTGAGGGTATTTTTTTAAAAGCTGCTGCTTGTATTGAGTGGCTTGCGCAGTGTTGCGGTTCACATCCTTTGCCATGCTGTAAAGCTGGTACAGGGCGCGGGAAGCGCGTGATGAATTGGGGTAGTTGTTTGCGACGATACCGTAATTGCGTTTGGCTTCCGCATAATTGGTCGGCTCAATGGCTAAATTGAACTCTGCTAGCCAAAAGTGTGCATTGCTAATGTAAACACTATGAGGGTTGTTTTTAATAAAATTCTGCATTGGCGCAATGGCTTTTTTGGCGCCGCCTTGCTTATATGCATCGAGGGCAACAGTATAAGCCGCCTTATCCAACTCGGCTGTAGATGCAGGCTGTGCGCTTGCAGCATTTGTTTGAACAGCTGCAGCAGGTTTGGTTGCTGGTGCTGGCTGAACTGCAACGGCTGGCTTTACAGGAGCAGGTGGGGCAGTAACTGCGCCTTTTACTGCGGCAGGTTGGCTGCTGGTTCCGCTGGGTGCAGTACCTTGTTGATTATCCTCCGCAGCGCTGTCATCTTCTGTAGGATCGACTTTTTGTTGGAGCATTTCTAAGCGCTGATCTAAATCGGCATAGCGGTTGCTAAGTTCGCTCTTGAGCTGTTCAATGATGTTGTCTTGTTCTTCCATTTTGCCGCGCAGTGAGCGAATGTCATTTTCCAGCTGCTGATTTTTCTGCATCAGCTGCCAGTTTAAATTTGTTGATACAGGAGTATCGGCATTATTGCTTGCTGAATAAGCTGCAGGAGTGCTTGCGCTGCCTTGGCTTAATCCGCGTGCTTCGATGGGTACGTTTGCTAGAACTGGAGCAGAGCATAATAGGGCGATTGCGCCGAAGGCATGCTTATTTAGCATCATAAAATTTCCGTATCGCTTGCAGATATATCATTCAATTTTTGAAATGCATATCTTTGTCTAAATGAGATAGTCACATTAAAAACGTCAAAGATCTGAAATGCAATAAGCTTTTGCAAACTTGTTGTGTTTTAAGGTAAAGGCTAAGTGTTTATTTTTAAGCTAAAATGACCGCTTCATGTTGAATCTGCTGTATAAATAATCAAATGAATGAGCGACTTAGTTAAATTGGGCTTTTTGCCTTGCAAGTTCATAAAAAATCTCTATACTCTGTTCTTGCAATGGTAGCCCTGCTGGTTACTTCGCAATTATAATCTACGAACCCCGCCAGGACCGGAAGGTAGCAACGGTAGTAGACCTATGATGTGCCGAAGGCTTGCTGGCAGGGTTGCCACCAGTTTCTATACTAATAATAATCTCTATTCATCTTCTATTTTATCTATCTAATTTTACTCAAATTTAATTGCATATCACACTCATTCATCGTCACTTTCTTTTCTTGAAATTGCTTTGATAATTGCATCCATTTCAAATCCGCGATACATCAAAAATCGTATTTGCTTGGCTTTCATTTTTGGATCTTTGCTCACTTCAAATCCATATTTTTTAACTTTGAGTTGATAGGCTTGATCTACCCAGTCTGTTTCTTTTAATTCTTCTGCAATGAGTGCAGTATCAATTTTCTTACTCTTTAGCTTCATTTTAATTTGATTTGGGCCTTTGCCTTTACGCTTTTGGCTCGACAGCATAATTTCAGCAACGCGCTGGTCACTTTGATAATGCTGAGCTGCTAGTTCATCGACCAGTGCAATGACTTCATTGCGTGATTCTGCGTATAAAGCTAATTTTTCTATGAGCTCTGCTTTGGAATACTCTTTTCGAGTGAGTACGGCAAAGGCATACGAGCGCAAGCGAGAGCCATGCAGACCAGGCTTTTTATCTGCTACTGCCGCTTCAAAATTTAAAGCATTATCTTCTGGCTTGTATTGAGCTGCGTAATTATCTGCAGACGATGCTTCTTCATCGCCTACTTGTTCTTTGAGCGCTTGATAGTCTATGAGTTTTGGGAATTTTGAATCATTCATACTGCTGTTGCTTATATGGAAAAAACGCCCCGTAGGGCGTTTTAGTTTAACTTGAAAAAGCTATGCGGTCAGCTTTTTGAGTTTAAGTCTTTATGCATTAAGCAAAACACTTAAGCATCAAGGAAATCTGGTTCAGCTTCATCTTTCTCTTCGACTGGTACTGTACCCGTTGTCAGCAACTGTTCACGCAACAATTTCTCGATGGTTTGCGCCAGTTCAGTGTGTTCTTCTAGGTGGCGAATGGTGTTGTTTTTACCTTGACCAATTTTGTCGCCTTGGTATGAATACCATGCACCCGCTTTTTGCACGATTTCTTGCTGTACAGCGAGGTCAATCAATTCGCCTAAATGGTTCACGCCTTTACCATAAAGAATCTGGAAGATGGCTTCACGGAATGGAGGCGCCATTTTGTTCTTCACAACTTTAACTTTAGTTTCAGAACCAATAATTTCGTCGCCTTCTTTCACTTGACCAATACGGCGGATGTCCAAGCGAACAGATGCGTAGAATTTTAGCGCGTTACCGCCAGTTGTGGTTTCAGGACTGCCGAACATTACGCCAATCTTCATACGGATTTGGTTAATGAAGATGACCATGCAGTTCGAGCGTTTTGCATTACCGGTAATTTTACGTAATGCTTGGCTCATTAGGCGGGCTTGCAGGCCCATATGTGAGTCGCCCATTTCGCCTTCAATTTCTGCACGCGGTGTTAAAGCGGCGACAGAGTCGACAACGATCATATCAATTGCGCCTGAACGAACCAGCATGTCCGCAATTTCTAAAGCTTGCTCACCGTTATCAGGCTGAGAAACCAGAAGGTTATCAATATCTACACCCAATTTGCGGGCATATTGAGGATCAAGCGCGTGTTCCGCATCAATAAATGCGCAAGTGCCGCCAGATTTTTGACATTCTGCAATGGCTTGCAATGTCATGGTGGTTTTACCTGAAGATTCAGGACCGTAGATTTCTACAATACGGCCTTTTGGCAAACCGCCAATGCCTAGTGCAATATCTAAAGTTAAAGAACCAGTCGATACGGCTTCAACAGCTTGAACGGTGTTGTCACCAAGACGCATTACGGTGTTTTTACCAAATTGCTTTTCAATCTGGCTTAGGGCTGCGTTGAGCGCCTTGCTTTTATTATCATCCATCTTACAACCTCAATACGATGTCACAAACTATATACTCAAGTGGATGTGTATGCTTAAAACGAATTCCACGAGGTGTATAGTGACAGAAATTATCCTTATGTACAGTAAAAATCACAATACGTGCGACATATTGTGACGCTCTCTATTCATCATCATTATAAGACCAATTTTGGCCAAACTGCTGATCATTTTCTCTTTTAAACTTACCAATATCTCGGCGGTCTTTTTTGCTGGGCCGATGATCTGGGCGTGCAAGATTATGCAGTTTTCTTTGTGATGCAAGCAACTCTCTTTTGGCAATACTGACCTCAGTTTCATCATACAAAAGCTGAGCAGTGGGTGCAGGTCCTCGCACATCAGAGAGGGCTTTGAGGACAACGGTTTTTTTCTCAAGACCCTGTGCAATGGTTAATTCCATACCAACACGAACTTCACGTGATACTTTGACCCGTTCACCATTGTGATGAACTTTGCCGCCTTCAATGGCATTTTTAGCGATGGAGCGGGTTTTAAAAAAACGCGCGGCCCAGAGCCATTTATCTATACGCATTCCAACCGCATCTTCGGCTAGATTTGATTTACGCATATTTCTTTTGTTCCTCAGCGCTTTCTAAAATAGGGATTAAGTCTATTAATGCGTCCAGCATTGGGTAATTGCAAGTGCTGCGCGGCGCATTTGCCGATGATGGCTGGGCGATGCTGTAGAGGTTTTCAATACCGAATGCTTTTGCGCCATTCAGTACTTTTTCAGTGTCATCAATAAAATAGCAATTATTTACATCAAAGGGATGGTGATGCTGCAGTTTTTCCCAGAACGGTTGAAATTCTTTGGCATGGCCGAGAGTTTCGCTGCTGACAATCACATCAAAATAAGAATCTATATTAGTTTTTTTGAGTTTAAATTTGAGGCCAGCTGCATCTGCATTGGTTGCAAGCCAAAGCGGGTAGCCATTATTTTTTAAGTAAGCAAGAAGTTCTAGGCATCCGCTTCGAAGCGCAACACGCTGTTTATGTTCAATCTGCATTGCCAGAACATCTACACCCACTTTATCTGTCCAGAAGCGTGATGAATACCAATTTAAGGTATGATTGTGTTCTTGATAAAATTCAGACAAGGTCTGTTTGCTGTGTTCTAGTGAACAATGATGTGTTTCTGCATAGCGTATTGGCAGTAAATGATTCCAAATGAAATCATCATAGGCAAGATCAAGCAGCGTCCCATCCATATCGAAAATGATGATAGGTTTGTCTGAGTAATTTGGCATATAAAAAGGCTTTCTATGTTTAAAACAGCAACGTCGCCGCAAGATATAATGATTTTACAGCTAACGCCCATTGTGACACAGGCATGCGAAATTTTGCGAGAAGAATATCAGCGATATTGTTCTGGTGATGTCTTTGATATAGAGAAGAAATCTGACAATTCTCCGGTAACTCAAGCGGATTACCGTGTAAATACGTATTTAACGCAAGCTCTGGCAGATATTTCAGTTTTACCGCTATTGTCTGAAGAGGGTGAGTCTGCCAATCGTCAGAAATGGCAAAAATTTTGGCTGTTGGACCCTTTGGATGGAACGAAAGAGTTTTTGCATAAACGGCCTGAATTTACCATTAACCTCAGTTTGGTGGATGGGGCGCAAACGGTTTTTGCAGTCTTGGCTATTCCAGGTCAGCAGACGATTTATTTCTGTCCAGAACGGGGTATGCCGCTGAAGTATAATTATTTAGAAGATCAGTGGTCTAGTTATCAGGATTTGGCTGAGCAAGGCGCTGTGCAAGTGGGGCTGAGTCAAAGCAGTCAAAATAAGCCGCAATATGCGGAGTATTTGGACGATCTATCAACACTGACTGAATTCAATGTGTTTAAAGCGGGCAGCGCCTATAAGTTTTGTATGATGCTGGAAGACCGTGTTGATATTTATCCGCGCTTTCATCCGACCTGTGAATGGGATACGAGTGCAGGGCAATGCTTGCTAGAGCGGATTGGTGGCGGATTAGTTGATTTGAAGGGGCGGCCCTTTTTGTACAATCAGCGCGACACACTGCTGAATGGTGGCTTTATGGCATTCAAAAATCAAGAAATGAAAGAAATTGCCATGCAGGCGCTGGCAATGATGCAGAAACGCCATTGAGCTGAAAACTGAACATGTTATAGTGTTTGGGAATTCTTGAGTTAAACCATTATGCCCTTAGATTTGCTCCCGCCCAGTATGTTCAAAGCAATAGACTTATTGCCGGATGCAAAGACCCCTGTGACACTATTTACAAGGCATTCCATTCGTGAAGTAGTGGTTGGGCAGGGCCTTGCTGGCTATGATTTGCAACTAACGCATCAGGGCCGTGATTTGGCGGAGTCTTGGGGGTCATATCTGATTGAAAATACAGATCGGGTGATTCAGCACTGTATTTCAAGTCCGATTCAGCGCTGTGTAGATACTGCGGCGCTGATGATTCAAGGCGCTGATGGGCAAACTGAAGAATTGAATACCCATCATATCGAAATTATAGAACAAGGCTTACTGGTTGAGCCAGGCAGTTTTGTACTGGATATTAAGCAGGCGGGGCCATATTTTCAAAAGCAAGGCGCGCTCGGGTTTATTAATAGTTTTGTGAATAATGCTTTGCCGGGCATGAAGCATCCTATTCATGGGGTGGTAGATGTGTTGGAGCTGATCTATAACACACACCCAAATAAGCCGTATGGCCTAAGTTTAGCTGTTAGCCATGACACTATTTTAGCTGCAATCTTGGCAGTGATATCTGGAAAAAATATAGTCACTAAAGAAGACTGGCCTAAGATGATGGAAGGCTTATTTGTCTGGTTTGAGGGTGAGATTTTTTTAGAATCAAAATTGAAATGGATTTGGCGCGGTGAGCTGAATGAACTGAGTATTGCAGAATTTCAGCAGCAGGAATTGTAATTCATGCTTTCTTAAGGCACTGCCCAACGAACTGATTGCGCAGTGCTTTTTTATGCCTTGAGTTATTAAATATTCGCTTTTAAGCGCTGTGGAAAGTCTTGTAAATCAATGGTTAAGCCAAGGTCATTGAGCGGCCAAATGGATGTGTTTACCGCAATATTTTGCTGATGGATGCGGCTGTATTTATCTGCCGCAATTAAAGTTGCAATATCATGCTGAGGTATCGTATAGGCTTCCACGACATCGGGTGGATATTGGGTACGGTTATAAAAGTCTTTTTCATTTTCACCGCTATGCAAAGCAAAAATACGCTCCACGGCAGGCAAATACACGCCATAACTCAGCCATGTATCGACACCTTGTGAGGCTTGAATTTCAGCAGTGCCTTTCATATTGGAGATGACCCTGCCTAAAACATCTTTTTCACCGCGTTCATTAAAATACTGCAGGTATTGCTGTTCTGTGGGCTGGAATTTTTCGAGCGTTGGAAGGAATTTGTTAATCATTATGCAGATCCATTTTAATGTTGAATGGTTTTGATACTAGAATACCATAATTTTTTTAAGGGTATTTTTTAAATCCGTAATGATGTGCTGTTTGATGATTATTCTATACGCTGAATTTTGGAAAATATGCGGTGCACAATTGATTTAAGAGATCATATATTTTTACAAAAAATAATTTAATGAACCAGAAAAATAAACTGACGTTTTTTGACGCAATGATTGGTCAATAAACCATGTGAAAAGTAATATTTAGATTGAAAAATGAATTACATGTCACGTAAAAAATGCTTATTTTAATAGTTTTTATGAATAAGTGATGAAAAAAGTCTAATTGTGACAAATCACGTTAATTGCAATTAAAAAATAAACTTTATACCATTAAGTTATTGATTGTATTTGTTAATTTAAAATCACTTTTTTAACTCGAAGTGTATATGTATTAGGGGAAATCATGAAAAATGTGAATGGTTTTACATATAGCAAACTTAGTGTCTGTGTGTTGACGCTGATGCTTGCTGCGTGTGGCGGCGAGGATGGATATTACGGCACAACAGGCGGTAAAAATATATCATCTCCAGCTGATCAAACTGCGCCAGCAGAAAGCGGTTCTTCAAATCCAACCGATGGGAATACTGATAATAATACGGCTGAACCTGAAGCGCCGTCGATTGTGGATGAAGTCATCGACACCATCAAAGATGGCATAGGCCTTGGTGATGACGATAAAGAAGAGCCATCAGCCCCTGGGGAGGTAGGCGCGTCAGAACCTCAAACGGGTGGCCCAGCTTCAGAGCCTCAAACCGGTGGTCCAGCTTCAGAGCCTTCTGCTCCTGTTGTGGTAGAGCCGCCTAAGGAACCTTCAATTATTGATGAGATCATTGACACCATTAAAGATGGCATAGGCCTTGGAGGTGATGAGGAGAAGGAAGAAGAGCCGCATGAGGTTTATCCTGAGCCGGATAGTGATGTGGCGGACACTTCTGTAATTGGATTCTATGATTTTAATGCAGAAGATGAAACGCGTGAAATTACTTCGGATCTAGAAGGTGATTTCCAAGCAATGATTCAATTCGGTCAGGGGCATGTTGTTGACCCTAACGGCAATGAAGAGAAGAAGATGCCGCGTTTGACAGCTGAGCGTGAAGCATTGCTGTTGGTGACTCCTGTTGAAAGTTTGCAAAAAGCAAAGTCGGTTAAAGTAGAAATTTATCACTACAACACCTTGAAAAGAACCGTTGAATTAACAGGCCCTGATGGTATTCCTGGATCTGATCAGAATATTATTCAAAACCGTCCTTCTGTTGTTTACAGTAAACGCGCATGGTCTACGAAGCTGTTATGGGATGAAGTTAAACCTGGTTTAAATATTAAGTTTAGGGATTCTGAAGGCAATGTTGGTGAATTGACAGATAACCGCATTGATTTTGCCGCGCCGGGGGAACTGGTTCTTAATAATATCCGTGTAGGTATGTTGGCTACTACGCCATCATCTACAGGGCACTATATGCTGTTAGAGCCGGAAAAAGCGGGTTCTGATTATTTCCAGACGATTCCAGCTGCGCAAATGACTGTCGCAAAATATGATGACGTTATGTTGAACCGTGTAATGGTTTCATCGGGCGTGATTTATGATACGAAAAGTGCAACAAGCGGTGATGTGTATTCAGGTGATATGCGCGGTGATGTGGGTAAATCTACATTTAGCGTGGGTATTAACCTTGCAAACTGGGGTGTTACCAGCGCATCCATGGCGAATCAGAACCAGCCGCAATTGACCCAAACTGTGGTTGCGCACCATACCAAGGGCAACTATACAAACGGTGTTCATAACCATGGTCTAAGTGGCGGTAACGGTATGCTGACCTTGTATGATTCTGTAGGCAATGAGTTTAGCCATGAAATTGGTCACCATTACGGCTTAGGGCACTACCCAGGTCAAGTGGGCAGCAGCTTATTCTGGTCTGGTCACCATGCCGACAGCGGATGGGGCTATATTGGCTATCGCAATAAAATGCGCGGAAACGTGTCATGGACAGCGACGTGGAAGTGGGATGGCGCGAATGGCATTCCTAACTTTAAGGATATGTTCCCATTTGGTAAAGATGCGATGGCTGGGGGGTATCCTGACAGTAACATTTCGCGTTATACCCATTACACAGGTTACAGCACCTTTCTGAAGATTCAGCCGCATTTTGATCGCTATGTATGGGATGAAACATCGCCTACTGGGTATAAAAAATGGAATAAAGATCGACAGGCAATGGAAGTTGCTCAGCCAGCGATGCCGAACTCGACATCGCCAGTGTGGTATCAAGCGGGTCAAAACTATCCGCGTCCGCGTATCTTCGGCCAGCCGGTTATTACCATCCTTGGTGGCTATGACCCTGTGAATCAAGTGGGTCTGTTGTACCCAGCAGCCCGCTCTAACTGGGGTAATGTATATGATCTTCCGAGCGTAACAGCATCTGCAGAACAAGCTGCTTGCTGGCTGAATGTACAGTACGCGAATAAATCAACGAATATCGCGCTAGCGCCTTCACGTTTAGCTGGCAATGCGAATAAATTGCATGTGAATTTATCTGTAGCAGAAAATCCGCAAAAAGTAGATTTGTACTGTAAGAAAGCGAACGAAGAAGCTAAGCATCTATCTGCAATTGATATTCCAGTCTATGACACGGCAATTAAGCCAGCCGTTAAGATTGGCCGTGAAGCAGGTTACAGTGCTTTGCGTAAAATTGAGCTTCCTGCTTTAGATCAGGCATTTGTTGCGCAAGCCAGCAACCAAGTGATTGCATTATCACCTGCAAATTACACGCTGTATGATTCTTATAAAGATTATGCAAGTGAATTGAGCTCAGTTGCGCAAACTGAATTGCAGCGCTATGAAGAGCAGCAGTCTAAGGTCTATCGTCTGAATCGCTGGATGAACGTTTATTACAGCGTGCTAGAAGCGAACGTAGAAGATGCATGGCAATCATATGATAAGTTCAAAGAGAAACTGGGCTTAGCGGAAGATAACGTGCTGAAAAATGTTTCTCTGATGAAAAACGGTTCAAACTGCTTGAAATCTGAACCATTGGGCAATGGTCAATATAATCTGTTTATCAGCGGTTCTAGCGGCTGTAAAGGGGATAATACTGAGCAATGGGTGCTGGATGGTCTAGGTCGTATTCATAATAAAGCATCGTTGGATCAATGTATTACCAGCACTGGCGGTTCAGGTTCTAAGATGATTTTAAGTAAGTGTACGGTTAACCTGAGTACTCAAATTTGGGAAATGAATCCAGCAACTACGACTATCCGTCAAGGCGGTCAGTGTATGGATCTGGAAGGCGGTTTCTTGAAAAATAACCGTGCTAACTTAATTCGTTACGGCTGTTCAAATGGCGGCAACCAAAAATGGACAAACTTAACTGTGAATCCAAGTCTACAGTTGGCGTATTTGAAGCCGCAGAATGTTAAGTTGCTTTTAAAGTAATCACATAATTTGCAATGAGGCATTCAGCCTAGTCATAGGTAGAATGCTTTAAAAAAAAGCCCAATGCACAGCATTGGGCTTTTTTTTAATGTGTAGTGTAGGTGTGAGTAGAATTGTATTGATCAAGGCATGATTGAAAAGAGAAGGTCTGTTTGATGGCTTTGAGTTAAGTCAGTGAAAATGCGCAGTTGATTTAAATCTAGTTATGGTGAGCAGATTCGGAGTTGATATTTCTAAGGTTTGTCTGCACATTCCTGAATAATGGGGCTATGGGAGCATTTAAAATTTTTATTTGGAGCTGCTTTGGCTGTAAAGCTGTCAATATTTTGCTGGGATAAGAATCTAAGGGATATTGGGTAAGAGATTGTTGTGTTTGACTGTGCTTTTATTTTGGAGAATCAGTGAGTGATGGGAGATAAAACGGGTGCTGTGCTGAAAAAAGGCAATAAAAAAAGCCCGATGAGGGCTTTTTTTATTTTGCAGCAAATTAGTTAGCTAATGCTTTAACTTGTGCATTTAAACGGCTCTTATGGCGAGCAGCTTTGTTTTTATGGATGATGCCTTTATCAGCCATACGGTCAATTACAGGTACCGCAGTTTTGTATGCTTCTGAAGCAGCAGCATAATCACCAGCAGCAATAGCCGCTACTGTACGTTTAAGATAAGTACGAACCATAGAACGTAAGCTAGCGTTGTGTTTGCGTGCTTTAACGTTTTGACGAGCACGTTTTTTAGCTTGAGCAGAGTTTGCCACTCGTGCACTCCTTGAAATAGATTGGTCTGGGCGGGCTGAAACTCAACTGAAAACCAACATCAGAAGAACTATCACCAGCCCGTAAACAAGTGCCATATTGTGATTAGATTATGCAGGTAAGTCAAGTCTTGACATGCTTTGACAACATTTTAGATGAAGAAAAATTTCAAAGAAAACGTTAGATTATTGCTAAGACATAGGGATTGTTCAAAAAATGACTAAAACTATTGAAAATGCAATTGTTATTGGGGCAACAGGTTTGGTTGGCCGTGAGCTGATTCGGCAGCTGAGCCAAAATGCACAATGCGCCAATATTACAGCTGTCGTGCGTCAGCGTGATGAAGAATTTAACCATTTGGCAAAAGTTCAGCAATTCGAGATTCAGGATTTTCTGATGTTGAATGAACAGGACGTCAGCGGTTATACGCATGCGTTCAGCTGTTTGGGCACAACCATGAAACAAGCGGGGACAAAAGATAAATTCTATGGCACTGATTTTGTCATCAATGCTCATTTTGCTGAACTGCTGGAAAATATGGATGCTCACTATATTTTATTGAGCGCCTTGGGTGCAGATGCAAAATCCGCTTTTTTTTATAATCGAGTAAAAGGCGAGTTGGAGGTCTACATTAAAAGCTTAGATTTGGCTTGTACGTCCATTATCCAGCCTTCATTGCTGCTAGGTCAGCGTAGGGAGCATCGCGTGCTGGAAGAGGGTGTTCAGAAGCTTTACCAGCGCTTTTCGCATTTGGTGCCGAATACTTTTAGATTCAAGCCAGTGACAGCGGCGCAAGTGGCTCATACTATGGTCGATGCAGCGCAAACTCAAACTGAAAAATTTCAGATTTATGATAATTTACGCATACAAAAAACCAAATGAGGGATATAACCGTGTCTACAGTACATTTTGTAACATGCGATTTGCTCGATGACCATCCAGAGAAAGAGATTCAAGTGGTTACACCATCTATGGATGGCAAATATTTCAAAAGTTATGGCGCGCGTAAAAGTTTTGGCGGTCAGGCAGTGACGGTAAAATGTTTTGAAGATAATTCGCGTGTTAAAGAATTGTTGGCAACAGACGGCACGGGTAAGGTTCTGGTTGTAGATGGCGGCGCATCGATGCGCTTTGCATTGATGGGTGATATGATTGCTGAGTCAGCAGTGAAGAATCACTGGAATGGTGTGATTATTTATGGCTGTGTCCGTGATGTGGATGCGATTGCTGAGCTGGATTTAGGGGTGCATGCATTGGCATCTATTCCGCAAAAGAGCAACCGCAAAGGTGCTGGGGAAACAGATCTTCAACTGAATTTTGGCGGAGTTGCGGTTCATCCGGGCGATTATGTCTATGCCGACAATAATGGTATTGTGATTTCAAAAGAGAAACTTGTAGATTTATAAGCCACATTTATTCTGCCTGCTTTGAAGCAGGTATTTAAATCAATAAGATACAACCGACACCAGCCGAAAATCGGCTGGTGTCCATTCAAGGCAAATGTCTTATAATTTTGCAAAAAAATAGGACTAAAGCCTGAAAATATGCCGCAGAATAAAAATAGAAAAAGAAATTAAGAAGGAAACATTATGCTGAAGCATCAAGTTAAAGTTGTGCAATCTATATTATCCAGCATTACAGAAGGTGGCCGCGGTACGGGCGGAACACCATATCCGCTACAGCCAGAAAAGCCTTTAAAGCTATATGAATTCGAGGGCTCACCTTTTTGCCGCCGTGTGCGGGAAGTTCTGACCACATTAAATTTAGATTATGAAGTTTATCCTTGTCCAAAGGGCGGGGAGCGCTACCGTCAGGAGATGAAAAAGCTTGGCGGTAAACGGCAGTTCCCGTTTTTGGTCGATGAAAATACTGGCGATCAGCTGTATGAATCACAAGATATTATTCACCACTTGTTTAAGCATTATGGACGTTCCGGTAAAACACCGAAAAAATATGCCAGTTATCCTAAAATACCTGTAGCTGCCTTTGCGGGAACCATTGTGAATGGCGCTCGCGGTGTGTGGGTCAATAAGCAGACTTTAAAGCGTGAAGCGCCGCAGCAGCTTTTAGAACTGTGGGGTTTTGAAGCCAGCCCATATACACGAATTGTCCGCTCCGAATTAACAGAATTGGAGTTGCCATTTAAATTTCACAATACGGCCAAAGAGCGCTGGCAAGATCAGGGTTTGGCTGTATTGCGTTTAAAGCCAGGAAAATATGTGCCATTAGCAGGCGGTAAGCGTGAACAAGTTTTGAAACTGATGGGGGATAATATTCAAGTTCCCTACTTAATTGATCCAAATACTGGCGTTGAGCTTTTTGAATCAGCTGAAATTGTGAAATATCTAAAAAAACAATATAACGGTTAATCTTTTATCGTGTGCTTGAATGAGATAGCTTGTTCAGGCATTTTTAGTGATTGAATAAATAAAATTCCAAATTATTGACTATTTACATTAAATATACTTAATAATGGTGATGTTTTACTAAGCAGCTATTGATTAAAATTTAGGGTTTAAGTATAGGGGCGGAGTTATGGCGATGGATGTGGTGTTACCAGTACCAGTTTTGGTTGTGGAAGATGAAGAAATCATCCAGCTGCGGCTTCGGAAAATTTTACTTGACCTTGGTTATGCCAATGACGTTTTACTCTTTGCCAAAAATGTAAAAGAAGCTTTGAATATTATCCAGCAGCAGCCAATTTCACTGGCACTGATTGATCTTGGCTTGCCAGATGGGCATGGCACAGAAATCATTGAAAAAATTCGCTTGCTGGACAGCAATACTTTGATTTTGGTGATTTCTGCATGGAGTACACAGGAAAGTTTGTTTGGGGCAATTAAAGCCGGCGCTACGGGTTACGTACTCAAAGAACGGGATGATGCGGAAGTTTTAATTTCAATTCGCAGTATTTTACGTGGCGGCGCACCGATCGATCCTTTTATTGCCCGCGAAATTTTGAAGCAGATCGCAATTTCAGAGACAGAACAGCCAGTTGAAGTGGGTAGTCCTGTTAATGATGCGGATCAAAGTATTTTAACCAGCCGTGAAAAAGAAATACTCGGTTTGGTCGCTCAAGGTTTAAGTAATCGTGAAATTGCTGAAAAGCTGTTTGTTTCACGCTATACAGTCGAAAGTCACATCAAGCACATTTATCGCAAACTTGCCGTCACTAAGCGGACCAAAGCTGTCAGCGCTGCACGGTCTTTAGGGATTCTCTAAATGTTCCTATGGAGATATATCTGCTGCCTCTGTCTCGTCTGTTTTATCAGCACTTTAAGCAGCGCATCTACCTCCTTTCAAATTAACAGTCAATGCAATGTTTTGCTTAAAAGCATAGTAAAAGCTAAAACACCCTCCAGCTTAGAAATACCGAGATCGGGTTGGGAGCCTGTAGCTGAACTGCCTGATAATTGGGCTTACACATGGCCCAATTATACAGGAGGGGCATGGTACAAGCTGAAATGGGACTGGTCTTGTAAAGATGAGGCGCGGATGGCAGAACCCATCGCGTTTTCTATTGATTACATTAATACTGCCGGCGCAATTTTTTTAAACGGTGACCTGCTTTGGAAAGATAAGCATTTACAGGAGCCTTTATCGAAAAGCTGGAATATGCCGCGGTTTTGGGCGATTCCAATCTCAGGCCTTAAACATGATGATAATGAGATTCTTATTTATGTTACTGGCTATTCTGCAATGTCTGCTGGAATTGGCAGTATTAAATTCGATAACGTCGTTGATACATATAGCTTAAATGAAAAAAGAATTTGGAGTTCGCGTACGCTCTTTCAAATCAATTTGATTCTATCTGCGACACTGTGTGTCTTTTGCTTTGTGATTTGGGTCTATCGGCGTGCTGAATCAAGTTTTGGCTGGTTTGCAATCAGCTCATTGCTGTGGATTATTTTTATCTCAAATATTCTAGCGACAGAAACGACAATCCTTCCAACTTCTGTGATGGCGGCTAGAGTAAATTTATGCGCATTTATGCTGTATATGATGTGCTTTTGCACGTATTTATTACGGTTTATTCAGATAAAAAAGCCAAAGGTAGAGCGTTTTTTTTGGATTATGACTGCAGTATTGATGATGGCTGTCATGGCTGTTTCCATGGAGCAAATAAAGCTATTTTTTGATTCCATATTTCTGCTGTATTGCTTTACATATCTTTTGGTTTATCTCTATTTGTGCATAACAGCAATACGAGTAAAGCGGGGTGATTATATCCTGCTGGCAATTTGTATGACTGCCATTGTTTTTTGTTCCGTGTATGACATCAGAATGGCTTTTTTATGGAAGGGAGATGATATACGGCCATTATCTCCTTATACGTCGCCATTATTTACATTGTTCATTGTGGTTATTTTGAGTTCGCGGCTCAGCAAAAATTTTAAAAAAATAGAGAAATTTAATGAAGAATTGTCGGGCAAAATAAAGCAAGTGAGCCACGATTTAAGCGCAAGTTTAACGGATAAGCATAGTCTTGAATTGACCAATGTAAGGCTGCAGGAAAGAATGAAGCTGTCGCATGATTTGCACGATGGATTAGGATCTTCCATTGTTAGATCGATGATTCTAGTGGATCAGTGCGACAAAGAAATTCCCAATCAGCAATTTTTATCCATGCTCAAACTGATGCGTGATGACTTGCGTCAAATTATTGATAGTGGGTCAACTGCTGCAAGTGAAGTGCCGGAAACACCGCAGCATTGGATTGCGCCTGTACGTCACCGTTTCAGCCAGCTGATGGATGAAATCGATATTCATGCAGAATGGGCCATTGCCTCAGAATGGCAATTTAAGCCAACGGCTTTACAGTGTTTAAATCTCATTCGAGTTGTAGAAGAAAGCCTGACGAATGTATTGAAACATAGTCAAGCGACGCAGGTTAGAGTCAGCATGCAATATGCAGATCCTGCGCATTTAGAACTGAAGATTCAAGATAATGGTGTTGGCTTTGACGTGGAGTGCGTGAAGCAGAATGGCATGAGTATAGGTATGCGCAGTATGCAAAGCCGTATAGAGCGGATGGGCGGAACGATCTGCATACAATCAGAAAAAGGCTTGACCGAAATACACGTGGTTATTCATTTATCCTAAATGGATTTACAGCAGTTGTATTGATTACTTGTGAAAACAATCAAGTAAAAAAAGAGAGCATAAAGCCCTCTTTTTTCACAGAATTAGAATTATTCTTGATCTTCTGAAGGAAGCAGCATCAGCACCGATTCATTCATTAGCATCGCAATATCTTCTAAAATGTCTTGGTCGAACAGGCTTTCATCTAAAGCGACTGCTTGGCCGTCGGCAATGTTTTTCAAATGCGGCGCAAATTGTTCTGAAATGCAGATGCTTTCACCATTAGCCCAAAACAGCAGTTCATTTTCCTGATCTGTATACAGCAGGCGTGAAGCAGGCTCAAGAATAAGTGAATAGCCTTGTTCCAGTGCTTCTTCTAAATCACCTGTGCCGATTTCTTCCGCTTCAGGAATATTTTCAGGGTATTTAGGCTCAGACATTAGGCTCACAATGGCATCTTCAATTATCGTCGAATTTTGCAATTGTTCAAAAATTTTCGCTTTTAAATATTCCAGTTCATTTTGCGTAATCTGACCAATTGAGCTTTGGTGATCACGGATGATGTCTAACAGCGGATTTTTCAGCAGCTCATTTTGTGAGAATTTATCGCAAACACGGTCCATCATATCTGTCACATTTGGCATGCGGAAGCCAAATGAGAAAGTCAGGCATTCGTCTTCTGCAACGCCGTAATGCGAGAGGCCAGGCGGAACATACAGCAAGTCACCAGGCGCGAGCACTTCATCAAAATTTACATCGATTTCTGGCAGTAATTTTAAAGGCTGACCCGCAACAAAGTCTGTATCTGCATCGCACATTTGACCTAGCTGCCAGCGGCGGTGGCCATAGCCTTGTACAAGAAATACGTCATAAAAATCAAAATGTTTACCTACAGAACCGCCTTGAGGTGCATAAGAAACCATAATGTCATCGCGGCGCCATTGCGGGATGAAAGGAAACTTCTTCCATAGCTCAGCTAGATCAAAAGAATAATGGTCCACAGCTTGCACCAGCAGCGTCCATAATTTTGGCATTTTTTGGAAATCTGCTTTCAATAATGGAGAAGACTTGACAGACCATTGATTCGGATCGCGGTCTTTTTGCTTAATCAGACGGGCAGTGATATTTTCATCCAGCGCCAATTCCATTACGTCATTGGGTTCTAGCATATCTGCAATTTCAGGCAGTGCATTGCGTACTAGGAGCGGTTTTTTTTGCCAATATTCGGCAAGGAATTGTTCAGCGGTAATTCCGCCAAGAACGTCTAAAGGCTGGGACATAAAATTTCTTCAAATGTGGTAAAAGCTTAGCGGGTATTTTTACCTGTCTCCGCTATTGCTGCAAGCTGGACATGTGCCTGTTTTTAAAAATTTAGGCTTAGCAATACGATTTTGAGTATTTGCTAAGCCATTCGTTGTGGGTTAATCAGAATGTGTGTGAAGAACGAACCAATCTGGAGTGCTGTTGTCGAGCCAAAATAAAGCGGCTTGGCCTAACTCCTTGCCACATTCATCGTAAATGTTCCAGACCATGCCGTTATAGATGGTAAAGACCTGCCCATTTTTCTTAACACGCGGTCCTGTATAGTTAAAAGCGATACCGTTTTTTTTCACTTGATTCAAAAGTTCAGCTCTTGCCTGCCTATCTATTTCAGATGCACTGTATTTTGACAGCAGCTTTAACATTTCATCTTCAGTATATTCAAAGCTTTTCAGCGCCTGCTTATTGGCATAGATAAAATGAGGATCAGCATCTGTGTTATGTGCTAATAAGCTATATGGCGCAAATTCATGCAGCCATTCAAGAGGATTAGATAGATGCTCCGCAATAGGCAGATTTTGTCCAGTATGTTGATAAAAACTGCGCAGGATATGCTGAATAATGGCTGCATTCATAGGTTGTGGACTCGTGGGTTGATGCCAAGAATTTGATGCGGATCTACAGGGACTTCAATGAGCAAAGATTTTGTTTGAACAAGGCTTTCATTAAGGATGCTTTCAAGATTTGAGAGATCTGTATTTAACTTTACCCCGTTCCAGTTAGAAGCGCGGGCAATCATACAGTAGTCCAAACTCTTAACTTCAGCATGCCAGTACTTAGGTGGAACATCGTTTAAGATGGTATACAGCCCTTGTTCAACGATCGAGAATTTTTGATTATTGAGCACAAATAGCA
This sequence comes from Acinetobacter sp. ANC 3813, assembly GCF_002135435.1. Lineage (GTDB taxonomy): Bacteria > Pseudomonadota > Gammaproteobacteria > Pseudomonadales > Moraxellaceae > Acinetobacter. The sequence goes on along the minus strand of NZ_NEGK01000002.1, from coordinate 295,985 downwards.
CCAACCCTAAGTCTGCAGCTTCGGCCAATGAACCTGAAAACAGCTTAAAGCAGCCATCTCCTGTAAAGGCAAAGACGCTTCTTGATTGATCGGCCAGCTTTGCGCCGATAGAAAGCCCCAGCGCATTGCCCATAGCGGAGCCCCTATAAAGGGCATAAAAATCAATATGGTTGTTTGGACGCTGAGTGATGTAGTGGCGGTCTTTATAGGCGAGGCAGACATCACTGAAGGCAATGGAATGTTCGGGCCACCATTGGTCGAGCCGCTCATACAGCAATTTCATGTCTGCATAGTCTGCTTGCGGCGCAGATATTTCACGTGTATTTAAGGAGGGAGGAGAGCAAGGGGCTTTTAAATTTTGAAAATCATAATCATGGCTGCAAAGCTTTAAAATTAGTGTATCTATAGGAGCATTTAAATGAAAATATCGATGTTCTGCACGATGCTGGAATGATGCCTTGAATTGTCCATAAGTATCTGGAATGCCGGTGCAGAAAAAAGTATCGCCTGAACTAAAATTATGCAGATTCATGGTGTATTCATCTGGACATGCGCCCAAGACGAGCAATACATCATCTTCATCTAATGACCGCATATGTTTATTGGCAATGTCATTGCCGCCAAAGCCGATATGACCGTAGTTACAAGGGTTGTCCCGATCTACTGCATTTGCGCCGTTCATACTGCAAATAATATAGGGATTTAATTTTTCACTGAGCTGAGTGCTAAGTTTTTTAGCATTTGGATATCTCGCCATTTCCTCACCAATGAGAACAGTTAAGCGCTTATTTTTAGAAGCTTTTGCTAATGCTGAACTGAAATCTTTGAGCGGAGATGGTGCAGTTTGGGCCAAAGGGTTTAATTGCGGTAAAGCAAAAGCAGTGCTGTTATTTATCGGTTCCGCTAAAGACGCATGAATTAAAACAAAAACAACAGGTTTAGAGCGCTGTAATTGCATGCTTGCAAATTCAAGCGAAGTCCTAAGCTGTGAAATGTCATGAAGCACAAATACAGCTTCAGGGCATTCAGCTTTTAGCTGGGCGATTGCATTGGAACCATATTGGGATGAATCTTGAAGCGCAGCTTTATGGGCTAAATCTTCAGAATAGGCGGGAACAATATATACAGCAGGGATGTAATGTAATTTTGCATCGCTTAGACCGCATGTTAGCAATTTGGTGGCAGCGCCGAGTGTGGCAACAGCAGCGGCAATTTTTCCAGTCGCAAGATAATAGCCAAGTGGAGCAAAACCAGCACTGTACTCAGCTAAATTATAAAAACTGGTTTCACCATGAGGGTAAGGTGGAATGTGTTTAAGGAAATGGATAACACCGCCGCCAGTGACACCAAAAAATGATTGAATTTGATGCTGTGCAAAAAAATCGAAAAGCAAGTTGTAGCCTGTATAGCAAAGGCTTGAATTAGATGAGTTCACTGATGTTTCCCTCTAAGTTGATATAAGTAATGGTTTTAAGTTTTTTGCGAATTATATTGCTGTTTTATTGAGTAAAAATTAATTTTAATATTGAGAAAATACATGATTAATAAAGCATTAAGCATGCCTAATTTATTTTTGTTAACAATGAGTGCTAAAACAAGTGGTGATTTGCTGATTCATTTAATGGCTAAAGAATAGATCTGGATTTTAAAAATTAAGATTTTCGCATTGTTATATAAAGTTTTTTTATGCAAAGCACTAAGTATCTTTATCTGTAAAAAAGCACCCATGCTGTGATGAATGCTTTAAAGTTAAATCTTAAATTTTTTAAATGCTCGTTTAAGGCACCAATACATTCAGCTGACGCAAAATACTGCACAGCTTGATCATCGGCATGCCCATGAGTGTCGTCTGGTCATGTCCGATCATTTCTTCAAATAAGCTGATGCCTAAACTTTCGCATTTGAAACTGCCGGCACAATGCAATGGCTGTTCAATTTCAACATAGCGTTCGATTTCAGGCAGACTCAGTTTGCGAAATTTGACTTTATAGTGTTCCACCACCGTCTGTTCAAAGCCGGTTGAATGCTGTTGAACGCTGAGGGCGGTACTGAAATACACAATCTTGTCGGAGTTGGCTTGCAGCTGTTTCACCGCTTTTTCTGGACTTAAAGGCTTGCCGATAAAAATATCCGGCGCGCCTTCACGCCAAGCGACTTGGTCTGAACCAATGACAATTGCTTCAGGATGCTGTTCGGCAATGCATTTGGCTTTTTCTAAAGCTAAACGCATGGCTAAATCATCGGCGTGGCTTTCACCGCGCGGCGATTCATCAATATCAGGCACTATAGACAGGTAATCAATCCGTAAGCGATCCATTAAATCTTTACGGGTTTGGCTGCTGGACGCCAAAATGATCTTTTGAGTATTCATTACACTGCATATTCCATAAGTACATTAAGCGGCACATAAGATAGTACGGCTTGATGACAGGCTTGTATTTTAATAGGCGGAGCAATGCCGGCTTGGTATGCGTCCACCCAACGGGTCACACAGATGCACCAGAAGTCGCCCGGCTGCAAGCCTGGAAAACCGGCTTTTGGCAGCGGTGTGATTAAATCATTGCCTGTTTTTTGAGAAAAGTTTAAAAATTCAGAAGTCATTTCCGCGCACATCGTGTGCTGGCCCAAATCTGTAGTGGCTGTATGGCAAAAACCGTTGCGGAAATACCCAGTAATCGGGTCAAAACAGCAGCTGGCCAAAGGCTCGCCTAAAACATTTAAACGGTTAATATTTGGATCAGGATGAATAGACATAAGCTCTGAATCTTTAAGGGGCTTTTGACTATGATAGCAAAAGTTTGGCTTTCGAGGCCTTTTCTGCAAAAGAAGCTAACCTTTTTCTGCATAATCATTTAAAATCTTCGCGTTTTGATATCAATAAAGAGAGCTATACATGAACTTTCAGCGTATGACTGACCTTGATTTAGCAGGCAAGCGTGTTCTTATTCGTGAAGACTTAAACGTTCCTGTTAAAAACGGTGTGATTACCAGCGATGCGCGTTTACGTGCTGCATTGCCAACAATTAAAGCTGCTTTAGCAAAAGGCGCAGCTGTAATGGTTTATTCTCACCTAGGCCGTCCTGTTGAAGGTGAACCGAAAGCTGAACAGTCTTTAGCGCCAGTTGCCGCGTATTTAACTGAAGCTTTGGGCCAAGACGTGAAATTATTCACTGACTATTTAGATGGCGTAGACGTTCAGCCAGGTCAAGTGGTATTGCTTGAAAACTGCCGTTTCAACGCAGGCGAAAAGAAAAACAACCCAGAGCTTGCTGCTAAATATGCTGCGCTTTGCGACGTATTCGTGATGGATGCATTTGGTACTGCGCACCGTGCAGAGGCGTCGACTGAAGGCGTAGCGCGTTTAGCGAAAGTGGCTGCTGCTGGCCCTTTGCTGGCTGCAGAATTAGATGCTTTGGGCCGTGCGCTTCAAACACCTGAAAAACCAATGGTTGCCATCGTTGCAGGTTCAAAAGTTTCAACTAAATTAGATGTTCTGACTTCATTGTCTGATATCTGTGACCAATTGATTGTAGGTGGAGGTATTGCCAATACATTCTTGGCTGCTGCTGGTTTCAACGTTGGTAAATCTTTGTGCGAACACGATTTGATTGATACAGCAAAAGCGATTGCGGCTAAAGTTGCTGTACCGCTTCCAACAGATGTTGTGGTTGCGGATGCTTCAGAAATCAACTTTGATGATTTCTTAGGTTCATTGGCTGCAGCGAAAGCAGTTGTGAAAAAAGTTGAAGATGTAGCGGACAATGACATGATTCTGGACGTTGGCCCAGAAACAGCAAAAGCGTTTGCAGAAATCTTAAAGACTTCAAAAACAATTCTTTGGAACGGCCCAGTAGGTGTGTTTGAAGTGGATCAATTTGGCGAAGGCACGAAGACTTTGTCTCTAGCGATTGCAGAATCTGAAGGCTTCTCTATTGCAGGCGGCGGCGATACTTTGGCAGCGATTGATAAATACGAAGTTGCCGACAAAATTGGCTATATTTCTACTGGCGGCGGCGCTTTCCTTGAGTTTGTAGAAGGCAAAACTTTACCTGCTGTAGCGGTATTGCTTGAACGTGCTTAATGCATAAAGCAAGTTAAAAAAAGCTGAACGTTGTTCAGCTTTTTTTATGGTGAAAGATACGGTTTATAAGCTATTCATTTTTTAGTCATCAAAATGAAATATAACTGCAATAAAATTTTCAGCAGTTACTTCTAACCCCTGTAGGAAAAACTAATGAAGCTTAAACTGGTACTTGCTGCATTGATTATTGCGCCACTTGCATTAACAGCATGTTCTAAACAAGAAGAAGCACCTAAAGCGCAAGCTGAAGCTTCTGCGCCAGCAACTGCAGGAGATGCGACAACTGCAGAACAGCAAGCTGCAATTGATGCTCTAGATAAGCCTGTACTGGATGAAAAAAATCAGGATGTGCCTGCTGAAGTTGCTGATGCGCCGGCAGATGAAGCCACTGCAGATACAGAAACTGCAGCTGCAGAGCAAAAGGCTCACTAAGATTGTTGTTTTTATTTTAAAAGTCCCTGCATAAGCAGGGATTTTTTTTGGAAAACGGCTTTTTTCTGCTGATTTACGGGCGCTGTGCATGTAGAATATGTCGCATTACCTGGGAGGACATTATGGCTCTTATTTCATTGCGCCAGCTCTTGGATCACGCCGGCGAACATGCTTACGGCGTACCAGCGTTTAACGTAAACAATTTAGAACAAATGCGCGCAATTATGCTTGCAGCAGATGCAACGAATTCACCTGTGATTGTGCAAGCCTCTGCAGGCGCCCGCAAGTACGCAGGCGCACCATTCTTGCGTCATCTTATTTTAGCTGCTATTGAAGAGTGGCCGCATATCCCAGTGGTAATGCACCAAGACCATGGTACAGACCCTGATGTATGCCAACGTTCAATTCAATTGGGCTTCTCATCTGTCATGATGGACGGCTCTTTGGGTGCAGACGGTAAAACACCGACGACTTATGAATATAATGTAGACGTAACTCGCCGTACAGTAGCTATGGCGCATGCTTGCGGTGTTTCTGTTGAAGGTGAAATTGGCTGTCTAGGTAGTCTTGAAACTGGTATGGCGGGTGAAGAAGATGGTGTAGGCGCAGAAGGCGTACTAGACCATTCTCAACTGCTGACTTCTGTTGAGGAAGCGCGTCAGTTTGTTGCAGACACGAATGTAGATGCTTTGGCGATTGCTGTAGGTACTTCTCATGGCGCATACAAATTTACGCGTCCACCTACAGGCGATATTTTGGCAATTGACCGTATTAAAGAAATTCATGCGGCGCTTCCAAATACGCATCTTGTAATGCACGGTTCTAGTTCTGTGCCACAAGAATGGTTGGCTGTAATTAACCAATACGGCGGCGACATCAAAGAAACGTATGGTGTGCCAGTTGAACAATTGGTTGATGCAATCAAACACGGTGTTCGTAAAATCAATATCGATACAGATTTACGTCTAGCATCTACAGGTGCAATGCGCCGTATGATGGCGGAAAAACCAAGTGAATTTGACCCGCGTAAGTTCTTTGCTGAAACTGTTGAAGCAATGAAACAAATCTGTGTAGACCGTTACGAAGCTTTCGGTACTGCAGGCAACGCAGACAAAATCCGCCCAATCTCTTTAGAGAAAATGGTAGATCGTTATAAATAATCTGCTATAGATTATTTTTTGAGAAAAGCCCACTTAATGTGGGCTTTTCTTTTTTTTGCGTTGTTATAATGGAATATAAATTGCCCTTAAACGCAGATTGAAAAAAAAGAGTATTGTCATGGAATTGATTTTTGCTGCTGCAATCTGCAGTGTTGCTGTCTCAGTTTTGCTTAAATTTTGCAAAGAAAAGGGCCTAAATACCTTTCATATGATTGCATGGAATTATGCAGCAGCAAGTGTGTTATGTTTCTTATGGTTTAAACCAGATTTACAGCATATTTCTGTAGAACATACGCCATGGTGGCTCATCTTAATTCTAGGCATGTTATTGCCCGCCATTTTCCTGTGCTTAGCAAAATCATTGCAAACGGCTGGTATTTTAAAGACGGAAATTGCACAAAGGCTTTCAGTCGTATTGTCGCTAAGTGCAGCTTATTTTATCTTTCAAGAGCAATTCAGCAGTCTTAAAATTTTAGGCATTATCCTAGGTGTTGCTGCTGTACTATGTATTTTACTGTCTGGACGGCTAGGGCAGGATAGTTTAGAGCAAACATCAAGTTCAGGGGGAGTCTTTTTAGCTGCGGTGTGGGGCGGTTATGCCTTGATTGATGTGCTGCTAAAATACACAACTGGTTTAGGCCTGCAATTTTCTGTCGCATTAAACCTGATTTTTATTTATGCCTTTGTTTTATCCATTGTCTATACCACGGTACGCTTTAAAAGCTTTGGCAGTTTGCGCGCTATAGTTGCGGGTTTGGGTTTGGGTATTTTAAATTTTGCCAATATTGCTTTGTATATCAAAGCGCATATGCTGCTCAAAGACAGTCCTGCAATTGTGTTTGCGGGTATGAATATTCTTGTGGTGATGTTTGGTGTGCTGAGTGGGATATTTATTTTTAAAGAGAAATTAAAATCGATGACATCTGTTGGCTTAGTTTTAGGTGTGGCAAGTGTGCTCTGCTTGGCCTATGCCATGGTTTGAAGATCACTTTTAGTTGTTATATATGGATTGCTATAGCGTAAATTTAAGCCTGCGAAATGAATTGTTTGCAGGCTTTTTTGATCAAAAAATTATAGCGGTTTATTTCGAATTTTCAATCTAGATGTAGCTTGGCAGCTTTTAGCATCCGCATATAGCTGTGCATAAATTGAAGGGGATGATGCAGCATATCTTCAGATTCTACAATTCCCATGAGTAGACCTGCTTGCTGGCAATCAGGACAGTCGGGATAATGATGATCTTCTAAAGAATAAGGATGCAGATAGCTTTGATTGCAAACTGTACATTCAAACTTTATTGGCAGGCTGAATATCGTGACGTTAAAGCCGAGCTTTGAAATACTAAGACCCATGGCGCACCTCATCATTTAGCATTATATGTGTATAAATACCAAGCAAATTTTACGCCAGAATTGGCTGTGGCAAGCTAGAATGCTCAGCACAGCCTGCTTTGATATTCTGAGCATTTAAATTGCGATTAGCGAGTAAAATGAAAGATAGACGCCTGTATATAGCTTTTGGCTATGGCGACGGGATATTTAAATAAATCAGGTGTTTCGATCGTGCCTTGCAGCTGACCAGCATGCTGGCAGTTTGGGCAAGTTGGGTAGTTTAAAATGGTATTAGAATTATATTTATGCATATAGACAGTTTTGCATGCTGTACATTTAAATTTCATGGGTAATTTTGGTGCAACAGGCATAATCAGTGACCTATTTTGTATTTGCGCAAAATATACTCGATTATTGTTTAAATAATAAGTCCCGAAATGACAAAAAAGGGAGAATCCCCCCCTTTCATCGCTTTTTTATAAAGATTAGAGCTTGGTAAAAATATCTTCTTTGACTAAACGGGATTTGGGCAGTTTGGCATTGAAGTCATTTTCACTGCGGTAGCCTAAAGTCAGCAGCACAGAAGGGATGAGGCCTTGCTCAGCAAGACTGAGTTCTTCTGAAATGATTGCTTCATCAAAACCGCCAATCGGGGTGGCATCTATACCTTCAATGCCTGCGGCTAAAAGAATTTGACCTAGGGCAATAAAGGTTTGGTTTTCTGCCCAGCGCTGAATGTCGCCTTTTTCATTGCGGTAATAATCGACATAGCCAGTGCGGCTGTCTTTTTGGCCTTGTTTGGCTTTTTCATCATTAAAACGGCCGCTGAGTTCATCGCGGTTCAAAAGGTTTTCAAGATGTGTTTCGCTGATGTCTGCTTTGGTACAAAATAATATCGTATGCGATGAATCTAATACTTTAGGGGCGTTATACGCATATTTGCCGACCAGTGCCTTTGCGATGCGCTCTTTGGCCGATGCATTTTCTGCAATAAAGTAATGCCACGGCTGAATATTTATTGAAGACGGCGCTAAGCGCAGGATTTCTAATAAACGTTCAAATTGATCCTGTGGGATTTTTTTAGATGAATCATAGGCTTTAGTGGTATAGCGGGTTTTAGAAACGTTCAGCAAATCCATGAATGCGGTCTCTGTTAATCTGTTTGCTTTATCTTACCTGATTCATTGTCAAAATTGATTATAAGAATTTTCATATAACTTAGTTTTGAGTTTGAAATAGCAATCTGCGTTTTTACATACGATGCATGAAAACAGTGGCGTCACAGCTTTTGCTGCTATTGATAGTTCATTTCAATTAAGAAATAAGTTTTCACTATTGGTACTTTTTATAAAAAGGGGTTTAATCAAAGTTATACCTCGTTCTGCACTGAGCAAGCACATGATTGATTACACCAACCACTTCAAGCGCAAATTAAAAACCCAGCAGCAAATTGGCTTATGGGTTGGACTTGCGGATGCCTATGGTACAGAGATTGCTGCCAATGCAGGCTATGACTGGCTGCTGATTGATGGTGAGCATGCTCCAAGCGATTTGAGAACAACATTGGCGCAGCTGCAAAGCATTGCGGCTTATCCATCTCAAGCTGTGGTGCGTCCGCCGATCGGCAGTGTTCAGCTGATTAAACAGCTTTTAGATATTGGGGCGCAGACTTTGCTGATTCCTATGGTGGAAACAGTAGAGCAGGCAGTGCAGATGGTCAAAGCGGTGCATTATCCACCTTTGGGGGTTCGCGGCGTGGGAGCTGCCTTAGCGCGTGCAACCCGCTGGAACAGTATCCCGAATTATTATGCGCAGGCGCATGAAAATATTTGTCTGCTGATTCAAATTGAATCAGTTGCAGGCTTAGCAAATTTAGAAGAGATTTTAAAAGTGGACGGTATTGATGGTGTATTTATAGGCGCAGTTGATCTTTCAGCAACTATGGGCTATGAAGGCAATCCAAATCACCCTGAAGTTCAAAAAGCAGTTGTGGATGCAATTAAGCGCATACGTGCAGCCGGCAAGGCTGCGGGCATCTTATCTACACAGCATGAAGCGACACAACAATATATTGCGCTGGGCACAGAGTTCGTTGCGGTTGGTGTAGATACCAGTGTTTTAATGAATTCGCTGCGGGATTTACTGGGCAAATATAAGCCTGATGCAGAGCGTATTGATATGGACGGCGGTTACTGAGCTGGATAGCAGTTTATACAATATAGCATGCAATATATATGTAAGAATTTGATACATATCGGGTATTTGTATATTTTGCTATATGTGTAATGACAATGTATAATGGTGGGTATATTTATGAGCAGGTGAGTTGCCTGCTTTTCTTATTTTAGCTGATTGTGATCCATCTTGTTTCAAGCATTCTGCCTTGAACATTATTTTTGTAACTACAGAATTACTATTCAAAACCCGTTTTATTAATCTCTTTGTTCTATCACAAAAAGCTCACAAGTTGAGTCTATATTTTGGAAGTTTTAAATCAGTGGCGTACAGCCATAGCCGTAAATGGCGACCTGATCAAGGTTAAATTAATCCCTTTAAAGCGTCAGCAAAGCACAAATGACGGTTTTATTTGGGTTGAAGTTGGACAGATGGTGCAGCTTGAGTCTGGCGAAACAGTTGAAATGAATCTTGATGGTTCAAGCTTTTATATTGGGCAAAATCTGCTGTATCGCTTGAAGTAAGCAATCCGACACAGTTCATAAAAAATGGCATTAATATTGCCATTTTTTTAGCTCTAGATTTAGCTCAGAATTTTGCGGGTTCAACTCTAAAATCTGCGCTTCGTGTTCACGCCAGTCGCCTAAAACAATCCGCGGTTTGCCATCTACATCATGAATTTGCGGGCGGTGAGTATGGCCATGAATCAATATATTGACCTCGGTCAGAGCCTGTTTTACGGCCTGCTGATTGACATCCATAACTTCATAGCTTTTGACTAAGTTGGCTTGCTGGCTTTTTTTACGGAAACCATTGGCCAATTTTTGCCGGAAGCTTAAAGGCATTTGCTTTAAAAAGCCTAAAAGCAGCGGATTGCGGATGATTTTACGGAATTTTTGATAGGACACATCATCAGTACAGAGTAAATCGCCGTGCTCTATTCGAATGCTTTTCTGGCCAATGTTTAGCGTTTCAATATCTTTTAATAAAACTGCATTGAACTGATTGAGAAATTTTTTACCCAAAGCAAAATCACGGTTGCCTGATAAAAAATAGATCTGGTTTCCTGCCTCAGAAAATTGTTTTAAAGCGGCAACAATCTCATCGAGCCAAGACGCGCGGTAATCATCGCCAATCCACGCATTAAACCAGTCACCTAAAATATACAGCTGCGTATTTTTGTCTTTATAGGCATCCAGCAATGCTAAAAACCCCCGAACGAGTCGAGGGTGATTGGGTGACAAATGTAAATCAGCGATAAACAGATAGGTCACGGATCATTTTCCTTGTTTTAGAATCCCTCCCAGCCTCCCTTTTTCAAAGGGAGGAGTTTATGCATCTAATTTAGAAGCTCCCTCCTTTATTAAAGGCGGGCTGGGGAAGATTTAAATATTACTCAGAAATGATTTTAGCAGATTCGATTACAACGTTTTCTAGTGGAACGTCAGCGTGGTAGCCGCGGTTGCCAGTACGAACGCCTTTAATTGCATTTACTACATCTAGGCCTTCAGTTACTTTACCGAACACTGCATAACCCCAGCCTTGAGCATTTTTGCCAGAGTGGTTAAGGAAGGCATTGTTGCCAACGTTAATAAAGAACTGAGCTGATGCAGAATGAGGTGCCTGAGTACGCGCCATCGCAATTGTACCAAGGTCATTGGTTAAGCCATTATCAGCTTCGTTTTCAATTGCATCACGAGTTGCTTTTTCTTTGAAGTTTTCGTCCATGCCGCCACCTTGGATCATGAAGCCGTCGATCACGCGGTGGAAAATTACGCCGTCATAGAAACCGTCACGCACGTATTCTATAAAGTTCGCAACAGTTATTGGCGCTTTCTCACTGTTAAGCTCAAGAACAATACGGCCTTTATTGGTGTTTAATTCGACTTGAGGAAAACTCATTGTGTAATCTCCTGAACATGGCTCATAAAGCCATGGGTTTTTTGGTTGTGAGAAGCATAAGCAAACTGTAAACTACAAGGCAAGTAAAAACGTTATTTTCTTTGTTAAAAAAGCAAAAAGACGTTTTAATTCTCATAATTTTTATTTTAGAAGTGATTTTACTGTTATGAAGCCAAATGATGTTGTTTCAACACTGCCAAACACCCCGACACCAAATAGTAATGCCGTCGACGCTGTGCAGCAGGAACAACAGCCGGGCTTAGACTTTGTACGTCAAGTGATTACAGATGATTTATCTGCAGGCCGTACACAGCAAGTCGTAACACGTTTCCCGCCTGAACCGAATGGCTATTTGCATATTGGCCATGTTAAAGCAATCTGCTTGAACTTCGGTATTGCAGATGAGTTTGATGGTTTATGTAACCTTCGTTTTGATGATACAAATCCAGATGCTGAAGAACAAGAATATGTCGATGGTATTGCCAATGACGTAAAATGGCTTGGTTTCGAGTGGAACGGCGAGCCGCGTTATGCATCAAGCTATTTTGATCAGCTTTACACTTGGGCTTTGCAGTTGATTAATCAAGGTGATGCATATGTCGATTTGCAATCGCCTGAAGAAATCCGTTTAAACCGCGGTAACTTTATTGAGCCGGGTAAAAACTCACCGCAGCGTGATGCGACTGTTGAAGAAAACCTTGCGCGTTTTGAGCAAATGCGTAACGGTGAGTTAGGTGAAGGCCAGGCTGTACTTCGTGCCAAAATTGACATGACATCACCAAACATCCACATGCGTGATCCTATTTTGTATCGTATTTTGCATTCGGAGCATCATCAAACCGGTGATAAGTGGAAAATGTATCCAATGTACGACTATGCGCATCCATTATCAGATGCCATTGAAGGTGTGACGCATTCACTTTGTACATTAGAGTTTGTAGATCATCGTCCATTTTACGATTGGGTTGTAGAAAAAGTTCAGTCTCAAGCTGTACCGCGTCAGTACGAATCAAGCCGTCTAAATGTGGATTACACCATTACCTCTAAGCGTAAACTGCGTAAATTGGTTGAAGGTGGATTTGTGAATGGCTGGGATGACCCTCGTATGCCTACCGTTGTGGGGATGCGCCGTCGCGGTTTCACACCAGAAGGTCTGCGTGACTTCTGTAAGCGTGTGGGTGTAACCAAAGTCGATGGCAGTATTGTTGATGTGGCAATGCTTGAATACTGCATCCGCCAATCACTGGAAAACACTGCTGCACGCGGTATGGCTGTGTTAAATCCACTCAAAGTCACGTTAACCAATTTACCTGAAGCAATGGACTTGGTGCATTCGCGCCATCCTAATGTGGATATGGGCGAGCGCATCATTCCTTTAACTTCTGAAATTTACATTGACCGCAAAGATTTTGAAGAAGTGCCGCCTAAAGGCTTCAAACGTTTAACCACTGATGGTGAAGTTCGTTTGCGTCATGCCTATGTCATTAAATGCGATGAAGTGATCAAAGATGAAAATGGTGAAGTGGTTGAACTGAAATGTTCAATCGACCCTGAAACTCTGGGTAAAAATCCTGAAGGCCGTAAAGTGAAAGGTGTTGTGCATTGGGTGTCTGCAGAAAAAGGTATTCCAGCTGAAGTGCGCATTTACGACCGTTTATTCACTGAGTCTGACCCTGAAGTGGGCGATGACTTCCTTGCAAACTTGAATCCTGAATCTTTGAAAGTGGTTCAAGCGGTGATTGAGCCTGCATTGGCGGAAGCGAAACCGGAAGACCGTTTCCAATTTGAACGTGAAGGTTATTTTGTAGCAGATCAATTTGATCACAGCAGCCAAAAGCCTGTGTTTAACCGTATTTTAGACTTAAAAGACAGCTTTAAACCAGGTAAATAAAACCTCGTGTTTTCAATGGGATTCACCTTCGAATTCTAAATAGGTTAAGATCAAGCTCAACTTCGGTTGGGCTTTTTCATGCCGCTTCATCTGTAAAACAATAAGGAATAGCTGTGATTATCCGCGATAAAACCAATAGTTTTAAATTACTGTTTGCTTGGCACGGCACAATTTTACCTAAAGTTTTTGCTGCATTGCTGGTGGTCGTGCTGATTTCCGCTGTATTGGTTTATTTGGCAGCGCGGCATTTTGTCACTGTGCCCGAAGTGCCTGCAATTGGCTTTACTATTTTTGGGGTTATTCTTTCGATCTTTCTCAGCTTCCGCAATACCGCCTGCTATGACCGCTGGTGGGAGGGGCGCAAGCTGTGGGGTTCATTAATCGCAAATACTCGGCATATTATTCGTGATAGCTATGTGCTTGAAGATCAGGCGCGGCAAGTCATTATATACCGTGTGATGCTATTTACCCATTTGCTGCGAGACCGCCTGCGAAGCAAAGCCAACAGCTTTGACCATTACCGTACACAGGTGAAATTCAGTGATGATCAGTGGCAGACGCTGATGAATCATTTGAACCCGCCGCAATATGTGATGGAAATTATGCAGAAAGATTTAGCGACACTGTATAAGCAAGGGCACATTTCCGACATTATCTATACGGGTTTGACCAAGCACACCATTGCCTTGGGAGATATTCATGCAGGCTGTGACCGTATTTCATCCACACCGCTGCCATTTTCCTATTCTGTACTGCTGCATCGCGCCGTATATTCTTTTTGTTTTATTCTGCCATTTAGTTTGGAGTCCAGCCTAGGCATTTGGACGCCAGTGATTGTCGCACTGATTGCTTATCTATTTTTAGGTCTAGATGCGCTAAGTGCAGAACTGGAAGAGCCATTTGGAGAGCAGGAAAACGATTTGCCGTTGGATTCGATCGTGCGCAATGTAGAGCGGGAAATGCTGGCATCAATAGGTGAAGAGCTGCCGCCAGTGATTGCTTCACATAAAAGTAATCTAAGCTGACATGATCATGCATTTGTGCAGATAACAATTCAGCGATATGCAGAGACTTAAAAGCTGTGCTATCACTAAATGGTCTGAACAGCACATGGATGGAGTGGCTGATGAATACAGTGATTGAAACTCAAATGCTGATACGAAAATCAGTCAATATTGTCTTTAACGCCTTTGTGGATCCGCTTATCACTTCGCAGTTCTGGTTCAGCCATTCAACTGGCTATTTGGAAAAAGGGAAGTCGGTACAATGGTCGTGGCAAAAATATAATGCTAAGGCAGATGTGCAGGTGCTGGATATTCAGGAAAATGCATTGATCCGGATTGAATGGGGCGAACCTAAAAGCAAAGTCGATTTTATATTTGAAAAAATCTCTGCTATGGAAACCTACCTTAGGATTAAAAATTATGACATTCCATTGGAAGGCCAAGCGCTGATGGATTTCGTGATCGATAGTACTGGAGGATTCACAACGGTGTTAGATGCTGCAAAAATACATTTAGAGCATGGGATACAATCTAATTTGATTTGGGATAAGTTTCCGCCCTTTAAGTAAGCCGAAGGCTCTATTCATATAATTAGTAAAAAACTGAAAAGCTAGGAGACGTTTACACTTGGCTTGAGTCAGTGCTTTTTTTGTTCCTGCTGCTTTAAGTCAGTATAAACGGACATTTGCATTTTTGCTTTTTCACGCAATTTCTTTTTAATATAAAAGACGAGCGCAAAGCAGGTGGTGGTCACAGTCAATATCATACTGTTCATAAAACTCATCGCAGAGCTGACATAGCCAATCGTGGTAAGGCGATTCATCATACGGACCACTTGCGGGCTGCTCTCTACGCCTGTGATCGCCCATGTGCAAAGATGTTCGCAATTATTGATGATCAGGTGATAATTGTTTTCGTGCATGCGTGAGCGCATGCGGCGTACAACTTTACGGCCTGTATACTTCGGCAGGCTGTAGGATTGAATTTTAATTTTTTTACCACGGCAAAACACCTCCAAAGAAGTGATTTCAATGGGGTGTTTTTTGAAGAGGTGGGCGAAACCTGAATAATGAATTACTCTGCCTCGTCCTGCATAGATTCCATGGTGGCTATAACCAAAATGCTTAATGATTAAATGCGCCCCTAAAGGAATCCGTGTTGTCTGATGCTGCATATAGACGCGTACCTATAAAGCTGCAAATGTATCTATAGAAAGTGTACTGCTTTTCTGTGAATTAATCGACTAATTTGCTGTGAATGCAAGAGGGTTTTAAGCTGTGAAATTAGGCAATGCAAAGGGATTTTCTAGAAGCGCTGGACTTGGCGCATTCGTGCTGCTGTTTTCTTGGTCAATACACGCGCAAACGCAGAGTTGGCGTACCGAAAAGCCAATGGCTGCGCTGACGGTTAAAGTGAGCAGCCTGCAGCATTTACAGCTATATTTATATGATGAGAAAAAACAGCCTTATCTTTCTTTTGAGCGGCTGAGCAGCGCTTTGGACCATCAATGCCAAAGGATGCAGTTCGCAATGAATGCAGGAATGTTTCATGCAGATTTTTCTCCAGTTGGTTTATATGTTGAAGATGCTAAACAGCTGCATGCTTTAAATCGTGTAAAGCAGGGTTTTGGCAATTTTTTGATTCAGCCTAATGGGGTGCTGGCGTGGAGTGATCGCAAAGCGGTTATACAGACCACAGATCAATTTGCCCAGAGCCGCTTTAAGCCTCAGTTTGCAACCCAGTCTGGCCCCATGCTGGTGATAGACGGCAAAATCAATCCAAATTTTTTAAGGGATGCCAGTTCGCGTAAAATCCGCAACGGCGTTGGATTAAAAGGTCAGGCTTTATATTTTGTCATTAGCAGGGAGCCTGTGACTTTTTATCAGTTCGCTGCATATTTTAAAAATACTTTAAACATTGATCACGCGCTGTACTTAGATGGATCGCTCTCCAGCATTTATGATGCACAGCTGAAAGTGCATGATGCTTTTCGTCCACTGGGGCCAATGCTTGCATATAGCACAGCGCCGGCATGCGGCATCAACTAGATCGCACGTTAGAGTATTGGTTTGTGTGGAGGCTATGGTTGTTTTGAAGCCAAGTTGAGCATCGAACTTTGTATGGTGCAGGCTTTAATCGCGTCTTCTTTGCTCAGGCCTTTAATATTATCTTGAAATTCTTTTTGATGCGCCTTGATTTGATCTTCAGGCATTCCCATTTGCTTAGACAGCTTTTCCATTTGCTCCCAAGCATCATTGCATTCTTTCGGCACTTGGCTGCATGCGGCAAGACTGAGCATGCTGAACAACGCGACGGCTGATAAAAGATATTTCATAGTGTCCCCATTAATTTGGTTCGTTACTGGCAGACAGCGGCATAATATTCTAAGCGTTGGGCGCTGTTTTTTTCGTTCATGGTTTAGAATCGTTCAGCAGTGCTGATTTGCAATGCGAAATTAATATATCGCAAAAACAGCTCAGCGCAAATGAATCCTAAAAGTAAATTTGATACTGAAAATAAAAAAGGCATTTAGTGAGCTAAATGCCTTTTGTAATATGTGCATGATATTCGCAGCATAATTGCTATGAATCACTTTGCGCGACTATTGAAGCGGTAAGTGCTGCAGCTCATTTAACTCTTTACGGCTGTAACCGCGGGAAAGTAGAACTTTCTTAATGCCAACAATGACATCTTCATCGGTTGCTTTTGCCAGCGCTTGCAGCAGCTGTTCATTGGTTTTGCAAGAGCAGTCATTTTCAACACAGGCAATTTGATTTTTATGCCCGTTTTCTTGTTCATTGGAGAACAATTTTTGCCAAAAACTCATAGAGCCTTCATATGCAGATAAACATAGGATGAAATATAACCAAACATGTAAATAAAGCAAGCCGACAAAAGTGATAAATGCATCAATCAGACTCGGATTTTTCCGATAATGTAAGTTTAGATGAGTGAAAAAAATAGTTTGCAAAAAAGTACGAAGTTATAAGTTGTTCAAATTTAATGTAATAAAAAAGGGACTCATGAGAACCCCTTTTTATGACAGCCAGATGACTAGAAATAATTTGTTTAAATCTTTTCCAGCAAAATACCTGATTCGACATGATGGGTATAAGGAAATTGATCAAACAATGCAAATTTCACTATTTTGTGGCTTTGCAGCAATGTTTTTAAATTATCATGCAGGGTATCTGGATTACATGAAATATAGATGATGCGTTCAAAACGCTGCAGCAATTTAAGCGTTTCATCATCAATGCCAGCGCGCGGCGGATCAACAAAGACTGTATCAAAATCATAGCTGCTCATGTCGATGCCAGCTTCTTCTAGGCGGCGGAATTCACGTTCGCCGTTGTAGGCTTGCGTAAATTCTTCTGCAGACAAGCGAGCAACCTGAATATTTTCAATGGCGTTCTTTTCGATATTCCACTGCGCGGCATAAACAGAAGACTTTGCCAGTTCAGTTGCGAGAACGCGGTTAAAACGCGTAGACAGCGGTAGGGTAAAGTTGCCGTTGCCGCAATATAGTTCAAGCAAATCTTTGTCTGATTGCTGTGCAGCGTTGCAAGCCCATTCCAGCATTTTTTGGCAGACTTGAGCATTGGGCTGGGTAAAGCTGCTTTCAATTTGCTTGTATTGATAACTGCGGTCAAATACTTTGAGTTCTTCAACCACATAATCATCAGTCAAAATCACTTTTTGACCGCGGCTGCGTCCGAAAATTTTAATATTCAGTTTTGCAGATAATGCTTTTGCTGCTGTTTCCCATTCTGCATCGAGTGGGCAGCGGTAAACTAAAGACACCAGCATTTCGCCTTTGAGCGTTGCTAAAAAGTGAACTTCAAATAAGCGGTGAGACAGAATTTTTTGAGATTTTAATTCATTGAGCAAGACCGGCATTAAGGTATTAATGCTTTTATCTGCAATAGGGAAATCTTTGATCTCAACCACTTGCTTTTGCTCATCTGCATCACGTTCGAACATGGCATAGAACATATCATCTTCAGTATGCCAAATACGGAATTCTGCACGCATGCGGAAGTTTTGCTCAGGTGAGTTAAATACTTCTAATGAGGGAGGATTAAATTCGGCAAATTGCGCTGAAATACGCTCAACTTTTGCATCAAGTTGTTGCTGATAAGATGAAGTCATATACAGAAAAAATCACAAACATGTTCAAAAGAAGAATGGTAGCAAAGTTTGTACTTCAAAGGTCAAATTATTCTTTTAAATTGTGAAAAATAGAGCAGAAATAGCAGGGAAATACAGTACTTATAAATAACCACACCCGTACGAATACAGGTGTGGTTCCTCTGAGGGATAGAGGACTGGTTAGCTCATTGTCATGAGGCTGGCGTTTCCGCCTGCAGCAGCAGTATTGATGCTGACTGCACGCTCAATGATAAAGCGTTCCAGCGGGATATCGTATTGACCCGGCTCTAAGCGGGTAATACCGATAATTGCGCCTTCACGTGAAGCAATTTGTTTTTGCAATTGAAGCAATTGCGTTTTTGTACCGTGCAGCAGCACAGCGTCAAAATGACCTGTTTCTATGTTTGGAATAACTGCAATGCGGTCTGAAATGGCCTTCGGCATTTTTTGCAGATATTTCAAAATGAATGTGTTTTCAGGCAGGACTGCAGGCTGCGCGCCGACTTTAAAGATCGCAAGCAGTTGCTGAAGATGGTCTGCATCTTGATCTGCCTGCAGTAACACACGGTGGCGCGGTAAAACAGCGTACTGATTGCTTTCACCTGTAGGGCCTAGCAGTTCATAGCTATAGCCTGAGCAGAAGTCTTGCGGTTCCTGCAGTTTATGCTGCGGGAAGTTCTGCTGTGCCCATTGCTTGAACTGTTCATACAGTGCTTGCGTATCAGACAGTGTTTCAGCTTTGCCTGTTGCAAATGGCTGTGCCAATTTTTTCTGACTGCAGCGCTGCATTAATCGATAGGTATAGATTGGACCGCCAGCTTTTGGACCAGTGCCCGATAAGCCTTCGCCGCCAAAGGGCTGTACACCAACCACAGCACCAACAATGTTGCGGTTAATATATAAATTGCCAACTTCTGCTTTTGCAATCACGGTTTGAATGGTTTCATCAATACGAGTGTGCAGACCCATAGTTAGTCCATAGCCTTTGGCATTAATCTGATCAATCAACTGATCCAATTCGCCGTATTTATAGGTCATGACATGCAGTACTGGACCAAATACTTCACGTTCCAAATCATTCAGGTTTGGCAGTTCAATCAATGTAGGAGGTACAAAAGTTCCTTGTATCAAAGCAGAGGAATCACCATTACGCATTAATTGGTAAACGCTATAGTCCTTACTGCGCATTTTCTGAATATGCTTGTCGATGATGTTTTTAGCATCCTGATCAATTACAGGGCCAATATCGGTATTCAGCATATATGGTTTGCCGACATTCAGCTGCTGCATAGCGCCTTTAAGCATGGTAATTACGCTTTGAGCATTATCTTCCTGCACACATAAAATACGCAGGGCAGAGCAGCGCTGGCCAGCACTGTCATAGGCTGAATTCACCACATCTAGAATCACTTGTTCTGTGAGAGCAGATGAATCGACGATCATGGCATTCTGTCCGCCAGTTTCAGCAATCAGTGGAATAGACTGGCCAGAATGACTGAGGCGATTAGCTAAGGTTTTTTGCAGAATACGGGCAACTTCAGTTGAGCCTGTAAACATAATGCCTTGTACACGTTCATCGGCAGTCAGTTTCGCGCCAACCGTTTCACCGCGACCCGGCAGGAGCTGTAACACGGATTGCGGAATGCCAGCATCCCAAAGCATTTGCACAGCTTGCGCAGCAATTAATGGCGTTTGCTCCGCAGGTTTTGCAATAACCGTGTTGCCTGCTGCCAATGCTGCAGCAATTTGACCTGAGAAAATTGCCAATGGGAAGTTCCAAGGGCTAATACACAGTACCGTACCTAAAGGTTCGATCTGCACAGTATCATCCAAATCAATCATTTGTGCAGCATAGTAACGAAGGAAATCTACCGCTTCACGGACTTCTGCAATGGCATTGCCATACGTTTTACCGCTTTCACGGCACAACAGCACCAGTAAAGACTGTAGATTTTTTTCCATAGCATCGGCTGCGCGCTGCAAACACGCTGCACGGTCATTTTTGGGCAGATTTTTCCAAGATGCTTGAGCCGCTGTTGCATTCGCCAAAGCTAAATCAACTTGATCTAATGATGCTTCTGTGACTTGGCCAACAATATCTGCATGATCGGCTGGGTTAATGATCGCCAATGCGCTAGAGTCAGATGGTGCATCTGTCAGATTTTGCCCCATAGGAACAGCAGACCATTGCTTTTGGCGCTGTTCATATGCGGTTTGATCTAAGGCTAAAAGGTCATAATCATTGGCTAAATCAAAGCCAGCAGAATTAAGACGCTCATCGCCGTATAAATTTACAGGATAGGGAATAGCAGGATGCTTTAAGCCTACTTTGCCTTCTGTAACAGCAGTATGTGCAATGGTTTGGTGCGGATTTTCGATTAAATCTTCAATTTTTAAAGTTTTATCGGCAATACGGTTTACAAAAGATGTATTTGCACCATTTTCAAGTAAACGGCGAACCAAATACGCCAGCAAAGTTTCATGATTGCCTACAGGCGCATAAATACGGCAAGGTACGCCCAGTTTATGGTCTTTTTTATCGCCCACGACTTGCTGATACAGCGGCTCGCCCATACCGTGCAGACATTGGAACTCGTACTGGCCAGCATAGTAATGAGCGGGATCAGCTAAATGGTAAATGGTTGCGAGTGTTTGCGCGTTATGGGTTGCAAATTGCGGGTAAATAAATTCAGGCGCTGCTAACAATTTCTTCGCACAGGCAATATACGATAAATCGGTATGCACTTTACGGGTAAAGACTGGATAGTCGGTCATACCGTCAATTTGCGCTTTTTTAATTTCGCTGTCCCAGTATGCGCCTTTAACCAGACGAATCATTAGGCGCTTATTGCTGCGTTTAGCCAAATCTACAACGTAATCGACCACATAGAAACAACGTTTTTGATAGGCTTGAATGACAAAGCCAATGCCTTTCCATTCATTGAGCTGCGGTTCAAAGCATAGGCGCTCTAAAAGCTGCAGTGAAATTTCTAAACGTTCAGATTCTTCAGCATCAATGTTTAAGCCAATATTGTACTGCTTAGCCAATACGGCAAGTTTCAGTACTTTTTCATACAGCTCATCTTGCACACGTGCAATTTGAGAGCGCTGATAGCGCGGGTGCAGGGCAGAGAGCTTAATTGAAATGCCAGGGCCGTCGTAGACATCTTTATCTGCAGACGCTTGACCGATCGCATGAATTGCATTGGTATAATCATCATAATAGCGTTCTGCATCATGATCTGTTAATGCTGCTTCACCCAGCATGTCATAAGAATAGCGGAAGCCTTTGTCTTCGAGTGTTTCAGCATTTTTTAACGCTTCACCGATGGTTTCGCCAGTGACAAACTGTTCGCCCATCATACGCATAGCGACGTCAACGGCTTTACGGATAACTCCGCGGCCGCTGCGTGCCAATAGGCCCGTCAGCAAGCCTGACAGGCTTTTGCTTTGCGGCGTTTCCATCAGCTTGCCCGTAAGCATTAAGCCCCAAGCGGCAGCATTGACAAACATCAGGCTGCTTTGGCCTAAATGGTCTTTCCAGTTGCCCTGGTTAATTTTATCTTTGATCAATAAATCGCGTGTTGCTTTGTCTGGAATGCGCAGCAGCGCTTCTGCTAAGCACATGAGGGCAATGCCTTCCTGTGAAGACAATGAGAACTCCTGCAGCAAGCCTTGTACAATACCCGCTTTGCCAGAGTCGCCTTTGCGTTCACGCAGGCTGTGCGCGAGATCAAAAGCCAGTTTATAAATGCGGTCTGAGAGTTCTTGGTCAATTTGACTGTGCTCAAGCAGGTTTTCCACACTTTCGCTTTCATCGCGGCGCCATGCGCGGTTTATTTCAATCTCGAAATCTGTTTTGGCATCAAAAGGAGTGATGTAACCAGGCTGAATTGAAGATTCGCTAAGTTGAGATTTTGCTTCCATCATTTTTACGCCAACATCCTGTGACAGTGAAAATATAAATTGTGTATTTGGGTTTATATAATTTATGATCACAGAAATTTTGCTGCATAACTCACTATAATTTGATCAATATTTAGGGAAAAATTCAGATGGCGAGCCCAATCATGACGTTGGACCGTACCGATATTAGGATATTGGATATCCTGCAAAAAGATGGACGGCTTTCAAATATTAAGCTGGCGGAAATGGTGAATTTATCACCGACAGCGGCGCTGGCCCGCGTGCAAAAACTCGCAAAAGATGGCTTTATTTTAGGCTATGAAGCTAAGCTTAATCCAGACATGCTGAACAAAAGCTTCGTGGTTTTTGTGGAAATTTTACTGGATAAAACCACGCCCAATGTGCTTGAAGCTTTTACAGACGCAGTGCTTCAGTATTCGGAGATTGTGGAATGCCATATGATCAGCGGCGGCTTTGATTTTGTAGTGAAAATCCGCTGCGCCAATATGGAAGAGTTTCGGAAAATTTCTGGACAGGTGCTCTGGCAGCTGCCAGGTGTAAAGGAAACCCGAAGTTACCCTGTCATGGAGGTGATTAAAGAATCATCGCAGATTGACATCAAACAGCCTGCGAAAAAATAAAAAAAAGGGGCATTTAGCCCCTTTTTTATGTCTACGAATAATCGATTATTTAGAGTTTTTTAGCTCTTCCATTTCAATTTCATAAATCGATTTAGCTTTATCAAAGCGGTCAGTGACATCTTTCGATGGTGCTTTGCCCATTAAGCTGAAAACAACGATGCTGATGAGAGAGAAAATAAAGCCTGGAATGATTTCATAGATGCCGGTATCCGCCATGGTGTTTTTCCAAAGAATAACGGTAACAGCGCCTACGATCATCCCTGCAATCGCACCATTTAAAGTCATGCGTTTCCAGAACAGAGATAGAATGATCAGCGGGCCAAATGCCGCACCAAAACCAGCCCATGCATAAGCGACAAGACCTAATACTTTGCTTTCAGGATTCATGGCTAAGATAATTGCGAGTACAGCAATGGCAAGCACCATCAGGCGGCCAATCCATACCAATTCTTTTTGCGATGCATTTTTACGGATAAAGGCTTTGTATAAATCTTCCGTTAAAGTACTTGAGCAAACCAAAAGCTGGCAACTGAGTGTACTCATAACCGCGGCTAGAATAGCCGCTAAAACAATACCTGCAATCCATGGGTTAAATAGAATTTTGGTTAATTCCATAAACACAGTTTCAGGGTTTGCAGTTACCGCAGCTGCATGTTCTGGGTGAATGCTAAAGTATGCAATGCCTAGATAACCTACAGCAACCGCACCGCCAAGGCACAAAATCATCCATGTCATACCAATACGGCGTGCAGCTGGAATTGATTTCACTGAATCTGCCGCCATAAAGCGCACAAGAATATGCGGCTGGCCAAAATAGCCTAAGCCCCATGCCATTGACGATAAAATGGCAACAATACTGAGGTCTGAAATCAGGTTGTTTGCCAATGGACGAACACTTTCAATAACCGTGGTGACTTGCTGTGCATGATCACCCAGTGCCATATAAGTCATAATTGGCGCTAGCAGCAAAGCAAAAATCATCAGACCAGCTTGGAAGGTATCTGTCCAGCTGATGGCAAGGAAACCGCCAATACATACGTAGCTAATCGTCGCGATTGCGCCAATCCACAATGCAGTCGTGTAGTTCCAGCCAAAAAGGCTTTCAAATAGGCGAGCGCCTGCAACCATGCCTGATGCACAATAAATTGCGAAGAAGATTAAGATCACGAAAGCAGAAATAATGCGTAGAACTTTTTTGCTGTCGCCAAAACGGTTGGTGAAATAATCCGGCAAGGTTAAGGCATTGTTCTGTACTTCGGTGTGTACGCGTAAACGTCCAGCAACCAGAAGCCAGTTGAGCCAAGCGCCAATAATTAAACCAATTGCAATCCATGCTTCTGATAAGCCAGATAAGTAAATTGCGCCAGGCAGGCCCATGAGCAGCCAGCCGCTCATATCCGATGCGCCTGCAGAAAGGGCGGTTACTACACTGCCAAGGCTGCGTCCGCCGAGAATATAGTCATCAAAATTCGTTGTTGCCTTATAGGCGTATAGTCCAATGCCAATCATGGCCACGATATAAAAAATAAACGTGATTAGCGTGGGATTCAGTTGGCTCATAACTATGCCATCCATTGTCTGTTCAAATGACCATCTCTATCCAAAGATGAATTATTGTTCGATGTGTCCGAGGTGCAGATTCAAACACGATTTGAAAATTACGCTCTGTTACATTTGGGTGCTAATTATTATCGTTTTGTGAAACTAATTGTAAATTTGGTTACAAAGAAAAGAATTATATTGATTTTTAGCCTTTAGGTGTTTTGTGTAACTTTTGATCATTTATAAAGGTGAGTAATAAATGATATAGATGAAATTTTTAACTAAAGTAGCTGAATTTATTCAGAAATAACGGGTCTATTTAGGCTGGTGTTTACATAAAATTACAATAATTGCCTCGATGCAGGGTTTGGATCTGATTGATGAAGCATGGCATAAAACAAAAAAGGGGCCATTCAAACCATTTTTTGCTTAAGGTAAATCTTTAAGAAAGCATGTTGTGCGGTTTAGATTTAGAATAGGCAGAGCTATCTATGTTTTGAAAAATTGCCATGTTCGATAAAATTTCGTCACTCTTTAAAAGTCATAAGCCAACGCCAGAACAGCTGTATATGGCAGAGCATCAAATCAGTTTTGAAGAAGGTAAAGGCTATATTGTCGCAGGAATCATATTGAATGAAGTTCATGGTCCGCGGCTTGAACATTTGTCTAACCGCCGTATAAAGAATTTTGATGATTTGAAGGCTTTGTATAACGCTTCCATGATTATGAATGAAAAGATAGACTTAGAAATTGTAAATGGGCGATTCGCAGCGCACTTAGGCAACACCGCAGAAAATCTAACTGAGCTTAAAAAACTGATCAAAGTTTTAAATGAATATTACCGCGGCTTTTTACGCGATAAAAAATAAAGACCGTAGGGAATTTATCTTTATGAAGCAGTTTAAAACACTGCTTCGAATAATAAAATTGGCATAAGGATGAAAAACATCGTGCTAAGATAATACGCATGTTGTTTAGACTTTAAAGCTATATACATGTTCCAAGAAGAAATAACCCAACTGAAACTCAGTCAGCTCAAAGCAGGCGAAAAGCGCTGGATTGGCAATTTGCAGGGTTCTGCAACGGGATTGCTGTTTAAAGAAATTACGGCGCAAATCCAGCAGCTCTTTATTATTGTTGCCCGCAATAGCCAGCATCTGGGGCAGTTGGAAAGCGAACTGGACTTTTATGGCATTAAGCCGGTCATTTTCCCTGATTGGGAAATTCTGCCTTACGACCGCCTTTCACCGCATCAAGATATTGTTTCAGAACGCTTGGCGATTTTATCCAATATGCCAAAAACCGGTGTGCTGCTGATTTCAGCTGCAACTTTGGCACAGCGAATTGCGCCTTCGTCTTGGGTTTTGGGTGAGCATTTTGATATTAAAGTCGGTCAAAAATTTGACTTAGAACAGCAGAAATTAAAATTAATCCAAGCAGGCTATCATTTAGTCGATACCGTCTATGATCATGGCGAATTTGCTGTGCGCGGCAGTATTATGGATATCTATGCTTCAGGCCAGTCTTCACCAATCCGTATAGATTTGTTTGATGATGAAATTGAGACACTGAAGTTTTTTGATCCTGAAACGCAGCGGACCACAGAAACACTGCAAAATTTTACGGTGCTGCCAGCCAAAGAGTTTCCTCTCAAAGAAGGCCGTACTGTTTTTCGTGACCGTTATGCAGACCTGTTTCCTTCAGCAAATCCAAAGAAAAATCCAATTTATCAGGATGTGCTGGAAGGTATTGCATCACCAGGCCTAGAGTTTTACTTCCCGCTATTTTTTAGCGCAGAAGCGATGAAAACACAAAGTAGCCTGATGGCTTATCTGCCGAAGAATGGCATTGTCATTACAGATAAATACATTGATGACGATTTGATGCAGTTTTGGAAAGAAGCTTTCCGCCGTTATGAAGACCGCCGTCACAACATTGATCAGCCGATATTGGCGCCAGACCAGTTATTTAGCCAACCCAATGAAGTATTGGAACAGCTGAATCTTTTTGGCCGAATTGTTGCCTCAAATGAACCATTTGAAGACAAATCAGGTGTGCTGAATCTTCAGTCTGAAATTCCGCCGCGCTTGCCTGTAGATCCAAAGCAGGAAAAACCCTTCGCAGAAGTCAAAAAATATATCGATCAGGCCAATCATCCTGTATTGCTGGTTGCTGAAAGCGCAGGACGCCGTGAAACCTTAAAAGATGCGTTGCGGCCAACGTTGGGTGATATTCCTTATGTAGCGAATTTCAATGATTTCATTGCATCTATGCAAGCGGTTGCCATTACCAATGCGCCTTTAGAGCGCGGCTTGCTGCTGACCAATAAAATTACAGTCATTTCAGAAAACCAGCTGTATGAACACCGTGTTGTACAGCGCCGCCGTAAGCGCCAGCAGGAAGTTTCGGAAGAATTCTTAATCCGCAGCTTAACTGAATTGAATATGGGCGCTCCAGTGGTGCATATCGATTATGGCGTGGGACGCTATGCAGGCTTGCTTACACTGAGTATTGATAATCAGGATCATGAATTTCTGCAGCTGGATTATGCAGATGCAGCCAAAGTCTATGTACCCGTCACTAATTTGCATTTAATTAGCCGCTATAGCGGCGGTGATCCAGATTTAGCGCCTCTGCATAAATTGGGTACAGATGCATGGAACAAAGCCAAACGCAAAGCGCTTGAGCAAATCCATGATGTTGCAGCCGAGCTGCTGCATATTCAGGCGCGCCGTCAATCAAAACCAGGATTTGGTTTTGAGCTGGATCATAGCTTATATATGCAGTTTGCCAGCGGCTTTGCTTATGAAGAAACGCTGGATCAAGCCAATGCCATTGAAGCTGCTTTATATGATATGCAGCAGGCTAAACCGATGGACCGTTTAGTGTGCGGTGATGTAGGCTTTGGCAAAACTGAAGTAGCCATGCGTGCAGCATTTGTAGCGGTGCAAAATAATAAGCAGGTCGCCGTACTCGTACCAACGACCTTGCTTGCACAGCAGCATTATGAGTCATTTAAAGACCGTTTTGCAGATTGGCCGGTACGTATTGAGGTTCTCTCTCGATTTGGCACATCAAAAGCGCATACCAAAACGATTGAAGATTTGGCCGATGGCAAAGTCGATATTGTGATTGGCACCCATAAAATCCTGCAGGAAAATATTCAGTTTAAAAATCTCGGATTAATGATTGTCGATGAAGAGCACCGTTTTGGTGTTCGTGACAAAGAGCGTATTAAGGCATTGCGAGCTGATGTCGATATGCTCACATTAACAGCAACGCCAATTCCTCGAACACTGAATATGGCCTTTAGCGGCATGCGCGATCTATCCATTATTGCTACGCCGCCAGCCCGACGCTTAGCGGTGAAGACTTTTGTTCAGGAAAATACCGGCGATTCAGTCAAAGAAGCGATTTTGCGCGAGCTGTTGCGCGGAGGACAGGTTTATTTTCTGCATAATGAAGTCGATACGATCGAACGCGCAGCTGAAAATCTTCGTAATCTGGTGCCTGAAGCACGTGTGGCTGTTGCGCATGGTCAAATGCGGGAGCGGGAGCTGGAACAGGTGATGCAGCAGTTCTATCACAAAGAATACAATGTGCTGGTGTGTTCTACCATTATTGAAACGGGTATTGATGTGCCGAATGCCAACACGATTTTGATTGAGCGTGCAGACAAGCTGGGCTTGGCTCAGCTGCATCAGCTTCGTGGCCGTGTAGGACGTTCGCACCATCAGGCTTATGCCTATCTTTTGGTGCCATCGATCAAAGGCTTAAAAGGTGATGCTGAAAAACGTCTTGATGCCATTAGCCGCGCTTCTACTTTAGGCGCAGGCTTTATGCTGGCAACAGAAGACTTGGAAATTCGCGGTGCTGGAGAGCTTTTAGGTGAGCAGCAGAGCGGTTCTATGCAGGCCATCGGTTATAGTCTGTATATGGAAATGCTGGAAAAAGCGACGAAAGCCATTCAAAAGGGTAAAACGCCAAACTTTGATGCACCGCTTTCCCTGACTGCAGAAATTACCTTGCATATGCCTGCCTTGATACCGGATGACTATCTGGGCGATGTGCATCAGCGTTTACTGTTCTATAAACGCATCAGTAACACAGACAGTCGGGAAAAACTCGACAATATCCGCATGGAGCTGATAGACCGTTTTGGTGTTCCGCCACAGCCTGTCAAACAGCTGTTTGCTGTTCATCAAATCCGTTTAAAAGCAGAGCAGCTTGGTATTACTAAAATTGATATTAGCAGTCATGGGGGCAACATTGAGTTTTCACCGGATACACCTGTGCAGGCCATCAGTATTATTCAAATGATGCAAAAGCATCCAACTTTTTTCAGAATGGACGGCGGACAGCGTTTAAAGGTTATGGTCATGCTGGAAGAGTATGAAAAACGTATCCAATTTTTAAACGATCTGCTGGACAGTCTGCTAAAAGAATTGAACTGATTGTAACGATTTATCATCAAAAAAACGCTTCTGTTGCTGAGAATTCATTCAGTTGCGGTTTTTTTGATGAAATCTTTGATTTTTTGCATAAATTTATTCAACTTTTCTGCGTGATATAATTCATTTAAATGATTTTTTATTTATACTGAAACACAAAGCAGAGAATATTCACGTCCATAAGGATGTGATAGTATTAGCCATCATTCTAATTTTGCATCATTTATAAAGATATGTTTAGTTTACATCCACAACTTGCCCAAGATACGTTTTATGTAGGCGACTTTCCACTGTCAACATGTCGTTTGATGAATGATATGCAATTTCCGTGGCTTATTTTGATTCCTCGCGTACCTGGCATTACAGAACTATATGAATTGAGCCAAGCAGATCAAGAGCAGTTTTTACGTGAATCGAGCTGGTTGTCTAGCCAATTGTCGCGTGTTTTCCGTGCAGACAAAATGAATGTTGCCGCTTTAGGCAATGTGGTGCCGCAGTTGCATTTTCATCATGTGGTACGCTACCAAAATGACGTGGCTTGGCCTAAACCAGTTTGGGGCACACCGGCTGTTCCTTACAGTAATGACGTGCTGGCGCATATGCGTCAAACCCTAATGCTCGCGCTTCGCGGTCAAGGTGATATGCCATTCGATTGGCGTATGGATTGATCTGAAAAGCGGTCTAAGGGATATGGCTGTGTTTGTCGGTTAGGAGTGAGCGAGTGTCGCTAGACGATTGGATCAATAAAGAACCGAAACAGTTTGAGTACTTTCATCGATTGATGGGGTATATCATGCTGTCTTTGGTCGTCGTCGTGTACTACTACACTCAGCCAGATACTGAATATCAAATCTATATCCCTTTCTTTTTGCTCTTTATTTTGTTGATTGTTCCTAAACTTTCACATTGGCTAATCTATAAATACAATAATAAAGTAAAACGCACAGTATTGTTTATTCTCGATATTGTTGTAATTTCGGTCATGCTGTCGGCTGTGCACCTGAATTTAGTGCTGACTTTTTTAGGCTTCTTTGCCTTACTTTACACAGCAATCAGTAATAAAATTTCTTTTTTGATGGTGGCAATGGCCAGCCTTATTGGCATTGTTGTCTTTTATATCTGCACGATTTTCATTTTTGGTTTCCATGAGTATTTTGCGCCTACCAATAGTGAATTAACAGTCATAGGATTTCTATGCTTGATCACTTATTTTGGTGTCGGAAGCTTCTATCAGCGCGGTCAAACCTATTATCTTTCAAAGAAAAAAGATCATTATTTTGACCAGATGAACCGCTATATGGAATTTGCCAACCAGTTGAGCCGTTATGCGCCTGTGCAGTTATGGCAGTCCATTATGAAAGGCGAGTCAGAAGCGAAGATTGAATACAAGCGTAAAAAACTCACCATTTTCTTTTCAGATATTCAAGGTTTTACGGAGCTTTCTGAAACATTGATTCCTGATGACTTAGCCTTCCTGCTCAATGATTATTTAAGTCATATGACTGAAATTGCCAAGCAGTATGAAGCGACAGTAGATAAGTTCATGGGCGATGCGATTCTGATTTTCTTTGGCGATCCGCACAGCCAGGGCGTAGAGCAGGATGCGAAAGTCTGTTTAGAGATGGCCATGGTGATGCGCCAGCAAATGAAACTGCTGCGTGAGCGCTGGATTAAGATGGGTTACCCGCCACTGCATATTCGTATGGGTATTTCTACAGGTTATTGCCACGTTGGTAATTATGGTGCTGCGCACCGTATGGCATATACCATTGTTGGCCGTGATGCCAACCTCGCTGCGCGTTTGCAGAGTGCGGCAGAAGTCGATGAAATTTTAATTTCAGATGATACACACCAGCTGGTTAAGAATGATTATTTGTGTGCCCCTAAAGCGCCAATTTACTTAAAAGGGATTAAAGGGCCTGTGCGTACATGGCAGGTCATGGAAAAATACTCTTCTAAGAAAACTGAATATCAGCGCTGGTTTGATTATGAATACAAGGGCTTTCATTTATTGCTGAATCTGGATGAGGTTCAAAACTTTGAATATCCAGAATTGATTGTGGTGCTGGAAAAAATGATTAAGCGCCTGCAAACACAGCAAAAAATGACCAACTCAGAAGGTTTTGTGAAGCTTAATTTGGAAGACGAAGTGATCGTTGAACAGAATAATCATATTTAAAGTATGAAGTTCTAAACTGATGTTCCTAAGTTTTAATCTGATTTGTTGTTTCGATCATAAATTAAAGTCAAAAAAACCGCTAATTGTCAGCGGTTTTTTATTTTAAAAATCTTAGTGATTTTCAGAAGCGTGGTTGATGGTGTATTTTGGAATCTCAACTTCCAAGTCATCATTTTCAATTTTAACTTGGCAAGATAGGCGAGAGTCGGGTTCTAGACCCCAAGCGCGGTCTAAAAGGTCAGCTTCTACATCATCCATTTCGTCTAAAGCATCAAAGCCTTTGCGTACAATAACATGGCAAGTGGTGCATGCTTTTGACATATCGCAAGCGTGTTCAATTTTAATGCCATTGTCTAAAAGACTTTGACAAAGGTTTGCATTTTGCTCAACTTCAAACTCAGCGCCATTTGGGCAAATTGTTGCGTGAGGCAATACTTTAATACGTGGCATGGTGTTTACCTATAAATTAGTTTGAGTTTGACCAGTCGTCGAGCTTAGTGCCTTTCAGCGCAGCATCAATGTGCTGATTCATTCGTGCAGCGGCAAAAGCATCACTGTGAATTTTAAGCTGTTCTACTGCTTGTTCAATAGCTTTGATATCATCATTTGCAAATGTAGCTTCAAGCTGTGTTTTTGCATGATTTAAAGCGGAGAGCTCATCTGCAGCAAGTAAAGCCGCATCTGCAATCAATGCTTGCTCTAAGGCTTCAAGCTCACGCTTAGCTTCAACTTTAGTTTCTTGAAGATGGCGTAATGCTTTATCTTCTTCTGCAAATTTAAAGCCATCCAGCAATAGACGTTCTGTATCCGAATCTGATAGGCCGTAAGACGGTTTAATATCAATATGCGCGTGTACGCCAGATGTTGTTTCTTTGGCAGAAACCGTGAGCAGGCCGTCAGCATCGACTTGATAGGTCACTTCAATGCGTGCTTGACCGGCAGTCATTGGCGGAATGCCGCGAAGTACAAAACGGCCAAGGCTGCGGCAATGCTCAACCAAATCACGCTCACCTTGGATCACATGGATCAGCATCGCAGTCTGACCATCTTGATAGGTTGTAAACTCTTGACGGCGTGCAACAGGAATAGCGGTATTGCGTGAAATTAAACGCTCAACCAAGCCGCCCATAGTCTCAATGCCTAGAGACAGCGGTGTTACGTCTAATAATAAAGAGCCGTCTGTAGAGTTGCCAATCAGCTGATTGGCGGTGATTGATGCGCCAATTGCAACCACTTCATCTGGGTTGATGGTGCACAGCGGTTCTTGATTGAAAACTTCACGTACCGCTTTCTGTACAGCATAAGAGCGGGTAGAGCCGCCAACCAAGACTACATTTTGAATATCAGATAGCTCAAGTTTTGCATCGCGCATGACGCGTTTGCACACGCTAATCGTTTTATCCAGCGCAACTTTGATGATTTCTTCAAACGTTGGGCGGTCCAGCGTTAACGCGTAGTCTAAAACTTTAATATCTGCACTTTCGGCATCTGAAAGTTTTTCTTTTGCTTTACGCGCAGCAACAATAAAGTGCGCGTATTCAGTGTCATCTAAGGTATCAATTTGCAGCTGTTTTTTGGCCCATTTTACAATGAGGCGGTCTAGGTCGTCACCGCCAAGCGCTGTATGTCCGCCAGTTGCGAGGACTTCAAACACGCCTTGAGAGAAACGCAGAATTGAAACGTCAAACGTACCGCCGCCCAAGTCATAAATGACATAGTTATGATCTTGCGCCAAATTGCTGTCTTGATCTAAGCCGTAGGCTACTGCGGCTGCAGTCGGTTCATTTAGTAAGCGAAGCACGTTTAAGCCCGCTAATTGAGCTGCATCGCGTGTTGCTTGGCGCTGCGCTTCATCAAAATACGCGGGTACAGTAATGACAGCGCCATTGATTGGATTTTTTAAACTGTCTTCAGCACGTTCTTTTAATTGCTTTAAAATTTCCGCTGAAATTTCGACAGGTGTTTTACGGCCTTGCGCAGTTTCAAAAGCAGGCATTTGATTGTCTTCGCCAGACAAATCATAGGGGTGCTGGAATTTAATATCGGCTTTTGATCGGCCCATAAAGCGTTTTACAGAAACAATCGTATTTTTAGGATCTGCAGTAATCAATGTTTTTGCATCATCGCCATAAACTGTCTTGTCTGCAGCGTAATGTACGATTGATGGAAGTAACACACGGCCTTGCTGGTCATTAAGCACTTTGGCTTTACCTGAAAGAACAGTGGCAACCAAAGAATGGGTGGTGCCTAAATCAATACCAATCGCAATGCGGTGTTCATGCGGTGCACTAGATTGACCTGGTTCTGCAATCTGCAAGAGAGCCATTATGTTACATCCTTAGAACTTAAATATCTGTATACGGGAAAATTAAAAATCATCATCTAGATCAAAGCTGTCGTCATCCAAGAAACGATCTTCTGCTTTATTGATGTCAGCCATGACTTTTACAAAGAAGCGTAATTTGCGCACAGTGTCACGCGCTTCGGGCCAATCTTCATCTGTGTAATCTATTTTGAATTCGCGCACCAAGCCGTCAATCCATTGCTGAACTTCAACTTTAAGGGATTGAAGGTCTTCAGCTGCACGCGCATCATCTAGCTGCTCACGAATGTCTAGCGCATCCTGAAGAAACTCAAAATCACTGATGGATTGATCAAGATGATAGTCTTGCTTTTTCAAGCTAAGCAAATATGCAGCGCGGCTATCCACATTTGATAGAGCCTTATACGCTTGATTGATCTCGCTTGATTTAATCAGCGCTTGATCTTTATCTTCGGCTTTATCTGGGTGATATTGCTGCTGCAGCTTAAGAAAGGAATCTTTTAGCGCTGCTAAATCAATATCGAGGGCTTCAGGAAGGTTGAATAGCTCAAAATGATTCATGGGAGAAGTGGTCCGCGGTTAATATGCAAAATGTATGCTTTAAATACAATTAAAACAGTGCAATGTACACTGTTTTAATGAATTTCTAGGTGGGCAGCATTATACAGTGAAAGATTCACCGCAACCGCATTCACCCTTTTTATTTGGGTTGTTGAATTCGAAGCCTTCATTTAAGCCGTTTTTAACATAGTCCATCTCCATACCTTCAAGATAAACCAAGCTTTTCGGGTCTACGAAAACTTTTACACCAAACTGTACAAATGTTTCGTCGTGCGCATCGACTTCGTCTACGAACTCGAGCACATACGCTAAACCAGAACAGCCTGAAGTTTTCACACCAACGCGAATGCCTTCACCCTTACCGCGATTTTTTAAATAATTGCTGATATGAGTTGCAGCATTTTCAGTTAAATGGATCATGAAAACTCCGTTAAAATTTCAAAAACGTGGAACAATTAAGCTTTAACTTTCTTGCTACGGTAGTCTTCTACAGCTGCTTTAATGGCATCTTCAGCAAGAACAGAGCAGTGTACTTTTACTGGTGGTAAAGCAAGTTCAGTCGCAATATCAATGTTTTTGATTGCTTGAGCTTGGTCTAAAGTTTTACCTTTAAGCCATTCAGTTACAAGTGAGCTAGATGCAATTGCAGAGCCGCAACCGTAAGTTTTGAAACGTGCTTCTTCAATTACGCCGTTATCATCCACTTGGATTTGAAGGCGCATTACATCGCCACAAGCTGGTGCGCCGACCATACCTGTACCAACGTTTTCTGCATTTTTGTCTAAAACACCAACATTACGAGGGTTTTCGTAATGGTCGATTACTTTTTCGCTATAAGCCATGATGCTTCTCCAAACCTCGGGGTCAGCCTAATATAAAATATGGGGGTGAAATTACAATTTTCAATGAGATAGCACTAATTTTAATGCTATCTCAGCGGGATGAATTAGTGTTCAGCCCATTCAACAGTAGAAAGGTCGATACCTTCTTTGTACATATCCCAAAGCGGAGAAAGGTCACGCAATTTCTCTACGGCAGCTTTAGTTATTTCAAGAACGTGGTCGATATCTGCTTCTGTTGTGTATTTACCAAAACTGAAGCGGATAGAGCTGTGTGCAAGTTCGTCAGAAAGACCTAATGCGCGAAGAACATAAGATGGTTCTAGTGTTGCAGAGGTACATGCAGAACCAGAAGAAACTGCAGCATCTTTAAGAGCCATCATTAATGATTCGCCTTCAACAAAGTTGAAGCTTACATTGAGGTAGTTTGCAACGTTAAATACAGGGTGACCATTAAGGAAAACTTGTTCTAAACCTTGCAGGCCATTCCATAGTTTGTCACGCAGTACGCGGATGCGGGTTTGTTCAGACTCGAGGTTTTTACCTGCAAGTTCAAATGCCTCGCCCATGCCAACAATTTGGTGAGTCGCTAATGTACCTGAACGCATGCCGCGTTCATGACCGCCGCCATGCATTTGCGCTTTAACGCGTACACGAGGAGAGCGGCGTACAAATAATGCGCCAATGCCTTTAGGGCCATAAATTTTGTGAGCAGAGAAGCTCATTAAGTCGACTTTCATGGTTGAAAGATCGATTTCAACTTTACCGGCTGCCTGTGCTGCATCTACGTGGAAGTAGATTTTCTTTGCGCGGGTGATTTCACCAATCGCAGCAACATCAGTTACAGAACCGATTTCGTTGTTTACCATCATCAGCGATACAAGAATGGTATCTGGACGAATAGCAGCTTCAACCATTTCAGGTGTAATTAAACCTGTTTTTGCTTCAGGCTCAAGATAAGTGATCTCAAAGCCTTCCTCTTCTAATTCACGGCAAGTATCTAAAATTGCTTTATGTTCAATTTTAGACGTAATGATGTGTTTGCCTTTTGAACCGTAGAATTGAGCTACACCTTTTAATGCAAGGTTGTCAGATTCTGTTGCGCCTGAAGTCCATACAATTTCACGTGGATCTGCTTTAATCAGGTTTGCAACTTGTTCACGCGCATATTCAACTTTTTCTTCAGCCTGCCAGCCATATGCGTGAGAGCGCGATGCTGCATTGCCGAAAGTACCGTCAAATGTTAGGCACTCCATCATACGTTCTGCAACTTGAGGATCTACGGGAGTAGTTGCTGCATAATCAAGATAAATAGGACGTTTCATGTCAAATACCTGTAACCGATAGAAGGGTTGAATCATCAAAAGCTGATGTGTTTTGGCGGATGGCAACGGTTTGAACGTTGTCACGGGCTACAAGGTCAGCAAGCGTGATTTTTCCGAGATAATCGGCA
Organism: Acinetobacter sp. ANC 3813; assembly: GCF_002135435.1. Taxonomy (GTDB): domain Bacteria; phylum Pseudomonadota; class Gammaproteobacteria; order Pseudomonadales; family Moraxellaceae; genus Acinetobacter. The sequence goes on along the minus strand of NZ_NEGK01000002.1, from coordinate 259,962 downwards.
ATATGATTGGAGAGTTCGTGCCATAAATCGTGAGTCAAGCACATTGCGCCATTTTGGCAGTTGCCTTTATGGTCGCAGCGGGTGGCGTCAACAGTTTCATTTACAGCTTCAATGATTTCTAAAACTGTGATCTCTTCAGCGCTGCGTGCTAAATGATAGCCGCCGTTCGCACCGCGAATACTTGAAACTAAGCCGTGGCGTTTTAATTTCGCAAAGAGCTGCTCTAGATAAGCTACTGAAATTGTCTGACGTGTCGCAATTTCTGCAAGAGTGATCGTTTGTTCAGTAGGCTGCAAAGCTAAATCGAGTAGAGCAGTCACTGCGTAACGACCGCGAGTTGTTAAGCGCATGATTCGATACACATGATTAGACTAGATGTGCAGATTTTATGAATCCTGACTAAAATAGTCAAGTATTTTTAAGATTGTTTATGTGAAATGCAAAATTTATAAAAATTATATATTTATTAGAGCCATAAATTATACACTAACAGCGCGCTCAAAAGCACGGTAATAATTGTAAATATAATATTTATGCGCTTTTGGCGGCGTTCAATCCGTTTAATGCGGTTTTTATACTGCTTCGCTTCAACTTGTAATGTATTGATTTTAGAGCGCTGCTGGTCAATTTTATCTAAAAGCGGCGCAATGCGGTTTTTAGAAGCAGTAATTTCATGTTCACTTGCTGGTTCGGTTAGCCATTGTTTCCAGTCACCTAAAACTTTCGGTACGCTAAATAATGAAAGCAAATCACGGAATTCATCTTTCAATACAATGTCGCCATCAATTCGCATGGTTTTGATGCTGCGGCGGTTGCCAAACACAAAGATTTTAATTAAATCAGCAAGTGTAGTGCGGATATCTAGATCTACAGCTTTTTCCGGCGCCTTATCATCAAATAAAATGCCTTTGTCTGTAAACTGAACATATATGTCAAAATAGGGAATATAGCTGTTTATTTTTATGGCTATTTTTTCATCGATAAATTTTTTGGCCTGTAAAGCGACAACACGGTCATGTTTTAAAATAAACGTGAAAATGGTTTCTAAAACAATCAATGTCATTGTAAGCAACATATGCGGCTGATTTTGACTTTGCTGCGTGCCACTCATAAAAATATAATCCTTACCTGAAATGAATAAGCATCCTGCTTCGTGGTGATTTCAGGTTAAAAACAAAAAACACATCAATTAAATTGCTTTGTAGAACAGTTTTGCAAATCTATCAAGCCTTAAGTTTGTTATTATAGGTCTAATTTGCAGATTGACATATAAATTTGCACACAAAAACACTAGGAGCGGTGCTTTGTATGGATAAAACAAATACAAATGATTCTGAATCAATAGATCAAAATGTTGCGGAAAAACATAATAAAGCCAAACTCCGCGATTCCCACAATCGAAAATCAGTGTTGGATTTTCGTAAATATACCAAACAAATTTGGCTGGCTGGTCTAGGCGCTTTTTCCCGTGCTGAAGAAGAAGGCAATAAACTTTTTGATTCTTTAGTCAAGGTCGGAGAAGAGCTGGAATCTAAAACGATAGATATCGCAGATCAGACAGTAGAAAAAGTTTCGGAAAAGGCAAAAGAATCAGTTGTAGAAACTAAAGACAAGGTCGAGAAAATTTTAGATCACGGCGTAAATCAGTCCTTAAATAGGATTGGATTGTCAGGCCCTAAAGATATCCAGCGTTTGGAAAAATTAATTCTGCAGCTTAACGAAAAAATTGACCACTTGGCGGAAGATCAACGCAAAATTCTAGAGCAATTGGCTAAAAAATAGGAATTTGTGAGTGATTATTCATTATTCAAGGTTTTTTTCGTCAAATTTTTGCAAAAAAAGAGCTTGGGGAGTATTGCGTTTCCCCCTAAAGCATTGCTATAAAAGCGCTAGGGCAATTTAAACAACTTCTGAACCTTAAATAAACGATATTAAGAGGACGTAATTTTCATGAATAAATCAGAATTAATTGATGCTATTGCAGAGAATGGGGGATTATCTAAGGCTGACGCAGGTAAAGCTTTAGATGCAACTATTGCAGCTGTAACTGAAGCGCTTAAAGCGGGTGATACAGTAACTTTAGTTGGTTTCGGTACTTTCAGCGTTAAAGAGCGTGCTGCACGTACTGGCCGCAACCCGCAAACTGGTGCAACTTTAGAAATCAAAGCAAGCAAAGTTCCAAGCTTTAAAGCTGGTAAAGGCTTGAAAGATTCTGTAGCTTAATCAAGTTAAGCTTATAAACGCGCCGACATGGCGCGTTTTTTATTGATAAATATGATTTAGCGCTTTAGCGCATTCATTCATTGCTGGTTTTCAGTTAAAATGCTCCGCAAATAAAATATTGGATTACTTATGGATTCTTTTCGTAAAGTCATTAAGGGCTGGTTGGGCAAAGTACTGCTCGTTTTGTTTTTAACGCCTTTAGCGCTTGTAGGTATTGAAGGATATTTTAGCAGCGGTTCTAAGGATTCAGTAAAGTCGGTTAATGGCACCGACATTTCTCAAAAAGATCTAGAACAGCTGACAAATTCGTTAAAAGAACAATATTTAACCTATGCGAAGGGCGATGAAACTTTACTGAATCAGAATTTCATTAGTAATAAAGCATTAGAGACATTAATTGCGCGCCAGCTTTTGCTTCAGCAGGCCGATAAGCTGGGTATCAGCCTCAGTGATTCGCAGTTGGTGCATATGATTCAGCAGCAGCCAAGCTTCCAAAAAGATGGTCAATTTTCAGAAGAATTATTTGCAAACTATTTGAAGTCAATTGGCATGACCAATGTGACATTCATTGAAAGTTTGCGTAAAGATCATGCTCTGAAAATGCTGACCTCTACATTTATGGATTATGCTTTGGTCAGTAAAGTTGACATCATGCAAATTGCTAATTTGCAGACTGAGCAGCGTACGCTTGAATTGGCAAGTGTAAAATTAGACGACTACAAAAAAGCCGTTAAAGTCACTGATGCTGAATTGAACGCTTATTATAAAAAGCACGAATCTTCATTTAAACAGCCAACAAGCGTTGATGTTGATTTCGTTGTTATTTCACCTGCAAATCTGCAAGGCGCATCAACGGAAGTTACTGATGCAGATTTACAGCAGGCTTACAGTGCGTTTGTAGAAAAGCAAAAGCAATCTGCTGCGCCAGCTGTCAAACATATTTTAATTACTGCTGATGGCCGTACCGATGCTGAAGCGAAAAAGTTAGCTGATGATGTTGCTGCAAAAATTAAAGCAGGTACATCTTTTGCTGCGGCTGCTGCGCAATATTCAGAGGACCCATCATCTAAAGGGAATGGCGGTACGCTTGCCGTTTACCAAAAAGGTGTGTTTGGCGATGCATTTGACCAAACCGTGGATTCTTTAAAAGCAGGTCAAGTTTCTGCACCGGTAAAAACGGATTACGGTTACCATCTGATTGAAACAGATGCGCCAGCAGTGCAAGTGCCTTCATTCGAAGCTGAAAAAGAACGTTTGCGTGCAGAGGTATTAAAAACCAAAAATGCAAACTTATTCTCCGATACGGTAAACAGCCTGAATGATATGGTTGTGAGTAATGATGCTTTGGATGTAGTTACCCAAGAAGTTAAGGGTGCTCAGGTTCAAACTGTAAAAGGTTTCATGCTTTCTTCTTCACATCCTGTATTAAGTGATGCCAATGTTAAAGTTAAATTATTTAATGATGATGTGAAAAATGGCGACCGCAACGTTTCGAGCAGCATTCAATTGGCCAATGGCGATGCAGTTTGGGTGAAAGTCCGCAACTATCATACCGCTGGTGTTCAGACTTTTGCTGAAGCAAAAGAGAATGTAAGAGCGAAATTGATTGAGCAAAAAGCTTATGAAGCTGCTAAAGCTAAAATTCAAGCTGCTTTAACCGAGTTTAAGACTAAACCTGCAGCTGAAGTAAACAAAGCAGGCATTAATTTTGTAAGCGCCGGTACATTCACACGTGCTGACGGTATGCTTAAGCGCGATATTCAGCGTGCTGCATTTAGCTTGCCTGCACAAAAAGCTGGTTTCTGGTCAGTATCTACTGCAAAATTGCCGAATGAATTAGTTGTTGTTGCAGTGACTAACGTGAATAAAACGTCATCGAATGCTTTGACTGATGAGCAATTGGGTGAGTTAACTCAGCTTTATCAGCAATTGCGCGGTCAGCAAGAGATGGATGACTACACTCGCTATTTAAAAGAGCATGCGAAAATTAAATAAACTCCATTTTACTGATAAGTAAAATGGAAACCAGCCTTTGGGCTGGTTTTTTTATGGTTATTTTTCATGTGAATATACATTTAATGGCGGAGTTGTGAAGCAGCGCAATTTTATGATGAAAATAATATTGGCTGGATGTGCTTAAATCGTTTAAATTTTGATTTGGGTGCTTTTTAATTATTTAAAATCATATAAATAACAAAATTGAGGCGTTATGAAACAGCATAATAGTATTGGGTACATTAAACACTTTTTAGGTCAAAATCATCAGCATCAGAGTTATACGCATGATCATCATGCTGTGCCATCAGTTCCTAATGTAACTGAATTTTCTACAGTTTTATCGGGTACAGCCGATGCGCGCAGCTGGGTGATTATTAGCACTGATGAAGAGAGCTTTCGAGTAAAAGTAGATGCTCAAGGTCATTGGAGTATAGATAATCCAATTCAAACCGGTGGGGTTGCGACGATCTATTCGATTAATTCGCATGGAGTTCGTTCTGAAGATATTCAAATTGCTAAAGTGGTTTTAGCTCCAAATACGCCAGAAATTATAGAGCGGAATGAGTACTTGTCTGGTACAGCGGATCCTGGCAATACGGTGATTGCAACGCATAATGGCCAGGAGTATACGGCGATTGCGGATGAGAACGGTTACTGGAGTATGTTAAATCCATTAATTTCAACGGGCTCTATGGCAATTGTTGCAGTAAATGAGGCCGGTGTGCGTTCGGATGAGCTTGTGATCGCTAAAATTATTATGCTGCAAGCACCTGTTATTCAAGAAAATGATGAAGTGTTGTCGGGTACTGCAGACCCGCACTCTATCATTGTTATCAAAGCCAATGATCTTGAATATCGCGTAATTGCAGATGAAGCGGGACATTGGAGTATTGATAATCCAATCGCTAATGGCGGTACAGCTGAACTGTATGCAATGGATCAATATGGCAGTAAATCAGGTACCATCGGAATTGCTAAGATGGTGGAACAGCCTATCCCGCCAAGTGTGCCAGAGATTACAGAAAGCGATGCGGTATTAGCTGGCACAGCCGATCCGTATTCCATCATCGTCATCAAAGCCAATAATCTTGAATATCGCGTCATTGCAGATGAGACTGGACATTGGAGCATAGATAATCCAATTGCCAAGGGTGGTACAGCCGAACTATATGCGTTGAATCAGCAAGGAAGCACATCAGAAACGATTGCAATTGCTAAATTAGTGCAATTGCCTCTGCCAAGCACGCCGATAGTTACAGAAAGTGACGCAGTATTGGCGGGCACAGCAGATCCACACTCTATCATTATTATTAAAGCTAATGATCTTGAATATAGGGTGATTGCAAATGATGCTGGACATTGGAGCATAGATAACCCAATTGCCAATGGTGGCGTACTTTCAATTGTTGCTCAAAACCAAACGGGTCAGCAATCGCTTGAAATTATGCTGGCTATTCCACTTGTTCCAGTAGAGCCTGAAGCGCCAGAATATGCGATTTCGCCACCTATTATTCTAGTGAATGATGAAATGCTTGAAGGGCAGTCATCGCCTAATTTAAAGATTGTGATTAAGGCGAATGATCAGGTGTATGAGACGACTTCAAATGCGGATGGTCATTGGCAAATAGACAATCCGATTAAAAATGGTGGTTTTGCTGTGATTTATGCAGAAAATAGCGCTGGTAAACATTCTGATGAAATTTCTATCGCTAAAATTGCAGTTATGCCGCTTGCGACAGACAATGATCTATCTGATGTTTTGACTGCTTATGCAGATGTGCAAGCTATGCCAGATCATCCTAGTCTAGCGGGAGATGCGCAGTTACCGATAGATGTTGATTCATTACTCAGTGCTAATTCATTGAATGATGCACAAAATGTATGGCTTGATCCAAATGCAGCTCAGGACGCAGATACGTTGATGTTTCAGCAGTCGATGCAGGATTTATCCAACAGCTTTAATTATCCTGTGATTGAGTTGGATACAGTTCAGCCAGCGACTCAATGGGTTGCATAAAAAAAGCTGAACTGACAGCATGTCATGATGAACCAGCCTTCGGGCTGGTTTTTTTATGGCTGTATTTTGTCAATCTGGCATATTTAGGCGAATGTGTTTTGTAAAATGCTGCGCTAAAAATAATCAAAACAAAAAAATGGAATGCATATCAGGATGAATGCGCAGCGGTTTAGAAATATTAGGTCCTTTATATTCTGTATTTTTTTGCTCATGCCAGTGTGGGTAAGTGCTGCTGAAATTAATTTACAGAGTGTATTGCAGCAGGAGCGGACATGGGCGGGGCTAAATACCAAGAAAATAAAGTCCGAAGATATTGAATGGGTCTATAGTGAAGGCGGTAATCCCCAAAATCCGACGATTATGCTGCTGCATGGGTTGTCGGGTTCGCGCGACAATTGGAACCTTGTAGCGCGTTATTTGACGCCAAATTATCATGTGATTATTCCAGAATTGCCTGCACATGGTGAAACTAAAGTTCCCGCTGGATTTGATTTATCAATAGCAAATCTGGCTGAGAAACTTAGACGCTTTGCAGATGCGGCTAAAATCGATCCGAATCTTCATATTGCAGGGCATTCAATGGGTGGCGCCATTGCAATGCTGTACAGCGCTCAATATCCATTAGAAGTGCAATCTGTGCTGCTGGTCGATCCTGCAGGAGTGTTTAAAAGCGCAAATACGGTGTATTTAAGAGATCCAGAGCAATTAAAGCGGCTGATTGTTGCAAAACAAGGGGATTTTGATCAGTTGATGAAGATTGCCTTGCAGTCATCGCCATTTATTCCGCTAGAACTGAAGGCTTCACAGGAAAAACTCACGATTGCGCAATCTAAAAACACCGAACAAATGGTGTTTAAATTGGTGGAAATGTCTAAGCTTTATACACAATTTTTTTGCTTTGATGGCTAGATCAATTGATGCACCTGCGCTGATTATATGGGGGAAGCAAGATCAAATTATTAATGTTGAAGCGGCGCAAGAGTTGAAGGGGTTGCTGAAAAATGCTGAGCAGCCGGTAATTTTGGATGGTGTAGGGCATATGCCTATATTAGAGGCGGAGCAACTAACAGTACGGCCGTATTTAAATTTTTTAAAGAAAATCCATAAATAATCATTATTCTAAAAATGGTTAATTTAGGGTCAAAAAAAGCTAGCGGGTGCTGAGTTCCGCTAGCTTTACTTAATTATTCGGTACGGATTTTAATTTCGTAGCCTGTATATTTTCGAATATTGATCACACCTGTATCTAAAATCAGATATTGGCCTTTAATTCCTTGCAGTTTGCCGCGGATCACAGGGGTTTTATCCAAATTATGCGACTTAATCTTTTCAGGATACTGATCGACAGGGTAGACAAATTCACGCGGCAATTCATCTTCAAGCAATTCTACAGTTTCGTTGAATTCTAGATTTTGACTGAATTCTTCGCGAATGCTTTGAATTTTGGGCGCAAACTCCTCGATCAGCTGTTCACGGGTTTCAAGTAGGTTTAACGGTTCAGCTTCGCCTTTTAAAAGCTTGCGCCAATCAGTTTTGTCCGCCACTTGAGTGCCGAACATAATTTCAAGCTGCCCAGAAAGGCGGCGTGAACCTACTTTCATAATCGGCAGGGCTTGTGTTGCGCCTTGATCTAGCCAGCGGGTAGGCATTTGACCAATACGGGTAATGCCGACTTTTAAAGCGCTGGAATTGGCCAAATAAACAATATGCGGCTGGAAGCAAACTTCATGTGCAAAATCGTCTTCACGGCAAGTCCCGAGGTGGTAATGGCAGGTTTCCGGCTTCATGATGCACATGTCGCAAGCGGCTTTGGTTTTAAAGCACTTAAAACAGTGGCCTTGAGAATAGGATTTTGGTGTTTTGCTGCCGCAGGATACGCAGTTAATGTTGCCAGTCCATTCAATCTCAATTTCTTGGCCTAAGCTGAATGGGAGCTCAATTTCTGAACGGTCTAGAATGAATTTATATTCAACATTTGCCTTGTGAGTCTGTTGATCAGTTAAACTAAGGTCAGTAAGACCTGCACGCATTTTATGGCAAATGCCCTGTAGTTCCATGAAATATTCTCTTCAATAATAAGGATGCAGTTATGGCTGAGCAAAATGTCATCACTTCAATGCTAGACGATTTATCGCAAGAACAGCCTATTTCTACTGCATTATGTATTGGGCAAAATCTTACGCAATACAACAATAATCAATCAATTCTGTGGGAATATTTTAACGTATCTGAGTTTTTAAATCTGCCTTTTAGTAAGCGTTATGATTTGGGTTTTGTGCTGTTTGATACACAGGAAATGGCGGATATTCCAAATCAGCAAAAATCTCAGCTTTTGGTTAAATTGCGTGACTTGATGGCGAAACGCATTGTGGTGGTCAGCAGGTTGCAGGATGAACAGCTATTACGTGCTTTGGGTTTTACTCAATTGATTGACAAAACTGCGCATGAAAGTGATTTTGCGTTGTGGCAATTTAATATTTTGACCTATAAGCATGTGCCAGACTGGTTTAATTCCAAGTTTTGGGCGAATCCAGAAAATTGGAACAAATTCCGCTGGTAATGGTGTAATTCGGCTGAATTGCGGATGCAAAATTTAACAATCAGAGTGAAGCTGATTAAAAATTTCCACGTATGCTGTTAATTGGGTTTAAGTCGGAAGATAACAATGACAAATTTAAGCAATATTGTAGAAATTTTAGCGAAGCAGGCCTTAGGAAATTCTTCTCAGCAAAGCCAGCAAGGCGGTTTAGGCGGCATTCTTGGTTCAGTATTGGGGCAGCTAGGCAATAATACCTCGTCTGCAAATGCTCAAGGCGGTTTAGGTGGTATTTTAGGGTCGGTATTGGGGCAGTTGGGCGGTGCGGGTCAGCAGCAGTCTCAGCCAAATACCAATGCGGCAGGCGGTTCAAAAGCATCTGCTTTGCTCATTGCGGTGCTGCCGCTGGTTTTGGCCTGGATTCAGAAACAGGGCGGCTTGCAAGGCGCTTTAGATAAACTGCGCGGTCAGGGCATTAGCAGTCAGGTAGATGATTGGGTTTCAACCGGTCCTGGTGAAAATGCAGCCGTCAACCCGCAACAGGTTGAAAATTTATTTGATGATGCAGACATTGAGCAAGTGGCTCAAGAAGCGCAAGCACCTAAACAAGATGTGTACAGCGCAATTTCTTCGGTATTGCCTCAAATTATTGATTCTTTGACACCGCAAGGCGCGCAAACCAGCAATACGGAAGCCAATGCCGATATTCAGCAAGTAATGAACCTAGTGTCTGGGTTTTTAAAACGCTAAGATTACTACATAAAGCTGTATTTTGCTCTGCTATGGCTTAATCATAAAGCCTATAGCTGTTTGTGAATGCAGTTTTTTTGTGCCTGTGTATTTGGGGTTAATGGCCTAAATCTAGACTGAAAAGTCTATTGGATGGGCTAATACGCTTAGCAATGTAGTGTGATTTTTTGGTACGAATTAAAATAACTTGAGACTGAAACTCCAGTTCTCCAAATTCAGGCTCGACTTGTACATAATGTAATTGGCCAAACTCATCTCGTACCCGAGCTTGCGCTGAAAAACCCGGCCGTGCATTGCCGCTGGAAATAGTGGCTAGGCGGCCTAGTAAGTTGACTTCTTGTTTGAGCCGTTTTGCCGGAATGACTTGATCTAGACAGTGAATCATAAATACCGTAAAGAAAATGGCAATAATCAATGCGGGCAGGATCAAGTAATAAGCCGGAAAAAAAGTCATTTCACGTGCATAAATACAGAATTGCAGGAAGTAGCCGGCAAAGCTGAAATTCATCAGCAGGAAAAAAATAATTAAAGTTTTTGAAAACTTTACGCTGAGCATCGGCAGTTCATCCAAGTGTTTAGATGAAAAGCCGCGAAAGACTTTTGATGGGCGCAGATTGAAATAATAGCCAACGGTTTCTGCTAAGCCGAGCAACACAACAGCGATCAGGCTTAAATGAAAAGGCATTAAGCTGTAGTCTGTGAAAAACTCTGGCATAGCAGGACCTTGCATTATTATTCGTCTAAAAGATAGATACCGCCATCAGAATGCACGTTAATCTCTACTTTTTCAAGAGATTGACCTTGGCATGGGCCTGAGATGCATTCGCCCGTTTCAACGACAAATAATGCACCATGCGTTGAGCATTCGATAAACTCTTGGTCGCGGTCTAAGAATTGGTTCTCAAGGAACTCCAATTCAACTTGCAAATGCGGGCAAAGGTTTTGATAGGCAAAAAAAGCACCGTCACGCTGCGTGACAAAAATGATATCACCATTTGGTGTTTCAAAAGAGCGCGCCTCGCGTTCAGGCACTTCTTCAGTCATGCAAATCTTATGCATTATGCGCATTCCTTTAAAAAGTTTTGCAATAATTGCGCGTATTCCTGAGTCTCTAAACGCGGTCCAAATTGAGCAACCACTTCGCTTGAAATTAAAATAGCAAGCTGTGCTGCTGCTTTATAGTCCAAACCTGAATTTAGTGCATATAAGAATGCGCCAGCAAAAGCATCACCCGCACCATTGGCATCTACAGCATTTACTTTACGGCCAGGTACAGTGAAAGTTTGTTCCTGATTGTGAATCAAGGCACCTTTTTCACTTAATGTAATGACAATGTGTGTGCTTAGTGATTGCAATTTCGCAAGCGCGGCTTCAACTGTACTGGTTTCTGTGTACATTAGAGCTTCTTGTTGATTGCAGAATAATAAGTCGACACCGTCATCTAATAATTCATCTAAACCTTGACGTGCATACTGAACCATAGCTGGATCAGACAAGGTCAATGCGATTTTTACATTATTATCTTTGGCAATAGCGCGCGCTTGTTTCACTGCGGCGCGTGCTGAATCACTGGTCGATAGATAGCCTTCAATATAGAGCCATTTTGCAGAAGCTAATGGGGCAAAATCTATTTCACTGTCAGACAGTTCAGCTGTAATGCCTAAATAGGTGTGCATAGTGCGCTCAGAATCTTCGCTGACCAAAACCATGCAAGTGCCAGTCACGCCTTCACTGATGGATTGCGCTGCTGTTTGAATGCCGGCTTCGTTTAAGCCGTCTAAATAGATTTCACCAAGATCATCATTACCTACGCGGCAAGCATAGAATGCTGAACTGCCTAATGCACTGAAAGCAACGGTAGTATTGGCTGCTGAACCGCCAGACGCTTGGCCTTTATAGACTTGGCTGGCTTGCAGATTGTTGTACAGTGCGGCTTGCGCATCGCTGTCTGCCAGCTGCATGGTGCCTTTTTGCAAATTTTGCTGAGTAAGAAAATCATCAGAAACTTTAAATTCCTGGTCAATTAATGCATTGCCAATTGCAAAAAGGTCAACAGTTGCCATGTGTTTCAGTCACATCTAAAAAATGAAAGTGCTAAGTTTACACCAATGCTCAGGATTGCTGTAGATTGTTGAATAAAATTCATGAGCGCATCTGACGGGTTTTTGGGGCGCTAGATACAGGCAATTTCTGCTTTTTTTGCATTATTTGTACATTTGTATCTCTTTGCTATTGATCATCCGTCATTTTTTTATTTACATAGAGCGCTACGGTTCTTCTGCAGTTTTGCTGTTGCGGCTGTTGAAAAAGATAATTTCAGTATTAAATTAAAAAGCGTGGGTATATGGAAATAAGTATTCGTAAAGCCGAACAATTGCCAAAACAAATTGAAGTTCTTGCATCATTGGCAAATCAAGAAGGCTATGTATTTATTCAGCGCTTAATTGAAGAGTTTCAAAGCGGCAAAAACCGTTTTGATCAAAAAGGAGAAAGTCTGCTGCTCGCATTTGAGGGAGAAACTCTGGTAGGTTGCGGCGGTTTAAATCAGCAATGGGGCGATGATGGCATTGAAGATCGCATTGGCCGCTTGCGCCGTTTTTATGTGCATCCTAAGTACCGCCAGTATGGCGTAGGCAAATCATTGTTGCTGGAATTGGAAAAGCTAGCAAAGCCTTTTTACTCCGCACTCTGTTTAAATACAGACCAGAAGGATGCAGCTAAGTTCTATCAGAAACATAATTATGTTTTTGTGGAAAACCATCCTAATTATAACTATTTTAAATACTTAATCGCTTAAACATAAGCTTTTAAGTTGATGTTATTTATATCAATGCGCTGCAGCAAACATTGTTGCAGCGCATTTTATTTTACCAAGGGTTCACTTTTTCAGATTGTTTAGCTGAAGCATTCTTCAGAATCCATGCTGTATCTTTATTCATAATATATATTTTTTTAATCTTCGTTTAAGTCTGAGTGCCAACAATAGCCTTGAGATTACCTTATTCAAGGGCTGCCGTTATGTCAGTTGCATCTGCTCCACAAAATGATTTTCATGAGTTGCTGGTAAAAGTGCCGCAAATTACGGCCTTGTTCTGGGTCACTAAAATTTTAGCGACTACTTTTGGCGAAACAGCCGGTGATGCTCTATCAATGTCGCTGAATCTGGGGTATTTGGTCAGTACATTTATTTTTGCCGCAATTTTTATCGGCGCGGTTTTTTTTCAAATAAGGTCTAAACAATATCATCCTTTTTTGTACTGGTTTACGATTATTGCCAGTACCACTGTAGGGACAACACTGGCAGATTTCGTTGACCGCTCCTTAGGGATAGGCTATATCGGCGGCAGCACAATTTTACTGTCTCTCGTGTGCATCTCTTTATGGGTTTGGCATAAATCAGAAGGCTCTATTACTCCGCATGTCGTTCATCAGCCGCGGGTCGAGTTGTTCTACTGGCTGACCATTACTTTTTCTCAAACACTGGGTACGGCCCTGGGCGATTGGTCTGCAGATACGGCGGGCTTGGGCTATACGGGCGGGATTGTCTTGTTTAGCGCCTTAATCGTATTGATCTTTTTATTGTATAAATTCACTAAAGTATCGCGGACATTATTGTTTTGGTCTGCATTTGTATTAACCCGACCATTGGGTGCTGTGGTTGGTGATTTTCTAGATAAGCCTATCAGCTCGGGCGGATTGGATCTAAGCCGTTTTGCAGCATCGGCAGTACTCTTGGCGGCTATCTATATTTGTGTGCACTGGTCACATCGAAAAGAACTGCAAAATAGCGATCATAAAATTGGTACGGCATAATACAAAATTGCTGAATAGCGCGGTGTAATATGGCGCTATTCATTCAAGTTTTATAAGCCTTGTATAAAGCTGACTATAATACTCGGAAAATTAGCTCAGATTGAATCCTCAAGCCGTTTTTAAGGTATACTCGTGTGTCTTAAAAAATGTATTAATTAGGAGATCACATGACTGTAGATGTCACTGAAACTATTTCTCAAACTGTTCATCCAGCGTTTCAGTTGGTACGTCAACACCATGTTGAAGCCTTAGATATTTTAGTATCTGAATATAAACATAAAGTCACAGGCGCTGTGCATTATCACTTGGCGTCAAGTAATGATGAAAATGTGTTTTTAGTCGCATTTCGCACTCAGCCGATGGATTCAAAAGGCGAGGCGCATATTTTAGAGCATACCGCGCTATGCGGCTCTGAAAAATTCCCTGTACGCGACCCATTCTTCCTGATGATCCGCCGTTCATTGAACACCTTCATGAATGCGTTTACGGCTGCGGACTGGACGGCTTATCCATTTGCGACACAAAACAAAAAAGACTTCCAAAACCTGTTGGAAGTGTATTTAGATGCTGCTTTTTCTGCCAATTTAAATCCGCTGGATTTTGCTCAGGAAGGCATCCGCATTGAATTAGAAAATGGCGAGCCTGTTTATAAGGGTGTTGTATTCAATGAAATGAAAGGCGCGATGAGTTCGCCTTCAGATCAGCTGTATCATCAGCTGGCGCATCATTTGTTCCCAGAAACAACTTATCACTACAACTCTGGCGGCGACCCGAAAGACATTCCTGATTTAACTTACCAAGAGTTAGTTAATTTCTATAAGTCACATTATCATCCAAGCAATGCTGTGTTCATGACTTTTGGCAATGAGCCTGCATATAAATTGCAAGAGCAGTTTGAAACACTGGCGTTGGCGAAGTTTAAGCAAGGCGAAACCCTGCACTCAAAACCTGAGCGCCGTTTGACTGCGCCAGTAGAAGTGACTGAGACCTATGCGGTTGATGCAGAAGATTTAAAAGATAAAACTTATCACATAATTTCTTGGCTCTTGCCGCAGGCCAGCGATATTAAATTGCGTTTAGGCATGCGTTTGGTCGAAGGTGTGCTGCTTGAAGATTCGGCTTCTCCGCTGCGTCATTACCTCGAAACTTGCGATTATGCGCAGTCGACTGGCCCAATTATGGGTGTGGACGATTCTAACTATGAAATGACCTTCTACTGCGGCGTGCAAGGCTCTAATCCAGAACATGCCGAAGAATTTAAAAATGGCGTATTTGGCATTTTAGAAGAAGTTGCATCTAAGCCAGTAGACAGCGCGATGGTCGATGCGATTCTGCATCAAATTGAGCTGCATCAGCGTGAAATTAACGGTGACGGCATGCCTTACGGCTTGAGCCTGATTTTGAACGGTTTAGGCAGCGCTATTCATCATTCAGATCCTGTACATGCGTGGGATGTGGACACTGCAATTGAGCAAGTGAAAGAAGAGCTCAAAGACCCAATGTGGCTGTCTAACCTGATCAAAACACATTTGCTGGACAATACGCACCGTGTGCAAATGACGTTGATTCCAGACGCGCAAAAATCTGCCAAAGAAGCTGAAGCTGAAAAAACGCGTCTTGCAGAAATTGGCGCTAAATTGACTGAAGCGGATAAAGCTGAAATTATCGCGCAGACAGAAGCGTTGAATATTCGTCAAGATACGCCAGATGATTTGAACCTGTTGCCAAAAGTGGGTTTGGAAGACGTTCCTGCTGAATTGCAAATTGTGCAAGGTCAGCTGCGTGAAGTGATTTCCAATAATATGGATATGCCGCTGAATTTGTACCATGCAGGCACCAATGGTATTTATTACCAGCAAGTGCTGATTCAGGTGCCAGACGATATTGTCAAATCGCCGTACTTTAATTTACTGTCAATTTTGATGGGTGAAGTCGGCGCTGGTCAATATGGCTATCTAGAACTGCAGCAGCTGCAAACAGCAGTAAGCGGCGGGTTGGGCATGGGTGCATCTTTACGTTCTAAAGCGGATGACAAAAACCAAATCAGCGCATGGATGACTTTGACCACGAAGTCTTTGGTGAATAATTTTGAAGCGATTAATCTGCTTAAACTGGCATTTGAACAGCTGCGTTTTGATGAAAAAGACCGCATTATTGAGTTGCTGCAGCAGCGTAAAACACGCTGGCAGTCTCGTTTGTCAGGTTCAGGCCATAGCTATGCGATGCAAATCGCCAGCCGTAATCACAGCGCATTGGCTTTGCGTGATTATGACAATACCGGTTTGGGCGCGCTGAACTGGCTGGTTGAATTGACTGCTAAAATTGAAAAAGACGAAGCTGCTTATGATGCGCTGATTAATGAGCTGAAGTTGATTCATAATCGCTTGTTAAAAGCGCCAAAACAGTTCTTGGTGGTATGTGAAGAGCATCAGTCTGACCGTTTGGTAGAAGAGGTGCAAACTGTTTGGGACAAAGTTCAAATTGAGAATATTGAACGCGCATTAACCCAAGTTCAGCCAGAACATAGCGTAAATGACGAAGCATGGCTGATTCAAGCCAATGTTCAATTCTGCGCATCTGCTTATCCTGCCGTAGAAGTGGCTCATCCAGATGCTGCGCCATTAATGGTGTTGGCTTCTTATCTGCGCAATGGCTTCCTGCACAGCGCTATTCGTGAAAAAGGCGGCGCTTATGGCGGCGGTGCAAGCTATGACGGCAATGCATGTTCATTCCGCTTCTACAGCTACCGTGATCCGCGCTTAGCAGAAACCTTTAAAGATTTTGACGCTAGCGTGCAGTGGCTGTTCAATGCGGAACAGCAGCCGCATCAGTTGGAAGAAGCAATCTTAGGCCTGATCGCTGGTATGGATAAGCCAGGTTCACCGGCGGGTGAAGCGATTACAGCATGTTATTCACTGCTGCATAAGCGTACACCAGCTTTCCGTAAGCAGTTGCGTGAGCGTTTATTGGCTGTTTCATTGGCAGATTTGCAGCGTGTTGCAAAAACGTATTTATTGGATCAGCAGCCAGTTAAGGCGGTTGTTGCGCCAATTTCTAAGCGTGATGCACTGGTTGAACTTGGTTTTGACATTAAACAAGTCAACTAAACTGCAGCTCAAATATAAATAATAGATTAAGAATAGAGGTGAGTATGGCGTTCAATTCTTTTGAGCGTACAACATTGCAGCTGAGCATTTTGCTTGGCTCAATGACTGCTGCTGGGGCGTATGCACAAACTTCAGAATTAACAGCTCAGCCTGCGACAGCTGAAGCTTGTGTGGCTTTAACTTCGAATGCGGATCGTCTAGCATGTTATGACGCAGTATTTAAGATTCCAGAAGAAGTTAAACCGCAGCTGGTTTCAGAACGTCAGGCTGCTCAGGAAATTAAACCTGAGACAATAGAAAAGCCAACGCTGAAAGAAAAGGTCAGCAATGCTTTTTCAGAGCATTTGTTCGCAGTAGAAGCGCCAAACTTAAATCCAAACTTATCTTTATTGGACAGCCGCTGGGAGCTATCGCCAGAAAGTAAACTGGGCACGTGGAATGTCCGCACCTACAAGCCGGTTTATTTATTGCCTGGTTTTTGGACTTCGGATAAAAACGAACGGCCATCTAGTCCAAATCCTGTAAATGTTGTACAAGCTGATGAAGCTCAAAATTTAAAGTCTATGGAAGCTAAATTCCAGCTGTCTTTAAAAACTAAAGCAGTCGAAAACTTGTTTGGTGACAATGGGGACATTTGGGTTGGCTACACGCAATCTTCTCGCTGGCAAGTGTATAACGAAGAGGAGTCACGTCCTTTCCGTGAAACCAATTACGAACCTGAAGCTAGTTTGGTTTTCCGCACCAATTATGAATTGCTGGGCTTAAATTGGCGTATGCTGGGACTGACGTTTAACCATCAGTCTAACGGACGTTCAGACCCGCTGTCGCGCAGCTGGAACCGCGTGATTTTGAATTTAGGCTTTGAAAAAGACAATTTTGCTCTGATGCTGCGCCCTTGGTATCGTTTGGAAGAAGATTTACCGGATGATAATAACCCTGATATTACAGATTATGTGGGCCGCGGTGATTTAACGGCTTTTTACCGCTATAAAGAACACGATTTCAGCTTAATGCTGCGTCATTCTTTAAAAGGCGGTGAAGATTCTCACGGCGCTGTGCAGTTTGACTGGACTTTCCCAATCAGCGGCAAGCTGCGCGGTCAGTTCCAGCTGTTTGATGGTTATGGCGAAAGCTTGATTGACTATAACCACCGTGCGACGTATGTCGGTCTAGGTGTATCACTGTTAAATTGGTTCTAAAACCAGTAAATAAAAAACCGCGCATTTGCGCGGTTTTTTATGGACGGATATTTCTCTATAGCATTTTAGAATGGAGAAGTGTTTTTAACCGATTTGGATTTCTGAAGGAGGATGCTTCAAGCGGCTTTTCTTAGGTGTGGCAATTAAGTAGGCTAAGGTCAGCGGACCTAATCTTCCTGCAAACATCAGCATCATTAAGATGACTAAGCTGGCTGGCTGCAACTCTCCAGTTATGCCGCGTGACAAGCCAACAGTACAGGCTGCGGAAACTGCTTCAAACAGTAAGTCTAGAAAGCCCTTATTCGGCTCTATAATCAGCAAGCTCAAAAAGCCGACAAAAATAAGAGTGACGGTAATAAAAATAACAGCCAGCGCTTTAAATGTGGTTTTTTCAGGAACAGAATGATTAAACACGCGGACTTCATCTTCACGGCGCAAGAAACTAATGACGCTTAAAACCACAATAATGAAAGTTCCGACTTTAATGCCGCCTGCAGTACTCAGTGATCCGCCGCCAATAATCATCAGCATCATGGTAATCAGTGAACTGGCGTCTGTGAGCTGATCCATAGGCAGGCTATTAAATCCAGATGAGCGGGGCACTGTTGCATGGAACCATGCATTAATCGCTTGATCGCCAATGCTCATTGGTGCAAGAGTCATAGGGTTGTTGGCTTCCAAACACCAGATGATCACAAAAGCAATCAGATTGAGTCCAGTGATGGCGGATAAAATTAATTTGCTGTTGGGACTAAGCCTTTTCCAGCTCTTATTGCGCTTAATATCCATTAAGACCAAGAAGCCAACACCGCCAATAATATAAAGGGCGCTGATAGTGACGGTAATCACGTATTGATCTGCAAAGCTCATTAAACTATTGGGGAACAGTGAAAATCCGCCGTTATTGAATGCCGATACACTGTAAAAAGCAGCATAGAAAAAGGCTTGCGCAAAGTTGTAATCTTCCAGCCATGCAATGGTTAAAATGACTGTGCCAAGGGCTTCAAAAAATAGCGAATACAGAAAAACACTTTTGATGGTAAATGTGACTTTTTTTAAGCTGGTTTGACCAATGGTTTCCTGCGCCATAATTTGCTGTTTTAAACCCAGCTGTGGGGAGAGGCTCATCACGGCCAATATGGCAAAACTCATAAAGCCCAAACCGCCGCATTGCAGTAAAAACATGATGACGAGCTTGCCAAATACGGTGTAAGCTTCGCCGACATTGACAACAGAAAGTCCTGTAATGGTAACGGCTGAGGTTGAAGTAAAGACAGCATTTAGCCAAGACAGCTCACCATGATGCGCAAAAGGCAGCTTGAGCAGCAGTGAGCCTATCAGGATCAAGCCTAAAAAACCCAAAGCCAATAGGCTGGGAGGGCTTAGGTTAATGGTTCCATGTTTTTTATTATGAAGTTTGTTTTGCAGTCTTTTCATACGGTTTTAAACTGTTTGGATAAGCGGCGTAATGGTTCAAGCAATCCCTCAACCACTAAAATATCATCTTTTTGCAGGATCATATTCGGGTCTATGCTGAATAAAATTTCTTTCCCACGTTTATGCAGCAGTGTTTTGATTTCCGGCACATGCTCCACCAGCTGATGAAAACGCAAACCTTGCTGTGCTTCCTTCAACTGTACTTTAACAATATAGTGGTCATCTTCCAGCACCATATAGCGGCTAACCATAGGGTAGCTCAGCGATTGCGCTATGCGCACACCCATATCTTCTTCAGGGTGGATAATTTTATCGACACCTAAATGGGTCAAAATCATATGATGCGCTTTAGACTTGGCTTTAACCCAAATCTTATTCATGCCTAAATTTTTAAGATGCAGCACACATAAAATACTGGCTTCAATATCTTCGCCAATGGCGACCACAACCGCTTCACATTTTTGAATGTTCAATTCGCTTAATACATGCTCATCGGTTGCATCTGCTATGACGGCATGCGTTAGCTGGTCAGAAATGTTTTCTACAAATTTTTTATTGCTGTCTATGCCTATCACATCATGTTTAAGGCCAACTAATTCAGTGGCAACGGTCGCGCCAAAACTGCCTAGACCAATGACTGCAAACTGCGCCATATTAAATTCCTGCGAATGTTGTATTTATTAACGAATATTGGCTATAAAATGAACAATTGTTCATCTATGCTGTAATTGAGATAGTTTATCGGTTAATAGAAATTCCAGCTATTAAGCTTACAAAATTATATATAACAAAAGCTTATTGGAATAAAAAAATCCAATCGGAGTATTGATATGCACAAAACATTATATCAGGCGCTGCAAGTGGCTTTTCCAGAGCTTAAGGATGCAGAACTGCCTGAAGAGCAAGATAATTTTGAGGGTTTAACACAGTGGCTCAATCAGTTTTATGCCAATTTGCAGCAGTTAAATATGATGGATTATCGGCAAAATGGCATTCGTGAATGTCATCGGCTGCAGCAGCTGCAAATTGATTTAGATGAATTGAACAATCAAATTGATGCAGAAATGAGCACTTTTTTTGAGATGTATGAAGAAAGCGATCAAGAGATGGACCCCGAACCTGCGCATGCATATGATTTTGAGTTTACCTATAACGTAATTTTCAACAATATTAAATTATTTATAGAGCCATATGATCTAGCCCTTTTAGTGATTGAGCAGGAAAATCCCTATTGGTTATTGGTGCCCAATAACGAAGAGCTGATCGATTGTATTATCACTAATTTTAATGCGATTTTTGGCAATGAAGAGCCCATGGTTTTAATAGATTAGGCAGTTGATTTTTGTGAGCTGTCATATTTTATTCAAATTATTTTTTTAGAATGTATGAGATGCATTCGCAGCGCTCTGCTTGAAGTGCAGCAATAGAAAAATAATTGAATAGAAGACAATCGCATGGATGATAAAAAGATCTATCAATGGCTGCAGTCATGGTATCCGGAGCTGCAAACACGCAAAATTCCAAAGTCAAAAAATCGCCGCAGCTTTGAACAGTTGAGTTTGTGGCTATTGTCCGAGAAGAAAGAACAGGATGAACGCTCATTTATAATGACTTTTGATCCGCTGGAGTTTACTGAAGCTGATCTTGCAAGAAGTGCTGTATTGCAGGATCTGCAGATAGATACGGTGCAAATGCATCATGATATTGTTAAGCAGACTCAGCCGATTTATACCCATTATGAAAAATCAAAACAGCTCTTAGGCAAATATTACAATGTGCAGGAGCAGCTTGCTGAAATTATACTGAATGCCATTTATCAAGAACTGAGCACATATAAATATGAGCTGCTGCTGATCTGCGCAGAGCAATACTATTGGCTTGCCGTGCATCAGGATGCAGAAAAACTGCATAAATTTTTAAAAAGGTTTGAAAAGCAGTTTAAAGCGGAGGATATCGCAATACATCACTATACATTTTCGCAGTGTTCTAAAATGATTTAAGAGCGGTGTTCAGTTTTTTGATTTATACAATTTTAACTTTTAGACGAGGGTGTGCCCTGTATATTTTTAATGCCGTATTTGGGCTTAAATCGCTCATCTTTAAAAAAGAAATAGAACAGCATAGTCACGGCTGTAATAAAAGACACAAAATAAGCAGTCTTAGCTTCAACTAGCATTAAAGAATCTGCACTTTGATTGCGTATTGCAGTCATGGCGCACAATAATATACCCATATAAATAAACGTGGAAATATAAGGCGCTTTAGGTGCGAGCTTCAGCATGAGATAAATAGGAATAGCGTTTAAAAATAGCAATCCTGTAAGGAGTAAAGAGCGTGCGATTAAAGATTCTTTTGCTTGTATGTAGAGAGCTGTCTCGCCAGTTAAATACAATAATGTATTGATTAATAAGTAGCTGATAAGCGGAATAAAAATAAATTTAAGCCAAGATTTCATTGTTAAAGATCTTATTTTTGAATTTTATTGATTATGCTTTGAGTGTTGCAAAAAAAATAGCCTGTTAAGGTAACAGGCTATTTTAAAAAAATTTAGGATTCAGTGCTTATTTTAAGAAACGCTGATAACCCAAGTTGTTGGTAATTTCCGCATATGGATAAGTAATGCTTTCCAATGTTTCGATTAAACCGTCCGGGTTTTGCTTAGCATCAGTTGCTTCCATACCCACCAATACGCGGCCTTCGGCTGCGCCGTGATTACGGTAATGGAACAGGGTAATGTTATGCGTAGGGCCTAGACGTTCTAAGAAAGTCAGCAGTGCGCCCGGACGTTCTGGGAATTCCACGCGGAATAAGCGTTCATTTTCAATGTCTGCGTGGCCGCCGATTAAATAGCGGATATGCAGTTTAGCCACTTCATCATCAGAAAGATCGTCTACATCATATTGGAATTTTAGGGTCTCAAAAATTTCATGACGTTCTTTTTCCCCGCCTTTTAAGCTAATGCCGACAAAGACTTGCGCTGCAGAAGCATCGCTGGCGCGGTAGTTAAACTCGGTGATGTTGCGGCCTTGCAATGCACGGCAGAATTTTAAGAATGAACCTTTTTCTTCTGGAATTGTCACTGCAAAAATGGCTTCTTTGCGTTCGCCCAATTCAGTACGTTCTGCAATGTAGCGCAGGCGGTCAAAGTTCATATTGGCGCCGCATACAATCGACACCATGTTTTTGTCTTCTAAGCCATGTTCAGCAGCATATTTTTTAATGCCAGCCAATGCCATTGCACCAGACGGTTCTACAATACTGCGGCATTCGTCAAAAGTATCTTTAATGGCTGCGCAGATTTCATCGGTATTTACCAGTACAACTTCACGCTCAACAATTGGGCCAGAGTTATCTGATTTTTGCAGCTGAATCACTTCAAATGGTTTTTCACCAATTTGCGCAACCGCCGTACCATCGGCAAATAGGCCGACAGAAGGCAAGATCACACGCTCACCGGCTTCAAAGGCTGCTTTTAAACATGCAGATTCGTCATATTCAACTGGAATAACTTTAACATGCGGTGCAACATCGCCTAAATAAGCTGCAACACCAGCAATTAAGCCGCCGCCGCCGACTGCAACAAAAACATATTCCACATCACGCCATTGACGCAAAATCTCATTGGCAATAGTGCCTTGTCCAGCCATGACCAATTCATCATCATACGGCGGAATAAATGACATGCCTTCTTCTTGAGCGCGCGCGATCGCATATTTATTGGCTACGTCAAAAGAATCGCCATGCAGAACAACTTCTCCGCCTAAGCGTTTAACTGCTTGAACTTTAATATCAGGAGTAGTTTTTGGCATAACAATAATGGCGCGAATACCCAACTTTTTGCCAGATAGAGCCACACCCTGAGCATGGTTACCTGCAGAAGCTGTAATAACGCCACGTTCCAACTGAGATTTCGGTAATTGGCTGATGCGGTTATATGCGCCGCGCAGCTTGAAGGAAAAGACAGGTTGCAAATCTTCGCGTTTGAAGCGAATGTTATTGTTTAGTTTTTCACTAATTCGTGGCGCTGCTTCGAGTGGGGTTTCGATTGCAACGTCGTAGACTGTTGCCTGTAATATTTGTCGAACCAAACGAGACAGCATGTTAATTTTCCATCTAACAGTTTAAAATAGGCATTCATTGTAACAAACACCAGTACATTTGGGCTGTTAAATCAGCGGCAAATGTCAAAAAATAGTTGAGCCAAGATATGAGTCTGTATGCTACCCAAGATGAAAAAAAACAAGCTGCTGCTAAAGCTGCTTTGAAACATTTGCCGAAGGGCGGTATTTTGGGTGTAGGTACAGGAAGTACAGTAAACTTCCTCATTGAATTATTGCCAGAGCTTCAATTGGAAGCAGCTGTTGCCAGTTCTGAAGCAACTGCGCAGCGTTTAAAAAAATTAGGCATTGAAGTGGTCGATATGAACCATGTTGGCGGCTTAGATGCTTATGTAGACGGCGCTGACGAAATTGACCGTCACATGCATATGATCAAGGGTGGCGGTGCGGCGCTGACTCGTGAAAAAATTGTTGCATCTATTGCGAAAAAATTCGTTTGTATCGTCGATGATTCTAAATGGGTCGATCAGTTAGCGCGTGAATTTCCGCTGCCTGTAGAAGTGATTCCAATGGCGCGTTCTGCTGTGGCGCGTAAAATTGTCTCTTTAGGCGGTGACCCTGTGTACCGTGAAGGCGTGGTAACGGATAACGGTAACGTGATTTTAGATGTTTATAACTTGAATATCTTGAATGCACTAGAACTTGAAAAAACTTTAAATAATATTCCGGGTGTGGTGTGTAACGGTATCTTTGCTTTGAATAAAGCGGATATTGCTATTGTTGCAACCGATAACGGTATTGAAGAGCGTACTGCGGTTTAATTTGTTGATTCAATATAGTTCTATCAAAAGTTTAATTGAATTTATATTGAAAGTTCCTTCTCCCTCTGGGAGAAGGTTAGGATGAGGGGATTAATCAACCTCTCCCTAACCCTCTCCTGAAAGGAGAGGGAACAATAAGCTTCATAATACGATTATAGAATAAATGACCCCAAACCTTCCTGAAATTCAAATCACCCGAAAATTACGTGCAACACGCCTAAGACTGCGTGTAGAGCCGACGCAAATTAAATTAACTGTGCCGCAGTTTTGTACTCAGCGCCAAGTACAAGATTTTTTGAAGCAATCCGAACAATGGATGATTGAAACATGGCAGAAGCAGCAGGAAAAAGCAGGGTTGCAGGATCGAAGTTTGCCTGAAAAATTAAAACTATTTAATTTAGAACAGCCTTTAAGCATTGTTTATAAAGTTCAAAAACATTCATTCATCTTTGATGAGGAAAATCATCAACTTTTTATTAGTGACCGTCAGCCTGAAAGCTATTTAAAGTCTTTTGTCATTGCTTATGCAAAGGCATATTTACCATCGTATTTAAAAAAGCTGAGCAGTGAGACAGGTCTAAGATTTAATCAATGTGCAGTACGTCAGCCCAAAACCCGTTGGGGTAGCTGCTCTGCTAAACATGACATTATGCTGAACAGTGGATTGGTGTTGTTTCCATTGGAAATTGCACGATATGTGGCCGTACATGAGTTGGCGCATACCAAGCACTTTGACCACAGTTCAAACTTTTGGGCGGAGGTTCAAAAACATGATGTTAATTTTCAGCAACATCGGAAAATACTAAAAATGACGCCAATGCCTTGGTGGTGGCTGGAAAAATAGAGGTATACAAATGAGTTATAAAATTAAAATACTGTCTCAAGATGAGCATGTGGAAGAATCACTTTGGATTGAAGTTGATGGAAAAATATTAAACGTTTTTTGTAGTGATTATAATTTTGTTTTCAACGTTAATAGTGTTTATCATGTTGAATTAGAATATGAAATATTTGATGAGTATGTGCCCGAGATAACAGATAACTCACCTCAATTTAGAAAAATTGATCAGTCTTTTGCTTATGAAATTATTGGGATGTTAAATAACGAAACTTTATCAGTAGGAGATATCTTTTTTAAAGATGAAATTCTATTAAGTGAATACGGGTATTTAGACAATAAAATAATTAGTTTAAAGGTAGATCGTATTAAACTTTATTTTGACTAGATAACTTATATTTACTAATCGCTACTTAGTTTCTGTAATCCTAGCTTGAAGCAGTTTATGAAGCACTGTTGTTTTTTTATAAATTTACCGTTTATGAAGAAATAAACCCAAGCAAAACAGTTCAGAAAACCGTAACTTCCTGTCATACTACGCAGTCATCAAATGGATACTTTGAATAGAGGTAAAGAGCGTGATTTCAGTAGGTATTGTCGGCGGTACAGGTTACACAGGTGTTGAATTACTGCGTATTTTACTGCGACACCCAAATGCAGAAGTAAAAGTTCTGACATCACGTACTGAAAATGGGCGCCGTGTCGATGACATGTTCCCAAGCCTGCGCGGCCATACCGATCTTCAATATTCAGACCTGAACATTGATGAACTAAAAAAATGCGACGTTGTATTTTTTGCGACTCCGCACGGTGTAGCAATGAAGCATGCAGAAGAATTGGTCGCTGCAAATACCAAAGTAATTGACCTAGCTGCAGACTTCCGCTTGCAAGATTTAGAACAGTTTGAAAAATGGTATGGCCAAGACCATGCATGTCCAGAGCTATTAAAAAATTCAGTTTATGGTTTATCAGAATTAAACCGTGACAAAATCAAACAAGCCAACGTGATTGGTAACCCAGGCTGCTATCCAACAACTGTGCAGCTTGGTTTAGCGCCAGTTTTAAAAGCTGAAGGATTAGTAAAACCTGAAAGCATTATCATTGATGCAAAATCAGGAGTTTCTGGTGCAGGTCGCAAAGCCAGCCTTGGCATGATCTATTCAGAAAATGCAGATAACTTCAAAGCTTATGGTGTAGCGGGTCACCGTCATCATCCTGAAATTGTTGAAGCTTTGGAAAATATTTCAGGTCAAAAAGGTGTATTTAACGAGATTTTATTCGTACCGCATTTGGTTCCGATGATCCGCGGCATGCTCAGTACAATTTATATTGATTTGACTGAAGCAGGCGCTGCAGCTGACTTGCAAAGCCTGTATGAAGAATTCTATGCAAATGAAGCTTTTGTAGATGTGATGCCAGCGGGCAGCTCTCCAGAAACTCGTTCTGTACGTGGTGCTAATCAATTACGTATTGCACTTTATAAACCACAGCCGAAAAAGTTGGTCATTCTTGCAGCGCAAGATAACTTGGTGAAAGGCGCTGCCGGTCAAGCCGTACAAAATATGAACTTGATGTTCGGTTTTGCAGAAGATGCTGGCCTGCAAGGCATTGGTTTATTACCATAAGAAACGTTTAAATGCTTCACACACATTTAGATTTCGATTTAAATGTGTGCTTTGAATAAATCAAAAATAAGAGATGATGATGCAAAATTCAGATTCAGAAATCACTTCACAGCAAGACGGCGGCGATAAGAAACCGTTTATGCAGACCAATATGCCGCTGGCCATTGGCGCTGCGGTTTTAATCCTAAGCAGTGGATTGCTGGGATACACGGTAGGTCACCGCCAAGGTCTGACAGTAGTGGGTTATGATGCAGATGCAGAACAGCTGGTCGAAGTGGTGCAGAAGCAAAAGTCTGAGTTGGCGGTGCTGAACAAAAGCCTGAATACGGCTGTTCAGGAGCGAGATATTGCCGTCAGCAATTCAAATGATTTATTTACTGAAGTAAATAATGCCCGAAATGCACAGGCTCAAGCAGAAAATGTCGGTATTTTGTACCGTGAAGTGCTGCGTCAGCGCGGCGGTATAGCCTTGGCAGTGCAGCATATTGCGATCAAACCTTTGCCTGATAATGCTTTTGAATATCAGCTGGATTTAATGCAAGTGAGTCCGAGCAAAAGCCAAGCAGCGGGCAGTGTTGAAATTCGTTTAATCCAAGGAACAGAAGTTATGACTGTTCCTATGGATGATAAAAACTTCAATTTTGAAAATACAGAGCGCTTAACAGGCCGCTGGACTATGCCTAAAGGTTTTAGTCCAAACTTTATTGAAGTGCGTTTAAACAGCGCCGGCAAGCAGGTTGTACGCCGTTTCAGCTGGGCAAAAGGGCCAGCAGTTGATAGTCAATCCTCGTTTCTCTCAGAAATTCCACAAACTGAAGCAAACTCAAACTGAAGTGTGAAACAAAAATCATATGCGAAGCAATAAGCGCCAAACTTGTCTATCAGACATTAAAGACTCATTTTATCAAACTGGAATCGTGGATTGGCACGTGAGTCCGCGCTTAGCCAGTGAAACGCATGAGGATGGGGATGCTGACACTACTGTAATGACTGCGCGTCCAGAATTGAAACGTCCGCCTATGTATGCTGTCGTTTTAATGAACGATGATTACACCCCAATGGACTTTGTAATAGAAATTTTACAACAATACTTTGCTTTGAATCTTGACCAAGCCACTCAAGTAATGCTAACTGTACATTATGAAGGAAAAGGTGTAGCAGGCGTCTATCCGCGGGACATTGCGGAGACTAAAGCGAACCAAGTCAATAATTATGCTCGGTCTCAAGGTCATCCATTGCTTTGCCAGATTGAGCCAAAAGATTAAGGGGGTTGCATGCTCAGTCGTCAATTAGAAGTATCATTACGTTTGGCTGTCAGCATGGCTCGTCAAAAGAGACATGAGTTTCTGACGGTAGAACATTTATTATTGGCTTTACTCGATAACGACTCTGCTGTGAATGCGTTAAAAGCATGCGGGGCAGACATTATCGTACTTCGCAAAGAACTAGAAGAATACGTAGAACAGCATACACCGAAGCTTGGTGAAAACAGCGACCAAGCGCCGCATCCAACTGAAAGCTTTGACCGTATTTTGCAGCGCGCAATTTTCCATGTGCAGTCTAGCGGTAGCGACCGCACCGTAGAAGGCGCAGATATCTTGGTCGCAATGTACTCAGAGCGCGATTCATTTGCAGTGTATCTGTTGAAACGTCATCAAATTAACCGACTGACTTTAACTCAATACCTTTCACACGGCACACGCAAAGACGAAGCGCCGCAGGAAGAAGAAATAGAAGAGCTGGATGGTGAAACTGCATCATCTGCCAATGCAGGTCCTCTGGAGCTGTATACGACCAACTTAAATGCCGAAGCTCAAAAGGGTAAAACGGATCCTTTAATTGGCCGTGAAAAAGAAATTGAACGTGCCGCACAGATTCTTTGCCGACGCCGTAAAAATAACCCATTGCTTGTGGGTGATCCAGGTGTAGGTAAAACATCAATTGCTGAAGGTTTGGCTTGGCTGATTGTGAACGGCAAAGCACCAAAACCATTAGAAAATGCTGAAGTATATAGCCTTGATATTGGTGCATTGGTTGCAGGTACAAAATACCGTGGTGATTTTGAAAAGCGTTTAAAACAATTGTTGAACGCGCTGAAGAAAAAACCTGAAGCAGTGTTATTTATTGATGAAATTCACATGATCATTGGTGCTGGCTCAAGCATGGGCAGCACAATGGATGCTTCGAATCTGATTAAGCCAGCTTTGGCCAACGGCAGTTTGCGTTGCATCGGCTCAACCACATTCCAAGAATATCGTCAGGTTTTTGAAAAAGATCATGCACTTTCACGCCGCTTCCAAAAGGTTGATGTGAATGAGCCTTCAATTTCTGAAACAATTGATATTCTACGCGGTTTGAAATCGAAGTTTGAAGACTTCCATCATGTTAAATATGACGATCAAGCTTTGGTTTCAGCTGTAGAGCTTTCTGCAAAATTCATTAATGACCGTTTTTTGCCAGATAAAGCCATTGATGTGATTGATGAAGCAGGTGCTCAGCGCCGCTTAAAAGCAGAGCAGGATGATACAGCTATTACTGTTGAAAATATTGAAGATATTGTTTCTAAGATTGCACGCATTCCGCCAAAAACAGTATCTAAAGATGATAAAACAGTACTGGAAAATCTAGAACGTGATTTAAAACGTGTTGTCTTTGGACAAGACGAGGCTATTGAAGCCCTAGGTTCTGCGATTAAACTGTCTCGTGCAGGTCTTAAATCGCCAGATAAGCCTGTCGGCAGCTTTGTATTTGCAGGTCCTACAGGTGTGGGTAAAACAGAAGTGACTAAACAGCTGGCAAAATTGCTGGGTGTAGAATTGGTCCGTTTCGACATGTCGGAATACATGGAGCGCCACGCCGTATCACGTTTAATCGGTGCGCCTCCAGGCTATGTCGGGTTTGATCAAGGCGGTTTATTGACAGATGCGATTCATAAAAACCCGCATTGTGTCTTGCTTCTAGATGAAATTGAAAAAGCGCATCCAGATGTGTTTAATCTGTTGCTGCAAATTATGGATCATGGCTCTTTAACGGATAATAATGGCCGTAAATCTGATTTCCGTAATGTTGTTTTAGTACTAACCACAAATATTGGCGCAGAAAGTATTTCACGCATCAGTATTGGTTTTATGGAGCAGGACAACAGTAAAGACAATCAGGATGCAATGAAAAAAGCATTCTCGCCTGAATTCCGTAACCGCTTAGATAGCGTAATTCAGTTCAAAGCATTGCCTACGACAGTCATTGAAAATGTGGTTGATAAGTTCTTAACAGAACTTCAAGCGCAACTCGATGATAAAAAAGTCATTCTTGAAGTGGATCAATCTGCACGTGAATGGATGGCAGAAAATGGCTATGACCGCTTAATGGGTGCACGTCCTATGCAGCGTTTGATTCAAGAACACTTGAAGAAACCGCTTGCTGAAATGATTCTGTTTGGTGAGCTGGCAGAACATGGCGGCAATGTTGCTGTTTCTGTGAAAAAGGAAAATGGCAAAGCTGTAGGTTTGAAATTGGAAGTTTTTGAAGATCAAACAGCTGAACCAGCTTAAAGATTTTCGATTATAAAAAATAACCCGTGTATTCACGGGTTATTTTTTGCTAACAAGTTTTATAAATGGTTTTAAATGCTTAGGTATATGTAGTAGATGATGGATATTCAGATTACAAAAGTTTTAAGCACTTTTTTATTATTTTTCCTCACGGCTGTGATGGAAATTTTAGGCTGTTATTTCCCATATTTGATTTTAAATCAGGCGAAGTCGCAGTGGTTGTGGGTTCCAACAGTTTTTGCTTTGGCGGCATTTGTTTGGCTACTTACTTTGCATCCTGCTGCATCTGGCCGTATTTATGCGGCATATGGGGGGATTTATATAGTTACTGCACTGATGTGGCTGCGTTTTGTTGATCAAATCAGTTTAAGCCGCTGGGATGTATTGGGCGGTGCAGTTGTCTTGATTGGCGCTGCGATTATTATTGTGCAGCCGCAAGGACTGCTGCGTTAAGCGCTGTTTAAACCAATTTATTTAGATCTTGCTGCAGTGATTTTCCCAGCTGCAGCAATATTTGATTATTTATGATGAATTATTTTACTTTGCAGTTCTTTTGCTTTAATTCAATAACATAATTTTTGCTTTCAGAACTCAGCTGCAGTTTGATGCTATAAGGATTACTGCGCTGATATTCATGCTCAAAGAAAATATTGCAGTTTTGCACCAAATTTTTTTTAATTAATTTCTCGACTTGTTTGTGACCTAAATCCTGTTCAAATTGCGCAAAGTCTGGCGTTGTGATGATGCCTTTTAGATCTGTGTGGTCTGCATATAAGTTCAATTGTTCAATAATGGTATTGTGATCAATTTCAAGTGGCAGTGTTCTAGAGTCTTCCGCGCTTAATACCGAAAGTATTTCATTTAAGGTTTCTGCCTGCTGAATTTTATATCGTTCATCAATAATGTTCTTTGATTGAAGATATTGATCAAACTCTGTTGCCTGAACCTGTATAGCAGTACAAAGCAGGATAAAGCCAAAACCAAGATGTCTTAAAAGCATAAAACCAATCACTTATTAAAATTATGGTTTTGATTATATCCATACTGGCAAAAAAAAAGCACCTTCTGGTGCTTTTTTAGTACTAATTACTTAGTCTTATTTAAGGTTTTCATTGATCAAGAATTCGACTAAAGCTTTTTGAGCATGCAGGCGGTTTTCTGCTTCATCCCAAACCACAGCATTTTTATGATCTAGCATGTTTTCTGAAATTTCTTCACCGCGGTGCGCTGGCAAGCAGTGCATAAATAAGCAATCTGGGTGCGCAAGATCCATAAGGCGTTCATTAACTTGATAATCAGCAAATGCTTTTTCACGGATTTTTTGTTCTTCTTCTTGGCCCATGCTTGCCCAAACGTCAGTAACGATGAGGTCTGCATTTACAGCTGCATCTTCAGCTGAGTTTACCAGCTCAACACAGTGCGCGAATTCTGAAAGAAATTGTGCTTTAGGTTCATAGCCTTTAGGCGACGCAATTTTAAGTTTAAAACCCCACATGTGTGCAGCTTCAATATATGAGTTGCACATATTGTTACCATCACCAATCCAAGCGACAGTTTTACCTTCGATTGAACCGCGATGTTCAACAAAAGTTTGAACGTCAGCTAACAATTGGCAAGGGTGGTGGTCATCAGTCAGTGCATTAATCACTGGAACTTTAGAGTAAGAGGCAAAGCGTTCTACGATGTCGTGGCCAAAAGTACGGATCATCACAATATCAAGCATGCTTGAAATCACACGTGCTGAATCTTCAATTGGTTCGCCGCGGCCTAACTGAGTGTCGCGCGAAGAAAGGAAAATTGCGCTGCCGCCAAACTGGCTCATGCCTGCTTCAAACGATACGCGTGTTCGGGTGCTCGATTTTTCAAAAATCATGCCCATCACTTTACCAACGAAAGGCTGGAATACTTCGTTGCTGTGCTGTTTGCGCTTCAGCTCGATACCGCGCTGCACAATTTGGTTAAGTTCTAAAGTCGATAAATCGCGTAAAGTTAGAAAATGACGCAGAGCCATGATTACTCCACAATAATTGCTGAATGAAAAATAAACAACAATTAGTTGTTGGTTGGTTAAGTGAAAAAGGGAATCGAATACTCTATACCAAATTTACGCAAAATTGCAAAAATTCTATGGCTTTTGATGGCCATCTAAGAAGCGATCTACGCAATAACTTATGTAATTGATGTTTTCTTGATCGGAATCTTCAACTGGCAAGCCCATTAAAACTTTCCATTCAATATTGCGCAGGATGCCAAAATAGAATTGGGCCGAAAAAATTGGGTTGGCACAAATCAGAAGACCTTTGTTATGTGCAGTCTCTAAAGCTTTTGCAATGGCCATTTGAATTTCTTTTGGCCCATGTTCATGAATATGGCGTGCAATTTCAGGATTGCGCTGACTCTGCTCCAAAACTAAGCGCATAAAAGCGGCTTTTTCGGGCTGATTTAAATGTTGTTGAAAATTGATCAGCGTTTGAATTAAGTAGTTGCGGAAATCTAAAAGATCGGGATTAAACGGCATGCAGATGTCTTTAAAGAATTGATCACGGCGATAGTCGCAAATTGCCTTAAACAAGCCTTCTTTATTGCCGAAATATTTATAAATAGAGGCTTTAGAGCCGCCTGCATGATTGACGATATCGTCTAAGGATACCGCATCATAGCCATGTTCCAGAAACAGTTCAGCCGCACTTTCTAAAAGCGCTACGCATCGTTCATGACCGCGTTTGGTTTGCGGTAAATCACGTGCAATGGGTTCTAACTGAGCTAAATCTTGCATATAGGAAATGACATTATCCAATCTTTTAAACTTTCTTAATTATAGCAAAGCTTCGCGCAACTTTGTTCAGTCTGCTGCAGGCGGGGAAGATTATGCTGTAACGAAATAATATTATATATTTAATAAATGTTTGACTAAAGTTTTAGAGTAAAAAATCTAAAGGGTCATAGCAGGCAAAATATTTATGGTTATACTCAAGCCTCAACAAATAAAGAACCGCTGTGGAAAGGAATATGACAGAACAAACGTCTGCAGGTTTAAGATTTAGACAAGCACTGGAAGTGGAAAAACCATTACAAATCATCGGTACAGTCAATGCTTATGCAGCAATGATGGCCAAACAGGTGGGTTACAAAGCCATTTATGTTTCGGGTGCCGGTGTCGCAAACTATTCTTATGGCTTACCTGATTTGGGTATGACCAGTCTGGATAACGTTTTAGAAGATGTCCGCCGTATTACAGAACGAGTAGACACACCGCTGTTAGTGGATATTGATACAGGCTGGGGCGGTGCATTTAACATCGCGCGCAGCGTTAAGCAAATGATTGCTGCAGGTGCTGCAGCTGTTCATATTGAAGATCAGGTTGCGCAAAAGCGCTGCGGCCATCGTCCAAACAAAGAAATTGTGTCTCAGCAGGAAATGGTAGACCGCATTAAATCTGCGGTTGATGCTAAGACGGATTCAAATTTTGTGGTGATGGCGCGTACAGATGCTTTGCAAAAAGAAGGCTTACAAGCTGTAATTGACCGTGCTTGCGCGTGCGTAGAAGCAGGTGCAGATGCCATTTTTGCTGAAGCCATGACGGATATTACGATGTACCGCACCGTGTGTGATGCGGTAGGTGTGCCTGTATTGGCAAATATTACAGAATTTGGCGACACGCCTTATTACACGGTGGATGAATTGGGCGAACAGGGAATCAGCATGGTGCTGTATCCGCTTTCTGCGACACGCGCAATGCAAAAAGCAGCTTTAGAAGTGATGCATTCTATCCGTAAAGATGGCACACAAGTGAATGTGCTGGATAAAATGCAGCAGCGTAAAGAATTATATGAATTTCTTGATTATCACACCTTTGAAAATACATTAGACAAACTCTTCACTGAAGGAAAATAAAAAATGGCTGAAGGAAAAGTACTCACAGGCGCAGGATTGCGCGGACAAGTTGCGGGTAAAACTGCACTTTCTACAGTTGGCAAAAGCGGCGCAGGATTAACCTACCGTGGCTATGACGTTCAGGATTTGGCAGAAAATTGCCAGTTTGAAGAAGTCGCTTATTTAATTTTTTTTGGCGAATTGCCAACAGCTGAGCAATTGGCTGGATATAAAGCGAAACTCAAATCACTTCGCCAATTGCCGCAGGCCTTAAAAGAAGTTTTAGAACGCATTCCTGCAGATTCGCATCCTATGGATGTGATGCGCACAGGTGTTTCAATGTTAGGTAACCTTGAAACAGAAAAAACTTTTGCTGAACAGCAAGATGTTGCAGATCGAATCTTGGCAACACTTCCTGCGATCATTTGCTATTGGTACCGTTTCAGCCATGATGGTGTGCGTGTTGAAGAAAATACTGATGACGATTCAATCGGTGCGCAATTCCTGCATTTATTACGCGGTGAAAAGCCAAATGAACTGCATGAACAAGTGATGAATGTTTCGTTGATCCTTTATGCAGAGCATGAATTTAATGCTTCGACATTTACAGCGCGAGTATGTGCTTCAACACTTTCAGATATGCATTCGTGCATTACTGGCGCGATTGGCTCCCTGCGCGGCCCATTGCATGGCGGTGCAAATGAAGCAGCCATGGAAATGATAGAAAATTGGACGTCTCAAGAAGAAGCCGAGCGTGAAATGCTAGGCAAGCTTGAGCGTAAAGAAAAAATCATGGGCTTTGGCCATGCGATTTATAAAGATAATGATCCGCGAAACGGCATTATTAAAATTTGGTCTGAGCGTTTAGCGAAAGATGTGGGTGATACAGTGCTTTACCCAGTATCTGTGCGCTGTGAAGAAGTGATGTGGCGTGAGAAGAAACTTTTCTGCAACGCAGACTTCTTCCATGCATCGGCTTATCACTTCATGGACATTGCAACCAAATTATTCACGCCAATCTTTGTGATGTCGCGTGTTACTGGCTGGGCTGCGCATGTAATGGAGCAGCGTGCAGACAACCGCATTATCCGTCCAAGTGCAGATTATACGGGTCCAGAACTTCGCAAAGTTGTACCCATTGCAGAACGTACTGCTGCTTAATATCTCGGCTCTATCAAATAGAATTAAATAAAAAGCCTCTTCGGAGGCTTTTTAATATGAGGCTATTTCTTAGGTGCATTCTTGAGTAAAACTGGGTCTTCTAGGGTATAGCCATTTTCAAATGGGATGCCAAGATATTTGATATTTACAAGCCGATAAGGCAACTGAGGCACTTGATACACAGCTGAAATTTTCAAACCTTCTTTATAGCTTACAGCTGACTGAATTTGACTGGTATATCTGCTGCTTTTAATCCGATATTGATAAGACCACTTATCTATACTTTCTTTTGGGTCGTACCAAGAAGGCGCATTTCCATTTAAAGTTGTGATTAATTGAATAGAGGCATTGCTGGTATGAATCGGTTGGAGCTTAACTAACCTTTGCTTAATTTGAGCAATATCCTTGTTGAATCGGGTAGGCTCTTGATCATAATCAATTCTTTTGGTTGAGGGATTGATATAGAGTGAACGAACAATAATCAGCTGCATGGGCTGCTTGCTGTTTAATTGATAATAATAAAGTTGAGGCAAGCGTCCGCGGCCATCTTCAAAATGGCGTAATAGGTATATCTTTTGGTCTTTTTTATCTAAACCCAGTACTTCAATATGCTGGGGTCCGCCCACCGTTGCATAAGCACTCAGTGAAGAGCAAAGAAGCGTGACAGTAAACATTAGTCTTTTGGAAAACAGCATAGCAAAAGTCCAATATTGCTTTGTTATCTATAATATAAAGGATATAGGGCGTGTGGCTTGTTAAAAATTATTATTAATGTGCGTTAAGCCGCATGACTAATACTATGTTTGTATCAAGGCTAACACTTCTTTGGCTGTTAAAGTCGTAAGTTGATCCAGACGTTCTACAGGGCTGCCTTCTAAAAAGTAGCGAAAATTACTGTATTGATTTTTATATAAAATGCAAATATAGAAAGTACCTTCAGGTTTTTCAGCCGTAGCACTGCCGCCAGGCTTGAGCAGGCCTGTGCAGGAAACGATAAAGTCCGCTTCAGGAAATAGCTTTTTTCCATGCTCAGCCATGGCTTGAGTGATTTCAGCTGATTCGGCAGTGTAAAGTTCAATTAGACTTGCAGGCACTTTTAAAATTGAAACCTTAATACTTGGATCATAGCTGACAAGCCCGCCAAGCAAAATGTCTGCGCCGCTGTTCTTATAAATTGAAAACTGACTTGAAAGATAGCCGGAACTCGCGCTTTCAATAAAAGCTATTTTGAGAGCATTTTTTTCAAGGGCATCACAGCAGTGTTTTAAAATCATAATATGCCTAATATTGTTAATTCTAGAGTGTCAAAGTGCAGCTTATGTATCGGGAGGCAGTGGATGTATAGAGTTTTTATATCATGTTCGAAGATGTTTTACCTTGAATAATGATAGCTGTCTGGAGCTCTATCTAGTTGGCTGTTTAGTGCACTAAAATGAGAAAATAAAGGTTTTATCCCATGCTAATCAGTGGTAAAACTAAAAATAAAGTGCTTTAGAGATATAGGAGATCAAAATGAAAACAACGGTAAAATACGTCGTATTAAAAAGTTTGGACTACCAGTTGGGAACGCCTTTGTTCCAAGAAGAGTTGGATGCTGATGGTCAGTATTTTGATCATATTCCAGCAGAAATTAGCTACCAGAACCATAAATTTAAAGTTAAAAGTAAAGAATTAAAACGCCTGTATTTGGCTGAAGAGCAGGAAGATTCGCAAACAATTATTGTTAAAGTTGTCGCTGCCCAATAAGCCGAAAATCAGCAAAAAAGCCTTCATTTTGAAGGCTTTTTTAATGTGTGTGAAATATTACTCATAAAAACAATAATTTATGTGTGCTTGCTACACTTTATTAAGAATTCTTAATAAATTGATACAGTATCTAGAATATAAAATTATTAAATTAATGTCTGAAATAACTCAAGATGCTTAAAAATGTGTCATGTTTTGAAATTGATACGATTTGATCATTAAAAAATCTTTTTGTATTTGTTTTGTGATCATTTTGTATAATTAGTTTTTAGAATGTGATCTTAAGTAAGAAGTTAAAAAAAAATTGATTTATAATTTTCGCGTTATTTGGTGGTGCGTGATCATGGATATTTTAAAATTTATTAAGAGTTTTAATACTGTTGGTACATATTTAGCGCTTTCAATAGTGTTATTAGTGTTTTTGCTTACATATTTTTATGTAATCAATCCTGCATAAAATTTAGTTGTGGGACTTAGCGACAGTAGCCAGAGAAAAAGAGCAATATTTCATTGATATTGCTCTTTTTTTTATTATAAGATTTGGTTGCTGAGTCTACACTGTTCTGATAATGGTGATCAGATTTTGTTTAATCTTGATTAGGGTGTTTTATTGTGAAAAAAAGGTTTGAATGAAATTTAAAAATATATTTTATTTACGCTTTTTTTATTATTGAATATAATATTATTATATTGTGTTTGGTGGTTTATTTGAATATATATAATTTGATATTGTGTGTTGTTTCTATATTTAAAATTAAATTCATATAACAATTTTTTTATTATAATGATTTTTTGAATTTATTATAATAAAAGCATTCAAATAAAAAAATTACAAACACATACAATCAGTACTCCCAGATTTGGGAAAAATTGTCTACAATGGGTAAATTTTAAAAACCTTAGATGGACGTAGTTATGAAAAACCTAAAATTAGGACTTATTCTTTTAGTTACAGCAGTATCACTAGGCTTAACGGCGTGCGGTAAAAAACAAGAAGAACAAACACCTGCGGCAACTGAAGCATCTGCTCCAACAGTGGCAGAGTCATCTGCAGTTACATCCATTGAAGTGAGTGAAGATATGATTGATGCGGCGCCACTAGAGCAAGAAGGCTCGTCAGCAAGTGAAGCTACAGCAAAATAATTGTTAAAATAAAAGCCCGTTCCGGGCTTTTATTTTATTTATCAT
This sequence comes from Acinetobacter sp. ANC 3813, assembly GCF_002135435.1. Classification (GTDB taxonomy): domain Bacteria; phylum Pseudomonadota; class Gammaproteobacteria; order Pseudomonadales; family Moraxellaceae; genus Acinetobacter. The sequence goes on along the minus strand of NZ_NEGK01000002.1, from coordinate 222,021 downwards.
TTAAAAAATAATATTTAAAAACTACTGTAAATTTATTTGTTGCATTTTTTTAAAAAAATATAAATAACGTTAATTGTATTCAATTAATGTGATTTAAAAATAGACATTATATGATAATAAGATGTATTGGCTTTATTTGAATTATAAACCGCATTTATGCTGCATGTTTTGACATTGCATTTTAATTTAATGATTAAAAAAATCATTTGTAAGCGTATTGTCATATAAAACTGATAAAAGTGAATTTTAGAGTTCAGTATTGAAGAGTCATGAATTACAGCATTAAAGATGTAAATAAGAAAATTGATGATTTAAAGAAGCAGGGGCATGAAGCCAAGTCACTGCTTGTTGGCTATAAGACCTATGCGCGTTTAATGAGTGAAGAGAAGTTTGCTGACAAAATTACAAAAGATCAGAAAGACCCCATGATTCGCTACTACAAAGGGCTTAAAGTTAAAATTGTAACCGAGAAAAACTATTTTGAATTGAAGTGATTTTGTCAGCTATTGAATAAAACAGAGCTAAATGTCTATGCATTTAGCCACTCTTAGCGCTTATTCATTTAGCGCTTTAAAGGCTTGTATTGCACGTGTTCTAGAGGCTTTTAAGTCAACGATGGGTCTTGGATAATCAAGCTGCATATCATCAGGATATTTAGCGTAAGGGTCATGAATACGTTTTGTCTCTAAATGAGACAGTTCAGGCAGCCACGTACGGATATATTCACCATTCGGATCAAATTTTAACGATTGGCTGATTGGATTGAAAATACGGAAATAGGGCACAGCATCCGTGCCAGTAGAAGCGCACCATTGCCATCCGCCGTTATTGGCAGCTAAATCTCCGTCTATTAGATGCTGCATAAACCATTTCTCACCTAAGCGCCAATCGATCAGCAAGTTTTTACTTAGGAACATTGCGCAGATCATTCTCACCCTATTATGCATCCAGCCTGTTTGCATCAGCTGACGCATCCCAGCATCTACAATGGGTATTCCTGTGAGTCCCTGTTGCCAGGCTGTTAAATCAGTTGAACTAGAGCGCCATTGCAGCTGTTCTGTACTGCTTTTAAATGGCAGATGTTTTGAAACTTTTGGGAATAGATGCAAAATGTGCTGATAAAATTCGCGCCAAAGCAATTCATCGAGCCAAGTTTGCTGGCCAGAATGTTCGATCTTAAAAAATCCATGCGGAAACAGTGCATCTAAACATTGCCTGATAGAAATCATGCCTATATTTAAATAGGGCGAAAGTGTACTGGTGCCGTCAATATTTGGAAAATCGCGCTGTTCTTTATAGGTGTTTAAGTCTTGTCTTATAAACTGATTGAGCTGTTCCACTGCAGATTTTTCATTTATGGGCCAAAGCTGCTGGATGTGATCATTCTGAATCAGTTGTGATAAATCCACTTGTGCAAGACTAATGAATAAAGGTGAATCTATCTTTGCCTGTTTTTCGAGTATTGGGAAGCATGCCGGCAATTGAATGCTTAGGCGTTCATAACATTGTTTTTTAAAAGCGCCAAAAACTTGGTAGGGTTGTTGGGTTTTATTCAGGACCGAACCCAAAGGGAAAATACTGCGGTCTGTGTATTGTTTAAATGAAATATGATGCTGGGCTAAAAGCTGCTGCAGTTGATGATCTCTGAGTTCCTCATTTGCACCTGTTTCAATATTGGCATGCAAGCATTCAATACTCAGCAGTTTGCACAGCTGTGTTAAATGTTGGGGAATATCTTGCCAAAGCGGAACTTGCTGAATAATCAGCGGAATATTCAGCTCATTCAGCTGTTGCTTCAGACAGTGTAGTTGGCGTAAATAAAATTGAATTTTTACAGATGCATCATCATGCAGTTTTTCTTGTTCAGGTGAGATTATCGCAATAGCAATGCATGGGCCAGCTTGAGCGGCATGCCATAAGGCTGAATGGTCAGTTGTGCGTAAGTCTTGTCTAAACCATATGAGCTGCATTGCTTGAGGCCTGAAAGCAGTGGAAAACATAGAGCATATACTGAAAAGATCTGAAAGATAGTTTTTCTTTTTTCAATTTCTTAGCATATGAATACAGTGGTCTGTCTTTTAAACAGGCTTTATGGATGAACTTGATTTAACCAATTTATAAAAAATAAACCCACTGCGAAGAAAAAGAAGCAGCTGAAGCTGCTTCTTTTTAAATATTGATGTGTGCTGAAATTTAATTAATTTGCACGAACCCAGGTTTGGCTTCGGCCCAGTGCAGAAATACCAATATAGCCGCGGCCGCTGAGCGTTTTGCCATCCGGTGAAAGTTTGGCATTAAAGCTGTAAGTTTTGCCGTTTTTGGGATCAGTAATTTTACCGTGATCATAAATATTTGCATCGGTATTTTTTAAGCCGGACACAATTTGGAGGCCTTTCAGAGATTTGTTATGAAACTTACCTTCTCATTTACTACATTTGGCTTGTTCTGATGCTTCTAAAACATCAACAATTTTGGCAGAGAGTACGCCTTTTGATGTTTCGGTAAATTGCACAACCGAAAGCGGTTTCTTCGTCTTGTCATCAATCGTTTTCCATTTGGTGCCATGGAGCGGATCGGCAGCAAGCGCCAAAGTAGAAATTAGTGAAAGCCCAATGACACTGAGTGTTGTTTTTATCATCATCTGTCCTCAATCCTTTAATTGAATGGTTGCACGCCTTAACTACAGATTTAATTTCAGTTTTGCAGTTTAACGCTAAGTTCACCGTCATAATGCAAATTAAAGTAGGCTTTAATATGAATTTGTCATGTACTTGTGTGAACAAAGATTAAGCGGAAGTTTTCCATTCTTCATCATGTCTAGCGAATTGAATATTTGGGTATCAGAACGTGAATTCAGCTATGGGTTGTATCGCATAAGGCAGGCCTTACTTATAAATCGACAATTTGAATACTTTATGCACGCTTAAATTTGTTTTTAAACTGATCCCAATTGGTTGAAATCCAGCAAATGAAAGACCCTAAAGTCACCAAGATTGCGCCGTGCCAAAATGCGGCAGCCAAACTGGTCTGTAAAATCAGCATAGAAAATACAGAAGAAATCAAAGGACTGAAATAAGAAAGCGTCACTAAAAAGGTGATATTGCCTTTAATAATGCCGATATTCCATGCTGCATAGCCCAAAGCTGTCACCAGTGATAGGGCGAACATATAAGCCATGGTATCGGTTTGTATTGGCGGTAGCGTTGGCAAACCATGCAGAAAATACATTTTGAGCCACAGCACAATTGTGATGACCACAAAAAATAGCGCAATAGGATTATGGCCTTGGCTGTATTTTTTGGTGATGACGCAATACAGAGCCCAAAGTGCTGCCCCAACAAAAGCCAAGAGATAGCTGACAGGATTGACCATAATGTTTTGGAAAACAGTCGACCAGCTGAAAGAACCATTTCCTGTTTGGATAATAACAATACCGCTTAAGCTGACTGCCAAACCAAGCAAAACAAAGAGATTGAATTTCAGTTCTTTAAAAAGAATAAGCGCGGCAATGGTCATGCTTGGCCACAAATAATTAACCAGACTGATTTCAATCGCTTGCTGAGGTGTTTGAGCTAAAGCAATGGCATAGGAAAAACACAATTCGTAGATGACGAAGAGCAATGTCGCAAAAATCAAATATGCCTTAGGCATCGCGCGCAAATTAGGTATGCGGAACACAATGAGCAAAATGACGGCGCTGAAGCTGTACATGAAGGTAACAGCATAATCTGGACCTATATTGGAACTTATGCGTTTAAGCAGTCCGACAATGGCGGACCATTGCAGAATTGCGCTAAAGCCAATAAGAGTTGCTAGATTCTTCGTCATTTTGCATTCGATGGGTGACTGCTTGGGTATTATTGATTAGTTGAAAATTCAACTGATTACAACATTTCATCAGTATACTGAAATTGATACTAAAAAAATCTAAATCTATTTTATTTTTTAAATAATTTGCCTAAAGCATATCTTGAGTAAATGCTATGGCCGCGTAAGGCTTTGCATCATAAGGCTGAAAAATGTTGGTTATATCAATATTAATATTATAAATAACCACTTTTCAATAAATAGGTCTAAGCTATTAAAACAGTAATGAAAAACCAATTTAAACCCTAGATTATTTAGAAAAGGAATAGAGACAGTACAATGCCTGCAGATAATTTGAAATCTAAACGCCCGCTGTATATCCCTTATGCTGGAAATACGCTGCTGGAATTGCCGCTGCTAAACAAAGGTTCAGCGTTTACAGCAGATGAGCGTAAAAATTTTAATTTACACGGTCTGATTCCGCATGTGACAGAAACCATCGAAGAGCAAAGCCAGCGCTCATATCAGCAGTATTGCGCGTTCAACGATGCGATTAACAAACATATTTATCTGCGCAATATTCAAGATACCAATGAAACGCTGTTCTATCATTTAATTGAAAATCATTTAACGGAGATGATGCCGATCATCTATACGCCAACGGTCGGCGAAGCCTGCCAGCGCTTCTCGGATATTTACCGCCGTCACCGCGGGATTTTTATTTCATATCCTGACCGTGATCAAATTGATGACATTCTGCATAACGTGAACAGACGCAATGTGAAAGTCATTGTGATTACTGACGGAGAACGTATTTTAGGTTTAGGTGACCAAGGCATTGGCGGTATGGGGATTCCAATTGGCAAGCTTTCACTCTATACAGCGTGCGGCGGGATCAGCCCAGCTTATACTTTGCCCATTACTTTAGACGTCGGCACAAACAACCAGCAGCTGCTGAATGATCCTATTTATATGGGCTGCGCGCAGCCGCGTATCTCTGGTGAAGAATATTACAATTTTGTTGATACTGTCATTGATGCAATTCAGCGCAGATGGACTGATGCTTTAATTCAGTTTGAAGATTTTGCGCAAAAGAATGCCATGCCTCTGCTGGAAAAATACCGCAACAAAATTTGCTGCTTCAACGACGATATTCAAGGTACAGCAGCAGTTTCGGTCGGAAGTTTGATTGCAGCGTCTCGTGCTGCAAATAAACAGTTGAAAGATCAAACGATTGCTTTTCTTGGCGCAGGTTCTGCGGGATGCGGTATTGCAGAGCAAATTATTGCGCAAATGATTGCGGAAGGCTTAACTGATGCAGAAGCGCGTAAGCGAGTCTTTATGGTTGACCGTTTTGGATTGATCACTGAAAATCAGCCCAATTTATTGGATTTCCAAAGAAAACTGGCGCAGCAGCCTGAAGATGTTGCGCAATGGGGCAACGCAGATGAAATTATCTCTTTGCTAGACGTCGTGCAAAATGCGAAGCCAACAGTATTAATAGGCGTGTCTGGTCAACCCGGTTTATTTACCAAAGAAATTATTGAAACATTGGCTGAAAATTGTGACAACCCAATCGTATTGCCTTTGTCTAATCCTACTTCCCGTGTAGAAGCTGTTCCGGCAGATATTATTGAATGGACCAAGGGCAAGGCATTGATTGCAACAGGCAGCCCATTTGCGCCAGTGAATTACCAAGACCGCATATATAATATTTCACAATGCAATAACTCGTATATTTTTCCTGGCATTGGCCTTGGCGTGATTGCCTCAGGCGCTAAACGGGTTACGGACAATATGCTGATGGCCTCAAGTAATGCCTTGGCAGATTGTTCTCCAAAGCTGCAAGATCCAAATGCCGATCTCTTGCCTGATTTAAGTCAAATCCAGCAAATATCTAAAGTCATTGCAGTTAAAGTTGCGCAAGCGGCGATGGATGACGGTGTTGCTCCAGTCATGAGTTTAAACGATCTGCAGCAAAAAATTGATGATAACTTCTGGAAACCAGAGTATCGCCAATATCACCGTGTGCCATTTTAAGTTTTCAGGTGTGCTCTACAGCAAAGCTTAAAGTTAAAAAAAGACCGCTTTAAATAAGCGGTCTTTTATTGGTGATAGCCTAGCAACACACGCGGTTGCGGCCTTCATTTTTGGCTTGGTATAAACGGTTATCCGCCAATTTAAAAACGTCTTTAACATCTTGGGCATCAACTGGCCAGGAAGCGATACCAATTGAGATCGTTATTGGTGTTGCCATATGCGCCGTAATGCCTTCAATGCTCTGACGCAGCCGTTCAGCGGCTTTATAGACGACTTCTCGGTCTGCAGTAGTCATGAGTACTGCAAATTCTTCACCGCCCATACGGCAGCACACGTCATTTTCACGGAAGTTCTTTTTCATTTGTTCTGCTAGAACTTTTAGCATTTGATCGCCCTGATCATGTCCAAACTGATCATTCACTAATTTAAAATAATCAATATCGACAATCAGCACCGAAAACTCAGTGCCCATATTTTGCAGTTCGTCTAAAAACAGTTGCATGCCGCGGCGGTTGTGCAGCCCAGTCAGCGGGTCGGTATTTACATGTAGATTCAACTCAGAAATTTTATCTCTGAATTTTTTTGAACTGAACAGCAGGGCAGTTCGGAAACGCATCACCTCGAAATACCAAGGATCAACTTTCTGAATTTCGTTTTCTGTTTCAGGTTTATTCAATGTACCTGCCATTTGCGCTAAGCCGTGCAATGGCGATGAAATGTACTGCGCGATCTTCCAAATAAAGAAAAATAGCACCATGTAAAAAATAAAGAAGCCAAGAGCTACTTTATGAATAATGGTATTGGCCTCGGCAAATAACACCTCAGTGGGCTGTTGTGAAACAACGAGCCAATTGACACTTGGTATATGCGCGAAGCCAGCCAAGTTGTCGACGCCTTTACTGTTCTGCAATCGAATATGACCGCTTTTATGCTGTTTCATATAATCCAAGCCAGAATTGCCTTGAATCGTTTCACCAATTCGTTTGGCTTCTGGGTGAAAAATAATTTTATTGTTGCTGTCGACCACATACATATAGCTGTTTTTATATGAATATGATGTTGCCAAAATTTGGCTGATTAAGTTTTTCTTTTGTAAATACAGCGAGCCGGTAACCATTCCCTGATACTGGTGATCAGGAGCAAAAATGGGCTGTGACATCAGTACAATCAGATTGTTCGCCATTGACTGGTAGGGTGCAGATATATACGTCTGTTTAGACTTTAGCGATTCAACAATACCCATCGTTTTATATGTGGCATTTGCATCAAACTTTAAAATTTGCGGTTCTACATGGCGGATATGAGCAGACTGATCGACTACACTGACAGAATTGAAGTTATTGGACTGGAATTTCAAGCGGTGCAGTTCATTTTTAACCAAAGCCTGATTTGAAAAATCTTTTCCAAGAATATCTGAGCTGTATTTCAGTTCCTGCAGCATATTGCGGAAATATTGGTCCGTACTTAATGCAACCTTTGATGCGTACTTATCATTTATAGAAAGAGAGTTTTCAATTAATTGCGCTTTAATCACATAATTCAGAATAAATACGGAAACAATGAAAAGACAAGATACGCAAAGTATAATTAATATTAATATGAGTCTTTGCAGATCTAATTTCAGTAATAAAGCAAGCTGTTTCAAGTGACCAACTCTCTCAATTCAGATTTTACAGGTGCATTGTGCATTCAGGAATGTCATTCAAAATTAAGGTGATGAATAACGCGTTAATTAAATCACATAATTCATAAGTATTTGGTAATTCATTCAATAAAATCCAAACTTTTTTAATCAGAATTAGTGTCAAGCATAATGGTAAGAGTTGTAAATGCACTTAATCATTCGCGAATAAGCAATTAAATATTATCTATAGCAAAGGATGAACGACCACTTTGTCTGGGATGAATAGATGATTCTATTTTAAGCACTATTCAAGTGAAAGTGCTCATTATTTTTGCAATTTGTTCTGCGTAAATGATTTAAATTTTCTTTTATAAATAAATATTTATTGAATTTATTCAAATAAAAGATTTAATATGAGACATATGCAACAAATAGTTGTAGTCAATTCGTGAATTTGCCTGATACCCAGTATTTTTTACTTGTCGTGCCTTTCTGCCTAATTTTAGTGGGCGGTGTATTTATTTCTGCACACTGGTTTTTTAAAGCGCCTAAATATTTATTTTGGATGGGCTTTGCCTGCATTTTACCTTCAATTGCTTTAGGCCTGCAAAGTTTAATGAGCAATGCTCAGCTGAGTTTAACAGCGCCATGGCTGGGTATTTTATATTTGGGCGGTGCATGGGCCGTATCGCATGGCATGATTATTAAAGCGAAATCTCGCCCCAAACCGCTATATTCTGCTTGTGTGATGGTATTGGCTATTTTAGCGCTATTCTATTTCGCATTTATTGATGAGCAGTTATGGGTTCGAATGATCATCATTAATATCGCAATTCTATGTCTTGAAGCGATTGCGATTCCTCCTGTAATTGGCTTATTAAAGCAATCTTCAAATTTGGTTAAGCTGCTGTGCATCAGCTATTTACTTCTGTTTTCATACGCATCATTAAGAACTATTGCCATTGTGCTTTTTTTGCAGAATGTAGACAGAATCACTTTATCCACTTCGCCGTGGTGGATGCTGATGCTTGCTGTAAATGTGATTTTGAGTATTTGGTTCGCCATTATTGTTTCTGCAACAACAATCAAAGAATTGTTCACCGTTTTAAATGATGAGCGAATTAGAGATCCTTTAACCAAGCTCTATAACCGCAATGGTTTTTTTGAAAAATCTAAAGCGCTTTTTCACGATTCCGCTCGCGGGAAAGTCTATGTTGTCATGTGTGACATCGACTTTTTTAAGAAGATTAATGACACATGGGGGCATGCGGCGGGTGATAGCATTTTGATTGCTGTTGCAGACGTATTAAAAGCCAACATTCGTCAAAATGACATTATTGCCAGATTTGGCGGTGAAGAATTTATTATTTTATTGCGCAGTACAGACGAATCAACGTCTTATCATCTAGTGGAACGTCTGCGAAGTAAAATTGAAAGTAAAATATTTGATGAAGGAATTCGCGTCACAGCGAGTTTTGGTATAGCGCATATTCATGATGAAGAACGCTTGATTCATGCTTTAGAGCTGGCAGATCAGTTTTTGTATGATGCTAAAAACAAGGGCCGAAATCAGGTGTGTTTTTAGCGCAAACCCACATTTCGTTTAAGATGAAATCGTTGAGCAATACCACATTTAAAAAACCCACATCCTGTGGGTTTTCCGGCTTGTGCGAACCATGTAAACAATTTATTTCGCTGTTTGTTCAGCAGTTGCTTCTGAAGCAGCAGACTCAGATGCTGGCGCTTCTTGAGCTACAGCTTCTGAAGCTGGCAAGTTTGCAACATTTGCTTCAGCCGCGATAGCCATTGTGCATGGAGCTGAGATTAGGGCGGCAAGGAAGATTTTTTCAGCAAAATTCATGAAAATGATTCTCAATACATTGAAGGAAGTGCAAGACTTTAATGAAGAATTCATGTTCAAAGTGTTAACATATGTAAGTTTTATGTAATAAAAATAGGTGAAAAATAACACAATATTTGAGGTGTGCATCACTTTTGCTTTTTTTGGTGTGTGATTCATAGTAAAGCAATTATGTGATTAGTAATGTTTTGGACGAAGCAAGCATATTTAATACACTTTCAAATCATTTTATATTTCAGCAAATCTTGTTAAGAGGGCATAGTTTGATGGTTTGAAATTAATTTGATGAGACATTGAATTCAATGTCTTTATTCTCTAGGGAATCTTTGATGAGCACCATTGACGCGTAAACGAAGTCGACCTAAGCAAAAAACATTAGGTGAAAGTAGATAGCGAATGATGACGGCTTATATCTCTTCAGAATTTTTTAAATTTAATTTTTATCTATGAGCTGTATATAGGTTTTGGTTGACTTAAGGTTGTAACTGCTTTATTGCTTAGGATTGTTTTTATCATAATAAGACAACGTTTATGAATATTATCCAAAATTTATCTTTAACCTTGGCTGCTGTTGCTTTAACTGCGTGTGCACATAACCCTGAAAATACGATTGCTCCAGAGCCAAACGCAGCGGCAATATGTGTCGCTGATGAAGCTGCGAAATTGGTTGGTCAATCTGGCTTATCTGAAGTATTAATTAAAGCGAAAACAAAAGCTGGAATTGTACGTATGGTTGCGCCAGGCCAGCCTGTCACTATGGATTACCGTGAAGATCGGGTTACCGTGGTGACGAATCCTCAAACTAAAATGATTATTCAAGCAAGTTGTGGTTGATCGCTTGAGCTTGAGCATCTGAAAGCCATCTTTGGATGGCTTTTTTTTACGGCAAAAGATTTTAATGATGATCTTTACTAAGCATTTCAGTGTTTGAAAAGTTAAGTACTCTGTGTGCTGGACAAAGAAGTCCTGCATCAGCAAATCAACATCTGACTATAGCCCAGCATTTGCCAAGCTGAATCCACTGCTTGTCTATATGTTGCATGACAATTTATTTTCTATGAACTATGCCATATCGGTCGTATGCAAAAAGTATGGTAGCAAAATGCCGAGCTATGACGATGACCACATTTCTGAACTAAAACACTGCCACATGAATGATAGAAATTGCTGAAGTAAAAAATAAGCCGCCTTCGGGCGGTTTTTTATTTCAAGAAAGCAATAGTGACAAACTTGTGTGCTGGCCATATTTTTATTCTTTTACCCATTTACGAATCATTCTGAAAACATAAGTGAACTTAAAACAACTTAGTCAGATTGATGTAATGGATTAAGTCAGTTAATAGCTTTGCATAAACTAAACACAAAAAAAGGGATGCTTTGTTAGCTTATAGTTTTGATTAATTAACGTAGGCCAATGTATGAAAGCTTTAGCAATTATAAGTGTGGTACTCGTATTGGGGTTGGCAGGTTGCCAACAAAGTGATCGTAATGATGAAGGAAAGGAAGAGACAACAACACCCCATACATTAGACAAAGACTGATATGCATGCGTATATTTTTAATTTGGACATTATGCTTTAAAGAAAAAAGCCTTCAAATGAGGGCTTTAAGTAATAAGTGTTAACTTAAGATAAACAGTGTTGATAAGGATCAAGTGCTTATATTTTTTCAACTTACATAGATGCAATCAGATACACCTGAATTGAAAAAAACCGAATTTAAAGGCGTAGATTGATAAGCCTGCTATATTTTATAGCATGTATTAAAATTAAAGGATGGAAATCAAAATGGCTAATCAACAACCGAACCAACAAAATCAGCAATCTGATCCCCAGCAACAGCCAAACCAACAGGACGATCAAAAACAGCAGCAACAAGCTGATCCTAAAAAACAACCAAATGAACAGCCTGAAAATCCACAGAAACAACAGAAGTAGACTTAAATAGCTAAACTCTCGGACTTTGGCCTGAGAGTTTTTGGTATTTAGGTTTAATTAATATTTTTTGAGCTGCTTTCAAAATTTATCCAAGCGTTGAGGAGTTAAATGAGGTAAATACAACAAAAATAAAATGGAGATAAAGATGAACTCTCGTTTTTTATTGCCCATCGCGGGTTCTGCTATTGCATTGCTCGCACTAAGATGTGCCTCACCATCTAGAAGTCCAATCATAGAGAGCTACGGCCCAGAAATTCAACTTCCTGAACCCAAATCAAGCTTAATCCCTACAGTTAATATCGCTCCAGCTAAAGGCTGGCCTATTGATGCAATGCCGATACCGGCAACAGGTTTAAAAGTAGAAGCATTTGCAAGAGAACTAGAACATCCGCGTTGGTTGCAAGTATTGCCTAATGGCGATGTATTGGTAGCTGAAACAGATGCACCCCCTAAACCTGATGATAGTAGAGGTGTGAAGGGGGTGATAATGAAGCTGGTGATGAGGCGTGCTGGGTCATCCCATTTGAGTGCTAATCGTATTAGTTTACTGCGTGATACCAATAACGACGGCATAGCTGACCGAAAGACCTTGTTTTTACAGAATTTAAATTCTCCTTTCGGTATGGCCCTGGTAGGAAATATGCTGTATGTGGTTAATACAGACTCGCTCATGCGCTTTCCTTATCAAGAAGGGGCAACTCAAATTACAGCAAAAGGTACAAAGGTATTAGATTTACCGAATGGCGCATTAAACCATCATTGGACCAAGAACGTCATTGCCAACCCTGCGGGGACTAAACTTTATATTACTGTGGGGTCAAATAGTAACGTAGCTGAAAACGGGTTTGACAAGGAAATTGGTCGTGCATTAATTCTGGAGTTTGATATCACTAGCGGTACTGCACGGCCATTCGCGACAGGACTGCGCAACCCCAATGGTATGGGCTGGCAACCACAGAGTAGTGCGTTATGGACCGTGGTAAATGAACGTGACGAATTGGGGAATGACTTGGTGCCCGATTACATGACTTCAGTCAAAGATGGTGCTTTTTATGGCTGGCCGTATAGTTATTATGGTCAACATGTGGATAAGCGGGTAAAACCGCAAAATCCTGAAATGGTCGCGCGTGCAATTAAGCCTGATTATGCACTGGGTAATCATACGGCTTCGTTAGGTTTAGCCTTTTATACTGCTGAATTAATGCCGCAATACCGCGGTGGTGCGTTAATTGGCCAGCATGGCTCATGGAATCGTAAACCGCGTAGTGGTTACAAAGTAATTTTTGTTCCATTTCAAAATGGTCGACCCGATGGTAAGCCGAAGGATGTGTTGACAGGCTTTTTGAGTGCTGAAGGCAATGCTTTAGGGCGGCCTGTAGGGGTTGCTATTGATTCCGTAGGAGCTATTTTGGTCGCTGATGATGTAGGAAATATTATTTGGCGAGTATCACCAGCAAAATAGAATCACGTTTTTATTGTTAAAAGAGAGTGGCGGTATAGAGAAATATAAGCCAACTTGTTTTATTAGAAACCAGCAAACTGAGGAACTAATTACTGAAATAGAGCAAGTCTCAGATATTAGACTTGGTGAAGATAGTCAAATGTATAGACTTTTTAGAGTGGAAAAAATCAAGGCATATACGTTGTAAATGAATTGGTCTACTCATATGCAATGTGGATTTTTGCAAAATTCCATCTAATGGTAATACGTGCATACGATTCAATAGTGATGCAATGGAAAATTAACGGTTAGCGGGCTATATCACATCACCTGAACAGGCTGAGATTCTCTACCATATTATCCATACAAGTGCAGAAGGTCATAAGAGCATTATCATTCAAATGTAGAGTCGTTTAAAAAATCATTTTAAATATCCACCTAGTTACCACAACCTTAAAGCTATTCACTTTAAAAGTACTATGAACTACCTCGAAACAATGCAGATCAAGTCAAAAGGGAATGTCTGTATAGATGAAAAACAATCCCTAGAAATGCTCTGCGTGCATGCTCGGCGCCAAACTATGATTACGACCATATGTTTGATCTCAAAAAACTGCCACATGAGCGATACAGATTGTTGAAGTAATAAAAAAACGCCCATTTGGGCGGTTTTTTATTCATAGTTAAACTAGGCCGGTATAGATGCAACCTTATCTTCCCGATCCCAATAGCGGTGATTCTGAATCGCTTTCTTAAATTGATCACTGACATCATTAAAACTTTGTGAAGTGATAAGCGCAGCATCTTGAATAAGATTAAGGTTTTTAATTAATGATTCTTTATCGCCTAGCAGTACAATTGGTTTCAGGTGCTTATATGCTTCCAGAACATAATGCTTTGCAACACCATCTTTTAGAAAAGCGTCTAAATTATCTCCATCAACAACCACAACAGCATCGTAGGTAACTGAAGGCTCACCATTTTGACGACCATCAACTGCAATCTCTTTGCCATCATTCGACTTTACAGGTGCAGCACTCGGAGCTAAAACTTCAACGACCGCGTCTTCTGATTCACCCCAAGTCTTGATTGCATCAATAGACATTGCATTTGCCCCATCATGAACCAACAAAGCAATCTTACGCTGTTTGATATCAGAAGCAGGGTAAGCAAGTGTACTTAGATATTTAGAAGATGAAACTGCTGCTTTTTTTAAGCCGTCAATTTGACGCGTAGGGGCAGCCAGTCCTAATTCATTAGCAACATAATTGGCTAGATCTAAATCAATATTAGCGAGTACTTCATTTACGACTCTTTTGCGAATTTCAACGGCTTTGACTTTTGAAAGCTCAAAAGAGTATGCATCCTTTATATGCTGCTGTTCGTGTTTAGCCAGACTTTGATAATGCATCGTTGCCTGAGAAAAGTGGTCCGCAAAACTCTCGGGACGAATTCTAAGTTTGATGCCTTGCACTTCTTCAGGATGTGTTTTGAATGCATGAGGATCATCGCTGGCTTCTCTTGGCCAGTTGTCATCTACAGAATTAGGCTCATAATTGGCTTTGCCTTTATAGACCTCATGGTTCGCGTATCCGCCGCGTCGATTGGTATGGAAAGGGCAGACAGGCTTATTGATTGGAATTTGATTAAAGTTTGCTGTACCTAGCCGATGCAGATGAGTGTCTGTATAACTGAACAATCGGCCCTGAAGTAATGGGTCGTTACTAAAATCGATACCAGAAACAATATTTGCTGGACTGAAAGCAACTTGCTCAGTTTCAGCAAAGAAATCATCTGTATTACGATTTAGGGTGAATTTGCCCAAGGGAGTAATCGGCACGAGTTCTTCAGGCACCAGTTTTGTGGCATCAAGCACATCAAAATCCCATTGTGCGGCATCTTCTTCGGTAAAAATTTGCGCACCTAATTCCCACTCTGGATAATTGCCGCGTTCAATTGCATCCCATAGGTCGCGGCGATGGAAGTCGGGATCTTTACCATTGAGTTTCAAGGCTTCATCCCAGACGACTTGAGCTACACCTTGTTTAGGGGTCCAATGGAATTTAACCAAGAAAGCTTCATTATTTTTATTTATTAATCTGAATGTATGTACACCAAAACCTTGTATAGAGCGTAAATTTCTTGGAATTGCTCTATCAGACATGATCCAGGTAGTCATATGTGACGCTTCTGTATTCAGTGAAATAAAATCCCAGAACGTATCATGCGCAGATTGGCCAGTTGGTACTTCATTCGGATCTTCTGGCTTTACGGCATGCACAAAGTCAGGGAACTTGATTGCGTCCTGAATGAAAAAGACTGGAATATTATTACCAACTAAATCGTAGTTGCCATCTTCTGTGTAGAATTTAATTGAAAATCCACGTACATCACGCACGACATCAGCTGAGCCTCGTCCACCTTGAACAGTGGATATCCGGACAAAAATTGGAGTTGGGTTTTGGGTATCGGTTAAGAACTTTGCTTTAGTCCACTTTTCATTACCTTCATAGGCTTCGAAATATCCATGGGCACCAAGGCCACGCGCATGAACAACACGTTCAGGAATACGTTCTCGATCAAAATGAATCAGTTTATCCCTTAAAAGAAAGTCCTCTAATAACGTTGGGCCTTTTTCATTAATTTTCAGGCTATTTTGATTATCTGCAACTGGCACGCCCAGAGAGGAAGTAAGCATTTTCCCTTTTGGGTCTACATATGCCTCTTTATCAAATTGATCAATTTTGGAGGTTTTGGATATTTTCATGAGCTACGTCCCTTAGTGTGTTGTTCTAGAACAATGATCAAAGCAAGGTTTTGCAATAGTTGAAAACTCTTTAAAACATTAAAGCTGGTATAAAAAATTAGAGTAAAAAAGTGTTTGTATTTTGTTCGGTGCAATGGCTAAAAATTTATAGAGTTAATTATTTTCGCATTTCAAAGATGATTTGGCCCAGTGTGTACAATCACAGCGGGGACAAGTATCAGCCAAATGATTGAGAAGCTTTGTGTGGCCGCACAACATGCATGAATAGTTGTGATTAATAATGTGCTCTTCAGCTTGCTTATAATTGTCGGGAAAAATTGGCAACCCCCATTTAATATTTTCTTTACTGAAGGGGATGACACTTAAATTTCCATCAGTTTCCAAGAGGGCTACTTTGACTTGCCCGAGATGTTCAATTTTTTTCTGTCTCATTTCAGCAAAGAATTCATCGTATGAATATTTTTCTTGTTTGATATCCTCAACGATCAGCAATCCATTTTTTACAATATACATTGGCTTGCCTTCCAATATATTTTCAATGGCATCCGATTTCATCATTAGATATGTTGTTAATCGATATAAAGACAGGATGACAGCAAAAACAATAACCGCATGAATAAGCGGAACATCATCATAAAACATAGGGTCGCCAGCAGCTGAACCTAAACTTAAAATAATCGCTATTTCAAAAATAGAAAGTTGCCTGACACCACGCTTGCCTGAAAATCTTAAAAACTAAAATAATCAAGACATACATCACAATGCAACGAAGAACTATCTCCAAAGCAAAGCTCAGCGTGGTGTCATGCAACAAAACTCTTATAAAGTCCATTTTTAACTCTATTTAATTTTTATAATCTAGATTTATTAAAGGTCTTTGCAGTATTAGGGACGCAAAACTAAATTTTGTCCCAAGCATCTTTGACTGCATGCTTTGCTTGTTCCCATTTGAGTCGAGATTCAGCTTTTAAACCTTCCCACTTTGTTTTCAAATCGCTTTCTGAATCTTCAAAAAGGGCATTTTCACCGCTTTCATTCCTGGCATTTAAACCAAGTTCGTAAGCGGAACGGAAATCCCTATCGTAGTTAACATCAGGAATTTCCCGATGGATTTCCTCATAATAGGGGCGATTTGAGTATTCTTTTTGCCAATCATGTTTGATTGGATTTTCATTTTGATGGTCGTTCAAAGTCATAATGATCTCCATTTGCATCAAACTAAAGAATTCAAATGATTGAAATCTGAATTTTTTTGCTTGATGAAATTTAAAAGGGAATTTAGGCGTTAAAAGCTAGCAACATAAAGATCTATTTGTGCTGCTGACGTTGCTGATCATTCTGCTGTTGATGGTTTTGCTGTTTGTCATTTTGCGGCTGTTGCTGTTGCTGACGTTGTTGGTCGTTTTGTTGATTGGGTTGCCGTTGTTGCTGGCCTTGTTGACGTTGTTGGTCATTTTGCGGTTGTTGCTGTTGCTGACCCTGTTGGTCATTTTGCTGGTTAGGCTGCTGTTGCTGCTGGCCTTGTTGATTATTTTCACGGTTTTCTTGATTCTTTTCAGATATATTAGCCATTTCGATGTGCCTCAATTAATTCAAAAGAATCCAAACCAATATGGAGTGGATTAGATATTATTAGCATGGAAATTATAGATTTGAACTTTTGATGTGTTACATTTATTTAATTGGGTTACATCATGTTTAAATTGATTATTAATGTTTGAATTTAATATATAAAATATTTCTAATAAAATACATTTTTATAATAATTGTGTTAATTTTATTTTTAAAATCTGATTTAATTGATTTTAATTTTATTATTTAAATATTAAAAAATATTATAAAGGTTAATATATTATTTGTGTGACGGATTTGGCTAAATAACAAATTGTTACTTAATCTTTATTTGTTTGTTTTTTAAATTAAGTTATTGAAATAGTTTGATTTAAATTTATTTATTTACATATATTAACTTTCTGTTTCAAGAAGGTTATGTGCTTTTTATGTTGATGGATTAATGTGTATTAAACATTTTACCGCGAGAAAATTATAATGCCGACTGCAGTAAAAGAAAGAATCTTAAATTTAATCACCAAAGATCATCAGAAATATTTTGAGATAACTCAATTCTTCTTAGATCCATCTATATCTAAATCTTCCAAAGAGTTAAAGTCTTTTAATTTTTTAGAAAGAGAGATTGAGCAGCTAGATAATGAATTTTTAGAAATTCCATCAGAGTTGGATAAATTAGAAGAATGGCTTGATAGGCAAAATAAATTACAGTGTACGCATTATAAGGGTTATATAGAGCGTCGCATGGCTGGTGGGAATCGCGAGCTCTTTAATTCTACGAGTAAAGCTTACGAATTTTTGTACAAAGTTGCTCCAACTAAACGGGTAGATGGAGCTTGGCTGTTTAGCTTTACTCAATATTGGAATGACCCTGCATTTAAAGATTTCATCCAAATCTATTTGGAAGAACTAGGCTTAGGTTTAGAGCAGAGCAATCATGTGCGTGTATTTGATAATCTACTTTTTTCGCTTGGTTTACATGAGTTTTCGTTAAATTTGGATGATGAATATTACCATCAGGCAGCTATTCAATTGGCTCTTGCATATGCACCTTCAGAATTTATTCCTGAAATTGCAGGGTTTAATTTAGGATATGAGCAGCTGCCTCTTCATCTGCTCATTACGAACTATGAATTGAAAGAGCTCGGCATTGATTCTAAATATTTTAATCTTCATATTACGATAGATAATTTTGATAGTGGTCACGCTCAAGTGGCGACTAATGCAGTCAAGAAACTTTCCAGTAGATTTAAAGACAAAATAAATTTCATGCATAAGCTCAGGAATGGCTTTTTGTTAAATAACAGAGGCAAAAGCTCAGTTCAGATAATTAAAAGTTTAAGTACTGAACATGTGGTGATGGAGATTTTTAGAAAAAAAGCAGTTGTAGGTAAACATATGCATGCAAACAATTGCCTATTCAATAAAAGACCAATAAATGAGTGGCTATCTGAAGATGAGCTGGTCGAAGAATTTATATTTGAGTTAATTAGAGTCGGGTGGATTAAATTAAACGAAGATCCTGAAAATAGTCGTTTCTGGAAATTGATTGATCATGAAGATGGAAAAATGTTTGGTGTATTTTCTGCCGCGGAAAAAACATTTATCTACGATTGGATCTCAGGCAGTAACTTTAATGGGCATAAAAGTTCAGTAAATTCAGAGTTGATTGATAATTATATGGAAATGAACAAATTCAGTTACATCATAGATAATGAATTGCACGCATTGCAAAAGCAGGTTCACGATTCAAGTAATCTCGCCTATAAAATAGGAAAGCTTATACCCTATCTAGCGCCGCATACTCATCATGAAGAGATTGGGCTTTGGAGTACGCAGCGAATAACGGAATACCTGTTCCCATACCTTGCCGTGAGAAAATGATATAAGGATTTTAACGAACAACACCGCCATGGGGCGGTTTTTTATTGATACTTAGGGTAAAAGCAGAAATTTTCTTTGAATTTTATAAAAAATGAAAATCACCTTAAGCCGATAAGTGCTTAATAATTAGTAAAATAATTGAAAATTGTAATAATGAAAAAATAGGCTTAATTTGTTTTACTGCTTAATCTTAAGTTGAGTATCTAAAAATATGATAACATGTGCGTATTCTAAACAGTGGCTTTGATCGAGTTAGCCTTTAATTTTCCAATTTATGCACATGAATATTTATTGCATCAAGCAAAACTAAAGCGCCAACACTCATCTTAACAAGCCTGTTTCTTTCCGCATCTTGCGGATATCTCTTTGATCAATTTAGATCTGTCTTACAAATAAAACGGAATAGGGAAGGTATGTCTTCATTGAAACCGTCATGGTATTCCAATGTGAATCCAAATGTATTTATTAGCACTGTTGTTATTATTGGTATTTTTATCGCCATAGTATTTTTAGCTCCAAATGCTTTTGACCTAGTAACCAAACAGCTGAATCAATGGGTTACAGACTCATTTAGTTGGTTCTATGTCCTGTCAGTGGCAATCTTTTTGATTGTACTTATTTATATTGCCTGTTCTAGTATGGGTAAAATTAAGCTCGGCTTAGACCATAGCCAGCCTAAATATAGTAATAGTTCCTGGTTCGCTATGCTATTTACTGCAGGCATGGGTATTGGTTTGATGTTCTTTGGCGTTGCAGAGCCAGTAATGCACTACGTTTCACCACCAACGGGTGAACCTGAAACAATCCAATCTGCACAACAAGCCATGCGGGTGACATTTTTCCACTGGGGGCTGCATGCTTGGGCGATCTATACAATTGTTGGCCTAGCGTTGGCTTACTTTGCCTATAGACATAATTTACCTCTAAAAATTCGCTCAGCTTTATATCCATTAATTGGAAAGAAAATCTATGGGCCAATCGGTGATGGTGTCGATACGTTTGCTACTATCGGAACGGTATTTGGTGTTGCGACGACATTAGGTTTTGGCGTCACCCAGATTAACTCAGGTCTGAACTATCTGTTTGGTATTGAGTATTCAACAACCACTCAGCTCATACTCATTGTCATTGTGACAAGCATGGCTTCCTTGTCTGTATTTATGGGTTTAGACAAAGGCATTAAACGCTTATCAGAGATTAATCTGGGCTTAGCTTTAGTGCTGCTATTATTTGTATTTTTTGCTAGTTCAACCATTTTTATACTACAAACGACCATACAAAACACAGGGCAATACATTTCAAATTTGTTCAATATGACCTTTAATTTATATGCCTATCAATCTGATGGCTGGATTGGCGGCTGGACAATTATGTATTGGGCATGGTGGATTTCCTGGTCGCCATTTGTAGGCATGTTTATTGCGCGTGTTTCTGAAGGCCGTACTATTCGTGAATTTATTGTGGGCGTTTTACTTATTCCAACAGGCTTTACTCTGATCTGGATGGGAGTTATGGGTAACGCTGCACTGTATAGCATTTTAAACGAAGCAAATACCTCGTTAATTTCTGCAGTGCAACGAGACTCATCAGTTGCGCTATTTGAATATTTAAGCACCTTGCCGTTTTCAGGTGTTATGAGTTTCATTGCGACAATACTGGTCATGCTGTTTTTTGTGACATCTGCAGACTCTGGTGCCTTAGTAACAGATTACCTAACAGCAAAATCTGAGAACTCTCCAACATGGCAAAGACTATTTTGGACAATTCTAATGGCTGTACTCGCGATAGTATTGTTATTTGCAGGCGGATTAAGTGCATTGCAATCTGCAACAATGCTGAGCGCGTTGCCTTTTACCTTCGTGATGTTACTAATTTGCTGGGGCTTGTTAAAGGCCCTGCATTTAGATGCAACCAAAATGCAAGCATTACAGGATGCACGTATTACGCCTAGAGCAATTCACAATCCAAGAAGTTGGCAGCAGCGTTTAGGATTGATTATGCATTACCCGCATACTCGTGAAGAAGTAGAACGGTATATTGAGCTGACGGTAAGCCAGGCTTTTTCAAATCTGCAGAAAGAGTTTAAACGTCGTCATTTGGATGTAACGGTAAACTCGATTGATGATGGCCTACAGCTACGTGTGAACCATCAAGATGAGATTAACTTTATCTACCAAGTGGTTGTCCAAGAAAAAAATACACCAAGCTTTATGATGGATTCAGAAGTAATCACGCAAGACTATCAAGCTGAAGTATTTTTGAGGGAAGGTGGTCAAAATTATGACATCATCGAATGGACGCAAGAAGATATATTGCAAGATGTAATTGATCAGTATGAACGACATTTGCACTTCTTAAACTTGGTTCGTACCAAGAGTCAATAGAGATTAGAAAAAGACCGCCTTCGGGCGGTTTTTTATTAAAATATGAGAGTTTTTTAGTTAAAAATAAAATATTGTTTAATAAACGAAATAATAAATATCTTTAATATTTTGATGAAAGGATACAAATCTTGAAATAATTTAATTAAAATAAATTTGTATACTTTATCACTACTAACTAATCCAATTTACCGCATTCCTATATAACTTTAAAAAGTTCATAAGGTGTTGTTATTAAAAGGCAATATGGCTATATGAAAGGCATTCCAGTCCAGCACAAACTCGGTGGATTCTACTTTTTCTACTATGCCATAGTTGGCACATTCATGCCGTTTTGGAATCTGTATTTAGAAGATCAAGGCTTCCATTATCAAGAAATTGGTGTGCTGTCTTCTATTGCCATTATCACGCGTTTTTTTGCGCCATTTATTTGGGGCTGGATTGCAGACAAATCTGGCAAACGCATGTTGCTGGTGCGTATAGCAACATGGATGGAATGCTGTATTTGGCTATTAATTTTCATTGTACCCAATAACTTCCAGTCCATTGCTTTATTGATGCTGATTTTCAGCTTCTTCCAAAATGCGATTCTTGCGCAATTTGAAGGCGTAACTTTATTTTGGCTAGGAGAGAAACGTCAGCAGCTGTACGGTAAAGTTCGAAAATGGGGTTCTATCGGGTTCATCTCAGGCGTATTTTGTATTGGGGCTTTGCTGGAGGTGATTTCGATCTCTATGTTGCCTTTACTGCTTCTCTGTATTGCCGCCTTAGCTTTTATTTGGTCATTTACCATAAAAGAACCGAGTTCGGCACCTCAATCACAAAAGAAAATGCAGCCTTTATGGCCTATTTTAAAACGCCCAGCAGTGGCGTGCTTTTTTTTGATTGAATTTGTCTTGCTGTTTTCACATGCGCCTTTTTATAGTTTCTACAGCAATTATTTACATCAAATTGGCTATTCTACAGGGCAAATCGGCTTGTTGTGGTCTGTAGGCGTGATTGCTGAAATTGTTATGTTTGCATGGGCGGGCTGGTTACTTACACGTTTTTCTTGGCGTATTTTAGTGTGCAGTTGCCTGCTTTTGACTGGTCTGCGCTGGGTGATTGTCGGTTTATATCCTCATGAGTTTGTTTTGCAACTCTTTGCTCAAACCATTCATGCTTTCAGTTTTGGATTATTTCATATGATTGCTATGCGGATTGTATTTGATAATTTCTCTGCAGGACAGCAAGGCCGCGGACAAGCTCTGTATAGCACCATGTGGGGGCTGGGAGTGGCAGCGGGGAGTTTGTTTGCGGGGCACTATTGGGAGCAGCTTTCAGGACAAGTGATCTTTATGCTGGCAGGCGCATCTACATTGGTGGGACTGTGTTTTATTGCCGGCCTGCCAAAGAGTGTGCAAAGTTCTGCTGAAAAGTAATACAGAGCTGCTGAATTAATTGTATGACGCAACTTGGTTTCGGCCTTGCTCTTTGGCTTTGTAAAGCGCAAAGTCTGCAAAGTTAATTAGGTTTTGCAAGGTTGTATTCTGCTCAGTCATGTTGTGATGTGTAATGCCAATGCTGACCGTAATATTCAGCGGTTCTTTGCTGTAAATGCTTACTGGTGAATGTTCAGTAATCTTACGGATACGCTCAGCAATATTAAAAGCTTCCTCTGGGATAACATCTTTTAAAAAAATAACAAACTCTTCGCCGCCAATCCGGGCAAATAAATCCTGATTGCGCAAATTATGCTGTACGGTTCGCGCAAAATGCTGCAAAACTAAATCGCCTGCATAATGTCCATACTGGTCATTCAGTTTTTTGAAATGGTCTATATCCAGCATGATGATAGAAAACGGTTGCTGTTTGGCATGCTGCAGAAGCAACTCACTTTGCTGAAAGAAATAACGCCGTGTCATTGCACGGGTGAGGCTGTCATGGTTGGCCAAATATAAAACTTGCTTATAAAGGGCTTGGCGGTTTTGACTGATAATGCACAGAATGAGCGGTGCTAAGCTCAGCATACAGAGGCCAATACGTACCGAAATAGCCGTTGATAGATATGCATTAGACGATTCAGCCAGATAGAACTGGTTCAAGCTGTGATAGGTTGCCAGAAGCACTGCAAAATTGATTAGCGCAACGGAAAATAGGCTGTAAGTTAGCGCTGCCCATATTAATGCCGCGAGCGGATAAAGCAGCGCGCCAGGCCCTGAAAGAAAGTATGTCATGAGGACACACAAAAAAATCGCAATCAATGGATAGATATGGCTGATCGGATACTGTTTGTGCCTACGGTCAGTGATGGCATATTTCAATTTATCCCATGTCGGCATCGATAAAATTAAGGGGATGACCAAAATAGAATTGAGTAAATCACCAGTCCACCACATGCCAAAATCCACCCAGAGGCGGTCTGCTGACATAAAGGTATTGGGTACATGCGGGATAGTAAATACCGCAAAGGCAGCGCCTGCTAAACAGCCAGCAAATGCAAAAATTGCAAATAAATGAAGGAATGTAAAACCTTTATTGTAATTACGGTAATTGATGTTGAAGTATTGAATAAAAAATAAAGAAGTAAAAACGGTTATGCAGTTTGCTAGGGTCAGAAAAAATGTCAGTTCTACATAATTGCCTGTAAGCAAATCTGCTGCAATAAAAGCGCTAAACGCACCCATCCAGCCGCCCAAATTATTGAGTTTCGGATAGCGTAAAAATATTGCCAATAATGCTGCATTTGCAGGCCAAAAAAAGGCGAGGAATGAAAGTGGGCGCGTTAATATCCCCAGTAGGCAGCAGAGGAAAACAATGCCTCCAATGATGAGCAAAGCTTTACAGTGCTGAATCATAGGTACTGATGAATATTCTGAAGTTCGCAGCAAAATAAGTCCTGACTTTTAAATTAACGGGTTAATTTTTGTTTAAATTATAGACTAAAGTTTAATGTGGTGAGTATTTTACTCGATATAATGCATTTTTATGCTGTTAATTCATAAATAGTGTGACTTGATTCACATTAATGTGTGATTGTTTATAATAAGGTTCTGCATTCAATTTTGCACCAAAATGATTGTTATAAAATGGTGATAAATGGATGTTTTATAAAAAAATGTGGTAATTTATAGTCCATGGTTTATATGACTGAATAAACGTATGAAAAAAACATATCTTACTGTTTTAATTATGTTATTTGCTTCAAATGCAATTGCGGCAGACAATAATAAATTAGTGCAGGCTCAAAACGCTGAAGAACAGAGCCAAGCGAGTGCTGTAAATAGTTTCCGCGTAATTACGCGTCCTGAGATTGTAGGATTGTGGGGGATGGAAATTCCAAACAACCGTAAGTGCGTCGAATATTATAATTTTAAGAGCAACAATGATGTTGTAATCAAAAGCGGTTCCGAATGGTCTTCCGGTATGTATGATTATCAGCCTGCGCAAGACTTGGACAGCCAAATTCCAGCGCTCATTCTGCAGGTAAAATACGATAATAACGAAGTGGACTGTTCTGGCAATAAATCAGATCAGGCAGGTGAGATTTCTCAGTATTTTGTGCAATGGAAAAATGCCAGCACGATTAATTTCTGCGCCAATGAAAAAGGCGAACAGTGCTTTGCAACGCTGCGCCGTGTTTTACCTTAAGATTTTTAAATTCTGTAATAAAAAAACCGCTCATTGAGCGGTTTTTTTATTCATTCAGACTTAAGCTTTGTCTGCTTGAGCTTCAAGCTGCTTCAGCAAATGTTTTTCCAGATAATGGATGTCCATTGCATGCTTGGTGAATTTTTTGTCTTCTAAAATTAAATCTTTATGCAACGGAATATTGGTTTTAATGCCTGTCAGGATCATTTCTTCCAATGCTTGCTTCATACGCGCAATTGAGGTGTCGCGGTCTTTACCGTGAGCGATCAATTTTGCAATCATAGAATCGTAGTACGGCGGAATGCTGTAGCCTTGATAAATATGAGAGTCTAAGCGGATGCCTGCACCGCCTGGTGCATAAAAGTGCTCAATTTTGCCTGGAGATGGCATAAAGGTTGTTGGATCTTCTGCGTTAATACGGCATTCAATCGCATGGCCTTTACAGACTACATCTTCTTGCTGAATATTTAAGCCCAAACCGCCTGCAATAAGAAGCTGCTGTTCAATAATATCGATACCTGTCACCATTTCGGTTACAGGATGTTCAACTTGAACACGGGTATTCATTTCAATAAAGAAGAATTCGCCTTCCTCAAATAGAAATTCAAATGTACCCGCACCGCGGTATTGCATTAATTTACATGCATTTACACAGGCTTCCAAAATATCAGCACGCGCTTGTTCTGGTAAGTCTGGCGCTGGCGCTTCTTCCAATACTTTTTGATGGCGGCGCTGTAAAGAACAATCGCGGTCATAAAGATGAATTGCGTGGCCGTTGCCATCACCAAGCACTTGTACTTCTACGTGGCGAGGCTTTTGCAGGAAACGTTCCATATAGACTGTATCATCGCCAAACCACATCTCAGCGTCACGCTGCGCAGCCTGTACTGATTCAAGCAGTGTATCTACACGTTCAACAATACGCATGCCGCGTCCGCCGCCGCCAGATGCTGCTTTTACAATGAGCGGGAAGCCGATTTCTTTTGCTTCAGCTAAGGCATTGTGAATGGTTACAGCATGGTCACAGCCGGGAACGGTTGGTACACCTGATTTTTTCATGGCAATAATGGCGGAAACTTTGTTCCCCATTAGGCGGATATGTTCTGGACGCGGGCCAATAAAGATAAAGCCTGAATTTTCTACAATTTCAGCAAATTCTGCGTTTTCAGATAAAAAGCCATAGCCAGGGTGAATTGCGTCTGCGCCTGTAATTTCCGCTGCAGTAATAATTGCAGGAATATTCAGGTAGCTTTCGCTGCTTGCGCCCGGACCGATACATACCGCTTCATCACAGAAGCGTAAATGCATTAGATCTTTATCTGCATCGGAATAAATCCCTACGGTTTTAATTCCTAAAGTTTTGCACGCCCGTGTGATGCGCAATGCAATTTCACCACGGTTTGCAATTAAAACTTTCTGCAACATTATTTTTCCCCGAGGTCTTAGGCGCGGTAGCGGAACAATGGTTGACCGAATTGGATTACTTCACCATTTTTCACTAAAATTTCTTCAATCACACCGCTTTGAGTTGCTTCAATTGGGTTCATGATTTTCATTGCTTCGATAATGCCTAGTGTTTCACCTGCAGAAACAGTTTGACCTACTTTAAGGAATGGCGCTTCACCTGGGCTTGGAGCTGCATAGAACACACCAACCATTGGTGAAGTTTCTACTGCGCCGCGCGGTGATTTTGCAGCCGCCGCTGGAGCTGCTGATGGTGCAGGCATTGCTGGAACAGCTGCTGCAACTACTGGACTGCGACGAGTTAATGCAATCGATTGATCGCCTTCTTTAACTTCTATCGCCTGTAAGTCAGATTCAATCATCAGGTCGATGAGTTTCTTGATTTTACGGATATCCATGAGACAGTATTCCTAGTTTTAAGATTGTAAAGAGGGCTGGATTTTTTCGATAGCGTAGTCAAGTGCGGCGGAGTAGCCTTTTGCACCTAAACCGCAAATTACGCCAACGGCTTTATCCGATAAATATGAATGATGGCGGAATGCTTCACGCGCATGCACATTTGATAAATGAACTTCAATAAACGGAATGGCAACGCCAAGAAGGGCATCACGTACTGCAACAGAGGTATGTGTCAGTGCTGCAGGGTTAATAATGATGAACTGTACGCCTTCTTGCTGCGCTTGATGAATACGGTCGACAATGGCACCTTCCCAGTTGCTTTGGAAAGCGTCTAGTGAAATTGATGCATTTTGCGCTTGTGTAATGAGCTGCTGATTTATATCCTCAAGGGTGAGGTAGCCATAAACTTCCGGTTCTCGCTGTCCCAGCAAATTTAGATTCGGTCCATGAATGACCAAGATGGTCGAACTCATTCAGCTTGCTCCAATTAAAAGTTGCAAAAAATCTTTGCAAGATGTCTGCAAAGTTTGCCTATTATGGCATGAAATTCCACATTTATTTTATAATTTCTTTGAATTGACGTGAAAAGCATGTGCCAGAATTGAACAGTATAATGCGAACTTTGCAAAGAATTGGCAATGTTAAAAGATTACATTTTTTAGAATGATTTAAGCGTTAAGATTTTAAACTGAATTGGCGAAAACTATTCATATCATTTATGTAACTGACGTGCTTCAGCCTACGCTGAGAAGCTCTTTCCAGCAGGTGGTATAGCGCGGGGAGCGGTGTTCCTGCTTCATTTTCCATGTCTGCTCTGCAGATGAATAACCTGTCTGAATACAGTCTGCGCCATATCTGATTTTCATTTTGCTTAGGGTGTGCATCAGCTGGTCACGCTGCTGAATTTTGGCTAAAGGCTGCCATAAGTCATAAGTATGTGTTTTCTTTTCATGCAGTGCGCTGAACATCACGGAAACTTTGACGTATTGTATATTTTCTTTAAATAAAACATCAATTTGGTGCAAGCATGCATGGTTAAGGCTAAGCAGGTCATCTGTTGCATATTCGAGGCCTACCGCATGTGAAATACTCTTTTTATAGGGTGGATAAGGAATCTTCTCATAGAGGGAGACATGCAGCGCTGCGCAAAGCTGCTGCTGTTTGGATAAGCGGCCATGCGCGCGGTTTACATGAAAGATGACAGCTTGTTTTATGATCTCCTTGTCAGTTAAGGGCTGAGCGAAACTGCGGGAAGATAGGATTTGCTTAGAGGGTATATCCGGATCATCTAAGGCTATGCAGGATTGACCTTTTAGCTCACGAATGGTGCGGGCAATGAGAACCGAGAACTGCTTTGCAAGATGGTGTTCATTGGCAAAAGTTAAATCATAGCTGCTGCGGATGTTGTAACTATCTAACTTTTTGCTGATTTTACGGCCAATTCCCCAAACTTCTGAAACGGGTGTTTCCATCATTAAGCTTTCAATACTGCAAAAATCCATAGCTGTGAGGTTGCATAGGCCTTTAAAGCCATGGTGCGACTTTGCAAAATGATTGGCCAGTTTGGCTTGGGTCTTACTGTGGCCTATGCCTAAACAGCATGGAAGGCCTAAACCTTGCTGAATGGTTTTGATCAAGTCACGGCAGTAATCTTCTAAATTAAATAAGCCGTTATAACTGCTTAAGCGAATAAAGCATTCATCAATAGAATAGGGTTCCAGATCATCAGGGTTGAAGTGCTGCTCTAAAATCATAAAGAAACGGCGGGACATATCCGCATACAAAGCATAATTACTGGAAAATACTTGCACGCCGGCTCGTAAAGCTTCTTTTTTAACTTCATGCCAAGGCACAGCCATGCCGATTTTAAGCGCTTTGGCTTCATTGCTGCGTGAAACGACACAGCCATCGTTATTGGATAAGACTACGACGGGTTTGCCGTTGAGAGATGGGTTAAACACACGTTCGCAGCTCACATAGCAATTGTTGATATCAATCAGGGCAAAAATTTCTTCGGGCATGGCAAAGCTTTTTTTGAATAAGTTACATAATCAAAATAAGCATAAATTGAATTTTAATGCAGATCAAATAGAGTCTGAGACATTCAGATAAAAGGTATTTAGAACTTAAAAATGTAAACCTGCTTATGATCAATCCAGCCTTGAACGATTTTTTTGAATGAATTAATCATTTGTCTTTTGATCAAGCTGTAGTACTTTCTTGTTAGGAGCAGTTCTTGGAACAAAATGGTTTTATACGCTTCAATTATAATGAGGGTAATATGAAAAAAATTATGGGTTTGATGCTTGGCACCTTGTTGATTTCTGGCTGTGCGGCGCTTCCAGAGGGTGACAGTATTGGAACGCGCGGTTTATTGCTATGTGAAGCCAATGAAGTATGCCCAACGGTTTTAGTCAGCTGGAATGAGCAGAAGAAAGATCTTTTGGATATGAAAATTAGCTTAAACAGCGTAAATACTTATTATGAGATTAACCGAGTTAACTTTAGCAATGGTCAGAAAACACTGAGCTTTAATCCTTCAGCAGCAACACAGCAAGAAGTGATATTGGGAATGTATCGCTCACGAGCAATGGTGGCTGTGCCAGTTAAATTGATGGCGGAGCTGTCGTCTGGTAGCAAAGAGAACTTAGGCATTACCATGAGCCTAGAAACCAATAAAGGCGTGATTACCCGTTATGTGGTGAAAGATGGTAAAGAATCATCGCTGTATCAGCAATTTAAAGAAGTCTATAAATGAGTTGATTGGGCATGATGGCCTAATGCAATGATCAAAAAGCGCTAGATTTCTGGCGCTTTTTTATGGGTAAAACTTAAATAGCGCGTTAGCGCAGTTTCTTTAACACACAAGTGACAACGCCCCAGACCAGAAACTGCTCCTCACTTTGAAAATGGATATCTGGGTATTCAGGGTTTTCTGCTTTTAGCCAAATGTCTTCTGTGCCATCTTCTCGTTTTTCTTTGATTAGTCGTTTAACAGTAAATTCATTATTAATTAAGGCCAGGACAATATCGCCATGTTCTGCCGCTAAGCTGCGATCAATTAAGATTTTGTCTTCGGCATCAATTCCTGCATTTTTCATCGAAAACGAATTGACCCGCAGCACAAAAGTCGTCGCAGGGTTATGAACCAGATATTCGTTTAGATCAATGGATTCTTCAGCATAATCTTGTGCAGGAGATGGAAAGCCTGCGGCAACAGATTCCAAAGGGGATGGGATCTGCAGCGCCTTACGGAATTCAATGGGTGTCAATTCAACATCATGGCTGCGGTCATCGGCAGGTATAGGCTTCAGCCATTCTTTAATTGCAATGACTTTAGATTCTGGTACGCGCATGACAACCGTTTTCTCCTGATATTTCGCTTTGCGTCCTGCATTGATGCGCTTGCCGCCGCGGTTTTCCTGTACTTGCTCGTTCATTCACTGCTCTGCGATGTTGGTGTGAATTTTGAAAATGTTACTATTTCAAAATTTAACAGAATCTGAGTGTTGAATAAAGTGTTTTAGCCGCTACTGTTTTAGATAATGATGAACGGCGTTAAAGAAAAAATCCGATTTGCATAGCGAAAATAACCATCTATGAGATTGATCGGATACAATGAGAGCATCAAAAACTGATGAATGCCTGAGAATTATGGACAAAGAGCTGATTGAAGAACAGAAATTGGTATGTGAAGAATTTGGCTCTGCATATCTGCCTGTAAAAGAAACCGATGTTGTTGCTATTGCATTGCATACTTTGAAGAAAGAACCGATTGTAGGTTTGCGTAAGCTTCCAGACGAAAATAAAGTGTCATGGTTCATTTATGGCGGGGAACTGGGTGATGGCGAAGAGTTCTTTGAAATTATCAGTGTCAAAGAACTGGAAAAAGAATTTCCAGATGCGCTCCCATATTTAGCTTTAGATACGGGTTACCGCTTTATGATTGATGCAGATGATTATGAAGACGTATGGAAAGAAGGCGATGAAGCTTAAGCTTGCCGGATGTCTGCTGTGTACTGCTAGCTTGAGTCATGCGGAAGTTTTGACACAGCAAGCCTACGATCAGAAGATTCAGCAGCATATGCAGATCATTCAGCAGACTAAAGCTATTTTAGACCAGCCAGACCGTCAGGCCGATGCAAAACAGCAAAGCCAAGCGCTGTGTGAGCGTTTAAATGCTTATGAGCAAATTGCCTCTTTGTCTAAAGAAAATCTAAGTTTAGAGATGGCATCAGTCATGCTTATGGCTTCTCAAAATTTTCTAGATCGGCAAAAATCGAGTTTGGGAGATTCTGGCATGACGGCATCAGGCTTCTGCGCAGGAAAAAAGCCTGTTCAGTAAATTTGGCAATAGATATTGTCAGGAAATGATAAAGAATTGGTTTTTATTGATAAATGCATCACACTATAATAAAGATATTAAAGAGGTAAAGCCTGGTATCCCTGACTGAGGCTTTCTTCTTTGATACATCATGTTGATGTCGTTGTTTAATAGCCACTGAAAAGTGGCTTTTTTTATGTCAGGATTTAGCACTTACATTTTGTATTGTCCCTCTATATATTAAAATAGAGGCTGCTGATTAGATGTCTGTACTTATGCAGAGATCTGTAAAATTCAATTTCTAGTCCGTGCTATTGATTCAGGTCTATATCGCCGAAGAAATAGACAAATTAAGCCAGTATGCTAAGATAGCCTTAACACCATGTGTTTTACGTTCAGGAGTTGTTGAATGACAGCTTTTACAGCAGTGATCAAAGCAGGCAAGTATGAGGATGACATGATTCCTAAGCTTGCAATTCATGCATTTCGCAATGCTTTTGAGCGCGCATGTGCATCTTCTGATGTTGTGTATGCAAAGAATCAGCAGCTGATGCGCCGTATGCAAAACGGACAGGAAACAGCTGTGAAGGACTTATCTCAAGCCTATGTTGCAGCTGATCATCTGCCTAAAGTGCTTAAACGTAAAAAGAAATTAGAGGGAACTGCATAATACATGCCTCGACAGCCTCGCATCAGGATGTTTGCGGGTCCAAATGGTTCCGGAAAAAGCACTGTTAAAGAATATCTCTTGCCCCATCATATTGGGGCTTATTTAAATGCAGATGAACTGGAGCAGCAGCTCAATCAAACCCATACTGTTGATTTAAATCATTACCATTCTGCCTTGCAAGCGCAGGATCTCATTGACTTTCTCAAGAAGAAAAAACGTCCGAAAGCAGGTGAGTATACCGCTTTACTCGCCAAAGAGCCGATTCTGCTGGATCATTCAAAAATCTTATTTGATGCCAGTGAAATAGACTCGTATTTATGCGCCAGAATTATAGATTATATCCGGCTGACATTTTTGGATTTAAAGATCAGCTTTACTTTTGAAACGGTCATGTCGCACATCTCTAAAGTCGAATTTTTACAGGAAGCCAAACGCAAAGGCTACCGAACGTATTTGTATTATGTATCTACCGTAGATCCGATGATTAATATTGCACGGGTGAAGTACCGTGTACAGACTGGCGGTCATGGCGTGCCTGAGCAAAAAATTATAGAACGCTATCAGCGCAGCATGGATTTGCTGATGCAGGCCATAGAAGCGGCTGACAGAACTTATATTTTTGATAATTCTGCTGATGGGCAAATTGCGTCATTTATTGCAGAGATTGAATCGGCTGAAATTTTAAAAATGAACCAAAGTTTGAAGGTGCTTCCAAAATGGTTTGCGGAAAAAGTCTTAAAAGATTTTGAAGAATAATCATGCTGATGCAGTATTCTTCGCACCGAAATGATATTTAAAATTATCTTAATAAAAAAGCTCAGAGTTAAAAAATCCTCGGGGATATATTCAAAGGTTTTTTAAAACTATTAACTTCACATAAACAATAATTTAAAAAGTGATGCTTATTTAAGCTTTGATTTTACTCTTTAACAATGCTTCATTTATATGATCAAGCTATCTTAAGTACATCTAGAATATCTCTAATGAAAAAGAGTGTATGAAGAATAAAAATAAAGATTAGATCTAAAAAAGCTTGAAATAAAAACCCAATAACATATTATAAAAATATATATTGTTTTAATGAGTATGGGCTGTGAATGATTTCGCAATGGCATTTATTGGCGGCGCAATGCTAGGCGCTTCTGCTGTAGGATATCTGTATGTGCATGGAAAAATTGCAGGAATCAGCGGTTTAATCGGTCAGCTCTTTGATGGGAATCAATTGCTGAAACGGCCAGCATTTTGGTTTTTACTGGGCTTAATCTGCGTTCCTTTCCTTTATGGATTATTCATACAGCCCGAGATCACGATTCAAGCGAGTCCATGGATGATGGCCATTGCTGGCGTGCTGGTTGGTTTTGGAACACGGCTTGGTTCAGGATGTACCAGCGGTCATGGGATATGCGGTATTAGTCGGCTTTCAAAACGCTCATTCGTAGCAACCGCTATATTTATGGGAGCTGGTATGATTACTGTTTTCGTTATGCGTCATATTTTAGGGGGCGTGCTATGAAAAATTTCTTTGCCTTTGTTTTCGGCGGTCTTTTTTCAGTTGGGCTCATGGTTTCTGGCATGTCAAATCCAGAAAAAGTATTGAATTTTTTAGATATTGCAGGTGCATGGGATCCGAGCTTAGCCTTTGTTATGGCAGGGGCAATCGCAGTAGCGTTTATTCCGTTTCAGCGCGCAGTGAAACATCCTGAATTTAAAACAGCGTATGGTGAGCCAATTGAGTTGCCGAAAAATACAGTTTTAGACCGAAAATTAATTGCGGGAAGCTGTATATTTGGCATCGGTTGGGGCATGGCGGGTATTTGTCCAGCGCCGAGTTTTACTTTAATTGGCTTGGGCCATTATCAAGCGCTGTATTTTATTGCAGCCATGTTCGCTGGTGTTTGGCTGCATCGCATGTGGTCAGAAGGAGGAAAGTGATGCTAACAGCTTGGGTACAAGAATTTTTTGATGAAAATAGCAACACATTCAGTTATGTCGTGACAGATCCCAAAACACAGAAATGCGCCGTAATTGACAGTGTTTTAGATTATGACGCAGCATCTGCATCAATTTCTACAGCACATGTAGATTGTATATTAGCATTCATTCAGCAAAATAGCCTAAGCGTAGAATGGATTTTAGAAACCCATGTTCATGCCGATCATTTAACAGCAGCTCAGTACATCAAAGAGAAAACTGGCGGGAAAATTGCAATTGGGCATCATATTAAGCAAGTGCAGCAGGTTTTTAGCGCTATTTATAATTTTGATGTGAAGTATTTTAATGCCCATCAAGTTTTTGATTATCTATTTCAAGATCATGAATCTTTTAAAATTGGTGACTTAAACGCATATTGCATTCCAACGCCAGGGCATACACCTGCATGTTTGAGTTATGTTGTTGAAGACGCCGTATTTGTGGGTGATACCTTATTTATGCCTGATTATGGAACAGCACGCTGTGATTTTCCTAAGGGCAGTGCATCTATGTTATTTGATTCTGTACAGCAATTATTTCACTTGCCAGAGCACATGCGGGTTTTTTTGTGTCACGATTATTTGCCAGAAAATCGTGATCGGTATCAATGTGAGACAACTATACAGGAGCAAAAGCAGGGGAATGTGCATATTCACCAAGGCGTGACTAAAGCCGAATTTGTTGAAATGCGAACACGCCGTGATGCGTCCTTGAGCATGCCAAAACTGATCTTGCCAGCGATTCAAATTAATATGAATGCCGGACGGATGCCAGAACCAGAGTCCAATGGCCAGCGATATTTAAAATTGCCGCTGAATTATTTTTAAGTTTAGTTTGCATCGAGATTTATCCTCGAAAAAGAGGTGCGTGGTGAAACAAGGATGAAATCCTAAAAGACGAACCAAAATAGCCTAAGCAAATTTATAGATTAAACACGAAAAACAATTGATTAAATTTCATTGAACAATCATCATAAATTATCTAAATAAGTCACCATAAATTCAGCATGATCCTAAATTATGAACTGCATCGGAATTCTACTTCACAGCAAACGCCTATTGTATTTATTCACGGTTTATTTGGAAGTTTAAGCAATTTAGGCATGCTGGCGCGGGCGTTTATGCAAACGCATACAGTTATACAGTTTGACGTGCGAAATCATGGAAAATCAGCACATTCTAATGATATGAATTATGACTTAATGGCGCAGGATGTACTTGATACATTGAATGAAATTGGTCTTGAAAAAGTGAGTTTAGCAGGGCATTCCATGGGCGGGAAAATTGCTATGCGCATGGCGGGCTTAGCGCCTGAGCGTATAGAGCAATTGGCTATTCTCGATATGGCGCCAGTGGCATATCAGCAGAACCATCATGATCAAATCTTTAAAGCATTGCTGGCTGTAGATCAGGCTCAAATCGAAACACGCCAGCAAGCTATTGATATAATGAAGCAATATGTCTCCGAAGAGATGGTGATACAGTTTTTGCTGAAATCCTTTTCAAAAGGAAAATGGCTGTTTAATGTTCATGCATTAAATGCACATTATCCAGATATTTTAGGCTGGGCAGAACAGCCAGCAAGCCCTCAAGCGGCTTTATTTTTACGCGGCACTGCCTCCCCATATCTTGCTAAGCCTGAGTATTTAGATGCGATTACTCGTCAATTTCCAGATGCCGAGCTTAAAGCTGTAGAAGGCGCTGGCCATTGGCTGCATGCCGAAAAAAGGGCTGAAGTTCTTGAGCTGCTGCAGCAATATTTTTCAGCCTAAAATTTAATAAGATGATTTGAGATATCTATTTACGGCATATGAGCAGCTGCTTTTATAGACATTTGACGGGCTTGCAGCTGACCTTCTGAGGTGAGCTGTTCAGCCATTTCACGCGTTTTCTTTAAACCTGGCATACGGTATTCCGTATGACCATAATCCTGAAGAGATTTCCAGCGGCCGCCCCAAGTGAGGCCCACCGTTTCGGCCGTTTGTCCATAGAGTTCATAACCTCGCATTGCCCACGGATCACGCTCTGAAATCACGACTTTGTCATTTCGTTTAAATGCAACATCAGCTGCTAGACCAAATTGATGATAACTTTGATAACCGCGAGCCCGAGTCGTATTCACATTTTGCGCCAGCGTGTTTTGGCGGTCAGGGCTGCGATAACCTTCTAAAAGCACCATTTCATAGCCATGCTGTTCGCGCATGATTTTGAACACCATAAGCAATCGCTGCTTATATCGCGGGTTAATTTTATTCCATTTTCGATCAGCAGAAGCAATATCACTATGCTGATGTTCGACCAAATCTTCATCATCGGTATTGATATGCAATACAGGGGAAATGTGAGCCGCTGCAATAGAGGCTGTATTATTTTCTAAAGCAATTGCATCATTGACTGCTTCTTGAACTAGAGATTCATCCAGCTCTTGCGGAACATCCAATATTTGGCCTTCCAGCATGGCATAAATTTGCGGATCAGTTTTTTTTAAATAGTCAGCTTCTATACTGGAAGCAGTAATGGGCCGGGTAAATGCATACAGTAAAATACTGCTGAATAAAAAAAAGCCCGCAATTAAAATCCACCATTGCTGCAAATGCCAATGTGATTGAATTTGGTCAGGAGATGCAGCCTCATTCATTTGATGCGCAAATTGCTTTGCAGAAAATAATTTGCTTTTAAACTGCGAAATTCCATCGTGGAAATATAGTCTTAGCTTTTCTCTAAATTCATACGAGATCAGTAAGGCCATGCTGAAAGTCAGCAATATAAAACTGCAAGCTAAGAAGCTGATCATGGCGCTGCGGTAGGATCTTTCATGGCTTGGAGTCTTTTAGTGACGGTTACTTGTACTGATCCACGCGGGCTAGGAATTTCTGGTTCGATGACTGCGGCTTGAAGGGCTGAGGTGTTTTTTGCAGCATTCTGTTTTAGCAGATTTTCTATCGCCTCATCTGAGGCGGTAATTTTCTTTTTTTCGGCAGCAGGTTCGCTCTGTACTGCGGCGGCTGGCCTTATTTGGGGCTGGATACTTTCAAACGGCGCAAGCTGCTGCGCATTTGGCTTTTCAACTTTTTCATGTTTAAAAGCATTAAGCAAATCTCCGTCAAATTGCTGAGCAGAAGTTGATGTAAATTCTTCGGTGTTTGCCGCTTGCGGCGTTACAAGTGCCGGCGGGGGGATTATTTGATTTGATGAAGCAGTTTGAGAGTGAGTTAAAGCAACAGTTTCATCTGAATTAAAATCCTGCTGCAGCGCTGTAGTCGATACAGTTTGATGATTTAAATTTATATACAGCAAAACGGCAGCGCTAATAAAAGCAGCGCCGGAAAAAAAGCCCCAAACAGCATACACAGCGGGATGAAGGTTTTTCTTTTGGGTTGATTGCAATATACGTACGTTATTTTGTTTATGGTTTGCCATAGTTCAATGTAATTTTATAAATTGTACTTAAGGTAAATGAATGATGATATACGCTTGTTCAGACGGAGCAGTAATCACATTCTGGAACGTTGCAAAAGATGCATCGGTTTGCTGTGAAAGCATGAAATGCAATGCAGTAAAGGCCGTGATTGAAAATACCAGCCAAAAAATGAAGATCCAGAAAAATGGCAATTCACGGTGAATAATATGTTTAATTTGATCAGGCAAGGCTGAAAAAGGAGAAAAAGCCGCTTTTTTACCCTTTAAATAATCAATTTCATCACCTACTCTTGATGCCAGCAGATTTAAATTTTCAATGGATTCAAGACGATATTTGCCATGAAATCCTAAGAGCATGCAATAATGATAAACTTCCAATGCCGGCAGACGGTCTTTCGCTTTGCCGCGAATTTCATCCATCTTTTCAAAGAAACGATAACCGGCAAGCTGTGAACCGAATAAACTCAATTGCAAAGGGCACATCATCCAATTATTCTGCAGTTCAAAAAAACGCTCATCTTGCTGTGTGATAATCGTTTCATCAAGCAGTGCGCAATAGGCATATTTAGCATCCTGAATATCATCTTGATGAAATTGCAATTTCCGCGCCTGCGTTTCAAAATGGGTGAGCAGATTTAAAATCTTTTCTCGGAAAGTCTCTGTATCAGATGGGACATACTGATTTTTAAGTAAAAAAACAATATAAAATCCATCGTGCATTAAGTCGACCATATTTGCAGTAGCTGCAATTTTCGCTTCAGCGGCTGTTGGCATCATGCCAAAACCAATTTGTCCATCATCAAACAGAGATGGGGCATTCTGGTGCATATTCATGGCAAATCATCCATTTATTACTGCAATGAGCTCGATAGAAATATCTTGGAACCCGCTGGGGATATAGACGCAGATCGTCTCTGAATCCAGCATGCGCTGATACAGTTCATTATTCGGTTCAATTTCAAAATAGCTCACGCCTGAGCGCACAGGAATAGCGGTAGGCACTTGGATTAAATGCTGCAGCGGAATTGCTGGCAGCGCCGCAACGACCCGCTGCTCAACATCGATGGTATTTCCCGTTTTAAAGCGTAAAGGCACATAGGAAATCAGGTCATGTGCAGGCATAACACCGCTGGAAACAGCTAAGTATAAGCGGGTATCTCGGCTGATTTTATCTGACTCTAAACTACCAATCCAATAGGATGGGCGTGATTCTTTTAAGGAAATACTGATGTATCGATTTGAAATAATGGTATCCAGCAGATCACGTAAAATTTTGTCTAAGCTACTGAAACTTTCTTCTAAATTATGATGCTGATACTGCGGCAAATGATCTACGTCATAAGCTGTTGAAAAGGTCAGCAAAGACCCGCTTAATCGCAGCAATTCAAAAAATAGCCGTTCAGGATGAATGTGCGGGTATTGCAATAAATGATTGAGCCCTGCATGCGCGGTATTTAGCGCATTAACCAGCCAGAAAGAGACAATATCTCCAGAGCGGAATTCAATCAGTTTTTGTTCATTTTCCCGATTATTGGCTTGTATCGCTTTAATTTTAGCTTTAATAACATTTAAAGTACGTTTTAAATTCGAAATTAACGTTTCACTGGAATCAATATGTAGAATGGGGGGAATAAAGTTTTCATCCAATACAAAGTGACCTGAACTTTGCCGTTTAATTCGGCCTAAAGGCATATAGATAAAGCCATCGAGTTGAGACGGTTCATAATCACGTTCTAAAAGCTTAAATTCAGCACGGCGCCGCAATAGTGTGATTTCAGCACTGCTGGCATCAGTAAATAAATCATGGGTTTCCATTAAATGTGTGTGAAAGCGGCCAGTTTGACTTTGCTGCTTATCAAAGCTGACATTCTTTTTGTTTGGCTGCAAAATAGGCAGGGCGAGGAAAATATCCATCTCACCTTTTAAATGCAGTGCGTCAAGCAAAATAGGTTCTGGCAAAAGATCGAGAGCAGGGGCTTGATAAATATCGCCATCCTGCCAAATCATTTCAACTTTACTCAAAGCTAAAATATTATTGCTGAGTTGGGCTTCATCAAATTTAAAAGACTGGAATCCATAAGCGAAAGGAATAGTCGCTCTTACTGTTTGATTTAAGCGCTGTTCATGATAGGCATCCTGAAGTTGAAAATGCTGTGGACGCAAAAACAGGCCTTCGCCCCATAAAATTTTTTCTGCTCTAAACATTTCTATTACCAATCACTATTTGTTTCATTATTTGATCCATGGGCACGCGACTGAACGCCTAAAAGCTCTTGCATATTTTCAATAGGGCGTTCGTTTTTCAACACTTCTGTCAACCATTCATGCAGCGGCATTTGGCTCCATTTGATCGTTTTCTGCAGCATGTAGCTCACCGGACTATGTGGTTCATTGATTTGAAAATAATCAGAAACCTCCTGCATCAGGCGCATAGCTTGTTCCCGGTTTTCCAAATGATTTTGCGGCTGGGGCTGGAAAGGCTGCTGATTATATATCGACGGAAGAGAAGGCGTGACCAGCAGTTCATGAGGCTGAGGTGAGTGTTCTTCAGATGTTGCTGAGAGCATAGAGGCCGAGTTCGTAAATGCATCGGCCTTATAAATTTTTTTCAATGAGAGGTGAATGGTTTCTAATTGTGAATCTATGGATGCAAAACTCGGTGCATCTAGTCCCATGAGACTGTCTAAAATATTTTTTAATAATTGCCACTGATTTAAAGCATCACAAAATTTCTGGTAATTTTGATATTGAATCGATTTAGAGGTATTGAATAATGCCTGTTCAAACTGCTCAAGGTCATATGCAAATGGAGTGGCATAAGACTCTTCAGACTCAGTACCACTTTTCAGTTTAAGATTTTGCTGATGAAGCATGCTCTCATAATGAGTCAGTGTAAAAGCATGCTGCATGCTGACAATCGGAATGCTTTTTAATAAATTAGGCAGCAAGTGAATATAGCCTTGAAGCAATCCAATACGTTGATCTAAATCATCTTCTTCTATTTGTGGATGCAATTGCATCCAGTAGTCTGCCAAACTGCGTTGAAGCAGCTCAAGTGCCTTGGAAACTCCTTCAAAGCCATGCAAATGCGTCCATGACTCCAGAAGCCAACTAAAAATTCGAATATCTTTGGTTTTTTCTGTCAGCAGTGTGATTGATTTTGTATGGATAAAAGCCCAATCAGCCTGTTTAGGTTCCAATACCCAATCACCTTGTGCAAGTGCTGGATCATCTTGAGTTTTTGCTTTTTTGATTGCATGAAACTCATTTGAAAACGAACAGTCTGTACCGCAAGGCGTTTCTGCGGAAATAGGCTGTAATAGAAAATCGAGTTCTAAACTCATAGGATGCCTTTATTTAATTTTATGCTTCTAATTTTTTTTGGTTTTTCTTTTTCGTTTTTTTAGCTATTGGAGATTCAGGATCGCAAACATAAAGAATGACATCATCTTGAACCGCAATTTCAATAACCTTTGGCAACTTTTGCTCGCTCATTGCCGTTAAAATTTCAGTTGCGAGAGCAGGCAAAATAGATGCATTTAAAATGTTGTCGATATTACGGGCGCCGCTGTCTATTTCCGTACATCGATTTAAAAGAAGATCGATTAAGTTATTCTGATAAATCACTTTAGTTTGATATTGATTTTCGATTCGTGCAGAAATTTTTTCTAATTTTTGCTGAATAATTTGTAGCAGCAAATCGTCATGCAATGGCACATAAGGGACAATCCGCATACGGCCTAAAAAGGCAGCTTTAAATTGTTTGTATAAACTCGGTTTTAATTGTTTAACCAGTTCTTCGGCAGATGGCCATGCTTCAACAGCATGATTAAGGCAAGCCTGCATAATGGCGCCAGAGCCAGTATTTGAGGTGAGAAGAATAGTGGTGTTTTTAAAATCGATTAAGCGTCCTTCACCATCTTCAAGCATACCTTTATCAAAAACTTGGTAAAACAGTTCATGAACATCACTATGGGCTTTCTCAATTTCATCTAAAAGCACAACACTATAGGGATTTCGGCGCACTGCCTCAGTTAATACTCCGCCTTGTCCATAGCCAACATAACCAGGAGGCGCCCCTTTTAAGGATGAAACAGTATGCGCTTCTTGATATTCAGACATGTTGATCGTGATGAGATGCGATTCGCCGCCATACAGTTCATTCGCAAGGGCTAATGCAGTTTCGGTTTTGCCTACGCCGCTTGGTCCGACAAGCAAGAAAACACCTTGCGGTTTGTTAGGATCTTCTAATTTTGCTTTTGCAGTTTTTATACCTTGGACCAATTGATGCAGCGCATAATCTTGTCCAAAAATGCGTTGCCCCAGTTTTTGTTCTAAGCCAAGCACCTGATGAATTTCATCATGAAGCATTTTCCCCGTTGGGATACCAGTCCAGTCGGAAATAATTTCATGGATAATCTGTGCATTTACACGTTCAAAAACCAAAGGGGTATGATTTTGTACAATCGCGAGTTGCTGTCTTAAGTTTTGAATCTTATTATTTTGGTTTTCAATTGATTGCTGTTTTAAAAGCTGAATTTGGCGAACTATATCTAATTCATTTTCCCATTGCAGATTAAGCTGCCTAATATCATCTTTTAAAATTGAAATGGATGTTTCCAATTCGGTCAAACGTTGATGATGAATAGGCATCGACTGGTTTTCTTGCAATAAAATGTCATATTGTAGCTTTAGATTATGCAGCTGGGCATTCAGCTGATCCAGCTGTACAGGATTGGAATTTTGAGTCAATGCAACACGTGCCGCTGCCGTATCGAGAACACTAATTGCCTTATCTGGAAGCTGACGGCCAGTAATGTAGCGATGTGATGCATGTACAGCTGTAATAATTGCTTCGTCATCAATTTGCAGTTTAAAGTGTTCTGACATCACAGGAATCATAGCGCGCAGCATATCAATCGTTACTTCTTCAGTCGGTTCCTGAACTTGGACTACCTGAAAACGGCGGCTTAAAGCTGCATCTTTTTCAAAATATTGTTTGTATTCAGCCCATGTTGTTGCTGCAATTGTGCGTAATTCACCGCGTGCCAATGCGGGTTTCAGTAAATTTGCAGCGTCATTCTGTCCAGCTTGTCCGCCGGCCCCAATAAGTGTGTGTGCTTCATCAATAAATAAAATGATGGGGTAGGTAGAAGATTGCACCTCTTGAATAATCTGCTTTAGTCTATTTTCAAATTCACCTTTGACGCTTGCTCCAGCTTGCAGCAGTCCCATATCTAAGGTATGCAGCTGGACATTTTTTAGTGCATCGGGCACCTGATTTTGTACTATTTTCAAGGCTAAGCCTTCAACTACAGCTGTTTTTCCAACGCCAGGTTCACCCGTTAAAATAGGATTGTTTTGACGGCGGCGCATTAAAATGTTCAGCATTTGACGGATTTCAAATTCGCGTCCAATCACCGGATCAATAGCACCTTTACGGGCTTTCTCAGTAAGATTGATAGTATATAAATCAAGCGCTGGTGTTTTATGAACTGTATTTTCGCTTGAAAACTTTTCAAAACTGGCAGCTTTGCCATCATATTTTGTGACGTTTTCAGAACTGTTTTGACAAAGGTCGATAAATTTATGCTTCATCGTATCAATAGGAAATAAATCAAATATTGATGATGCACGTGCAGCAATTTGATAAAGGTCTTGGGCTGTTAACAAAGCAGTAATCAAGTGCCCACTGCGTATAATTGGATTCTGTTGGGCGGAGGCTAGAAGCCAAGCTTGCTCCAGTAAGCGGACAATGGAATTTGCAAAAATAGGTGTGCGGACATTGCCTTTGGGGAGTTGAGCAATACTGTCATTCAGATCATGAATCAGATCTTCTTTAGAAATATGGTATTTTTTCAGCAAGGCTTGAAAATCATTTAAAGATTTCTGTTGCAGAATTTCAACTAAAAAATGTTCTATTTCAATTTCATAGTTCTGATTAGAAATGCAAGTATTTACAGATTTTTCAAGCGATATACGTGATTGTTCAGATAGTTTTGTTATTAAAATTTTTAAATTATTCATGGCTATCTCAATATATTTCTAATTGCAATGAGCTTATTTTTAATAAGTCTATTTCAGTGTAATTTTTAAATTAATAAATATTATATTTTAAAACAATGCTTTATATTGTTTTTATGATAAAGAAGTCGGCATATTCTACATATTTTTTTCAAAATACAAAATTAAATCTTCATTTTTTCAAAAAAAAATCAGAAATTAATATTTTTTTGCCAATTCAATCAGTTTTTTCTTGACTTGAGGTGATTATATTTTGTTAAATCTGCAACATTAAAAATCAAAAAATGATTATAAATAGGAAAAATCACAAAAAATAAGTGATAAATCCTCATTAAATAATGACCAAATTTAGAGAATATTCGATGTTTATTTTTCCAAAAGGCATGAGTTTTATGCCATTAATTGCTATTATTTTTGTTATGCAAGCCAGTTATGCGAAGACTGATGCATCAGCAGAAATCAGTAAATCCTGTATAAAAGCAAATCCCTTGGCGGCAGGAGATACTAGTGCTGAATTAATTGATCTATATACGCAATTATGTGATAAAAAAAATAAACAAAATTTAGAACAGCTTACCGATTTTAAAATTTCGATCGCGCAGAATTATCAAGAAAATGGCAATAATTTAAAAGCACTGCAAGCGCTGAATCAATTACGCAGTTTAAATATTAATACGCCTAAAATGACGGATATAGAGTTTCTTGCGGGGACTTCTATTTCTCAAAATGCACTAAATCATATGCGTACTGTGGAACTGCGTTCTATTTCAGAAAATAACTATCAGCCAGCCAAAGAATTAGCTGAAACGATCCGTTATGCACAGCCTGTAATATTAAGCCAAAAAGACAAAGCGTATTCTGAGCCTACATCAAAGAAGAAGTCTGCTAAAAAAACTTCAGTAAGCAGCAGTAAGGGCAGCTCTAATAAAAAGAAAGCTGAGACGGGAAAAATTTCTGCTTCGAAGCTTTTAAAAACTAGTAGCACAGCAGCGCCAGCGAAGGAGCAAATACTTAAAGCTTCGGCAGCGTCTAGCGCATCACCATTCGATGCATTTAATAAAAAATAAAAAGGAAAACAAAAATGGCAAAACGTGAAAGCGCGCAAAAAAAATTGCAGCGCATTAGGCCGCCGCGTGTGCAGCTCACTTATGACGTAGAAGTGGGCGATGGGCGTGAAGTGAAAGAACTGCCTTTTGTTGTGGGTGTGCTGGGGGATTTTTCAGCAGCATCTGAAATGGAAAAAACAAAATTAAAAGACAAGAAATTCATTAATGTTGATTTGGACAATATAGATGAAGTGATGGAGTCTTTAGCACCGCGCGCAAATTTTCAGGTCGAAAATACATTGACTGCAGAAGGCGGTTTTATGTCTGTAGATCTGACTTTTAAAGCAATGGATGATTTCCGTCCAGAACAAATTGTACAGCAGGTCGATCCGCTGAAAAAGCTGCTGGCTGCACGTG
Source organism: Acinetobacter sp. ANC 3813 (assembly GCF_002135435.1). Classification (GTDB taxonomy): domain Bacteria; phylum Pseudomonadota; class Gammaproteobacteria; order Pseudomonadales; family Moraxellaceae; genus Acinetobacter. Next base: position 177,346 of record NZ_NEGK01000002.1, on the reverse strand, counting down.
AACGGCTAACTGATTTACGCAATAAAATTTCAAATAATGAACGTTTAGAAGACTTGCTGGATGATGTTTTACAAAATACAGATCAAGTGCGTAAATTAAGCTTAGAGGCGGAAAATGAATAATTCAACAGCTGCAGCATCAAATCTGGCATTAAAAGAAGAATATAGCTTATTGGATTCTATTGTCGAACAAAGCCGAATTGCACGCAGTGAAGACGAGCATGACCGTGCCAAAAGTTTGATTGGCGAACTGGCAAAAGAAGTGATGGCAGGCACAATTATTGTTTCTGAAAATATGACTTTATCCATAGATAAGCGTATTGCAGAAATTGATGCTCTAATTTCTGCCCAACTCAGCAAAATCATGCATCACTCTGATTTTCAAAGAGTGGAATCGACATGGCGCGGATTATATTATTTTTGCCAAGAAACACCTGCTCACGCTTTAATCAAAATTCGTATGCTAAATACGACAAAGAAGGAACTGATTAAAGATTTTCAAAGCGCAGCTGATTTTGATCAAAGTACTTTATTTAAAAAAATCTATGAAGAAGAATATGGGTCATTTGGCGGAGCGCCTTATGCAACGTTGATTGGCGATTTTGAATTTGACCGCACACCATCAGATATGTATCTGCTTGAGCAGATATCACACGTAGCTGCGGCTGCGCATGCACCGTTCATCTCTGCGGCGAACCCTGAAATGTTTGGTTTGGAGTCATTTACAGATATTGACCGTCCACGCGATGTTTCAAAAATTTTCGAGACTGCAGAATACGTACAGTGGCGTTCGTTCCGTGAAAGTGATGATGCGCGTTATGTAGCTTTAACGATGCCGCGCGTGCTTGGCCGTCTGCCTTATCACCCGATGGAAGGAACGGCAACGGAAGGTTTTAATTTTCTTGAAGAAGTTTCGGGCGAAAACCACAATGAATATTTGTGGATGAATGCAGCTTATGCCTTTTCAACTCGATTGACCAATGCTTTTGATATGCATGGCTGGTGCGCTGCAATTCGCGGTGTTGAAGGCGGCGGCTTAGTTGAAGGTTTGCCAGTGCATACGTTTAAAACCAACGATGGTGAAGTGGTTTTTAAATGTCCGACTGAGATTGCAATCACAGATCGTCGTGAAAAAGAGTTGAGTGACTTAGGTTTTGTACCGCTTGTGCATTGTAAAAATACAGATTATGCTGCATTTTTTGGGGCGCAATCGGCTCAAAAACCGAAAAAATATGATAACGATACTGCAAATGCAAACTCGGCATTGTCCAGCCAGATCCAATATATTATGGCAGTTTCACGCATTGCGCACTATTTAAAAGCCATGATGCGCGATAAAGTCGGCAGCTTTGCATCTGCAGGCAATGTTGAAGCCTTTTTAAATGACTGGCTATCTCAATATGTATTGCTGGATGATGGCGCTTCACAAGAAGCGAAAGCACAATATCCGCTGCGTGAAGCTTCTGTAAAAGTTGTAGAAAATCCAGCACAGCCTGGACACTACAAATCTGTGGTCTTTTTGAGGCCGCATTTTCAGTTGGATGAGTTATCAGTATCTTTGAGACTTGTTACTGAGCTTCCTCAGCCCTCAAATTAATTTGAGGCAACATAATAATAACGTTAGATTAAAATTAGGAAAATTATAAAAATGAAAGATATATACGTACAATTCCGCGGGAAATACAAAGTCGATGGTGAATCACGCGATTCAGAGCATAAAAGCTGGCTGGAAGTAAATTCATGGTCGCACAATATCCGTCAGCCGAAATCGGCGACATCATCAAGTGTGGGCGGGCATACTGCTGAACGCGTAGAACATTCTGACATGATTTTTATCAAAGATCTGGATGCAACTAGTCCAAAACTTTGGGAAGCATGTTCTGCTGGCTATACATTTGATGAAGTGCAAATTGATTTTTACCGCGCAAATGGCGATAAACGCATTAAATATCTTCAAATCAAACTGAAACATGTTTTAGTTTCAAGCGTTACACCGAATGTAAATGAAGAAGGTGTTCCGCATGAAGCGTTTGGCTTGAAATATGCTGCTGTAGAGTGGACGTATAATCAGCAAGATATTAACGGTACGCAAAAAGGCGCTGTAACTAAAAAATGGTCTTTATCAAATAATACAGCATCTTACGCAGCATAATTTAATAATAAAATAAATATAGAGGTTAATGTGATATTGGCCTCTATGTCTATGGCTGATATGAATAAGAACAAAAATGAACTTAGATCAGATTTACCCTTATGGCTTTAAAACAACGCTTTTTGACCGGATGCTGCCCAATGAACAGCAGCACTATCAAGGCTTATCATTACAGGAATTGCGCGAGTCTGTTGCCTTAGATTTGGAGGATTTGCTCAATAGCCGTGTCGCAAAGGTCAGTGTTGATATAGACGATTTTCCATTGGCTAAGCGGTCAATTTTACAATTTGGAATCATTGATTTTGTCGGTTTGTCGACTGCAAACCCGATGGACCGGGACAAAATATGTCAATCCATTGAACAGTCGATTACAGCGCACGAGCCTAGGCTGAAGCAAATTAAAGTCGAAATGCTGATGGAAGGGCACAATATGGGGGCACTCTGTCTCAGTATTCAGGCCTATCTCAATATACATCCTTTATATGAGCCAGTCGTTTTTGATGCCTTATTAAAACCAACAACACAACAATATGTTATTTCACCTAGAGCTTAAGTGGGTTATCTGTGATTGAAGAGCTGCTACCGTATTATGAAAAGCAATTGCAGGAGTTTTCTCAGCAATCTCGTGAATTTTCGCATAAATATCCTAAAATCGCCCAGCGCTTATCATTAAATCAAGAGCAGATCGATGACCCGCATATTGAACGCTTAATACAATCTTTTTCATTAATTGCTGCGCGGATAGACAAAAAGCTGTCAGACAGCTATGAGCTATTTACGCATTCGCTTTTTGAAGTCATGTTCCCGCAGTATTTAAAGCCTTTTCCAGCTTGTTCAATTGTATCTTTTGATGATAGCAATAAAATCAAGCAGCTGACCAATGTGCATACAATACCTCGAAATACAGCGCTTAAGTCCAAAAGTATCCGAGGCATACAATGTGAATATTCAACTGTTAACAATGTTGATTTACTGCCGATTGTACTCAAACAAGTTAGATTTAAAACACATCCCTCAGCGCATATGCAGAACAATCATAATGCTGCGCTGAGTTTAGATTTCGAGATTTTTAATCAGAAAAATATTCAGCTTGCACAAGCAAAATTGCCCATATATTTAGATGCGATTTCTAACTTTCCGCTTCAGCTGCTGGATCGGATTTTTCAGACTGAAACCAGTTTCAGTATTCGGTCAGACAGCCACGTTTTTGAGATCAAAAATCCTTTTCAGCTCATTGGATTTAATGAAAAAGAAAGCATTTTGCCGAGTGATCAGCACACGCATCAGGCTTACCGCTTATTAATGGAATATTTTAGCTGTCCAGAAAAATTTCATTTCTTAAATTTGGATTTGAACTTCTTACATCTATTCAATACATTTAATAATACCTTTGAACTGCTTATTCACTTTAAGTTGGATTTAAATGATCAGGTGATTTTAAGAAATTATAGTGAGCTTAATACTGCGAATTTTAAACTGTTTTGTACGCCTGTAGTTAATCTGTTTAATAAACAGGCTGAACCGCAAAAAATCAATCACAAAAAAATGGAATACCCATTAATTACGGATGCGCATCATCCTGAGTATTATCAGGCATATTCTATTTTGAATATGAGTATGGTTCGAGAAAAAAGCAGTCAAGATCAAGTATTTCTACCTATTTTACCTTTTTTTGCAATGAGCCATTATCATCACGAGAAAGTTAATTTTTTTTATAGCTTAAGTACCTCTAGGTTTAGGAACAATTGTCAAGAATTGAGCTATAGTTTAGTTTCAAAGCATCTGGAACCGCAAAGCACCAGTTCAGATTTTATTAGTATTGAATTAATGTGCTCAAACTGTGATTTACCGCATGAAAGCTATAATAAAGATCAAAATGTACTGACACTGAATGACAGCAGTCTGGCGCGTAAAGCAATAATGCTCAAACGTCCAAACTTGCCTTATTATTTTAAGCAGAATAAAAAAGAACAGTGGCGCATTATTTCGCATTTGTCACTGAATACCATGTCTTTGATGAAAGAAAATGCAGTTGAGCATTTAAAGGAATTGCTCGAACTATATAACCTGCCGCAATCAAAAGAGAATGAAATCATCATTCAATCGATTCAAAAACTAGACTTTGAGCTTACGAATAAATTGATAGAAAGCAGGCCATATCCATTATTTGTACGCGGTATAAAAATTAAACTCGGTATACAGTCTGAAGTTTTCTGCGGTCAAAGCCTATATATATTTAGTCAGTTATTGGCGCATCTTTTTAATTTGAAAGTTCAAATGAACAGTTATGTTGATTTGGTTGTATACGATATCCAGTCTCAGCAGGAGCTATACCAATGCGTTCAGAACGTTGGTGGCAGAAAGCTTCTGTAATTGAAGATTTGCTGGAGAATCCAGCTTCATTTGAATTTATTCAGGCGGCACGTTTATTCCGGCATGGTACGGTATTCAATAAAGATGGGCACTGGTCTAAAGATTTTCAATTCAACAGTTCGCTAAAACTCAATTTTCCGCAAACAGAAATTGAGTCTTTACATATTGATGGCAGCCAAATTCAAATGACAAACTTGTTGGTTGGGCTGACAGGTATCCAAGGCGCATTGCCATATAGCTATACCAATAAAATTAAACACAGCAGCCGTCAGCAGCGCGAAGAAGCATTGCATTTTTTAAACCTGTTTAACCATAATCTGACGGCACAATATATTGATGCCAGCATTAATTATAATTTGCCTATCCGCTATGAAATGGAGCATGAAAATAATTATTTGAATATTATTCATGCTTTAAATGGCTATATTAATTCGCAGCATGAAGCTTCTGATCTAGAAGATTATTTTGCAGAATTCTCAGGGTTGATGCAGGGGCAAACCAATACTGTTTATGCTTTAAAAACCATATTAAACTGTATTTTTAAAGCTGATTTTCAAGTGAGTGAATTTCTAGCGACTCAATTTAAGCTGGATGATTCACAGAAAACACAATTGGGCGGAGAACTTAATAGCCAATTAGGCATGAATACATTTTGCGGCGAAACTGTTCGTCAGATAGATGACAGGATTGAAATCAGCATTGGGCCGCTCAATCAGCAGGACTATCAGGAATTTTTGCCGCGGCAGCCTTTGAGTGAAAAATTAAAAAAATTGATCAGTATCTGGTGCAGTCCATCACTAATGGTTGATGTCCGTTTAATACTCAAAAAAGAAGATATTCAGCCTATGTACTTAAATACTGGTATGAGTGTCGGATTATCACAAGGTGCATTGTTAAGCCCTAAATTATCCATAGACAATAATGAAACCTGTTATGCATTAATAGGAAAATTACAATGATTAAAATAATAATATCGGCCTTTTTGACCATTTTTGCACTGCTTTGCAGCTGCATTATTTATTTCTGGCGGGATACGTCTTATCAGCCTACAGGCTGGGATCTATTGAATTATTTACTTTTATTGCCTGTGTTGGTCACAGCCATTGTATTTTCACCCTATCTAATTTTGACAATAATAAAGTACTTCAGAAAAAAGAAAGATTTAAAGCAGCAGCAAAGCGCTGAGATCGCACAGCAAAATATACTGTCGGAAAATTTATTCAAAGCGCCTGATGTTTCTATTCGGCAATTTTCATTGAATATATTTTCTGCTGCAGCCGTGCATAGTTTTGGAGAAAATTCAGAAATTCTTGAAGAATATAAGAAGTTTAGAAGTCCTGAATTGGATTCAGATTTATGCAATGCTTACGGCTTACCATTATTGTCATTTCGCATTCGCGCTTTGGATCAATTATTAGCGGATAGCGATGACGAAAATTCCAGTCTGCGATCTATCCGTGAGCAAAGAATATTACAGCTGATTCAGCATCAATTAGAACCACATGCGGAAGCGCTCTTTGCTGCAGCGCAACATTTAAAAGACTCAGCCATGTTTTACGATAGTGAAATGGCTTATCAATACCGTATGCATCCTGCATGGCGAGGTGAGTCCTATGAGGAGCCTGATACACTGCAAGAAGTAAACTCTCGAGTTATTGCCCGTTTAAACCAGCTTTTTGTGTATCTATTATTACCTGAAGATTTGATACATCAGCATAATGATCAAGCACGGGCAGAACTGTTATCTTCATTAGCCGCACAATATTCAATTTTAGAAGCTCAAATTGAAATGGAATATCACTTTATAAGCCAGCACAGCGCCTATACAGAGTGGTTAAAGCTTTTAGAACAGGTTGCACAGCAGAAATATTGTTTTAATTTAATTATTGCTGTTGATTCCGAAATTGATCAGGAATGCCTTGATGAGAAGTTTTGGCAAAGTGAACAGTACATTGCCGCTGAATATGCAGCCAGCTGGTGCGTAGCGCCTATAGACACCTTAATAGAAGATTTAAACCCGAAAAGAACATTAAAAATCAGTGTAAATGAATCCTGTGCAGGCCATTTTATTGAGCAAAATAAGCTAAATGAATATGAACAATTTCAGCAAGATGAGCCATGTGTTTTATTTTTAGATGATATGCAAAATATTAAAAGTTCAAAAAAGCTGCATCAGAAATTTTCAGAAACGTTCATTGAGACACAGCATTTTTTATATACGTATCACAATACGGGTCATACACAGCAGCTGGCCAAGGTTTTTCACTTTATGGTGGGGATGCATTTATCTGAAGAATTAAAAGGTTTGATTTTTAGCGCAGACCGCGAAGATGTTTATGCTGTTTTTGATGATTATCAGGCAGCAGCAGATTTAGACGTACAGCAGAATGGCGAACGCGCTTATTTAGAGCAATAAAAACATTTAAGAGAAGAAAGTGAATACATTATTTTATACCTTGCTGGGTTATGTCTGGCAGTATCTGACAAATCCGAAAGCCATTATGGCTTTATCGTTTTTTGTCGCTATATTGGCGATGCACAATACAGTGCCTGATAAAGTTTTTTGGATCATTGCTGCTGTTTATATTACTGGGCTGATGATTTGGGGTGTTTATGAGCTTGTGCAATATTACCGAAATGGCAAGCAGGGAGAAATTTTAGCGGATGCAATTTCCAAAGATACTGAATCAGAATATGGCAAAGTAAATAATAAAGAAGAGCTGCAGCTGATCAATCAGCAAGTTAAAGACTCTATTCAGCTGATCAGAAGATCTAAATTAGGGGATAGAAAAGGCAATGCCGCGCTGTATGAGTTGCCGTGGTATATGGTCATTGGCAATCCTGCAGCAGGTAAAAGTTCAGCCATTTATAATTCAGGACTGCGCTTTCCATTTGAAGCCAGCCATCAAAAAATGGTGTCGTCAGGTTTAAGCGGTACACGCAATTGTGACTGGTTTTTTTCGACCGAAGGGGTGCTTTTAGATACGGCTGGTCGATATTCAGCCTATGCAGAAGATCATTCGGAATGGCTGGGTTTTTTGAATATTTTAAAAAGAAGCCGCAGCAAAGCGCCAATCAATGGCTTGATAGTTATCGTAAGTATTGCAGAGTTAGTCAGTCAAAGCCCTGAAAAATCAATTAAATTAGCTAAAAACTTACGCGCGCGAATTCAGGATTTAACCGAGCGTCTAGAAATCTTCCCGCCCGTATATTTAGTCTTTTCAAAGATGGATTTAATCGCGGGGTTTACCGAGTTTTTTGATTGCTATGATCATGATGAGTTTGATCAGGTATGGGGGGCGACCTTGCCTTATCGGGCCGATTCTCTGGAAAACTCAGTTGAATTATTTGAAAAGCATTACGGGATTTTGTATGACGGGCTGAAAAGTGTCAGTACAACACATTTAAGCCGCAGGCATTCACAGAATATTTCTCCAAGTGTGATGACCTTTCCTTTGGAATTTAAAAGCCTAAAGCCTGCTTTAAAAACTTTTATTGGGACTTTATTCCAAGAAAATCCTTATCAGTTCAAACCTGTTTTTCGCGGTTTCTATTTTACCAGCGCTTTACAGGAAGGGGCAATTGAAAGCCGAATGACCGAACAAATTGCTGAGGATTTTCATTTAATTAAGAGTAATGATTCAGAGTTTGGCGTGCCGACCAATTCAATTTCTCAAGATCATGGTTATTTTTTAAAAGGGCTATTTTCGAGTGTCATTCTTAAAGACAAAAATTTAGTTAAGCAGCATATCAATCCAACGCGTAAGCGGAAACGGTTTCTTCTATTTATTGCAGCGCTATGCACAGTGGCATTGCTGTTAAGCTTATGGGTATGGTCCTATCGAAATAATCAGCAATTAATTGCTGAAGCCAATGCTGATTTAAGTAAAGTGGTGCAAATGGAGGCGCAATCTGGAGGAGAATTATCGACTCAGCTTGAAGCCTTGCTCATCTTGCAGGGGCGTTTGCAGCAATTGGATCATTTTGATCAAGAGCGTCCGTTCAAATACAGTTTAGGCTTATATCAAGGCAATGAAATTAGGGACAAACTGAAAACCGAATATTTGAAAGGCATTCAGCAGATTGTACTGCTGCCAGCTCAGCAAAATATGGCGCAGTATTTACAGCGGGTAAAAAACAATGAAGTGATGCTGAAAGAGAACAAAGTAAATATTCATTTAAATCATAACATTAAAACTAATCAGCCTTTTTCTGAGCCTGCCGATACCAATCCACAGGATGCATACAATGCATTGAAAGCTTATTTGATGCTGAGCAATCCGCAATATCGTGAGTCAGCACACCTAAGTGATCAAGTGTCGCGCTTTTGGCGTTCATGGCTTGAGCACAACCGTGGACCATTGCCTCGGAACGAAATGATCATTCGAGCCGAGCAGGTGCTGTCCTATGCCATGACTTTAGCGAATGATCCGATGTTTCCGCGTTTAGATTCAGATGCGAATTTGGTCGATCAAACCCGTCAGATTTTGACTTCAATTAGTACAGGAATTCCTGCGCGTGACCGTGTATATAATGAAATAAAAATGCGCGGCTCAGTCAGATTCCATGCATTAACGATCAAGCAAATTGTAGGTGAAAGCAGTCAAAACAGTATTCTGGGCAGCTATGCTTTGCCTGGAATATTCAGCTATCAAGCGTGGAATGAATATGTACAAGATGCGATTGAAAAGGCAGCCAACAGTCCTACAGACAGTAAAGACTGGGTATTGAATATGACTCAGTCAGATGACCTTACATTTAGCGGCAGCCCTGAACAAATTCGCAAGCAGCTGACTGAATTGTATAAGCAGGAATATATTGCAGAATGGCGTAAATTTTTAAATGGTGTTCATTATGCTAAAAATGCAGATTTCAAATTGCAGGCGAAGTATATGGATATTTGGGGAGAACCTGAAAACTCTCCAATTCTTGCTGTTTTGGGTCGTGCAGCCAAAGAAACCAGCTGGGATAATCCCGCTGTACAAGCAGAACTTGCCGCGCCCCAAACTGGTTTTGTTGCTTGGTTTAAACGTAAAGTGCTGAGTCAAAATGAAACGGAATTGGTGGCACAGCAGAATGTACCTACAGCAGTTCAAGGTGTGATTGCTAAAGAATTTCAAATGTTTTATCAAATTGTTCGCAAACGCGATGACCAGCAAAATAAGTCATTGTTGGATGAATATATGCTGTCTATGGGGCAAGTCCGCAGCAAGCTGAATGATTTAAGAAATTCTGGCGACTTTGGTCCATCCAGTATGACGTTGGCAAAGCAAACGATTAATGATCAGAACTCGGTATTTAACAGCACGCAAAAGTATGTTGACGAAAAAATGGCTGTGGGTTTAAAAGAGTCAGATCAAGCTTTGCTACATAAACTCTTGCTGACGCCTTTGACACAGACCTTTGAAGCCTTGCTTACACCGGCGCAGGATGAGATGAATAAGCTGTGGATGATGCAGGCATACCAGCCCTTTACGGAAAATTTAGCCAGCAAATATCCATTTAATGCCAATGCATCTTTGCAAGCGACCAGCAATGAAATTAATCAGATCTTTGGTGAAAATGGCAGTATTGCGCGATTTGTAAAAGAATTTTTAGATCCATTTGTTATTCGCCGCGGCTATACACTGACCACTAAAACATGGCAGGACCTGGGTATTGGCATCAATCAGCAATTTTCAGCCAATTTTCAAAATTATGTGTCGCCAAGCAATGGCATGGCAACAGGGGAAATAAATCAGCCAGTAACTGCACCATCCAATCAGTCCAATTTCCAGTTTTATCCAATGGAAAACCCACAGCTGCTGTCTTATATCATTGATATTGATGGACAGCGCATGGTCTTTGAAAACGGGGTTCAGCAATGGGTAAATTTTGTATGGCCAAACAAAGGCTCTATACCTGGAGCGCGAATCACTGCAATAGATTTGGAAGGTAAAACCCATACAATTTTTGATGAACCAGGCGAGTATGGCATTAACCGATTAATAGAAGGCGCTGAACGCACACAAAAAGGCAATACGTTTGAGCTGGTATGGCGTGCTAAGCAAGATGCCAACATTTTGGTCAAAGTGAATTTCCGGTTAGTCAGCGGCAATAATGCAGGCAATATTGGTTCAAACCCTAGCTACAACGGAATGGCGTTAAGCAATCAAGTTGTGATGAATAAAGTTGTACGGATTGTCGCCGCACAGGCTATGCCTGCTGCGAATTTAACAGCATCATTGCAACCCAATACTGGAGCGGTAACTCCATGAGCGGTTTACAGGGTTTTATTCAGTGCAGGAGATGTATAAATGCATGACGTCAAAACTGCACCGTTATATTATGGAAAATGTCCTGCACGCGGAGACTTTTTAAAGTCCCGCGGGCAATATGCACTGATTCAATTAATTGATCAGTGGGTGACTGAAGCCTTAGAACTGGCAATGTGTTCAGAGACGTTTACAGAAGCCTATGCAAAACTACCATCTTTGGATTTCTTTGTTGCCAGTACGCACGATAAGCGATTTTTGGCTGCAAATTTAATCAGCAGTGAAGACAGTTCAGGGCGGCCGTTTCCAATGGTGCTGTGTCATTTATTGGAACTGGATGATCCTTTAGACAACCTTCAATTTGCACCTTACCGCTATAAACCCACTTTAATTGATTTATATCAGCGAAATAGGATTATGCGTTCAATACGCGATCCAGATATTTTGCTAGATAAATTAACTAAATTACCTGATGAAATTCAGGTTTTTGGCACTCAAGAAACGGCCTCATTTTATGAGCATCATACAGTGCATTCATTTGCTCAAATGTTGAATTTTACACCTGCCCAATTGGCGCAATGTATGATTGGTTTGGGGCTGCTGCTGCAGCCGATTATTCAGCATGGCACATCTCGATTAAATAAAATACTGATTCTGCCCATTGGAAAGATCAGCTACTGCTATGAAATTGCTGCATTTTGGGTCAATTTAATTAGCCGGTTTATCGAGCAGCAAAATGCGGAGCTGCTTATCGGTATTTTACACAGTGAATCTCCGATGTTGCTGTTCGGCTTTCAAGGGGCGGATATTCGTGCGCTCAGCAGTATTTTTACCCAAGATATAAATAATGAACACTGGGTATCTCTTATCGATGCGCAATGGATCGACCCTTATTTAAAGCACAATGCTGGATTGGCAGCATTAGAGCAAGCTTTAAGTGAGCGGCAAATGAGTCTTGCACAAGCGATGAAGCTTTTTAAACAAACATTTATAGATGAATAAAAATGAATCAATACAACAATAAGTGTTGCATGAAGCACGCATTATTTCTTAATTTAATGTTGCTGTGCAGTTTGAGCTATGCGCAGCAGGCAATTGTGATTGAAGGTGCGGTGCCCAATGAGGTTGCAAAGCAGGAAATTTTGAAAAAAGCCTATGCAACTTATGGCCGAGAAAACATTATTGATAAAATACAGGTACGTATGGTGTCTGCGCCAGCTGGCTGGAGCAGTCAAGTCAGTAATGTCATTACAGAAGATTTAAAAAAAATTCAGCAGGGGCAACTGTCTGTGCGTGGCACACAGATTAATTTGACCGGGAAAATCAGTAAACCAAATGAAGTGCAGTTTACTGCTGCTAAAATGCAAAGCCTTGTTCCTGCAAATTATAAAGTGAATACTCAATTGAGTATAAATACTGCGGAACAGCATATTATTGATTCAGCTTTAAAAAACAGGATTATTGAATTTGAATCTGGCAGTGCAGTTTTAGCACCTTCAGGGATGCAAATTCTGAATGAAATGGCCGTAGCTTTACATAAAGTTGGCGGGAAAAAAGTCAAAATTACGGGTCATACAGATAGTTCAGGTGATGGGACTAAAAATCTAGTTTTAAGTCAGGAGCGGGCTGCTGCTGTAAAAAATTATTTAGTCAGTAAAAGTATAGCAGCTGAAAGTATGAACACAGAGGGCTTAGGTTCCAGTAAACCTGTTGCGGATAATGCTACGCCAGATGGACGAAAGAAAAACCGCAGAATTGAATTTGACGTACTATAAGCAATATAAAAACCGCCGGTGCGGTTTTTATTTACTAATGTAAAATTTGTAATTGCAAGATACTTACAAAGTAAGGATAGGGCTGTCATGCAACGCCTAGTTTAAGGCTTCAGCATTAATTTTTTTCCACGGGTGTGCCTCTTCTAATTCAAATGCAAGCTCTAGCAGGGTTCGCTCATCGCCTAAATTTGCAGAGAATTGCATGCCAATAGGCAAACCATATTCTTTTGTGGCTGCAAGCGGCAGTGAAATCGCGGGAGCTCCTGCAATATTTTGAATAGGAGTAAATGTCACATAATTTTGTATGCGAGCGAATAATTCATCAAATGGCAGTTGCGGTGATATGTAACCTAAGCGTGGTGTAGTATGCGCAAGTACAGGGGAAAGAAGCACGTCAAATTGTGTAAATACTTGCTGGTATTGATGCTGAATTTTCTTTAAACGATGCAGAAAAATCGGTGTTTTATAGAAATTGCTTTTATACAGTTTAGATAGGCCAATCGTTAGATTATCGAGTTCATTGGGCTGGAAATTTGCACCAAATAATTGTTTGCCAAAGCTTTGCAGTAAAAATGATAAAAAACCCCAATAATGGCTAAAATCATCTACAAAATTTTTTGCAAAAGGTAATTGATAATATTCAATATGATGTCCGAGCTTTGCCAGCTGCTGTGCGGTCTGTTCAAGCGCAATAGCAGTGTCTTGATCTACAGACCCTGTAATGGATTGCTGAACGACGCCAATACGTAAACGCCTTTTGGCTGCATGTTCAATTAAACCGATTTTGGGAAGTCTGACATTGTAAAAACTTTGCTCCATACCCGCCATGAAATGTGCAGTGTCTCTTACACTGCGTGTCAAAGCTCCTTCAGAAATAATATTGATAGGCAGTTTGCTGGCAGCTTCGCTGTCCAATGTTCGCCCGCGGGTTGGTTTTAAACCGACTAAGCCACAGCACGCAGCTGGTATGCGAATTGATCCGCCACCATCATTAGCATGTGCAATAGGTACTACACCAGCAGCAACGAGTGCGGCAGAACCGCCTGAAGATGCGCCGCAAGAAAATTCCGTATGCCACGGGTTTTTTGTTGCTGTGCCGTTTTTATATTCAGTTGTGGCATTCAGTCCAAATTCAGGCAGTGTACTTTTTCCTAAAAAGATAAAGCCTTGATCAGCCAGCTGTTGGCTGAGCGGCGGATTTTTTTGCACTGGGGCATTATGAATTGCCGCAGAGCCATGATGCGTTGTGAAGCCTGCTAGATCGGTATTGTCCTTCATAAAAAAAGGTATGCCGGAAAAAATGCCTTCAGAGGTGTGTGTGCTGGCTTTAAGCGCTTGTTCAAATTGTTCAGATTGGATTGCATTTAACCGAGGATTAACCGCATTTGCCCGTGTTATCGATGCTTGAACCGCTTCTTTGGCGGATATGTCTTTATTTTGAATGAGCTGTGCTATTTTGACAGCATCAAAATCCTCTAACACATCATTGCTAAAACTATGTATGCGGGTGTTATAGGGCATATCCATAAGCTGTTCATTCCTTTTTATTTTAATGTGAAAGTCATAAGATATATTTTGACAATAAATGTTGTCAAATAAATAAAAAACAGAATTCAATCTTCAATAATAATTTTTGAATAAAAAAGCCTATATGAATATAGGCTTGATTTAGGATTATTTAATTCGTACCCAAGCGATTTTTCGTCCTAATTTTTTTTCATCTGAAGGATGGCGTAAAAACATATGATTGCCGCCTTTATTCAGTTTACCCTGCACATAAAAGCGCTGACGGGTAACAGGGTCTACAATTTGCGCAGATTTCAAAATATAGGGATCATTGGTATCTTGTACCAAATTACGCAAAACATGGTAACCCTTTGCCTTTTTTAAATTATAGGTTTTGGGCGTATTGGGAATTGCAAATGCTTCTACAACATAACCGTCATATTGATTTTTACTTTTCTTCACGATTTTAACGCGGACCATAGTATATCCGCTGCGGTCGTCAATTGCTTTCCATTCTCCAGACAAATCTGTGACTGATTTTGCCAATACCGTCTGGCATATCAGGGAAGATAACAAGATAAAAAATATTCCTTTAAAGTTCATTGGGAAGATCAGCCAAAATAATATAAAAAAGAATGAATTCTATAGTTTTGATTTATAAAAAACCATTATTAATTAAATACTTAAAGTTATTATAATGTTTGAAAAAGTGTGCTTATTATCTTAATATTTGATGCAAAATGCCGATTGGGATCATGACTTAGACGGATATGTGAAGTAAGGATTGTCCGTTTTTTGAACGGTTGTTTTAAGGTATAAGCCTTTTCATGCAAAATAAAATGCTAATTCAGAGCAATATAAAATTGATGAAGATTGCAGGGCGGAGTAATTTGAGGGAGACAGTGTCTGAAATCTTAAGCAGAACAAAGATTCAATAAGTGAATTAACCTTTGTTCTGCTTATAAAATAAGGATTTTTTAGCCGCCAGCGCATTGAGCAATAATGTGTTTCATCTGAGTCTGATCCAGCTCTAATCCATCCCATTTACACATTTGCTGAATGATCCATTCAAAATCGCTGGCTTTAACGGCATTCTGCGTACCAAATGAACGGATAATATTTTGAATTGTATAAAATTGATCTACATGAACCAGCGGGGAGCATTTGAAGCGGATAATGTCACTGCATTCCAGCATTTGCCAAACTTGATCCAAGCAATCCAGTGATTTTAAATCATGTTGAGCCAGCTGAATGGCCGCTTTTATCGCTTTTAAGGTGTTTGGATGCTGTTTTGCCCATTCCTGTGTTGTTGCCAATACTTTATCGGCAACTTCTGGAATAATCTGCTTACTGTCCGCAATAACTCGGCTATAGCCCTGAATCTGCGCTTGAATATTCCAAGGTTCACCCACACAGAAGCCATCAATCAATTGTGCTGAAATAGCATCGACCATATACGGCGGCGGCAAGGTAGATAAGGAATAGTTTGTTGCTATATCTTCATCAGCCAGAGCTAACCATTCCCTTAAGCAATAATGATGAATCGATTGCTTAAAAACATGCGCTAGCTGTATTTTAGTACCGTTTTTTATTGCATAGACTGCTTTTTTTGCCGATTCTGCAGGAGAGTCTTGTGCAGAAATGCTGAGTTCGTAACAGAGCTTCTGGCTGAGACTGATAAAAGCTCGATTCGTACTCAGTACTAAAGACGTTTGAAGCGGTATACCTAAGTGATCATTGCCCGTTGCAGCCGCAGGCAGCATGGCTGATAGGCAGTGTGCTGCATCTAAAATGCCGAAAGCTAAACGGTCACGCAGGCTGGCCCACGACGCTTCTTTAACCAAGGTGACATTTAAACCTTGCGCTTTAAAATAGCCTTGATGCTGCGCCCATAAAATAGCCACGCAGTCCAGCAGAGGAATATAGCCCAATTGAATGTCTGTTTTTTCAAGTGTATGCATGCTTTATTCCTTAAATTGTGACTGCAGCAGAGCTTGCGCATCAATGAGACGTCGGGCCATTTCACCCATGGTCATGCGGTGGCTCATGGCATTTTTACGAAGCAAAGCAAACGCTTGTTCTTCTTCAATTTTGTGCATTTGCATCAGCATGACTTTGGCTTTTTCAATATCTTTGCGGTCTGCCAGTTTGCATTTAGTTTCGTTTAAATCCTTCAGCAATTTTTTATGTTTTTTAAATTGTTCAATTGAGATTTCCAAAATGCTTTCTAATTTTTCAGGATCAATGCCATCTACAATATAGGCAGTGACTCCTGCTTCAATGGCATTCTTAATGGTGTCCTTGTGCGTATTTTTTGTGAATAAGACCGTTGGCAAATCGAATTGGCTGACGCAATTTTCAATAATGTCGCGGTGCGGGTGATCCATATCGAGCAGAATGACATCGGCATGCAGCTGCTGCAGATCTGTACTGTTTAAATGGTCAATCAGCAAGCAGGCAACGACTTCGAAACCATGCTCGATCAGTGAAGTTTTTATAAAAGATGCCCGCTCCAGATCGTCATCTATAAGGGCGATTTTCAATTTTGGCATTGATAAACTCAGGCATGTCCTGAAATGTACTAAGCGCATCAAAGCAATTTAAGTGCCAAGTTACAATGCTTCATTGCCCTTTTTTCTGATCTGCATCATGTATATGTTTTAAATGAGTGCACTTTTTTGATGCGTGATGCTTCGTTGCTATGCGATTTTGCGTATTCATGTCAGAAAATATGCTGCAGAAAAGCTAATAGACAGCGCTTAAGGGGGCTAAAGATCGCAGCACGCTTTTAAACAAGGGTTGAAGTATCTATTGATAACAAAATAATGCCTAATTTTTTAAAGTTGGCATGAACTATGCTTTATTACGAGCAAGTCAAAGAAGACTTTCAAAATTTGTAAGACGGCCAACGACGTCCGTTCTGATCGGCTCTGATATGCATTTACAGCATAGCAGGGTACTTCATGCGCTCAGTTCAGTCAGGAGAAGGTTATGTCTTCAAATTTAAATGCTAATAAAGCGACAAAAATAAATCTATTTAATTTTTCTAGCGCAGCTATGCGGGCCTTCCATATGAGTTGGCTCGCATTTTTTGTGTGTTTCTTTGCTTGGTTTGCCTGTGCGCCTTTAATGCCAGTCATTGCCGGTGAATTTAATCTCACGAAAGATCAAATTGCAAATATCAACATTGCCGCTGTCGCCATCACTATTTTAGTCCGCCTTATTGTTGGCCCTCTATGTGATAAATATGGTCCGCGCAAAACTTATACCGCATTATTAATTATTGGTAGTATTCCAGTCTTTGGTGTTGCATCAGCAAATAGCTATGAATCTTTCTTATTCTTCCGTTTGCTGATTGGCGCAATTGGCGCAAGCTTTGTCATTACTCAATACCATACCAGCATCATGTTTGCGCCAAATGTCGTAGGTACAGCGAATGCTGCTACTGCTGGCTGGGGCAATGCAGGCGGCGGCGCTACACAAGCTTTAATGCCGTTAATGCTAGGTGCTTTAGTCATGTTTGGCGTAGAGCAAGCGATGGGCTGGAGAATTGCACTGATCGTACCCGGTTTGATGATGCTGATAGTAGGCGCTTTATATTGGAAATTTACCCAAGACTGTCCGCAAGGCGATTTTAAAGAACTGCGTGCGCAAGGCATCAGTATAGGCTCGGACAAAAAAGGCGGCATGGCTATTTTAATGCACGCGGCACGCAATTACCGTGTCTGGATTTTATTTGGTGCATATGCGGCATGTTTTGGTATCGAAATTTTTATTCACAATATTATTGCCCTGTACTACGTCGATAATTTCCAATTCGGTTTAAAAGAAGCAGGCATGGCAGCAGGCATTTTCGGTTTGCTGGCATTATTTGCCCGTGCACTCGGCGGCATTGTTTCAGACAAAATTGCCACTAAAAAAGGCTTAGATGGCCGCACCAAAGTTCTATTTGCCATGATCCTGCTTGAAGGCTTATTTCTGATCGTATTCTCGCAAATGAGTACCCCAATTTTAGCCATCCTCGCAATGACTGTATTTGCCTTATTCACACATATGGCCTGCGGTGCAACTTATGCCTTAGTACCATTCATTGACCGTGACGCCTTAGGCGGAGTGGCAGGCATTATTGGTGCAGGCGGCAACGTGGGGGCTGTGGCGGCAGGGTTCTTGCTGAAAGGCATGCTGGATATTCAAACCACATTAATGGTGCTAGGCGGCCTGGTTGTAATTGCTGCCAGCTGTGTATTGATGATCCGTTTCTCAGTCGAACATAAAGAAAAAGAACAGCTTCTATTTGAACAAGCTGTTCAAGCCCGAAATTTGGCCGAAGCGCAAAACTAAAACATCAGAATCAGCCGAAATACGCAAAGCATTGGAGTAAGAATATGAAAATTATCATGATTGGTCATGGCATGGTAGGCCACAAGTTTATCGAGTCGGTACTGGAACACGCTGGCGACGACGTTGAAATCACAATTTTGGCGGAAGAGCCTCGATTGGCCTATGACCGTGTGCATTTGACCGAATATTTCAGCGGTAAATCAGCAAAAGATTTAACCTTGTGCCGCGGCGATTTTGCCGATGCTTATGGCATTGATCTGCGCCTCAGCACCAAAGCCGTTGAAATTGATCAGCTGAATAAAACAGTAACGACCAATCATGGTGATGTACTTGGTTTTGACAAGCTTATTCTTGCGACAGGCTCTTATGCCTTTGTTCCGCCTATTTCAGGCAATGATCGTGAAAATTGCTTTGTTTATAGAACCATTGACGATTTAGATGCCATTCGTGCAGCTAGCCTCAATTCAAAAACAGGCGTGGTGATTGGCGGCGGTTTATTGGGTTTGGAAGCGGCCAAAGCCTTGCGTGATCTTGACTTGGAAACCCATGTTGTAGAATTTGCGCCGCGCTTGATGGCGGTTCAAATTGATGATTTGGGCGGTAAGGTATTGCGTTCAAAAATTGAAAACCTTGGCGTTAAAGTTCATACACAAAAAGCGACCTCTTGCATTGAAGATGGTTCAAATGCAAAACATGTCATGAAGTTTGGTGATGGCTCTGAACTTGAAACAGACATCATTTTATTTTCAGCAGGCATCCGCCCGCGTGATGAATTGGCGCGTCAAAGCGGCTTAGCAATTGGCGAGCGCGGCGGCATCAGCATCAATGATTACTGCCAAACGTCTAACCCAGATATTTACGCGATTGGTGAATGCGCACTGTGGCAAAACAAAATTTATGGTTTAGTTGCGCCGGGCTATGACATGGCGCGCATTGCGGCCAAACATGTCATGGAGCAAAGCTGCACTGAATTTGCGGGTGCGGATATGAGCACCAAGCTGAAATTGATGGGTGTAGATGTTGCATCCGTGGGTGATGCACATGCAATGACGCCCAATTCCCTCAGCTATTTTTATGCAGATGAAGCCGCGCAAGTGTATAAAAAAATTGTGGTGAATGGCGAGAAAACGAAGCTTTTGGGCGCAGTTTTAGTGGGCTGTGCCAAAGAATATAACGACTTGCTGCAAATGATGCTGAATGGATTGGATATTCCAGAAAATCCGGAAAGCTTGATCATGCCAGGCTTTGAGCAATCTGCAAGTCAATCTGGCGGCAGCGGTGTAGATTTGCTGCCTGACAGCGCAACAATCTGCTCATGCAATAACGTCTCTAAAGCCGATATCTGCAGTGCAATTGCATATGGTTCGACCTCTCTAGGCGCACTGAAAAAATGCACCAAAGCAGCGACTGCTTGCGGCGGCTGTGCGCCACTGGTGACTCAAGTATTGAAATCTGAGTTGCAGCGTCAGGGCGTAACGGTCAATAACCACATTTGTGAACATTTTGCTTACTCGCGCCAAGAGCTGTATCACTTAGTACGCGTTAATGAAATTAAAACTTTTGATGATTTGATTCAGCATCATGGCCATGGCTTGGGCTGTGATATTTGTAAACCAACCGCAGCCAATATCTTAGCGTCTTGCTGGAATGACTTTGTCCTGAAACCTAGCCATGCAGGACTGCAGGACAGTAATGACTACTACTTAGGCAACATTCAAAAAGATGGTTCATATTCGGTTGTGCCGCGTATGGCAGGCGGTGAAGTAACCCCCGATGGTCTGATTGCTGTGGGTCAAATTGCAAAAGAATATGGTCTATATACCAAACTGACTGGCGGTCAGCGTGTAGACATGTTTGGCGCGCAAGTGCATCAATTGCCTGAAATTTGGGAAAAATTGATTGCTGCAGGTTTTGAGTCAGGGCATGCCTACGGAAAATCACTGCGGACAGTGAAATCTTGTGTCGGAAGTACATGGTGCCGTTATGGCGTAGATGATTCTGTCGGCTTAGCCATTTTCCTTGAAAACCGCTACAAAGGTTTGCGCTCACCGCACAAACTCAAAATGGCAGTTTCGGGCTGTACCCGCGAATGTGCAGAAGCACAGAGCAAAGACGTCGGTGTGATTGCGACTGAAAAAGGATGGAACTTGTATGTCTGCGGCAATGGCGGGATGAAACCGCGTCATGCAGAGCTATTGGCTTCGGATTTAGATACGCAAACATTGATCAAATATATTGACCGTTTCTTTATGTTCTACATTCAAACTGCGGACCGATTACAGCGTACTTCCGTATGGCGCGACAACATGGAAGGCGGTTTAGATTATCTAAAAGACGTCGTGGTCAATGATTCGCTTGGTGTGGCAGAAGAACTTGAGTGTCGCATGAGCCATGTAGTGGGAACATATCAAGATGAATGGCGCACTGCAGTGGACGATCCGGAAGTGCGCAAACGTTTTGTAACCTTTATCAATGCCAAAGCTGAACAGCAAAAAGATCCGCATATTCAGTTTGCATCTGTACGCGGCCAGATTCGCCCAAAAACAGATGCAGAACGTGATGTTACGCGTATTCCTGTGGTTGAAGCTTAAATTGAGTTAGGGAGAATAATGATGACAATTTTAAAAGAAATGAATGATTTGAATTGGACTGAAGTTTGCGCATTAGAAAGCATTACGCCAAATACGGGTGTTGGCGCACTCATTGAAGATCAGCAAATTGCCATTTTCCGTGTGGGTGCTGAAAAACGCGTCTATGCGCTCAGCAATCAAGATCCTTTCAGCAAAGCTTTTGTGATGTCACGTGGAATTTTAGGCGATTTGCAAGGTGAGCGCGTCGTAGCATCTCCAATTTATAAACAGCATTTTAGTCTGGCGACTGGGCGTTGTTTAGAAGATAAAGATCAAAAGCTGTTGGTATTCCCAAGCAAAATTGAAAATGGCAAAGTCTTTGTGAGTCCGGTCGCGCAAAAAACGTATATCACCAACAATGGCATAGCACAGGAAAAAATGAAACTGGTACTGGTGGGCAATGGTCTAGCAAGCATGCGCTGTCTAGAAGATTTACTGGATATGGCGCCAGAGCGTTATGAAGTAACGGTCATTGGTGAAGAGCCATGGGGAAACTATAACCGGATTATGCTGTCGCCAGTGTTATCAGGTGATAAAACCTTTGAAGACATTATGCTGCATTCGCATGCTTGGTATACAGAAAAAGGCATTCGCTTTATTGCAGGTGATGCTGCAGTGCGAATCGACCGTCCACGTAAACAGGTTTACACAGAAAATGGTTTAGTTGTTGATTATGACCGCTTGATATTGGCGACAGGTTCAAAGCCTTTTGTCCCGCCAATCTCTGGTTCTGATTTAAAAAGCGTGTTGAGTTTCCGTGATATTTACGATGTGAATGCCATGCTGAATCTGGCTAAAACCCAAAAAAATGCGGTGGTGATTGGCGGTGGGCTTTTAGGTTTAGAAGCCGCATATGGTCTAAAACAGCGCGGGATGAATGTGACCGTTCTGCATTTAATGGACCGCATCATGGACCGACAATTGGATGCCAAAGCCAGTCATATGCTGAAAAAATCCATTGAGCAAAAGGGTATACGCATCATTACAGAAGCCAATACAGCAAGCTTAATGGGCGAAGATGGCCATGTGAAGTATGTTCATTTAAAAGATGGCACTGTGCTGGATGCAGATTTAGTGGTCTTCGCTGTGGGGATTCGTCCGAATATGGCATTGGCGCAAAGTGCCGGATTGCGCTGCAACCGAGGTGTGCTGGTGAATGACACCATGCAGACTTATGACCCAAGTATTTATGCCGTAGGCGAATGCATTGAGCACCGTAATCAGACTTTTGGTTTGGTTGAGCCGCTATGGGGGCAAGCTTTCATTTGTGCATCACATTTGGCAGAACATGGCAGTTTGACCTTTAAAGCACCCACAGTGCCTACTCAGTTAAAAGTCAGCGGCTGTGATGTGTTTTCCGCAGGTGACTTTGAACCCAAAGATGATTTTGAAGATATTGTTTTGAATGATGAAAAACGTCAGATCTATAAACGCATCATTATTCAAAAAGATAAGGTCATTGGAGCAGTGCTGTTTGGGGACACAGAAGATGGCGCTTGGTATGCAGAACTGATTGCAGATCAAACTCCGATTTCTTCGATTCGAAATAAACTGCTCTTTGGTAAAGATTTTGCATTAAAAAAAGCAGGGTGACGCGTCTTTATTTTTGAAAGTCCCTTCTCCCAGTGGGATGAGGAGCATGCTCCGCAAGAGGATGAGGGGGATTTTCATATAAATCCTCTCCCACTTGCGGAACTGCGTTCCTCATCCTTAAAAAGGAGAGGGAACTTTCTTGTTGAATTAAGTGTTGATTAAAAATCGACTTATGCAAGAAGTCTATTATTAAAAATTATTGCAATACCTCGTTAGATTTGGAAATAAGGAGCACAGCGGAAATGAATAGTATCCCTGTAATGGAACTGCATAGCTCCACAGAACATCATGTAAAAGTGACGCAAACCACTTGCCCTTATTGCGGCGTAGGTTGCGGTGTAACGGCAAAAGTGACCGAGACTGCTTTGGGGCAAAAAGTGACAGTTGAAGGAGATGTGAATCATCCTTCTAATTACGGAAAGCTTTGTATTAAAGGCAGCAATTTAGCAGACACATTGGGTTTGGAAACACGTGTGCTGCATCCGATGCTGGGACGTAAAGCTAAGCGTCAAATCAGTGATTGGGATACCGCAATAACAACCATTGCTGACAAATTTCAGCAATGCATACAAGATTATGGCCGTGACAGCATCGGGTTTTATGTGTCGGGACAGCTGCTGACCGAAGACTATTATGCTGTGAATAAATTCGTCAAAGGCTATTTGGGCACAGCCAATATTGATACCAATTCACGTCTTTGCATGTCTTCTGCGGTTGCAGCGCATAAGCGTGCATTTGGTGAAGATTTGGTGCCAGCCAGCTATGAAGATTTTGAACATACAGATATGGTCGTGCTGGTTGGGTCTAATACGGCATGGTGCCATCCCGTGCTTTATCAGCGCATCATGAAAGCCAAAGAACAGCGTGACTTATTTGTTGTGGTTATTGACCCGCGTTTTACCAGTACGTGTGAAGCGGCAGATTTGCATCTACCCATTTTACCGGGGCAAGACGTGGCGCTATTTAATGGACTGCTGCAATATCTGTCTAAAAATAACTATGCCGATGAGGCATTTATTGAAAAACGTACTGATGGTTTGGCGCAGGCTTTGGCAAGCAGCGCATCAGAATCGGATCTTGAATCTGTTGCATTGCGAACAGGCATTTCTATCGAAAAATTACAGCTGTTTTTTCAAAAATTTGCGCAAAATGAAAAAGTGATGACGCTATTTTCAATGGGTGTGAATCAGTCTTCACGCGGTGTTGATAAAGCCAACAGTATTATCAATTGTCATTTGCTCACAGGCAAAATAGGAAAATTAGGCGCAGCACCATTTTCAATGACCGGTCAGCCAAATGCCATGGGGGGACGCGAAGTGGGCGGTCTGGCAAATATGCTGGCGAGCCATATGGATTTGGATAATCCATACCATCGCGAGTTGGTACAGCAGTTTTGGCAAAGTCCACGCATTGCCGATACAGCTGGCCTAAAAGCAGTTGATCTATTTCACGCTGTGGAAAGTGGCAAGATTAAAGCCATTTGGATTATGGCAACCAATCCAGTGGTGAGTTTGCCCGATGCTGATCAAGTCAAACGTGCATTAGAAAAATGTGAACTAGTCGTAGTATCTGATATTTGTCTAGATACAGACACCACAGCGTATGCAGATGTTTTGTTGCCAGCATTAGGCTGGGGCGAAAAAGACGGCACAGTAACCAATTCTGAGCGCAGAATTTCACGGCAAAATGCTTTTTTAGATGCGCCCAATGAAACGAAAGCAGACTGGTGGGCCATTGCACAAGTCGCAAAAAAGATGGGTTTTACAGGTTTTGATTATCAAAATAGTCATGAGATTTTTACTGAACATGCTCAGCTTTCAGCTTACCAAAATACATCTTTAGATCAGCGTAGCGAAGTCAGCAGTTTCCGCTTTTTTAATATACAGGGTTTAAGCAATTTATCTGCACAAGAATATGATGAGCTAAAACCTGTTCAATGGCCAATGCTGCAGAAAAAACAACAAGAGGGCGAAGCTGCGAGGCTATTTCAATCAGGTGAATTCAGTCATGCCAATGGCAAAGCAAAATTTATCGCCACCACTGCGATTGATCCAGTCAATCAAACGGACAGTGAATATCCGCTGATATTAAATACAGGCCGTATTCGGGATCAATGGCATACAATGAGCCGCACAGGATTATCTGTAAATTTAGCCACGCACCGTGCAGAGCCTTATTGTGAGCTGCACCCAAATGATGCGCTAAAATATGGTATTAAAGATGGCGAGCTTATTGAAGTACGCTCGAAGTGGGGATTATGTGTGCTGCGTGCGCAAGTCAGTGACAATATCCGCCGCGGTCAAATCTTCGCGCCAATTCATTGGAATGATCAAGTTGCGTCTGATGCGCGTATTGGCAAGGTAGCCAATCCTGTCGTAGATGCCATTTCAGGAGAACCTGAGTTTAAGCATACACCCGTGATGATTCAGCCATTTTATACCCAATGGCAGGGCGTGCTGTATGTACGTCAAGAATTTGAACACCTTATTCAGCCATCCATTCAACAGACGGTGTGGTGGACCAAAGTCATGCAAGCCAAAGCGGTGCGTTATGAGCTGGCCGAGCGCCAAAAATTCAGCACCACTACGCAGCAGTTAAAAAGCCTATTGCCTTTTAATGATGAAAGTTTTGAATGGCTGAATTTGGAAGATCAGTCAGCACAAATATCTCACACTGTCGTACTGAAAAATGGCGTGTTAATTGCAAGCTTATATATTGCGCCAAAGGCTTTATTGCCAGATCGAGATTGGGTGGCAAGCTTATTTAAGCGCGAACGGCTCAGCGCCATGCACCGTAAAGCTTTGCTTGCAGGACAAGCAATGTCGATGAGTAATAGCGATGGCCCATTGGTCTGCAGCTGTTTTAAAGTTGGAAAAAACCGAATTATAGCAACGATTAAAGAAAAAAATATTAGCCATGAAAAGCAAGTCACAGCTTGCCTAAAAGCGGGCGGAAACTGCGGTTCATGCTTACCTGAAATTCGAGGTTTAATTAAAGCGTGTCAAACGGAGTGTACAGAGTGAGAACAAATCGTAAAACTGTAACGTATCCTAAAACTGACTTGGTGATCCTTGCTGGCGGTCAAGCAAGGCGTATGAATGGAATCAATAAACTGCTGCAAAAATTTGATGATGAAATTCAATTATTGAAAATTCATCAGCAATTAAAACCGCGTGTAGATCAAGTCTGGATCAACAGCCATCGGGATCATTCAATTTATCAAAGGCTTATTCCATCAATTCAGTTTTATCAAGATGATGAGTCTGGGTTTCATGGCCCTTTAATGGGGATGAAAAGCGCTTGGTCACATGTGCAATCCGATTATGTACTTTTTGTGCCCTGTGACGTGACTTACATTCCTCAAAAAGTCATTTCGCGGCTGCATCAGGCAATGCAGCGCCATCCACGTTGCGAAGTGGCTGTGGTGGAGATCAATGGCAAAGCGTTGTATCCATTTTGTTTGCTCAAAAGGAGCAGTTTCCCCGTACTGATTGAACAGCTTGAACAAAATAAGCGCAGTTTAAAAGACTGTTTTTCACAAATGCACATGCAAGTGGCAAATTTTAAAAATAACGCACTATTTTTTCACAGTATTAATTCATTTGCTGAACTGCAGCAGCATCAACAATTGCACTATCTTTAGATTTGGTAATGTTTGGCGCTTTTATTATAGCTGTAACTGAGTTTGCACTTTTTATAAGCTAAATTTTGAATTTACAGACCTAAATAGCCCAAAAAATCTAAAAAATAAATGTGAATGCGCAAAGTTGGAACACTTATTGCAATTTTATCTATAAATAATCTGCAAACAAATAGGGCGTGAATTTCGATTAAGACTTTGTCTAACAAAGACGGCGTATTCAACGTGAATGGAACACTAACTATGAACAGCATGGCACATTTAGAGCGAGAAAATCTGTTCCCCGTTTTTCAAGATCAATTTGGACGGGTAAAGCGTAAGCTGCGTATTTCAGTAACAGACCGATGCAATTTTAAATGTGCCTACTGTATGCCTGAGCATCCTGAATGGATGAAAAAGCATGATTTGCTGAGTTTTGAAGCCTTATACAGTTTTTGCAAATTGATGGTTAAACATGGCATTGAGCAAATCCGTATTACCGGCGGCGAACCGCTTATGCGTCAAGGCGTAGTACATTTTATCGCGCAATTACAGGACTTACGTCAATATGGTTTAAAGCGTATTTCTATGACAACCAATGGTCATTATTTAAAGCTGTACGCGACCGATTTGAAAAAATCAGGGCTTGATGATTTAAATATCAGTTTAGACAGTTTAGATCCAGAACAATTTTATACCTTGACCCAAAAGCCGCTGCAGCCTGTCTTAGAGGGTATCCATGCTGCTCAGCAAGCTGGTTTTCAAATAAAAATCAATGCCGTACTGATTAAGGGATGCAATGATAATCAAATTTTACCTTTGACCCGCTGGGCCAGCAAAGTCGGTGCAGAACTGCGCTTTATTGAGTTTATGCCGCTGGATGGTGATCAAAATTGGTCAGCATCTTCCGTCGTGACTGAGCAAGAAATTTTAGACGTATTAAAGACCGCATTTTCTGTGCAAATACAGCAGGGGCAAGGTGCAAATCCCGCACGAAGCTATACAGCAGATGGTATGCCATTCGGTATTATTTCAACCATTAGCAATTCTTTTTGCAGCAGCTGTGACCGTTTGCGTTTGAATGCGCAAGGTGAGTTTTTTAACTGTCTTTTCTCAACTCAAGGTCTTCAATTAAAACCATACATTCAAGCGTATATGAGCAATGACTGTGTTGCCAATTTAGAACTAGAAACTGCATTAAACACTTATATTTGGCATAAAGAACCAGGCTTTCATGCCATTCAAGCAAAACAAAACAGCAGTCTGAATTCGAGCAATAAAACGCGAAAAATCAGCATGTATATGATTGGAGGTTAAGATGCCGCAAATTGAAATCAAAGTTCAAGGTTTTGGTGCTGTAGAGCGGACTTTGCCGCAAGATTTAAGCATATTTTGCGAAGTTAGCAGTCCAATAGCGGATGTACTGGCACAAGTGCAGCAAGATTATCCAGAGGCTGAGCAGGCAATTGAGCGCTGTGCCTGTGCCATAGGCGAAGATATTGTTTTACGCAATAAAAGACTGTTTCAGGATACGCAATTGGTGCTGCTATCTCCAGTCGCAGGAGGCTGAAATGGAGCTCAAGACATTTTCACGTATTCAAAACAATGCTTTTGGACCAGATATTTTTGATGATATTCACAGCTTTCCGGAGTGTGGCGGCATAGGCATTTTTGTGGGTACAATACGCAATCATCATGAAGGGAGAGCAGTAAAGGCGCTTAAATATACCTCATACGCACCCGTCGCTGAAAAAATGATTCGGCAGATTGAACAGGAAATTCAGCACAAACACGGTGTTTCCTATGTACGGGTTGTGCATCGGATTGGCGCTTTAGATATTGGTGATACGGCCATCATTGCCATGGCCTATGCGCCGCACCGCCGCGAAGCATTTGCCGCCTGTGAAGAAGCAGTAGAACGTGTAAAGCATGAAGTGCCTGTCTGGAAAGAAGAATTCTATATGGATGGTTCCAGCCAATATGTTGAGGGCTGCTGCATTCGTAAAGACATTGATGCGCATTCACATGGTCATAGCCACACGCATCATCACGATCAGCAGTGCCGTCATGAACATGCAGCCGACGATCATCTTGTTCAAAAGACAATTCAGCAGAATGCCAATATCTATCAATGGCATCTTTAAATGACACAGCTCAAAATGATTCTTAATCCATCATCAAATTATGCAGGAACAATGGAATGAAAAATGTAGGAATGAAAGCGGAAAGCTACCGTACTGCAATTGCAGATGGCATATTGCATGCACCGCCTCATTGCATTGAATTGCTGCGAAATGGAAATACTGAAAAAGGTGATGCACTAAAGACTGCACGTATTGCTGGGATTTTAGGCGCAAAACGTACTGATGAACTGATTCCATTATGCCATCCACTGCCAATTTACCGCGCAGATGTGGAATATCAATTATTTGATGCACACGTTGTCATTACAGCAGTAGTTGAAACCATTGGCCCGACTGGGGTGGAGATGGAAGCGCTCACAGCAGTGAGCCTAGCTGGATTGACGTTGTACGATATGCTTAAACCGCACTGTGAACCGGAAGATTTGTGTCTGGATCAAGTAAAATTGCAAAAGAAAAAAGGTGGAAAATCACATTTTACCCGCGTATTAAAAGAGCCTTTGGTGGCATCTGTTATTGTACTGTCAGACACAGTCGCGGCAGGCAAAAAGCCTGATACGGCGGGGCAAAATGTGCTGGAGATTTTACAGGAAGCCAATTTTAGCAATATTAATTACCAAGTCATTCCAGACAGTCCTGAGCAGCTTTTGGCCTTGATTGAGCAGCAAAAAAATCAATATCCGTTAATTTTAACCGTAGGCGGCACAGGCCTTGGCCCGAAAGATTTAACTGTAGAAACCATTCAGCCTTTATTAAAACGTGAAATTCCTGGCTTGATGGAGGCCTCTCGCAGTTTTGGTCAAAAACGCACCCCATATGCCGCGCTCAGCCGCGGTGTTGCAGGCTATATTGACACCAGTTTAGTAATGACTTTACCAGGCAGCCGCCAAGGCGCGAAAGAATCTTTAATCGCTGTGCTGCCAGCTTTGGTGCATTTATTTGATGTGAAGAAAAATATTCCGCATGCGGGAGGCTATCAATGAATCAAGTCTTAGATGCTAAACATATAAATAGTCAACATGGCGGCTGTGGTGCAGAAAAAGGCTTGATTACTGTAGATCAGGCTTTAGCGCTGATTGTTGAAAAGACTCGTCCCTTAGCCGTTGAAACTTTAGCTTTGAGCTTAGCGCTCAATCGCTACCTTTCAGAAGATATTTATTCAGCCATCAATTTGCCGTTATTTTCTCAAAGTGCTGTAGATGGTTATGCACTGTGCACTCAGACCAACCTTTCAGCACAATGCCGTTTTGAATTGGTCGGGGAAATTCGCGCAGGTCAAAACACAGAGACTGAATTATCTGAAGGACAGGCTTTACGGATTTTTACCGGTGCAAAAATTCCAGCCGGCACTACAATTGTTGCGCGTCAGGAAATCGTAAAGCTTGAAGATACATACATTTGCGTCACTGAAGACTTAGCTCTGCATGCCGATATTCGTGACATCGGTGAAGAACTTGCGGTTGGGCAATTGTTGGCATCGGCAGGTCAAAAGCTGAATGTTGGCGCAATGGCATCGCTTAGCATGGCGGGTATTAAACATATCAAAGTGCAGCAGTTCCCTAAAATAGCCGTGGTCATTACAGGGGATGAAGTTGCGGATACGGTTGAAGATCTAAACTCAGGAAAAATTTTTGATGCCAATGCGCCCATGATCGAGGCTTGGTTTCAATCACAAAATCAAACCGTAGAAATTGTGCATGTTGCAGATACTGCAGAAGATGTTTCTAAATGTTTTGAAAGCCTTAAGAAAAACTATGATTTGATCATCAGCACAGGCGGAGTTTCGGTTGGCGATTATGACTTTGTTCGTCCTGTAGCTTTGCAGCATGGCTTTGAACAGATTTTTTGGAAGGTCAAGCAAAAGCCTGGAAAACCGATGCTGTTTGCGCAATATCCGCGTGACGATCAAAGCAATTGTGCTTTATTGGGCCTTCCGGGCAATCCTGCTGCGGTGTATATCGGCCTGCAAATTTATGTAAAAGCGCTGCTGCAAGCATTACAAAGCCAGATACAGCCTGAGCAATGGGCAAATGGCATCTTGCAGCACGATTTAAAAGCAGATGCTCGTGAACGCTTTTTAAGAATGCATGCAGTATTTGAACAAGGCATTTTAAAACTAAACAGTTTAGCCAAACAGCAATCGCATATGCTCAGTAATCTAATGCACGCCAATTGTATTGTGAGAGTGCCTGCTGCTGAGAACATACAAGCGGGTGATATTCTGCAAGTTTTATTCATTCAGCACTAGGAGGACACCCAATGCACTTTTCTTTAAAATTTTTGCTTGCTGCTGGTTTGTGTTCTCCTATATTGCATGCTGAAACGGTAAAAATTTATGCCGCAGCTAGTTTAACCAATGCCATCACTGACATTGCCAAGCAATACAAAAAGCAAAATCCAAGTACTGAGATTGTCCCAGTATTTGGTGCATCTAGTGCTTTGGCTAAACAAGTAGAAGCGGGTGCACCCAGCGATATTTATTTTTCTGCAGATCAGGATTGGATGAATTATTTGGTGCAAAAGCAGAAAATTCAAAGCAATCAAGTGAAAACTTTACTGCACAATGAGCTGGTTTTAATTACGTCTAGTGCCAGCAAGCAGCAGTTTAAAATGCTGCCGCAGTTTAATTTTGCGCAATCCTTTCAAGGGCATTTATGCACGGGCCAAATGGAATCTGTACCAGCAGGAAAATACGCCAAGCAAAGCCTGATTAAGTTAAATTGGCTCAATAGCCTGAATGGTCGAATTGTCGGAACGGATGATGTGCGATCAGCGCTGGCGTTTGTGGAGCGTGGTGAATGTCAGGTCGGTATCGTGTATAAAACGGATGCGTTGATTAGCAAAAAAGTTAAAATTTCTGGCACATTCCCCAGCAATAGCCACAGCCCGATTAGCTATCCAATTGCGCTGACCATTCAAGGGGAAAAAAATCCTTCTGCGGTAAAATTTAATCTATATTTAAAACAAAGCCCGCAGGCTAAAAAAGTCTTTAGCCAATATGGTTTTGGTTTATAGGATTACATACAGTGCTCAGCCCTGAAGAATGGAGCGCCTTGTATCTATCAGCCAAAGTCGCTGTTTGCGCGACGCTGTTTTGCCTGCCTTTTGCCATTGCTTTGGCATGGCTGCTGGCGCGTTATGAATTTAAAGGAAAGTTCGTCGCAGAGGCCTTGCTGCAAATGCCAATGGTGCTGCCGCCAGTCGTATTGGGCTATCTATTGTTGATTTTATTTGGCGCCAATGGCTGGATTGGGCAGATGTTGAATCAGTTTGGCATTCAACTGGCTTTTAATTGGAAAGGGGCCGTTTTGGCTTCCATGATTGTGGCATTTCCTTTGATGGTTCAGCCCATTCGCTTATCTTTTCAAATGATTAACCGCCAGCTAGAACAAGTCGCAGGTTCTTTGGGGGCAAGTCCGCAGCGGGTGTTTTACAGCATCAGCTTGCCATTAGCATTACCTGGCATACTCATTGGCAGTATTTTATGTTTTAGCCGTAGCCTAGGTGAATTTGGCGCTACGATTACCTTTGTTGGCAACATCCCAGATGAAACCCGCACCATACCTATAGCGATTTATTCACTGATCCAGCAGCCAGATGGGGAACATGCAGCCATGCGGCTGGTGATACTTTCACTCATTCTCGCTTTTGGCGCATTGATTGCCAATTCATATATTTTGCAGAAATATCAGCGCAAATTGGGAGGCAAAGATGCTGCAATGTAATTTCCAATTTCAATACGATGATTTTCATTTAAGCGCTGAACTGCAAATGCAAGAACAGCTGCTGGGTATTATGGGCGCATCTGGCAGCGGAAAATCGACTTTGCTGAAGAATATTGCTGGGCTGCTGCAACCTGAATACGGCTCGATTGTCCTCAATCAACACAGTTTATTTGATGCGGCTCAGAACATAAATATACCGATGCATCAGCGGCGTATTGCCCTGATTTTTCAAAAAGCATGGCTGTTTCCACATATGAATATTGAGCAAAATTTGCGCTATGCAGAAAAGCTCTGTGATAGAAAAAGTCAGAAGTTTAAATTTCAGCAGATTGCTGATCTGCTGGAATTAAAGCCCTTATTGCAGCGCAAAGCGCATCAGCTGTCAGGTGGTGAAGCGCAGCGGGTGTCCATTGGCCGTGCATTATTGTCTTCGCCGGATTTGCTGCTTTTAGATGAACCTCTGACAGGATTGGACCGCAGGCTGAAAGATCAAATCTTACCGTTTTTAAAGACTGTTAAAGAGCAGACGGCTTTGCCCATGATTTATGTCACACATCATGCAGATGAGCTGGCGTATTTAGAGGGCAACGTCTTGCACATTGAAAATGGAAAAATCATTTAAATTAACTTAATCTTAAGCATCACTCACTCGCTGATCCAGCATGTGAATAAAGGCCTTTAAGATACTGTTTGTGTTTTTGCCTTTGCGGGTAATTAGGCAAATAGGCGTGCTGTATTGCAAATTTTCTTGAAAAATAGAGCGCATAATGCCTTCACTCACCCATTTTTTTGCATAGTGGTCGGGCAGGAAACCAAGATACTTTCCTGTCAAAATTAAGAACGCAATGCCTTCGCGGTCGCTGGCTGTGGCAGTACAATTCAGCAGCTGATGCAATTTTACCGCTTTTGAAGTCATGGCATAATTGGGCTGTACGGCATTCCACTTTTTTAAATCTTTTAAATGAATATCACTGAGCTGTTCAAACAGGGGATGGTTCTGACCGCAATATAAAAAAGAATTTTCATTATAAAGATGATAATAGTCTAAGCCAGACAAAGGCGTAACCTGCGGAATAGCACCCGCATGCAAGCGGTTATCCAGCACACGGCATTCAATATCTGACAATGTACTCATACTGATATTAATCACCACTTCTGCATTTTCTTCAGCCAGTTGTCCCAAAGTGTTAGTGATATAACCGCTGGGCATGGTCACTAAGTTATTAATAATGCCAATATTGAACTCACCTTTTAAATGATTATGCATTTGATTTATTTTAGATTTGAAATCTTCAATCGATGCGGTGAGCACTTCAATATATTCTAAGACTTCGCGTCCCTCATTAGTCAATGCGAACCCAGCACGCCCGCGCTGGCACAGCCGAATTCCGAGCCGATTTTCTAAATCACTCATGTGCAGGCTAATGGCAGAACGGCTAATACCTAAAATACTTTCTGCAGAACTAAAGCTGTGACAGTCACATACTGTCTTAAATATTTTTAAAAGTTTTATATCAAAATCAGTGACTTGATTTAATTTACTAGGTTTCATTAGATTTGATTTTTTAAAACTAAAATAAAGTTAATTTGAATTTATCAAAACTATACTGCTCTGTACACTCGAATTATAAGCTCAAAACAAGAAGGCTAATTATGTTTGATACAGACACTATAAATGATGCTGAATATGCATCAGAAACAGAATCATCAAATGCAGATTTAAATCTGAATTATCAAGCGCATTGGATGCCATTTTCTTCAAACCGCAACTTTCAGAAAGATCCGCGCATCATCGTTGGGGCCAAAGGCTCATACTTAATTGACAGTGCAGGGCGTGAAATATATGACTCACTTTCTGGCTTATGGACGTGTGGTGCAGGTCATACCTTGTCAGAAATTCAGCAAGCTGTGAGTCAGCAATTGTCAAAATTGGACTATGCGCCTGCCTTCCAGTTTGGGCACCCGCTTTCATTTCAGCTGGCTGAAAAAATTGTGCAGCATATGCCTGAAAAGCTACAGCACGTATTTTTTACAGATTCTGGTTCGGAGTCTGCAGATACGGCAATTAAGATGGCGCGCGCTTACTGGCGGTTAAAAGGCAAACCCAGCAAGACCAAATTAATTGGCCGTGCCCGCGGCTATCACGGCGTAAACGTTGCGGGAACCAGCTTAGGCGGTATTGGCGGCAACCGTAAAATGTTTGGTCAATTGATGGATGTTGATCATCTGCCGCATACTTTGCAGCCCAGTCTTCGCTTTACACAAGGTATTGCAGAAACAGGCGGTGTAGAGCTGGCCAATGAAATGCTGAAACTGATTGAACTGCATGATGCATCCAATATTGCGGCCGTCATTGTCGAGCCGGTATCAGGTTCGGCAGGCTGTATTGTTCCGCCAGCAGGCTATTTAAAGCGCTTACGTGAAATTTGCGACCAGCATGATATTTTGCTGATTTTTGATGAAGTCATTACAGGCTTTGGCCGCATGGGGAAATGGACGGCCGCTGAATATTTTGATGTAACTCCTGATATTTTGAACTTTGCCAAACAAATTACCAATGGCGCAATTCCGCTTGGTGGCGTTGTTGCCAGCAGTGAAATTTATCAAGCCTTTATGCATCAAGATTTACCTGAGCATGCTGTTGAGTTCACCCATGGCTATACCTATTCTGCGCATCCTGTGGCATGCGCTGCGGCCTTAGCAACCTTAGATGTATTGGAAAACAATCAGCTGATTGAGCAGTCTGCAGCACTGGCGCCGAGCTTTGAAAAATTGCTGCATGGCCTTAAAGGCGCACCGCATATTTTAGATATCCGCAATTGCGGGCTTATTGGCGCAATTCAGCTGGACCCAAGAGATAGTGATGCCTCTATACGCGGTTTTGAGGCAGGCATGAAGCTCTGGAAAGCTGGATTTTACACACGGTTTGGCGGCGATACCTTGCAGTTTGGCCCAATGTTCAACAGCACTGAAGCCGATTTAGAGCGTTTGATGAATGCTGTGGGCGATGCGCTCTACCAAGTGCAATAAAGCGTAATTTTAATTCAAATTGATTTGATGACATCTTAAAAGGATAGACACATGAATAATTTAGAAAATTTCAGTCAAGGCGAAAATGCGAAATCGGCTGAACCGTCAATGCCTGTTTTAGGCCATTTTATTCAAGGCAATTTAGTGCTACAAGGCACACGGACACAGCCTGTATATAATCCTGCTACAGGGGAGCAGTCCAAAGCGGTTTTACTTGCAGATGCGCAAACTGTAAATGATGCAATCCAAATTGCGCATGATGCTTTTCCTGCTTGGCGAGATACGCCAGTGATTAAGCGGGCACGGGTTATGTTTAAGTTTAAACAGCTGTTGGAAGATCATGCAGATCATATTTGCAGTTTGATTGGGCAGGAACACGGAAAAATTGGACATGATGCCAAAGGTGAACTGCAGCGCGGCATAGAAAATGTTGAGTATGCCTGCGGTGCGCCTGAATTTTTAAAAGGCGAATATTCTAAAAATGCGGGACCGGATATTGATTCTTGGAGTGAGTTCCAGCCGCTGGGCGTAGTCGCAGGCATTACGCCATTCAACTTTCCAGCCATGGTACCGCTTTGGATGTTCCCGATGGCGATTGTTTGCGGCAACTGCTTTATTTTAAAACCATCAGAAAAAGCGCCATCAGCAGCTTTATATTTGGCAGAACTTTTAAAACAGGCAGGTTTGCCTGACGGCGTATTTAACGTCGTCAATGGCGATAAACAAGCGGTAGATGCCTTGCTTCATCATCCTAAAATTCAGGCCGTCAGCTTTGTCGGCTCTACGCCCATTGCAGAATATATCTACAGTACAGCAACATCTAAAGGCAAACGCTGTCAGGCACTAGGCGGTGCAAAAAATCACGCCATTATTTTACCTGATGCCGATATTGATAATGTAGTTACATCCTTGCTGGGCGCAGCTTTTGGCTCATCTGGCGAGCGCTGCATGGCGCTTTCGGTTGCAATCGCTATTGGCGATGACATTGCAGATACCGTGATTGAAAAGCTTAAAATTGAAATGCAGAAGCTGAAATTTGGCCATTATGCAGATAACAGCAACGATTTTGGCCCGTTGATCAGTCAAGCGCACAAAGACAAAGTGCAGGGATATATTCAAAGCGCTGAACAGCAAGGCGCAAAAATTGTGGTCGATGGACGAGATGCAAAACCTCTCGGTTATGAAACAGGATTTTTTGTTGGTCCAACATTGATTGATCAAGTAAAGCCAGACATGACCAGCTATCAGCAGGAAATTTTTGGACCTGTATTGCAAGTGCTTCGTGTAGAAACAATGCAAGAAGCCATGCAGCTGATTAATGACCATGAATATGGCAATGGCACCTGCATTTATACCCGCGATGGCGAGGCGGCGCGCTATTTTACCCATAATATTCAAGTTGGAATGGTGGGGGTAAATGTACCGCTTCCTGTTCCAGTGGCGTATCATAGCTTTGGCGGATGGAAACGCTCGCTGTTTGGTGATCTATATGCTTATGGCCCAGACGGCGCGCGTTTTTACACACGCCGCAAAACAATTACGCAGCGCTGGCCGTCTGCGGAAGTCCGTGAAGCAAAACAATTTGCTATGCCTACATTAAATTGATGTGCTCAAAGGGAAAACACGACGTTTTCCCTTTTTATTTTGGTGGTGTTGGAGATGTTTATTTTTTAGATTTAGAGTCATAAAAAGGAATGAATGAGATGAATATTGAGAAAACAGCAAAATTAGGTGAAGGACTTTCAAATCGGCATATCACCATGATCAGTATTGGCGGTGTGATTGGCGCAGGTCTATTTGTAGGGTCATCGGCAGCGATTGCAAAAGCGGGACCAGCCGCTGTATTGGCTTATATAATTACCAGTGTCATTGTTTTTTTAGTGATGCGCATGCTCGGGGAAATGGCGGTTGCACAGCCAGATACGGGCTCATTTTCAACTTATGCGCGTAAAGCGATTGGTCCATGGGCTGGATTTACCATTGGCTGGCTGTATTGGTGGTTTTGGGTGCTAGTGATACCGATTGAAGCAATTGCGGGCGCAGAAATTTTACATGCATGGTTCCCAGACGTTTCCAGTGCAGTTTTTGCTGTTGCCTTTATTATCTTATTAAGCTTTGCCAATTTTTTCAGTACCAAAAGTTTTGGTGAATTTGAGTTTTGGTTTTCTTTAATCAAAGTCCTCGCAATTGTGGCTTTTATCGGTATTGGCGCAATGGCGGTCTTTGGCTTATGGCCTTTGGCTAAAGATGTCAGCGGTGTCGGCAATTTATTTTCTAATGGCGGCTTTATGCCAAATGGCATGGGCGGGGTGCTCTCGGCCATCTTAATTTCTGCATTTTCATTTTTTGGTATTGAAATTTTATCCATCGCCGCCGCTGAATCTAAAAATCCTGAAGAAAAAATTAAACGCGCAACCAATTTAGTTTTATACCGCATCATCTTGTTCTTTGTAGTTTCTATTTTTCTTGCAGTTGCGCTGGTCGATTGGCGTTCTCCAGATTTACAAAAATTAGGCACATTCCAATATGTTTTGGCGAGTTTAAATATCCCGCAAACAAAATTGATTGTTGATTGTGTGGTGTTTATTGCCGTTGCCAGCTGTATGAATGCGGCGGTTTATACATCATCCCGCATGCTATTTTCGTTGGGTTCACGCCAAGAAGCGCCAAAATCTGTGACTAAAATCAACCGTTCCGGCGTTCCAGCAATTGCCGTTTTTGCATCTACTGTGATTGGTTTGATTTGCTGTGCTGTTAACTATATGTTTCCAGGGCAAGTCTTTGGCTTTTTATTATCGACAACTGGCGCAATTGCGCTGCTGGTGTACCTTGTGATTGCATTTTCACAGTTGCGCTTGCGCTCAAAACTTGAAAAAGAAGGCGCTGCCGTACCCTTTAAAATGTGGCTATTTCCTTGGCTGACTTGGTTTGTCATCATCGTAATTATGAGTGTATTGGGCTATATGTTCCTATCGCCAGCTTATAGTTATGAAACCACGCTTTCTTTAGGGGTGACTTTAGCAGTAGTCGCTTGCAGCCTAGTGGTTACACGCAAGCGCAGTACTAAAAGCAGAAGAATGGCTATCAATTAATATCCATCTTAATTAAAAAAACCTGCAGCCATCTTAGCGATTTGACTGCAGGTTTTTTGATATTTACCGCGTAAAATAAAGTAGGTGTTAGAGTTGCGTTTGTTCTGCAATGGCTTTTAAACCAGCAAGAGAAAAAGTCTTTAAATGCATGGCTAAAGCATGTGCATTCATTGTCGATACATCATGCAAAGGGCTGGCAGCATTTGAACCCGCCAAAATCAGCATAAAACACGGCGCTAATACACTTAGTACGCAAGGTAAAAGCTGCGGATGATCTATAGGTAAACCCGAAGCTTCACTGATAATTTTTCTGACCAAAACAAATTTGCGTGTTCCATCCTGTTCAATAAATTGGTTTAAATGTGCAGAAGAGCTGAGCAGTTCACGCATCAGCACTTGGCTATAACAGGTATTTCCTGACAATAATTTAGACACCAGCGCTTCAAAAAATATACCCAGCTTATCTTCAGCACTGAGGCTGGATTCAGCCAGCTGCATCAGTTCCTGTTCATCCACATATTGACGATGAGCTTCTACTAAAACTGCATGATATAAACCGTCACGGCCTTTAAAATGATAGTTAATTGAAGCGAGATCAACTTCGGCAGCTTGAGCTATGGCCTTATTGCTGGTTTTGGCAAAACCATGCTGTGCAATGAGCTCTGAGGCGCTTTGCAAAATTTTCTGTTTGGTGACATCACCGTCACTGCGTCCTAAACGATGCATATTTTCATCAAACTAAACGATATTTAATATGCAGAAGTATATCTTTTTTTAGATTTTTTATGATAGTTTAAATCTAATTTAAACTAATAATCACGACGGACAGTTCGGGTGGCTTATGAAAAAGGGTGTACTTGTTGCCATAGCAGCGTTAGCGCTGATCGTCGTTGCTGCAGCAGTGTGGTATTTCAATAAAGATCAAGAAGCTTCTGACGATTTAACCCTGTACGGAAATGTTGATATCCGTCAGGTGTCTTTGGCATTTGAACAAAGCGGCAGAATCCAGCAACTGAATGTGCAGGAAGGCGACCATGTCAAAAAAGGCGATGTGCTGGCGCAATTGAATACCGATGCGCTGAATATTCAGCAAAAGCAGGCGGAAGCGCAGCTTAAAGTGCAGGAGCAGGCCGTCATTGAGCAAGATGCTGGCACGCGCCCGGAACAAATTACCCAAGCAGAAGCGCAGCTGGTATCAGCGCAGGTAAAGTTGGACAAAGCGGATAAAGATTTAAAACGCATGCAGGTTTTATTTCAAGATACCGCAGGACAAGCGATTAGCAAACAGGAGCTGGATTCAGCAAAAAGCAGCCAAGCAACAGCTTCCGCCTCAGTCAATGAAGCAGCCGCCAATTTAAACTTACTGAAAAATGGCGCCCGGAAAGAAGACCGTGAAGCAGCTAAAGCGCAGGTGGATGTTTCTAAAGCGAATTTAGATTTAATTCATTATCAAATTCAGCAAAGCGTATTAACTGCACCTGTGAATGCAGTCGTGCGGGCACGCTTGCAGGAAGCTGGCGACATGACGACTGCACAAAAACCAGTATATACACTGGCGCTGAGCGATCCGAAATGGGTGCGCGTATATGCGAATGAAAAAGACTTGAGTGAAATTCATATGGGCGCTGCAGCGCAAGTGATCCGTGATGCTCAGCCAGACCAGCCGATTCAAGGAAAAATAGGCTATATCTCTTCGGTTGCAGAATTCACGCCCAAAACCGTGCAAACAGAAGATATTCGGACCACTTTGGTATATGAGGTGCGAGTTTATGTGCAAGACCCTAAAGATATGCTGAAAATGGGGCAGCCTGTCACTGTCAAAATTGCTAAAAGTCAGCGCGCTTCTGCGCAGCCTGCTTCAGTACATTGACATAGGATTATTCAGTCTAGCAGGCCGAGAGTAAAACTCATGAATGATGCATCAATTTCGCATGTGGTCACAGCAAGGAATTTACGCCAAGTCTTTCCTGCACCCGCCAAAAATAATCCCGATATTTGCGCCATTCAGGATTTGAATATTGCCATTCCATCTGGCCAATTAACCGCTTTGGTTGGCCCAGATGGTGCAGGCAAAACCACTTTAATGCGTTTGATAGCAGGTCTATATAAACCCAGTGCAGGATCATTGGAAGTATTGGGTATTGATGCAGCCAAGCATCCTCAGAAAATTCAAGACCGCATCAGCTATATGCCGCAGCGGTTTGGACTGTATGAAGATCTCAGTATTCAAGAAAATTTAAATCTCTACGCAGACTTGCATGGCGTGCCGCCCGATGTGCGCAAAGAACGTTTTGCGCGACTATTGGCGATTACCGATTTAACCCAATTTACACAGCGTCCAGCGGGCAAACTATCAGGGGGCATGAAGCAAAAGTTAGGTTTAGCCTGCACCTTAGTGCGTTCGCCAGAATTATTGCTGCTAGATGAACCCAGTGTCGGGGTAGATCCTTTATCACGGCGTGATCTATGGGAAATTATTCAGCAGCTGGTTGCCGAAGAAAATCTGAGTGTGATGATCAGCACAGCCTATATGGACGAAGCAGAACGCTGTGCCGAAGTGTATGTCATGTATGAAGGCAAAGTGCTGAAACAAGGCAAGCCGAATGAACTGAGTGAACAAGTGCGCGGGCTGACGTGGCAGGCTCAACCGCCTGATGGGATGAAAGCCCGTATTTTACAATCGCACCTTTTGGATCTGCCTGAATATATTACCGATGCTGTACCCAAAGGCGACATGGTGCGTTTTATCAGCACGGTGCAGCATCCGCAATTGCCAGCAGAATATCTGCCCGCACTTGCACAAGTAACTGCGCGTGAACCTGAACTTGAAGATGCATTTATGCTTTTTTTGCATCAGGCGCAGCAGCAAAGCAAAGCTTCTTTATCAGGCAAAGCTGCCAGCCCTAAAGATCAGCAGCCAATGCAACTTGAGCAATCCATACAAACTCAGACAATTGCGTCGAATGCAGATCAAGCGCCAGTCATTAAGGTTAAAGATTTAGTGCGTAAATTTGGCGATTTTACAGCAGTTGCTAATACGACTTTTGATGTGCAGCGTGGAGAAATTTTTGGCTTATTAGGGCCAAATGGCGCAGGGAAAACCACCACTTTTCGAATGCTGTGCGGACTGCTGCCAGCCAGTGGCGGCACTTTGGAAGTTGCGGGCATGAACCTGCGTTACGCCCGAGCAGAAGCAAGAAAAAAGATTGGCTATGTGTCGCAAAAATTTGCTTTATACAGCAATCTGACCATGCTGGATAACCTGAAGTTTTTTGGCGGCGCCTACGGCTTGTCCGGAAAAAAATTAACGCAGCAAATAGATCAGGCATTGCATCAGTTTGAACTGAAGCCCCATGTCAAAAGTGGTGACTTACCAAACGGTTTTAAACAGCGGCTGTCTATGGCGGCCGCTTTGCTGCATCAGCCTGAAATTGTATTTTTAGATGAACCCACCAGCGGGATTGATCCTTTAGCGCGCCGATCATTTTGGTACACCATTGGAGAACTGGCCAATCAAGGCATCACGATTATCATCACCACTCACTTTA
Organism: Acinetobacter sp. ANC 3813; assembly: GCF_002135435.1. Lineage (GTDB taxonomy): Bacteria > Pseudomonadota > Gammaproteobacteria > Pseudomonadales > Moraxellaceae > Acinetobacter. The sequence continues at coordinate 135,568 of NZ_NEGK01000002.1, read as the reverse complement.
TGGAAGAAGCGGAATACTGCGACCGAATCGCAATTCAGGATGCAGGAAAGCTATTGGCTTTAGGCACGCCAAAGCAAGTTCGATTACAGGCTGGATTGGCGCAGGCGCAGGATATGAATAGCGCCTTTATTGCGATTGTTGAACAGGCGCGGAGGGCTTAAGCATGAGTGTTAACGCTTTTTTCCGACGTTTAAAAGCTTTAATCGGTAAAGAAAGCAATCAGCTGCTGCGTGATAAAAGCAGTATGGCGATTGGCCTCATTTTGCCGATGATTCTGATTTTACTGTTTGGATACGGCTTGTCTTTCGATTTAAGCAATGGCCGCATGGGTGTGGTGGTGCAAAATAGTACGCCGCAAAGTGATCAGCTGATTTCAGGTTTAAATGGCAGCAGTTATTTATCCGTAACGCCTTTCAGCAATTTTCATGATGCACAAGACGCTATGGGACGCGCTGAGATTGATGCCATTGTTAATGTGCCATCAGATTTTGCAGCACAGCGTGAAAATGGCTCAGCAGATATCCAAATTATTACCAATGGGCGCTCTACCAGCATCGCTTCCGCTTTACAGGGCTATATTTCTGGCGCGTTCGCCTCGGCGCAAGCTATTCAGACAGACCGCAGCAATGCTGTCAGCACAGTGGGAACCATCAATGTTGAACAGCGCATTTGGTTTAATGAGTCTGCGAACAGTACTTGGTTTTTAGTACCAGGCTTAATTGTACTGATTTTGACTTTAGTTGGCGCATTTCTGACAGGGCTTTTAATCGCGCGGGAACGTGAGCGAGGTACGCTGGAAGCATTATTTGTTACCCCAGTTCGGCCTTTAGAAATGGTCTTAGCCAAACTTACACCCTATATCGTTATCGGTGTTATTGATATTGCAGTGTGCCTTTTGGCTGCATCGCTGATTTTTGATGTGCCTATCCGCGGTTCTTTGCTGTCCATCGTCAGCGCTTCTTTTTTATATTTACTGGTGTCTTTACTGCTGGGTTTAACTATTTCAGGTCTTTCGCAAAGCCAGTTTCAGGCCAGCCAAATGGCTTTATTGGCCAGTTTTATGCCTGCAATGATGCTTTCTGGTTTTGTCTTTGATACTCGAAATCTGCCGCTTGCTGTACAAATCATCAGTCAAATACTGCCGGCTACACATTTTATGACTCTAATTAAAACACTGTTTTTAGGCGGGGATGACTGGCAGCTGTGGTTTAAAGAATGCAGTATTTTGATGATTTATATTGTTGTTCTGACGGCTGCATCCTGCATTTCACTGAAAAAGCGCTTGAGGTGATTCAAAATGACATCTATTTTTGCATGGCTGAATTACTTGATGGTTTTGGTTAAAAAAGAATTTTTAACAATTTTCAGTGATCCAGCCAATCGAACGATTTTAATTGCGCCAGCACTGATTCAGGCATTACTGTTTGGCTATGCTGCCAGCTATGACGTGAATCATGTGGAATATGCGGTATTAGATCAGAGCCATGGTCAGGCATCAGCGCAATTGTTGCAGCATTTGGATGGTTCCGGCATCTTCAAGCGTACAGCAACCTTGCAAAATAACAGTCAGATTCAGCAAGTCATTGATGACCGGCAGGCTTTGGCTGTTATCACTATTCCTAGCGATTTTGAAAATAAGCTGAATCAGGGGCAAAGCTCGGCCATACAGGTTATTTTAGATGGACGAAACTCGTCAACGGCCAGTATGGCGGGTTCCTATATCAATAATGTGGTGGCGCAAGTCAATCAAGAGCGAACTGGCGCTGTTTCCAGTGTCAATATTCAAACACGTGTTTGGTATAACCCCAATGCAGAATCACGCTGGGGCTTAATGCCATCATTAATTGCTGCCTTAAGCATGATGCAAACCTTGCTGCTGTCTGCCTTATCCGTGGCCCGTGAGCGGGAACAGGGCACATTTGACCAGCTTTTGGTTACACCGTATACGCCATTGCACATTATGATTGGCAAGGCATTGCCGCCAATTTTTGTTGGATTGATGCAGTCGACCATCATTCTGCTGATCATCATGTTTTGGTTCCAGATCCCAATGAACGGTTCATTGGCTTTACTGTATTTTGGCTTATTGTGTTTCAATATTGCAGTTGTCGGCGTTGGACTGTCGATATCTGCAGTGTCTTTAAATATGCAGCAGGCAATGCTGTATACCTTTTTCTTGATTATGCCTATGATGCTGCTGTCGGGTTTGCTGACCCCAGTACAGAACATTCCGCATCTTTTAGAAATATTGACCTATGCCAATCCTTTAAGATTTGGCTTAGATCTGATTCAGCGCGTGTATCTGGAAGGCGCAACTATTTCACAAGTGAAATGGAATTTTGTTCCTATGGCTGTTTTAGTAGTATTGACTTTGCCGCTGGCGGCTTGGCTGTTTAGAAATCGGCTGTCTTGAGCATCCTATTGATAGAGCTGACTGCTTTATTTGAGATGTAAATTGTTTTCTAAACCAATCAACTGCTTTGCTGCAGTTGATTTCTTTCAGCAAAATCTCAAAAAAAAATTAATAAGAATATGCAAAGCTGAGACATTCCCGCAGCTTGCTCATGGGGGCATTTTTTAAATTTCAGCAGAAGGCCTGATCGCGGTTAAAACAGCGTTTATCCTTAAGATTATGCATAAATCTAATCAGTCTATTTAACAATCTATTCTAATAATTAGTACACCCAATCTAACTTTTATTCTAAAAATTGGCACGATAAATGCAATATTTTAAAGCAAACATTTGTTTATAAATGAAATTCAAGCATCAAAATGGAACACTTTTCCTGTAATGCTTTAAAAAATGGAAGAGCATGAAAATTTATACTCAGCGATTAGAGCTTACAACTAAAGACATTGAAGCAGAATCGATAGAACTTAGTTTTGATACCCGCCAAAAGAGCCGTTTTCGTGCAACTTTAAAAAATGGGCACGATATTGGTGCAGATTTGCCGCGCACAGGAATTTTACGCAGCGGTTCATATATAGCGACTGATGCGGGTGAAATTCTACGTGTAGATGCCAAAGCAGAAAAATTAATGCAAGTATCTTCTCATAACAGTTTCGATTTACTAAAAGCTGCCTACCATTTAGGCAACCGCCATGTACCATTAATGCTAACGCCAGAGGCATTATATTTTGAACCCGATCATGTACTTGCAGAAATGATTGTAGGGTTGGGTTTAGCCGTAAATGAAGTTGAACATCCTTTTGAACCTGAAAGCGGTGCATATGCACAGCACCAGCATGATCACCGTCTAAGCCCAATTAAAGCTTTGCATCATGTCAGTCACTAATGCTTCACAGCTATTAAGCCTGCTGACCTTATCTTCTACGGCGTTGCCGATAGGCGCGTACTGTTATTCACAAGGTGTTGAAAGCGCCATAGATCAAGGGCTTATTCATGATGAAGCCTCCAGCATTGCCTACTTTGAAGAAGTATTGGAGATGCTTTTAGTGCGTTTTGAATTGCCTATTTTACAGCGCCTAATGCAGCACCATGCAGATGAACAGCAATTTTTATATTGGGCAAATTTTTACAAAGCCAGCCGTGAATCGAAAGAATTACTCGCAGAATCGCAGCAGTTGGCATTTTCTTTGAATGCTTGGATTAGAGATGTGCTGAAACAAAAAGTCGAAGTGAAGAAGCAGTTTGGCTTTGTTCCTGTATATGCGCATTTGTGCGGCACTTTGGCGCTTAACCCAACGGATGTTTTAACGGCATATAGCTTTACTGTGTTGGAAAACCAAGTATTGGCTGCCGTAAAAACCGTGCCGTTAGGGCAAATGAGCGGTCAGCGGATTGTTTGGCATTTGCATGGCTTAATTCCGCAAGCAGTAGAAAGCGCTTTAACGCTGCAAGACGATGAACTGAGCAGTGCATTGCCGCAATACGCAATGCTCAGCATGTCGCATGAAACTTTATATTCCAGATTGTTCAGATCTTAAAAGAAAAGCATTTTGAGTTGAGCGTCTTAAAATTTTAAACATAAATCACTACTGACTTTATTCACGTAGAAAACGAAGAATGAAGCATTGAAGGAAAGAATCATGTCAGAACGCAGTCCTTTACGTGTTGGAATAGGCGGGCCAGTTGGCTCGGGTAAAACAGCCCTAACTTTAAATTTATGCCATGCGCTGCGCAATAAATACAATATGGCTGTAGTGACCAACGACATTTACACCAAAGAAGATTCCAACTTCTTAACCCGCAATGAAGCCATGTCGCCAGACCGCATTGTCGGAGTAGAAACAGGCGGCTGCCCGCATACGGCTATCCGCGAAGATGCGTCTATTAACTTGGCGGCCATTGATGATTTATGTGAAAAATTTGATGGCCTTGAGCTGATTATTATTGAAAGCGGCGGGGATAATTTAGCCGCGACTTTCAGTCCTGAATTGTCCGATTTAACACTGTACGTCATTGATGTAGCCGGCGGTGAAAAGATTCCGCGCAAAGGTGGACCAGGGATTACCAAGTCAGATTTGCTGATTATTAACAAAACTGACTTAGCGCCTATGGTTGGTGCAAATTTGGATGTGATGGATCAGGATGCAAAACGCATGCGCGGTGAAAAGCCGTTTTTATTTTCAAATATGAAAACGCAAGATGGACTTAATCAAATTATCGAATTCATTGAAAAACAAGGGCTATTCAAAGCTTAATTTTTATCAAAAAAATTGAAGAAATCTGGAAATTATTATGCGCTTACTATATCAAGCTTTTATCGCTGCTGCCGCAAGTTTACCTGTTTTGGCTTTTGCGCATGCAGGTCATGATCATCACAGCGGTTTTTGGTCAGGCTTCGTTCATCCCTTTACTGGCTTAGATCATTTAATAATGGCCATCGCCTTTGGCGTTTTAATGTGGACGGCGAATCAGCGCTGGAAATTGGCAGGACTAGTGGGATTAGCTGCCGCACTTGCTGCGGGTTTCACACTTGGTACTCAAGCAATATTGCCTACAGCTGCTGCTGAATACGGCATTATTGCATCTTTAGCCTTATTGGCTGTTGCGCTTTGGAGTAAATCTAACCGTGTATTGCCAGTAGCCGCTGTGCTTCTTGCGAGCTTCCACGGCATTGCTCATGGCACCGAATTAGGACATTCAGGTTCTGCTGCTTTGCTTATTTTAGGTATGGTCTCTGCTATGGCGCTGATTTATGCTGCAGGTTTAGGCATCGGTGCTTTTGTTCAAAAAAATGTGCCTTATGGCAAGAAAATTATTGGTGCTTTGGCCGCTGTAGTTGCTGTGATTGGTCTGGCTTAAAGCTCAATTTTAATTGCTTATTCATGCATATTAATCAAAGACAGCGATGACAAATTTAGCCGTACCTAAACCATCAGAATCTCAGATTCTACCGCAGCTATGGTATGCCAAGCTTGAGCTTGGATTTGCCAAACACGACAGCCGTACAGTGCTGCAGCACCGAAAACACTCTGGACCAGTGCGTGTGCAGAAAATGCTTTGGCCTGAAAAAACAGCTATTTGTCATGCCATTATTGTCCATCCGCCTGCAGGAATTGCAGGTGGGGATCACCTGACATTTGATATGTGGGCTGAAGATAATGCTCATGCCTTGGTCACCACGCCCGGTGCTGGAAAATGGTACAGAACCAATGGCAAGCAGGCGTATCAGCACATTTATATTCAGGTGAAACAGAAAGCAGTTTTTGAATGGCTGCCGCAAGAAACCATGCTGTTTGATGGTGCGAATGCAAGTTCAGAAACCCAAATTCATTTGGATCAAAGCGCAAGTTTTATTGGCTGGGACATGCTGGTCATTGGCCGTCAAGCCAGACAAGAAACCTTTAGTACAGGCGCTTATAAAAACCAATTTAAGCTTTGTCGCGATCAGCAGCTTTTGGTTGCAGATACATTGAGTTTTAATGGCAATGACCGCTGGCTGAGTTCATGTTTAGGCATGCATGGCAGGGCAGTTATGGGCAGCTTTTGGGCTGTGCCGCCAGAACATTTTAGAACGAGCAGCGTATTAGAAGAACACATTGATTTAATTCGTGAATTAATGATGCGAATGAATGTACCTGTAACGCTGACGCTTTTAGGAGATGTCATCTGCGCACGTTATTTAGGAAACGATGTAAGGCATTGCCATGATGCTTTTGCTGCAATCCGTGCCAGATTAAGACGCTATTGGTTTGATTTAGATGAAGAGTTTCCACGAATTTGGCGGACTTGATTATTCAACAGTTTTTTTCCAAAAAGTGAGTGAAAGCGCTTATTTGAAAGATGATCAATCCCTCCAAACCTCCCTTTAAAAAGGGAGGATTTTAAGCACAATTTTTGCATTACAAATAACAGAATTTTAGGACAAAGATATGGAACTTAATCCCACAGAAAAAGACAAACTCCTGATTTTCACTGCGGGTTTAGTTGCAGAACGACGTAAAGCGCGTGGCTTAAAATTGAATTATCCAGAATCTATTGCATTCATTTCTGCGGCTTTGCTTGAAGGTGCACGTGATGGCATGACCGTCAGCGAACTTATGCACTATGGAACGACGCTGTTAAGCCGTGCAGATGTTATGGATGGCGTAGCGGAAATGATTGCAGAAGTTCAAGTGGAAGCGACTTTTCCTGATGGATCGAAGCTGGTCACCGTGCATCAGCCTATTATTTAAAACATGAATAAAGTTAAACATAAATAATTGGGGAATATAGATGATACCCGGTGAAATTATTACGCCAGATGGCGATATAGAAATGAATGTAGGCCGCCAGTTTTTAAAAATGACGGTGGCAAATATCGGCGACAGACCGATTCAAATTGGCTCACACTTTCACTTTTATGAAGCCAATGATGCTTTGCAGTTTGATCGTGAAGCATCAAAAGGTTACCGATTAAATATTGCCGCAGGAACAGCTGTACGTTTTGAACCAGGACAAAGCCGTGATGTGGAACTGGTCGCATTGTCTGGTAAGCGTGAAGTATATGGCTTTTCAGGCCGTGTGATGGGCAAGCTGGATTAAAGGATATATAAAATGAAAATGTCTCGACGCGCCTATGCGGAAATGTTTGGCCCGACTACGGGTGACCGTGTCCGACTAGCGGATACAGAGTTATTTATTCAAGTCGAGCAAGACCTGACCACCTACGGCGAAGAAGTAAAATTTGGCGGCGGAAAAGTGATACGTGATGGCATGGGCCAATCACAGCTTTTGGCGGCAGATGTTGCAGATACCGTCATTACCAACGCTTTAATTGTAGATTGGTGGGGCATTGTTAAAGCAGATGTAGGCTTGAAAAATGGCCGTATTTGGAAAATAGGTAAAGCTGGAAATCCTGATATTCAACCCAACATTACCATTCCTTTAGGTGCAGCCACGGAAGTCATTGCGGGTGAAGGACAGATTTTAACAGCAGGCGGTATTGATACGCATATTCACTGGATTTGCCCGCAGCAAGTTGAAACTGCACTTATGTCTGGTACAACGACCATGGTGGGCGGCGGTACGGGGCCAGCAGCAGGTACATCTGCTACCACCGTGACCCCAGGCCCTTGGCATATTGCGACCATGCTGCAAGCTATAGATGACTTGCCTATGAATATTGGTTTATTGGGTAAAGGCAATTTAAGTCAGCCTGAACCCATTGCCGAGCAAATTAAAGCAGGTGTAGTGGGTTTAAAACTGCATGAGGATTGGGGATCAACACCAGCTGCCATCGACAATTGTTTAACGGTTGCAGATCAGTTTGATGTACAAGTTGCTATTCATACAGACACACTAAATGAAAGTGGCTTTCTAGAAGAAACTTTAGGAGCTTTTAAAAACCGTACCATCCATACCTATCATACAGAAGGTGCAGGTGGTGGACATGCTCCCGATATTTTAAAAGCAATTGGGCAGCCAAACGTACTTCCATCGTCGACCAACCCGACGCGCCCTTATACCATCAACACCATTGATGAACATTTAGATATGCTGATGGTCTGTCACCATTTGGACCCAGCAATTTCTGAAGATGTAGCATTTGCAGAAAGCCGCATTCGCCGCGAAACCATTGCAGCGGAAGACATTTTGCAGGATATGGGTGCTATTGCCATGATGTCATCTGACTCACAAGCGATGGGGCGTGTAGGGGAAGTGATTTTGCGCACATGGCAAACAGCGCATAAGATGAAAGTTCAGCGTGGACCTTTAGAAGGCGATACGCCGCATTCTGACAATAATCGAGTAAAGCGCTATATTGCAAAATATACGATTAACCCAGCCATTACGCATGGTTTAAGTCATGAAATTGGTTCTATTGAAGAAGGTAAATTGGCAGATTTAGTGCTCTGGAAGCCAGCATTTTTTGGCGTTAAGCCATCTATGATTATTAAGGGTGGAATGATTGCTGCTGCGCCTATGGGGGATATTAATGCTTCAATTCCAACGCCGCAGCCAGTGCATTATCGTCCTATGTTTGGCGCGCATCCTAGAGGTGTACATAACACCTGCATTACCTTTTTGTCGCAAGCCGCTATTGATGATGGCGTTGCAGAAAAACTGAAATTGAATAAGTTAATTTCACCTTGCAAGAATACGCGTAATATTTCTAAAGCAGATATGAAGTTAAATACTTATTGTCCTGTAATGGAGGTTGATCCTGAGATTTATGAAGTCCGTGCAGATGGTGTTCATTTAACGTGTGAGCCAGCGGAAGTGTTGCCAATGGCGCAGCGGTATTTCCTTTTTTAATTTACCTCTCTAGCCCTCTCCTTAAAGGAGAGGGAATTTCTAACTAAATTAATGTTCAGTACATTTCTTTTGCATTTCGGCAGATTAAAGGAATCAAATATTGATTTAATATTTGATTTATAAGAATATATTGATAATTTAGAATAATATTTGAGTATAAGATGCAATTTAAGTTTGAGAGCGCCGAATTTAAGAATACATTTGCACAAGTTCTTGAGCTTACAAATAAACGGGAAGATCCAAAGCTCGAACTGCCTGAGCAAGTAGTTAAAATAGCAAGTGCATTTCATAGTGTTGAATGCTTTTTTAGAATTGAAACAGATTTATCTTTGCTCGATGAACATATAAATTATTCAAGAACACAAGATAGATTTAACTTTATTAATTTTATAAAAGAAAAATTAGACAACTATCAAGAAACTAAAAGTCTTAATGATTATATCGCTGTAGTTTTTCAATCGTCAGCCTTAATTTATATCTATCTTAGAGAATATGAGTTTAATGTTGGTGGATTTAATAATAATAGTGCTTTTGAAGTAGGAGATTTTTTAGTAACGATTGGGTTAGAGCTAAAAAATAGTGAATATTGGCGTTTAATTGATTTTGGAGATCGTGATCTTCCATTCAATATTCTTAAAAAAATATTTTATTCGAATGACATTCGCAACCTAAATGAATTAATTAGTTTTAAGAATGATTTAACTGATCAACTAAAAGAAATGGATTCTAAAATTCAACAGTACGAAGTTGCATTTGAACAAAAAAAAGAAACTATTATTGAATTAGAGCAGAAGTTGGATAAGTATAAAATTACTTACGATTTCGTATTACTAAACAAAGGTTTTCAGCAACTTTATGAACAAAAACGAGAAGAATTGGAAAAAGTAAAGGATACGTATTCCATTGTCGCTGCGACTATGTTTTTTATCCCATTTATAGAGTTTGCATTCCTTGTATTTGGATTTTTTTATTTTAATGGAAACATACCTTCAGCTATGTGGCTTATTTTAATTCCATTTTTAACTTTGATTTTAATTACTTTGTACCTTGTAAAAATTTCATTACAAGACAAGCGCTCAATTCAATCCCAAATGATGCAGCTCGAACTGCGTATAGCGCTTTGTCAATTTATACATAACTATGCAGATGATTCTGAAAAATTACATAAAAAGAATTCAGCAGGTTTTGAAAAGTTTGAAAATATTATCTTCTCACCGTTGGTATCATCTGATGATAAAATTCCAACGACATTTTATGGCATGGAACAGCTTGCAAAACTTGTTAGTGAATTTAGAAAATAAGTTTTGAACTATAAATAAGCATTTTAATTAATTATGCGCCATACTTTGGCGCATTAATTGCTTAATCCTTCCTAATTTTACTGTTTGATATAACAAATTTAGGGAGTAGAAGTGACGACTAGCTATTTACGTGGGCAAGACCTCATCAACCAAATACAGCAGCAAGACTATTCTAGAGATTTGATTGGCTACCATGGTCAGCCACCCAAAGTAGAATGGCCAAACAAAGCACGTGTTGCCGTTCAGTTTGTACTGAATTATGAGGAAGGCGGCGAAAACCACATCGAACATGGTGATGCAGGTTCGGAACAATTTCTATCCGATATTGTCGGGGCAGCCCGCTATCCAAACCTGCATATGTCTATGGACTCTATGTATGAATATGGCTCACGTGCAGGGTTTTGGCGTATACATAAAGAGTTCCAAAAGCGTAATTTACCCATGACTATATTTGGTGTAGGCATGGCATTGGCACGAAATCCCTATATCGTTCAAGCGATTAAAGACGCAAATTACGATGTCGTGTCACATGGTCAGCGCTGGATTCATTATCAAGACATGCCTATAGAGCTTGAACGTCAATATATGGATCAAGCAATAAGTGTATTAGAAACATTGTTTGATCAAACGCCAATCGGTTGGTACACAGGCCGTGACAGCCCAAATACGCGAAAGCTTTTGGCAGAATTTCCGCAAATTAAATATGACTGTGATTACTATGGTGATGACTTGCCATTTTGGAGCACATTGACCAATGCAGAGGGTCAAAAACGCCCTCATTTAATCATTCCCTATACACTTGAAAGCAACGATATGAAATTTTGTGCGCCTGCAGGCTTTAATAGCGGGGAACAATACTTCCAATACTTAAAAGACAGCTTTAATGTTTTATATGCAGAAGGCGAGACTGAACCAAAAATGCTGTCTATTGGTATGCATTGCCGTATTTTAGGGCGCCCAGGGCGGTTCAAAGCACTGCAAAGGTTCCTTGATTATGTACAGTCACATGAGCAGGTTTGGATTTGTAAGCGCAATGATATAGCCGAATATTGGTATAAAAATCATCTTCCTGAATAAAATTAATATCATATAAAAGAGAAGTTTAGCTTCTCTTTTTTTTATTTTTGATTTTATAAATTATATATACATAGTGAGATTGGCACTGTTATTGCAATTTACATTTTGAATGAACGATAAATAAATTTGTGATTTAAAACCATGCAATTGAATGAATTTAACTTATCCAGCAAGGATGACGCTCAAAAATTTCTTAAGAACTGTGTGCAAATTGAGAGCTGGGCAGAGGAGCTTTTAGCGCAGCGGCCCTTTGATAGTGCAGAAGCTTTAATGGCTGCGGCAAAACAGCAAGTCGGAACTTGGACATGGCCAGAAGTGGCAGATGCTTTAGCCAACCATCCGCGCATTGGCGAAAAAAAAGCGCAAGCAGAATTAAACAAAACTGAACAAGCTTTTTCAGACCGTGAGCAGGCAACAATAACCGTAAATCAAGAAACTCAAGATGCTTTGCTTAAAGGCAATAACGATTATGAAAAAAAATTTGGTTATATCTTCTTAATTAAAGCAGCAGGCCTAAATAGCCAAGATGTGCTGCAAGCGCTCAAATACCGCTTATTAAATGATAAAGAAACGGAACAGCGTATTGTTAAACAGCAGTTAGGCGAAATTGCATTATTAAGATTATCTCAGGAGATTCAAGCATGATCAGTACCCACATTCTCGATACAGCTCTTGGAAAACCTGCGCAAGATGTATGTGTAAAATTATTTTCTGAAGATGGAATATTATTGGCAGATGCAGTGACCAACTCAGATGGTCGCGTTTCAGATTTTAACATTGGCGCATTAGCTGCTGGTTCATATTCAATTGAATTTGCCATTCAGCCTTATTTTGCAAAATTAAATACAGAGACTTTTTTCCCTAAAGCGGTGATTTATTTTTCGGTCAGTCAGCCTGATCAGCATTACCACATCCCGCTGTTAATTAGCCCGTACGCGTATTCAACGTATCGCGGCAGTTAATAAATTAATTTTAAAAATCTAGGGGGAAATTGAAAAATGACTGATCCAAAAAATGCAGTATCACCAGAACATGAATATTTAGGCGCAGGCAAAAGCTTAGCATATGGTTTGCAGCATGTTTTAACCATGTATGGCGGTATTATCGCGCCGCCGCTCATTGTCGGAACGGCTGCTGGCTTATCTCCAGCAGAAATTGGTTTATTGATTGCTGCGGCATTATTTGTTGGTGGTCTCGCGACAATTTTGCAAACGATTGGCGTTAAATATGTCGGCGCAAAGCTGCCTTTAGTACAAGGTGTATCTTTTGCCGGCGTCGCGACAATGATTGCCATTGTTACATCAGGCGGCGGTTTGCAGGCGGTTTATGGTGCGGTGATTGTTGCATCTTTAATTGGTTTTTTCTTGGCGCCATATTTTTCTAAAATCATCCGTTTCTTTCCACCTATTGTGACGGGCTGTGTTATTACAGTCATTGGTTTGTCGCTGTTGCCTGTAGCTGTACGCTGGATGATGGGCGGTAACAGTAAAGCACCTGACTGGGGCAGTGCGGAAAATATCTGTTTAGCGCTAGCGACCTTAGCCATTGTGATTGCTTTGAATCTAAGCAGAAATGCGACAGTTCGCCGACTCTCTATTCTTTTGGCGATTGTGCTTGGAACGGTCATGGCTTATTTATTGGGTTTTGGAGATTTCTCTAAAGTTGCTAGTGGACAATGGATCCAATTTCCAAGCTTCTTTGCCTTTGGCATGCCGACGTTTGAAGTCAGTGCAATCTTGGCCATGTTGATTGTTACTTTGGTGATTATGACTGAAACAACGGCAGATGTGATTGCGATTGGCGAGATTGTCGGTACTAAAGTTGATTCAGACCGCATCACTGATGGGCTGCGCGCAGATATGCTTTCAAGTGCTGTTGCGCCAATTTTTGGATCGTTCATGCAAAGCGCATTTGCGCAAAATGTAGGTCTTGTTGCGATTACCGGCGTCAAAAGCCGCTTTGTCGTTGCCGCAGGTGGCATGATTCTTGTTGTACTCGGCTTATTGCCAATTATGGGACGTTTAGTCGCGGCAATTCCAGTGCCTGTATTGGGCGGTGCTGGATTGGTGCTATTTGGTACAGTGGCTGCCAGCGGCATTCGTACTTTGGCTAAAATTGATTATAACGAGCAAAAAAATCTGATCATTGTGGCGACTGCAATCGCAGCAGGCATGATTCCAATCATTGACCATTCATTCTATGCCAATTTCCCGAAATGGGTGCAGACCTTGTTTCACTCAGGCATCAGCTCTACATGTGTGATGGCCATCTTATTGAACATCGTATTTAATCATTTAAGCTTTTCACGCGTAAAAACGCCGGCTGTGCAAACGCTCAAACAGCCGCATTAACTTATTATTAGAATTTAAGCAGTACAGTAAAAAACCAGCCAAGATGGCTGGTTTTTTTATATGATTTTTCATTTTTTATAGCATCTACGATTTCTGTTTGGCTTTTTGGCGTAAGACATACAAATACAAGCTTTCTACTTTTTCACGTGCCCATGGAGTAGTACGCAAGAATCGCAATGATGATTTAATACTTGGATCTATACAAAAACATCTAATTTCAATTTTACGACTTAATCCCTCAAAGCCACCGTAGTAATCCAATAATTCATCCAAAATGTCAGCAAGTTTTTTACCGTGTAGAGGGTCGTTGGAGGGGTTCATAATAGATCAATCATATTTTGGGAGGTCATCATTATAACCTGAGTTCGTTCTAATCATTAGGTAGTTATTGCACATCATAAACAGCATGTGAGTAGGTAATTTACATAATATTCTATTTAAAGCGATTAGATGCAACCTCATGCGTTCGTGTGAGCTAAGCATTGCTTCTACTTATTTTTCTTGAAACGCACATAGGGCCTGATGAATCAAGCCTTATGCTGTACTGAAAAATTAAGGCTGAATACTGATTTTTTCAGTAAAACTGTAAACATCACAGTTATGACCTGTGCCAATTCGATCAATCACGGCAAAATCACTCGGCGCTTCTAATGTAAGTAAGGGATGATGCCAAGTGCCAGCTCGGTAATTGACACCTTGTTGACCATTGCTGATAAATGCATGAATCTGATCCAGATCAGGCTGATCGGCATTTAAATTTGGCGCAACCACCACCAAAAAAGACTGTCCCTGCATAGGAATGAACGCTTGTGAACCTATGGGATGGCGCTCCAGCATTTGAATGCTGCAAGGAACATCAGTTTTTTTAATATTGCGGAAAATACTGATCCCAATAGTAGCATCCAGAGCTTCTGCAATACTTAAAGCATGGTAACGTTCCGTATGCGCATCATTAATGTGAAAGAAATCGTTGCCTTCACATACGATAACCTCACCAAAAGGTGCAAAAGCTTCTACAGTCAGTGGCTGAATGCGTATCTGCTGAATGTCTTGAGTCATGACTTATCCTGAAATTTTACCCCAGAGACGAACACGGCTAATTCCGCCATCTGGAATCATGTTCACGCGAATATGAGAGATTTTTTGATGCTTTAAAATTTCGCTGACATAGTCATGAATGTGATCCATCTGCATATCTTGCGCTTCTAGCAGGAAAGGCCAGAACATACTTTGCGGAATTAGCTGGGGATCAGTTGCATTTTCAATATATGTTGCTTGGATAGAGACTTGCGCAGGATAGTTGCCTTTAAAATGTGCTGTGTCTATTTCAATTTTTTCAATAGAACCGCTTTGCCCAAGCGCCAAAATACACCAGTCAAAACCAGGTGCACGACGACGTTTGGTTTCCCAGCCATCCCCCATATTAATGCCGCGGCCAGGGTTAATTAAGTTGCGAGGATGACCAAAATGAGCGTCACTATAAGCAATGACACGACCGCCATTTTCAAGTGCAAGTAAATCTATGGTCTGCCGACTGTCTTGAATCTGAATTTGGACTTCGCCATAGACTTTAAATCGAGCCACGCCGCCATCTGGGAAAATATTAAGGCGGATATGAGTATATACCTCGTCACTTTTAACATTAAAAATGTGATGTTGGCTTGGCCCTAAAACGGAATTGTCTAGAATGCTTAGCCATAGTGCATTGTCGGTGTCACCATTTGGTGCATAGCATGCTTCTACTGAGGCAGAAGCAGGGTAATTGCCTGTAAAGAATGTGGTATCAATATCAAATGCTTTAATTTTTCCAGCAACGCCTAGCTTTAAAATGGCCCAATCATGTCCAGTATGGCGCTTACGGCGAGTTTCCCAGCCGTCCATCCATTTACCATGATCATCAAATTTATCTTCTACAAAAATTGGCGCATCAAATTGCAGCATACGGCTGGCTTCAGCAAAAAAATCATCTGAACATTCAAGTACTTTTGCACCAATTCGGGTATCTGCCAAATTGGTATATTGCTGTAAATGTGCAGGAATTTCAAAATCTGGTGCAAGTAATGTTGCCATAATTATTTACCATTCATATTTCTGTTTACATCATTGTATGTGCAGATATCTACGCTTATTTTTTTAACAGCGTTCGTAAAAACAATATCTTAGCTACCTGTTTATGCACACCGTGTGCCAACTTTTATAAAAAATGTATCGTTCGTTAAATAAATGGCACGTTTTTAGCATTTTAGGAGAAAGCATTAAGTAATATACAACGGAGGAATAGATGGAAATTGCAATTATTGGTGCAGGTATGGGCGGTTTGACCACAGGGATTGCACTCAAAAAATTCGGACATACCGTCACCATCTATGAGCAAACTGAAAAAATATTACCTGTCGGTGCGGCAATTTCTTTATGGTCAAATGGCGTTAAATGCTTAAATTATCTAGGATTAACGGATCAAGTGGCTAAGCTTGGCGGCCAAATGGACAACCTTGCGTATATAGATGGCTTGACTGGCGATAAAATGACGCAGTTCAGTCTGCTGCCTTTAATTGAAGAAGTGGGGCAGCGACCATATCCAGTTTCACGTGCAGATTTGCAAAATATGCTGATGGATGAATTTGGCCGTGAAAATATTCATTTAGGCAAAAAAATGATTGCGCTGGAAGAACATGATGAGCATGTTTATGCAAAATGCGCAGATGGCACAGAAATTAAAGCAGATTTGTTGATTGGCGCGGACGGTACGCACTCCTTAACACGCCAATACGTTTTGGGTGAACAGGTCGAACGGCGCTATGCAGGTTATGTGAATTGGAACGGTTTAGTCGATATTTCGGAAGATCTTGCTCAGGCAGACCAATGGACAACTTTTGTGGGGGAAGGCAAGCGCGTGTCACTCATGCCAGTTGCAGATCACCGTTTCTACTTTTTCTTTGATGTGCCGCTGCCTGTGGGTTTGGAAAACGATCGTGCGCAGTACAAAGCATTGTTTAAAGAGTACTTTAAAGGCTGGTGTAAGCCTGTCCAAAACTTGATTGATGCCATTGATGCGCAAACAACCAACCGTGTAGAAATTCATGATATTGAACCTTTTACCCAGTTCTACAAAAGCCGTGTCGTGATTATGGGCGATGCTGCGCATAGCACAACTCCTGATATTGGTCAAGGTGGCTGTCAGGCTATGGAAGATGCGATCTATTTAGCCCGCGCTTTGCAAATTAATACCTTAGGCCTAGAAGATTCATTAAAGCGCTATCAAAATAAACGTAATGAACGCGCCAATGAATTGGTACTGCGCGCGCGTAAGCGCTGTGATGTTACCCATATGAAAGATGAAGCCGTGACCAAAGAATGGTATGAAGATTTGCGTAAGGAACAAGGCCCGCACATTATGCGTGGAATTATCAGCAATATTGTTGGCAACCCTTTAGATTAATGAGTTTAAAGCGATGAGGATGTATCGCCGCTTAATTCTTGAATATTACGTTGGATTTCAAGTGATTTAAAATATCAAAGAAAAAAATCCCGCTTAATAAGAAGCGGGATTTTTTTTAATGAAATAAGTATTAAGCTTGCAGCAAGCGTTTGGCTGCCTGACGGTGGTCTGCCTGCAGCTTGTCTAAATCTAGTGTTTGAACTTCCCCATGTTTAACAGTCCATTTACCGCCCACCATGACGTGTTCAGCTCGGTCTGCACCGCAGAGTAAAAGCGCCGCTAGCGGATCATGGCTGCCAGAGAAACGAATATCATCCAGTTTATACAGTGCTAAATCTGCTTGGTAATCTTCTGCAATTTGACCAAGATTGGTGCCGCGGCCTAAAATTTTTGCAGAGCCATGCGTTGTCCAGTTCAATGCCAATTCTGGCGTGATTTTTTCTGCTCCGTATTTGAGGCGCTGTAAGTACATGGCTTGACGTGCTTCTAAAATTAAATTGGAAGCGTCGCCAGAAGCAGAACCATCTACACCCAAACCAATGATTGCACCAGCATCAAGTAAATCCATAGTTGGGCAAATACCCGATGCAAGACGCATATTGGAGTGCGGACAATGGCAAATGCCGACTTGAGCTTGTCCTAAGCGCTGAATTTCTTCAGCATTAAAGTGAATGCCATGCGCCAGCCATGTACGTGAATTTAGCCAACCCACACTTTCTAAATAGTCTACGGTGCGCATGCCAAATTTTTCTAGGCAAAAGTCTTCTTCATCTAAGGTTTCAGCCAGATGGGTATGCAAACGCACATTATATTTTTCCGCCATTTTTGCACTTTCGTGCATAATTTCTCGTGTCACGGAAAATGGCGAACAGGGTGCAAGGGCAATGTTGACCATAGCCTCGGAAGAAGCATCATGATATGTCTGAATCAGGCGCTCTGAATCTTGCAAAATAGTGTCTATGTCTTGCACAGTATGCTGTGGCGGTAGGCCGCCAGCATCTTCACCTAAGCTCATAGAGCCGCGCGTCAGCATCACGCGCATGCCTAATTGCTTAGAAGCCTGAACTTGAATATCAATTGCATCAGTTAGCTGCTGCGGAAATAAATAATGATGATCTGCGGCAAATGTGCAGCCAGATAGCATCAGTTCAGACAAAGCAACTTGCGTTGCTGCATGCAGCTGTTCAGGTGTCAGCTTTGCCCAAACAGGATATAGGGTTTTTAACCATGGAAATAAGGGCACATTGACTACAGGTGCCCAAGCACGCGTCAATGTCTGATAAAAATGATGATGACTATTAATTAAACCGGGTAAGACAACATAGTTTTTTGCGTCAAAAGTATCATCGAAGGCTGTTTTAGGCTGTTGGCCCAAAGCAACCAGCTCGACAATTTTTCCATATGATATAACAATACCGCCGCGGGCATCTGAGTCATTTGCTGTATAAATTGATAAAGGATTTTTTAACCAAATGGTCGACATAATAAACCTGATTCATTGATTTTATTGAGATACCTACTGGTTTTAGCAAGTTACATACCAAAAGTGGATCAATACTGAATGATTGAACCAGAAAAATTCACAATACTTTTAAAGCAATAATCCAGTTAATCAAAAGGAAATTTAAAGCGAGGTAATGGAACTTAGATGGAGGCACTATTGATGCTATGTACATTAAAAGGACGAAATTTGGAAAGATGCGCACCAAAAAATTTATGCGCAAACGCTTAGAAATAATCTATTGATGAAACTGGGAAACTTCCAATTTTAACTGCTCCATTTGTTCAATAATGTGCTTAATCATAATTTGAGACACCCGTGAAATTTGCCTTTTTGGTGCAACACATAGGGCTAAAGTAAGCGGATACAAGCCTTTTTCACGTATCGGTTTAAACACCACTTGTTCTTTGGCTAAATATGGATAGGCATCAATATAGGACAGTAGGCCAATTCCAAGATTTTTTTGAATGAGTGACATCATCATTCGAATGTCATTACATCCAAGATGATGCTGCGGTGCAAACTTATGGTGCTTATATAAGGTTTGCGCATAATCATGGATAATTAATGGTGCACCCGGAATGAGGTGTTTATAGCTCAGCGTATCAGACAAATATATTTTATCCATCTGAGCCAAAGGGTGTTCTTGAGGCAAAACAAAACCGATTGGAATTTCTACAAAAGAAAGCACATCCAGCTGATGATGGCCTTTAGGATTAAGTAAAATACCGAAATCAATTTCAGCATCCATAATTAAATTGGACACAGTTTCACTATCTTGAACGTGGAAGTTAAAGTTAATCCACGGGTAATTGTCATACATGTACTGTATTGAATTTAAAACAAATCCGTCACTCAAGGCTGAGATCATGCCGCAGTCAATGGTGCCGCGTGAAAGTCCTTGAATTTCATCAAAACGGTTGCGGGTTTGCTGAAATTCTTTCTGCCATTTAATGAGGTCTGCATAGAGCATTTCACCAGCTAAAGTCAGCTTTAAGCCATTGGGCAGGCGTTCAAACAGGTTTATGCCAAATTCTTCTTCAGCCAAAGCAATCTGGCGATGTACTGCAGAAACTGAAATATAAAGCTGATCTGCTGCTTTACGCAGGCTGCCTGTTTTGGCGACTGCAATAAAATAATCAGAAAATCTGGAAAAGGTCATATTCATAGGATATCGGGGAGTCCATTTTATTGTTTTTCACGGACTTATTTCTCAGAAATAAAAATCATGATTCAAACATATTAAGCGGTGAATTTACATTAGATAAGCGATTTCTATGCCAAAGTCCTGAACACCTAGATGGAAATACGAGAAATAGAAATGAACTTGAAATAGTCAGCTGCTGGACATAAAAATGAAGTCTTTTGTTATTGCTGTTCTAATTTTTAGAATGATATTTACAAAACATTCTAATAGACAGAATTTGTCGATATTCGTAATTTAAAAAAAAGCAGTGACGCAGCGCCAATACATGGCATGAGCGTACTGCGACCGATTTTAAAATTATTGATAAGTTCTGTGAGCCGAGTATGAATGCAATTCCTGTTCTCAATTTATTTAGTCAGCCGCATTGCAGCGGATTTGATCCTAAAGATTGGGAGATACTTGCACAGCACTGGTATCCCGTTGCCCGTATTGAAGATGTCAGTATTGAGCCGCAGCAAGTACAGCTTTTGGATGTAAAAATGGCGCTGTATAAAACGCAAAGCGGCGCAATTCAGTTGGTGCGGGATATTTGCCCGCATCGCGGGGTGCCATTAACCAAAGGCTGGGTGGATGGAGAAGAAATTGTCTGCCCATATCATGGCCTGCATTACAACACAGATGGAAAATGCACCAAAATTCCTGCGCAGCCTGAACTGACCAATATTTCAGACCGCTTTAAATTGACCAAATTTCCTGTGGTTTTAAAATACGGATTAGTCTGGACAAGCTTATTCAGCCGTGATGAAAGAGAAGGGAATTTTCCAGATCTCGATACATGGGATCATCCAGAACACCAATCTATCTTACCGCCTTATGTTGATATTGGCGGTTCAAGCGGCCGTCAGCTGGAAGGCTTTATTGATGTCGCGCATTTTGCGTTTGTGCATAACAGTTCTTTTGCGGACTCTGAAAATCAAGCCGTGCCTAAATATTCTACAGTACGTACAGATTACGGCCTGCATACAGAATACGTGAGCAGTGTGAGCAACTATCCGCATGGGCTGCAGCATTTAGCGCCGGAGGGTTTTTTGTGGAAACGTATTTTTGATGTTTATCCGCCATTTTCTGCAATTTTAAAAGTTGAATTTCCAAATGATGGCGTGCTGAAAATCCTAAATGCGTGCTGTCCTGTATCGCACAACAAAACCCGCTTATTTGTACCTTTAACTCGAAACTTTGATACCACAGGTGATTTACAGGCGGTCTATGATTTTAATGCGCAAATTTTTGCAGAAGATCAGGAGATGGTCGAAAGTCAAAAGCCTGAAGAGTTGCCTTTAGATGTTTCGATGGAAGCGCATTTTGAAGCAGACCGATCATCGACAACATACCGCCGCATACTGGCAGAGTGGGGCTTAAGCAAGCGCTATATTATTTAAATTCATTGCTTTATCCCTACGTAGCACCTCAGTTTTGAGGTGCATTTATCTAGATATATTCCATTTCTGTGCGTTTAAATTAACTGGTAAAGAAAATGAAAAGTCCAGCTCCGGAACAAATTTTAAAATTTTTAAGGCTTTCTAATACAGTGGCTGAACGTGCTGTTGCCTTAGGCAATCATCCATTTGGCGCTGTATTAGTTGGGCCAGATCATGAAACAATTTTAATGACCCAATGCAATATAGATACAGTCAATCATGCAGAATCAACTCTGGCTCGAAATGCAGCCAGTAATTACACTCAAGAATACCTTTGGCAGTGCACACTATATACGGCAGTAGAGCCTTGCTGCATGTGTGCAGGAACTATTTATTGGGCCAATATAGGCCGTGTTGTTTACGGTATGACTGAAAACCGTTTGCTGGAATGTACTGGCAATCATAGTGAAAATCCAACTATGAGTGTGTCTGCAGAGTATGTATTTTCTCATGGTCAAAAGCAGATTGAATTAATTGGCCCGATCGCAGAAATTGATGCTGAAACCATCGCGATGCAGCAGCATTTTTGGCAAAAGCGTTAATCTATTGCAGTATGTTTAAAATATTCATTAAGCACTAGTGCTTAATGAATAAAAATAATAATTAATTTTAAATAAATCGACAATATTCTTTTAGGTTTATACAGATATTTTAATATCATCATTATTTTCTTTCATAATTTATCTCTTGGATATATCTTTTCTGCATATATGTCAGTGTGTAAAAATAGTGCATAACAAAAATATTTTTTGGATTAAAAAGATGCATACATAATTATGCGGTTCTATTTGAGAAATTAAAAAATTAATTCATAACGGTTGTGTATTCATCACAGTACAAATATTTAAATAGCTAAATTTGAACAGTAAAAGATGTGGTGTGGCTTTTGATGGTTAATCTTATCTTATTGTTTGTAAAAGAATAAAAAAAAGAATAAGCCTTTCTAAAAATATGAATAACAAAATGACGTGATTGTTCTAATTTTTTTGAAGAGTTGGAACAGAACTTGCAAATTATTAGAAAGAGCCTAAGTGCTGCATCACTAAGTTTCCAAACGAAATAAAAATCAGTGGAAATTTAAAATCAACTTCCTATGGGGAATTAAAATGCTAAAAACCTTTGAATCAAATCCTGCAAAAAAAAGTTTTAATCTCAAAAAGCGAACTTTACAGCTTTTGACTGGTTTAACCCTTAGTGGTTTGGCAATGAGTCAAATTCATGCACAAGATAAGGCTGCATTTGTATATATTGGCCCGACCAGTGACCATGGCTGGACTTATTCACATGATCAAGGCCGTATTAAAGCGGAAAAGGCTCTTGCTGGAAAATACAAAACGACTTTTATTGAAAATGTACCAGAAACTGCCGATGCAGAACGTGTCATCCGCAATTTAGCGCAGCAGGGCAATAAAGTCATTTTTGCGACCTCATTTGGCTACATGAACCAAATAGAAAAAGTATCCAAGCAATTTCCAAACACAGTATTTATGCATGCAACAGGCTATAAGCAGGGTAAAAACTTAGGTGTTTATGATGTGCGTACTTATGAAGGGGCGTATTTATTAGGAGTAGTGGCTGGTCATAAAACCAAATCCAACACATTAGGTGTAGTGGCGTCATTCCCAATTCCTGAAGTGGTTCGCAACATTAATGCCTATACCTTAGGTGCACAAAGTGTAAATCCTAAAATTAAAACCAAAGTGATTTGGGTCAATTCTTGGTTTAACCCGGGTAAAGAACGTGATGCAGCATTAGCGCTAATTGCTCAAGGTGCAGATGTTCTTATGCAAAATACAGACTCTCCAGCAGTGGTTCAAGCAGCTGAACAAAAAGGCGTTTATGCCTTTGGCTGGGACTCAAACATGAGCAAATTTGGTCCTAAAGCGCATCTTGCCGCCTCAGTTTTACATTGGGAAAAAGTCTACACCCCAGCATTGCAGCAAGCTGCCAATAAAACATGGAAGCCAAGTGCAATTTGGTACGGCGTAAAACAGGGTGCTGTAGAGATTGAAAACTTTGGACCATCCGTTCCTGCGCCTGCGAAAGCTAAAGCTTTAGCTGTTCAAAGTGCAATTCTTAAAGGAACTATGCATCCATTTACAGGGCCAATATACAAACAAGACGGTTCTGTTGCGGCAGCTAAAGGTGTGGTGCTGAATGACGCGACATTAGGGAAAATGAATTATTACGTAAAAGGTGTTGATGGCGCTTTGCCGAAGTAATTTTCTATCTCAATTTACTGTTCCTGCACAGTAGCGACTGTGCAGGAATCATTTAAAAATAATCAAAATTGCGTACAGAGCCAATGTTATGAATGTACAACATGCAACACCAGAACTTGATCATGCGGCTTCGCAAAGTGAAGGGCTGCATCTGAATTCTCGGCTTGAATTGCTAAATATCAGTAAAAGCTACAATTCGCTTAAAGCCAATGACAGTATCCATTTAAAAGTACAGGCAGGGCAGATTCACGCCATTTTAGGTGAAAATGGCGCAGGCAAGAGTACTTTGATGAAAATCATTTATGGCGCTGCCAAAGCTGATACAGGCCAAATTCTATGGAATGGCAAAGAAGTCGTCATCGATAGTCCTGCAGCGGCCCGTAAATTAGGTATAGGCATGGTATATCAGCATTTTTCTTTATTTGAAACACTGACTGTTGCTGAAAATATTTTGCTTGGGTTAGATGAAAAAATAGATATTAAAGCGCTGCATGAAAAAATTATTCAAGTTTCAGAACAATATGGACTGACCGTCGATCCGCGTAGAGAAGTGCATTCGCTGTCTGTCGGTGAACGTCAGCGTGTAGAAATTATCCGCTGTTTATTGCAAAACCCAAGCCTGCTAATTTTAGATGAACCAACTTCGGTGCTGACTCCACAAGCGGTTAAACAATTATTTAAGACCCTGAAACTGCTGGCATCGCAAGGTGTTTCCATTCTGTATATCAGTCATAAATTGCATGAAATTAAAGCCCTGTGTGATGTGGCGACTATTTTACGCAACGGCAAAGTCACAGGTTATGTACTGCCGAGTGAAAACAGCACCAGTGATCTAGCGCGATTAATGATTGGCCGTGAATTGCCAACTTATTTGCATAAAGCTTACTCAGGCGTTGAGGAAAAGAATTTTGAAATTAGCCACATCAGCTACGTGTCTGACGATCCTTTTGGCGTGAATTTAGACAATATCAATCTGAATATTTATTCGGGTGAAATTATGGGTATTGCAGGGATCTCAGGGAATGGCCAAGCAGAATTACTTTCATTTCTATCTGGAGAAAATCAGACAAAGCAAGGCCAGATTATTCTCAATGGAAAAGATATTTCCAAAATTACTGCCGGTGAACGCAGAGATTTAGGATTGGGTTTTGTACCTGAAGAACGCTTAGGCCGTGGTGCTGTGCCAAATATGACGCTCTATCAAAACGGATTGCTTACTGCTTTTCGTCAGGGCTTAACTCAATTTGGCCTAATTAATTTTGATAAAACCAAAGCATTTGCAGCGCAATGTATTGAAAAATTTGGCGTAAAGGCAGCAGGTCCGCATGCAGAAGCACGCTCACTTTCTGGCGGAAATTTACAAAAGTTTATTGTGGGCCGTGAAATTTTACAGCAACCCAAAGTTTTGATTATTTCACAGCCTACTTGGGGGGTAGATGTCGGCGCATCGATGTTTATCCGTCAGACCTTGATCGATTTATCAAGGCAAGGTGTAGCCATTTTAGTGATCTCAGAAGAACTTGAAGAACTGTTTGAAATTAGTGACAAAATTTGTGTGTTAGCGGCAGGAAAACTGTCCGAACCCATGCTGACCAAAGACACCAATGCCGAGCAAATTGGTTTATTGATGTCTGGCATTCAAGGTGTTGCAGCAGCAACCTCAGAAACCCAACACTCCCATGCGCATGCATAGAGAAGCAATGAATTAAGGTGACATGATGCATTTATTAGAACCGAGAGAACATCCTTCTCAACTCATGAAGTGGCTTTCTCCAGTCATTGCGCTGGTAGCCATGCTCATTGTGGGAAGTCTGCTCTTTTTAGCTTTAGGCGTGAGTCCTGCTCAAGCCTTGTATATTTTCTTTATTGAACCGCTGACTACAGCTTATAGCTTAAGTGAACTGGCCATTAAAGCCAGCCCATTAATTCTTATTGCTTTGGGTCTTGCAGTCGGTTTTCGTGCCAAATTATTCAATATTGGCGCGGAAGGTCAGCTCACGATGGGCGCTATATTTGGCGGCGGTATCGCCATTTTATTTCACAATCAAATCGGCTGGTGGATTTTACCGCTGATGGTCATTATGGGCGCAATTGGCGGAGCATTGTGGGGGCTTATTCCAGCTTTACTGAAGACACATTTTAATGCGGAAGAAACTTTGACTACGCTGATGATGAATTATGTAGCCGTGTTTCTTTTACTGTATTTGGTTAATGGCCCATGGCGTGATCCAGAGGGGATGAATTTTCCGCAATCCGTAATGTTCAGTGAAAGTACAACTCTGCCTTTAATTATTGAAGGAACACGGGTTAATGCATCCATTTTTATTACGATAGCAGCTGTGGCGCTATTTTGGTTTTTTATCCGTAAAAGCATGACTGCGTTTAAGCTGGAAGTTAGCGGTCAAGCGCCGCTGGCGGCTAAATATGCAGGCTTTTCATCTGCCAAAGCGGTTTGGCTGAGTCTGGGCATTTCAGGATTAATGGCGGGTATTGCAGGTATTTGTGAAGTAGCAGGACCGATTGGCCAGCTCAATCCAAATATCTCTCCGGGTTATGGCTACGCCGCTATTATTGTGGCGTACTTAGGCCGTTTAAATCCATTAGGTATTGTTCTTTCAGGGTTTTTAATGGCACTGATTTACCTTGGCGGTGAAATGGCGCAAATGCAAATGCAGCTGCCAGTCGCGATTACCGGTATTTTCCAAGGTTTACTACTGTTCTTTTTACTGGCTTCTGATGCCTTAATTGAAAAACGATACCGTTTTGCCAAAAAGAAAATAAAAGTGATTCCTGCAGCACCACATGAAAACTTGGCTTAAAGCTGCCAACGATGAGTCAGGAGAATTAACATGAGTATTGAAATTACAGCGATTCTAGCGGGAACAATTGCAGCGGCCACGCCTTTAATTTTTGCAGGTCTAGGTGAATTGGTTGCAGAGCGCACAGGAGTCATTAACCTAGGTGTAGAAGGTATGATGCTGGTGGGGGCCATCGCAGGTTTTGCTTTTGCTGCAACATATGACGCCAGTGTATTCAGCGCTTTGCTGGTTGGCGGCGTAGCGGGGTTATTGATGGCGCTGATTTTTGCATTTTTTACCTTATCCATGAGTACCAATCAGTCTGCTTGCGGTTTGGCATTGACCATTTTCGGTATTGGCATTTCTGCATTTATTGGTCAGAACTACGTCAGTACAGCTTTGCCAGGACTGCAAAATTTAGATATTCCAGTACTGGCTGATATTCCATTCATTGGCCCTATTTTGTTTCAGCAAAACTATGTGGTGTACCTGTCTATTTTGGCATTTTTGATTGTATGGTGGGTGCTTGCTAAAACACGTTTGGGCTTATTGCTTAAAGCGGTCGGGGAGTCGCCGGAAAGCGCGCATGCTATGGGCTACAACGTTTTGGCCATTCGCTATGGCGCGGTGCTTTTTGGCGGACTGATGGCAGGCATTGGCGGCGCATTTTTATCTACAGTTTATACACCGATGTGGATTGAAAATATGGTCGCAGGCCGTGGCTGGATTGCCATTGCATTAGTTGTATTTGCTGTATGGAAACCAACACGCTTAATGCTGGGTGCGTACCTGTTTGGCGGTGTGACCATTCTGCAATTCCATGCGCAGGCGCTTGGCATTAATGTGCCAAATGAAGCGCTTTCGGCTTTGCCTTATGTTGCAACGATTGTGGTTCTAGTGATTATTTCACGTGATAAAAAGCTGCTGAAAATGAATCTGCCAGCATCATTAGGCAAAACATTTACGCCTTAAAAAAACCTTCCTAAATATGTGAATGCTCTCACGCGCTAAGCCTTTACTGGCTTAGTGTTTAAGGGAGCTTTATTCCAAAATTAATAAATATTTTCTTGGAAATTTAAGATGAAAATTATTTCAGCAGATTATGTACTGACCATGGATGATAAGCAGCGTTGCATTCATAATGGCACAGTAGTGATTGACGGTGCGACTATTGTACAGGTTGCGACACGTGAAGAAATTCAAAAGCAGTACCCAGCACATGACATTCAGCATTATGAAAATGGCTTGCTGATGCCAGGACTGATCAACACACATTGCCACTCAGGCTTGCTGCGCGGCACAGCAGAAGGGTTGCCTGTTTGGGATTGGCTGCAGCAGTTTATTGATCCTATGCATCGGGTATTGACCGCGCATGATGCCAAATTAGCATCGTACCTTTGCTATGCAGAAGCATTATTATCAGGCACCACAACCATCGTAGATATGTGGCGTTATATGGATGGCAGCGCGGAAGCCGCAGAACAGCTGGGGATACGTGCCGTACTGGTTCCTTATGTGGCAGAACATCCTGATCATGATTATTTTGAAACGCTGAATAGTAATGAAGCTTTAATCAAAAAATGGCATCAGCACGCCAATGGTCGTATTAATGTCTGGGTCGGACTAGAACATTTATTCTATGCAGAAGAAAAAGCATTAGCTCGCATTCAGCAGATGTGCAATACGTACCAAACAGGTTTTCATACACACAGTAATGAAAGTAAGTTTGATGTAGAAGAAAACTTACGGCGTTATGGGCAAAGGCCGATTCAGACCCTTGAACGCTTAGGCATGTTTGATGTGCCTAAAACTTTGCTGGCGCATTGTGTTTGGGCTAATTCAGCAGAAATTGATATTTTAAAACAATATCAAGTTGGTGTGGCGCATAACCCAATTTCGAATATGAAGCTGGCTTCCGGTGCAGCACTCATTACAGAGATGCTGGCAAAAGGGATTGCTGTTGGTTTAGGTACAGATGGTGAGAAAGAAAACAATAATCTAGACATGTTTGAAGAAATGAAAACAGCGTCATTATTGGCTAAATTCTCAAATTTAGATGCAGCGGCGCTGGACTCATGGTCTGTGTGTCAAATGGCAACTAAACTGGGAGCTAAAGCACTCGGTATGCAAAATCAAATCGGTTCGATTGAAGTAGGAAAACTGGCGGATTTAATTGTGGTCAATACAGCAACGCCTAGAATGACTCCACTGATTGATCAGGGCGCATTATTTAATTTACATACAAATCTAGTGCATGCAGTTCAAGGCAGTGATGTGATGATGACCATGGTGAATGGGGAAGTTGTTGTGGAGCATGGGAGATTAAAAAATGCAGACTTACAGGCGCTAATCGATGGCGTTAATACGGCTGCGCCTTTGTTGTTTGAACGCAGAACTGCTTGGTTGTCTCAGCATCAACAGTCCATTGTCAATGAGCTGCAGAAAGCTTAGCAGAGTTTTTAAATGCACAAATCTCCCGATTCAAGGGAGATTTTTAAATCTGACGAATGCTTTTGTTTCTTCAGAAGTTTAAACAGAGAAATATTGCTTAGCTATTGATTCTAAATTTATGTCAGTGACAACTGGCATCGTACGGACTTGGTTTTTAAGTCTTATGGATTGATGTAAATGATTGTTTTTACATTATTTATATAAATATCGACAGTATTACCACCATAGCCATCTGATTTAAATCCTCAAGGTTATATTTAAGGATAAGTTAAATTGAATAATTAATTTAAGAATTAAACTTAAAAATGGTAAAGAAATAGGCTGATATGCAAGCTTTAGGCATTTTTAATGCTAAGAAAATAAAGATTTTAAAAGACATGTTTAAAGCCAGCGCGTTGTTAATAGAAAAAGGCCACAAAGTGGCAAATAATAATATATCGGCGTTGTTTGATATTATTGCCAGCAGAAATTAACAGTATAAATTTCATACTAAGAGATAATCGTTTCGCGCTCATCAAATATCAAATTCATGCAAAAGTTTTAAGATTTATTAGGCAATTGACCAGTCAACAATGGATCGAAATATCTATTTTAAAACTACTGGTGATGGCAAGCTGTTGCAGATTACAGAACAAAAGCTTGAATTATCAAATGCTTAATTTATAACATTTCGTATAATGTATATTATGTTAAATAGAATATCCAAGACTGTGGCCTGCACAACGCATTCGTTGCCACAGCTCGACATCGTGAATCTTAGGAATTGTTATTCACGATGCCGAGTATCCTAATGAACATAATATACGTTATGCCGAAATCTACGCGCGCATCCGATCTATGTGATGATCTAACTTGATAAAAAACTGTTTGAGCTGATCTATTTCTTTATCGTTATCCAAATCTGATTCTTGAAGCTGCTGCAGCACTGTCTCCAGTAGATCGCGCATATACAAATAATCATCTTTGTTTAATGAGCCCTTTTTTCTATCGTAACTGGTAGTTTTATAGATATGTCTATTGATCATTAAATCAGTCTAATAAAGTTTTTCTTAGGTCTAATGCAAGCAATAAAAATAATCCTGCAAAAGCTGCTATTGCGATAATTAATAAAATCATTGTTGTCCCTCAATCTTTACCGGCATCTTATTAAGGGGGGCTATAAATTCTTCCAATCCCCACGGCCCAGACTGGACTATTGATTGTTTTTTGATCGAATTATTTATCATTTTTAAAACCACCACCCAATAAAGCAGAAATACCCCAAACAAGCGAAACTAAGGCAATAAAAATTAAAGCAATCTTGAAAAACGGATCATCATCAATAAACATTATTCTTCGATCCCCATTTCACGCATGATGTCGTTTTCTTGTTTTATGGAATCGCAATACCCTGCAACTTTTGCAGAGCGATAACCCCACTCACCCATCACCATTTCAATATGAAAAAGAACCCGCTCTGATTCAAAAGCAGGATTGCCCCCAACAATCAGCTGTACTGCATTGTCAAAGATAATTTTTGAGACGATTTCGAAGGCTTGTTCTTTTTCGATCATAGTAAAATCACAAATGCATAAATCACTTTCAGCCAATAATACAGAAATCACATATGAATACAAGAATAAATCACAAGTTCATTTATAATTTTGCAATTTATTGTAGGATTCAAATTGATGGCTAAGACATTTAGATTTACAGATCAGGAAGAACAAGCTCTAAATGAAACAGCTCTGAAGCTAAATAGAGACCTTGTAAAAGCAGGAAAAAAGCCTCTTAGAGATACTGAAATATTTCACGAGATAATTAAGCAAACGCTACTGGAAGGTTTTATAGAAGTAACTAGAGACGGCACTATTAAAGTTGAGACAAAAAAATAAACTTCTGTTTTTGACCATTGATATTGAATACTAAAAAAGGGCCACTTAAGGCCCTTCTCTTTTTGCGCTTGATGTCGCATAACGTAATTTTATGTTAAATGGTATATCTGAGATTGCGGCCTACACAACACTGCCTGCAGCCGCAACTTCACTGGAGAGATTAACATTGCGCTGAATCTCTCCAGTGAAGTATCCTAATGAACATAATATACGTTATGCCGAAATCTACGCGCATCCAATCTAATAAACAATAATTTTAACTTTGTAATTTCTTCATCGTTGTTTAATTGTGATTCTTGAAGTGAGTTTTTATATAACTCACTTCTAATTAATCTTAGTTTTATTTTATATCTCTAATTTTCATTTATAACCCGTTCGATAATTAATGCAATTCCTTGCCCTACACCAATACACATTGAGCAAAGTGCGTATGTGCCGCCTGTTTGTTCCAATTGATTCAGTGCAGTAGTGACCAAGCGCGCACCTGATGCTCCCAGTGGATGACCAATAGCAATTGCACCCCCGTTAGGATTCACTTTGGCTAAGCCATCTTTTAGGCCAAGATCACGCGTTACGGCTAAAGCCTGTGCTGCAAAGGCTTCATTTAGCTCAATCACATCCATCTGATCTAATGTTAAACCTGTTTGAGCAAGTAATTTCTTAATTGCAGGCGCTGGCCCAAAACCCATAATGCGTGGTTCTACACCGACCACAGTTGCGCCAATAATTTTAGCGCGGGCTTTTAGGYCATACTTTGCTACAGCATCATCGGATGCAATCAGAACTGCTGCTGCACCGTCATTGATACCTGATGCATTGCCTGCTGTCACAGTACCATCGGCTTTTACTACAGGTTTAAGCTTGGCTAAGCCTTCCGCTGTGGTCGACGCGCGTGGATGCTCATCGGTATCCACCACAATCGCTTCACCTTTACGCTGTGGAATACTGACTGGTATAATTTCGTTTTTAAAGAAGCCTTTGCCTTGTGCAGCTGCCGTGCGTAGTTGGCTTTCTAAAGCAAATTTATCCTGATCTTCACGGTTAATATTGAACTGCTCCGCAACATTTTCGGCGGTCTGCGGCATGGTTTCTACACCATACATTTCCTTTAGTTTAGGGTTAATGAAACGCCAGCCCATGGTGGTGTCTTCAATCTTTTGGCTGCGACCATATGCGCTGTCAGATTTACCCATCACAAAGGGTGCGCGTGACATGCTTTCTACGCCGCCTGCAATAATTAGTTCAGCTTCACCTGCTTTAATTGCGCGAGCTGCCATAGCAAGCGCATCAAGGGATGATCCGCATAAACGGTTTACTGTGGTTGCAGGCACTTGATATGGTAAACCTGCCAACAGCGCAGACATACGACCCACGTTGCGGTTGTCTTCACCGGCTTGGTTGGCGCAGCCGTAAATGACGTCATCCACCTGTTCCCAATTCACAGTTGGGTTACGTTCCATTAAAGCTTTAATTGGCAATGCGCCTAAGTCATCTGCACGTACAGGTGCAAGTCCGCCTGCATAGCGGCCGAAAGGTGTACGGATGGCATCGATGATGTATGCGTTTTTCATCATAAATCCTTTTTATAGATATGTGTCGTTGATTAAATTCAATTATTTTGGAGGCGTATTTTTTTACGTCTTAAAGTTGCTTCATAACGGCATTTCTTAAGTTCTGAATCAACATTTAATGGAGCGATCGCAGACGGTTTACCATTATTATCAACTGCCACCATTGTGAAATAGCAACTGTTGGTATGCCGTATTTGGCGACTTTGGATATTTTGAGCTTCAACACGAATACCTATTTCCATAGAACTTCGCCCGACATAATTTACATTTGCCAGAAATGAAACCATTTCTCCTACTTTGATAGGTTCCTTAAATAAAACCTGATCGACCGATAAAGTAACGACGTAGGTTCCTGAATAACGACTGGCACATGCATAAGCAACCTGATCGAGTAACTTCAGTATTGTTCCCCCATGAACATTGCCAGAAAAATTAGCCATATCCGGTGTCATCAATACACTCATCGTTAAACTGCTTTGATCACTCATGTTCAATATGTAAGTCAGTATTTGTTGATTTGGATTATATTGAATTGAAATTAATAAAAATTTCCAAAAAATCACGACCTCATGTCTTTCTTTCAAGTAAAAAAAAGCCTGACCGAAGTCAGGCGAATAGGCAACTCTTACTTAAACAGAACCGATTAAGCTGTTTTAGCAAGTTTTTGAAAAATTGAAATATCTCCAGCAATAAAACCAGAGCCTGAAACTTCAGCCAAAGCTTTTTGTTTTTCATAGAGTTCATCTAGATTCTGTCTTGACGCCCAATACGCAGGTCCACCTTCCCATTTAGGAAAACCAAAGCCATTGATCATCACCAGATCAATATCATTCATTCTTGCTGTCACACCCTCAGCCAAAAGCAAGGCTGCTTCATTGGCCATAGTGAGTAATATGCGTTCTACAATCTGCTCAGAACTAAATTCTTTACGTACAATTTTTTTCTGTTCAGAGGCATGAATAATTAGCTCTGTGATAACGGGATCTATCTGCTTTTTTCCGTCAGCGTAGCTATAATAACCTGCTTGAGTTTTTACACCAAAACGGCCTAATTCACATATCTGATCTGGAATTGAAACATAACGCGCCTCAGGATTACGTTTATGCGCATTGGCTTTTCGCATATTCCATGCGATATCCAAGCCCGATAAATCACCTACCGCAAACGGCCCTATATTAAAGCCATAACGCTCAATTGCTTCATCAATTTGGTGTGGTAATGCACCCTCTTCCAGCATTAATTCACATTGATATCGATAAGCCGCATATATACGATTTCCAATAAATCCAAAGGAATTTTTACAAATAATAGGGAGTTTTCCTAATTTTTGAACCAGTGAAAATGCTGTAGCGATGACTTCTTGAGACGTATTATTTCCGTGGATCACTTCAACTAAACGCATGATATGCGCTGGGTTAAAGAAATGAATCCCCACAATGTTTTCTGGTCGAAGGCTGACTTCTGCAATTTCATCCAAATCAATATATGAAGTATTGCTAGCAATAATGGTGTTTGCAGATGCAATACTTTCAACTTTTCGAATTAAATCTTGTTTTACCGCTAAATTTTCAAAAACGGCTTCAATCACTAAGTCCGCATGTTCAAATGCGGATTCATGATCGCTAAGTTCAAGCTGTGCAAGCTGAACATCTCTTAGTCCGGTTTTAATACGTGCGGATGTTATATCTGCTTCATAAATGGAATCAATCCGCGATTTGCATTGCACTAATATGGATTTTGATTGGTCATAAACAGTGACATGAAACCCTGCTTTTAAAGCCGATACAGCTATGCCAGTTCCCATAGTGCCTGCACCTACCACAACAATATTTTTAAGCGGTTTAAGCGGAGCTTCTTTCAAATTAATGACTTTTTTAGCATTTGTTTCAGCAAAGAATAAATGCCTGCGCGCAAAAGCCTCTTCACCTATACGCAATTGCTGAAAGACGCGTCGTTCTTCAGCCAAACTTTCATAGAACTCAACATCAGCAGTTCCCTTAATCAAACGGATTGATTCTTGAACAGGCGGTCGGTGTTTTCCAACCCTCAATGCTTTTTTTACAATGGCATCAAATTCAGCGGATTCATCTTTTTCAACAGTTTTATTTGATAATGGATTTTTTTGCGCTGTTTTCGCAAATTCTACTGCAAATTGGCGTAATTCACCTTCTGCAATTACATCTATCATCCCTAGCTTTAACGCTTCTTGTGATTTATAGCGCTTCCCTGAACAGATGACTTGGATGCTTTTAGCCATTCCAATTAAACGTGGTAAGCGCTGTGTTCCACCTGCACCCGGCAGCATACCTAAAGTCACTTCAGGCAAGCCAACAATTGTGTTTTCTGATGCTAAGCGTGCATCACAGCCCAAGGCCAGTTCATATCCACCACCCAAAGTTGCACCGCTAATGGCTGCAATCACCGGTTTTGGACATTCCTCAATTGCCTTGATCACTTGAGGCAACTCTGGCGGAGTAATTGGTTTGCCAAACTCCTTAAGGTCTGAACCAGAGATAAAGTTTTTGTCTTTACCAATAATGACAGCGGCTGTTAGTGTGTCATCTTGAGTAAATTTTTCAACGGCATCAAGCAGTCCTTTACGTACTGACCAAGACCCTGTATTTACAGGCGGATTATCGATCACAATAACCGCAATTGAACCGTCTATTTCATAATGAATCGTTTCTGTCATGACTTAACCTTCCTTGGCAATATGTACGAGTGCATCCACAGCTGTAACGCCTTGTCCTTGTGGGTTTACGATAAGTGGATTCATTTCAGCTTCTTCAATGTAGTATTCCTTAGATTCTGCTAGCTGAGAGAAAGCCACTACAGTTTCGGCAATCGCTTTTAAATCGCCTTTCTGCTTACCACGGAAACCATCGAGAGCTTTTAAGCCTTTTACTTCAGCAATCATTTCATAAGCTGAATCAAGCGTTACAGGTGCTAAACGCATTGAACTGTCTTTATAAAGTTCAGTTAGCACGCCACCTGCGGCCAGCATAACAATCGGACCCACGTCTTTGTCACGTTTAAAACCAACTAAGACTTCACCAAGACCTTTCACCATCGACTGGACTAAAACTTTTTCAACAGTCAGATTTGGGCAGTGTTTCTCAACGTTGGACTTAATTTGATTAATCGCGGCTTGAAGCTCTGAGTCATTTTGTACGTGCAAAATAACTCCCCCAACTTCAGTTTTATGACTGATTTGATCATGCAAAACTTTCACAACAACTGGATACGAGATGTCCAACGCTTTAGGTTGTGAAACATTCAACACTTGATATGGAGCATTTTGAATGCCTAATGGTCTTAGCAATTGATAAGCAGAATCTTCATCTAAAGTGACCGTAGTCGATTTTGTAGGCTGAGAAACTTGCGCAGGGATTGGCATCGGTTGACGACGAGAAAATGCTGCATTAATTACATCAGCGCAAGCTTCTGGGGATTGGAATGCAGGGACGCCGGCCTGTTTTAATTGCTTTAAAGCTTCTGGTGCATCAGGAACCAAGAAACTTACCAATGGCTTCTTGTAAGTCGAAATACTGTCAACAATCGGTTTAACTGCAAGGTCTGGATGATAACGGGCTGAAGAACCTGAAGCGACTAGTATCAGATCAAATTCAGGTGCTTCTTCAAGCACTTCTAGCGCAGCTTTCATCACTTCATACTTGGTACCAGCTAGTGTTAAATCGATGATACCGCCTGCATGAACCTCTACCCCGCGTGCATTGAGTTTGGCAATCGTCTCGTCAGTAGGTGATACAACTGAAACATTACGGATACCGAGCTGATCAACGACCATTGCAGCACCACCGCCAGTAGTCGTCAAAACACCTACATTAATTTGTTTTTTATTGGCAGTTTGTGATGGCACTTTGTTGAGCAGCGGAATCGCATTCAAGAAGCCATCTAGAGTTTCTACACGTGCAATACCGCAATCTTTAAAGAATGCTTCAGCTACAGCATCCTCACCAGCCATAGACCCTGTGTGAGAAACAGCCAGATCTGCAGCAACTTGTGAACGCCCTAGTTTGAACACCACAACTGGACGATTCAGCTCAGCAGCTTTTACAGCAAATTCACGCAATTTATCTGCATGGCGCATGGACTCTAAAAACAACATATAGCCATGAATATCGGGGTTGTCTAAAGTAGCTAAGCAAATTTCACCAACACTTAAATCAACCTCGCCACCTACAGATACTAAACCGTAAAAGCCCGTGTGATGATTACGTCCACGTGATGTCAAAGAGCCAATCATACTGCCACTATGAGAAGCACAGAAAATATCGCCTTTTGGCAAGCCGGGTTCTGCAAATGCAGCATTTGCGGTTAGGAATAAATCTTCATAAAGATTTACAATCCCCAAACTTGAAGGGCCCAGAATGCGTGTTTGATACTTAGCCTTCAATTCGCGCAATTTATTTTCGCGTTCAATGCCTTCATGGCCAGCCTCACTAAAACCACTCGCAATGAGTGTCACAACAGGAACACCTAATTTTCCGCATTCCTCTACAGCTTCTAAGGCTAGTTCTGCACCTGTCAGCACGTAGACATGATCTGGAACTTCAGGCAAATTTGTAAGTGAGGTATACGCTTTTTCACCCTGTACAGTTTCTCTGCGCGGGTTAATACAATAAATTGTACCTTTATAGCCTGCATTTCTTAAAAAATGTAAAGGGCGCCCTGCAGTTTTACTTTGATCATCAGAGATGCCCACTAAAGCAACTGTTTTAGGCTTCAGTAAAGCATCAGATAATTTCACGTCTTCTTTCAGCATTGAATTCATTTCTTTTTAATCCCTGATAGTTTACTTAGCACGCTGATTAAAGCGACGGCCAAATACATCTTCTGCAATACGGTTTTTTAATACTTCAATCGAGCCACCTGCAATCATCCAACCGCGGGTACGCTTCACACAGTATTCAACCAAAGACTCTGTGGAATAGCCATAACCCCCCATTGCCTGCAATGCTTCATTAGAAACCTCCCAACCTGCTAAGTTGCAAGACAATTTTGCTACACTGGTTTCATAAGCAGACGGCAATCCACCATCTGCATTCACTGCTGCACGGTAAAGCAGCAACTGTGCAGATTCAAGCTTCAGTGCCATTTCAGAGAACTTCCATTGCAAGCCTTGGAATTCGCACAATGCTTTGCCAAATTGTTCACGGTCTAAGCAGTGCTGACGTGCAACATTAAACGCATGACGGCCCAAAGCCAAGGCACGTGAAGCATTACCAATACGTTCGACATTAAAGCCTGAGATTTGCTTTTTAAAACCGCCTGGGCCTAGCAGCACATTTTCTTTAGGGATTCGGCAGTTTTCAAAATACAGCTGACACCACTCTTCTCCGCTCATAAATGCAGACGGCTGACCCACATCAAAGCCTGGTGTACCGCGTTCCACAATCACAGATCCAATGCCATCCAAACCTGCACCGAAACGTACATAAATTAAAAAGGTGTCTGCATGCGGGCTATGTGTAGAAAAGACTTTTGAACCATTGATAATGTAGTGATCGCCATCTTCAACTGCTGAAGTTTTCAGTTCAGTTACTGACGAACCAGCACCCGGTTCACTCATGCCTAATGCTAATAAAGTTTTTCCTGCTAAAAGATCGGGTAGAAATTTTTCTTTCAAATATGGCGATGCGTATTCGGCAAATGTACGGATTGCACCAAAGTTACCTGCTTGAACGACATCAGCGCTTTTCGGACAAACCAAAGCTAGTTCCTGAATGGCAATTACGGCATCCATTAGTGTGCCACCTATACCGCCGTCTTCTTCTTTCAGCGTAATACCCAGCAAACCCATTTCTGAAAGCTTAGCTGCTATTTCCCAAGGATAATCATGCGAATGTGCACGTTCCAATGCCCCGTTTGCCAATTCCTTTTGGGCAAATTTACGTACCGATTCTGCAAATGCATTCTGTTCTTCTGTTAAATTAAAATTCATGTTTCTAACTCTATTTCAAATCAATTTCATAGAATTAGAATACGGACTTTATATATTTTGTGTTTTCAAATAAATCATCACGCTATGACTTATTTGAGAAAATGTAAAATAAAAAAAGCGCCCTGAATAGAGCGCTTTTTTAGTTGATTTAAGCAGATTTTATAGCATTGTTATCAACATTGACCTCAGTGTCTTTTGAATGAGGATCATACATTTTCTCTTTAATGAAGAATGTAGGTATCGTGCATATCAGATATGCGGCTCCCATGACCATGAACCCCATACCAATTGATCCATTTGTAGCAATATAGCCAATTGTAGCAGGTGCAATTGTGGAACCTATACGACCGACATTATGGGCAGTACCTAAGGCTGTACCGCGCAAACGGGTCGGAAAACTTTCTGACATATAAGTGCTATAAACACCCATTGGCATGCCGTATACGAAACCAAAGATAACCAAGAGCCAAAGAATATTCGTTTCGTTATGCAGTGTTACAATAATAATGAGAAAAATTGATGTAGCGACAGAACCGATAATAAACGTAGGTTTACGTCCAATTTTATCACTCATCATGCCAGCAATAATTTTCCCGCCAATCATTGCGGCATAACTGCCAATCAAAAAGTTGGTGAGCGATTTAAAATTCATTCCTAATTCTTGTTCTAAATACATTGGCATCCAGTTGTTGACACCATAGTATCCAAAGTTCAGAAATGATGCGGCAGCAATCCAAAATAATAAAGTTCTGAATACTACTTTGTCTTTAATCATTGCTTTAAAAACAGAGTTATCTGTTTTTATCATATTTTTCTTATTGGCTAATCGCTCTTGACGCTCCTTTAACCAAGATTCTGATTCTTTGACACAAAATGGCATAATAATACCAATGATCGCCGCCGAACCGCTGACGAGGAATAGCATTCTCCATCCATAGCTAGGAATAATAATACCTGCAAGGATTGAAGCCACAATGTAGCCAAAAGTCCATCCTGCCATCAAGGTAGCAATAATTGTATTTCGGCTTTTAGTTGGAACTAATTCAGCAATTAGACCTGCACAGACCATGTAAACAGTACCTAGTCCAAGAGCTGAAATAAAACGTACAAAAGCAAATTCATAGACATTATTTACAAAAGCTAATAGCCCAGTCAAAACAGAAAACATAATAACGCTATAGGCAATTGCTTTGACTCGGCCAATTTTATCACTTGCCCAACCGCCAAATACACCGCCGACAGCCATACCTGCAAGCGTTACGCTTCCGAGCATTCCTGCTTGAAATGATGTTAGATCAAATTCCGCTTTAATACTTGAAAGACTATAAGACAGCAACAACATATCAGCGCCATCTACCAGCAACACTAGAAAACAAAAAATAAATGCCATAATCCATTTAGGTTTTTGTTCTGAAACCATTTGTTCTGATTTGCTATACATATTTTTCATCCTTTAAATATGTGTGTTGTCGGTCACTTAGCGCGCTGATTAAAGCGACGGCCAAATACATCTTCTGCAATACGGTTTTTCAATACTTCAATCGAGCCACCTGCAATCATCCAGCCACGGGTGCGCTTCACACAGTACTCAACCAAAGACTCTGTGGAATAACCATAACCACCCATTGCCTGCAATGCTTCATTAGAAACTTCCCAACCAGCTAAGTTGCAAGACAGTTTTGCAACACTGGTTTCATAAGCAGACGGCAATCCACCATCTGCATTCACTGCTGCACGGTAAAGCAGCAACTGTGCAGATTCAAGCTTCAGTGCCATTTCCGAGAACTTCCATTGCAAGCCTTGGAATTCACATAGCGCCTTTCCAAACTGTTCGCGGTCTAAACAGTGCTGACGTGCAACATTAAACGCATGCCGGCCCAAAGCCAATGCACGTGAAGCATTACCAATACGTTCGACATTAAAGCCTGAGATTTGTTTTTTAAAACCGCCTGGGCCTAGCAGCACATTTTCTTTAGGGATACGGCAGTTATCAAAGTACAGTTGACACCACTCTTCACCACTCATAAATGCTGAAGGCTGACCTACTTCAAAACCTGGTGTACCACGATCAACCATGACTGAACCAATACCATCTAGGCCTTCACCAAAACGGACATAGATTAGGAAGCTATCAGCATGTGGGCTGTGAGTTGAGAAGACTTTAGAACCATTGATAATGTAATGATCGCCATCTTCTACTGCAGAGGTTTTCAGCTCAGTCACAGATGAACCAGCACCCGGCTCACTCATACCTAGTGAAAGTAGTTTTTTACCAGCCAATAGGTCTGGAAGATATTTTTCTTTCAGATATGGAGAAGCGTATTCTGCAAAGGTACGAATAGCACCAAAGTTACCCGCCTGAACGACGTCAGCGCTTTTTGGGCAAATGAGAGCCAATTCTTGAATAGCAATCACGGCATCCATCAGCGTGCCACCAATACCACCGTCTTCTTCTTTCAGCGTAATACCCAGCAAACCCATTTCTGAAAGTTTAGCCGCTATTTCCCAAGGATAATCATGTGAATGGGCACGTTCTAATGCGCCATCTAACAATTCCTTTTGGGCAAATTTGCGTACCGATTCTGCAAATGCATTCTGTTCTTCCGTTAAATTAAAATTCATCCTTTATTTCCATGTGTTTTAACCTTTAAAAATAATAAGGAGGATTTTCTGTTCAAGTTTTCAAATAAATCATCTGCCCATGAATATTTCACAAATATTCAAATCTAAAAAAAGAGTCCTAAGACTCTTTTAATAATTCATCAGCCATTTAATATTTTATTTTTCGCTGACATAAACTGCTTTAGCAGGTACAACAAACATCATTAATAATGATGCTAAAAACATTACTGCTGCAATACTGACTAGGGCAGCTTGATTTGTACCAAAATTTTCCCTCATGACACCCATCAGCCAAGGAGAAAAATAGCCTGCTGTGGTTGCTAAAGTACTTACTAAAGCAATGCCCACAGGTGCAGTCGAACCTTGCAAATAGCCTGCCGGCAAGGTCCAAGCTAGCGCCATACCGCCCATAAATCCAAAGCTAGCAAAACCTAAAAGAATTAGTCTCGGAACTAAGCCTACATCAACATAAGAAGCGATTACTAACATAGAGCTTGCTAAAATCATGGATAAAGCATAATGCCAGCGGCGCTCGCGGCGTTTATCAGAACTTCTTGTAATCAAGTAAAGTCCTAAGGCGCCTAAAGAAAAAGGAATGACACTGTAGTATGAAATATGTGCAATGTTTGTCACCCCCATATCTTTAATCATGGTTGGAAGCCAGAAACTAAACCCGTAATTGCCGCAATATGTTGCAAACGCTAAAAATGCCAGCAGATATACACGCGGATCACCTAAGGCTTTAAATACTTCGCCCATTGAATGGGCTGATTGTTTTTCTTTTGCATCTGC
Organism: Acinetobacter sp. ANC 3813; assembly: GCF_002135435.1. Lineage (GTDB taxonomy): Bacteria > Pseudomonadota > Gammaproteobacteria > Pseudomonadales > Moraxellaceae > Acinetobacter. Next base: position 94,275 of record NZ_NEGK01000002.1, on the reverse strand, counting down.
TTTATTAGCATTATCTCCATTCATAATATGTTGATGAACTTGTTTTTCACGTGCATTAAGCCATTTCGCAGTCTGAGGCTTATCTGAAAGATAAAAAAAGCAAAAAATACCAATAAAAATAATAGGCAAAGCTTCTAACAAAAACATCCATTGCCATCCAAACATGCCCATGAAGCCATTCATTTCAGTCATGATTAAACCTGAAATTGGCCCACCAATAATTGGAGCGACAAGTGAACCCGCAAGAATAATGGCTGCTACGCGCCCGCGTAAGTAGCCTGGAAACCAATAACTGAAATATAAAAATACACCTGGATAAAAACCAGCTTCAAATATACCCAGTAAAAATCGGATGATATAAAATTGATTGATGCTTGATACGTACATTGTGGCTGCTGAAGCTAGGCCCCAAAGAATCATAATGCGGGCTAACGTTTTTCTTGCGCCAATTTTATCCATCAGCAAATTGCTTGGAATTTCAAATAAGGCATATCCAATAAAAAATATACCTGCCGCATATGCGTATTGAATATCTGTAAAACCAAGATAGTCCTGCATTTGCAATTTGGCATAACCAATGTTGACGCGGTCTAAAAATGAAAACATATATGCCAAGAATAGAATTGGCATAATTTTCCACAAAATTTTATTAAATATTTTTTGCTTTTCAATTTCACTGATTTCAGCCAAATGAGAACGCAAAGCTGCCTGCTTTTCCATACAAAATCCTTTTGAAATATGCTTTATGGCCTTTAAGCCAAAACTTCTTTGGCAATATAGAGGAAAGCTAAATTAGGCAAGTGACGAGAAACTCATCGTTCAATTACTTTTAGTTAAACAGCTATTGCCAATAAAAAAAGCCACGCTATTTAGGTGGCTTAATAATCACGATGAAATGATGCTAAAAAACTGGCGGCTTATGCAGAATAGCCACATCAGATGCAAGTTGTGGGTTTGAATGCGGGTAGTGCTTTAAAACATCTGGATCATGCCCAGGAATAATATGCTGTTCGGATGAGGCCAGCTCATCCAGTAAATCAAAGCCTTGCATCATTTCTCCAATATTAAAAACAATTGGATATGGATTTTTTTCTAATTTATTGCGGTAAAAATGAGACGCATCAGAGGCCAAAACCACCCATCCACGCTGCGTGTGTACACGTACAACCTGCAATCCTCCAGTATGCCCTCCGACCTTATGCAAACTAATACCGGGAGCAATTTCTTTGCTACCATTTACAAAAATCACCTTATTTTTATAGACATTCTGTACCATTTTCATCACATCATTCACATTAAATGGATGTGACAGACAGGCATGACACATGTTTCTGCCCGTCGCAAAATTCATTTCTGCATCTTGCAGATAAAATTTTGCATTTGGGAAGTATTCTAGGTTTCCAACGTGATCAAAGTGCATATGGGTTATGATGACATTTTTTACAGTTGTATGATCTATACCAATTAATCTCAAAGCATCATCAATTTTATAATTTAACTTACGATTTCTGCGCTGAGCTTCCTCTTCTCCAAAGCCTAAATCGACTAGCCAAACTTGCTCTTCATGCTTAATCACCCAAATATAAAAATCTAAATCCATATCAACATCGTGCTGATCATTATAGATAAAATTATCAGATTCTTTTTTTGTGACCCCTGCATATTTGATTGCAAAGACTTCATATTCAGGAATCATCCCTATCCCCTTAGTATTGATTTAATCTCAACATAAACTATTCATCTCAGATTCAATTTCTAAAAACTCACATAGAGATCACTTTTGCGAATACTTACCTTTCCCTAAACTCATCGATGCATTCCAAATAGTTATTACACTTTTCAGGTGTTGTATGCGAAATTTGCTGGCATAGGAAAGCTATATTTCACAAATGTAAGGACGAATTATGAAAATTGGATTTATCGGCTTAGGGCGCATGGGTTTTCCACTAGCATCACATTTAGTCAAAAACGGTTTAGACGTGACGGCTTTTGATTTAAATCCAGCTCAAATTGAAAAGTTTATTCAGCTTGGCGGAAGAAATGCATCAAATATTCAAGAAATTGCCGCAGATTCTGATGTTGTGATTACTATGCTACCAGGTCCAAAGCAATCCATAGACGTTATTCTTGGAGATAATGGTATTTTAGCCCATCTTTCTGAAGGCAAATATTTAATCGAGCTGAGCACCATTGATACTGATACTGTCGATTTACTCTATAAGCATGCAAAAGAGAAGAATGTGAAATTCGCTGATGCGCCTGTTGGGCGTTTAGCTGCGCATGCAGATTTGGGGCAATCTTTGTTTATGTTAGGTGCTAATGAGTCAGATTTTGCTTTTTTACAAGATTTCTTATTGAATATGGGTACCACGGTGCTGCATTGCGGTGAGCCAGGTGCTGGTACACGAATGAAATTAATCAATAACTTGATGGTTTTATGCTATTGCCAATTAAACTCTGAAGCGCTTGTACTTGCTCAAGGCTTAGGACTTGATGCTAAAAAAACCTTTGAAGTGCTAACGGGTACGACTGCTTCTAATGGTCAGTTAAAAGAAAAATGGCCGCAAAAAGTCCTCAAAAATGATTTAACACCTGGATTTGATATTGCTTTAGGTTTTAAAGACTTAACGCTGGCATGCCAAGCGGCGCAATCATCAGGTATTTCATTGCCTGTCGGAAATTTAGTCCGGAATATGTTCCAGTTGGCTCGCCATGCAGGTAAAGATGGCCAAGACACTTCTTCAATGACAGATTTTTGGGCTGAAGCCAATAACATTGAAAAGATTCGACTGTAATCCTTTGAAATACTTATTTTATAGAGCCATAAATCATGCAATATAGTCAGTATATTTCAGGGGAATTCCGTCAAGGTTCATCTGAAATCAATTATGAAGTGATCAATCCTGCTACAGCCGAAATTTTGGGAACACTTCAATTTACGTCTGCACAAGATATAGCAGATGCGATTCAATCGGCACATCAAGCCTTTAAAGTATGGCGTAAAACAACAGCATATGACCGTTCTGTAAAAATTCGCCAAATTGCCAAGCTCATGTATGAACGGACTGACGATTTAGCACAGCAGATTTCTTTAGAACTAGGCAAGCCTTTGGTCGAAGCAAAAAAAGAAGTTCAAACTGCTGCTGAGATGTTTGAATGGGCTAGCGAAGAAGCGCGGCGGATTTACGGCAAAACTATTGCCCCGCGCACTGCGAATATCAAACAAACCGTTGTTTACGAACCAGTTGGCGTAGTCGCTGCTTTCTCAGGTTGGAATGCTCCTGCCATTACGCCAGCACGTAAAATCAGCGCAGCTTTGGCAGCAGGTTGCTCCATCGTGATTAAACCCTCTGAAGAAACAGCAGGCATTGCATTAAAAATTGCTCAGATTATTGATGAACTGGACTTTCCTCAAGGTTTAGTCAATATGGTGTTTGGCAATCCTGAAGAAATTTCCAATATTCTTTGTGAGTCCCCTGAAATTTCCATGATTACCTTTACTGGTGCTACATCAATTGGACAATCTTTAGCGGCTAAAGCATCAAAGCATTTGAAAAAACTCACGCTCGAATTGGGCGGTCATGCACCAGTGATTATCTGCGAAGATGTTGATGTAGAAAAAGTTGCTAAAGCTGCGGTTGCCGCCAAATTTCGCAATGCAGGGCAAGTGTGTACATCACCTACCCGTTTCTTGATTCAGCAATCTATATTTAATAAATTCAGTGAAAAATTTACAAATTATGCTCGCCAGATAAAAGTTGGATCGCCGTTTGATGGCTCAACACAAATGGGGCCGCTTAAAAATCTGCGTCGCTTACATGCCATTGATAGCTTAGTACAAAATGCACGCGCCTTAGGTGCTGAGATTACAGCAGGCGGCAGTAAATTTGAAAATTTGTCTGAGTGCTATTACGCGCCTACTGTCATTGTTCAGCCTCCATTCGAAGCGCAAGTGAATCATATAGAACCTTTTGGTCCAATTGCGATATTAAAATCTTTTAATGATTTAGATGATGCATTAGAGGAAGCCAACCGCCTACCGTTTGGCCTAGCATCTTATGCTTTTACTAATAATTTTAGCTATATTGAGCGTATTAGCAACGAAATTGAAAGCGGTGTAATTAGTATCAATGATTGGCAAGCTTCGTTGCCTGAAACACCTTTTGGCGGAGTAAAAGACAGCGGATTAGGTACAGAAGGCGGTGCTGAAGGTATTCATGAATTCTTAAAGATTAAGACATTGCGTATCGCAAGCTGAACTTTTTAAATTACATTAGGTTAAACAAAAAAACCGGAACTACATCAGTTCCGGTTTTTTAATTATTTTTGGGTATGAAAATTAATTGAGTTCTTCGACCAACCAATCACGCAATTCATTTATTTTGTCTTGCTTTGGAGAGTTTTGAGGAACTACTAGGTAATATCCCATCTCACGTTTTAAAACATAATCTGAAAAATAGACTAGACTGCCTGTAGCGATTTCCTGCTCAATCAATTTTGTTTGAGCCATGGCAATACCGATTCCATCTATTGCGGCCTGATATGCAAGAAGTGAATTAGGTAATATAAATTGATCAGTTTCGGCATTTTCTAAATCTTGAGCAGCTAACCAATCAGTCCAATCTAACCTTCTATAGTTTGAATGTATAAGCTTATATTTGTTTACATCCTGTGGTGCTGGTGGACGTGTTAGGTGGCTGATTAAAGAGGGACTGCAAACTGGGCGTATTTCATCACTGCATAAAAAATAGCTATCAACATCGGACCAGTTGCCATCTCCAAATTGAATTGAGGCATCTACAGTTTCAGTAGCAAAATCCACTGGAGCAACGGCGGTCTTAATATTAACGCGTAATTTTGGATTTTCTGCATGCAATTTCTGTAAACGGCGAACGAGCCATTTCGCGGCAAAAGTTGAATATACCCTTAATGCGATATCGTTATTGCGTCGGTAAGAGCTCATCCCCCGCGTAGCAATAGCAATTTTATTAAATGCGGGGCCAATTTCTGCAAAGTATTTCTCGCCAGCATCGGTCAAACTGATACCAGATCGTTCTCGCTTGAAAAATTCTATCCCTAAGTATTCTTCTATTAATGTAATTTGCCGGCTTACAGCAGATTGACTTACATATAATTCATCAGCAGCTTTGGTAAAGCTTTTATGTCTTGCAACACATTCAAAGGTTCTCAAGGCATTTAATGGTGGTATATCTCGCACATCAACCTCCTGTTTTGCACATTATATAAAGAAATGCTAAGCACGATGAAAAATTTGAGTTAACAATAAGTCTTAGAAAGAACATAACCCTTATAGGCTGTTTTGCACATCAGCATACATTTTTATGGTATGACCAAATTGATTAAAACTCATATGCTAATGACTTATAAAAAAACAGCCCTCTAAAGGGCTGTTTTTACCTAAAAAATTAAAATGAAGAGTTAGTAATAACCCTACATGTATGGGTATATGAGGATATCCTCATAAGAACTATCTAAATTACATATTCGGATAATTCGGACCACCACCGCCTTCAGGCGTTACCCAGGTGATATTTTGAGATGGATCTTTGATGTCACACGTCTTACAGTGCACACAGTTCGCCGCGTTGATTTGGAAAAGCTTATCACCGTCGTCATTTTCCATGATTTCATATACACCCGCCGGACAGTAGCGCTGAGCAGGCTCATTCCATTTTGGCAAGTTGACGTTTACAGGAATAGAAGCATCAGTCAGTTTCAAGTGAGCAGGCTGGTTCTCTTCGTGAACGGTATTCGACACGAATACCGAAGATAAACGGTCAAATGTGATCTTGCCATCCGGTTTTGGATAGTTCGGTTTCACATTGTTTGCTTCAATAGATTTTAACACGCTGTAGTCTGGCTGTAAGTCATGCAGCGTAAATGGCACTTTAAGGATGTTTTGATCGATAAAGTTGAATGCACCGCCGCCGAATGTGCCGAACTTATGCATTGCAGGGCCAAAGTTACGCGCGTTGTATAACTCTTCTTTTAACCAGCTGCTGTTGAATTTCTCAGTGTATGCAGTAACTTCTTTAACGAAGAAGTCTTCACCTTCAGTTACACGTGCAATGGCAAGGTCTCCGCCTTTTTTCACTCCGGCAGCAATTGCTTCAAATACAGCTTCACCGCACAGCATGCCTGATTTCATGGCAGTGTGAGAGCCTTTTATTTTTGCAAAGTTTAAAAAGCCTGCGTCATCACCAATTAAGCTACCGCCTGGAAAAGTGAACTTAGGCAGCGAGTTGAAACCGCCTTTCACAACTGCACGTGCGCCATAAGAAATTCGCTTACCACCTTCAAGGAATTGCTTGATGAGTGGATGTGTTTTCCAGCGTTGCATTTCCATAAATGGGTACATGTGTGGATTGGTGTATGACAAGTCTACGATTATACCCAAAGTAACTTGGTTATTTTCTGCATGGTATAACCACCAGCCACCTGAAGAGCCTGTTTCAGTTAAAGGCCAGCCAGCACCGTGCATGACCGTACCTGCTTTATGTTTTGCAGGGTCGATTTCCCAAAGCTCTTTAATACCAATACCGTAGTGCTGCGGATCAGCATCTTTATCTAAATCAAATCTAGAAATGAGGCGTTTGCCTAAGTGGCCACGACAGCCTTCTGCAAAAATCGTGTATTTGGCATGAAGCTCATAGCCAGCGGTAAAGTTGTGCGTCGGTTCGCCATCTTTACCAATACCCATGTCACTAGTTTGGATGCCTTTAACCGTACCATCTTCATGATACAGAATTTCAGAAGCGGCAAAGCCTGGGAAGATTGATACTTCGAGTTCTTCTGCTTTCGTACCTAACCAGCGAACCAAGTTGCCCAATGAAATGACATAGTTGCCGTCATTGTGCATAGTTTTTGGCACCATCCAATGCGGCATTTCCTGAGACTTTTCATCAGACAATAAGATATAGGTTTTGTCTTCAGTGACAGGTACATCTAAAGGTGCGGCTTGTTCTTTCCAGTCAGGGAAGAGTTCATTCATCGCGCGCGGTTCAAGCACAGCGCCAGAAAGAATGTGTGCACCCACTTCGGAGCCCTTTTCCACGACACAAACGGACAAATCGTTCAGGTTATTTTCAATTGCAAGTTGACGGATTTTAATCGCTGCAGAAAGACCCGCAGGGCCTGCACCAACGATGACTACGTCAAACTCCATTGACTCTCTATCAATTTCTGCTTCTGGAAACATCCGCTAGCTACCTAAAACTAATCAATTACCAATATTGATAAGTATAGAGAGATGCTGATTCATGAAATTTCAGAAAACTCATCTAAGCAGAACTTAAAGGAACAATGAAGCCATCTTATTAATTCCGCATTTAAGATATTTTTAGTAGAAAAAAAGTATTCTCAGCTAAGTTCATGAACTAAGAATTTCTAAATTTATAATTTTCTTGCTGTAAGCCATTAAATTAATTATAAAATAAACATAAATACGTTTATGAACTAGGCTTTAGGTGAACATAAGTTAAATAGATATAACCTGTTTTTTAGTTCATTAATATTGATATACAGTAGTTTATACCTTAAGTGCTGTCAAATTTTATCTGTAGATTTTTAGAATTAGTACCAAATTATTTCATTCAATACTAATTCGTAAAAGTAATAATTTAAACAGGCGTACCAGTAAAATTCGATTTACCAAACGGTCCTAATTTACATTTACCAGATAAATTACCCTCAGCATCCATTTCTGCTTCAAAAACCAATGACATCGGGACTGGCTTTTTCATCTTCCCCGTCCATGTCAGCTTATTGCCTTCAATTTTGCCATTTACCAATTCCATTGGCCCATGTTCACCATCAAATCCACCAATGAGAACATCACCTTCTTGTTTCATCGTGAGTACTGGTTTTTGGTCACCCATTGGCGTTTTAATGATCATGTTCCATTTGCCGTTAATTGTCATATATAACTCCTTTATCACTTTTGTGATTTTTTTTAAATAAAAGTGTTTAGTTCCAAAGTTGTGGAATATTCACAGAGGTTGCATTGATTACACGTTGCAAAAGCAACTTAAAATCTATGACTTCTGTTTCTGACAGTTGTGCCAAAATCGTTCTTTCTAGAGATGCAATATTTGAAGCCAATTCGATAAATGTTTGACGCCCTAAACGGGTCAAAATATATCGATTGTTATCATTTTCTAATTCGATGAATGACTTATGTTGTAAGTTTTCTAAATCAGAAATGAAAACCTCATGCTTCATAAATTTAATTTTTTCATTTAATTCATCGATACTCATTGCACCATTCATACTTAACAAACCGAGTATAAACATACTTTTTTCGTCAATCTCTTTAGCTTGCATCACTTCCTGAGCTTGATATGCACATTGGAAATGCGCTCGAGCCAACAAAAATGAGAAAAATGAATCTGAAACTCTTCCTGTATGCTCATTTATAATTTCTTCTTGCTCAATGATCTTAGGTTTAGGTCTAGAATCTGCATAAGAGCCAGCATGAAATAGCAATGGTGATTTAGGAGTATTTTCAAACTCTAATACTTCACCTACAAAGATGATGTGATCACCACCTTCATATTGGTACTGTGTTTTGCATTGGAAACGTGCCATACAGTCAGGCAGTATGGGTGAACCTAACACACCACTTTCCCACTCCACGCCAGCAAATTTATCACTGCCTGAACGTGAGAATTGATTAGATAAATCAGACTGCCGATTACACAGAACATGGACAGCAAAGTGCCCTGATTCTTGAAAAGATTTTAAAGCATTTGATTTTTTACCCAATGACCACAGTACCAGTGGTGGGTCTAGAGAAACCGAGTTAAAGCTACTCGCTGTAATGCCTATAGGCGATTGTTCATCATTTAAGGTCGTGACAATCGTGACACCTGTTGCAAATGAGCCGAGAGCATTACGAAAATCTCGTGGATCAAAATTGGACATTTTCTTACTCCATCATTCTACGTATAGAATATTTTTTGTTAATTGATTGAGATTTCGAATGCCCGACAAAATCTCTTTGTTAGTTTTTAATTTTCATTAAAAAAACTTAATATCACTATATGTTTTTATATTGATACTGCATTTTTTGTTTGTTGAGACAACAACTGAATTTCATTCTCAATGAAACGCACAATATTCGAAATATAGCTCTGAATGTTGACTTCATTGCCTTCAATTTTTGTTGCCACATATAGACCATCAAGAAGCTGTATCACCATCGTACTGATTCTCTGGGCATTTTGAGAAATGTATTGTTGGTCATATTCAGAGAAAGCCTCTAAAATAGGTTCTTCAATGATGTTTCGACATTGCATTCGAATATCTTTCGCAACAGCAATAACCTCATTACTTCCTGCATTCGGTTCTACAGCGACTGCTAAAAATAATCTTAGAAATTCAGGTCCTGTCCCAAAGTTTTCTAATAATCTTGCAATGATTTCATCTGCATTAATAAGCTTGCCGTGCTCAAACCGTACTGTAACTTTCAACGACGCAAGAAACTCATCTCCTGCGATTCGCAACACTTCCGAAAATAACTTTTCTTTGGTTTCAAAAGCCCAATAAATAGATCCGGATAAGACCTTGGCACGTTTCGCTATTTTTGAAATAGAGGAGCTAGCGTAACCTTCTTCAGAAAAACAACTGTAAGCAGCCTGCAAAATTTTCTCACGTGTACCGCTGTTGATTGTTTTTTCTTTAGCTTGATTAGCCATTTAAATACTCCTCATTTCTTTATTAATGCAGTGTCCCCTCCACAACGACGGGATTCACCAATGTTCCTATTTTTTGAATCTCAATTTTCATGGGCTGCGGATGCTTGGTAATATCCCAATTGGTCAATAAAGGAAATTTACCGCCATCAATGGCTTTCATTGACGTACCCATATGCACCACATCACCCAGCTCTAGTGTCATATATTTAGAAAGATGTGCAAGCACTTTTTCTATACTAAAGGTCAGTTTTGCAGTGGAATCTTGGAAAACCAGCTCATCACCAATGTATGAATCAATGGTCAAGTTATTTGGATCATCAATTTCGTCTTTGGTCACGATCCAAGGCCCCATTGGTCCAAATCCATCAGCCCCTTTTGAAAGCGCATGATACGTAAGATAAATTGAGCGTTTATGCTCCTCATCACGGTTTTCTCGCCAAGTCTGTAAATCTACATAAGCACCAGAAAACTCTTTAGGCATAACAAGTTCTAAACTGTCACGCTCTTTAAGCCCTGGGGATGTAATGTCATTGATAATCGAATATCCAAAGACATAATCCAAAGCATTTTCTTCAGCAATATGACGAGCTTTTTTCCCGATAATTATCGCCAGTTCAGGCTCAGGATGAGTCACTCCAAAATCTGTATTTACGGTGACTACAGCATGATGACCGAGCAATGATGTTGTCGGCTTTAAGAAAAATGCAGGTGTTGTCGATGGACGATATGCAATCATTTGCGCCAGTGTATTGTTCAATGCCACACCCACGACCTTACCCGGTTTACGTAATGGCGGTAGCCACTGTATTTCATCCGTATTCAAGATCAGTTGGGCATCACCAAGATCAGCCAATAACTGCTGTACGGTTATTCCCTTTTCTTCTAGCTCTTCCAATAAAACAGAAAGGTCATAAGGTGCTTGATGACCTAATTGAGCTTTCAAATCCAAGATCATGCCATCTTCTTGATACAAGCCGTATGATCGAAGATTCTTGTAGATATAACTACATAATTTCATTTCATTATCCTTAAAAAGAAATCCCTTGAATTAAATCAAGCCTTCGGCTAAATCGAGTTCCAACAACTGACGACCAAACAGCTGCGCTGCAACATCATAGTCGGAATAGGCATGTGAACCTGCGGCATTGGCATCACGCCATAAGCGTTGCATTTCATTTGAAGTTTGCCATGCACCACCGCCTGAAGCTTCTAATAAGCGACTCACGGCTTCGATTGCCATTTTGGTCACGTACGCCTGATTGGTACGCCACAAACCTGATTCATCACTTTCAGGAATCTCACCTGAACGGCTGCGTGATGCAATTTCTTTCCAATCTGTCGCAAGGCTTTGATAAGCAGCACGAACTTGATGTGCAGATTCGGCAAGTCGCATATATGATGGTGCATTATCGGAAACTTTAGTCCCTGTATAAGCACGTACACGACCTGCCAAACGAGCTTGATAAACATCCAAGGCACGCATTGCAATGCCAATAGCGACAGCAGAAAAACCAAATGAGAAATAAGTCATAAATGGTGCTTTGAAAATGCCACCATCATGTAGTCCATAGCCTGATGACTGACCAAAATTCATTGCAAAGATAGATTCAATTCGATACTCAGGTACAAAAACATCTTTTAATACAATGGTTTTAGAACCTGTTCCGCATAAGCCTGCAACATGCCAATCATCAAAAATTTCATAGTCTTTACGTGGAACTAATATGAAGCAAGGTGAATCTTCCATCCCTATATGGATATCATATCTTTTAATACCTAGAACCGCCCATTGCCCATGATCACAACCGCTTGAGAAACTAAAGCGACCTGAAATTTTGATACCACCTTCGACATTTTCCGCTTGATGGATCGGCGCTACGGAAGACGAAATCAGTGTCGTCGGATCTTCTCCCCACACTTCATCTTGTACTTGCTTAGACATCAATGCTAAGCCGTGATTGTGCTGTGCCAATAAGCCACTCACCCATGCCGTAGATGCACATGCACCTGCAATATCGGTAATAATTGGACAGTATTCTTCTGGACTGAGTTCATAACCGCCATATACCGCAGGTTGCAATGAACGAGTAAAACCACATTCAATCAGTAGTTTAATGTTCTCATCAGGAACTTTACGTTCTTGCTCAGTTTTTTCCGCATTGGCAGCAATGATGGGTAAAATTTTAGCAACACGTTCACGCATTTCTAAGCCACGTTGACGTTGTGCTGCAATTTCAGGAACGAAATCCTCTGTTGCTTGAAATATACGTTGTCTAATTTGAGTCATTTTTCTTTCCTTGTTTGTCTTTAAATTTTATTACTTGGTCATTTAAGTAAGAGATTCATCAAAAAATAGCGACTTTCAATCTTCCATTTTGATTTCTTAAATGACTTTTAAAACCTACTGATTTAATTAAACATTTCCATTAATTCGGAATGGAATGGTAAATGTACCTAGAATTTGTTGTATTAATTCAGGTGTAGGGCTCTGTATTTCCACAAAGAATCCTTCTTTCCCTTTATCCAATACCTCTAAATCAGCTTCTAAACCTGCATTTTCAAGTGCTTCTTTGAATACACGGTGAATGGCTTTCTGACGTAGTGGTGGCTTGAAGAGTTTGCCAATTGGCGTCACAGGTAGAGTATCCATCACTTCTACATAGCTCGGTGCTGCACCTTTTTCAGCAATATGATCACGCACCCAATCTTTGAGCGCATCACCTGTAATAGATGTCCCTTCGACTAAATCAACATAAGCACACGGAACCTCACCTGCATAAGCATCAGGTTGCCCAATGGCTGCGACATTTTTGACTGCAGGATGTTGTGCCAAAGCATTTTCGATAATAGATGGATCAATATTATGCCCACCACGAATAATCAAATCCTTACTTCGACCTGTTAACCAGACGTAACCATCTGCATCAATTTTTGCAAGATCGCCTGTATTCAACCAACCCTCAACAAATTCATCTCCTGAACCGCCAAGATAGCCTGGGAATACATTTGGTCCGTGAATCAACAATTGACCGACTTCATTCGGCTCACACTCACGAATCAATTTACCTTCGGCTCTCACTTCAGCACACTTTAATTGTTGAAATGGAATTCTCATTCCAATAGAGCCAATCCGTCTTTCACCAGCAACAGGATTCATGGTTGAAACCACAGTGCCTTCTGTTAAACCGTAGGCTTCTAACAATTCAACACCTGTATAAGCCAATACACGTTTAAATAGATCAGGAGCCAATGGTGCAGCACCGCAAATGGCGAGTTTTAAACTCGAAATATCACAGCCATCTTTTGGCACTTGGATCATAGAGCCATAAACAGTGGGTACACCGCTGATTGCAGTCACTTTATATCGATCTACAATTTTCCAAATATTCGGAATCACTGTCGGCGTGCGATAACCTGCAGCCGTCACTTGTAAAACTGTTCCACCTGCAAAAAAAGTACTCAACCCAGTACCAATCACGGCATTGACGTGAAATAGCGGTAGGCCCACAAAGAATTTAGTTTCTGGATTTGTACTCGTAATCAGGCTTAAACAATATGCCGTATAAATTTCATTTTCATGCGTATGTGGGGCGAGCTTAGGAATACCTGTCGTGCCACCCGTATGAAAAATTGATGCAATATCTGAAGCATTGAACACACGTTTTGACAATAAATTACCTTTAGGCTGTTGATCACGTAATTTTTGATACGCAATAATTTTCTTCGCTTTAGGCGTTTCTTGTGGCAGAGTCGATGCAGCGATACCATAATAATGTAAAGGGTCTACCACAACGATTGCTTCAACACTATCCACTAAATCTGCAACAGCGATCAAAGGTGTTAGTAAGTCCGCAGTAGGGCTAGGTGCTAAAGTTACGATCACTTTGGTTTTGGCTGCGATCATCAGCTTTGTAATGGTTTCACCATTTGATAATGGATTCAGCGCATTAACGATTCCTGTCGCTTCAGCTCCCCAAATCACTTCATGTGTTTCAGGCAAGTTAGGCAAAATATAGGTCACGACATCAGTGCTTGAAACACCAAGTGTATGAAATAAATTTGCTGCCTGCGTTACACGCTCCAATAATGTTGAATAGGTTGTAATGACAGGCTCTTCTTCTGCATCGCCTTTGACTAAATATTCAATCGCATGATTGTTTGGATAAAGTTGTGCACTGTTTTGCAAAACTTCATAAGTGCTATTAAATGCACATTCTGCTTTCCAGTGACGTTTTTCAATTTCAACTATATCTTGTATTGAACGAATACCATTGCTCATAGACATATACATTTCCTTTGCTTAATTTTTACTGTTCTATTTCATCGGTTTACTTTGGGATTAATAACGAATCTTATTTAAAAATTCCAAAATGCAACTGTAAAAATGCACTCAGTAGAATCAAACTAAATACTGAAAAAGCCCATACATTGAGTTCAAAAGTAAGATATTTGGTTTTAATTGGAGGATAGCCATTTTCATCAAATGCTTCTCCGCCATAGACTGGCATTGAAAGATATGCACCAAAGAAACCTGCATAAATAAATGCATTCAAGAGAGCAACCACATAGAAATGGTCTACTGAGCTTGCTTGATAAAACCACAGTAAATAGTAACTAAAGAAACCGATTGCACCATAAGATAAACATTGCCAAACCACATGAAAACGGGCATGCCCTACCCAAGTTGGATTAGTTGCATGGGTTTTATTAAAATCAGCAAAAAGCGGTACGATTGAGCAGCCAAATACTGAAATTGAAAGCAATACTTTTACTAAAAAATATGAATCTGAAACATTATCCATGTTCTATTCCTTTAAACATCGTTATCCATTAACGAGCGTTTTAATTTTTACTTTTGAGTTAAATTAGGCACATGTCCAAATACAGGTGTGATCACACGTGATTGGTAGCGCCATACTCCATCTTCTGCTCGTACATATTCATCCTGATAATCAGCAATCATGTGAATTTCAGCTGGATGTGGTCCTTCACCATCAAAAGCGAACAATGTAAGCACAGAAACAGCAGAAATCGAATTTTCTGTTTGTTTTAAAATCACTGGATTTGAAAATAAATGACGTGATTTACGCACACCACGTGCTTTACGCATGTCATAAAAACCTTGGATTTGCGATTGGCCTTTGGCTTGCATAGGCCCCATGGCATAGAGACCATCTTCTGTAAATAACTCAGCGACACCATTTCCATCATGATGATCAATAAGCCATGAAAAACGCGCATTGAGTTCTAAAATCTTTGAATAATCGTCCATATTTTTCTCCAAGCCTTATGAGGGCCTGCAATCAAACTTATTTTTTATTCAGCTAAAATGACCTAATTCCTTTAAATCATTTTTAAATTCTCGAATGATTTTTCGGCTATTAAACAACCTGCATTCATCTGTTTACAAAATATACACACTCTTAGTTGGTCGTTCAAGTAATTTTAAAATTAAAAATTGTAAGTCAATTTAAATATTTGTTTTTAAACTAAATATATTTATAGGAAGAGAGGTGTTTATTACGTCCTTCGTAAAAATAATATTGAGCTCTAATTTGGAAAACCCAGTAGCAGAACCAGGTTCATGAAGTGAAATTTTAAGATTTTTAAAAAGTTAGTTATCTTTTGAAATTTAATTTGTTTTAAATAAAATAAATATGAACTGGATTTTAGGTGAACATAAGTTAAATAAACAACACATGTCATTTACTTCATTAATATTGATATAGAGTAAGTTTTATCCTGACCAACAGTCAATCTACTATGTTATCAAAGTAAGTTTAACTTTTATTCTTGAATTCTCTTGGCGACATGCCCAATACACGTTTAAACAGCATGGAAAAATGTGTTTGGTTTTTAAACCCCAAAGCAGCGCTAATATCGTTTACTGAAAGTTGCCCTTTTTTAAGCAATTCACAAGCCCGATCAATTTTCTTTTTGGTCATAAACGCGTGCGGTGTCATGCCCGTACTTTGCTTAAACATGCGTGAAAAATGAAATTCGCTCAAATTTGCTTCTTTGGCCAAATCTGCAATGGATAAATCCTGATGCAAATTTTCATGGATAAAGTTTTTTAGCTTATTTAAACGCCATAGCGGAATTTTTCCGTCATAACGGTTTGGAATGGCAGAATTATTGGAAAATTTAGAAATGATGCGAGCCGCAAGCGCTAAAGATATAGATTCACCATACAGCTGACCCGTTGCAAAGCCATTTTTGCATTCCTCAAGCAAAGCCATACTCAGATTGAATAATTGTGGATCTTGCGTATTGGTATTACGTAAAAATTCAATCTGATCAATAGATTGTGCATCACCAAGCGCTTTTTGCAGACACAACTGAGATGGCATAACAATAAGCAGCTGACGCGGTTCTGCCCAACGTGCACCCACAGCTTCACCTAAAGGATCAAAATGCATTGAACCTTCGTTAATCAGCAGCTGTTCAAAAGTACCGCTTTGTGTAATGCGCTCTACAGGACAGCTATGCTTTTCCAAATGAAAAACTAGTGCTGCGCGAGTTAAATAGCAATTATTAAATTCGCCAGGCTGCACAATACTGTATTCCAAATCTAGAATATCCCGCCATGGCGATTGAATTGAAGATGCCTGAACATCTACTCGATCAGCAAATGGCTTAATATGTCCTGCAAGACTATTTGAAACATTAACCAGCGTCGGTACGGTTTCTGAGGATTGGCTAATATACATGGCTATATCCTTACATTTATTGATCAGATCTTCATGATCTGTGCGCTATCTCAGCGAAACTTTTCCTCTTTTTAATATAGGAAAAGCATATTATTTCAATGACT
This sequence comes from Acinetobacter sp. ANC 3813, assembly GCF_002135435.1. Lineage (GTDB taxonomy): Bacteria > Pseudomonadota > Gammaproteobacteria > Pseudomonadales > Moraxellaceae > Acinetobacter. The sequence goes on along the minus strand of NZ_NEGK01000002.1, from coordinate 77,745 downwards.
AAAATAACATGCTTCCATTTAAACACAAACTAACAATCTACTTTTCTTGAAACCAATTATGAATAAAGTTGGCAATCTCATTGCTATTTTTTTCAATCAGCAGCATGTGCCCATTGCCATGTATGCCATAGTTTTCCAAGCGTAAATGTTCTGCTGTCACACCTGCTTGCTGTAAATATTCAGTCATACCGTGATTGTGCTGCGCCATCCAAGATGCTTCACCCGTCATAATCGACACAGGTATATTTTTCAGATTAACCAGCTGTCGAGCTGGTTCTTGCTGTACATAGCAATCAACGGTGTCTTTTTCTGCTGATTTTTTCAGCACTTTTGCAATATCACTGGCAGACTTCGCTTCTGGTGCATAGGTCATTGGAATGGCCGTAACGCCCCACTCTAGCTCGCCAGTATTTGCTGGACCTTTGGCAAATGGCGGGCCAAAAGGTTCCACCGCCATAATGGCTTTAACCAGTTTAGGACAACGGTCTGCCACCAGCCAGCCAAATGGTCCGCCCATTGAGTGGGTAATTAAATATGCAGGGCCAATTTTCTTTAACAATTCTACACCGCAGCGCGCCATATCTTCTTGCGCTCGTGCTAATGTCGATGGCATTGGTCCTTGGCTCGCCATAAACTGATCCAGGGTGTCTTGACCTGCAGGCCACTGTGTATGCAATTTTGCTTGCGGATAGTCGTTGCGCTTTTCGGGCTCTAGCATCATGCTTTGCATCATTTCATAGGTTGGAGATGGCAAGAAATCACCATCTGCCAATGGATTATATGGCGAACGCCCCATGCCCGGACGGTCAACGACATAGACATCATAACCTTGCTGTAAGAAATACTGCGCCCAACCTGGACGGCCATCTGGCGTGGTCATAAAATCTAAACCTTGACCGCCGCCGCCATGTACCATAACTACAGACTGACCAAGGCTGTTAACAGGTTTTTGATAAAATACGCCCATCGCATTATGCGCAAACGTATTACTGCCCAATGTTTTTTTTTCTACACCAACCCAAAAATATCCCTGTTCTGCAATTTCTAAGGCTTTTGCTGTTTTCATTTCAATTCCTTTTTCCATGTAATCTCTAAATTTCTTATCCAAAAATCAATATTAAGTCACTGCCCATTACTGATTGTTACTGCTTAAGCTTTTGCTAAAGCCAGCACTTGTTTTAAGTTCAAATCTGTATTTTCTTGAAGCTCTGCAAGATCAAAACTCAAACCGTTTTTTATGGCTCTACGGCACAAAGTCATGTCTTTACCGTTATTTACAGTAATTGCACCAACCAGTTGACCATTGTCTTTAAGCTGTAAAATGGTAAATTTGGCATCAGCCTGACTGCCTAGCAAAACTTGCTTCGATGCCAAATGACCGTAGCCAATAGCCTGTAAATTCCAGTCAAATTGATCAGACCACATCCAAGGTGCTGTTAAATCGACATTGGCCTGATTCGACATAAATTCTGCAACTGCGCGCCCTTGATCACGTGCAGGCTCCCATGCTTCCAAACGCATATTAAATTGCTCATTGGCAAAGTCTGTTGCACGGTTGGCGACGTCACCGGCAGCAAAAATATTGGCATCCAATGTTTGCCCGTTTTGGTCTACAGCTATACCGTTGCTAAGCAAATGACCAATGCCAGAGATTCCTTCTGAATTTGGATAAGCACCAATACCAATGACCACAATATCTGCGTCCAGAGTTTCGCCATTTTGCAACACAACTGACTCAACTTGTTCTGTACCTTGAATACTTTGCAAAGTACTGTTAAATAGAAATTTAACGCCATGATCTTCAAACTTGTGTTCAAAAGCTTGACTGACTTCTACTGGCATTGTGCGCGACATGACACGCTCAGTCAGACCAATTACTGTGACATCTAGACCCAATTGACTTGCTGTTGCCGCTACTTCTAAACCAATAAAACCATTTCCGACTACAATCAATTTTTTACCTGAAATCAATTGCGGTTTAAGTTTTTGCGCATCTGCAAAATCACGAATAGTAATAACCGAATCTAGATGCTCACCTGCTATATTTAATTTTCGCGGATCTGCACCTACGGTTAATAACAATTTTTCATAATAAATTTTTTGATTTTTTTCTGTTAAAACAAACTGTTCATCTGCATTAACTTCAATAATCGTGGTATCCAACAAAGTTTTCGCCTGATGCTCTTCCAACCATAGCGCTTCGCTCAGAAACTGCGGTGCCTCCTGCTCTTCTAGCAATGATTTTTTAGACAGCGGTGGTCGCTCATAAGCTAATGTTGCTTCACGGCCAATCAGCAAAACGTCATCGGCATGATTCATTTCAATTAAAACTTTTGCTGCGCTACAGCCTGCTGGCCCTGCACCAACCACAACAAAACGGGTTTTGAGATCATCCATAATTCTATATTTCCTGAGTACAGCCATGTATTACTTCCCTCTTAGAGTAATCAGGATATGTACTAAAAATACGGGCCATTCTGAAATAACAGCAGGTTTTTATATAAGGCAGCAAGAATGTTTATATTTATATAAATTTATTAAGTTATTGATATGTATTAAAATATTAAATCAGTAGCAAGTTCATATAGCTTTTAGCAGTTTTCTATATATTTACGCAGTTCTAGGCTTTGAGTTTTCTTTAAAGAGCTTTTACTCTGAATTTTTAAAAAGGAGTAAGCGAATATGGATTCTTCAATCAAGGGCCGTACAGACGGGCTAAATTGGAAAGCAAACTTTAAAGAAATTCTCTCTGAAGAATATTATCAAAAAGAAATTGATCAGATCTTTAAAAAATCTTGGCTCCCAATTGGTCATGACACACAAATTCCTAACCCAGGTGACTTTTTTACCAAAGAAATCCCAGGCTTGAATTTGTCAATGCTGGTCGTGCGCGGCAAAGACAAGAAAGTTCGTGTATTCCATAACCTTTGTCGTCACCGCGGTTTCCAAGTGGAATGCGCTGAGAAAGGCAATAAGCGTGCATTTACCTGTGAATTCCACGGCTGGGTTTACGATGCTCAAGGCAAGCTAAAAGGCGTTACAGATGAAGATAACTTTGACAACTTAGACAAAGATTGCCATAGCCTAAAAGAAATTAATGCTGAAGTTTGGGAAACTTTTATTTTCATTAACTTAGATGAAAATCCTAAAGAAACTTTGCATGAAGCTTTAGGTGAATTGGCTGGTGTATATACAGGTTTCTTCGACCGTTTCGGAGCATCACCACTTGTTCGTAGTGAAGTAGATTGCAACTGGAACTTAGGCATCAACGCATTCACTGAAAACTACCATACGCTTTACCTGCATGCTGGCACAGTGCCTGACTATCAAGGTAGTCCTGTAAACCCGCTTCGCCATTTGCCTGCAATGGAAATATTACAGCGTCATGGCCGTTACTCTACGCCAAACAACCCATTCCATGAACAGCGTCCATCAGAAAAGATTGCTTACTCAAAAATACCACCGTCAATTCCAACGTTTGTTTCAGATACAACGGGATTACCTTCTGGTATCAACTATGATCAAGTTGAAGGCTGGGCATTTGACGTTGTAGAACTGTTCCCGAACTTCGTGTTCCTTACAGGCCGTGATTGGGCGGTTGAAATTTGGTTTTGGCCAGTGAGTCCTGACAAATCAATCTTTGAAATTGGCTTGCTTTTAGATCCAGCAACATCTCATAGCCAGCGCATTGCGCAAGAGTTTGCACACACGCTGGTACGTGAAGTGGGCGCAGAAGATTTAAGTACTTTAGAAAAACAGCACAAAATGTTGAAAACAGGCATTGTTGATGAGTTTCCGCTATCAGATCAAGAATTTATGTTAGCGCATCACTACCGTGTTTCTCGTGAAATGATTGAGGGTTAAGACCATGAACCAAACTGTAAATGCATTTAAAAAAGACAATTTGATCGAAACTTTACCGGCACTGCCTGCTCAATTCAGCGAATTGCAGCGCTTTGCGGCATGGGCTTTGCCAACTCAAGTTCTGCGCAACTCAAAACGCGCTGCTACTCCGATTGAAGAATTGAAAGTGGTTTATGACGCTTTGCTTCCAGAAGTTGAAAATATGATGGCGCATTTGGATACTTTCACCTTTGATCAACCTTTACCTGAAGAACAGGAAAATCTGAAAAATTTAGCATTGGCTTTCATGGAAATTTCACACCCAATTGAATTGGGCTGGAAACAAGGCTACAACACGCTAGGCTTCCCTATTTCACGTTTAGAAATTCCTGAACTATAAGGTGATTTATGAATATTCTCGTTACATATGCATCCATGACTGGCACTGCAGAATTTGTATCTGAGGAGCTTCATGATCAGCTGGAGGGTATGGGCTTAAGCTCTACCCTCCTCGACATGGGCGATTTAGATATTGAACAGATCAAAGCTTTTGACAAAGTCATTATCTGTTCATCGAGCTATGGCGCTGGCGATGTGCCATCCAATGGTGCGAAATTTTACAAAGCATTGACTGAGGCTCAGCTGGACTTATCTAGTATTGATTTTGCTGTATGCGGCATTGGTGATGGCAGTTATGTACATACCTTCTGCGGTGCGGCTAAAAAGTTCCAAGCGGCATTACAGCAAGCCAAAGCCAACGAGTTCAGCGAAGCTTTATTTCATGACTGTCGCAAGGACGATGAACCTGAAGTTAAAGCTGTTGAATGGGTGACAGACATTTTTGCAGGCTGTCCCACCTAAAGCTCAATAAGTTTCATGTTATTGCGCCTTTAATAAGGATTTATTAAAGGCTTAGGACACTTTTGCTCAAATGAAAGGATTTCATTGATGAAAGCAATAAAAAAACATCACATCGCCTTATTGTGCGCGATGATTTGCAGCGCCTCAACAGCTACTTTTGCTGAGAAAGCAAATCTATCGAGTAATGCAATCTTAGCGAACCCATCTGCTGGGACTAAAGTTATTATGCTGGGCACAGCAAATCCGGGAGTCAATGCACATCGTGCTGGTCAAGGTATTTTAGTCGTTGTAGATAAGGAACTTTTTCTATTTGATGCGGGACCTGGTGCACTCAAAAATATAAATGCCTTGAATTATGATTTCATGCCATCGGTTAATCCTTTTCAGTTGAATCAAGACACGGCTTATAAAAAGTTAAATAAATTATTTATCACCCATTTAGATTCAGACCATGTGCTGGGCCTGCCTGAATTGCTTTTACGTCCATGGGTGTTAGGCCGTGAAGACAAACTTTCTATTGTTGGGCCCAAAGGTACTGCCTCATTGGTCAACAATACCTTGCTCGCGTTTAAGGATGATATTCAGCACCGCTTAAATAGCCCACAACCTACAACAAAATATGGCCATCAAGCCAATGTTCAAGAAATTAGCGGCAATCAAATTGTCTATCAGTCTGCAAAAGTCACCATTAAGTCATTCAAAGTTCAACATGGTACTTGGGATCGAGCCAAGACTTTTGGCTACCGCGTAGAAACACCAGATAAAACGATTGTGATTAGTGGTGATACTAAAAAGCAGGATGACATTTTGGCTAACTTCAAGGATGCCGATGTGCTGATTCATGAAGTGATCAGCAACAAAACAATCGATCAAATGCCTGCACAGTGGCGTCCATACATGTTGGATGCCCACACCACAACTGCTCAACTCGCTGACATTGCCAATCAGGTTAAGCCTAAATTGCTAATTCTGAATCATGCAATTACACATAGCGATGACAGCTTAATTCAAGAAATGGGGGAAATGTACAAAGGACCTTTCAAACTCGCAAATGATTTGGATATTTATTAAAGGATTAATCACATGACAAAATTTCAATTATCAACACTTGCATTATGCAGCTTAACATTATTTTCAGGGATGGCACAGGCAGCAGAACAGCCTGCAGATCGAAGCCGTGTTGCTTTTTTCACCTTGGGTGCAGGTCATTTACCTAAACCTAATTCCGACACATTATTGGCCAATTATATTTACAATGATTGGGATGAACTTACAGATGGCTCTGGTGACGACCGTCCAGGATTTAACAAAGTCAGTTCTAAATCACGCGGAATGTCTATAGGTTACCTACATATGACTGAAAAACAATTGTTTGGTGCGGATTATGGCTATTCATTTGTTGTGCCCTATTTTGATGTAACCATTGACCATGAATTAAATACACCTTATGGGGATATCCCTATTTATGGTGAACATAAAGATGTTGTCGGGCTTTTTGTTTCTCCAATTATGCTTGCTTGGCGCGGTAATGAAACCAACCCTTTACATCAAAATTTTCGTATCAATCTAGGTATGCCTGTTGCAAAATATGATGACGACAATCCAGCCAATGTATCACGAGATTACTTTTCTGTAGAAGCAGCTTACCAGAACACTTATAATTTTGCCCCGACATGGGATTGGTCTACTGGTATTTCATATCAATACAACTTCAAAAATATGCACAACAAACATCCGCAAGTTGTAGGTCCAGACGGTAAATATCAAAATGGTGATATGCTGACGGTAAACACTGCGGTTGGTAAAAGTTTTGGTCTTATATCTGCCGGTATTTCAGGCTATTGGATTGAACAGTTAAGCAAAGACACAATTAGCGGAGAGGATGTTGAAGGCCAAAGACAAAGAACTGCTGGAATTGGCCCTGTTGTTTCCGTGATGATCCCGACCAAAAAAAGCTTTAATATGGTCCATATGAAATATACTAAAGGCTTATCATCGAAAGAAGGTGTCACTGGAGACTTTTTTAATATTTTCCTGACCCATACATTTTAATTAGCATTTTGGCAATATCAAATATTTCAATCTAACCAGCGTTTTAGATTGAAATATTAAGATGAAACTGTTGTTAAAGACCTGCTATTACACCGTTAATAGCAGGTCTTTAATTTTTTGTTTAAAGGATATGTCACGGACAAATGTCAACGCTTCAGGATCTTTTGAAACAGCATATTGGCAAACTTCAAAACTCTGCTGAGCCATGTATTTTAATAAAAATGGATTCTGTGAGAGTGCTAATTGACACATCTCCATATTAGGGCTTGCTATATGACGTATTAAATTGGGATTCTTTTTCAGAGCCGTTTTACATACTTCTTCAGAAGGATTCTCAATATATTGAATTGCATGCGGCTTACGTTTAATGACTCGCAAACATAACTCTTCTGATGGCTTTTCAACAAATTGAATTGCATTGGCATTATTATTAATTGCAATTTGAATTAGATTTTCAGACTGTTGTTTTAGATATTGAAGCGCTAAGCCATTTTTTTTCAGAGCGTATTGCCACATTCTATCTGTTGGTTGCCGTATATGCTTAATTGCTAATGGATGGGATGCAATTGCAAGCATGCAAAGATTATCGTTTTGTTCATGTGCATATTTAATAGCAAAGCCATTGTTTAGTACTGCTTCCTTGCAAATTTCTGGTGTTTGATACTCCACATATTTTAAAGCTAGGCCTTCTTTTTTCACTGCGCTTAAGCAAATTGCTTCTGTAGGCTGCGTGATATGCTTTAGCAAATCTCCGTGTTTAGAGACAGCATAAATATAAATATCTTCATAAGGATGCCGCATATATAAAATAGCTTTAGGATTGATCTGAACTGCACTCAAACACAACTCATAACTTTGTTGCGGAATTTGATTGAGATATGAAATATCAGTTTTGACACGTTCATATTCGATACTGGAATTTGAAATGATTTTCATAAGAAATAAATTAACCATTCAAAATAAATGGCCAGCTTGTCGTTTGCATTTATTAAGAATGGTTAAAACTGTGAATTTTTAAATTTTAGACACGCTCAATAATTAAAGCTATCCCTTGTCCAACACCAATACACATTGAACATAGCGCAAATTGACCACCAGTTTGTTCTAGTTGGTTGAGTGCTGTAGTCACTAAACGTGCACCTGATGCGCCGAGTGGATGCCCCAAAGCAATCGCACCTCCGTTAGGATTAACTTTAGCTAATCCATCTTCTAGGCCAAGATCACGTGTCACCGCCAAAGCCTGTGCAGCAAAGGCTTCGTTCAGTTCAATCACATCCATCTGATCTAGTGTTAAACCTGTTTGAGCGAGTAATTTTTTAATTGCAGGCGCTGGCCCAAAGCCCATGATGCGCGGTTCTACACCAACTACCGTTGCACCAATAATTTTGGCACGCGCTTTAAGTCCGTACTTTTGTACAGCTTCATCTGATGCAATGAGTACTGCTGCAGCGCCATCATTAATACCTGATGCATTTCCAGCCGTTACAGTACCTTCTGCTTTTACCACTGGCTTCAGTTTGACTAAAGCTTCCATAGTAGTGTCAGCACGCGGGTGTTCATCTTGACTGATGATCTTTGGCTCACCCTTACGCTGTGGAATAGCTACGGGAACAATTTCTTTATAAAAAAAGCCACGGTGCTGTGCATCGGCTGTGCGTAACTGACTGACTAGCGCAAACCGGTCTTGGTCTTCACGGTTAATATTGAACTGTTCCGCAACATTTTCCGCGGTTTGCGGCATGGTTTCTACGCCGTACAGTTTTTTCAGTTTTGGATTGATAAAACGCCAGCCCATAGTGGTGTCTTCAATCTTTTGACTGCGGCCATATGCGCTATCAGATTTGCCCATCACAAAGGGCGCACGCGACATGCTTTCTACGCCGCCTGCAATAATTAGTTCAGCTTCACCTGCTTTAATTGCGCGGGCTGCCATAGCAACCGCATCAAGAGATGATCCGCATAGTCGGTTCACTGTCGTTGCAGGCACTTGGTAAGGCAAGCCTGCAAGTAGCGCTGACATACGGCCCACATTGCGGTTGTCTTCGCCGGCTTGGTTGGCGCAGCCATAAATCACGTCATCCACCTGTTCCCAATTCACAGAGGGATTGCGTTCCATCAGGGCTTTAATTGGCAATGCGCCTAAGTCGTCAGCACGCACAGATGCAAGTCCGCCTGCATAGCGGCCGAATGGGGTACGTATAGCATCGATGATATATGCGTTTTTCATTTTTAAATCCTTATCTGAAAGCTCCTCCCTTTTTAAAGGGAGGTTGGGAGGGATTTTAAAAAGATGATTTATTCCTAAAAAATCCCCCTAAATCCCCCTTTATAAAGGGGGACTTCCATTTTATTTAGATTGTCCCATCCAGCAGCTTCGCGCCGGTCATTGACTGCAATTCTTCAAAGCTCAAGCCCTCAACTTTTTCAATCACTGTCAAGCCTGCAGCTGTCACATCAATGACGCATAGATCGGTGTAAATACGGTCTACACATTTCAAACCAGTTGCTGGGTAAGCCAGTTCAGCGACAATTTTCGGTTCGCCTTTTTTGGTCACATGATCTGTGGTGATAAAAACTTTCTTTGCGCCTACGGCCAAATCCATTGCGCCGCCCACAGCTGGGATTGCATCTGGCGCGCCCGTATGCCAGTTGGCCAAATCACCATTTTCAGCCACTTGGAAAGCGCCGAGGACTGCAATATCTAAGTGACCGCCGCGCATCATGGCAAAAGAGTCGCCATGGTGGAAGAAAGCTCCGCCAGTCAGCATGGTGACAAATTCTTTGCCGGCATTAATCAGTTCAGAGTCTTCTTGACCTTTTTCTGGTGGTGGACCGAAAGCAAGCAAGCCATTTTCAGAATGCAAAAAAACTTCTTTGTCTGATGGTAAATAGCTGGCAATTTTGGTTGGCAGGCCAATACCTAAATTGACATAAGCACCATCTGGAATATCTTGCGCCACACGTTCAGCGATTTGATCGCGGCTTAATTTGGTATAGCTCATCATGATCTCCTCGATTACTGTACTGGCTGGACTTGTACAACATGCTGTACAAAGATGCCTGAGGTAATAATATGCTCAGGATCTAAAGTGCCAAGGTCTACTACTTCTGTAACTTGTGCAATGGTGACATCTGCAGCCATGGCCATAATCGGGCCAAAGTTACGCGCAGATTTGTTATAAACCAAGTTACCCCAGCGGTCGCCCTTATGTGCTTTGATTAAGGCAAAGTCCGCTTTGATGGGATTTTCTAAGACAAAGTCTTTGCCTTCGTAATTCAATGTGGGCTTGCCTTCAGCCAGCAATGTGCCAAATCCTGTAGGCGTATAGATTGGTCCTAAACCCATACCTGCAGCCTGAATGCGGCAAGCCAAATTGCCTTGAGGCACCAGTTCGAGTTCAATTTTGCCAACGCGGTAAAGTTCATCAAACACCCACGAGTCAGACTGGCGCGGGAAAGAGCAGATGATTTTACGCACAGCGCCTGCTTTGAGCAGTTTGGCAAGGCCATAATCGCCATTGCCTGCATTATTGTTGACGATAACGAGGTCTTTAATACCCAGTTCAATCAATCCGTCAATCAGTTCTGCTGGCTGGCCCGCAGTACCAAAACCGCCAACCATGATGGTCGAACCATCTTTAATTTGGGAGAGTGCCTCTTTTAATGAAGCCGTGCTTTTATCGATCATGATGCAGCACCTGTTTTATTTAAAATAAAATCAAATTCCAAAGTATAGAATGGTTTGTCATGCTGTTTACCGTATGGATCTAGGCCATTTTCATGCTTTACCCAATTTGAAATTAAAGATGAACGTACGCCAAATACGGCGTCTGACTCTAAGTATTCACCGCCCTCTCTAAACACGTGTGTGACTAAACGTTCGTAACCATCTGCGGTAATCATGAAATGCAAATGCGCTGGGCGCCATGGGTGACGATTCAACTGTTGCAGCATTTTGCCGACTGGGCCATCGTGTGGAATTGGATAAGCTTCAGGCACGATCGTTTCAAAATGATATTCACCCTGCGCATTGGTTCTAAATATGGCACGGCCTTCCAAATGGTCTAAGTGTTCTTTTTGCACGTCATAAGAGCCGTCTTCATCTGACTGCCACACTTCAACTTTAGCATTTGCAACAGCCTCACCTGAAATTGAACGGACATTGCCTTTTACGAACCAAGGTGTACCTTTGACCCCAACACTCATATTTTCACCCAGTTCTAGCTCAGGACTATCCGAGACATAGAACGGGCCAAAAACGGTCGCTTCCGTGCAGCCTTCAGGTTTACGGTGATTTTGTGCAATCACCAATGTAGACAGCCCTAAAGTGTCAGAAAGTAAAATAAATTCCTGACGCGAATCACTGCAAATTTGACCGACATCAGTTAAAAATTTAATACCGTATTCCCATTCTTCTTCCGTTAATTCAACTTCACGGGCAAAAGAATGAAGATGCTGAACCAAACTGGTCATCACCGTTTTTAGACGCGGATTGTCCGTATTTTTGTTGCGATCAATGACCGCCTGAGTAATGGTTTTTTCATTCAGATTTTTCATGCAATTTCCTATATTTAATTCCGTCTTTTCAGCAAAATTTGTTTTCATTACCATTCATTAAGGGTTATCCTAATATTTCATAAAACGTTATTAAACACTCAATAGGAAATTGTTTATTTCACTACAGAAATAATGAGAAAGGATGTAATGGATAGATTATTGGCTATGGAACTGTTCACAAAAATTCATGAACTGGGCACCTTAAGAGAAGCTTCAGAAGATTTAAAAATCTCAACTGCAGCAGCAACACGCCTGCTGGCATCTTTAGAATCACATTTAAATGTTAAGCTGATTGAGCGTAGTACACGGCGTAATGCGTTGACTTCTGCGGGTTATGAGTATTATCAGCAGTGTAAAACCTTTATTAATGAATTAAATGAAGCCGAGGCGAAAATTTCAGCGTCTTCAGTTGAACCCGAAGGCACCATTAACCTGACCTCTTCTATTTCTTTTGCTAAACTTTATCTGGCTCCGCTGATTCCAGAATTTCATCAGCGCTATCCCAAAATCAAAATTAATATAATGGGCGATAACCGCTATTACGACATTTTAAACAGCAATGTCGATATCGCGATTCGTACCCGAGAATTTGAGCCAGACTCAAATATCACCATCCGTAAATTGGCCAATACCAAACGGATCTTAGCCGCTTCTCCTTCTTATTTAGCTAAAAAAGGTACTCCTGCCAAAGTTGAAGATTTATCTAATCATGACATTCTTATTTACAGTCATGCCAATAATCCCAATGAACTGAATTTCAAAAAACCGCATGAAAAAGATATTTCTTTTAAATGTAATCCTTTAATGGAAACCAATGATGGTCAGATTGTCCGTGCCGCTGCATTGGCTGGTGCAGGTATCCTCATTCAACCCATGTACATCATTTATAAAGATATTGTTTCTGGTCGCTTAGTGCCAATTTTATCGGACTGGGATTTGCCTTTATTGACCATTAATATTGCCTTTCAAAACAGACGCTATATGCCAACCAAAACACGGCTGTTTATAGATTTCTTAATCGAACATTTTCAAAAAGAAGAATATGAGCGCTACTGGAATATGCGTTTACTCTAAGCAAAAAATCAAACAATCATCAAAAAAAATCCCTCAATGAACAGAGGGATTTTTTTAAACATCGTTAAGGGCGAATGCCTAAACATGCTTTTTTGAGAATTTCTTGAATATCTTCATGACCAAATGGGCGCGGGTTCCAATAAGGGTTAGACATCGCGATATCCTTCGCCTTCTGAATGTCTGCTTCAGTGAAGTTTAAATCACTCAGTTTAGTGCTCAGACCTAAACTTAGTTCCAAATCAAACAATGCTTGCCCTGCAGTCACATTTTCTACCTTTAATGCGCGGGTAATAATTTTAGTCACTTCTGGACGTGCGACTTCGTTATAAGCGATCGCTTGCGGCAATACCACAGTATGCGTCGGTGCATGCGGTAAATTAAATGTTCCCCCTAAGGTATGGCAAAGTTTATGATGAAGCGCCATGCCGACATTGCCTAAAACTGTACCGCATAACCACGCGCCATAAAGACACTGACTCCGTGCATCTTTGTCTTGATCATTTGCCTTTAATGCTTTTAAACCCTCAGCCAAAGCACGGATACCTTCTTCAGCCAATAGTGTCATGATTGGGTTGCCATCTTGAGCGTATAAGCCTTCAGCCGCATGCGCAATGGCATTCATACCGCTGGTCAATGAAACTTCTAGCGGCAAGGTTAAAGTCAGTTCTGGGTCATAGATTACGGTCTTTGGAAGCACACGGAAATCTTTACCGGTTTTTTTCACGTTATTTTCAGTCAGGCCATAAATTGGCGTCATTTCCGAACCCGCATAAGTGGTTGGAATGGCAATAATTGGTAAAGAGTATTCCAATGCAATGGCTTTGCCTAAACCAATGGTTGAACCGCCGCCAATCGCAACAGCACAGTCTGCTCCTAGCTCATTGGCTACTTTTGACGCTTCACGCGCAGTTTCTACTGGTACGTGCATCACGGCTTTATCAAATACACCAACGGCGTTGTCACCTAAAATATCATTGACCAATTGCGCTTGCGCAACTTGCTCAGGCGTACATAGAATCAGTGCTTTTGAGCAGCCCAATTTTTGGATTTCTTCCATGAGTTTTTGAATTGCGCCATAGCCAAAAACCACTCGATTTGGCTGATACTGATATACAAAACTCTCTAAATTCATTTTGTTTGTCCTTTAAATAATTGCCGTAGGCTGATAAGCAAAAAATTTCCATTCACCATCGGTCAGCACCCAAACCGACAGAATTTTGTTATGCAGTTTTTTGGTATCTGTGCCTGCTAAAAACTCAGATTTCAGCTCTCCGAATACCGTCGCTACGGATTCAAAAATATTGATACGCTCAATGCTTAAATCCGCTTTACTGTACTTATAAAAACCTTGATTGCATTTGCTTGTATACCCAGCAAAATCATCAACCTTTCCGCTGGTATGCACATACATCAGCTGCGGATGGCATAACGCTTCAAATTGATCATATTGCTCATTCAGCAAATATTGATAGCGTAAATTTTCTAATTCAGTAATCTGCTGACGAATGTCTTGATCATTGGTTTGCATCATTTGAGTTTGCATAACAAAAAGCTTATTTGACTTATTTAGCCCTAGGCTATAGATGTTTATTTTGAAATAAAATATCTAAAAAGAAATTGTTTATTCCATATATGAAATAATAATATTATCTTGAAATCTATTAATCTATCTTGACCCAAGAGACTCTACGGCTCACAGATGAACTATCTGTTTTTCCTCTTAATATCAATACATTACCTTTAGAATTGAGTTTTCCATTAATATTTTTGTGCGCTTCATTTTTTACAGGATCTATCACAATACCGTCAACAAAATAGCCCGGTTTATTAGGATCTTCTTTTAAATTGGACAGCATCAAAAAGTTTTTAAAGCCTTGACTATCGCTCCCTTTTACATTGGTAACATCTACAGCTCGGCCCTCATATGTGTTATTGGCTTGTTTCACGACTTTGAGTTTAGCGAGAACAGCACCGCTCTTATCATCAATAATTTTCCAATTGCCTGAAAGATCTGCCCCATGACTTGCTGTTTGAAAGAAAAATACCGCAAAAAAAGAGAATATTAAGCGTAAATTCATGAAATAACGTCCTATAAAATTGAATGGCTTAGTTCCAATCCCGGAATAAGTGCATAGAAATTAAACAGATAACTTTCACTGTTTAAATATAAATTTTAAATCTGGCCTGAAATACAATTTTTCTGTATAGAAATAATCAAGGCACGGTTGTTTCCGTGCCTTGATACAGACAATGAAGCTTAAGCTGATTGATCTGAAATGATGGGATCCGATGCTTTAGTTGGTAATTTATCAATTTTCCAAAACATAAAAATAGCCATTGCTGCAATTAAAATTGGAACAGCAAAGATAAAGAATAATGATGTAATGGGCAGCCCCATGCTGATAAGCACACCACCAATGACTGGGCCAAAAATTGAGCCTAATCGACCAACACCTAGCGCCCATCCTGCACCCGTAGAACGGTATTCTGTTGGGTAGTACACTGCTGCTAAAGCATTTAATGCAGTCTGAGCACCCAATATGCAAAAACCTGTAAGTGCAATAAAGGAAAAGACTAAAGATTTGATTTGGATAGAAAATCCAATTGCGCTAATAAATATAATCCCGCCTAAAAAGGTGAGCACTAAAGTAATGCCAAAACCATATTTATCGATATAACGGCCAAGGACGAGATTGCCAATTAACCCGCCAAACCAAAAAGTTGCGCCTGCCCATACGGCATGCTGTGCATCATAGCCAGACTGAGATATTAAAATAGGCAACCAATTGGCTAAGAAGAATGTTGCCAGTAAATTCATGAACAAAATGACCCATAAAAGCACTGTGCCAAAAGCTAAACCATTGCCAAATAGCTGTTTAACGCCTGCTTTTACGATGTTAGTACTGTGCGTATGGTAAGGAAATTCATTGGTCTCTGAACTGCCTTCAATCTTCAATTTCTTTAGCCAATGATTGATGTTGTTCAGTTTGATTTGTTTAACTGTTAAAAACAGCAGTGATTCAGGCAAAGCGGTCCACATCACAAAAACCATAATCAATGGCGCGATTGCACCAATGATAAATACCATGTGCCAGCCAAAATGTGGAATTAAATAGGAGGCAAAAGCACCACCCAATACCCCGCCGAGGATAAAGCCAGATGAAATAATCATCATAGACGTCACACGGATTTTTACGGGACTGAATTCACCAGCCAATGCCACAGCATTGGGCACAATTGCGCCCAAACTGAAGCCCGCAATAAACCGGACAATACGTAAATACTGAATATTGTCCGCAAATACCGTTGCCGCCATACTGGCGGATAAGATGATCATAGAAATAATCAAAATTGGTTTACGGCCATATTTGTCAGCCAATGGCGCTAAGGTAAATGCACCAATAGCCATACCCAAGAGGCCTGCGCCAAATACACTGCCAAAAGCCTGTTTATCTACACCCCATTCTGCAATTAAGGTAGGCGCTACAAAGCTGATGGCCTGTACATCAAAACCATCAATAATCATGCACAAAGTGCAAATAAGTAAAATAAAAAAGTGGGTTTTAGAAAATGCGCTTTGGTCTAATTTTTCAGCTATATTCATTTTTTTCATGCAAATCATCCTTTTTGCCTGAGCTAAAACAAGCAGAAAGATAATTCTTTCTGCTTGTTGTAAAATTACAGGTTAAATAATTTTCTTGCGTTGAGATGACCAATTTTCTGACGGTCTGCTTCAGAAATTGAAGCCTGATCAAACCAGTTTGAGGCATGATCAATATTTTCAAATGGCCAGTCAGTTGAGAACAGAATCTTATCTGATCCAATTTCCAGCATGGCATCAATCAAAGTCTGGGTTCTAAAGTTTCCAGAAGTCGTGATGTAGAAGTTTTCATTGAAGTATTCGCAAATTTTCTTTTTCGCAGGATAATTAGGCTCCACTTCAACCCATGCGTTGCGGTTATCAATACGCCACATCATATATGGCAGGCCTTCACCCATATGACCCAAAATAATTTTAAGCTTTGGATGTTCATCAAATAAGCCTGAGCCCATTAAACGCAGTGCATGTACCGCTGTTTCTTGTGCAAAGGCCCATGTTGGGCCCATTAGCCAAGGGTGACCTTGGTAAATGCAGCTGTCTTGCGGCAGTGGATTGCGTGGGTGTAAATAGAATGGTACATCTAATTCTTCAACTTTTGCCCAGAAGCTACGGTATTGCGGCAAATCGTAATACAGCGGCTCTTCTGTGGTTTCACTTTGGCTAAAGCCATTGACTAAAGCGCCAACAAAACCTAGTTCTTTCACACAACGTTCAAGCTCTTGCGCTGCTGCTTCAGGATCTTGCATTGGCAAAGCAGCAAATGCTTTGAAACGCTCTGGATTTTTTGCACATTCTTCTGCCAAATAATCATTGGCTTTTTTAGCAATTTCAATGGCTTTAGCATGGTTTGGAATGGCTTGAACAGCTGGCGCATTTAAAGACAAGATCATTTGATCAATGCCGTGCTCATCCATTAACTTTAAACGGGTATCTTGAATGTCCAATAGACGCGCTTTGAGTTCAATCCAGTAATTATCTGGTACAAAACCTGCCGAATCCATGACTGTTTCTGGAATTGCAAAGTGTTCTTCAAGCGCAATTTTACCGTTCATATAGACTTTCCTTGTGATATTTCAGTGTGATGTTTAATGTAAGTTTTCAGTTCGAGCGGTGGATTGATCCGCCGCTTCGTTTGAATAAAGTGAATTTTGATGGCTTTTAAAGCTGTGATTAGAATTGGCCTTTAGGCTCTAGTCCTAACATTTGCTGGCCAATCATGGTGCCGACTGCATCCCAGTTCATGCTGATGTGGCGGCCTACAGCATTGGTATCACGCCATGCACGTTGTACAGGGTTATCCAGATTTAGACCTAAACCACCTGTAGATGCATTCAAGGCTTCTACAGCGCGTAGTGCCAAATTGACAGAGAAACCTTGACCGCGGCGGCTCAGAAGACGCTCATCAATCGAAAGTTCGTTCTTTTGACCTGCTAAGGTTTCTGCCAAGGCCACATCACGTAATAAAATTTCACGCGCTGCATCAATGCTAGATACTGCTTCCGCTACACGGAGTTGAATGGTTGGAAATTCCGCCATTTTGTTGTTATTACCAGCAACAGCTCCACGTGTTACACGGGTAGCAACCGAGTCTAAATAGCTTTCCAATGCGCCTTGCGCCGCACCCACACCTACAGAAGCCAAGCAAGAAGGAACACCCATTAATAGTGGAATTTTGAACAAGCCTTTATCGCTGTAAACTTCTGCGCCTGGGGTTTGACCGCTAACAGCATCTTTAAATTTCAAAATACGGTATTTCGGTACATGAACATTATTCAGTACCAATGTTTTAGAACCTGTACCCGCCAAGCCTACAACATTCCACGTATCTTCAATTTCATACTGCGTTGCTGGAACAAGTAAAAATGCAGGTGTATAACCCTCACCTTCAGGTACAAGCGCTGCACATAAAGACCACTGCGTATGGTCACAACCGCTGGCAAAAGACCATTTGCCATTGAGTACATAAGCATCTTCCGTTTCTTCTGCGCGAGACACTGGTGCATACGAACCGCAAAGCAATGCTTTAGGGTTTTCTAGCCAAACATCGTCCTGTGCTTGTTTTGGAAACATTGCCAAAAGCCATTGGTGTGCTGAAAGTAAGCCTGAAATCCACGCTGTTGATGCACAGCTGGCAGCCAGTTCAATATTGGCATCAACGAGTTCAGCAAATTGCAGCTCTGCACCGCCATATACCTTTGGCTTGACCGCATCAAAATAGCCAATATCAAATAGTGCCTGCATATTGTCATTTGGTACTCTGCGGTCTTTTTCTGTTTGCAGTGCGCGTTCTTTAAATGTGTCTTTTAAGCTTTTGACTTTATCTTTGAGCGTTAAAGCCTGTAGATTGAACTGTGTATTTGCCGTGTTCATAGCTTCATCCTTGAATTATTTATTCAAATTGTCTTGTGATTGAGTAATGCAGTATTGGGTGTTTTCATACAGCAGCGGGCTTTGCTCTTCAGCCACACCTGCCTCAATGACTTTGCCAATAAATAAGGTATGTGTGCTGTAAGGGATTGCCGCCATGCGTTTGCACACTACTTTGGCCAAGGCACCTTCTAGCGCCAAAACGCCACTGGCATGACGCTCCCATTGACCAATCTTGAAACGTTCCTGCGGCAATACTTGCCCTGAAAATGCATTGGATATGTGCTGTTGTTCAGCACTCAGCACATTGACTGAAAAATTTGGCTGATTCAGCAAGATTTCATGCAGAAAAGTATTGTTGTTAATGCAAATCACAAGTGATGGAGGATCCATCGATACGGACATGACTGCAGTTGCGGTCATGCCGTGATCTACACCGTCTTTATTGCTGACAATGACATTCACTGCAGCTGGAAATCTGCGCATAACAGCGCGGAAATTTGTGCCTATATCTTCCATAGTGATCTCGCTCATCGAACTGTTCTTTCGACATATAGTTGCATTGACAATATTTGCGTTTGCAAATATTGTCAATGCAACATACTTTCTATAATGAAATTCAGAATTTCACGAAATAGACATAATGTTAAAAATCAGTAACTAATAAAAAAAATGCATTTTAAAACTTTTATTTGCAATTATTTCATTTGAAACACTTGTATGCTGTGCTAAAAAATAGAAAACTAATTTGAATGAAAATCATGAGCTACAGATTCACCACGTCATTGCCATATTTACTGAACCGTGTTGGTGTGCGGATGGGGGAAATTTTTTTAGAACGCTTGCACGAATATGAACTGACCTTGCCCATGTACCGCGTAATGGCTGTACTGAAGCAGGAAGGAAAACAGAGTCTGGGGGATTTAAGCCAGATGGTTTCGGTAGAGCTATCTACCCTATCGCGCTTAATTACATCAATGAAAAATAAGGGCTTAGTCTCACGTATACGCCTTGAAGATAATGCCCGCATGGTGCATATCGATTTGACTGAACATGGCCGTGAGATGATTGAAAAGTTGATGCCTGTTGCCGCAGAGTTTGAATCTGTAGGTACAGCTTCGTTTTCAGATCAAGAGATTGAATGGCTTAAAAATGCTTTAATTCAGATGGGCGAAAATTTTGAAAAACTGCATTTAAAATAAATGGATAAGGATATGGACGTGAATTTTAAACAGGAAGTTTTAGTGATTTTGATCATTAGTGTTGCAGTTAGCTTTGTTGTTTCAGAACTTTTACTAAAGTTTTAATAATTTTCATTTCATTATTGAAAATTTGAGAAATGTTAAGGAGGGAATATTGTCTTCAAAACTTATAGGTTAATGACCTGAAATTTTTTATATTCTATAACTTTAGTTATATCTATATGTTTTAAATAGAAAAATATTTATATATAACTATGAACTAAACTTCAGATAAACATAAGTCAATGAAAGACATGGGATATATCTATCAAGATGAAATGACCCAGCACTATAAACTCAGCCTGAAGTTAGCCTCTATGGGACTAACTTATTTGTCTTCTCGTTCAATAACCGAAACCTTTCAGCCCTTACTCAACGAACTTGCAGACCAATCTGCTGAGCTTGTCCGTTTAGGTATGATTGAAGATGAAAGAATCATTTGGATTGCCAAAGCACAAGGTTCTAAATCAGGTTTAAAATATGATCCTGATTCGGGAAGTATTGCCTACTTACCTGCTTCAGCCTGTGGTCTTGCCTATTTATCTAATATTTCAGCTGACGATTTTTCAAGAATTGTAGAACGTGAAGGCTTTGAAAAAGCAGATCAATTAGGGCCAAACTCACCGAAGAACTTAGATCAATTGTCACAAATGGTTGAGGCTTCACGCGAACGTGGTTATGGTCTCATTTCAGATACTTATGAATTGGGCATGACAGCCATGGCGAAAACCATTATCAATCCGCATACGCAGAAACCTTTTGGTACTGTTAGTATTGCTGGACCATCTTTTCGCCTAAATGAAAAGCGAGTTGAAGAACTGAGTCCAGCATTGATTGCAACTGCTGAAAAATTGGGTGAAATTGTTCACCTTGCACATCTCTAATTTATAACTCACTTAAAAAACAGACTGACAAAATCAGTCTGTTTTTATTTGTTCTATTTCTCTAGTGTATAAGCAATCACATAATCACCATGATCAGGCGACTGACGTGCTCCACCTGCAGAAATAACCACATATTGCTTGCCTGTTTTTGGAGAAATGTAGCTCATCGGTGTGCCTTGGCTACCCACGGGTAAGCGCGCTTTCCATAACTCTTCACCATTAGATGAATTGAAGGCACGTAAGTAGTAATCTTGCGTTGCAGCAAAGAACACCAAACCGCCTTGCGTCGCCATTGGACCTCCAATGGTTGGCATACCAATCGGCGCTTTTAAGCCCATTTTAATGCCCATTGGACCAGTGTCTTCAACCGTACCTAAAGGCACCTGCCAAGCCACTTGATGGGTTTTCATATCAATCGCCGTCATAGTTCCAAAAGGCGGTTTTTGACATGGAATGCCCAATACCGACATAAAGCGGTTTTTATTCACTTTATACGGCGTTCCTTTCATTGGCACTGCACCCATACCTGTGTTGACCTTCTCTCCGCCACTGGCTTCAAGTTTTAAGTCTTCAGGCGTTTGTTTAATCAGCTGAATCCACAGACCTAGGCGCATGTCGTTGACAAACATATAACGATGCGTTGGGTCAAATGCGATACTGCCCCAGTTCATCCCACCCAGCGAACCCGGAAAACTTAAAGATATATCAGAACCCGGTGCTGTAAAGAGACCGTCATAACGCATCGATTTAAAGTTAATGCGACACATCAACTGGTCAAATGGCGTTGCACCCCACATGTCCGATTCAGTCAAAGTTTGATTGCCAATTTGTGGCATTTCAACTGAACGTGGTTGGGTTGCACTGTATTGCTCATCAGGAATATCTGCAGCTTTTACAGGCTGTTCAATGACTTTGGTTAAAGGCTTGCCTGTCACACGGTCGAGTACAAAGAACTGCCCTGACTTGGTGCCAATGACAACAGCAGGTTTGGTTTGCCCATTTTGCATTGGAAAATCGACCAAGCTAGGCTGCATGGGTAAATCGAAGTCCCAGAGGTCATTGTGAACAGTTTGATAAACCCACTTCTCTTGACCTGTGGTTGCATCTAAAGCCAAAACGGAAGAATTATACTTATGATCGACAGGTTGACGGTTCCCACCCCAGACATCGACCGACGAACTTCCCATCGGTAAGAACACCGTGTTCATTTGTGGGTCGTAGGACATTGCCGCCCAAGAGTTTGCCGAGCTACGTTTATAGATTTCACCCGGTTTCAGGACATAATTTGGATTTGGGTTACGTGGATCAAAAGCCCAGCGTAGCTGCCCAGTAATCACATCATAAGCACGAATCACACCACCGGGCATATCCGCTGCAAAGTTGTCAGCAATACGACTCCCGACAATGATGCTGGTTCCCGCAATGGTTGGCGCCGAGGTTACTTCAAAACGAGGCGCTTGCGTGCCCGCACCTAGACCTTCCAGTAAGTTCACCGTTCCATCGATACCAAAGTCTTTACAGCGTTCGCCTGTATCGGCATTGACTGCAATTAAACGACCATCAGGTGTATCGGTATAAACACGACGTGGACATGCGGTATTATTTGCCACCGCTGTCACCGCACTTGCACCTGCTAAAGTCGGTTGTACCAAGGCTTGAGTCGAGTCAAAGTAACCCACACCACGACAACGCTCCCAAGCATCGGCTTTAGAGTTCACTTCGGCCTTCCAGATTTGTTTACCTGTGTCCGCATCTAAAGCAATGATGTTGTTATGCGGTGTACATAAAAAGACTTTATCGCCCACCTGTAAAGGCGTGAGCTGGTCTTCTGCACCATTACCCGTACCTGTGGTCATATCGCCTGTTTGAAAGCGCCATGCCTCCTTTAACTTAGACACATTATTTCGGTTGATCTGATCCAACGCAGCAAAACGACTCCCGCCGGCATCATTACCATAGTGCGACCAATTCACTTGCTGCGTTTGTGCATTCACAGGAACCAGTGGCAGCTCTTCACCAGTGGCTTTCACCGTTGGATGTGGAATAAACATGCCATACAAACCACCGAGCATACCTAACACCGTTAAACCACCTAAGGCATAAGCGGGTGATGAAGACGCAATTTGAAATTGGTACTTACGAATAGCAGGTAAGGTAAAACACAGTGCAGCAAATAAACCCGCCGGAAACATTAACCGTGAATGGAGTGCCCAAAAATCCCAACCTGCATCAAACAGTGCCCAGACCACGGTTCCAAGAAAAACCAGTGCAAAAATCCAGACACCCAATGCTTTTCTTCTAAAAATAAATATTGCGGAAATGGTGGTCAATAAACCTGCAATGAGGAAGTACGATGAACCACCTAAACTAATCAGTTTTCCACCACCGATTAAATAAAATAAGCCAGTCAGCAATAAAGCTAAGCCTAATATAAAGCACCATATTTTAAATATGGGTTGAGATTGCGCTTCAGACATACTTTTTACTCCAAATGCTGTGTTTTCAATGATCTCTGCTACTTTGTTTTGAGCATCATTCACACCACATCCAAACTTTGAGCATCCACAATTAACTTGCTTCAACAATGAAAAAAGAGCATTTAAATTCAGCAACAGTATTGCTTGCATTTTAAACACCATTTCACTTTAAATACGATTAAAAATTCACCTTAACGCTAAGACCCGCCACCCAAGCATCATCCAATTCTTTCACACCAGAAGGTTGATAGATATATTGTAGGTTGGGTCTGAGCATCACCGCTGGTGACCACTGATAGGTATAGTTCAACTCAACATTGAGTTCGTCATGTTGAATTGGGACATAATCGCTGGCGAGCGCGTCATAACTGTAATAACCACGGCCTTCGTTAGTGGCGATTTGCTTGTCCGTCACACGGTCATTCACCACATAGTTGGCCAAACCAAAACCGATAGAATCATTAGGGCGGCTGTCAAAAGGACCTTTGTACCAAAGTGCCAACTGCTGCGTACTTTCTACAGCGGTCGTGTCTCGGTCATTGATGACCCCATTAAAACTGATATATAAACCGCGTTTAGGATCAGCCCCGTGTTGGGTCAGTTGTTGTTGAGCATTCAACCAAAAACTATATTTGCCATCGTGAATTTCTCCTGATGTGCCCACATCTTTTGCTTCTGCTGTGGAGTACAGTGCACCGAGTTTATATTCGCCCGGTAAACTATTAAATGTGGCAAGTTTTGGTTTCCATGCCAGTTCAACTGGAATGGTCGCCCCTTCGACATTGTCCATATCGAGGTTAAAACCATCACTGTCTGAATCTGTTTTGACATTGTCTGGGTTGACTTCATAGACGCCAACGCCAAGTGACCAGTCTGGTGCAAATTGGTATTTAACATTGGTTCCCCATAAGCTGACAGGCCAGTTATACCAAATTGAACCGATGGACTTACCTAACTGTCCACCACACAAAAGTAAGTTCTGAAATTCACATTGCGAGCTGTTAAAGTCATCGGACATACCCATACGACCAATCTTAAATTGGAGGCGGTTGTCGTCAAATCCTGTTTTGATCCATGCTTGGGTTAAGCGCCAAATTTTGCCGCGGCCATAAATTTCTTGGCTGTTGCCCAAGGTGCTGGCACGTGGGTCTTTAATACGTTCAAGCGTTAAGGCATTACCATCACGTTTGGTAATCATCAAGCCTGCTGTGGTATTTTCCCAACCTGCAATTTTGTTTAAATCAAAATTGGCACCTAAGGTCAACTGCGCGGCATTATCAAAACTTCTGTCATCGTTATAACCACCAGCCAAATTGGTCGCTGCTTGACTCATAATTGCAGCGGTAAATTTATAACCTTGATCTTCCAGTTGCTTCCGTTCACTGTTCCAATCACCGAATAACCATTGACGGTCTGCTGAATAAAATTCATTGGCTGAAGCCAATTGGCAAGTTAAAAGCGCCAAAGATAATGCGCCTAGCTTTAATAGTTGTTGCATCCCAAACATCCTTTTTTGTGAGGAAAGCTCAACTCACATGAGCTTTCCATGCGGTTTTTATTATTTAATGCGAACGGCTGGACTCAGTTCAGAAGTTGCCCCCAAACGGTCTGTAACATTGGCGGTGACATTGGCCACACCACTTAACACTTTCCATGTTGCTTGACCCTGACCTTGTGCATTGGTTGTCACAACTTGCGTCCCTAAATACTGTTCAGCTTCTTGACTCTTCGCTTGGCGATTGGCAAAGAACTCAACCTGATAGCGTTGATTTGGTTGCGCTTGCACTTCAGCCATGATTTGACCTTTGCTATAACTTAAACGCGGTGCTTGAATGTTTTGGTTGGGAATAGCGTTACAGCCTTGTTCATTCGGCTGTGTACAGGTTTTTTGCAGTTTCGCATCTTCAATGACCACACCACCACCACGAGAACCGACAAAGCCAGCATGTTCAAGCGCAGGCACAGCAAAAACAATTGCGCCTAAACGCTGATTGGGTACACACGAACCACCCGCTTCACAGCGTTTAATATCTTTGCCATTGTCCCAAATTAGGTTTTTGGTCAAAGTTGTACGGGCATTGGCATCTTTTTCTGAACGAATGGCAATGCCAAGACGGTTAGCATGAACTTTGTTACTGTCAAAAATGTTGCCATCACCCGTGAGGTTAAAACCTATCGAGTTGTTGGTCAGTTCGTTATAAGCGATGTAATTGCGCTTACCCCAGTTGATTTGCAAACCATCAGAGTAGTTTTCAAATTTGTTGCCGACCACGGCATTATCATTACCCCAAAGAATCTCAATGCCCTGAGATGGCTCTGGGTTGGCTTTGGTTGAAGTGAACAGGTTATTGGCCACAAGGTTAAATGCCGCTCCGCGGGTAAGCTCTAAACCGTCACCATTATCAACAAACAAGTTGTTCAAGACTTTGTTGTTATTGGTGGTGGTTGAGGTCGGATTGCCCTTACCGTCATCACCTGTCAGCATCACGCCTGAACCACCATAGTTATTACTGATACGGTTGTGCTGAATCAAGTTGTTGCTTGAACGATTCACCAAAACGCCAATACAAAAACGGTGAATATCCAGACCTTTTAAGGTCACACCATTCACATCTTGTAGAACCAGACCCGGTAAAGTCGTGGTACGGACATTGGTGCCGTACTGTTCAGGGTTTGCCCCTGGGCAGGCTTTCGCGCCTTCACCTTTAATATAGTTTGAACCATCAATCGCAATAAACTCGCCTGTTTTATCCCATTGCGTCCCAATGATCTTCACTGAAGACTTAATTGGCGGTAAAGGCTGATTCAGTTTAATTACATAGGGAGCTGTGCCTACAGCTTGGATTTGAATTTCATTTTCTTGCGTCGCATTGGCATTGGATTGTTCAATTGCCCAACGCAGTGAGCCTTTTGCACTATCATCCTGATAACGATCCACAATATAAGTTTCTGCACTGGCAAAACCTGAGGCTGCTAAACTCAAAACCAATGTGGTCAAACGTAAGGTTGATGGTTTCATTTTTTAAATCCTTTTCTATCCTTGAAGATGAATAACACAGTGCATTAAGGGGTCGGTTGTACTGTTTTGAGCAACTGTTTGAGTTTAGTCACATCAATTTGACCCGGCGCGGAGGCTTCACCAATCATGCCAAAACTTAAACTGCTGCCCATATTGGCAGTCGCGACACGAGAAATGGTGCCAAACTGCCCCATTGACATAGTCAATAAGGGTTTCTGACTTTTTTGACTCACAGCCAATGTGGCATTCATGAGGGTAAAGACGTCTTGTTTTGACTTTGGCATCACCGCAATTTTCAGAATATCGGCACCCATCTGATCTTGTTTTAGCAGGCGGTTTTCAATTTCTTGTTGTTCTGGCGTTTTGGCAAAATCATGATTTGACATGATCACCAACACTTTCTTGTCATGTGCCAACTTAGTTAATTTCCCTACACTGCCTGCATCACGGAACATTTCGATATCCAGCAATTGCATAAATGGCTTTTTCAGGTATTCACGATAAATCTTTTCATAGTCTTGGTCAGACACCGTCATTTTTCCGCCTTCATTGTGGGTACGAATGGTGGCAATTAAGGGTTTGTTTTTTAAAATTTGATTCAGCTGCTGACCCAGTACCATCACTTTTTTTGTGTCGGCAGAAAACTCAAGTAAGTCGATGCGAAACTCAGCGACATCAGCGTTTGGATTGCTGGCAATCACTTTTGCTTGGGCAATCGCTTGTTCAGCAGTTTTTGCAGTAATCGGCACAATTGTTTTGACAGGTAAGTCACCAATATTAAGGTTTTTCACCATATAGTGTTGTGCGCTTGATTGAGCCACTTCCGCTGCAAATGCTGGCATTGCTGCTAAAACAGCACTGCTTAAGCAAAGTTGCATCGCAATTTTTTTGATTTCCATCATTACATTTCCTTGTATTTTCAAACTATTACCTGACTTCTAGCATCAACGGCAAATATACGTGGGATGAACGAAATGGGTCATGCCATCACCACGCATAAACTTTTATCTATCGAGCCAGTGCAAAGTGTTCTGCACCGAACTTAATCAACTTAGATATCTAAAAAGACCGTTTCGTCTTCACCTTGCACACGAATGTCAAAGCGATAGACCACTTCACCATCACGTTCTTCACGCTTGGCAATAAGAGTTTGACGACGAGGCGCCCACTCAATACCTCTTAGTACAGGATCTTGCGCATTCGCTTCAGCTTCATCATCAAAATAGACACGGGTATTCAAGCCAATGTTAATTCCGCGAGCAAAGATGATCAGTGCAATATGCGGTGCTTGAATTGTGCCTTTACGTCCTGGAACCGCACCCGGTTTAATGGTATTAAAACTCCAAAAACCAGTTTCAAAGTCTGCGCCTGTACGTCCCCAACCGAGAAAGTTTGGATCGACCGCTTTGCCTTGAATATCAGCTGCACTTGGATAGACACCGTTGGCATCGGCTTGCCAAATTTCAATCAATACATCGCGTAGTGGTAAACCTAGACCATCAAATACTTGACCTTCTAAGCGAATACGTTCGCCTAAAGTATTTTCTTTAACTAACTGATTATTAAAGTTATTTTTAAAGACTTCAATGTTGGCTTGTTGTGGTAACAAACCAATGTGTACGTATGGTCCACCTGTTTGAGATGGCGTTTCATGCAATTCTTGAAAGTTCCAATTGTTCATGTTGTTCTCCCTGAATTAAGTCAAATCATTTTCGAAATAAGTCGCACGACGACCGCGTAAAGTGATGTCAAAGCGGTAACAACGGCTGTCTGCTTCAATGAAGTTGCTCTTGTCTTCCAAGGCAATCAATGCACGACGTTGTTCTTCCGAAGGAATGGTTTTAATAATTGGACACGAATCAATCAGCGTATCGCCTTCAAAATAGAACTGCGAAATGAGACGCTGCGCCCAACCATCTGCAAGTAAAGAGAAATGGATATGCGCTGGACGCCATTCATTAATACGGTTACGCCAAGGGTATGGACCTGGCTTAATGGTACGGAACACAAAATAGCCATTGGCATCCGTCATCATGCGGCCACAGCCGCAAAAGTTCGGGTCCATCGCACCAATAAACTGATCATTTGGATGGCGGTAACGACCTGAAGCATTGGCTTGCCACACTTCGATCAAAGCATTTTTAACTGGACGCCCAAACTGATCACGGACATAACCATGCACAATAATGCGCTCACCAATCGGCAAACCTTCTTTGGCATTGTTCAAAATCAAATCGTTATCTTTAGGCCCAAACTGCTCCGCACTAAACTGCGGTGAAGTCACTTCAGTTAAAGTTTCGGCAATCGAAATTAACGCATTTTTTGGCGAGCGCAATACACTGGTTTTATAGCCGGGTGCATATGCTGGCGGGTGATCTTCGGTATTACGTTGTGCATAAGCACCTAAAATAAGTTGTGACATGTGACGTCCCTCTTAATCGTGTTCCATTACTCTTGATTCGTTTCTTCTTGGCTAAGCTGCTGTTCGCTCAGCTTTTGCGGAGCAATTCCCAAATCTGCAAAAACCTCTTCTGCCATGTGCATGGCTGCATTGGCTGCAGGCAAACCGGCATACAATGAACAGTGCAAAATCAACTCTTTTAAGTCATCCTTGGTCACACCATTGTTAAAACAAGCACGTAAATGCATACGCAATTCGTCTTCACGGCCCAATGCCAATAACACGGCAATCGTGACTAAACTGCGGGTGTGGCGCGGCATGCCCGGTCTAGACCAGACTTCGCCCCACGCAAAACGGCTAATAAAGTTTTGGAAGTCGGCATTGAAATCATTTAAGTTCTCAAGTGAACGACCGACATGCTTTTCACCCAGCACTTCAGTGCGTACGGTGATTCCTTGTTCATAACGTTGTTCATCATTCATGGGAGAAACCTCAATTAAGTCGCATCGGTATGTGCGACCAATGATTTAACAAAAATAGCCACAGCTGCTGCTGTTGCTGGAATTAACAGCAGACTTAAAATGGCAGTAAACGACCAGTCATTGCCCAGTAAAACTGCGCCGATCCATGCACCAAATACTGCACCGAAACGCCCAATCCCAGACATCCATGCCACACCTGTTGCACGGCATTGGGTTGGATAAAAACGAGCACTCAGTGCTGGCATTGCCGACTGCGCACCATTAATTGCAACACCTGCGCAAAGTACTAAAATGGCAAGTAAGGTTGGATTTGCTAAGCTCTGACCTACGGCAAAGGCAAAGATTCCAGCGACAAAGTAGAAGCCTGCAATAATGCGGTTCGGGTTGAAACGGTCCATTGCCCAGCCAATAAATAAAGCACTGAGGACACCGCCAAACTGGAATAGACCACCGATAAATGCGGCACGTTCCATCGTTGCGCCAGTTTCACGCATTAAGGTTGGTAACCAACTGGTAAGCAGATAAATCATCACCAAACCCATGAAATAGGTCAGCCACAGTAAAACTGTACCTTTGACATATTTCTGAGAGAACAGCATGCCAAACACACCTTTCTTCTCTGCACCTTCGGTTTTTTCTTCAGGCACATGAAACTCAGTAACACCCTGTACTTGCGTCGGCGCAATACGCGTTAGAATTTTGCGGACTTTTTCGGGGTCACGGCCTTTCACAATCAAGAAACGATAGGATTCAGGTAAGAAGAAAATCACCAAGATCATCAAGATCAATGGCGACCAGCCGCCCAGTAAAAATAAGCTGTGCCAACCAAAGGTTGGGATCAACCAACTGCTGATGAAACCGCCTGTCGCCATCCCCAAGTTGTAGCCGCAGAACATACAGGTCACGAGTAACGAGCGTGAGCGCTGCGGGCAATATTCAGAAAATAGTGTGGTTGCATTCGGCATCGCTGCACCCAAACCAATACCGGTTAAAAAGCGCAGTATTACTAAGGTATTTAAGTCAGCCGCATATGCCGATGCCAAAGTAAAGCCACCAAAAATCAGCATCGAAACACTTAAAACAATCTTTCGCCCAAAGCGGTCAGCGGTTGGACCAGACACCAAAGCACCAATAATCATGCCGCCTAAAGCCGCACTCATGACTGGACCCAGTTGCGAGCGGTCTATCCCCCAGTCTTGTGCCAAGGCTGGAGCAATAAAACCCATTGCCGCAGTATCAATACCGTCAACAAAAACAATAAGAAAACATACAATTGCGATCAACCACTGATATTTGCTAATTGGTGCATCATTAATCAGTGCCTGTGCGTCTATACTCGTTTTTTGAGTAGCGTATTCCTGAGACGCCATATCTGCCTCCTTGGGCTGAAAGTCCTTTTAAAAATCCTTAAATTATTGAATCGATCCAACAAACTGACTGAGGGTTTGGTTAAACAGCTCTGGTTGCTCAATATTGGAAAGATGCGATGCATCAATCACCTCTAATTCACTCTTTTGAATCTGTTGCTGCATAAAGACGCCGTCTGCCACGGTCGTGACAGGGTCAAACGCGCCTGCAATCACTAAAGTTGGAATCTGAATCTGTTGAATTTGAGCAGATAGATCTGCTTGCGCGAGCGCTCGGCAAGATTCTGCATAACCCAATGCCGGCGTAGTGGCTAAAGATTGAATGGTGCGCTGCGCCAAAGCATCGTGTTGATAATCAAACTGCTCACTAAACCAGCGTGTATGCGTAGTCGCGACCAAATCTGCTAAGCCTTTGGCTGCCACAGCATCTGCACGAGCATTCCAACCTTCTTCAGTCCAAATTTTGGCTGCTGAATTCGCCACAGTAATGCTATGAAAACGATCCGCATGGTGAATACCGAGCCACAAAGCCGTCATTCCCCCCATCGAAATCCCGCAGAAATGCGCTTTTTCAATATTTAAACCGTTCAGAATATCAATCACATCTTCTGCAAGATTTTGTACAGTGGTCTGCTCAATCACATCACTTTGCCCATGACCACGCGTGTCATAAGTCACCACTTTGAACTGCTGTTCAAAAGCAGCAACTTGCGGCTGCCACATGCCTTTATCTGTACCCAATGAGTTTGAAAATACAATCACAGGTGCATGGTCTTTCCCACTGATTGCCACGGATAAAGTCTTGCCTTGACGATTGGTCATCGTGATATTCACTTTGCCTCTCCTTTTGCTTCTTGCAACACCGCATCAATCTGGTCTTGAATATTGCCGAGATATGACGCGGGTTTAAAAATTTCTGAAATCTGAGCTGCGTTAAAGTAGGCTTTGACTTGATCAAGTTCAGTGATGACCTCTCTTAAATGAACGCCTTTTTCTACTGCTATTTTGCATGCTGCTTCAACCACATGATGGGCCTGTAAACGTCCCATGTGGGGTGCCAAAGCCATCATCACCGCTTCCGCCATGATCAAACCCTGCGTGCAATCTAAATTGCGTTGCATATTTTCAGCATTGACTTGCATGCCTTGTAACACGTCCAAAGTCCGCTCCAATGCGCCTGCACAGAGTTGGAAAATTTCAGGCAATGCCAACCATTCCGCATGCCATCCACCTAGACTGCGCTCATGTTCCTGCACCATGCTTTGGTACAAACTCGACATCAGTACAGGCACACGATTGGCTGCTGCCAAAACGGATGCCGCAGCAACAGGATTACGCTTATGCGGCATAGTGGATGAACCACCACGACCTTTTGAAGTAGGCTCAAAGATTTCTGCAATTTCGGTTTGCATCATCAACGACCAGTCACGTGCCATTTTGCCCAAACTGCCCATCACTATTGCGAGAACACTCGCCACTTCAACAATACGGTCGCGCTCACCATGCCAAGTACAGCTTGGAACAGAAAGTTGTAAATGCGTCGCAAAGGCTTGAACAACTGCTGTGCCTTGATGCTGTAAAGATGCCAATGAGCCCGCAGCACCGCCCAACTGAGCAGTCAACACGCGTGATTTCATGGCTTCAATACGGACCAAATCACGACGAAAGGCCGAAGCCCAACGCGCGAATTTATGCCCCAAAGTAATCGGCAACCCTTGCTGCAACCATGTGCGTCCAATCATCACTTGTGAGCGATACTGTTCAGCTTGGGTCAATGCAGTGCGGTAACATTGGTGAATTAAGGCTTCAACATGTGTCATTGCTGCACGACATTGCAAAATACAGGCAGTGTCTAAAATGTCTTGACTGGTTGCGCCCCAATGCACATAACGCGCAGCATCTTCATCACTTTGTTTCACAATCGCAGTTAATTGCTTCACAAAAGGAATCGCGATATTGCCCGCTAAGCCTGTAGCAAGAGCCAAAGCATCAAAATCAATCTGATTGAGTGCAGTTGCTGCAATGTTTAAAATTGCTGTTGCCGCAGATTCTGGAATCACGCCGACCTGAGCCTGCGCTTGTGCCAAGGCAACTTCAGCCTCAATCATGTAAGACACCAACGCGCGATCACTGAAAATTTCAGTCACCTCGTTTTGGTAAAATAAGCTGGCATATAACTGGCTCATGATCGCTATCCTTAAATCTGCTTTAAACGCGCTGAATAATCAGGGCAATGCCTTGACCGACACCAATACACATTGAACACAAGGCATAGATGCCACCTGTCTGCTCCAACTGATTTAAAGCCGTTGTCACTAAACGTGCACCCGATGCACCCAGTGGATGACCAATCGCAATCGCACCACCATTTGGATTCACTTGTGTGCTGTCATCGGCTAAACCCAGGTCACGCGTTACCGCCAGTGCCTGTGCTGCAAAAGCTTCATTAAGTTCAATCACATCCATCTGCTCAATACTGAGATTTGCTTGTTTCAATAATTTTTTGATGGCAGGCGCAGGTGCAAAGCCCATAATGCGCGGTTCTACACCCACTGCTGTTGAAGCAATGATTTTGGCACGCGGTTTAAGCTGGTACAGTTCAACTGCTTGTTCTGAAGCAATCAATACAGCAGCGGCACCGTCATTAATTCCTGAAGCATTGCCTGCTGTGACGCTGCCCTCTGCTGTCACCACAGGCTTGAGTTTCGCCAAACCTTCTAAGGTGGTCGATGCACGTGGATGTTCATCCGTGTCGACAATGATCGGATCGCCTTTACGTTGTGGAATCGTCACCGCAATGATTTCTTTTTCAAAGAAGCCTTTTGCTTGTGCCACCGCAGTACGTTGTTGACTATTAAAAGCAAATTGATCTTGATCAGCGCGATTAATGTTGAATTGCTCAGCCACGTTTTCCGCAGTTTGTGGCATGGTCTCGACACCATACATCGCTTTAAGCTTTGGATTGATAAAACGCCAGCCCATGGTGGTGTCTTCAATCTTTTGGCTACGGCCATATGCCGTTTCTGATTTACCCATCACAAAGGGTGCACGAGACATGCTTTCTACGCCACCTGCGATGATTAAATCTGCTTCACCCGCTTTAATGGCACGGGCGGCCATAGCAATCGCATCGAGTGATGAGCCACATAAACGGTTTACAGTCGTGGCTGGGACTTCAACGGGTAAACCTGCAAGGAGTGCTGACATACGCCCCACATTACGGTTGTCTTCACCAGCTTGGTTGGCACAGCCGTAGATCACGTCATCGACTTGTTTCCAATCCACGCTTGGATTACGTTGCATCAGTGCTTGAATCGGTACGGCACCCAAATCATCGGCACGCATTGGAGCGAGTCCACCTGCATAACGGCCGAATGGTGTACGAATGGCATCGATAATATATGCGTTTTTCATTTTTAATCTTTCCATTTTCTACCTCCCCCTTGTGAAGCAATGCTTCTCATCCTTTAAAAAGGAGGGAGACTCACCGCACTTGATGCTAGAGAAGTCCCCCCTTTAGCAAAGGGGGACTTAGGGGGATTCAAATCATTAATTCTGTTGTGTCGCATCCACCAAAGTGGCACCCGTCATTGCCTGTAATTCTGCAAAGCTTAGGCCGTCGACTTTTTCAATCACTTTTAAGCCGTCTGCGGTGACATCAATTACACAAAGATCGGTGTAAATGCGGTCTACACACTTCAAACCTGTCGCTGGGTAGCTCAGTTCAGCCACGATCTTCGGTTCACCTTGTTTGGTCACATGGTCTGTAGTGATGAATACTTTTTTAGCACCCACCGCCAAATCCATTGCACCTCCTACAGCAGGAATCGCATCCGGTGCGCCTGTATGCCAATTGGCTAAGTCACCATTGGCTGCCACTTGAAAGGCGCCCAAGACGGCTATATCTAAGTGACCACCCCGCATCATGGCAAATGAATCACCGTGATGGAAGAAAGCACCGCCATCGAGTAAAGTCACAAACTCTTTACCCGCATTGATCAGTTCAGGATCACGGTCTTCTTCAGCAGGCGGCGGACCGAAAGCCAAAAGACCATTTTCAGAGTGTAAAAATACATCTTTGTCGCTTGGTAAATAGCTTGAAATCTTGGTAGGTAAGCCAATACCCAAGTTGACATAAGCCCCATCAGGAATATCTTGAGCAACACGTTCAGCAATTTGATCACGGCTCAATTTGGTATAACTCATTTTTAATTCTCCGTATCCGATTACTGTGCTGGTTGCACTTGTATAACGTGTTGAACAAAAATACCTGGGGTGATGACGTGTTCAGGATCCAAAGCTCCAAGCTCTACCACTTCAGAGACTTGTGCAATCGTCACATCGGCGGCCATTGCCATAATCGGGCCGAAGTTGCGTGCCGACTTGCGGTAGACCAAGTTGCCCCAACGGTCACCTTGAGATGCTTTAATTAAAGCAAAGTCTGCTTTGATTGGATTTTCTAAAACGTAATCTTTACCTTCGTAACTCATAGTCGGTTTGCCTTCAGCAAGCAAAGTCCCAAAACCTGTTAGTGTATAGATTGGTCCTAAGCCCATACCTGCTGCTTGAATGCGACACGCTAGGTTGCCTTGAGGAACCAGTTCTAACTCAATTTTGCCTGCACGATAGAGTTCATCAAAAATATAAGAATCTGACTGACGGGGGAAAGAACAAATAATTTTACGGACAGCACCTGATTTAAGAAGTTTCGCTAAGCCATAGTCACCATTGCCTGCATTATTGTTGACAATGACAAGGTCTTTGATACCAAGCTCGATTAAACCATCAATCAATTCTGCGGGTTGCCCTGCGGTTCCAAAACCGCCAATCATGATGGTTGAACCATCTTTAATTTGTGAAAGTGCTTCGGTAAGTGAAGCCGAACTTTTATTGATCATTAGGGGGACAACTCCGTCTAGCCATACATCTTAAAAACGGAACTCAAAACGACACTGAATCAGTAAAAAGAGCTTTACTCAATCCCGAGTAATTTCATTAGAATTCCTATTCCTCATTTTTGTTGTTTTTTTCTTATTGTTCTAGCTAAAAATATGAGTTTTGTTCGATGAGCAAATATTATGTTCGATCATCGAACAGTTATTCCAAATTTAGATTATATTAAACATATTTTATATTAGGCTGAAACTACCTTCAGTAGTGAATTGGATCAAACTCTTTAAGGAGTAAAGCATGTTAAACGAAGGGAAAAAAATCCTAATTAATATGGATAATCAAAAAAAGATTCGTCATGAAGACTTTGTCGCAGGAATTAGCAAAGGAATGGCTATACTTGAATGTTTTGGTCCAGAAAGACAACGCTTAAATGTCACCATGGCTGCTGAAAAAACTGGTTTAACCCGTGCCGCAACAAGACGTCATTTATTAACACTTGAATATTTAGGATATTTAGATTTTGATGGTCATTATTATTATTTGACACCCAAAGTTTTAAAGTTTTCAGGGGCTTATTTAAGTGGTTCACAATTACCTAAAATTTGTCAGCCATTGTTAAATCTATTAACCACACAAACATCACTTATTTTTTCAGTCATGGTACTGGATGGATTTGAAGCAATCACTATTGCACGAAGTGCATCACATCAACAAACAGATCGGGTCAATCCGTATGGTTTACACCTAGGAAATCGTCTACCGGCCCATGCAACATCCGCGGGTAAAATACTACTTGCCCATTTAGACGTTGCAGAACAAATTAAATGGCTCGAAAAATATCCCTTAAAGCGTTTAACTAAATATAGCATCACGGATAACACTTCATTTTTATCTTTACTAGAAGAAATTAAAGAACAGGATTGGTGCTACTCAAGTGAGGAGCATGAACTAGGTGTCCACGCATTGGCTGTTCCAATATATGGACCGAAAGGAAATATTGTTGCTGCACTAAATATTGTTTCACCCACTGCCAAGTCAACTAAAGAATATTTAATTCAACAAATATTACCACTTCTTCAAGAAACAGCGAGGGAGCTTAGGAATGTCATTTAAACAATGTAATAATGATTTTTTATCTTTAAAATATTTTGAAATAAAGAAAGTAGAAATGATAAATTCAAGTAGCAAGCGCATCAGTTAAAAAAGCCATCTATCCACTGGATAGACTTTATTGCACAAAGATTAGGATGTTGAAGTTTTCTAAGTCACTATTAGCTATACCATGCTAAATCACAGTTTAGCAATGCATTTAATGTTTAAGCGTAACAGGTTTTCCTAAAAAATTACTTATAATATTAAGTACGCTGTAGTGCTCATTCTTAATAAAGTTAACAGTCCCTACGCTCTATTAATTACACATATGAATAAGCAAAGATCCTGCTTAGAATCTTTGCTTATTAGATTGTTATCCTACAATGCCATTAACCCGTAAGTTTTCAATTTCATCCTTACCCAAGTAACGAGATAAAATTGAATTGGTGTCTTCCCCGAGCATTGGCGGCGCTTTACGGTACTGTACTGGTGTACGGGAAAACTTCATTGGAGATGCAATCACCTGCAGCTTATCTTTTAATGGGTGCTTCATTTCAACCAGCATCTTACGATGCTTAACCTGAGGCTCTTCAAAAGTCTGCTGTAGGTTATTGATGACACCGACGGGAACTTTCACAGATTGAATCACATCTACCCAATGTTTGGCTGTTTGAGTCAGAAAATGTGTGCTGAGAATTTCCACAATATCGTCACGATTTTTCAATCGAAGTGCATTGGTGATAAATCGAGAGTCTTTCGATAAATCTGGCAATTCAATTGCAGAACACAGTGCAACAAATTGTTTATCATTACCGCATGCGACAATAAAATCTTGATCATATGCCCTAAAAACTTGATAAGGAACAACATTGGCATGTGCATTGCCATAGCGTTTAGGAATTTCACCTGAGCTGATGTAATTCATCCCAATATTTGCCAAACATGCGACTTGCACATCGAGCAAAGCCATATCAATATGCTGACCTTGACCTGTCATAAAACGATTGATAATAGCGGCTTGAATTGCAATAGCAGAATAAAGTCCTGTATTTAAATCTGCAAAAGCAACACTGGTTTTCATTGGCTCTTTATCGCCAGTGACAGACATTAAACCGCCAATTCCCTGAATGATATAATCATAGCCAGGTTCTTCCGCTCGCGGCCCATCCTGGCCAAATCCAGTAATAGAACAGTAAACTAGCTTGGGATTGATTTCCTTCAGGCTTTCATAGTCCAAGCCATAGTTTTTCAATGAACCTGCTTTGTAATTTTCAATCAGTACATCAGAATCTTGTGCTAATTTACGCACGATTGCTTGCCCTTCTGCAGTTGAAATGTCTACAGAAATAGAATGTTTATTGCGGTTCGCAGCTTGGAAATATGCGCCTTCAGATGTTTCTTCATCATCATTATTTTTCATCCAAGGCGGCCCCCACATGCGTGTGTCATCACCGACTTTAGGCCGTTCCACTTTAATCACTTCAGCGCCTAGATCCGCTAAAATCTGACCGCACCATGGACCAGCTAAAATCCGGCTTAAATCCAGAACACGAATGCCTTCTAAAGTACCCATATTTCATTCCTTTTATGAGTTTCTGCTTGTAATTCCAAACTTAACAAGCAGAACAACTTAAATTTATTGTCTTATGCTGCTGGTTTAGCAGATGCAGCTTTCTGTACCGAATGCAGTAAATCAATATTGAGTTTGGCGCGGCGCTGCAGCCAAGGGCTTGGACGATAACGCTGATCGCCCGTAATTGCATAGATTCGGCTTAAAATCAGTAAGATTCGCTCAGCGCCTAGCACATTGCCCCAAGTAATTGGACCATATGGATAGCCCAGTCCTAAACGCACGGCTTTATCAATATCTGCCGCTGAAGCAATACCTTGCTGGGCGATATCGCAGGCCAAATTAATAATCATGGAAATAACACGCTGGCTGACAAAACCGACACTTTCTTCAATCACACTCACGGCATGATCATTGGCTGCAAATAAAGCATGCGCCTGATCAATATAATTTTGATCTGTGATAATTGATGGCATGAGCACTCGGCGCTGACTAAAGTCGGTCAACATATCAATACTTACAGCCCGAGTCGCATCCACATTAAAACGCTGTGAAGCCGTTGTTGTATCTTCGCCATAAGTCGCTAACAGAATCAGGCTGTCTGCATTTGGCTGTTCTGAGTCATCAATATCAATACCTCGTGACACAATGTATTGATGCAATATCACTGCATCATTTTGATAATCAGCAGCAATCCAAACAGGCTTAAATGCTGATACTTGCGGTACTGTCTGTGGCGGTTCTTGATTTAAACGGATATCTTGTTCGTATTTGTAGAAGCCTTCTCCAACCTTTTTCCCGACTGTATTTGCCGAAAGCATTAAGCGGGTTAAAGTATTTGGACGGTAACGATCTTCCTGATAATACTGATTAAAAATGGATTCCATAACACGATGAGATACATCTAAACCTGTTAAGTCATACAGTTCAAACGGACCCATTTTAAAGCCTGCGGACTCCCGTAAAATTCGGTCCATCTCGCTGACGCTCGCGACACCTTCACCCAAAATTTTGAGTGATTCTGTACCAAAAGCACGGCCTGCATGGTTTACCAAGAATCCAGGCGTATCTTTGGTTTTTACACCGAAATGCCCCATGCGTTCGGCCAATTCCAATAAAGCATCAACCACTTCATCTGATGTAAAAAGGCCTTTTACCACTTCTACAATTTTCATCAGCGGCACAGGATTAAAGAAGTGGAAGCCTGCAACGCGTGATTTATGCTTACAGCCTGCCGCGATTTCAGTCACGACCAATGACGAGGTATTGGAAACTAAAATGGCTTGTTCTGAAACGACGTCTTCCAATTGCTTAAACAGTTTTTGTTTAATTTCAAGATTTTCGATAATGGCTTCAACCACTAAATCTGCATCTGCAGCTTGATCAAGCTGATCGATAACAATAAAGCGTGCAAGAGTAGCATCTAATTCAGACGGGGTGATTTTGCCCTTAGCCGCCAACTTTCCCAGTACAATTTTTAATTTATCCAGTCCTGCTTGTGCAGCGCCTTCCTGTACATCAAATAAACGTACTTCTAAACCAGCTTGAGCAGCGATTTGGGCAATTCCCATCCCCATAACACCAGTACCGACAAGTGTCATTTTCTCGATTTTCATTTGTTTACTCTCCCTGATAATTTGGTGTGCGTTTTTCCAAAAATGCTTTAGCGCCTTCTTTTTGATCTTTCGTATCAAATAAAATCTGTAAGGCTTTACGCTCCAAAGCCAATGCACCGTCTAATGACATGTCCTGTCCGAGATTGGTGACTTCTTTAATCTGCTGAACAGATATTGCAGAAAAACTTGCAATTGTTTTTGCGATTTCAATGGCATGCGGTGTGGCATCACCTTCAATGACCTCTGAAACCAAGCCCATTTGAGATGCTTCATCTGCATTGAACATTTTTCCAGTCAGCACCAACAGCATCGTTTTAAATTTGCCTATAGCTCGCAATAAACGCTGAGTACCGCCAGCACCTGGCATCAAGCCCAATCTCACCTCTGGCTGCCCAAATTTTGCGGTCTGATTAGCAATAATTATGTCTGCATGCATAGCAAGTTCACAGCCCCCGCCCAGCGCATAGCCATTCACAGCTGCAATGATGGGTTTAGGGCAATTACTTATGCTTTGCCAATAGGCTTCGGTATGTCTTAAGTACATTTGGCTTGTGGAAGCAGTTAAAAAATCATTCACATCTGCACCTGCAGCAAAGATTTTTTCACCGCCTGTTAAGACGATAGCTTTCACATGATTGTTGCTTGAAAGTTCATCAAATGTTTTGGCTAACTTCTGACGTAATTCAATGTTCAAAGCATTTTTTGCTTCGGGACGATTTAGTTGAACAACGGCAACGCCATCTTCCATTATGGTTAATTTCAGAATATCCATATCTAGACTCGTTATTATCTCAAACACCTTTCTGCTATAACGAACATACCTTCGAAGTGTAAAAAATGATATCCCTCCATCAGTCAAAAGCAGATATTATATTTTGATTAAATCCATCATAAAAAAGTATCACATTTAAGATTACGATACATTATATTGATTAAAAGCTCATATTTAGTACGACACAAATATAGCAATAATTATTTTTAAATGGATGTTCTAGCGGCAATTGCCAATAGAAAAAAATGGAGTATCAAAGATGATTCGAGATCAAGAAACACTCAACCAGTTGCTTGATATGCTGCGCCAATTTGTGGATGGTGTATTAATTCCAAATGAAGAACTCATGGCTGAAACGGATGAAATGCCGCCTCATGTGGTTCAGCAAATGAAAGAACTCGGACTCTTTGGTCTTACCATTCCAGATCAATACGATGGTTTAGGTCTAACCATGGAAGAAGAAGTGAGTGTTGCTTTTGAACTGGGCCGCACCTCTCCTGCTTTCCGCTCATACATTGGCACCAATAATGGCATTGGAGCAGCGGGACTAATTATTGATGGTACAGAAGAACAAAAAAAGCAGTTTTTACCTAAGTTTGCTTCAGGTGAAATTATTGGCTCCTTCTGCTTAACAGAGCCTGATTCTGGCTCAGATGCAGCGTCTTTAAAAACAACAGCTGTTAAAGATGGCGATGAATATATTTTAAATGGCACCAAACGCTTCATTACCAATGCGCCACATGCAGGTGTATTTACTGTTATGGCGCGCACTAATCCTGAAATTAAAGGCGCTGGCGGTATTTCAGCCTTTATTATTGACAGCCAATTACCCGGAATAGCACTGGGTAAACGCGACAAAAAAATGGGCCAAAAAGGCGCACATACCTGCGATGTGATTTTTGAAAACTGCCGAATTCCTGCTTCAAGCCTGATTGGCGGTGTTGAAGGTGTCGGATTTAAAACAGCCATGAAGGTTTTGGATAAAGGCCGTTTGCACATTGCTGCGCTAAGCGTTGGCGCAGCAACACGTATTTTAGATGATGCTTTAGGTTATGCCATGGAGCGCAAACAGTTTGGTCAACCTATTGCCAATTTTCAGCTGATTCAAGCCATGCTTGCAGATTCAAAGGCTGAAATCTATGCAGCAAAATGCATGGTCTTAGATGCCGCTAAAAAACGCGATGCAGGACAAAACGTCAATACAGAATCTTCTTGCGCAAAAATGTTTGCTACAGAAATGTGCGGAAGAGTTGCAGATCGTGGAGTACAAATCTTAGGGGGTTCCGGCTACATCAGCGAATATCCTATCGAACGCTTTTACCGAGATGTTCGATTATTCCGTTTGTATGAAGGCACAACGCAGATTCAACAAGTCATTATTGCCCGCAACATGATTCGTGAAGCATCCTTATAAATCAATTAAACGTGTGCTGTGATGTTTGCAGATCAGCACTTTAAGCTCACTTTCTTTGGTACATTTTGATGCAAAGAATTCATGATCTGTCCCAATTGGATTGGGAGCGATATATACAAGAAGATGATTTAGTCCTTTGGGGGCAGGCACAGGCTGAACCTTTAACCCTGACCCAGAATTTAATGCAAAACTGTCATAAAATCAGTAATTTTAGCGTATTTCTAGGAATTAGTAATTTTGCAACATGCTCCCCTGAGCACGCAGCTTATATCGATTTTAGCAGCTATTGCGGTGCGGGTTCTAACCGCCTGCTGGCTAAATCTAAACAGCTGGAAATCATCCCTTCACATTACTCTGCATTTTGCAAAATACTGTGGCCAGATGTTGTTATCATTCAACTATCTGCACCAAATGAACGTGGACAGTACAGTTTTGCCTTAGGTCAAGATTACCCCGCAGATGCAATCCGGCATGCGCGGACTGTAATTGCAGAAGTAAATGCAAATTTACCGTGGACCTATGCTTCCGATTATTTAACAGAGCAAGATTTAGATCTGGTCTATGAGTCAAATCGAAAATTTACAGCCGAGACTGCAGCAGAACCAAACAGCATGAATACGCAAATTGCCGCTCATGTAGCTTCATTAATTCCGAATGGCGCTACGCTGCAAATTGGAATTGGCACACTGCCTGAAACGGTGCTGAATGCTTTAAGCCATCACCAAAATCTTGGCATCCATAGTGGAATTATCAGTGATGGTGTCGCAAAGTTAATGCAATCAGGTGTCATTAATAATTCGCAAAAAGCAATTGATTCAGGTATCACAATTACAGGATTAATCAATGGATCAGAACAGCTTCATGATTTTGTGAATTTAAATTCCAATATTCAATTACGTGCGAGTTCATATACCCACAATCCGCAAGTTCTATCGCAATTGGATAATTTAATTGCTGTAAATTCTGCGATTGAAGTAGATCTCACAGGCCAGGTAAATGCTGAAATAGCCAATGGTACTTATGTAGGAGCTGTTGGCGGCGCTTTAGATTTTATTCGAGCCGCCAATCAATCAGCACATGGCCGTTCAATCATTGCGCTGCCCTCTGCAGGCAAAAATTTCACTCGGATTGTATCCCAGTTAAGCGGGCCAGTGTCCACACCAAGAAGTGATGCAGGATTTTTTGTGACTGAGTATGGCATAGCCGATTTACGCGGTTTAAGCCTATCAGCGCGGGCAAACAAAATGATCAGTATTGCCCATCCAGATTTTCGTGAACAACTCACTGCTGAAGCCAAATCACTTTCACTTATTTAAAATGGAGTTTAATCATGAAAGAAGCTTATATTGTCAGTCCTTTACGCACCCCAATCGGTAAATTTGGCGGCGGTTTAGCATCACTAACAGCTGTAGATTTATCTGTAAAAATCATTCAAAGCATTTTAGAAAAAACACAAATTGATCCAGCAACGCTGGATGAAGTGATTGCTTCACAGTCTTATTCCTCAAGCGAAGCCCCGTGCCTTGGACGATATGCGGCCCTTGCTGCAGGATTGCCAATCGAAGTGCCTGGCTATACGCTTGATCGCCGCTGTGGCTCGGGCTTACAAGCATTGTTAAATGCTGCCATGAATGTGCAAACAGGACAAGCAGAAGCAGTCATGGTGATTGGGGTTGAAAGTATGTCTAATATTGAATATTACTCTACCAATATGCGCTGGGGCAGCCGTGCAGGCAATGTCACATTTTATGACCGTCTAGAGCGCGGCCGTGAAAGATCTCAGCCAGTTGAGCGCTTTGGCTATATTTCAGGAATGCCTGAAACGGCAGATAACTTAGCGAATGATTATAATATCTCACGTGAAGAATGCGATGCATTTGCAGCAGCAAGCCACCAAAAAGCAGAAGATGCTTGGAATAAGGGATACTTTGCCAATGAAGTCATTCCAGTAGAAATTACAACCAAGAAAACGACAACAATAGTTGAGCGAGATGAAGGCATTCGTGCTGGTACAACTGTAGAAAGCTTAGCTAAATTGCGCTCAATTCGCGAAAATGGCGTATCTACTGCAGGTAATTCAAGTCAGCAAAATGATGCAGCATCAGGTTGTTTAGTGGTTAGTGCCGAATATGCAAAAAAACATGGCTTAAAGCCGCTGGCTAAAATTGTTGGTTGGGCTGCGGTGGGCTGTGAACCTAGCCGTATGGGAATTGGGCCAGTTCCTGCTGTTGAAAAACTGCTTACAAAACTGGATATGAAAATTGGAGATATTAATTTAATTGAAGTCAATGAAGCATTTGCAGCACAAGCACTTGCCGTTTTAAAAGGCTTAAATATTCAAGATTATTCTAATGTGAATGTTAATGGTTCAGGTATTTCCCTAGGGCACCCGATTGGCGCAACAGGAATGCGGATCATGACGAGTTTAGTGCATGAGATGCAGCGGCGAGACGCTCGCTATGGACTTGAAACGATGTGCATTGGCGGTGGTCAAGGTCTAGCTGCATTATTTGAAAAAGTATAGTCCAATTATTTAATGGAAGCATAAATAAAAGCCATCTTACATTGATGGTTTTTATTTATTGCTCAGTAATTAATTATCAATTTTAAGTATTAAACAGA
Organism: Acinetobacter sp. ANC 3813; assembly: GCF_002135435.1. Classification (GTDB taxonomy): domain Bacteria; phylum Pseudomonadota; class Gammaproteobacteria; order Pseudomonadales; family Moraxellaceae; genus Acinetobacter. Next base: position 33,540 of record NZ_NEGK01000002.1, on the reverse strand, counting down.
TCAAAACATAACATGCTTAAAATGCTTTTATTTTATACAAAGCAGCTCTATATTTTCATTATAGCCAAATGAAAGTTTGGTTTAATTAATATTCAAAAATACATATTATTTTTGAATAAGTATCTGCTTTAAATCAGATACAAAAATCAATCAATTTTAATCTCAAAATAGTTGCAAAAAATTCAGGAATATATTTTTAAAACTCATTTATGTGCATAAACATATAAATGGGTTTAAGCAGCTTTAATGTTTTTAATTTAGATTAATGATATAGCCCAAAACCTTCATTGGAATATTATTATTTTAAATTGATTTACACATTATTGAGCATATAACAATAAGCATTAAAGGATGAATTATATGCAAGTTGAAAACACGGTGAACTCTCCACCAAAGCAAAAATGGATTGCTGCCTTTATTTTTTGCTTTTTAGTACTTTTAGTCGATGGCGCAGATATGTTGCTCCTATCTTATAGTTTATCAAGCTTGAAAGTGGAATTTGGTTTATCTTCTTTTCAAGCAGGTATGCTCGGTAGTGTAACGCTTGCAGGCATGGCAATTGGTGGTATTTTTGGTGGATGGGCGAGTGATAAATTCGGACGTGTCCGCATTATTTCATTAAGTATTATTAAATTTTCATTACTTACAGCAATATTAGGTTTTGTATCAAACGTATATGAATTTGCCGCTATTCGCTTCCTATCTGCTCTAGGATTAGGTGCAGTATATATGGTATGTGCAGGTTTAATGTCAGAACTGGTTCCTACAAAATATCGCACAACTATTATTGCGACAATTTTTACAGGATGGACATTTGGCTATATTGTAGCTTCTCTACTTGCAGGTGCTATTATTCCAGAACATGGGTGGCGTATGTTATTCATGGTCAGTGGTTCAGCAGCAATTATCGGTATTCTTATGCCCTTCTTTGTAAAAGAATCAGAATCATGGAAAACAGCACGATTAAATCGCACTCAAAATGATGCTAAAATGGTTAAAGGTGACCGTTCAGTATTTAAAGCACTTGTACAAGATAAACTCATTTTCCGTACGCTAATTTTTTGGATGATTGTCGCAGGCTTTATGCAATTCGGTTACTACGGTGTAAATAACTGGATGCCTTTATACCTTGAACAAGAATTAGGTATGAATTTCAAATCAATGACTAACTATTTAATTGGTAGTTATACAGCGATGATCGGCGGTAAAATTCTAGCGGGTTATATGGGGGATAAGTTAGGTCGAAAATTCACATTCATGTTTGGAGCTATTTCGACAGCAGTCTTCCTAATCATTATTGTAATGTTCCATAACCCAAGTAATATTCTGTATTTATTAGTGATCTTCGGTTTCTTATACGGCATGCCTTTAGGTGTATATACAACTTATATGTCTGAGAGTTTTCCTACACATATTCGTGGAACTGCCATTGGTACTGCACATAACATAGGCCGTATCGGCTCGACTATTGCTCCAGCAACGATTGGCTTTATCGCAACTGAAGGTTCAATCGGTCTAGGCTTTATGGTAATGGGTATCGCCTATTTAATCTGTGCATTGCCTACATTATTTATTAAAGAAAAAATGTATGATCCTCAAGCTAATGCATCAAATATTGACTCTGACACTGATCCTAAAACAGCTTCAAAAGCTAATGTTAAAACTGCTTAACCACGCTCGTTAATTTAAGATTTTAAAATGCTCCTTTAGGAGCATTTTTTATTTTCCAATCCATTCACAGCCTAGCCACGATTTACTTTTTACTGCGCTTTTTGAAGATAGAATGATCTCTTGAGCAATAGTATGCACAAGTTTTGTAATATGGCGGGTATTCGGCAATGCTAAGGCTATCTCACGGGTAAAATCTGGATGATCTATTGGCGAAGCCGAAAATGCTTGTTGCTCAAGTTCATTTTTAATTGATACCAGAGGTAAAATAGTAAACCCTAACCCTTCCTTAACCAATTGCTTTTGAACATTTAAATCATTTACCTCAGCACTGATTTTCAACTCATATTTCGCTTTATGAAATCCCTGCTCAATCAATGTGCGAAGTCTATGCGGGGAATAAGGCAAAATTAAATCATAGTTTGCCATTTGCTTTAACTCGACACTTTCATCCTTTGATAACCTCTCACTATAGGCGCCAATTAACCATAACTGCTCTTTTACTAAAGGCTGTAAATCTAAAAATTTAGAAGAAACCGAGCCATAAATTAATGCTACGTCAATTTCACCGCTTTCTAGCCACTCTTTTAAATGACCCGAATACCCTACTGTAATTTTAAGATTCACATGCGGATATTTGGCTTTAATAATGCGCATCAGCGCAATAGATAGCAACTCACTCAAACTGGCCAAAATACCAATATTCACTGTGCCGCGAAGTGCTCCATCTGATGATGTCAGTTCGATTTTAGCAGTTTCAATTTCTTTTAGAACACGTCGAGCATATACCTCAAGTATTTTTCCTTCATTGGTCAAATGCATGCCGTGTCGGCTGCGCTCAAAGAGTTCAATACCCAGTTCATCTTCTAAGAGATGGATTTGTCTAGAAACTGCAGGCTGCACAATATTCAGCAATGTAGCGGCTTTAGTAATATTTTTAGTTTCTGAAATCGTGATAAATGATCTGAGTTGTTTGATATCCATTTCAATATTCTTTTAGCATCCTAACTATCAAATAATTCTATTTTATTATTCAAACAATAACAATATATGATCCAAAACAAGTTAAACAATATGTGATATGGAAATCTTTTTTATGAAAAGCACAATCAATAATTATCAAGAGATTCGTGAAGCAGTCAAAGCCCTATGCGCAGAGTTTCCTGCTGAATACCATCGTAAAATAGATGAAGAACGTGGATATCCTGAAGAATTCGTTGATGCTTTGACTAAAGCCGGCTGGATGGCGGCCATGATTCCTGAAGAATACGGCGGTTCAGGTCTAGGTTTAACAGAAGCTTCTATTATTATGGAAGAAGTAAACCGCAGCGGCGGCAATGCTGGCTCTTGCCACGGTCAAATGTACAATATGGGGACTTTGCTTCGACATGGTTCTAAAGCGCAAAAAGAATTATATTTACCTAAAATTGCTACGGGCGAATGGCGCTTGCAGACAATGGGGGTAACTGAGCCAACAACTGGTACAGACACCACTAAAATTAAGACCACTGCAGTAAAAAAAGGCGACCGCTATGTGATTAACGGTCAAAAGGTATTTATTTCCCGCGTACAGCACAGCGACTGGATGATTTTGTTAGCGCGCACTACTCCGCTTGCCGAAGTCACGAAAAAATCAGAAGGTATGTCGATCTTTATGGTTGATCTGCGTGAAGCTGAAAAAAATGGCATGATCGTCCGCCCTATTCCCAATATGGTGAATCATGAAACCAATGAAATTTTCTTTGATAATCTTGAAATTCCAGAAGAAAACCTGATTGGTGAAGAAGGCAAAGGTTTTAAATATATTTTAGATGGCTTAAATGCAGAGCGTACATTAATCGCTGCTGAATGTATTGGGGATGGCTACTGGTTTATGGACCGCGCTACCCAATATGTCAAAGACCGTGTGGTTTTTGGCCGTCCTATCGGTCAAAATCAAGGTGTACAATTCCCATTAGCAGAAAATTTCATTGAAATTGAAGCGGCCAATCTCATGCGTTTCCGCGCGTGTGAAATGTTTGACCGCGGCGAAAAATGCGGTGCTGAAGCCAACATGGCTAAATACTTAGCGGCAAAATCAAGCTGGGAAGCAGCCAATAACTGCCTGCAATTCCATGGCGGTTTTGGTTTTGCCAATGAGTATGATATTGAACGTAAATTCCGTGAAACGCGCTTATATCAAGTTGCGCCAATTTCAACTAATTTAATTTACAGCTTTGTCGCTGAACACTTACTTGGTCTTCCTCGTTCTTTTTAATAGGAAATTAACATGAATAAAGTGAATAAGCCTGCACGTTCTTATCTCTTTGTTCCAGCCAATCGTCCGGAGCGCTTTGAAAAAGCGCTCGCTACAGATGCCGATGCTGTGATCATAGACTTGGAAGATGCCGTACCTGTAGAGCTTAAAGTGAGTGCGAGACACGAATTAGCACAGTGGCTCAACGATCATCCTGAATGTCAGATCATGATCAGAGTAAATGCAAGTCAGACTGAATGGTTTCAAGCTGATATCGAATTAGCAAAATATCCAAATGTCAGCGCCATTGTTTTACCTAAAACTGAATCAAATGTTCAAATTGATGCTGTATTGAAAATTCGGGCCATCGACATCTTCCCTTTAATTGAAACACCATTAGGCTTCGCCAATGTTCGTAATATTGCCGCGGCAAAGCACGTTGTCGCGCTGATGTTCGGTTCTATTGATTTTCAGCTTGAAATGAACATGAATGGCGGTTATTTGGAACTTCTATCTTTTAGAAATGAGATTGTTCTCGCTTCACAGCTTGCAAGCATTCAGGCGCCTGTAGATGGTGTAACGGTCGATTTTAAAGATGAAGACTTAGTCCGCTTGGAAACTCAGCAAGCAAAAAACTTAGGTTTTGCTGGAAAATTATGCATCCATCCCAACCAAGTGAATATTGTCAATCAAACCTTCAAACCAACTCAGCAGGAAGTGGATTGGGCAAATCAAGTGATGCAAACAGTTGATGCCGCGCAAGGTCAAGCTGTGAGTTTTAATGGTAAGATGATTGATTTACCTGTGATTTTAAAAGCAAAAAAAATCTTATCGCAAGCATCATAAATAATAAGTAAGGGAAATTAGAGGTTATAAATATGGAAAATTTTGACGCTTGGATTGGTAAAAAAGAAGTTTTGACGGACTATACGCATCCGCGATCTGTATCGATGATGCAGGCTTTGCTAAATCAGCCGGACATCAAAAACAATAAACTCCCTCATTTGTATCAATGGTTTTATTTCCTGCCTATCGTAAATGGGGAGAATCTTGCAGAAGATGGACATCCTCAAAAAGGCGCATTTTTGCCGCCTATTCCCTATCCTAAGCGCATGTGGGCCGGCAGCCGGATTGAGTTTATAGCACCCGTTCTATTGAACCAGAACATCCGCAGAGAATCTGAAATCATTAATATTCAATTCAAAGCGGGCAAAAGCGGCAATATGTATTTTGTGACCGTCAAACATAGCATTTATGCAGATCACTCTCCCGCCATTATTGAAGAACAAGATATTGTCTACCGCGATGTCTCAAATCAGCCTTCAATCAGTCAACCTTTAACACCTATTCTTCATGATGAAAAGCCCTTCAGCTATAAAAAATCGTTTCCAGTGAATACGGTGACCTTATTCCGCTATTCTGCACTGACGTTTAATGGTCATAAAATTCATTATGACCGACCATACGCTATGGAAGCAGAAGGCTATCCAGGGCTTGTAGTACATGGCCCTTTACTGGCAACACTGCTTTTACATTCATTTCAGCAAGAGACTCCGAATAAAAAAGTGTCCCGCTTTGAATTTCGTGCGGTGAATCCTGTATTTGATTTCAATGATTTTTTTATCTGCGGTGATGTTCAAACTGACCAAGCTGAATTATGGATTGAAAAATCTGATGGGCAAATTGCGATGAAGGGCAAAGTAGAATTTACTGAGGTTTAAAAATGCCAGCATTAGATGGAATTACGGTAATCTCTTTAGAGCATGCTATCGCTGCACCATTTTGCACACGGCAATTGGCCGATTTAGGCGCTCGTGTTATTAAAATTGAACGTCCAGAAATTGGTGATTTTGCAAGGAATTATGATGAACGTGTTGATGGCATGTCATCGCATTTTGTATGGACCAACCGTTCCAAAGAAAGTTTAACCTTAAATTTAAAAACTGATCATGCTAAAGCGATCGTCAGAGAACTTTTGCTGAAAGCGGATGTACTCGTGCAAAACTTAGCGCCTGGTGCGGCATCACGTTTAGGTTTTTCATACGAAGAACTTGCTGAAATTAACCCGCGAATTATTGTCTGTGATATTTCTGGTTATGGTGATGATGCAGAGCATCCGGGACCTTATCGTGATAAAAAGGCTTACGATTTACTGATTCAGAGTGAATCTGGCTTTCTGTCTATTACAGGCACAGATGAGCAGAGTGTGAAAGCAGGCTGTTCTATTGCAGATATTTCCGCGGGTATGTACGCCTACAGCAACATTTTAGCGGCACTCATTGAACGTGGCATAACGGGCAAAGGCAAACGCATTGATGTATCTATGCTTGAGAGCATGGCGGAATGGATGGGTTATCCGCTCTACTACACCCTAAATGGTGAATCATCTCCCCCCAGAACAGGCGCTGCCCATGCTACCATTTATCCTTATGGGCCATTTCCTACAGGCGATCAAAAGCAGGTGATTCTTGGCGTACAAAACGACCGTGAATGGCAGGCATTTTGTGAAATTGTTTTAAAACAACCTGAACTTTATCAAGATCCTTGCTTTAGCAACAACAGCATGCGTTCTCAAAATAGAAACAAGCTTCAAAATATAATTGAACAGAAATTTGAGTTATGGACTCAATCCGAAATTTGCCAACGTCTTGAAAATGCAAAAATTGCCAATGCACGTGTGAATGATGTTCAAGATTTGTGGCAGCACCCTCAGCTAAAAGCACGACAGCGCTGGATTGAAGTAGATTCCCCTGTTGGAAAAATTCCAACTTTAAAACCTGTAGGTTTAACTCATGCAGATGACTATGCAATTCAAGCTGTTCCTAGCTTAGGACAGCATACACAGAGCATTTTAGGTGAATTAAATTACAGTACTGAAGCTATTCAAAAATTAGCGGAAGACGGCATTATTTAACAGTTTATCTAGCCTACTGAGGCCAGTAGGCTAGTTTTTTATACACCTTTAGAAAAAACTAAAAGTATGACGGCATCAGCACGGCGTAATCAATAAGGCGTCATAAATTATGGAAGATTTAATATTCGTATCAAATACTGTACACGAAGCAAATCAGCCTGCCCATTTTAAATTGGATTCTCAAAACCACGCTGTATCGGAAGCCATATCTGCATATCTTAGTGTAATTTTAGAGCTCTTCCCTGACAAATGGCAATCCTAGTTCTTTTCTTAAGAACTAGGATTGCGTAAAATTAACGTGAATTTACCCATCTATACAGCACAGGCAATAACACTAAAGTCAGGAAAGTAAATGACATAATGCAGCCAATGACTACCGTTGCTAAAGGCCGCTGCACTTCGGTTCCTGTTGCAAGCGCTATAGGGATCAAACCTAGTGATGCCACAATAAGCGATCGTCTTGCCTGGCGGGAAGCCAAAAAGACTTCTTTAAAACGCTCATTTTGATTTAATGGCCGTTTTAAAGCTTAATGCGCATGTGCTAAACGTCGAATACCGTTTTCAACAATCACCACCGCTCCATCAACAATGATACCAAAATCCAGTGCACCTAAACTCATCAGATTGGCACTGATAATCTTCTGCGCCATGCCTGTTAAGGCTTGCAACGGGATTCAGGTCAAGGCTGAACCTTTATCTACTTACTTTGAATGATCTATCTTGGAACAGATATGCCGCCATCCCGGCCTTCTGGGGTGAGTACAATTTGCCATAATTGCAAATCCCTCGCACGGAAAGCGCCTGCACAGGCGTTTAGATAATAGCTGAACATGCGTTTAAAACGCTGACTATAATTTGCTTCTATTTGAGGCCATATCTGAATAAACCGCTCATGCCATGCAGATAATGTTAAATCATAGTCAGCGCCAAAATTATGCCAATCTTCCATGATGAATTTGCCGCTGCTATGATGCGCAATGTTCTCTACGGATGGTAAGCAGCCATTAGGAAAAATATACTTGCTGGTCCAAGCGTCAGCGTTCAGCATCGTAGAATTAGAACCAATTGTATGCAGCAAAAATAATCCGTCTGAATGGAGATTCCTTCTAACCACTTTAAAATAGGTTTCATAATTTTTTGGACCGACATGTTCAAACATTCCAATAGAAACTACACGGTCAAACTCATCATCAATATCACGATAATCCGTCAGCAGTATTTTTACGTCTAATGATTTACAGCGCTCTTGTGCCAGCTTTTGCTGTTCTTTTGAAATCGTTATGCCTGTAACAGAAACTTGATAGTTTTTGGCGGCATATTCAGCAAGGCCACCCCAACCGCAGCCAATATCAAGCACTTTCATTCTAGGTTTCAGATCTAATTTACGGCAAATCAAATCGAGTTTATGTTCTTGCGCCTGTTCTAAATGATCTGCGTCTTTCCAATACCCACAGGAATATTGCATATAGGGATCAAGCATTAAAGAAAATAAATCATTTCCCAAATCATAATGCTCTTCACCAACCATCCATGCTCTTTTTTTAGATTGAAAATTCCTAAAACGAGCAATTGCAATCCGAATGATATTTTTTAAATTATTTGGCAATTTTTTATCGAGTTGCGCACGAAGTATTTTATAAAAAAAAATATCTAATCTTTCACAATCCCACCAGCCGTCCATATAGCTTTCGCCTAATCCTAGGGAGCCTTCCTGCATGATTCTGCTATAAAGCTGAGGATGATGGACTTTGATATCATGCGGCCGATCCCCATTAATCACGATATCTGCCTGATCCAATAAATTCTTAACAATAGCTCTTAAATGACCGTCCTCATTGCTTACAAAAGTATTCATATCAACTCCTAATATCATTAAGTGATTGATTCATATCTTTCTATTACGTCATACTTAATTTTTTATTTTCATTATATTTATAACTGAATTCATGGTTGCAAAATACGCATTTAACAACTTATATACAGATATCATAAAGTGAATAATCAATTTTAGATCAGCATTTTTTCAAGTTACACTGAATTCAAAATTCAATCTCTGTTGCTTCATACAATACAACCTGTATTTCTATCAAGCTGCGTGTATGATGCTTCATAGTTTTTGATTTATTTAATTCATCTATGCTCAATGCTTTTTCCAACAACAGCCAAATTGGTGTGGTTGCTAGCTTTTCAGAACTGATCCATTCACTTTTTCAGGGTGAAATGAATGCCCTGTGCTGGCATAGAAATTTATTGGGCGACTTTCAAGAAATCGTAAATAAACTCGAATTAAAAGAAAATATTACAGAAATTTCAATTGATGATCTTTTAGCGCTTCAGCTATCAGATGATGGCTCTCTAGCCAGAGAGACCATCATAAGAGATATGCAATTACTTGCAGACTTTGGCGCTTCTCCTTCCCTCAATTTGCTTAAAAGTTATGAACGGGATGACGAACTGGATTTTATTTCCACAGATGTCTATTCCTTTCATGTTGACCGTTCACCCATTGGTACAGATACTTTTTTATGCACCTATTACGGCGCTGCAAGTGATATTTTGCCCAATGACCAAGTTCAGCAAAAAATTTTAATTCCTGAAATTAGACAACAGCTTCTAGAACTGCATGAGGGAACTGAAGCTGATTTTGAAAGTTTTCTAGAAGAATATTATTTTGATCTGCATTATCAACCTATAGCGAATGCACAACCTGTGAATTTAGGCGTTGGTCATTTATGGCGTTTAGCGGTTGATCATCCTGAACAGTCTGTTTTACCTTGCGTACACAGAGCACCTGTAGAAAACAATGAATATCGGCTGCTGTTAATTTGCTAGCACGCAGTATTGATCAGAACCGTAAACAATAAAAAAGGCTTTTCTAAATAGAAAAGCCTTTTTTGAAACGTGTTAAGAATCCATCAAAATGTATTCATTAAAGCGTTACATTTACTGCTCGTGCACGCGCTGCATGCAATTTCTTATAGCTGTCGATAAGGCGTATATGACGGTCTAAACCTTCAAGCTTCATACTGGTTTCTGTTAAACCATAGAATCGTATGCTTCCTTCCATAGAACCAATGACCGCATCCATACGCTCATCACCAAACATACGGCGGAAATTAAACTCATAATCATCTAAATCAAGCTCATCATCCAATTCTACCTCTAGAACTGCATCTAAGCATTGATAGAATAATCCGCGTTCAACCGTATTGGTATTAAATTGCAGATATTGCTCAACCAATTCTTTTGCTTCTTCGAACTCTTGTAAAGCAATATAAATCTGAAGTTTAAGTTCCAGAATAGTCAATTGACCCCATACGGTATTGTCATCAAATTCAATACCAATGAGCGTCGTAATTTCAGTGTAATCATCCGATTCCACTTCTTCTAAGCGTTCAGCCAATGCTTCAAGCTGCTCTTCATCTAAGCGATGAAGGTTTAATATGTCTTCACGGAACGCCAATGCTTTATTGGTATTATCCAAAATTAAATCTTCAACTAAATAAATTTCTGAATAATCAGGAACTAAGATGCGGCAAGCTGTAGCACCAAGATGCTGATAAACCGCCATATAGACTTCTTTGCCCATTTCTTCCAGAATTTCAAACATCGTTTGAGCTTCTTCAGCATTGGCATGCTCGCCTTCGCTGGTGAAGTCCCATTCTACAAAGTCATATTCAGACTTAGCGCTGAAGAATTTCCAAGACACTAAACCGCTCGAATCAATAAAGTGCTCAACAAAGTTATTTGGCTCAGTCACTGCATTGCTGCTGAATGTCGGTTTAGGCAAATCATTTAAACCTTCAAAACTACGGCCTTGCAATAGCTCAGTTAAACTGCGCTCCAATGCAACTTCTAATTTTGGATGTGCGCCAAAAGAAGCAAAAACACCACCAGTACGCGGGTTCATTAAAGTTACACACATCACTGGATACTGTCCGCCCAATGAAGCATCTTTAACGAGAACAGGAAAACCTTGTTCCTCTAAGCCCTTAATGCCTTCTACAATGCTTGGGTACTGCGCTAATACCTCTGCAGGAACATCTGGAAGCACGATTTCACCTTCCAAAATTTCACGCTTAACCGCGCGCTCAAAAATTTCAGATAAGCATTGTACTTGCGCTTCTGCTAAAGTATTACCCGCACTCATACCATTGCTTAAGTATAGGTTTTCAATCAAATTTGAAGGGAAATAAACCGTTTCGCCATCTGATTGACGTACAAATGGCAATGAGCAAATACCACGAGCAGTATTGCCTGAGTTGGTATCGTATAAATGTGTGCCTAAAAGTTCATTTTCAGGGTCATAAATTTCACGCGTATATTCATCTAAAATCTCGACTGGCAACTCGCCATTTGGCCCCGGCTGGAACCATTTTTCATCTGGATAGTGTACAAATGCCGCGTTGGCAATTTCTTCACCCCAAAATTGGTCATTGTAGAAGAAGTTACAGTTTAGACGTTCAATGAATTCACCTAAGGCAGAAGCTAAAGCGCTTTCTTTGGTAGAACCTTTACCATTGGTAAAACACATTGGTGACTGAGCATCGCGGATATGCAATGACCAAACATTTGGAACAATGTTGCGCCATGACGCAATTTCAATTTTCATGCCCAAATTAGCCAAAATGCCTGACATATTGGCGATGGTTTCTTCTAATGGCAGATCTTTACCCGGAATAAAGGTACTGCTTTCAGAAGTCAACGTTGGCATCAGCAAAGCTTGTGCATCAGCATCAATGCTTTCAACTTCTTCAATAATGAACTCAGGGCCTGTTTGAATCACTTTTTTAACAGTACAGCGGTCAATCGAACGTAAAATACCTTGACGGTCTTTTTCTGAAATATCAGCTGGCAGTTCTACCTGAATTTTGAAGATCTGCTTATAGCGGTTTTCGGGATCTACAATATTATTTTGAGATAGTCGGATATTATCTGTTGGAATATCGCGCGCTAAGCAGTACACCTTTACAAAGTACGCGGCGCAGAGCGCTGAGGATGCTAAAAAATAATCGAATGGGCCTGGCGCAGAACCATCACCCTTATAGCGGATGGGCTGATCGGCGATTACCGAGAAGTCATCAAACTTCGCTTCTTGACGAAGATTGTCGAGATAATTGACTTTGATTTCCATGCAGGCACCTAAGTTTTTTATACGTTTGCATACCGCATAAAATTTAAAATTTGAATCAATTAGCCGGATCACGGAACAATAATTGACTAAAGAACAATATAAAATGGCAAAAATCTGAACTTTCTAAGGCTATTTTTCAATTGCAGAAAGCTGATTTTTAAAGATGGGCATTATTATAGATGGATTTGACTAAATTGATAACTTTTGTCTGCATTTGCTGGACATTTAATGTTAATCGTTGGGCCACTCGCCCATTTTTAGCTTTTGCAGTATTTACTTGATGGCGGCCTAATCCAATGGCTTAACATTTTATTGCCGCACAACACACTATGATTAAAAAAAACCAAACGCTTAAAGTTTGGTTTTTATGGAGCATTAAATTAATAGCCTACTTAAGCCTGTTCACTCGCTCATTGCTCTTAAGTTTTTTGAATTTCTTCTTGCGGAAGATTCATTTCATATAAATGCGCAAAAGCAGACAAGAAGCGCAGTGCTTCATCCGAAGCGCTTATTTCAATATGACTCTCTGACTGTTGAATTAAACGCTCTGTCTCAAAATACGCCAAAACTTGCGCAATTTGGGCTGGCACAGCATCAGCTTCCCATTTTAAGAAGAACTGCTTTTTAAGGTCCGGATAGACTGCATGAATGTGGCTAAGCAACTCTTCTACAGCAACCGACTGCTGATCTGCAGATAGCGCTTTTAGCATATGTGCGGTTAAGCCAGCCAGTGCAAAGGTATGCATAATATTGTTGCTGAAGTATTTTAATAAAGCATCTTGCTTATCACATACTTTTACCCAGCGTTCATTATCATGCTCAATTAATTCAATTTGCTTTAACTGAATGGCATATTGAATAATTTCGTGATTTGAAAGCTCCGTGATTTGCATACGCTCATCATAGCGGTTGGCTTTTAAATAATGACGGAACTGTTCTAAACGAAGCAGTACATCGTGCTCTGCTAATGAATGTGTTGGTGCATTGAGTAAAACTAGCGAAATTAAACTAACCGGGTTAATTACCACGGCTTTATTGATATTTTCCAAAATATCTTCCGCGGCAGCATTGACTACGCCTTTTACGCTATCCGGCAATTCTTCTTCCAAAGCCACATGTTTTGGCGCATTGTTTTGCTGCAGCAAGTCATTTAAAAACACAGGTTCGCCAAAATTCACATGAACCTTGCCAAAGACTTTTTCAATTTTCTGAATTGATTTTAGTAGCCCAAATAAAGACTCGGCTTGTTTTTTCTGTCCGCCTAATTCTTTAATATATGTAGAGCCTTCCAGCAATTTTTCATAACCAAAGTAAGTTGGAATAAAAACGATGGGTTTACTGTTGCCGCGTAAATGGCTTTGAATGGTCATGGCCAGCATGCCCTTTTTCGCAGGAAGCAATAAGCCTGTACGAGATCGGCCACCCTCAATGAAATATTCCAAAGGCGTGTTACGGCTGAGTAAGCTATGTACATATTCTTTAAATACGGCGGTATACAGTGCGTTGCCGCTAAAGCTTCTGCGAATGAAGTAAGCGCCAGCACCGCGCATAATTTGGCCCACAACTGGCATGTTTAAGTTAATGCCTGCAGCAATATGCGGTACCATTAAACCGCGCTTATGGATCACAAAAGACAGCAGCAAATAGTCGATATGACTGCGGTGACACGGCGCATAGACTAATTCATAGTCTTTAGACAGCTCACGCACCATATCAAAATTATGTACTTCAATACCGTCGTAGAGCTGAGTCCACAATTTGGTGAGTGCAATATCTGCAAAACGGATGGTCGAATATGAATAGTCAGAAACAATTTCATCTAAATATTTTTTTGCTAAGCCTTCTGCTTGCACCACACTGATTTTCTTATGGATGCTTTCGGTCAAGATGGCTTCTTTTACCGCATCTGTCATCATCAATTTATTTATAACATTGCGTCGGTCTGATAAGTCAGGTCCTAAGATTGCTTCTTTGTATTGATTAAACAGCGTATTTAATTCAGTCACGGCGTAATGTGCCGGCGAAAAGTTTGGACTAATTTCCAAACCTTTTTGAATTAAACCGCGCAGCGATACAGGAGAATGGAATTCTATATAGTTCTCACGGCCATATAAGGTAATATTCAGCGCCTGCTTAATACCCGTTGGCTTAGTCCAAGCATCTGCCATAAGCGCTTTATACCAGCTGTCTTCATTTTCGGGCGAACGCCCCCAAAGAACCGTTACAGGCACAAGCAAAACATCGCTTTCAGGATGCTTTAACAAGTACTCAACCATGCGGATCAGTTTATCTGGATAAAACGAAGATGCATTTTTTTTACTGGCTTCCAGCGTTAAAAATGAATCATTTTCTTCATACTCGTCCAATTTTAAAGGCGCGAAAGCTGAAGATAGTTGGCGCTTTTCTGTTTCATTATCAATCAGGACCTGATTCGAAGTCGAATCATCCTGAATGACATAACACACTGGAAATTGTTCAGGATTATCAATATTGATTTTGTTTTCCAGAACTTGTGTATCACCCAAGACTTGCGGGCTGACAATTTTATCTAAAATTTTCTTGGTGAATTTTCTATAAAAATTTTGATAAGGATTCGTTGCCATATGAGACTCAGCAGTTCTTCTATAAAGGTATAATCTGCTGGAAATAATACAACGTGGCGATACAAAATTGGAGATAAATTATTTATCTATATTGTGTTCTTTATGATTTGAACCGATGAAGAGCACCATTTACTGGATGCTGAGACTTCCAGTAAGCGATGAATTTATTTAATGCTTGCATCAAGAACTTACGCGCTTGCTTGGATGCCAGCATAGCATTAAGCCCAAATGACCATAATGGCAGCGATAACTACCAGCCCTAAGCCCCAATGATCAGTTCGCGCGAGCTTTTCTTTAAAGAAATATGCTGAAATCAGCAAACTGAACAGGATCTCAATTTGTCCAAGCGTTTTCACAATAGCGACCGACTGCATGCTCATAGCAGTAAACCAGCCCAATGAAGCCAAAAAGCTGCAGACACTGACTTTAAAAGTCATTCCTATGCGCTGTCCCATCGCTTTTAGGGTATGCCGGCTAAAAAGCACTAAATACAGCAGCATGCTCAAGCATTGAAAGCCAATGATACAAAGCAATACCCACGAAGCCCGATGCAGAAAAGGCAGACTCTGAAGTTCTAGGCTCGCTTCACGCACTAACAATGAAGTGATGGCAAAACATAGGCCACTGCCTACCCCAATCACTAAAGTTTTGACCGAAAGCTGCTGTAATTGACTGCCTTTACTGAGTAAAAACACCGCACCGCCGCCAATCGCTACACCAACCCAGCCCAAAGCGCTTAAATGATCTTGCAGAAACATAACCGCAATCAACGCTGCTAGAATGGCTTCGCTTTTTGCAAGCCCAACACCTATGGCATAGTTCTTTTGTTTAAATAGCAGAACCATAAGAATGGTTGCTAAAATTTGACTGCAGCCTGCAATAAAGATGTACAGCCAAAACTTAGGCGTAAAACTGACATGCTGACTAATTGGATGTGACTGATACAGCCAGAAAATATATGCTGCGGCAAAAGGAAACCCAAACAGAAAGCGCGCCAATGTGACTCCATATACATCGACTGTCGTACTTAATTGCTTTTGAAAGGCATTGCGCCACGACTGCATAAATGCAGCCATCAAAGTAAATAGAATCCAGCTGGAAATCATGAAAAGCCTAAATTGCAGTGCTTGTGACGAATGGATAAGGCTGCAATGTACTCCCTTTTATGCTGTATTACGAGCCAAACAGCGGCTTTGAATGATTGAACTTTGTTATATTTCCCTAAAGGATTTTTTATCATTCTCTGATTATTGCAAAGGTCAAATAATGCTTTAAGCCATACCATTCGGCACTCTATATAAACAAAAAAGCCCAATCATTGATTAGGCTTTTTTATGATTAAATAAATAATTGCTCAGCCATATTAACTTGCAAGCAAAACATTGCCATACAATTCACGCAGATCTTTTTTCAGCATTTTACCTGTGCCACTGAGTGGAATGCTGTCTACAAAAACCACCTTGTCTGGAATTTGCCATTTAGCCACTTTGTCAGCAAAGTAATCTAAAATTTCAGTTTCAGATACATCAGCATCAGGTTTTTTAATGGCAATTAAAACTGGACGCTCATCCCATTTTGGATGAACTGCTGCAATGACAGCGGCCATAGCAATTTTAGAATGCCCCATCGCTAAGTTTTCCAGCTCAACTGAAGAAATCCATTCGCCGCCAGATTTAATCAGATCTTTGGAACGGTCACTGATTTTCAAATAACCGTCTTCATTTAAAGTCGCAATATCACCTGTGTCAAACCAGCCATCTGAAGTCAGTGCAGATTCTGCTTTGCCAAAGTAATTATTCAGAATCCAGTGGCCTTTAATTTGCAAATTACCTGAAGTCTGTCCATCACGCTCCAGTTCATGCGTGCCTTTCTCTTCATCGGTAATTCGTAAATCTACACCAAATGGCGGACGGCCTTGTGACAGGCGGATTTGCATTTTCTCTTCGTCACTGAGCGATGCATGCTTCGCCTTGTACTGACATGATGTGCCCAGCGGACTGGTTTCAGTCATGCCCCATGCATGAATAGTTTCACAGTTAAACTGCTCTTTAAACACCTTCATCATAGCAGGAGGACACGCAGAGCCGCCTACAACATTGCGTTTCAGGCTGTCCAGCGTAGAGCCTGACTGAACTGCAGCATTAATTAAACCTTGCCAAATGGTCGGCACACCCAACGCTACAGAGACTTTATAGGTATCAATCATATTGGCTAAGCTAGCGCCATCCAAGCCTGGGCCCGGAAGTACCAAGGTACAGCCCACCATTGCTGCTGCGTATGGCGTACCCCAAGCATTCACATGAAACATAGGCACTACAGGCAGCATAATGTCACGTGCAGAGATATTTAAAGAGTCTGGCATACAAATGCCATAGCTATGTAAAACAGTTGAACGGTGGCTATACAGCACGCCTTTTGGGTTGCCTGTTGTACCAGAGGTATAGCAAAGCGAACTGGCTGTCAGTTCATCAAATTCTGGCCATGCAAATTGTTCTGAATGCTCTGCAATTAAATCATCATAAAATTTTATGTCAGGCAGCTGTTCAGAAACTGCAGCATCTGGCGCATCTAGACAAATAAAATGCTCTACACTTTTCAGCATTGGCTTTACAGCTTTAATCAGCGGCAGAAAAGTCTTATCAAATAAAATGACTTTGTCAGCAGCATCATTAATAATAAATACCAGCTGTTCTGGGAATAAGCGTGGATTGATGGTATGGCAGACCATGCCGCTGCCCGAAATGGCATACCATGATTCTAAATGGCGGTGGTTATTCCATGCGATTGTCGCTACGCGGTCGCCCAATTTTGCGCCCAAAGCTTCTAATGCATTGGCAAAACGTTTTGAATTTTCGCGTATATTGCCCCAAGTCGTTTCAGTAATGCTTAAATCGGTGTTTTTAGAAATAATCAATGTGTCAGCGTGATAGCGACCTGCATGTTCAATCATACTGCTGATTAATAAAGGCTGAAACATCATATTGCCAAGCATCCTGGACTCCTTATGCTTTTATTCATTTATATGCCAAACTGGCTTTTACACGGCAATCCTCTGCGCGTGCTATTTCACTGATGCGCTAAATTTATACGCATCAAATCTGTACATTTGTTTTAACCTAGAATCTAAATTTTGACTACTGTTTTCTTTGAACTGAAAATCCGCTTTTCAGCAATAAAAAAATCACCCAGTATTGCTGAGTGATTCCAGAGATTTGCTATGTATACTGAGTGTTATTCAGCCATGCTCAACCCATATTAATTTTATCTGCGTTAATGGCAATGATCACACCAATACAGAACAGCCCTGCGTAGACCGAAAACCAGATCAGCATATTTTTAAATGCTTTGTCTGAAAGCTCACTTTCTGCATATTGCTGCACTTTGCGAACTGGCTCATTGTGTTTCATCGAATCTTTCATCACAGTCTCCTGTATGCTTTTTTGATCTGTTTGCATTATGAAAAAGATATAGATTGCTGTATAGACACAAATAATTATAAAAAAAATATAACAGATTAAAAGAAAGGCACAAATACTGTTATAAAACCTTTGATTTTTGATTAATTTTTTAGACAATAATCAATACAGATGAATTTTTGGTAATGGCCGAGACGCAATGTATAAATCTGAACAGCTGAGCCTGCGTTTAAGGCAAATGATTGAAAATGGTGTCTGGCAGGCGCATGAAAAATTGCCCTCTATACGTGAGCAAACGCAGCTGTCTGGCTTAAGCCTCATTACTGTGCTGAACGCTTATCAGACCCTAGAGGCTCAAGGGCTGGTCTATGCTAAAAATAAATCAGGATTCTATGTTGCACCACAGCATGATGAGCAGTTACAGCCTATCAACAGCAATGAAGTCAGTTTTAAGAAAAATGTCCAGATCAACTCCGTGGTTTTTCACTTTTTAAAATCTATTCAATCTGACGAAATATTGCCTTTCGGTTCTGCCTTTCCAAATTCGGAATTGCTCTATAACCAGAAATTTATGCAGCTGCTGGCACAGCATGCAAAACGTAAAAGCAGCTATTTAAACAGTGCCAGTATGCCGCCAGGCAATCTCAGTTTAAGAAAGCTGATTGCTCAACGTTATATTTTACAAGGGATGTCATGCTCTCCTGATGACATTGTCATTACATCTGGCGCACTGGAAGCTTTAAATCTATCCTTACAGGCACTGACCAAAGCTGGCGATTATATTCTGCTGCAGCAAAGTGTATTTTACGGCGCATGGCAAGCAGCTGAACGCTTAGGGCTGCATGTCATTACGATTCCAGAACATCCCAAACATGGTTTCGATTTGGCTGCATTTGAACAAGCGCTCAAACAATACCCCATCAAAGTGTGCTGGCTCATGCTGAATGTGCAAAACCCCATTGGCTGTACAGTATCGGACAGCATAAAACAGCGTATTGCTGAACTCTTGCATGAGTATCAAGTTTATTTGATTGAAGATGATGTCTATGCAGAACTGCATTATGACCACCATAAACCTTTGCCCATGAGCTATTTTGACCCTTATCAGCGCGTACTGCATTGCTCGTCTTTTTCAAAAACTTTAGGCATGGGCACTCGTATCGGCTGGGTGCACACAGGCCAATTTTCTGATGCTATTCAGCATTTACAGCTGATGAGCACCTTGTCCGCCAGCGCATTAATTCAAAATGCTTTGGTCGATTTTCTATCACACCATCATTATGAGAAGCATTTAAGACAGCTGCGTAAACAACTCGAAAAATCTAAAAAGGCGTATTGGCAATTTCTGAAACAGAATCTGCCCAAAGACTGCGATACCTTTTATTACCCCAGCGGTTATTTTCTTTGGATTCAACTCCCTAAGCATTGTGATAGTTTTAAAATTTATGAAGCATTATTAGAATCTCATATCGGCATTGCACCCAGCCTACTGTTTATGCCTGAAAACAGTTCACAAAACTTTTTAAGGCTGAACTGCTCCTATGCCTTGAGTGATGAAATTGAACAAGCCTTATGGCTCATCTGTAAGACCATAGAAGCTCATAGCATTTAAAGTGCATAATCTTAATGTAGCTGCGAATACAACAAAAAAGCCTGAGCTTTACTCAGGCTTTTTATAAAGTTCTAAGCAATCTGTCTTAGAAATTATACATCGCTACCGCATTTAAACGGTTATCTTCACCTTTGGTGCTGCCGTTTGGCGCGGCGCCAAAAGCCTCACGTTCACCGTATACATATTCAAGCCCAAGGCTGATAGGCTTTGTTGGGCTATAGAATACATTGGCCCAAGCTTGCCATAGTTCTTTATTAATCTTGGTTTTATCCGAAAAAGCATTGATATAGCTATTATTTTCATCTGCTTTCATATAACCATAGCCTAATGTGCCGCGCCATTGCGGGCTAAACTGCTGAGTAATGCCTAAGCTGATGGAATCAAATTCATTGGTATCTATAATGTCTTTATTGGCATTGACTACAAACCCTAGGTTCGCCCAAGATACAAAACTGCTGTCGCCTTTAACATGGTAGTAATCTGCTTTCACAACAGTGCGCTCTGTGAGATCCAATTTAGCGCCTAGCCCCACACCCCATGCAGTTTCTGTATCTGCATCCGTTTTCTTTTCTGTGCCCATTGCGCGTGCGCTGACTGCGAAAGTATCGCTGAATTTATGATTTAAACGTGCTGTTAAAGCAGGTAAGCGCATATTGGAACTGTCATCTTTCGAATCTTCAGCTGCTACAACTAAATTGGTCGCAGGATCGAACTTATAGGTATAGCGTACTTGCGGGGTGCGTTTTACCGCGCCGCCGACATAACCCAAGGCATCAATCGTTTCAGGCATATAATCCGGCACGGCAAAGTTTGACCATGTTTGTCCGATCAGCCAGTCACCATAAGTCAAATAAGCATGACGAATACGCAGGGTATCATTTGCGCCTAAGAAATCTACTTCAATTTTACCGCCTACATCGCCTGCCTGTGTTGGTGTTTTAAAATCCAGTCCCAAACGTGTAGCCGCAAGAGAGGCTTTTAAACGGTCTGAACTTTCACCGTTGCCTTCCAAAGGCACTGAGCTGATTTGGTTATATAAACGTGCAGCACTGCCGCCTTCAGATTGATAAAGCGCATCTGCTCGAACGTTGCCATAAACATTCAACTCTGCGCCGCCTTTGGTTTTGAGGCTGAGTCCTTCTGCTTTCATTGCAGGTGTGGAAGCTTGCACAGCAACAGATTCAGATTTTGCTTTAACCTCTGCCAAATTCGCAGATAAGGAATTTTGCTGCTGCACATATTGCTGCATCATGGTTTTAAGCGCTTTCAGCTCTGCCCTCATCTGTTCTACTTCTGCCTCTGATGCTGGCGCAGCCTGTGTTACAGCTGGCAATGCAATGGCACAGGCCAATGTGATCGGTTTAAGCATAAAATTTAAAAATTGAGTATTCATCCTGACCTCTTTGGGCAAAGCCCATTCCTTTTTACAGTTTTTTTGATACAGCGATCCTCTAGCCCCTATGCATGGGCATAAGGGTGTTGAGATTTTTTGTTTTAAAAAATTAAATGTTATGTATTTGCAGCACTTTTAATGGCGGTGTTTTTGATCTGTAGAGATTCCTGAGCTTTAGAGCCTTCTACTGAAGCGTTAAGATTCACCAAGAATACTGCAATAGCTGCAATGGCGCCTGGAATGGCAATCGCCAGAAAATTGATTTGGTGCGGCAGTTCAAAAGTGAGCAGTGCGCCTGTAAGGACTGGCCCAACAATTGCGCCAATTCGACCTATGCCTGAAGCCCATCCCATACCTGTAGAACGGACTGCGGCTGGATAAAACTGTGCGACGAAAGTATAGAGTAAAATTTGCGAGCCAATAGTGGCTGCACCAGCAACTGCAATTAAGGTATACAGTACTGCTTGCGGACTGTTAAAGCCAAGCAGAATCAGTGCAATAGCGCCCACCGCAAACATAATGCTCAGCACAGGCTTTAAGTGGAATTTATCGGCCAATACTCCGCCGCCAATAGCGCCAATCATACCGCCAATATTCAGCGCGAATAAGAACAGCATACTTGCGCCCAGTGAATAGCCTGCTTGGATCATCAGTTTTGGCAGCCAGCTGCCTAAAGCATATACCATCAGCAAGCACATGAAGAAAGCAACCCAAAACATGACTGTACTAAATGTACGGCCTTGCTGAAAGAGCGCTTTTAAAGGCGCTTCGTCACCGACTGAAGCTTCATTCTGAGTAAATATAGTTTGAGCTGTAACATTTTGTTCGGGAGCAATTTTTTGCACAATTGCACGAACCTTTTCAGTTTCGCCTTTCTTGGTTAAAAACATCAGCGATTCAGGTAAAAACTTCCAAATAATGGGCAATGCTAAAAATGGAATACCTGCGATAAAAAACATGATTTTCCAGCCATAATCGGTAATCAGCCATGCGCCTAATAATGCGGATGTCATACCGCCAATCGCATAGCCGCTGAACATCAGCGCAACCAAAGTGCTGCGGATACGCTTAGGCGCATATTCGGTCATTAATGCAACGACATTTGGCATCACGCCGCCAATCCCTAAGCCTGCAAGAAAGCGTAAAATGCCAAATTCAATCGGATTGCTGGCAAAAGCGCCTAAGAATGTAAATCCGCTGAAAATTGCCACGCAAATCATAATGGTCTTTTTACGGCCCAACTTGTCTGACAATGTGCCAAATGACATAGCGCCAAACATCATGCCAAATAAAGCCGTGCTGGCCAGCATACCAGCCTGTACCGCGGAAAGCGACCATTCCTGCATTAAAAGCGGCAATGCAACGCCGTAAATGACCAGATCATAGCCGTCAAAAATAATAATCAATAAACACCAAATCAGCACGCCCCAATGAAATGGCGTAAATTTAGCTTCATCAATTACATGGTTGATATTTATAGGTTGTATATTCATGCTCGCCTCCTGCTTGCGATGTTCCTTGCTAGCGCAAACAATGAAGCAAAGGGTTTTTCATGTCCAAAACCGATTAGCTCTAAATTTATACCTTTTTAGTCGGAGTTCATAAATAATTGATATAGAGCAGACACTTAAAGAAAAAAGATGTATTTAAAACATGCCTAAAACAGCTAAAATTAGTTATTTTTGATCTAATTTTAAGCATAAAAAAACGAATTTAAGACTTTCGCTTAAACTCGCCACAACAATACTATTTACATGATATTTCTAGTTTTATTTTACTTTAATAATGAATGTCTCTGGAACTGAATTTAATGGGCTCAAGCCGCTATATTACTGCCCGATCATATTTTATAGCTTCTAAATCATACACTTGATAAATACTATCAAAGAGTGAACGGATATGTTCGCTTTCATCCATAGAACGTATCGCCAAGAAAATAGGGCTAATAGCAGCGTCATCTAATATAGGAATATAGTTCAAATGTGAAAATTGAATTGTGCGCGCGCTGGCCGGCACGATACAAATTCCTTCTCCGGCCGCCACTAAACCCAATGCCAGCTGAATTTCACGCACTTCTTTCAGATGCTTTGGATCTAGCCCGTATTCAGAAAATAACTGCCGAACTTGAGTAGAAAAATTCGGTTTAGGCATGCTTGGATATAGAAACAGGTTTTCATCCACAATATCTGCTAAATAAATGCCTTCTTTTTGCTGTGCAAAAGGATGGCTGGCATGTGCCGCCAGCAAGAGAGGCTCTTCACGCAACAGCACTCGACGTATGGCAGGATCTGAAATGCGCAAACGGCCAAATCCGACATCAATCCGCCCTTCTTTCAGCGCTAAAATTTGATCTTTGGTGCTCATTTCGATCAATTCAATCTTGAGATTAGGATGCTGCTGACGGAATAAATACACAATTTTAGGCAAAAAGCCATACAGTAATGAACCAACGAAGCCCATGGTAATGGTTTTTTCAACTAAGCCGATACGCTGCGTCATGGTTTTTATCTCTTCAGCATTAGACAAAAGTTTAACAGCATGCTGGTAAAAAAATTGTCCTGCTTCCGTAGTCTTAAGCGGACGGCTGCCGCGCTCAAACAGCTGGATACCCAGCTCCGCTTCTAAGTTCTGTATCTGACGGCTTAAAGGCGGCTGAGCAATAAAGAGTTTCTCTGCCGCTTTGGTAAAACTTTGCTCTTCTACCACTGCAACATAATAACGAAGGTGCCTGAGTTCCATTTCAATCCATACCTTTTAAATATAAAAAAATGCAAATTTGATCTTCGACAGTCAAATATTATTCTTTTAAGGTATATCACATCAAGTACACAACGCAAGGTTGCGAAGAGTCAAAGATGTATAAATCCATTGAAACACTGCTTGTCGAGATACCTACCATTCGCCCTCATAAGATGGCGGTTGCGACAATGCAAACACAAACCCTCGTTTTGATTAAAGTCACAACAGAAGATGGATTTATCGGTTGGGGCGAAGCGACCACTATTGGCGGATTGGGCTACGGTGAAGAAAGTCCGGAAAGCATAAAAACCAATATTGAAACTTATTTTGCGCCACTGATGAAATCGCTGCAGGGTTTGAATGTAGCGAAAACCATGCAAATCATCAAACGGAATATTAATGGCAACCGCTTTGCAAAATGCGCTATTCAAACCGCGTTATTGGACATTCAAGCACAGCGTGTAGGCCTGCCAGTCAGTGAACTGCTTGGCGGCCGTCTGCGTGACAGCGTGCCTGTACTTTGGGTTCTGGCATCAGGCAATACCGAAAAAGATATTGCGGAAGCGCAGAAAATGATTGAGGCAAAACGCCACAACATTTTCAAACTTAAAATTGGCTCACGTCCAGTCGAAGCAGATGTTGAGCATGTGCTCGCCATCAAAAAAGCTTTGGGTGACTGTATTTCTATCCGTGTAGATGTCAACCGCGCTTGGACCGAATTAGAAGCGATCAAAGGCATTCAGCTCTTGCAAGACGGCGGAGTTGATCTGATTGAACAGCCGTGCGCCATTGACAACATAGATGCAATGGAACGTTTAACCCGCAAATTCGATATTGCCATTATGGCAGATGAATCACTGATGGGCCCGCACAGTGCTTATCACTTGGCTAAACGCAATGCTGCATCTGTATTTGCAGTTAAAGTTGCCCAGTCTGGCGGCCTAAGCGAAGGCTGTGAAGTTGCCAAAATTGCTAAATTGGCGGGCATTGACCTGTATGGCGGCACTATGCTTGAAGGCTCTGTAGGCACCATCGCTTCTGCGCATGCGTTTTCCACTTTTGAAAGCCTTGCATACGGCACCGAGCTTTTTGGCCCGCTGCTGCTGACTGAAGAAATTCTAAAAACACCGCTTCAATACCAAAACTTTGAATTGGCTGTACCAAAAACAGCAGGTTTAGGCATTGAACTGGACGAAGACAAAATTGACAACTTGCGCCGTAAATAAGCCTCAAGAATTGACAGGAGTTTCACATGCTTTTTCAAGTACGTATGGACGTGAAGATTCCACTGGATATGCCAGCGGAAACAGCCAATGAGATTAAGGCAGTCGAAAAAGCCTATTCACAAGAATTGCAAAGCCTAGGCAAGTGGCGCCACATTTGGCGTATCACTGGTCAATATTCAAACATCAGTATTTTTGATGTTGAGAGCAATGAAGAACTGCATAGCATTTTGCAAGGGCTTCCGCTTTATCCGTACATGAACATTGAAGTCATGGCGCTAAACCGCCACCCGTCTTCAATTCGTAATGACGACAGCTGATTGAAAGATCAAATGCCTTTTGGGCATTTAATGGAAAATTAAACAAGGATTGTGGCAGCTACGTGAAGCAATGAAGCATCACCTCAGCCACCAAATATATTGCATACTTAAGGAGATTTAGTATGAACCGTCAAGCAATAGATGCACTCGTAAAACAAATGAACGTTGATACAGCAACAGGTCCTGTAGACGCTCGTGTACAGCAGATTACTGTTCGTTTATTAGGTGATTTATTCCAAGCGATTGAAGATTTAGATATTACTCAATCTGAGCTTTGGAAAGGTTTAGAGTATTTTACAGATGCAGGCCAAGCCAACGAATTAGGCCTTTTGGCTGCAGGTTTAGGATTGGAGCACTATTTAGATTTACGCGCTGATGAAGCAGATGCCAAAGCAGGCATTACTGGCGGTACGCCGCGTACGATTGAAGGTCCGCTTTATGTTGCTGGCGCGCCTGAAACTGTAGGTTTTGCCCGTATGGACGATGGCTCTGAAGCTGGAAAAATTCCGACTTTATTCATTGAAGGCACTGTAACAGATACCGATGGCAATATCATTGAAGGCGCTAAAGTTGAAATCTGGCATGCAAACAGCTTAGGCAACTATTCTTTCTTTGATAAATCTCAGTCTGACTTTAACCTGCGCCGTACAATTTTAAGCGATGCGAAAGGTCAATATGTTGCTCAAACCACTATGCCTGTAGGTTATGGCTGTCCTCCAGAAGGCACAACTCAGTTTGTTCTGAACAAACTTGGCCGTCACGGCAACCGCCCGTCTCATGTGCATTATTTCATCTCTGCACCAGGCTACCGAAAACTGACCACTCAATTTAATATTGAAGGCGATAAATACCTTTGGGACGACTTTGCATTTGCAACGCGTGACGGTTTAGTTGCTACTGCTGTTGATGTGACCGATGCTGCTGAAATTGCGCGCCGCGGACAAACAGAAGCATTCAAACACATTACTTTTAATGTTGAACTGGTTAAAGACCAAACTGCAGCGCCTTCAACTGAAGTTGAACGCCGCCGCGCTAGCGCTTAAGACCATCATAGGAAACCCAGATGTCAGTTTTATGACATCTGGGTGACTTCCCCAAAAGAATTGGAAAGTCGGAGAACGGACATGCCTCGTATCCCAGTTATTAACACCAGCCATCTTGATCGTATTGACGAACTTTTAGTTGACGATTTTGAAAGCGGTGAATTTAAGCTTCATCGTTCTGTATTTACAGATCAAGCCCTTTTTGATTTAGAGATGAAATACATCTTTGAAGGCAACTGGGTTTACTTGGCACACGAAAGCCAAATTCCAAATAACAATGATTTCTACACCACGCATATTGGCCGTCAGCCCATCATCATTGCGCGTAACCGCCAAGGTGAACTGAATGCCATGATCAATGCCTGTTCACACCGCGGCGCACAGCTGTGCCGTCATAAAAAAGGCAACAAAGCAACATATACCTGCCCATTTCACGGCTGGACTTTCAATAACTCAGGCAAACTGCTGAAAGTGAAAGATCCTTCAGAAGCGGGCTATTCAGACTGCTTTAACCAAGACGGTTCACATGACTTGAAGAAAGTTGCGCGTTTTGAAAGCTATAAAGGCTTCTTATTCGGCAGCTTAAACCCAGATGTACCGTCTTTAGAAGACTTCTTGGGTGAAACCGCAAAAATCATCGACATGATTGTAGGCCAGTCAGACCAAGGCTTAGAAGTGCTTCGCGGCTCGTCTACCTATACCTATGAAGGCAACTGGAAACTGACTGCTGAAAATGGCGCAGACGGCTATCACGTTTCTGCAGTGCATTGGAACTACGCAGCGACCACTCAGCACCGTAAAGAAGCTCAAGCTGCTGACAACATCCGCGCAATGAGCGCTGGTTCTTGGGGTAAGCAAGGCGGCGGTTCATACGGCTTTGAAAATGGTCATATGCTGCTGTGGACACAATGGGCAAACCCGGAAGACCGTCCAAACTTTGTCAAAGCGGATGAATATACCGAGAAATTTGGCGCGCCAATGTCGAAATGGATGATTGAGCGTTCACGCAATCTGTGCCTGTATCCAAATGTCTATTTGATGGATCAGTTCGGTTCACAAATTCGTGTATTGCGCCCTCTGTCAGTCAACAAAACTGAAGTGACGATTTACTGTATTGCACCTGTAGGCGAAGAGCCGGAAGCGCGTACCCGCCGTATCCGCCAGTATGAAGACTTTTTCAATGCTTCAGGCATGGCTACACCAGATGACCTTGAAGAATTCCGCGCATGCCAAGCTGGCTATGCAGGCATTGAACTGGAATGGAATGACATGTGCCGCGGTTCAAAACACTGGATACAAGGCCCTGACGAAGCAGCAGATGAAATTGGTTTAAAACCAGTACTGAGCGGTATTAAAACTGAAGATGAAGGCCTGTATTTAGCGCAGCACCAATACTGGCTGAAAATGATGAAACAAGCGATTCAGTCAGAAAAAGAATTGGCTGATTTAGAAGCCTCTGCTATGGGAGAAAGCGCATGAATACAGCCGTTCAGCAAAATGCCGTAACGCATGAAAAAATTGCCCAGTTTCTATATAGCGAAGCGCGTTTTTTGGATGATGAACAGTGGGATGATTGGCTGAGCTGCTATGCCCCTACTGCCTCATTTTGGATGCCGGCTTGGGACGATGATGACAAACTCACCGAAGACCCTCAGTCTGAAATTTCATTGATCTACTACCCAGACCGTCAAGGTTTGGAAGACCGTGTATTCCGTATTAAAACAGAGCGTTCATCTGCAACTATGCCAGATACTCGCACCAGCCATAACATCAGCAATATTGAAGTTGTGGCGCAGGACGGTGACAAAGTGACTGTCCGCTTTAACTGGAATACATTGAGCTTCCGCTACAAAACCAACTACAGCTATTTTGGCATGTCGCGCTATGAAATTGATTTTTCAGGTGATCAGCCACAAATTCTAAGCAAGTATGTTGTGCTCAAAAATGATTATATCAACCAAGTAATTGATATTTATCACCTCTAAGACTGTTTATACAGCAAGGTAAAACCTTTCAGCCAGAAGGACATTTGGCTGAAAGGATTAGTTTCAAAGATTTATATAGGATATTCAGCCATGTCAAACCACAATGTAGCGCTTCAATTTGAAGATGGCGTAACACGTTTTATTTCTGTTGCACAAGGTGAAACCTTATCGGATGCGGCATATCGCCAAAAGATCAATATTCCTCTGGACTGCCGAGACGGTGCTTGCGGTACATGCCGCGCATTTTGTGAATCAGGTTCGTTTGACATGCCTGAAGAAACGTATATTGAAGATGCTCTGACACCAGAAGAAGCAGCTGAAGGCTATATTTTAGCTTGCCAATGCAAACCAACTTCAGATGCAGTATTCCAAATTCAAGCATCATCAGATGTCTGCAAAACAGAAATTCATGAATTTAAAGGCACATTAGCCCGCGTAGAAAATTTATCTGATTCGACGATCACCTTTGATATTCAGCTGGATGATGGACAGCCAGAGATTAACTTCTTAGCTGGCCAATATGTGAATGTGAGTATTCCTGGTACAGATGAAACCCGTTCTTACTCTTTCAGCTCAAAACCAGGCAACCGCTTAACAGGCTTTGTCGTGCGCAATGTGCCTGAAGGCAAAATGAGTTCATTCCTGAGCGCCGATGCCAAAGCTGGCGTTTCAATGACATTCAAAGGTCCATTCGGCAGTTTCTACCTGCGCAATGTGGTGCGTCCAGTTGTAATGCTGGCTGGCGGTACAGGCATTGCCCCATTTATGTCTATGCTGCAAGTACTGGAAGAAAAAGGCTCAGAACAGCCTGTTCGCCTTGTTTTTGGTGTGACCAATGACTTTGACTTGGTGGCAATAGAAAAACTGAATGAACTGCAAGACAAATTCCCTTGGTTCGAATACCGCACTGTCATTGCGAACCCAGAATCTGCACATGCGCGTAAAGGTTATGTCACTGGCCATATTGAAAACGAATGGCTGAATGGCGGCGATGTGGATGTCTATTTATGCGGTCCTGTGCCAATGGTCGAAGCGGTTCGCGGCTGGTTAGACGCTGAAGGCGTAAAACCTGCAAACTTCCTGTTTGAAAAATTCTCTGCAAACTAATTGAAAGGAAATTTTTCTATGTCGGATCGTCAAAGATTTTTAAATAAAGTCATCATTGTGACTGGTGCTGCTCAAGGTATCGGCCGCGGTGTAGCGCTTCAAGCTGCACGTGAAGGCGCACAAGTGATCTTAGCTGATTATTCAGATTTTGTAGAAGAGACACTTGCTGAAATTGAAGCGCAAAATGGTGATGCCATCATCGTTAAAGCCAACTTAGAAACTTATGCAGGTGCAGCTGAAGTTGTCGCCAAAGCCATAGAAACCTACGGCCGCATTGATGTACTGATTAACAACGTTGGCGGTGCAATTTGGATGAAGCCTTTCACCGAATTTAGCCCTGAAGAAATTGAAAAAGAAGTCAGCCGTTCACTGTTTCCAACCATGTGGTGCTGCCATGCTGTGTTGCCTGAAATGTTAAAAAATCAGGCAGGCGTGATTGTCAATGTTTCGTCAATTGCAACATGCGGCATTAACCGTATTCCTTATTCTGCCTCTAAAGGCGGTGTAAATGCTTTAACCAAATCTTTAGCTTTTTGCCATTCGAAAGATGGCATTCGTGTTAATGCTGTGGCCACTGGCGGTACAGAAGCGCCGCCGCGCAAAATTCCGCGCAATGCCAACCCATTAACAGCGTCTGAAAAACAGTGGATGCAGGAAGTTGTAGACCAAACCATTGACCGGACATTCTTAGGACGTTACGGCACTATTCAGGAACAAGTGAACGCAATTCTATTCCTTGCTTCTGATGAGTCTTCATATATGACAGGCACGGTTGTGCCCGTTGGCGGCGGTGATCAGGGTTAAGCCTGAACTGCCATAGTACAGGATCATTGATTTATCAGCATGGAGGCACGAACAATGGCGACCCTGTTAAACACGCTGAAAGAGGATTGGTCACTCTCCGCTACAGTGGCAGGATTCTTAGCGGTTTTGATTTCATATTCAGGACCGCTGATCATCTTTTTCCAAGCTGCGCAAAAAGCACAAGTTGCTCCAGAAATGATGATTTCATGGATTTGGGGCATCTCAATTGGCGCAGCTGCAGCAGGTATCTTTTTATCCATTAAATATAAAGTGCCAGTGATTACAGCTTGGTCTGCCCCAGGTACTGCGCTGCTGGTTACACTGTTTCCAAATATTTCATTAAATGAAGCTGTTGCTGCCTATATTACGGCAGCTTTAGTGATTTTATTCATTGGACTCAGCGGCTACTTCGACAAGCTTTTGAAATGGATACCACAGTCAATTGCTGCAGCCATGATGGCAGGTATTTTGTTTCAGTTCGGCCTCGGTTTATTTACCTCAACCGACAGCATGCCGCTGATTGTCTTTGGCATGCTGTTGGTCTTTTTAGTTTCAAAACGATTAAACCCGCGCTACAGCATGGTTTGGGTGTTGCTGGCAGGCGTGCTGCTGAGTTTATTTTTTGGAAAAATGAATCCTGTTTCTGTCGATTTTAGTCTAGCTATTCCACAGTGGATCAGCCCTGAATGGACCATGAACAGCATGCTGAATCTTGCCCTGCCGCTGATTTTAGTCAGTCTGACAGGACAATTTTTGCCCGGCATGGCCATTATGAAGCTCAGCGGTTATGACACTCCTGCCAAACCCATTATTACCGCAACCAGTATTGCCTCTTTAGCGGTAGCTTGTGTGGGCGGTATTACCATTGTTTTAGCTTCGATCACTGCTGCGCTGTGCATGGGTAAAGATGCGCATGAGTTGAAAGAAAAGCGCTATATCGCGGGTATTGCAAATGGCTTGTTCTACATTTTAGGCGGCTTATTTGCAGGCAGTATTGTCATGCTGTTCAGTTTGCTACCGAAAGAACTGGTGGCTGCTCTTGCAGGACTCGCTTTACTTGGCGCAATTTCCACCAATATTTCTGTTGCCATGAAAGATGAAGCTGAACGGGATGCTGCGCTCATCACGTTTTTAGCAACGGCATCAGGCATGCATTTCTTAGGACTAAGTTCAGTATTTTGGGGTATTTGTATCGGCATTATTGCCCATCTTTTATTGACTAAACCTAAGCAGGACATTTCGGCAGTTGTGGCCCCTGCTGCGCGACCAGATTCTAAATAATTTTTGTTATGCATATCGCCACATTATTTGGCCTTAGGAACGATTATGATTGATAAAAGCACAGCTTCTTTAACAGAAGCACTCTCCCAGATTAAAGATGGCTCAACCATCATGATTGGCGGTTTTGGTACTGCTGGCCAGCCAGCAGAGCTGATTGACGGACTGATTGAGCTGGGCATTAAAGACCTCGTCATCGTCAACAATAACGCAGGCAATGGCGATTACGGACTTGCCAAACTGCTGAAAGCAGGCGCTGTGCGTAAAATCATCTGCTCTTTCCCGCGCCAATCCGACTCGTGGGTGTTTGATGAACTTTACCGCGCTGGAAAAATTGAACTCGAACTGGTGCCTCAGGGCAATTTGGCTTGCCGCATTCAGGCTGCAGGTATGGGTTTAGGACCAATCTATACGCCTACAGGTTTTGGCACCTTGCTGGCTGAAGGCAAACCCACATTGAATTACGAAGGCAAAGACTTCGTCTTAGAAAATCCAATTAAAGCGGATTTTGCCCTGATTAAAGCCCATCAAGGCGACCGCTGGGGCAACTTGGTCTACAACAAATCTGCACGCAACTTTGGCCCGATTATGGCCATGGCAGCAGACGTGACCATTGCGCAAGTTGCCGAGGTGGTTGAATTAGGCGCATTAGACCCAGAGCATATTATTACCCCAGGCATCTTTGTACAGCACGTGGTGGCTGTCGGTCATAAACAACTTGAGCAATCTGCTTAATCACGTGAGGATGAAACCATGAGCTATACCAAATTAACACGTGACCAGATTGCAGAACGCGTTGCGCAAGATATTCCAGATGGCGCTTATGTCAATCTCGGCATTGGATTGCCGACTAAAATCGCCAGCTATTTGCCTTCAGATAAAGATGTGTTTCTGCATTCTGAAAATGGTCTGCTGGCTTTTGGCCCGCCGCCTGCAGAAGAAGACCGTGACCCAGAGCTGATCAATGCCGGCAAAGAATTTGTAACGATGCTGACTGGCGGAGCTTTCTTCCACCATGGCGACTCTTTTGCCATGATGCGCGGCGGTCACCTAGACATCGCCGTTTTAGGCGCTTTCCAAGTGGCTGAAAATGGTGATTTGGCCAACTGGCATACGGGCGCGCCAGATGCAATCCCAGCTGTGGGCGGCGCAATGGATTTGGCCGTAGGCGCAAAGAAAGTTTTTATCACCACAGATCATGTAACCAAAAAAGGCGAACCGAAAATTGTCGCTGAACTGGCTTACCCCGCAACTGGTTTGAAATGCGTAGACCGTATTTACACCGATCTATGCGTCATTGATGTAACTCAAAATGGTATGACCGTGATTGAAAAAGTTGAGGGCTTGAGCTTTGAAGAATTACAGTCAATGACCGGCGCCAAGCTAGTGGACGGTACATCAAGTTAATACAGAATGAATGATTAATCCCCCTAAATCCCCCTTTTTCAAAGGGGGACTTTAAGCCCTCGACATTTAAGTCAGATTGGAAAGTCTCCCTCCTTTTAGGAGGGATTAAGGGAGGTTAAAAGATTTGGAAAGAAACAATATGAAAAACGCATACATCATCGATGCCATCCGTACACCTTTCGGCCGCTATGCAGGTGGACTTGCACCTGTACGTGCAGATGACTTAGGCGCATTGCCAATTAAAGCTTTAATGGAACGTAACCCAACTGTGAATTGGGAACAGGTGGATGACGTCATTTACGGCTGCGCCAACCAAGCCGGTGAAGACAACCGTAATGTCGGACGTATGTCTGCGCTGTTGGCAGGTTTACCATATCAAGTGCCTGCAACCACAGTGAACCGTTTATGCGGATCATCCCTTGATGCGGTTGCTATGGCAGCTCGCGCAATTAAAGCAGGTGAAGCTGAACTAATTATTGCAGGCGGCGTAGAAAGCATGTCACGCGCACCCTTTGTAATGGGTAAATCTGACAGCGCATATGGCCGCAGCCAAAAGATTGAAGACACCACCATGGGCTGGCGTTTCATTAACCCTAAACTAAAGGAAATGTATGGTGTAGAAACCATGCCGCAGACCGCTGAAAATGTTGCGGAGCAG
>NZ_NEGK01000019.1 GCF_002135435.1 Acinetobacter sp. ANC 3813 | reverse complement strand
CAAATATACCTGTTAATGTATTCTATTTGGTACGAAGTAAGGCATACATCAAATGATGTAAATAAGACCCGAACAAGTCCATAACAGTTGTGCTGGCGACAATAGCAAGAGTGAACCACCTGATCCCTTCCCGAACTCAGAAGTGAAACCTCTTAGCGCTGATGGTAGTGTGGGGTTACCCATGTGAGAGTAAGTCATCGCCAGCTCATTATTCTAAACACCCCCTGACTACTCAGGGGGTGTTTTTTTATGCGCGGGTGGAAAATTTTTAAGATAGGCGAGTATTAATCTTTTATGCTTATTTATCATACTTAAGTGATAAAAAAATAATGAGAAAAAATCTTTATATTGTATTTATATTAAATTTATTTTGGGGAATTCCATATGTATTCGCTGATGTGGATCATGCTTTAAAGGCTTATTCTAAAAAAGACTACACAGAAGCTTTTAATGCATTTGAGGAGTCATCAAGCCAAGGGGATATTTTGGCGACCCATTATCTAGCAAGTATGTATTATCAAGGACTTGGAACATTAAAAGACTTAAATAAAGCTGCCATTTTATTTGAAAAGTCAGCAAATCAAGGATATGCACCATCTTTAGCAAATCTTGCAGTTATGTATGCTAAAGGAGATGGAGTGAATCAAAATATTGTTCGCGCTTTGGAATATCAAACGAGAGCAGCTGACGCAGGCGATGCGCAATCGCAATTTATCTTGGGCCAAATGTATAGACAAGGAGAATATGTTCAACAGCATTATGAAAAGGCGCTTTTATGGTATTTAAAATCTGCAGAGCAATTTTATGTTCCTGCATATAATGAAATTGGTCTTTTATATGCTCAGGGGCAAGGGGTAGAAATGGATTATATTATTGGATATGCATGGATATTTTTAGCTGCGGAAAAAGGAGATAGACAGGCTAAGTTAAACTTGAAGAATTTTGATCAAATTTTAAATAAATCTCAGAAAGAAGCAGGGCAAAAAGTTGCAAGATCTATTCTTTCACAATATGAAAAAAACATAAAAGCCATCAAATAAAATTCTATTTTTTTAAAGTGTTAAATATATGAAGTTTTTTAATTTACTCCAAAGCTGAGCACTAAAGCATCTATCATTATTTTAAATCGTATTTGGTTAAAAACTTCGTTAAATTTATTTACATAAATTAAAGATATTTAAAGAGCTGGATCAAAACTTTTAATAGTAAAAAAAGTATTTAAAATCATAATTTGAGAAAATTATCATAAAAATAAGTGATTAAAAATTAAATATTTATCTAATTTATATCACTATTATTTTTTATTATTCCTTTGTCTAATTGTTCATAAAACTTGATCTGATTATATTTTGCAACCTTGAATTTTTCTTAAGAATTCATGTGAAAATTTGGACAAGTACTCATGGGAGATGAGAACGATGACGACGGATAACTTAGATATAAATTCTGTAGTTGATAAAGCGAAATTTACACCGTTCCACTTCAATGTAGTGGCTTGGTGTTTATTGATTATCTTATTTGATGGCTACGATTTAGCAATTAATGGCGTGGTATTGCCGTTATTGATGCAAGAGTGGGGCTTAAGTGCGATGCAGGCGGGAATGCTTGCGAGTACAGCGCTGGCAGGTATGATGTTTGGCGCGATGTTCTTTGGTTCTTTAGCAGATAAGATTGGCCGTAAAAAAGTCATTATGATCTGTATTGTATTATTCAGCGGATTAACATTTGCTGGCGGCTTCGCATCGAATCCGACAGAATTCGCTATTTTGCGATTTTTGGCTGGTTTAGGCATTGGCGGTGTAATGCCAAACCTTGTGGCATTAACGTCTGAATACGCGCCGCAGAAGATGCGCAGTACACTGGTTACGACCATGTTCAGCGGTTATGCGGTAGGCGGTGTGATGGCTGCATTATTGGGTTCATGGTTTACGCCTGATTTTGGCTGGCAAATCATGTTCTTTATTGCGGGAATTCCATTGTTTTTATTGCCTGTAATTTGGAAATTTTTACCTGAATCTTTGGCATTTATTGTAAAAGAAAACAAACAGGAAAAAGCCCGCAGTATTGTGAAGCGCTTAGCGCCTGAAGTGAAAGTGACCGAAAATACTGTATTCACTTTACCGCAAGAAAGCGTACCTGAAGCTGCTAACGTGGTCAGTCTTTTCCGCCGCGGCCGCGCAGTGAATACTTTGCTGTTTTGGCTGGCGTTCTTTACTTGTTTATTGACCATGTATGCGCTAAGCAGCTGGCTGCCTAAACTGATGATGGCCGCAGGCTACTCTATGGACAATAGCTTGATGTTCATGATGGTGATGAACGTTGGCGCTGTTGTGGGTATTGTGGGCGGCGGTATTTTGGCTGACCGTTTTCATTTAAAACCTGTGTTGATGGTTTTGGGCATGATGGGCGCGATTGTCATGAGCTTAATGGGCTTTCAATCGAATCAGTTCTTGCTTTACATCTTGGTGTTCTTGGCAGGCGCCGCGTCTATTGGTTCGCAAATGCTGCTGTACAGCTATGTAGCGCAGTTTTACCCGCTGGCTGTACGATCAACAGGGATTGGCTGGTCATCTGCAATTGGCCGTATGGGCGCGATTGTAGGGCCGATCCTGATTGGCGGTTTGTTAGGTATGAACTTACCTGCGCATTTCAACTTTATGGCGGTGGGTTTACCTGTACTGATTACTGCAATCGCGGTTGCGTTGATTATGCATGACAATGACAGTGATAAGATTGATGTTAAAGAAGCGTCTATTGCGAAAGCATAAGCTATGATTCTTTAAACAGAAAAGCCTCCGTAAGGGGGGCTTTTTTATGTAATATATTAAAAAATAAAGTATTGATTATTTTAAATAGAGATATAAATGAATACACAATTAGATAAAATTCAAAAATTAATTGATAACGGTAATAGTGTTCTAAAAACACATAAACCTAATGCACCTAATGTAATAGGTTTTGCTACTTGTAATTTAGAGTTATTCACAACTTGGAAAATTCAAGCACTTTCTTTTTTGAAAAATAATTGTGGTTTATCTAGTCCTTATTACACTGAATTTTTTTCAAAAGTATCAACGCCTCATATGAGTCAGATTAATATTGGATTAGGTATATTAAAAGCTGTTCTAGAAGACTTTGATGAAAATAATGAAACCTTAGATTATTCAGAGTCCAATCAAAGTGCTAATTCAAACATTAAAGAGCTAAAAAAGATATTCATAAGTCATGCAACAAAAGATAAGGTAATTATTGAAGAGATTATTGAACTTTTAGAATCTATAGGTGTTGAATCGGAACAAATCTTCTGTTCTTCATTTGAAGGATATGGCATTCCATTGGGCGAAAACTTTTTAGAAGAAATTAGAAAGGAGCTATCATCTGACGTGCTAGTTCTTTTTGTGCTTACAGAAAATTTTTATGAAAGTAAGGTCTGCTTATGTGAAATGGGTGCTGCTTGGGCGTTGTCCAAGCAACATATACCTATAGTAGTTCCACCATTAAGTTATAGCGATATTCAAGGTGTTATTCCTTTGACTCAAGGATTAATAATTAATGATATTACTAAATTAAATAGTTTTAAAGAAAGAATAGAAGAATTATTTAATTTTAAAAATAAATTGAGTTTTTCAACATGGGAAAGAAAAAGAGAAAGATTTATTAGAGATGTAGAAACCCATTTTAGTGTTTCATAAACGATGTTGACTCTAATTATGAAAGCTTTAATACTTTAGAAAATTTTGGAAGCCAATCACATGCAATTTAATTCTATCTCCCCAATCCCTGAAGATGATGAAGAACTGCATCTGCCTGAACTGGTCTATTGGGCATCTTTAGGTGAACTGGCTGAAGTCGAAAAATCTTTGGTTAATGGCACTGACGTAAACTCTGCCGATGACGAAGGCTACAGCGCGCTGCATGCAGCAGCAGAAAACGGCTATTTAGACGTAGTGAAGCTGCTGGTAGAGAAAGGTGCAGATGTACAGCACAAAACGCAATACACGGCACTAGAGCTTGCAGAAATGGCAGGCAATGATGAAGTCGTGGCGTATCTCAAAAGTCTCTAAGTCTTCCAACCAAAAATTACGGTTTAAAACATCCTCCATCAAAATATGGTGGATGTTTTTTATAGTTAAAAATAAAAGTCGATAAAAAAAGAAAACCCCAACATCCTGTTGGGGTTTTCTTCGTATTTCGTGTATTAGGTATAACTCCTGTCGTACCTCACGTCCTGGTGCTTAAACTTATTATTGTTGTTTTCATGTTCTGGAAACTTCCTGTTCCCTGATAACTGTAGATTAAGCGCAATCCATTTCGCTGCCTAGATGCAGATTTCCGCATCTGCTGTAAGCCAAAGCGTACATTAGAGGAAATGTACTGCAATTTTAATAAACCAGCTATGCGGCATAGTGATCATCTGCATTAAAGACATTGGCTTGGATTTGAATCAGCTTGCGGTTGCCTTGCTCACCATTCATGCGCCAATGGGCTATTTTTACATTATCCACCAAAGCGACATCGCCCTTTTGCCACTGCAGCAGCAGGGCATCCTGATAGAGCGCATGAAAGAACTGCTGTTTTTCTAGGTCTGTCCATTCAATGGCTTTACCTTGCTGATCATAAATTTCCCATGTCAGCTGCATGCCGTCAGCGGTAGAGTCAATTTCAATTTGGCCACGGTTTTCAAAACAATTTTGCGCAGCTTGATGGGCAAATGGATTGGTATTGTTGGCAAAGGCCCAAGGCTGCAGCACCAGCTTTTTCGTTTCAGGATGATGGATGACCAGCGGTGAGCGCTTAAGGGTTAATTTGGCTTTGCGGTCTTTACGCATCTCAATGCTGAAAGGGCTATTTTTTAAAAGCAGACGATCAACCGCATTAATTTTTCGCGCAGACACATAGGAAAAATGATTCCATGCGCCCAAATATTTTTCTTGCAATGATTTGGGCAAATGCTCCCAAATCTGCTCTAAGTTATTAAAGCCAGTTTCCGCCAGATAGGTCGAAGGTTCTTGGCAAAAAAGGGCAATATAGCGTGAGCGCTCAGAACGTACACCGCCTTCTACATGCGGGCCTTGCACAGAGTTCTCGACAGGTCCCAGCTGCACGGTATTGCGGTCAATATAGCGGCGGTAATCGCCTGCGCCTAAAATGCCTTCACTGTATTTACGCATCCATGAGGCTGCCCAGCCCGGCATATTAGGGTTGAAAGAATTCCAAGGCTGCAGCTGAAAATACTGTTCGATCAATTGGTGAAATTGCTCAGATTCATCTACTTCAAAGCCGCGGAAAATTAAAATGCCATATTGATGCAGCTGCTGCATCAGCTCTTCACGATGTGAGCCTATATATTGCGCTAAAGCCGTGCTGGACGCGCTGCTGTCATGCGCCTGAAAAATTTTGGCGTATTCAGTTAGAAATTGCTGGTGCAATTGCATAGTTCTACTCTCATTGTTTTTATTGTGTGCGTCAAATTCCTTGGCACTTGCTGGCCCAATAGCGGTATGCCTGAGCCAAGCGTTTATTTTAGTTTAAGCCTTAAAGATTATAAGGAGAGTTTGGCGGGTGCAGTGTAAATTTTCATAACAGGACCGCGCCTTTACGATAAACAGCAGCTTAGACGTCCAAACGTCACGTAGAAAAAAGCCTTGGCATACAGCCAAGGCTTTTTCGAATTCCTTCAGAAGGCATTTTTCAATACCTGCAGCATCCTGCTGTTCGCATTTTTTCTTTTTATTGAAAGACATCGTGTCTTATGCTTTAACAATAGAAATTTTTATATATAAAAAATAGTCATATTTGCATCATACACTGTAAGCAAATACTGACAGGCGCCAAACTGCAGGGCTGACAATAATATAGCGTTTTTAGGCGGGGAAAAAAGAAAAGCCCCAACATCCTGTTGAGGCTTTTCCGTATTCATTCTAGGTATAACTCCTGTCGTACCTGTCAGCGTCCTGCTGCGTTATTTATTGTTATTTAAGACATCCTGTCTTGTATGTCATTACTATAAAAGTAAAGAGATAAAGTGAATAGTGTCTATTTTCTGCTTGTGATGTAAGCCAAAGCGTACAAAAACTCAGAATTCATCTTTAACGGTCTAATTAGATTTTAGATGTGCTTTAAATCTGAAATCAAATTGGACTAAGCAGATATACTGCACTGATGCATCGTGTCAAAAGCCTCCAAGCTGACTGAGCCTCAAAGAACTGTATGTGTTACATATTTTTCGATTAATTGATTGAATAGTGTACTAATTTATCAGACATTAAAAAATCATAATGAAAAATATACAGGGAATGGCGTTCATGTTAAGCACCTTAAAAAGTAATCGGAATACATCAGTACTGCCTTGGGCGCTCGGCTGTGCGTTGACATTGGCAGCATCTGCAAGCTGGG
Source organism: Acinetobacter sp. ANC 3813 (assembly GCF_002135435.1). Taxonomy (GTDB): domain Bacteria; phylum Pseudomonadota; class Gammaproteobacteria; order Pseudomonadales; family Moraxellaceae; genus Acinetobacter. The sequence goes on along the minus strand of NZ_NEGK01000019.1, from coordinate 44,743 downwards.
CAGCATCACCGCAAGAGATCAAAAAAATTGCCGAAAGTCAGAAGCAGAGTTATTTAGAAACCCTCAAAACACTGGTGAATATTGAATCTGGCAGTAAGGATATTGAGGGATTAAATCAGATTTCTAAGGTGGTGGCAGCGCAGCTGGAAGCGGCAGGTGCTGAAGTCAGTGTGATTCAGCCCAAAGAAATCATGAAGCTGGATGGTGCGCCAGACCAGACAGGACCGATTGTGAAAGCTGTTTTAAACGGTAAAGGCAAAAGCAATATTATGCTGCTGGCACACAATGATACGGTATATCAAAAAGGCCAGCTGCAGGGGCAGCCATTCCGCATAGAGGGAAACAAAGCTTATGGTTTGGGTATTTTGGATGATAAGCAGGGTGTGGCTGGAGTGATACATGTGCTCGACATGCTGAAACAGCTGAAATATCAGGATTATGGAACCATAACCGTGCTGATTAACTCAGATGAAGAAATCAGTTCGCCAGGTTCGCGTCAGTTGATTATGGATACTGCAAAAAATCAGGATGTAGTGCTGTCTTTTGAAACGGGCGGCTTAGATGGAAGTTTGATGCTGGCCACCAGCGGTATAGGCGCGGCTTATTTAGATATTAAAGGCCGCGGCGCACATGCGGGTGTGAAACCTGAAGCAGGGGTGAATGCGCTGACTGAATTGGCTTTTCAAATTCAACAATTAGAAAATTTATCTAATCCTAAAACAGGTCTAAAACTAAATTGGACGGTGGCGACGGCAGGAAAAACCCGCAATGTTATTCCAGATCAGGCCAGTGCTCAGGCAGATGCACGTTCTTTAAAACCGCAGGACTTTGCAACTTTGGAAAAGACCTTACAGCAAAAAGTCCAAACCAAAAAGCTGGCAGAAAGTCAGGTTGATGTGAAATTTGAAGTACGCCGTCCACCGCTGGAAGCCAGTGCACAGGCAAAGAAATTAGCAGCTCAGGCGCAGCAAATTTATAAAAACGAGCTGAACTTGCCAATGAAAGTTGAAACCACAGCTTGGGGCGGCGGTACAGATGCGGCATTTGCAGGTGTGACCTCTAAAGCGGCCATTATTGAAGGTATGGGCATGTCTGGAGATGGCCTGCATTCGGATAAAGCAGAATATATTTTGACGGATTCTATTGTGCCGCGATTATATTTGGTGACCCGTTTAATTGTCGAAAGTTCTAAACCGTAGGACAGTAGAACACCTGCTGTGAAACATTGAGCCTTTAACGTTTTGCGTTAAGGGCTCAAATTATCTGAAATGTACCTTTAATTAATTACGAGAAGAATGCTGATATAGTTGAAGTAATGACATAAGGTAAGTGCATAAATAAGAATGAAATTTAAAAGTTTTTTAATAGCTATATTTATGACAATTTGTTCTGTTCAGAGTAGTGCTTATACTTTATCTAATTATGAATGCATTATTCATGAAATGTCGGATGATTCTAGTATTCATGATTCCATAAAAAAACACTATATCAATGAAAGATTTTATGTAGATCGAATAAGTGGTAGGGTGAGTGGAATACTCCAAAATGACTATGTTAATGCTCCGATTGTGATCGACTTAGGTTCGTTAAATAATAGTTTTAAGGCAGTTGGCTATCTGAAAATTCATGAAGGTGCTGGTGTTGGCAGTAATCTTTATGCACTTAACATTGCAGAATTTGAAGAAGGTAATAATAAGCCGTTTACATATATGGATAACTCAAAAGTTTTTCGTGGATTATGTAAGCATCATTAAAAAAGCCCCGACATCCTGTCGGGGCTTCTTTAAATTCAGTTCCGCGGTATAACTCCTGTCGTACCGTACGCTTCCTGCGTTTGATTGCTTATTATTGTTGTTTTAAGCTTCAGAGACTTCCTGTCTCCTGATGATTCTCATAATAAGTAAACTATGAATAAGTGAAAAGTGGCGATTTTCCCCATTCATTGTAAGCTTAGGATTACAGCCTATTGCACATATTGGATCAGCTTATCGACGGCTGCTTTCAAAGCTTGCTCATCAAAGCTGTTGGCCTCGAACTGTTCCGCAGAATTTCGGGCAAAAATATCACGGATTTCAATCACAGCATTGCTGTCAATTAGGCCCAGCTGAGTTGCAACTTGGCGGATCTGGTCTATAGAGCGTGAACCATTGGTGCCACCATAACTGATATAGGCTGCCGGTTTTCCTGACCATTCTTTGCCAATATAGTCCAATGCATTTTTCAGTGCAGGGCTGTAGCCGTGGTTATATTCGGGGCTGATAAAAATAATAGCATCGGCATGGGAGATTTTATCTGCCCATTCCTGCTGTTTTGGCTGATCATAAATGCCAGTCAGCGGGGGATGCGCACCTGAAAAAAATGGCAAATTCCATGCTTTTAGATCGACAATTTCACTTTGAACTGTATTGAAGCCATAACTTTCAATGGATTGCTGCACCCAATTGGCGACTTTAATCGCTGTGCGGCCTTCACGCACACTGCCGACAATAATATATATTTTCATAATGATTCCGTGTTTATTGGTTATATAAGTTGTTCTTTACGCTGCTGTGTTTAAATTAAGATGTTTATGCTGCTGTGCCTATAAGCAAATTGTATCCGAGGCATGCGGCTGGCATTTAGGCATAAAAAAAGCCCTTTAAGGGCTTTTTAGTGTGAAGCAGGAATTACATGATTTTCACGCCTTGCTGGCCAGCAGGCGTCACTTTGAAGATTTCGACTTCAAAAGTAATGTTTTTGCCGGCAAGCGGATGGTTGAAATCCACTTCAGTAATGTCTTCACCGACAGTTTGAATCACACCAAACAAGCTTTGTTTGGCTTTGTCTTCAAATTCGATCATGTGGCCGACCACCGGTGCAGGATCAAATTTAACGGTATCAAACTTCTGTACGTTTTCTGGATTCCAAGGACCAAAAGCATCTTCAGGCGGTAGGCTGACTGTGCGGCGGTCGCCAGCGCGCAAGCCAAATAGCGCCTTTTCAAAGCCTGGCAATAAGCTGCCATCGCCCATCACCAAGCTGACAGGTTCAGCACGGCTGCGGGTATTGTCAATTTCTACGCCATTTTCAATGGCCACAGAAAAGTGTAGATCCACTTTAGAACCGCCTTCGATGCGGGTTTCTTCGCTGGGATTAATTATTTCAGTCATTTTTGCGCTTCCGCACGCTGAATACGCTGCTTCTCTAAGAAGAAGGTATCGATCAACAATAAAATAGTGCCAAGAGTAATGGCGCTGTCTGCAATATTAAAAGCAGGGAAGTGGCTGTTGTTGTAGTACACATGAATAAAATCGACCACATAGCCTAAAGCGACGCGGTCAATTAAGTTGCCAATTGCGCCGCCTAAAATTAAGGCAATCGCGATCGGCAGCACTTTCACGGTTTTTGGCATGCGCATCAGCCAAAATACAAAAATTACAGACACTAAACCTGCCAGTGAGGTAAAGAAATAACGCTGCCATCCGCCGGCGTCGGACAAGAAACTGAACGCTGCGCCATAGTTATGCAGCAGTGTCCAATTTAAAAAAGGCATTACAGGCACAGGATCTGCATAATTCAGATGCGTGCTCGCAATCCATTTGGTCCATTGATCTAAGATGATGGCCACAATGGATAAACCGACCCACACTAAATTGTGCGGGTAAAATTGGAATAAGCCCTTTTTTTCTTGCGGATTAGGCATATTTTCTCTCTTCGCCTTGACCTGTAGGAAGGTTAATAATACAACGAGAACAAAGACCTGGATGTTCGTGATGTGTATTCACATCAGGAAGCACATGCCAGCAGCGCGCGCATTTTTCGCCGTCTGCAGCAGAAACTTTAACGTTCAAGCCTTCCAGATCAGACGCTTCACCTTGCGCTGCATCAAAGTCATTCACAATCACTTGAGATGTAATCAGGACAAAACGAAGTTCATCGCCCAATTTATCTAGAACTGTTTTCAGCTCGCTTGATGCCCAAAGCTCAACTTTTGCAGACAGGTTTGAACCTACAGTTTTCGCTGTACGCGCAGCTTCAATGAATTTGTTCACTGCAGATTTTACAGAAATCAGGGTTTGCCATTCTGCTTCAGACACTGCATTGGCAGTTGAAGCCACAGGAATGTCATACCATTCTGCTGTAAATACGTATTTCTCTGATTGTTCAGGAATCAGCGGCCACGCTTCTTGAGCCGTGAAGCTTAAGATTGGCGACATCCAGCGCACGAATGCTTGTACCAAGTGATACAGTGCAGTCTGCGCAGAATGGCGCGCTGCAGAGTCCGCTTTGGTGGTGTATTGACGGTCTTTGATGATGTCTAAGTAGAAACCGCCCAAGTCGTTAATACAGAAGTTGGTCAAAGCATTGGTCACGATATGGAAGTTCATATCTTCATAAGCTTGCTGAATAGTTTTTTGCACGTCTGCAGCACGCTGCAAGATGTATTGATCAAGCGCAATCAATTGATCCACAGGAAGCGCATCAGTCGAAGGTTTGAAACCATTCAAGTTTGCCAGCAAGAAACGCAGCGTGTTACGGATACGGCGGTAACCGTCAGATGCACGGCTAAAGATTTCTTTACCTGCGGTCATTTCATAGCGGTAATCCGCAGATGCGATCCAGAAACGTAAGCCGTCTGCACCCATATCTTTAATGATGTCTTGCGGAGTGATCACGTTGCCGATGGATTTCGACATTTTACGGCCTTTTTCATCCACCACAAAACCGTGAGTCAATAAGCCTTTGTATGGCGCGCGTTCATTGATGGCAATAGACGTCAGCAATGAAGACTGGAACCAGCCGCGGTGCTGATCTGAACCTTCAAGGTACAAATCGGCTGGATCAGTCAATTCTTCGCGTTCGCGAAGCACTGCAAAGTGTGTTGTACCTGAGTCAAACCATACATCTAGGGTGTCACGCACTGCGTTATAGCACTCTGCATCATCGCCAATAAACGCTGCTGCATCGCGGTTATACCAGCCATCAATACCTTCCTGTTCGATCAGTTTTGCAACTTCTTCGATGAGTTCAGGTGTGCGCGGGTGCAGTTCGTTCGTGTCTTTATGCACGAAGAATGGAATTGGCACGCCCCAAGTACGCTGGCGTGAGATACACCAGTCTGGACGGCCTTCAATCATTGATTGAATACGGTTTTTACCCCAATCCGGCACAAAGCTGATGTCATTTTCAATCGCATTCAGCGCTTGATTACGCAAGCCTTGCGCATCCATGCTGATGAACCATTGCGGCGTCGCACGGAAGATAATTGGCGTTTTATGGCGCCAGCAATGCGGGTAGCTATGCTTGATTGGCACATGCGCCCAAAGCTTATTGCTTTCAGACAAGGCAGCAATAATTTGAGGATTGGCTTTGTAAATGTGTTCGCCGGCAAAGATTGGCGCAGTTGGCAAATATACGCCGTTGCCGCCCACTGGATTATCCACTTTCAGGTTGTACTGCAGGCCAACTTTATAGTCGTCCACACCATGGCCGGGCGCAGTATGTACCGCACCAGTACCGCTGGTAGCAATCACGTGCTCACCCAAAATTACTGGCACTTGGCGATCAGTAATCAGCGGATGCTGCAGCACTAAGTTTTCAAGTTTTGCGCCAGCAAAATCAGCCAGAACGGTAAACGCTGCAAAGCCGTAGCGTTCAGTTGCAGACTGAACCAGATCTTTGGCTAAAATCAGATTTTGCGCAGCTTTATTTTCACCAGTTGCTTGAACCAATTGGTATTCAATGTCTGCATGCAGGGCAACCGCTTGGTTGGCAGGCAATGTCCACGGCGTGGTTGTCCAGATCACGATGTCAGTTGAGTTTTTAACCTCTACACCTAAACGTGCAGATAAATCGGCAAGATCTACAACGGTAAAGCCAACATCAATCGCGTCAGATTTTTTATCTTCGTATTCAACTTCCGCTTCAGCCAATGCTGAACCGCAGTCCAGACACCAGTTCACAGGTTTTAAGCCCGGCTCAATATGGCCCGCTTTAGCAATCGCGCCTAGTGAGCGCACAATGTCCGCTTCCTGCTTGAAGTTCATGGTCAGGTATGGGTTGTCCCAATCACCAAACACGCCCATACGCACGAAGTCTTTCTTTTGCAGTTCAACTTGAGTGTAGGCATATTCACGGCATGCTTTACGGAAAGTAGAAGCATCCACTTTCACGCCCACTTTACCGACTTTTTCTTCGACTTTCAGTTCAATCGGTAAGCCGTGACAGTCCCAGCCCGGTACATACGGGGCATCAAAACCATCCATCACACGGCTTTTAATGATGATGTCTTTGAGAACTTTGTTAACGGCATGGCCCAAGTGAATTTGACCATTTGCGTATGGAGGGCCGTCATGAAGCACATATTTTTTCTTGCCAATACGCGACGCACGAATCTGCTGATAAATGTTGTCGGCATACCACTCTTCCAACCATTTCGCTTCACGTACTGCGAGATTTGCTTTCATTGCAAATTCAGTACCTGGGAGGTTTAGCGTGGCTTTATAATCCACTGCATTTTCAGGAGTTTGCTTATCGCTCATGCAAGTTGTCTTCCAATTTAATCAGCTGTTTGACTGACGCGTTTTACATAAAAAATTTGGGATATTAAAAGGGAAATTGGGGATGATTCTGACGAAACTCAAGCAGTTTCTCCACATCATCATCAATTCCAGCTTTTAAGGCTTCAAGCGAAGGGTAGTTCTTTTCGCCGTGTAAATAGTTTAAGAACGTGACCCGCATTAACAGGCCATACAGATTAGCAGAAACATCAGGAAAATGTACTTCTAATCGCCATTCGGGATGTTCCTGCGCAATGGCAGGGCGGGTACCGACATGGCCTGCGCCAAAAAGCGCGCTTGGCGCATAGCCGGCAATGCCGTTTTTATCTGAACATTCGTTTTGCACTTTGTCTTTTAAAGACAGGGTTTCGCAGATGACTTCAACGCCGTAAATGCCGTGCAGGCAAGGCTTGTGGCGGTTCAGGCGCACATTGATGGTTGGGAAATTAATGGTGCGGCCAATCTGGTCGCCGTATTGCACGCGGCCAGTAATGCTGTAAGGACGGCCTAAGAGTTTAGCGGCATGCGCCAAATCACCTTCCTGTAAGGTTTTACGGAGGAGGGTTGAACTGACGCGTTCGCCATTGACTTCAATGTTTTGCAGATCTTCAACATGAAAACCGTAGCTGCGTAAAAACGCGCTGTTGCCTTGGCGGTTTTTGCCAAAATGATGATCTTCGCCGAGTACGAGGCTTTGCGTATTGAGTTTTGTTTTTAAAATTTCAGCAAATTCTTCGGCACTGAGGCTGCGAAAAGCATTATCAAATTTGGCGACGACAATGTAGTCCACACCCAGTTCACTGAGGTATTCGACTTTTTCACGCAATGAGCTGATGCGCGGCGGCGCTTCGTAGCCTTTGAAATATTCCAGCGGCTGCGGTTCAAAAATCATTACCGCCGTTTTTAAATTCTGCTGCTGCGCAAGGGCCTGAAGCTGGCTGATCATGGCTTGATGACCCAAATGCACCCCATCAAAATTGCCAATGGTCACAGCAGTTTTGGGTAATTGAAAATCAGGCGCTAAAGCATTCAGGCGGAGCAGCTTCATGGGCGAATTAATACGTTGAAAATTTGTAAGGGCTATATATTGCCATAATCTCACAGTTTCGTCTTGCTGTTGTGTTTTTACTCAATATTTTTATTTTTAAATAATTAATATTGATATATTTAACAAATATAAATCAGTTTTACTTATTAATATGCTGCTTTAAAATAAGCTGAATTACTTTTGAAGAGCAGAATATGATGAAAAAGCCATTTTATCAGCTGGCGCAAAAGCAGGATCTGATTCGTCATTTTACCCCAAACTGGTTCACTGTGGTGATGGGCACGGGCATTTTGGCGGTGATTTTGCCTGAATTTCCATTTGCCAAACATTTGCTGTGGCAGCTGGGCGCATCGCTCTGGCATCTCAATACTCTGCTCTTCTTGGTGTTTTCTGCATTGTATGCGGCGCGTTGGCTGCTGTACCCGCAGGAAGCAAAACAGATTTTTAATCATCCCGTCATGTGCATGTTTTTAGGTGCAATTCCTATGGCGCTGGCGGCAGTCATTAACGGCCTATTGAAATTCGGCTTGCCGCTGTATGGTGAGGTTGTGCTCAAGCTGGCGCAGTATTTATGGTATGCAGATGCGCTGATGGCGCTGGTGATTGCATGGGCGGTGCCATTTTTGATGTATAGCCGCCAGCAGCATGTACTGCACAGCATGACAGCGGTGTGGCTGCTGCCTATTGTGGCGTGTGAAGTGGCTGCAGCATCAGGGGCTTTACTGCTGCAGCACCTGACCGCAGGTATGCAGAGCGTATATATTCTGCTGAGCTGTTATGTGCTTTGGGGTATTTCTGTGTTACCTGCTTTTGCTGTACTCACCATTCTCATGCTGCGTTTGGCGCTGCATCAGCTGCCGTCTAAGGATATGGCCATCAGCAGCTGGCTGGCGCTAGGGCCTATTGGTACAGGGGCATTGGCCTTGCTGCTTTTAGGGGCGGAAGCGCCGCGGATTTTGGCGCACAGCGCGTGGGGCGCTACGGGTATATTTCTGCAGCAGGCTGGTTTTCTAGCGGCACTCATGCTGATTGGTTTTGGGCTTTGGTGGCTGGGTATTGCTGTACTGACTTCTTTAAAACATGCAGCTGCAGATTTGCCCTTTAACTTAGGATGGTGGGGCTTAACCTTTCCCTTGGGGGTATTTACGCTTGCCGTGCTGAATTTGGCGGCGCAAACGCAATTACCTGCGGTCTATGGCTGTGCCTATACTTTGGCAGCAGTACTGGCCCTGCTATGGGGCATAGTGCTCAGCAAAACCTTAAAAGGCTTTTATCAAGGGCAGCTGATCTTCTCACCGTGCTTAAAAGCATATTTGGAACAGCGCGCCGATTAATTGAAATATCGCTGCATCTAGGGCCTGCATTTTTTATATTCTTTAGAATATTGAGTTGAAAGCAGGCTTTTTGCTATGTCATTACAGCAAGGTATTGACCGAATTTGCACAATTTAAAATTTGTACGCTATTCAGCATTTTTTTGAAGCTGATAAAATACGCGCATTATTTCGGCAGTGCGGTGTGCTGCCGATCAAGGAAAATAATCAATAAAAAATTAATTAAAAAAATTAAGGCGGAAAAAGGATGTGTGAAAAAACTCGATTTTGGGATGAGGCCCAAGGATTGCTGGAAGAATGGTATGTGGCCTGCACATCAAAAGAGCTTCAAGCAGATCGGCCTTATGCCGCCACTATTTACGGTAAAAATATTGTGCTGTTCAGGCAAAAGAATGGTCAAGCTGCGGCATTGCTGGATCAATGCGTACACCGCGGTGTGCCGCTGTCTGCCGGCAGCATGAAAGATGGCTGTGTGCGATGCCCTTATCATGGCTGGTCCTATCAGGGCGATGGCCATGTCGCGCATATTCCCAGTGTGAATGGAAAATTTTTCCCTGACAAGCCGCATCCGTTTAAACAGCGCAGTTTTGATGTCTGTGAACAGGATGGTGTGATTTGGCTCTATTTGGGTGAAAAGCCACCTTCAGAACGCCCTGAAGTATTTAAACTGCCATTTTATGACCGCGCAGGCTGGGTCAGCTATTACATGGCAGGTACTTACGACGGAGAAATGGGCGCAGTGGCGCAAAATATTATGGATGTCACCCATACCATATTTGTGCATGCAGGCTGGTTCCGTTCTGAGTCTGGTAAACAGGTGGATGCCACCATAGACGTTGAAGCGCGCAAAGTGGTGGTGGAATACCATGATCATGAGGCGGATGTCGGCATGATGCCTTGGCTGACTAATCCGCATGGCGCCGAGCAAGTTCACCGCGACAGCTATATTGCGCCGAATATTACCTTGGTGGAATATCACTGGGGTGAGCCTTCAGGCATGGTGTTTAACAGTTTAATTACCCCAGTCGGGCCGTTTGAGTCACGGGTCTATACCTGTGTCAGCTACAAATTTCCGATTCCAAATCTGCTGTTAAAAGCGCTGCGCCCAGCTGTAAATGTGTATACCTGGGTGGTGAACAACCAGGACATTAAAATTTTGTCGACGCGCCGTAAAGGTTTGGAACATATGCCGATGACCCATCAGCACAGTGTACGCGGCGATATGGCGCACATTGCCTTAGAAAAAATGATTGAATCGCTGCGCCATGAACAGCCGCTGGCGGCATCGATTTTAGGCAAGCGGCCGATGCAATTCCAAATTTAGCCCATAAAAGCTGCAATCATTTGAGGCAGGCGCGGCAGGTTTGTGCTATATGCATGTCAAACAGATATGGAGAGGCACATGAGCCAAGAACTTGCTTTGATGATGGCGCTGCCGAACGAGTCCAAGGGCCTATTTGAACAGGCGGGCATCGAGGTGCATTACAGCGGCATTGGCAAAGTGAATGCCGCCTTTAAAGCTTTTGATGTGATTCAAAAAACGGGCTGCACAACTTTGCTAAACTTAGGCACAGCAGGCAGTTCGCATTTTGACGCGCACGCCTTGGTTGAAGTCACGCAATTTGTGCAGCGTGATATGGATGTTTCACCCTTGGGCTTTGCCGTGGGCGTGACGCCCATGGACCATGATCATCCTGCAGAAATTGCTTTGGACGGCTATTTTCAGCATTTGCCCAAAGGGATTTGTGGGACAGGGGACAGCTTTGAAACAGGCCTGCCGAAAGTGCCATGCAATTTGGTGGATATGGAAGGCTATGCGATTGCCAAAGTTTGCAAAAAGCTTGGCGTGCGTTTGGTGTCGGTGAAATATATTACAGATGGCGCCAATGATACTGCGCATTTAGATTGGGAAGAGAATTTGCTGCTGGGCGCCCGGAAATTGCTTGAGCTATACCAAACGGTAAAATGATAGGATTGGGAAAGAGGGTTCGGCGGCCATAGCGGGTCTATGGCCGTATGCCAAATTTCTGCATTGCCGCAGAAATTATTTTGCGTCGCGGGGGATGGCGCCGTATAGCATCAAATGCACAGAGTGCTGAACGACACGCTGCAGCATGCTGCGGTTACGCAGGGTTTTGCCGGTCACCATTTCCATTTGCGTTGCAAAGTCTGCATAGTTTTGCGTTACAGCCCAAATATTCAAAATGAACAGCTCAGGGTCAATTTCTTTTGAAATTTTGCCTTGCTCTTGCCACATGGCAATCACTTTAGCTTTACGCTTCACCAGCTTTTTCAGCGGACCTTTCAGAATTTCCAAAATATGCGGCGCACCTTGAATGACTTCCAATGCAAATAAACGCGAAGCTTTCGGCTGGGTGCGCGAGACTTCAATTTTTTGCATTAAGTAATTGGTGATCGCTTCTTCCGGTTCTAAATCACTTTCCAGCGTTTGCAGCGGCGCGAGCCATTTTTGCAGCACTGTGGTCAGCACTTCAACATACAGCGCTTCTTTATTTTCGTAATAATAGAAAATATTCGATTTATGCATTTCTGCAATTTGCGCGATTTCGTCTAGGCTGGCACCGTTAAAACCGTAAAGGGAAAAAACGTCTAGCGCAGCATTCAACAGCTGGTGCCGTTTTTGTGTACTCTTTTTTTGTTCCATTAGCACTCTAAAACATGAAAAAAAGGGGAATGGACAATTGTACGGCAAATCATCAGATTTGTGCACAACCAAAACTTGTAATTTTATGACTTATGACGATTTATTTTTAAATGAACACTTAAATTAAAAAGAATTGCGCTTTGAAAATCAAATTAAAAATGTAATAAAACGATGCAAAGCATATTTTATAAATTATTTTGGCTCATCGCTTTGATCTAGTATGAAGCTGCGTATTTTAAGTATTTAAAAGATGATGTGATGAGGGGCGTCTGTGCAAGGCTGCAGCAGAGGAGGGTGCGCCCTAAAATATCCAATGTAGAAGATATTTTAAGGCTTAAAAATTTGCATTAGGTGGCTAATACGGCATTCAGCACTTTTTGTTCCAGCTCTGCAAAGGCAGGGCTCTTTTGGCGCGGGCGCGGTAAATCTACTTTGAATTGTGAAGCGATATGCCCCTTATCCAGCAGAATAATACGGTCCGCCAATTGCACTGCTTCGCTGACATCATGCGTAACCAAAATGGCGGTAAAGCCTTGTTCAGTCCACAGTTTTTCAATCAGGCTCTGCATGTCTAAACGGGTCAGGGCATCCAGTGCGCCCAGCGGTTCATCCAGCAGTAATATCCGCGGCTTATGAGATAGGGCGCGGGCCAGTGCAGTGCGCTGACGCTGACCGCCAGACAGCTGCGTAGGCCATAGCCCAGCTTTTTCTTTCAGGCCGACTTTTTCCAGCATTTCTGAGGCATTGGCATGTTCTTCTTTGCCTAAGCCCAATTGCACATTTTGTTCAATGTTGCGCCATGGCAGCAGGCGCGGATCTTGGAACATCACGCGAATATCGTCGGAGGTGATGCCTTCGCGGATATGGCGTGCAGATTTGAATTTGATTTCGCCATAGCTGGGCTGTTCCAAATCGGCGATCAAGCGCAGCAGGGTACTCTTGCCGCAGCCGCTGCGCCCGACGATGGCTAGAAACTCACCCGGCTGAATGTTCAGGTCTAAATCTTCCAGCACTTTAACGCTGCCATAAAACTTGTGCAGCTGCTCAATATGAATTTCCGCACCCAGCACAGCATGCGGGTTAATGTCTGCTACAGCGCCTGCTGCGGAATGGCCATCGGCAAGACGGCTTATGCTTAAATCAGTCATCTGATGCTCCTGAATTATTTTTGGTAGCCTGAATGCCAGCGCAGCAGGTATTTTTCTAAAGAGACGGCTAAGACATCGGCCAGCTTGCCCAGCAGGGCATACAGTAATATGCCGACCAGTACGATATCGGTCTGTAAAAATTCACGCGCATTCATGGTCATATAGCCAATGCCAGCTTGAGCGGAAATGGTTTCCGCGACAATCAGCAGTACCCAAACAAGGCCTAAAGAAAAACGCAGGCCGACTAAAATAGACGGCATAGCCCCAGGCAAAATAATTTCTCTATACAGCTGCCAGCGGGTCAGGCCATAACTTTTGCCCATCTCAATCAGCTGCGGGTCTACCGAGCGGATGCCATGATAGGTGTTGATGTAAATGGGAAAAAATACCCCAATGGCCACCAAGAAGAGTTTTGCGCTTTCATCAATACCAAACCATAAAATGACCAGTGGAATCAGCGCCAGCGCTGGGATGTTGCGGATCATTTGCAGGGTGGTATCCAGCAAATTAGAGGCAATTTTAGACGAGCCGTTGAGTAAGCCCAGAAGCAGCCCTAAACCGCCGCCAATGAATAAGCCAATTAAAGCGCGGCCCGCACTGACTTTGACATGGCGCCAAAGTTCGCCGCTGACCAGCAAATTCCAAAAGGCGCTCACTACGGCACTGGGCGCAGGCAAGATGCGGCTTTGCAAGAGGCCTGTTACAGAAGCAATTTGCCAGATTAAAATGAGTGCAACTGGAACCAGCCAAGGCAGCAAACGCTGCCCGAACTGTGTTCCACGTGAAACCCTCTTTTCATTGAGGGCTTCAGCCGAAACTGTTTTGGACATTAAGCCGGCTCCTGACGTTTGACTTTGTTTTCATCCGGTGTGTAGTTGTTGGCAACAATTTCACCGAATGGGCCAGTCAGGTTAGGCTGGGTCAATTTTTTCTGCGTTTCCAGCGGCAACAGCGGGAAGACCAATTCTGCAAAGCGGATCGATTCTTCTAGGTGTGGATAGCCTGAGAAAATAAAGGTGCCAATTCCTAGGTCAGCATATTCTTGAATACGGGCCGCAACAGTCTCTGGGTCGCCAACCAGCGCTGTGCCTGCACCGCCGCGCACGAGGCCCACACCAGCCCATAAGTTAGGTGAAACTTCGAGTTTGCTACGGTCGCCATTATGCAGTTCCGCCATGCGGCGCTGGCCCACAGAGTCCATGGTTTTAAATTTGGCTTGCGCAGCCGCAATGGTTGCATCATCCACATATTGGATCAGCTCTTCCGCTGCTTGCCATGCTTCTTCATTGGTTTCACGAACAATCACATGCAAGCGGATACCGTAATTTAAGGTACGGCCTTTGGCTTCTGCTCGCGCCTTTACCACGGCAATTTTTTCTTTAACGGCTGCAGGCGGTTCACCCCAAGTTAAATAGGTATCGACTTGAGAGGCAGCCAGTTCGATCGCATCTTCTGAAGAACCGCCAAACCATAGCGGCGGGTAGGGCTGCTGTACAGGCGGATATAGTAATTTAGCATCATCTACACTTAAGCGTTCGCCGTGGAAGGTGTAGCTTTCACCTGTATGCGAGCGTTGTAAAATTTCACGCCAGATGGTGGTGTATTCTGTGGCAGTTTTATAGCGGGTCTGATGATCTTCATACAAGCCATCACCTTTGAGCTCTTGCTCGTCACCGCCAGTCACCAAGTTGAGCAATACGCGGCCATTGGACAGACGGTCAAAGGTTGCCGCCATGCGCGCAGCTAAGGCAGGGGTGGTTACACCTGGGCGCAGCGCGACTAAGAATTTTAAGCGTTTAGTGGCATCGATTAGGCTGGCTGCGGTCAGCCAAGGATCTTCACATGAACGTCCGGTCGGAATCAGAACGCCTTCATAGCCTAGGTTATCTACGGCAACGGCAATCTGTTTCATATAGGCATGGTCTACAACGCGTGCGCCTTTGCTGGTGCCTAAGTAGCGGCTGTCGCCATGTGTCGGGATAAACCAGAAAATTTTCATGTGATATTCCTTAAATTTAAATGATCTTGCTCGGTGATCAATGAGATGCAGGCGGAGTCCAGACAATTGGCTGGACATGAAGTGTGTTTGGAATCAGTTTGAGTTTGAAAAACTCGTCCGCAATGTTCTGCTGGGCTTGAATGACCTCAGCACTGAGCGGTTGAATCGGCGCTGGTTTTACGCGGCGTTCAAAGGCTTTTTTCGCCACTTCTGGCGCCAAACCTGTATTTTTTTGATAGATGTCTAAGGCCACTTGCTGGTGGCTGACAATCCATTGGTCGGACTCATTCAGCGCTTTTAAAATGCTAGCCGTTGCCTGAGGATGCGCCGCTATGAATTTAGGATTGGCCATATAGAACGCATAGGTTTTGTCAAAGTCACCCGTTTGCGTAATCACGCGGGCTTGACCCTGAACCTCAGCAGCAGCCAAAAATGGATCCCAAATGGCCCAAGCATCGACGGACTGTTTGTCAAAGGCTGCACGGGCATCAGCTGGCGGCAGCCAAATAGGCTGAATATCGGCCCAAGTCAGGCCTGCTTTGGCTAAAATTTTGGATAGAAATTCATGCGCATTGGAGCCTTTTTGCAGGGCAATACGCTTACCTTTTAATTGGCTGATATTTTGAATTGGGCTTTGCGGGGGCACGACCAAGGCCAAGCTCTGATCGCCATAAACTTCATAGCCCACGTAATTCAGATCTTTGCCTGCTGCCTGCGCAAAAATGGGCGGTGTATTGCCGACCGCGCCATAATCTACAGCGCCTACAGCCAAAGCTTCCAGCAGCTGCGGGCCAGCAGGAAACTCTTTCCACTCGATTTGGGCATGCGGAAACTGCTGTTCTATTAATTTTTCATCCCGCGCCACCAGCAATGTTAAAGATGACTTTTGAAAGCCAATCCTGACTTTTTTGAGATCATCTTTGGCTGCGGTTTCGGTATTCGAATTTTGCACAGCATTTTCTTTTTGGCAGGCGCTCAGCGCAAGGCTTAGCGTGACCAGTCCAAGAGATGTGATGGTTTTGATGTGCTTCATCGTGATACCTGCTTATTTTTATAAAAAGAGCGCTATTTAATAATGGCCGCATCAATATTGAGTTTCTGCGGAATCAGTTTTTGTTCATAAAAGGCATCCGCGACTTGCTGCTGATGCTGAATAATTTTTGGCGACAGCGGCGTTACACCGAAGCTCATGCGTGCAATGGAGTTTTTGAGTATGGTGAAATCCAAGCCTGTTGGCTTTTCCAGCAACTTGGCCGCATCATCTTGATGCGATTTCACCCATTGCGTGGATAGATTCAGCTCGTTGACCACAGCTTGAATGACCTGCGGGTGCGTTTCTGCAAATTTGCGGTCGGCTAGGTAGAATTGGTAGTTGTTCACCAGTTTCTCGCCATCGGCAATGACGCGGGCGCCAATTTGATGTTCTGCAGCAGACAGGAACGGATCCCAAATGACCCAAGCATCGACTGCGCCTTTTTCAAATGCTGCGCGGGCATCTGAAGGCGGCAGATAAACCACGTCAATATCACTGAGTTTTAAGCCATTGGCTTCCAGTACTTTCAGCAGCAGGTAGTGCACATTTGAGCCTTTATTCAGCACCACACGCTTGCCTTTTAAATCGGCTACAGACTGAATCTTGGAATTTTTTTGCACAATCAGCGCTTCCGCTTTAGGCGCGGCAGGCTGATTCGCCACATACACTAAATTTGAGTTGGCAGCTTGCGCAAAAATTGGCGGCGCTTCACCCGCTTCACCAAACACCACGCTGCCCACATTTAAACCTTCCAGCAGCTGCGGGCCAGCAGGGAACTCGACCCATTTCACCGTTACATTTTGCTTTTTCAGGGCTGTTTCCAGTACGCCGCGTTCTTTAACAATCGGCAGCATGCCGTATTTTTGATAGCCAATATTGAGCGTTACGGTTTCTTCAGCTTGCTGTTTTGAACAGCCGCTGAGCATCATGACAGCTGCAGCCGCTGAAGCCAGAGTAAGGTATTTTGTGCGGTTGCGAATGTTCATGAATGCAAGCCCCTAATCAAAAAGTGCAGGATAAAAATGGAATGAAAATACGGTAATGATTTTTCTTATTCAAAAAAAATAAGAAAAAATGAGTTTCTCATGAAGAAAAAAGATAAATAAAAAAGTGCAAAGCTTAGTGCTTTAGACGAAATGCAAAAAATATTAGAGTTGTATTGTTGTTTTATTAACTATATGAAAATTATGGATTAATTTGATAAAGCATAAATTGGGATAAGCATATCGAATGAATGGATAATCAAGTGCGCTGTTTTAAGAGCCATTTGTGCATAAGCATAGTAAAAATTGAGATATGCAAAAATAAAAAAACCGCATTAAAGCGGTTTTTTACAGACCAGAGAATTGCGCTGGTAGTTGTATAGTGCCTGTCTGGCATTGGGGAGGTCATCGACACTGGCTTGTTCAAAACCTTGCTCTAAGAACCAGTGCGCTGTGCGGGTGGTCAGAATAAACAGCTGCTGCAGGCCAAGGGCGCGGGCTTTATCTTCCAAATAATGCAGAATTTGGCTGCCGCGGTTGGATTTGCGGTAACTTGGATGCACCGCGACACAGGCAATTTCAGCAGAGCGCAGTTCGCCTTCGGCCGCAGGAATCGGGTACAGCGCCGCGCAGGCTAAAATCGTGCCGTCACGTTCAATCACGGCAAAATGTTCAATTTCATTTTCCAGCCGCTCACGAGAACGGTAAACCAAAATGCCCTCTTCCTCCAGCGGGCGCAGCAGGCTGATCAGGCCGCCGACATCCTGAATATTGGCGGTGCGCACATCTTCATAATGCGCATCGGTAATCATGGTTCCCGAACCGTCACGGGTAAACAGCTCTTCAACCAGCGCGCCGTCATAGGCGTATGAAATTAAGTGCACACGGTGCACGCCTTGCAGCGATGCGGTTTTGGCGCCTTGCAAATGCAGCGCGATATCAGGGTTTGAGTCCTGATACTGCAAGATGTGGCGGTCCAGCTGATGCGGCGCGACCTCACGCTGCAGCTGGCCGTGTTCATTTAAGAGGCCATGCTGTTTTCCTAGAAAAATCAGTTTATCGGCTTTTAGGCTGATAGCGGTTTTGGTGGCGACTTCTTCCGCCAGCAAATTAAAGACTTCGCCCGTCGTGGAATAGCCAGTCGGTCCGAGCAGCACAATATTCTGACTGTCCAAATGGCGCTGTATGGCGTCGGTATCTACTGAGCGGACTTCACCAGAAAGCTGGAAATCAACGCCGTCTCGGATGCCATAGGGTTTGGCGGTAATCAGATTGCCGGAGACTACGTCTATGCGCGCGCCGTACATGGGCGAGTTGGCCAGTCCCATTGACAGCAGCGCTTCGATTTGCAGACGGATGGAGCCAGCAGCATTCATTACGGCACTTAAGGATTCGCGCGTGGTGATGCGGCGGTGATTATGAAAAGGGGTTTGCAGCTGGCTGGCTTTTAAATTTTGATTGATTTGCGGGCGCGCGCCATGCACCAGAATCAGCCGGATGCCTAAGGAATGCAGCAGGGCAATATCATGAATAATATGCTGAAAATTTTCATGCTGCACGGCTTCGCCGTCAAACATCAGGACAAAACTTTTGCCGCGGTGCGCATTGATGTAGGGTGCAGAATGCCGAAACCAATGCACGTATTGCAACGTTGTGCTGTCTGATGGTTCTGCCGGATTCATCTGCATGCTGATCTCTAGATTAAACTGTTTTTTAGATTCTAATCAAAAAATGGCAAGCTGACAGAAGAATTATGCTTTAGATGAAAAAAAACACCTGAACGGGGGCTTCAGGTATTTGCAGGAAGGGATTTATTGATAGCGCGATTATCCCATGATGCGCAGAATACGGTTAGAGCGTTCATTCACCAGAACATAATCACCATTCACTTTGTACCACTGCTGGTAGCGTCCTGTATTGGGCAAGCGGCGCGCTTCACGGTCGCTGACTTTGTAGCGTGATGAATCATAAGCGCGCGGCAGCGATTGGCCGACACGCCATTGGCGGCTTGGATTTACACGGCTGTCATTCCATTTTTTGCTGTCATAGCGGTTATTATCATGACCGCGGTCATTCCAGCGCTGGTCTTGATGATTTTGGCTATACGCTGCGTTATAGCGGCGGTCATCATTGCGGTGGTCAGGCGCGGCCATAGCGGAAGTTGCAATTAGTCCAGTCAAAGCCAATACAGTTGCAGATAAAACTTTTTTCATTGCGGTCACCTTAATACTGCTGAAGCAGGTTTATTTCGATAGATTTAAATTAGCGGGAAAGAGCAGAGAAAGCGTGAGCGCAATTTAGTTGAATTGTGTACTTTATGGAGGAAAAGCGAAGCTGTGTAACTGGGCTGAATGCTTTTTATACTGCGGGTTTGAAGAAATGAAAGGCATAAAAAAGCCCAGATGAATCTGGGCTGATGAACAGACATTTAATAGGTATTTATAAACCGAGAATCCGCTGAATGCTGTTGTTTTCGGAATTAATCAAAATATAGTCATTGTTGATTCTATACCATTGCTGATTACGGCTTGGTTTTGGCAGGTCATAATCTTTGTAATCCACTTTATAGCCATCACCGCGGTAATGCTGCGGCATGACATAGCCGGTCTGCCACTTATGCTGCTGCAGGCGCTGCACACCGCGTTCTTCACGCATGCGGCGCTTGTCCTGATTGCGGTCTTCGCCGTCAAATTCGCGGGAATCACGGCCTTTTTTGCCTTGATTATAATTGCGCGGATGGTCGTAGCCGCTGTCTTTGTCAAAGTGAGGCGCAGCAATGCTTAGACTGCTGGTCATCAAAGCACTGAAAGAAATAGCTAGAACAGCCCAAATCTTTTTCATGTTGAATCCTCATAGGAACAATTTATTTTCATTACAGCTACTGTACGCAAAAAATGCAGAGAAACTGTGAAGATAGTTGGCGAATTTTTTAAATAAAATGCAGAAAATACGAATATTATATTTTCAACGCGGCAGTTTTATCGTTCAGTTGCTTATTTTTCGGCAAAGTTTGGCGAGATGCAAGTGCCGCGTATGAATTTTTCTTTGGATTTGCCCAGATGAAAAGCGCATTGCTGTGCGCTTTTTTATAAGTCAGCTCGCAGCCGCCTTTGGCTTAATTCCATTGTTCGGTTAATCGCAATAAAGAATGGACCGCTGCTGCGACAGATTCTGCCTCTGCTACATTGTCTAATGCATCAATTAAATTATGCGTCAGCTGTAATGATTCAATTGAACGGATTGTTTCGTGTTTTCGGTGCAGATCAGCCATTTTTAGTCTCCCTGTGCAGCTTTGCTGTGTAATGCAGAGGAGCATAGAAGAGAAATATGAATCTATAAAACCGAATAATTTTATAAAAATAATCTAAAATTACGATTTTAATATATCCAAGGCTTTTACACAAAAGCAAAGGCTTATCGAAATAAGCCTTTTTGGAATGCCGCGTAGTGCATGTAATAGATTAATAAGCGTAATTCAGGTCGGTATAGTCGCTGAGTGATTTAGCCAGATGCGCTTGAATAAATTCACGCACATCATCCACGCTCATTGGTTCGCCTTGTTTGCTAATGATGTGTTCCATCGGCTGCTGGCCAGAAGCCGTAATTTTATAGACAAAGTTTTTAGCTGCTTTGAAGCGGTTAGCTTCTTTGATGATGCCTAAGGTGTAGCTGTAGGCATGTTCAAAGTTGAGATCGGTATGGGAAAAGATAAATTGCTCAAACAGTTTGACGCTTTGGCCGGTACTGAGCGCTTTTAATTCTTCCGCAATACTGGGATCAAACTGCATGCCGTATTTTTCAGACAGCGGCTGGCCATCAATCAGCAGGCTGATCATGCCGTCTTCAGTCGGGGTTACGGTAATATTGCTCAAGTCAGACATGACGCTCTCAGTGCTTCAAAATATTTGGCACTAAGTATCCGCATATTGCATAGAATTTCAAGGCTGCTTTGGCATGAGGGAAAATACACGCAATAAAAAAGGAAGCCAGCGCCTCCTTTTTTAATCGTTTTACATCTGTTTTTTAGTCTTGTGCATCGATGCTTTGACCATTCATCTGCAGGCTGTCATCACCCATGAGGTATAAATAGGCCGGCATAATCTGCTCTGGTGTAAGCAGTGTTTTTGGATCTTCTTCTGGATAGGCCTTGGCGCGCATTGCAGTGCGGGTCGCGCCAGGGTTGATGCAGTTGAAGCGGATATTCGGATGCACATTTTCTTTGGCAAACAGCGTGCTCACAGCTTCAATGGCAATTTTAGATACTGAGTAAGCGCCCCAGCGCTCGCGCGCTTCACGCCCTACGCCTGAACTGGCAAAAACCACAGACGCGTTCTCCGATTTTTGCAGCAGCGGCATCAGTTCCTGCGTCAAAATAAAGGGTGCGCGCAAGTTGACGGCCATCACATCATCCCAAACATCAACAGGGTAGTGGGCCAGTTCTGTGCGTTCTCCTAAGATGCCGGCATTATGCAAAATGCCGTCCAAACGGCCAAATTGGCGTTCTAATGTATCGACCAGCAATTCATAATCGCGAGATGAGGCGCTGGACAGCTGCAATGGCAAAATTGCCGGCTGAGGCGCGCCTAAGCCTTCAATTTCATCATAAATCACTTCCAGCTTATTCAGGGTACGCCCATGCAGCACCACTGTAGCGCCATGCAGCGCATAGCTGAGCGCCGCAGCGCGGCCAATACCGTCGCCCGCACCTGTAATCAGGATGATGCGATCTTTCAGCAGATCGGGGCGAGGCTGATATTCTGAATATTTCATGCTAAGCCTCCTCGTTTTATTGTGCTTATTGTGTCGTCTTAAACGCGCTCTTGGTTGGTTCTTTTATCTTTTATGAGATTAGCGTTTTTGCCTGAAGCGGAGCAATCACCAGCTGGCGAAGCGCGTCATGCAATCCTGCTACTGTATTCACTATACAATCTGCTTGCCAAGCTGTTAAGTCATCTTTGTACTGCAGCGGTAAATAGCCGTAAGCCGCCAGAACAGTATACATGCCTGCATTGCGTCCAGCATCTATGTCGCGCGGGTGATCACCGACATAAAGGCAGTCTTTGGCATCCAAATGAATGGCTTTGGCCGCCAGATACATCGGTTCCGGGTCGGGCTTGGTTTTGCTGACATCTTCAGGGCAAACCAGCACTGCGCAGCGTTCGCTTAAATTCAGCGCCTGCAGCAGGGATTCACTGAGCCAGCGCGGCTTATTGGTGACAATGCCCCATGGAATCTGATGGCTTTCCAGCTCTTCCAGCAGGGGATACATGCCTGCAAACAGGTCAGTATCTACCGCAATATCCGCGCCGTACAGATCTAAAAAGCGCTGGCGATGCGCCAGAAAGACCGGATCTTCTACATCAAGCTCAGGATAGACCAGCTTGACCATGGCGCGCGCGCCTTCTGAAACTTGGGTGCGGATCAAATCTGCATCGACTACAGCACAACCTTTTTCACGGCACATGTCCTGCAAAATGCGGATAAAATCCGCTGCAGTGTCAATCAGTGTGCCGTCCAAATCAAACAGAACTGCTTTCATTCGGCACCTTCATTGACGGTGTGAACCATGTAGTTCACATCGACATTCGGTGCCAGCCAGTAGCGCTTGGTCAGCGGATTATAGTGCAGGCCCGTCATGTCTTTGAGTTTTAGATTGGCGCTGCGGATGTCATGCGCCAGTTCTGAAGGCTTAATGAATTTATGATAGTCATGCGTGCCTTTGGCCAGCATGCGCAGCACATATTCAGCGCCAATGATGGCGAATAAATAAGATTTAGGATTGCGGTTGATGGTCGAGAAAAACACATGTCCGCCCGGTTTCACCAGTTTTTGGCAGGCTTGGATAATCGATGCAGGATCAGGCACATGTTCCAGCATTTCCATGCAGGTGACCACATCATATTGCCCAGCCTGTTCTTCTGCCAGCTGTTCTACCGGGACTTGGCGGTATTCAATATTCTGTACATTTTCCTGCTCTGCATGCAGGCGGGCAACATTGAGCGGCGCTAAGCCCATATCAATGCCCAGCACATTTGCGCCGCGGCGCGCCATGCTTTCTGCCAGAATGCCGCCGCCGCAGCCGACGTCCAGCACTTTTTTGCCGCTGATGCCGCCAGAATGCTCATCAATCCAGTTCAGGCGCAGCGGGTTAATCATATGCAGCGGGCGGAACTCAGAATGCTGGTCCCACCAGATGGCCGCAAATGCTTCAAATTTGGCAATTTCTTGCGGGTCAACATTCAATTGAGACATCAGAGTCACCTCAAGCAAGTCGTTATATTTTAAAAAGTCTATGGGAAGCTAGTGTAGCGTTTATTCAGGAAAAAGCGATAAAAGCTATAAAAAGTTCACAGAATGAAAACGAAATTTGGCCATTTTGATTTATAGTGTCGGCATAAGCCAATCATAATGATTCAGAGGACTATACGCTTCATGAAAAAATTTCTTTTCAGCAGTGCTGCCGCTGCTCTTTTTGCTTTTTCGGGCAGCGCGATGGCTGCGCAGTTTGTCGCAGGTAAAGACTATACGGTTCTTCCTACCCCAGTCGCTGTTGAAAAACCGGGTAAAATTGAAGTGCGTGAATTCTTTTGGTATGGCTGTCCGCATTGCTTTAAGCTGGAACCGCATATGCAGGCTTGGCTGAAGCAAATGCCGAAAGATGTACGCTTTGTGCGCACGCCAGCGGCGATGAATCCGCTGTGGGAGCAAGGCGCCCGCGCTTACTTTGTGTCTGAAGCTTTGGGCGTCCGTCCGAAAACACATTTAACGCTGTTCCATGAAATTCATGCCAATGGCCAGAACATTTTAGAACAAGCTGCTTTTGCTAAATTCTTTACCCAGTTTGGCATTCCAGAAGCAAAATTTAACAGCACTTATAAGTCTTTCCCAATCACCTCTAAAATTGCGCAAGCGCAAGATCTAGCGAAGCGCTATCAGTTAAGCGGCGTGCCAGCAGTAACTGTAAACGGCAAATATGTGATTCAGGGTGAAGACCAAAAAGTGACTCAAGTTTTGAATTACCTGATTGAGCAGGAACGCAAAGCAAAATAAGCGTTTTTGTTTGAATTGATGTAAAAAAACCGCAGTTTTCTGCGGTTTTTTTATTGTGGTGTTTGGGCGGGCTGTTCTGGTACAGCCGCTGGCGCACGTTCCCAATTCAGAATGCCGCGGAACAGCAGCTGTGTTTGAATAAAGGCTTGGCTTTTAAAGCGCTCACGCTGTTCAGCATATTGGTCCGGCTGAAAACGGCGGCGGATTTCAATCCAGCCCATCGCCCATTCCAGCGCTAAACATACAAACATTTGAGAGAGCATGCGCAGGTCTTGAGAATGCTGCATTTGGCGTAAATTTTCTGAGCGCCCAAGGCCATTGGCCAAATCATCAATCAGATACTGAATTTCACGGTCAATGGCCTGACGCAGCGCCGCAGAGCCGCCCCAGCGTTCTGAGATGAGAAAAATCCACGGTTCTGGATAATGCTCAATGGCTTGAAAAAAAATGTCCAGACTGACTTTGGTTTTGGCATTGGGCTGGTACAGGTAGGCTTGTCCGAGCTGATGCAGCACGCCTTTTAAATGCAGGGCGCTTTGGTCAATCAGCTCCAGCCCCAATTGTTCCATATCCGCAAAATGGCGGTAAAAAGCCGCAGGGACTAAGTCTGCATGGCGGGTAATCTCGCGCAGGCTAATGCTGCTGAAGGCCCGTCCAGAAGTATTTAAAATCAATGCAGCATCCAATAAGGCCTGACGGCTTTGCTGCTTGCGATCATCACGTTTGGACATGCAGATACTCAATCCTTGAAGGGCTTCAGTCTATCAAAAAATAAGCGCTGAAACGATGCGCAGCGCAGCCATGAATGCAAGCGCGCAGACCGTCATGTATAAATCCGTAAATGTCGCATCAATCTTGCAGGCAGCATCTGCTATACTTAGGCGCAATTCATTTCTATCTGAATAAGGATGCACTATGCGTATCGACCAGCGAGCTTTAGATCAATTACGTGACGTTAAAATTACCCGCAATTACACCCGTTATGCGGAAGGTTCTGTATTGGTTGAATTTGGTCATACAAAAGTGCTGTGCACTGCCAGCATTGATAATTCAGTGCCGCGTTTCTTGAAAGGTAAGGGCCAAGGCTGGGTCACAGCGGAATACGGCATGCTGCCGCGTTCTACGCACACCCGTTCTGACCGTGAAGCTGCGCGCGGTAAGCAAAGCGGCCGTACACAAGAAATCCAACGTTTAATCGGCCGCAGCCTTCGTGCAATGGTCGATTTGAAAAAACTCGGTGAAAATACGATTACGATTGACTGCGATGTGATTCAAGCGGATGGCGGCACACGTACTGCATCGATTACTGGCGCAGCCGTGGCGCTGATTGATGCGATGAATGTATTGCTGGCGCAGAAAAAAATTAAGCAAGATCCGCTGAAAGGTTTAGTGGCTGCTGTTTCTGTGGGTATTTATAAAGATGAAGCGCTGCTGGATCTTTGCTATGAAGAAGATTCAAGCTGTCAAACTGACTTAAATGTGGTGATGACCCAAGCCGGTGAATTTATTGAAGTGCAAGGCACAGCAGAAGAAAAGCCGTTTACCCGCGCGCAATGCAATGAAATGCTGGAGCTGGCTGAAAAAGGCATACAAGAACTCATCAAAAAGCAGCAAGAAGCATTAGGCTGGTAAAATTGCTGATTTTGTTCAAGAAAAAGACGCACCTTCGGGTGCGTTTTTTGTTTTTCACCGGGCTGAAATAAAACCATCACCGCCCTGTCATTTTGCTGCTTTATTTCTATGTGCGCATACAACTCTAAGGAATTTAACAAATGCGCGTTTTTTTGATGCTGCTCGTCATGAGTTCTGCTGTTTTGCTGAGCGCCTGCAATGGCGATGATGACGATGTATCTGGCGGGCAGCCAACGCAGCCGAAGCCCAATTGTAAAATGCATTGCGCCCCATAATAAAAACAGCAGGATAGAACAATGAACCGCCGTGACTTTTTAATAAATTCGACCAAAACATTATTCGGCTCTGCCGCATTTGCCAGTTTTCCGCTTAGCATTCAAAAAGCCTTGGCGATTGATGCCAAAGTTGAAACGGGGACTTTGCAGGATGTGAAGCATGTGGTGATTTTGACGCAGGAAAACCGCTCTTTTGACAATTATTTCGGCATGCTGAAAGGCGTGCGCGGCTTTGGCGACCGCTTCGGTATTCCGCTGGCGGGTGGGCGCAAAGTCTGGCAGCAGTATGGCAAAAATAATCAGCTGTATTATCCCTATCATTTAGACAGCCGTTTGGGCAATGCGCAGCGCGTCAGCGGCACGCCGCATTCTTGGAAAGATGGGCAGGCGGCATGGAACTGCGGGCGCATGGGCAACTGGGTTGAACATAAAAATCCGCAGTCAATCGGCTATTACAAAAAAGCCGAAGTTGAATTTCAGTATGCTTTGGCCGATGCCTTTACCCTATGCGATGCCTATCACTGCGCCATGCACGCCGGCACCAATCCGAACCGCAAATTTATTTGGACGGGAACCAACGGCCCGACCGGTTCAGGTACAGCCAGCGTAGTGAATGAATTTGACGGCATCGGCAGCTCTGCCGTGGGCTATGACTGGACGACGTATCCAGAACGTTTGCAGCAGGCGGGTGTCAGCTGGAAGGTTTATCAAAATATGCCTGACAACTTTACCGATAATCCCTTGGCGGGCTTTCAGCAGTACCGCGCCGCCAATGAGCGTTCAGGCCAGCCTGTCAGCCATGATGCGCCGATTTGCCCTGCGTATGATGAAGCGGTCGACGCCAAAGAGCCGCTGTATAAAGGCATTGCCAATACCATGCCGAACGACGGCGGGTTGCTGGGGCAGTTCAAGCAGGATTTAGCTGCGGGCAAATTGCCGCAGGTCAGCTGGATTGTGGCGCCGGCAGCCTACAGTGAGCATCCTGGGCCATCCAGCCCAGTGCAGGGCGCTTGGTATATTCAGGAACTGCTGAACGCATTGACGGATCAGCCGGAACTGTGGAGTCAAACCGTGCTGCTGGTGAACTTTGATGAAAATGACGGCTTTTTTGACCACATGCCGTCACCCTCTGCGCCATCGCGGGAAATTAACGCCAGCGGTGAAGTACTGAAAGTGCATGGCAAAACCACGCTGAGCGATGAACAGCTGTCTTTTGAATATTTTAACCATCCGCCTGTGGCAGGCTCGACATCGCAGCCGCACCGTGAATTTGTAAACGGTGAAAATGTGAATTTCTGGCACGGGGTATATGGGCCGGGCGTAAGGGTGCCGATGTATGTAATCTCGCCGTGGAGCCGCGGCGGCTGGGTCAATTCGCAAGTGTTTGACCATACCTCAATTATCCAGTTTTTAGAGCAGCGTTTTGGAGTGAATGAGCCGAATATCAGCCCGTACCGCCGTGCTGTTTGCGGTGATTTGCTGTCTGCTTTTGATTTTAAAACACCCAATACCAGCATGCTGCCGAGCTTGGACGGCAGTAAAAGCAAGGAACAGGCGGATATCATCCGCAGTAATCAGGAAAAGCTCAGTCAGGTGCAGGTGCCGGCGCTGCAGGCCAAACCGAAACAGGAAACGGGCTTGCGCCCATCACGTGCGCTGCCGTATATGCTGCATGCCAGCGCGAAAGTGAATGCAGGCGCAGGCGCGGTGAAGCTGCTGTTCTTGAATACTGGCGGGCAGGCGGGCGTATTTCATGTCTATGACCAGCTGGATTTAGGCGCTGTGCCGCGCCGTTATATGGTGCAAGCGGGCAAGCAGCTGGAAGATGACTGGACGCTGAAAAACGGCCAGTATGATTTGTGGGTTTTGGGGCCGAACGGTTTTCATCGCGCATTCAAAGGCGATGTCACAGAAAAAGAGCAGCTGCAGGCGCTGACGGAAATTCGAGTGTGCATGGAAGAATGCGCGCCGCGCATCTTTTTGAAAATCCGTCATGATGGGCAGCAGAGCGCTGATCTCACCGTGAAAGCCAATGCCTATTTAGACGGTAAAACGTGGCAGGTAAAAAGCGCTGCCAATGAAAGCGAAGTGGTGCTGGATATGCAAAGTGTGCATGGCTGGTATGATTTTAGCGTGACATTGAATAATGGCAGCAGTTTTGAGCGCCGTTTTGCGGGACGCATTGAAACAGGCAAGGATGGCTATTCAGATCCGTTTATGGGCGCTGAATAGCCAGCATGAATGACTGAAATAGAAAAGCGCCTGTTGCAGGCGCTTTTTTATATTTGCAGTTTGAGTTTAGGCATTAAAACGCATGGATAAATCCACAGCTTTGACATCCTTGGTCAATACGCCCATCGAAATATAGTCCACGCCTGTCGTGGCCACTTCGCGCAGGTTTTCAATGGTGATATTGCCTGACGCTTCTAGCTTGCAGCGTCCCGCCACATGCTTTACTGCATCCATCATTTGCTGCTGGCTGAAATTGTCCAGCATCACAATATCCGCTTTGGCTTCAAGGGCTTGATTCAGCTCATCCCAATTTTCAACTTCCACTTCCACAAGCTTGCCCGGTGCAATGCTGTGCGCTTTGGCAATGGCCTGAGCGATGCCGCCAGCTGCCATAATGTGGTTTTCTTTAATTAAAAAGGCATCAAATAGGCCCAAACGGTGGTTTTGCCCGCCGCCGACCGCAACAGCATATTTTTGCGCAATCCGCAGGCTGGGCAGGGTTTTTCGGGTGTCCAGCAGTTTGGTATTCAAGCCATCTAGCTGTTTGACATAATCCGCTGTTTTGGTTGCAACTGCTGATAAGGTTTGCACAAAGTTCAGCGCAGGGCGTTCCACCGTCAGCAGGCTGCGCGCAGAACCTGCCAATTTTAAGAAGGCTTCATTGGCAGCGACGCGGTCACCGTCATTTTTCAGCCAAGTCACTTGCACGTCTGGATCAAAGGCTTGAATTAAGGCATTGACCCAAGGCTGGCCCGCCAGCACCATGGCTTCACGGCTGATGATGGTTGCAGTGGCCTGTTCATCTTCTGGGGTTAATAAGGCAGTGATGTCGCCATCGCCAATATCTTCCTGCAGCGCCTGCTGAATATTGATTTGAATGGATTGTTCCAGCAAAGATTGAGAGATGCTCATAAAGTTCCGTCTCTATTAACCCAAGAAATTTGCGCGTTATATTAGCATTGTTCCTGAAAAATGAGCGATTTTTCATACAGCAGAAATGTTGAATTGAGATTTGACTAGGAAAGTTTTAGCATGGGAACCATCTCTTTGCTGGCTTCCAGCATTATTTGAAGCGTATTAGGATGGATTTATGTCCGAAACAACCAGCTTTCAGGTGCGTGACGGCATACTGGACGGCGCGCGCCAAGTGCCGTCGCCAAATTATAATCAGCGCCCTGAACACACCGAAATTCAGCTGCTGGTGGTGCATAACATCAGTCTGCCGCCCTCACAGTTTGGCGGCGGCTATATCGAGCAGTTTTTTCAAAACCAATTAGACTGGTCTGTGCATCCCTATTTTCAAAGCATTGAAGGCATGCAGGTTTCTGCGCATTTGCTGATTTTACGCAGCGGAGAAGTGCTGCAGTTTGTCAATTTTAAAGACCGCGCATGGCATGCAGGCCGTTCCAGTTATTTAGGCCAAAAAGAATGCAATGACTATTCTATCGGCATTGAGCTGGAAGGCAGCGATGATTTGCCTTTTGAACAGGCGCAGTACGATGCCTTGACCGCAGTGACGGCGTGTTTGCAGCGGGCCTATCCCAAACTTCAGCAGCATTTGGCGGGACATTCTGACATTGCGCCGGGACGCAAGACCGATCCAGGTCCATTTTTTGACTGGTCCAAGTTCAGAGCGCAATTGCATCATTTTAAAAATAAATAAATAACAACATTAGCTCCATATTAACCAATGAAAGTTAAGCCCGAGTTTCATTACAATAGCGGCAATTTAAAAAATAGGTGAATACGATGGCGTTATGGCGATCGACCGTCATTGTCAGTGCAATGACCATGCTGTCCCGAGTATTGGGCTTAGTGCGGGATATTGTGCTGCTGAACGTATTTGGCGCAGGCAAAGATTTCGATACCTTTGTTGTGGCTTTCCGTATTCCGAACTTTTTTCGGCGGCTGTTTGCCGAAGGCGCATTTTCGCAGGCTTTTATTCCCGTTCTGACGGAGTATAAAACCACGCGGACGCATGCTGAAGTCCAGATTCTGATTAGCCGAGTCTTCGGCTGTCTAGCGACCTTCATGAGTGCGCTGACTTTTGTGGCCATGGTCGCCGCCCCAGCGATTATTTATATCTATGCGCCGGGTTTCCATGATGATCCGGAAAAATTTGCACTGGCCGCGGATATGTTCCGCCTGACCATTCCTTATTTGCTGTTTATGTCACTGACGGCCTTTGCCAGCAGTATTTTGAACAGCTACGGCTCATTTACTTCGCCAGCGTTTTCTCCAGTGCTGCTCAATCTTGCCATGATTGCGGGCGCAGTGTGGCTGACGCCGTATATGGCTGAGCCGATTATGGCGCTGGGCTGGGCAGTATTAATTGCGGGCGTTTTGCAGCTGGCGATTCAAATTCCTGAACTGTGGAATAAAAAGCTGCTGATTCCGCCAAAGGTTGATTTCAAGCACGAAGGCGTCGACCGCATCATGAAACTGATGTTGCCAGCGCTGTTTGGTGTTTCGGTGACGCAGATCAACCTGCTGCTGAACACCATTTGGGCATCGTTTATGCAGGATGGTTCAGTGTCTTGGCTGTACAGTGCAGAGCGCATGACGGAACTTCCGCTGGGCCTGATTGGGGTCGCAATCGGCACGGTAATTTTGCCGTCTCTGTCGGCGCGCCATGCCGAGCAGGATCAGGCTAAATTCCGCGGCATGATTGACTGGGCGGCCCGTGTAATTATGCTGGTCGGCATTCCAGCCAGCATTGCCTTATTTATGCTGTCAACGCCCATTATTCAGGCGCTGTTCCAGCGCGGTGAATTTACGCTGGAAGATACACAAATGACGGCTTTGGCGCTGCAGTGCATGAGCGCAGGCGTGATTTCCTTTATGCTGATTAAAGTGTTTGCACCGGGCTTTTATGCGCAGCAAGACACCAAAACACCGGTACGTGTCGGCTTGATGGCCGTGGCTGCCAATGCCATTCTGAACGTAGTGTTTATCGGTATTTTCAAACTGATCAACTGGGAAGCTGAACATATGGCGCTGGCTTTAGCATCTTCAGGTTCTGCGCTGGTGAATGCGGGTATGCTGTATTTCTATCTGCATAAACGCAATATTTTCCGTTTTGGCGCGCATTGGAAAAAACTGGCGCTGCAGTTTACTTTGGCCAATATTGCCATGATCGCTGCACTTTGGTACGGGTTAACTTGGTATAATGGTGAAGTATCGCAGTGGATCCGCGTAGCTGAAGTGATTGGCTTATGTATACTTGGGGTCGCAGCTTATGCAATTGTTTTAATTGCTGCAGGCTTTAGACCGCGCCATTTACGCCCATAAAGATCGAATCAATAAAATGATATTCCAAAAATAAGCGCCTCTTTAGGCGCTTATTTTTTTAATTTTCCCGTGTAATGGAAAAGTTTAGGGATTGAAATTAAACCCTGCCGCGGGATAGGAAACCGACAATTGCAAGAATGACGGCAATGACCAGCAAGATCACTGCAAAATCTTTAGAC
Source organism: Acinetobacter sp. ANC 3813 (assembly GCF_002135435.1). Lineage (GTDB taxonomy): Bacteria > Pseudomonadota > Gammaproteobacteria > Pseudomonadales > Moraxellaceae > Acinetobacter. The sequence continues at coordinate 13,336 of NZ_NEGK01000019.1, read as the reverse complement.
AGTCCAGCAACGCCGCCAAATCCGAGCAAGCTCGCAATCAACGCAATCACTGCAAATATAATTGCCCAGCGGAACATAGTACTTCTCCATGTGTTTTTATTCTGATCTTCAGTATAGGTTGCTTGAATTTTGTACATTGTTATGCTTTTGTTGGGGAGTTTTACTCGAATTGTGAGCAATTACAGCATAATTATGTACTGCGCAGTAGTGCATTAAAGTGTGAGAGAGCTGTTATAATTCAATATATACCTAGACTGAATCTCATGCCATGACGGATGATTTACGCCCGCAATTCTGGAAGACGTACGCTTTATCGGACCTGAATCATGCAGAGTGGGAAGCGCTGTGCGATGGCTGCGGAAAATGCTGCCTGATTAAGCTGGAAGATGAAGATACGCTGGAAGTGGCCTATACCAAAGTGGCTTGCCAATTGCTGGACTGCCAGACAGGGTATTGTTCAAACTATGCAGATCGCATGCAGTATGTTCCTGACTGCATTCAGCTGACCCCTGAAAAATTGCAGCGCATTCATTGGCTGCCAGCAACGTGCGCTTACCGCAGGCTGCAGGAAGGCAAGAGCTTGCCTGCATGGCATCATTTAGTGACGGGCAGCCGAGACAGCATTTTAAAAGCGAGAAAGTCTGTGGCAGGCCGCTGTATCAGTGAAAAAGAAGTCGATGCAGACGAGATTGATGAATATATCGTGCGCTGGGTGCGTTAAGCGCTAATAAAATAGATGCGGGCAATAATATTCATCTAGCCCCGCTAAATGTGAATGGCATTTATGCGTTTAAGCGTTCAAAAATTCCTGTTCAGACATGACTTGAATGCCGTGCTGGCGTAGCAAAGCCGCCGTGATGCCCATGCCTGCAATTTTGTTTCCATTTAAGCATCCGCTGTAAATCATATTTGATCCGCAGGAGGGGCTATTTTCCTTTAATACTGCGATTTGAATGTGATTTTTCTGGACTAAAGCTAGAGTTTTATATGCGCCATCAAGGAACTCTTGCGTTACATCTAAACCTTGAGCCGTTATAACTTGAGCGCGACCTGCTAAAACGTCTTGTGCAGAGCCGCCTCGTATCTCTGCAGGTTCACGCGGGCAGCTTAGGCCGCCAAGCATTTCCGGACAAGCTGTGATGGCTTTGTTCTGCTGAATCAGCAGCTGAAGGGCTTGATGCTGAAAGGCTTTGCCATCATAGCGTACAGGCTGTCCCGCGAGGCAGGCGCTGATTAAATATGCAGGTTGTTTCATTTTGGAAGTCATTGCGAAGCGGTGTCTTAACGCGGTGATAAAAGCTGTTCAGCATCTGTGCTGTTCATAGGGATATAAAAATAGAAGCCTTGGCCTTTGCTGCAGTTGCAGGCTTTTAGAATTTCCAGCTGTTCTGAGGTTTCAATGCCTTCGACTAAAATATCCAAGGCAATGCTGCAGCCGAGCTGGCTGATGGCTTTGACAATGGCTAAGGCGGAATGATCATCCGTCATGCGGTCTACGAAGTTTTTATCAATTTTAATGCAGTCGACAGGATAATCCTTCAGACGGGTTAAAGAAGAATGCCCCGTGCCAAAATCATCTAATGAAATTTGAATCCCTGCGTCTTTGAGCATGCTGAGCGCACGGATCACATAATTAGCGCCGCGTTCAGACAGGCTTTGCTCAGTAATTTCAACTTCGATCAAATGATGCGGAATCGCATAGCGCGCCATGCGCTGCAGCAGTTTTTCTGCATAATCATCGCGCAGGAATTCTACTGGCGCGGCATTAATGGAGATAGGCAGAATCTCTTTGCCATCCTGCATCCATTGCTGCACATGCTGAAAAATTTTAGATTGCATGGTTTCACTGATGCCGGATGCCAGTTCATAGTCTTGAAAGGCTGCAAAAATATTGGATGGCAGCTGCAGGCAGCCTTCGCGGTCACGCCAGCGCAGCAGAGCTTCAAAGCCAATGACTTGTCCAGTCTGCAGCAGCACTTTAGGCTGATAATAGGGCTCGATGCTGTTGGATTTTAAAATGCTTCGGGCCAAAGTCAGCTGTTTGGTGGTAATTTCCAGCGCTTCAAACATGCTTTGATTAAACATGCGGATGCCGCCGCGGCCGCTGGACTTTAAATCATTCAGTGCAATATCGGCGCATTTTAATAAATTAGAGGCATTTTGCGCGTCACGCGGATAAATGGAACAGCCTATACTCATGCCGCCATTAATAAACTGGCCTGTATAGCTGATGGGCCGTTCCATCTGTGTCCATGCCTGCTGTGCAATGTCCAGCAGCTGCTGTTCACTTTGCAGCTGCGGTATTAAAATGGCAAACTCATCGCCGCCCAAGCGCGCAACAGTAATCTGCTCATCAAAACAGTGCTGAAAGCGCTGTCCTAAAGTCAGCAGCAAATGATCGCCGGCAGTATGGCCTAGAGTATCATTCACATGCTTAAAATAATCTAAATCAATCAGCAGCAGGCCTGTCATTTGCTGTGTATCTTCAGCATCCTGCAGGGTCATTTTGAAAAGCTTATTAAAAGCGCGGCGGTTCAGCAGGCCTGTCAGCTCATCTTCTTCTATGACTTGCTGCAGTTTGCCTTCTGCAATAATCTGCTGGCTGATGTCTCTGGAAACACACAGAATATGCTGTGTAATACCGTGCTCATCCAGAATCGGAGTAAGAATATTGTCCCAATGCTGCAGCTCCTGATTGGCCGTCTGGCTTTTGCCAGAAAAACGCGCATTTTGCCCTGCAGCCGCCAAACGCAGCGCCTCTTTGCCCGCAATACGCACTTCTTCAGGCAATAGGCTCAGCCACGGCATGCCGAATTTTTTTTCATCAATAGGCACACCGAGCGCCAGACAGCCTGAACGGTTCATATGTGCAACCATGCCGTCTGGCGTTAAAATTTTGATGCAGTCTACACTGGCATCCAGCATTTTATTTTGCTGTGCAATATGCAGATTAAGCTGCTGCTGCTTTTCATGCTCATCATGAATATCCGTAATGCTAATCAGCCATTGGCAGATGGACTGGTCTGCTGGAGGAAAGCTGACCTGCAGTGTGCACATGCGGTAGCCCAAATTATGGTGTTTTATGCGGCAGTTTTTACGGAAGCTTTGCATGCTGAGCATCGCCATGCGCCAGAGGACAGTGAGGTGTTCTAAATCTTCTGGATGAACAAACTGCATCCATTGCTCTTCATTGGATGGACTGTATTCCAGTCCGATGAATTGACGCATGGCGCTGTTGCAATAGGAGGAACCCTGCGGTGTTTTGATCCATAGCGGAGCAGTTAAATGATCGATCAGCGAATGAAATTGAATACTTGGCGCCGGCATTGGAAAAATAGCAGAAGACTGAAACTGAGCTGACAAGTCAGACTCAATTTGCTTAGGCCTCTGCGCTTTATTTTTCAATGACGATTTCATTTACGCCCACCATAGTGTGATTACACGGCAAATTATGACATCAATCACATTTTTTAATGTAAAAAAATGATTTTTTACTGATTTTATTTTCATGCTCTAAACCTAAATTAAACATATTTCCAGCGCTTTGCATAGCGTTTATCGATAAGTAATTGCGGAGAATTTTCCATGCTTAAAATGCCGCAGTGCGAATAATGCGCATTGATTTAAAAAGCTAGTGTTAGAATAGATTTGACGTGTTTTTAGCAGCCGTGAAATCAGAAGATGTCAGACAGCAATATTCCGCTACCGGAACGTATTAGACCCCGCGACCTTTCCGAAATTATTGGTCAGGACCACCTGCTTGGAGATCAGGCGCCCTTGCGTCAAATGATCGATCAGGGGCATTTGCCCTCTATTATTTTTTGGGGGCCGCCAGGCGTAGGCAAAACCACCATTGCGCTGCTGCTGGCGCAGGCGGTTGATCGGCCTTTTGTCAGCTTATCGGCGCTGAATACTGGGGTAAAAGAGCTGCGGGAAATTATTGCGGATAGCGGTGATTTGCTGACACCTGTAGTTTTTATTGATGAGATTCACCGCTTTAATAAATCACAGCAGGACGCGCTGCTGAATGCGGTGGAAAAGGGCAAAATTACCTTAATTGGCGCAACCACAGAGAATCCATCTTTTGAAGTGAATAGCGCGCTGCTGTCACGCTGTCAGGTCTATACGCTGAATGCGCTGGATGCTGAATCTATTGAAACACTGCTGAAAGAAGCGCTGCGCAGCGACCGCTTTTTAAAAGAGCGCCATATTCAAATTGAAGAATGTGAAGCGCTGGTGCAGTTTGCCGCGGGAGATGCCCGCAAGGCGCTGAACCTCCTGGATTTAGTTGCCAGCACTTTTGAGCCGGATCAGGAAAATATCATCACAAATGCGGTGGTGGTGAAAGTTGCACAGCAGAACATCGCCCGTTATGACAAATCTGGCGAACAGCACTATGATTTAGTTTCCGCCATGATCAAATCGATCCGCGGCAGTGATCCGGATGCTGCGCTGTATTGGCTGGCGCGCATGCTGAAAGGCGGGGAAGATCCCGTCTTTATTGCCCGCCGCATGCTGATCTTATCTTCAGAAGATATAGGAAACTCCAATCCGAATGCTTTACTGCTGGCGGGAGAGTGTTTCCGTTCTGTGCAGGCGCTCGGCATGCCTGAAGCGCGGATTATTCTGGGGCAATGCGCAGTGTATTTAGCCACCAGTGCAAAAAGCAACAGCACATATTTAGCCATCAATAAGGCCATGAGCCTTGCGGAAAAAACCGCAAATTTACCTGTGCCGCTGCATTTACGCAATGCGCCGACAAAACTGATGCAGGAGCAGGGCTATGGCGTAGATTATCTGTATCCGCATAATTACCCAGAGCATTTTGTGATGCAGGATTATCTGCCGCCAGAGCTGAAAGGCACAAAACTGTATGAGTCTGCCCGCAATAAGCGTGAAGTGGAAGGTGAGCGCCTGCAGCAGCGCCGCTGGATGCAGGAACAGCAGCAGCAATAAAAAAAAGCCCAGCTGGAGGCTGGGCAAAATAGGATGTCCGAAGGGAGATGCATCCTAGAGGGTAATTGGTCGGCAATGCATCAGCTGCGCTGCAGCTCATGTTGCCTGGTATGAAAGCAATATTAGTAGAAAAATAAACCAATGTAAAAACGATTGTACTTATGCAGATGATCTATTTTTTAGATTTAGGCTAATTGCTGTCCAGCAAAGCTGAGTGATTTCCTGCCAATAAAAAACCGGGCTAAATCGCCCGGTTTTTTTATTGCTTTAAAGCTTAGACATGCATTAGATGTCTGAAAGGTCGATGCCAATACGCGTAGCAACTTCTTCATAAGCTTCAACCACACCGCCTAAACCTTGGCGGAAACGGTCTTTGTCTAATTTTTTCTTGGTATCTTTGTCCCAAAGACGGCAGCCGTCTGGAGAGAATTCATCACCAAGAACGATACGGTCGTGGAATACACCAAATTCAAGTTTGAAGTCTACTAAAAGCATGTTGCCTGCAGCAAACAGTTCCTTCAGCACTTCATTTACTTTGTAAGTCAATTCTTTCATTTGAGCCAGCTGTTCAGCATTTGCCCAGCCTAAAGAAATCGCTTGAGATTCGTTGACCATTGGATCGCCAAGCGCATCGTCTTTGAAGAACAATTCAAAAGTTGGCGGAACCAGCTCTTTACCTTCTTCAACACCCAAGCGGCGGCATAATGAACCTGCAGCATAGTTGCGCACTACGCATTCAACAGGAATCATTTTTAATTTTTTCACTAAAACTTCAGTTGGAGAAAGAAGTTTTTCAAAGTGAGTTTCAATGCCAGCAGCAGCCAATTTTTCCATGATAAAGGCGTTAAAACGGTTGTTCACCTTACCTTTACGATCCAGCTGTTCGATTTTTTCGCCATTGAATGCAGAAGCATCATCACGGAAGACTAGGATGAGGTGGTCTGCACTGTCTGTTTCATAAACAGATTTCGCTTTACCGGTATAGAGCAAGGTTTGTTTTAACATGAGGGAACCTTTTTCAAAAAAAAATGCCTAGTACGACTAGGCTGGCCAATTTTGGTAAATCTGAGCTAACAGGTCTGCAGCTTTTTGTTTGTCTGCAAAAGTGTTATCGGCATTGAACACAGCGATGGTATTGCTGGCCCCTACAGATGAAAGTCTTAAGATGTAGGTTGTCTGATCGATTTTAACGGTTGCTTCGTAACCGTTTTTACTTTGACCAGTAACGGTATGGTTAAGACTGCTGAGGGTAGCAAGTGTGTATTGCCAAATTGTAGCAGAATTTCCGTCAACTTTGAGCAAAGGATTTTGATTTCCGTCAGTAAGCAGCTGTGGACGGCCAATTGGTGTACCATCAGCCTGGCTTGAATCTGCGGAGCTTTGCTCTTGGTTTTCATCAGGGCGAGGCAAGGCAAAACGGTTGCCTTTTTGGTTTTCCAGCTTCGGCGCATGTTCAATGGCCAGCTGGTCAACCGTTGGAGCAGGATACAGCGGCGTTGCAGGGCGAACCATTGAACCTTCAGGATATTGCAGCGGATCAAGCTCGGTGGTTTTTTTATAGTCCAAGGTGCCATTGTTAAAAGCAAGTGAACTGCATCCGGCTAAACTGAATACTGAAAGCGCAAGGGTTAATCCTAAACGTAATTGCATAATATTTTTGCTCTTTATTAAATAACGCCCGCATCTGTTAATGCTTCATGAAGCGGAGCGCGGTATTGTTCTGCTAGTGGCGTTAACGGCAAACGGATGCCTGCGCTGATTAAGCCCATGTCATGGAGTGCCCATTTCACAGGAATTGGGTTAGATTCACAAAACAGAATATTGTGTAAATTTGCAACTTTGCCATTCAGCTCTTCAGCGAGCGCTGCATTTCCTGCAAGCGCAGCGGCGCAAACTTCACTCATCTCTTTAGGCGCGACATTCGCAGTCACTGAAATGTTGCCTTTTGCGCCAAAGCCCATCAACTGGTAAGCCGTCGCATCATCGCCTGAATAGACAATCATGTCTTTGCCTTGCAGGCCTTCAATCAGCGCTTTGCCGCGGGGTACGTCGCCAGTTGCATCTTTAATGCCGACAATTTGAGGAATATCAGCAAGGCGGATCACAGTGTCGTTGTCCATATCCACACCTGTACGGCCAGGTACGTTATACAGGATCATCGGCATGTCTGCTGCTTCAGCAATCGCTTTGTAGTGCTGGAATAGGCCTTCTTGAGTCGGTTTGTTATAGTAAGGTGTAACTAATAGGGCTGCGTCTGCGCCAAGCTCTTTGGCTTCTTTGGTCAGCTCAATCGCTTCATGCGTAGAGTTTGCGCCTGTGCCTGCAATAATTGGAATGCGTTTGTTCGCCACACGGATGATTTCTTTGATCACTTGCGTGTGTTCAGCCATGCTTAAAGTTGAAGCTTCACCCGTGGTGCCGACTGCAACGATGCTGTTTGTGCCTTGGGCAATGTGCCACTCAACGAGCTTCTCTAGACCCTTCCAATCTACGCTTCCATTTTCTAACATGGGGGTGACGATTGCGACAATTGAGCCTTGAATGGTCTGTGCTTGCTGAGTCATTTTGAAAAAAATCCTATTTGTCCATCCGAAGTGCGTTAGGGAAACATAGATTTGGATGGGTTCGTATTTTGATTTATAGCAAAATCAATGCGCTTGAAGCGCAGTTGAATAATGCTTATGCAAATTATGACTGATCATAAGCATAAGAACAATATGCTTTAGTCAAAGCCACTAAAAACTTTATACAAAGCCTATTTAAAACAATCAAGCAGTTATTTGATGAATGTTACACAAAAGGCGGATGCTGCCGGCGGTGAAAAAATGAGATTGAATGCCGGCTGGATAAAGATGAAAATTTTGCTGTAATTTGGCAGCTAAAATGCGCCAAAGGCATGAAAATAGCTGAAATCCGTGTTTTTTAGTCAGATTTTAAGAGGAAAAATAGATGAAGATAGACTTCAAAGCTATCTTTTTTTGATGGCTGAGGCATTAAAATCATCTATAAAAACTACCTTAATAATCTATTTAAAATATAAAAGAAGTTGACCTATTTGTATGTATTGAAGCATTTCTGCATTGATCTGAAAGCGGACCTCCCTTGTATTGAATATAAAAAGCGCTGCGAGTTATTGTTTTTAAGACTTTATTTACAGTGCCTGAAAAATGCATGCAGCCTGTATCTGCTGCAGATACCCGACTAAAAGGTTCAACTTATTGATACTTATCATGCTGTGCGTGCTCATAGATGATGGCTTTGTCATTTAAACGCTGATTGAAACAAGGATTCCCCAATGGAAAGATCAGATAATAAACATGCTATCGTAACGGTAGCCATCTGTTTTCTAATTGCCGTAATCGAAGGCTTAGATATTCAGGCCGCAGGTATTGCTGCGGCAGGCATTCGTGAACATTTCGGCCTAGACAGCTCACAATTGGGGGTGTTTTTTAGTGCAGGGATTTTGGGCTTATTGCCTGGCGCACTGGTAGGTGGCCGTATTGCTGACCGTATTGGCCGTAAAACAGTCCTAATTTGGTCTGTTGCAATTTTCGCAGTATTCACTTTATGCACAGTATGGGTAAATAGCTTCAACTCACTGCTTGCGGTGCGTTTCTTAGCAGGTGCAGGCCTTGGCGCTGCAATGCCAATTCTGATCACGCTGGCTTCTGAAGCCGTATCTCCAGCAAACCGCGGCCGTGCGGTAGGTTTAATGTACTGCGGTATGCCAGTAGGCGCTGCAATTCTATCTTTAGTTGCAAGTACAGACTTCGGTTCAAACTGGAAAAACATTTTCTATTTAGGCGGTTTGCTGCCAATCATTGTCATTCCAGTAATGATGTTCTTATTGCCTGAATCTAAAGAGTATTTGAAAGCAAAAGATCAAGCAGCCAATGCTTCTTCTGCAGAAGCTGTACCGCAAGGCTCTTTCAAAGATCTATTCAATTCTGAAAACTTGCTGCGCACGGTGTGCATCTGGATTAGCTATTTCTTTACATTGATGGTGGTTTACATCATGTTAAGCTGGTTGCCATCGTTGTTCACAGAACTTGGCTTCACTCGCAAAGAAGGCGCAACAGCTCAGTTCTACTTCATGGTGAGTGCAACTGTCGGTACGATTATTTTAGGTATGCTGACTGACCGCTGGAAAAAAGCCTATGTGATTGTCTTGATGTACGGCGGTATCTTGGCTGGCCTATTGGCGCTAAACGCTGCGGGTTCATTAACACAAATGTACATGGCTGCAGCATTGGTGGGTGCATTCGTAATTGGCTGTCAAGGTGTACTGTATGCATTCGGCGGTATCGTGTATCCAACTGCAGTGCGTGGCACAGGTATTGGTGTAGGTTCTGCAGTTGGCCGTATTGGCGCGATGCTTGGGCCTGCAATTGCTGGTGCATTGTTAACTGCTGGTTATGGCGCAGCAGGTGTAATCTCTGCCGCTATTCCATGTATCATTATCTCAGCGATTTTCATGCTGGTGTTGGTACGCGGTTTGAATAAAACATCGTAAGAAATACGAAAATGAAAAAGCCCGCTTCGCGGGCTTTTTTTCTGCATGCGGTTTTCAAATATTTGTCAGAACTGACTTTCCTGCATAGGGAATTGCATTGTAAGAAGCGTTAAAGCCCAATGCGGTCATTCCTTTTTTATGGCAAATTCTGAATACTGTGGCTTTTTAGGCTATGCTGAAACGCAGTTAGCGAATGAATAATAAAATGGACTAGGCTTTATGCAAAACAATAGCGCTCTGATTATTGTCGATGTGCAGCATGGATTTACTCTCGGCGGCAATTTGGCTGTGGCGAATGCTGATCAAATTATTCCAAATATTAACCAGCTGGCGCAGTATTTTGACCATGTGGTGCTGACGCAGGACTGGCATCCGGAAAATCATATTTCTTTTGCAGAAAATCATGCAGGGCATCAGCCTTTTGACACCATTCAGCTGCCCTATGGCGCACAGGTGCTTTGGCCTTCGCATTGCGTGCAAGGTACGCATGATGCGGCTCTGCACCATGATTTGAATGTGCCGCATGCGCAGCTGATCATCCGCAAAGGTTTTCATGCAGACATCGACAGCTATTCCGCCTTTATGGAAGCGGATCATCAGACTTCGACAGGGCTGGCAGGCTATTTAAAAGAGCGCGGCATTGATACGGTTTTTATCGCGGGCATTGCAACCGACTTCTGCGTCGCGTGGACAGCCATTGATGCCTGCAAGCTGGGGTTCCGTGCTTTTGTCATCGCAGATGCCTGTAAGGGCATTGATCTGCAGGGCTCTTTGCAGCACGCGTGGCAAGAGATGCTGGCGCAAGGTGTGAAGCGCATCTACATGAAAGATATTGTCAAAGTGCATGAAACTGTATAGTTTCGCCATCAATAGAATATGACAGATGCAAGGGTCAGATGAATATAGGCATCTTTTGGGATGCCTATTTTATTTGCATGCAAGAGGAAGTGCGTATGGCGGCTTTTTTTCGCTTTAACCAGTGGATACAGAAAACCTTTGCTTTATGGGTGGTGCTGTTTTCTGGGATTGCGCTGTGGATGCCGGAACTGTTTATCTGGCTGAAAGCGTATATTCCGTGGGTGCTGGGCATCATTATGTTTGGAATGGGCATGACCATGACCGCCGCAGATTTTAAAGGCGTGCTGCAAAGCCCGAAAGCCGTGCTGATCGGGGTGGCGGCACAGTTTATTGTCATGCCTGGGCTGGCCTATGTATTGTGCAAAGCTTTTGCTTTGCCGGCAGAAATTGCTATAGGTGTGATTCTGGTTGGCTGCTGCCCTGGCGGCACAGCGTCCAATGTCATCACCTATATGGCCAAAGGCAATACAGCGTTGTCTGTGGCCTGCACTTCGGTATCGACGATCTTGGCGCCCATTTTAACACCGGCCATTTTTTACCTGCTGGCTAGCCAATGGATTGAGATTAATGCACTATCGATGCTGGTGTCTATTTTGCAGGTGGTGCTGTTTCCTATTTTGCTGGGCGTTATTGCGCGCAGCCTGTTTAAGCGCCAAGTCGAATCTTATGTTCAGGTGATGCCGCTGATTTCTGTACTGAGTATTGTGCTGATTGTGGCCGCGATTATTGCAGGCAGCAAGGCGCAGATTTTAGAGTCTGGGCTGCTGATTTTAGGCGTAGTCATATTGCATAATGGCTTGGGTTATTTGCTGGGTTTTTGGGCCAGCAAATGTTTTCAATTGCCTTATGCAGACTGTAAAGCGGTGGCCATTGAAGTGGGCATGCAGAATTCTGGCTTAGGTGTGGCCTTGGCCGCCGCGCATTTCGCTGCGTCCCCGGTAACGGCTGTGCCCAGCGCCATTTTCAGTTTATGGCACAATATTTCAGGTCCGGCATTGGCAAGCTATTGGGCAGCAAAAACACCGCCTGACGCTATTCCAAAGACAAGCCATGAACCCAGCTGACCGCAATAAATATGCATAAAAAAAAGCCTGAATATTGTCAGGCTTTTTTTATGCAGTGCAGCTTTTAAGATGCTTTAGGCTGTTTCGATTTTAAAATCTCGGTACGGAAGCTTTGCGCCAATTCTGCGGCATCGCTGTCCATACCATTGACCATAAAGGCATGGCGGGTCAGCACATTGGTTGGATTGGGCAAGCTGACCAATTGAAAATGCGCGGAAATGTCTTTCAGCAATTCATTTGGCACATGCACAGCGCTTTCTTTGGCAGATAGCTGCTGCACCAAACGCTCTGCGGCTTGCACCGATGAGAGCTGCATGGCTTCAACAGCGCTGGACACCGCACTGCGGGTCTGCAGTACAAAGCGCTTTTCTTCGCGGTAGCGTTTATACAGCACATCAGATAAAAGCTGGAATACTGCGCCAATCATGGTCAGGCACTGCAGGGCATTCGGCGTATCTGCTGAAATGCTGATGCTGGCGCCTTTTTCATTGAATTTCTGTACGGTGCAAATGTCGGAACTGTTCAGTTTGTAATGCTGCACACATAATTCAACCGTTTTGTTCAAGAAAATTTGGCACAAATTAAAATACGGCACTGACACGGTGGTGTTGACGGAGTCGATCAGCTGTTTTGGATCATAAAATTGAATATTCAGCGCTAAATCATTGCTGTCGACAATCACCGGCTTGATGATTTCTTTTGCCTTGGCTTTGGTTTGCGTATTTTGCTGCGCTTGAGCAATCGCCACAGCGGCGTTGTGCTTTTCCTGTTCCAATGTTTGGGTCAGGGTTTGAATTTCATGCTTTAAGCGAGATTCATTATTAATACGCGCCAGATATTCAGTACGGCTCGGGCGGGCAATTGCGCGGTAAGCCAGCCAAAGCAGGCCGTGCACAAATAATGAAGCCAAAATCGCCAGCCACTGTGTGCGCAGGATTTCACCAATGCTCGGCTTGATCAGGGTAATTTCGACTGCGCCGACTTTCTTTTCATTTTGCAGGGCTTCACGGACAAACACTTCGCCTTCGCGGGTTTTGGTCAAACCGCCTGTTGCCAGCACTTGATTCTCCGCATTTAAGATGCGGATGGACGCTACGCTGGGATTGGTTGCATAGCGGTCAGCCAATAGGGCCAATGAAACCGTATTTGCAGGCTGCATTTCAGAAATGCTGTCTGTAACCAGCTGACTGGTCATGAGCTGGCCTTGGCTGGCGCGGTTTTCATTCAGCTGGTGAGTCGTTGCCAATACCAGTAAAAAGGTATGAAAGGCAAAACTTATTATCAGTAGGCTAGCAAATAGCCCTTGTCTAGGCGCATTCAACGTAAACTTCCAAGGCAATTCTGTTCATTTTCGATTATGATTCTCACAATAGTTGCAGCTCAGACCAGAGTCAATTCATGCGAGAAATCATTCTTATTTCATTTTTAGGACCTGACCAGCCGAATCAATTCACTCGATTAATGCAGGTTCTTTCCGCCCATTCCCTACAAATTCTGGATGTTGGACAAGCCGTCATCCACAACCAGCTGACTTTAGGTATTGTTGTGTCGTCTGATGACCAAACCGCAACAGCTTTGGCCATGAAGGAAATTCTGATTCTAGCACATGATATCGGCTTAACTGTGCGCTTTAAACCGATCTCTGCAGCAGAATATGACCAATGGGTGAGTGAGGGAGGGCGTACACGCTATATCGTGACTGCATTAGCGCCAGAATTGACCGCTTCGCACTTACAGGCCGTTACAAAAATTGTGTCTGGACAAGGCTTCAATATTGAAACAGTGACCCGTTTATCGGACCGTCCAGAGCTGAATGGCCAGTTAAATGGGCCAAAACGCGCATGTGTGCAATTTGGCCTAAAAGGCCAGATGCTGGATGCTGCGGCCATGCGCGCAGCCTGCCTGCGTCTGTCTGCAGAACTCAGCGTAGATGTGGCGGTGCAGG
>NZ_NEGK01000018.1 GCF_002135435.1 Acinetobacter sp. ANC 3813 | reverse complement strand
AACCGAACCAAATGCAGTGATTACTGTGAAAGATGCAGACGGCAACCCGATTGCAACGATTACAGCGGATTCAAATGGCGGCTACACCGTTCCATTGAGCCCGGCGCTTGTAGATGGTGAAGAAGTCACGGTAACAGCGAAAGATGCAGGCGGTGAATCAGCAGGTGCAGCAGTGACTGCGCCAGATACAACTGCGCCAGATGCTCCTGTTATTACAATGGGTTATGATGATGTAGGTACTACGACTGGACTGATTAATTCAGGCGCTACTACAGATGATTCGACCCCAACATTGTATGGAACAGCTGCAGCAGGCAGTGAGGTTTCTTTCTATATTGATGGAAATCCAACAGCAGTTGGTACTGTTACTGCAAATGCGGATGGATCGTGGGTATATACGTTGTCAACACCGTTGGCAGTTGGTTCACACACAATTCAGGCAAAAGCAGCAGATCAAGCTGATAATGAGAGTGGACTTTCAAATAGCTTTGCAATTACGGTAAATGCTCAGCAAACAGTTAATGTTGCCCCTGTAGTTGCGATCAAAGATTCAAGCTTATTAGGATTGATTGGCGCAGATGTTGCAGGATTAATCGTATTTGAACAGCAACCGTTATTAGCAGCCGATGCTAATAATAATATTACGAAGTTAACACTTAGTACGAGTAATGGGCTATCACTGTTAAGTACTCTGAAATTTGTATGGGGTGGAGACAGTTATGCAGTTACAACAGGTGCATTCAATAGTACTTATCAGCCCGCTGTTAATGGTCCTCATGGTTCAGCTTTGTTAGAAGAGCTAGGTATTAAAATCAGTACTGGAAGTACAAATACTTTCGTCGGGATTAATGCAACTGCAAACCTTGTCATTGAGTCAGCTGTTACAGGAGGTAATATTAGTAATGATGTGTTGAATGAGTTCTTGGCAGCAGTACAGATCCAAAGCGGAGGATTGGCATCACTTGTTGATTTATCATTGCTAGGATCGTTATCAATTAGTGCGACAGATTCAAATGGATTAACTACAACGGCGAATCAAGGCCAGTTGCTGAATTTAGGTGTGTTGCCAGGATTGTTGGATGGAGGGAATACCTTTATCAATTATGGTTCATCTTCTGGTGATATTATTGATAAGTCGGGAGTATTGACTAATCAGCGTCTGTATGGTTTTGACGGTGATGATACGTTGAAGGGTGGTTCTGCTGGCGACATTATTCGAGGTGGCGACGGTAATGACACACTTCAGGGTAATGGTGGAAATGATCAGCTTTATGGTGGTTCCGGTTCAGATACTGCAATATATACATTGTTAAATAATGCAGATAAAACTGGCGGAAACGGTATGGATACATGGGAAGATTTCCATTTTGGAAATGTAGCCACTGATCAGCAGGCTGATAAAATAGATGTATCCAGTTTGTTAGCTAACCAAAATGTAACATCAGCGAATATTAGCCAGTATGTATCTGTACTTTATGATGCTGCTAATAAAGTGGCAATAATAAGTGTTGATAAAGATGGTACGGGTAGCACTTTTGAAACAACACCATTGTTGGTCTTAACTAATCAGCAAAGCACAGTGACTTTGGATGATTTAATCCAAAATCAGCAATTATTATTCTAATTAATTAGAATAAAAGTGATATAAAAAGAGTCTCTGCGGAGGCTCTTTTTTTAGTCAAAAAAAACAATAAAAATTTAAAAAAAATGAATAATATGATATATTTAAGTTGTATTTTAAATTATAAAGAATGAGGGGAAAATGACGATTTCGTCTTATAAAGAACTACAGAGTTTTAAGGAAAAAATTACAATTTGGGTGCAGCAGAATAGTCAAAATATACAGCCTAAATATGGTCTTTTTTTATCTTATGGAGATAAAAAAAATAGGTGTAAAGTTTGGAACAATGTAGACACAGACATTGGTAAAGTACTGAAAAGGACCTGTACTTTTTTAGATAAAATTTTTGAAAAAAATTCTCGATTGCTTGAATATGTCAAACTAGATTATTTGATCAATTTAGAGCAAAAATCATGGAATGAGTTGGTTAAAGAAGTAAATACACAAAAACATAATAACCATTATAGAAAAGGCATCGGTTTTGATTCAAATCTAGAAATAAGTTTTTTAGAACAAGAGATGTATGGTAAAGCCATCATCCGCGGTGTCGTTTATAGTGAACCCAACTTTCTTGATGAAAAAAACTTAAATAATGCAATTCATAAAAAATATCCAAATATTACTAAGGAATATTCCTTTGATAAAATAGAAAATATATGGGTGTTTGATACTATTGCTGCTTTTTATGAAAATGGTGAGTTGCTTGAACTGTATTCTACAGGTCCAGAAAATGGAATAAGAAAACCAAATAAATCTAGAAAAGAAGAAATTAAAAAAATAGTTTTAGATAATGCAGAATTTTTATATCGTGATATTATAGAAAGCGGAAGATTTTGCTATGGATACTTCCCAGCATTTGATAGGGAAATTAAAAGTTATAATACAGTACGGCACTGCACAGCAATTTATGCATTATTAGAAACCTTAGAGGTTGAATATAATTCAAAATATTTGGATAAAATTAAAAAATCTATTCAATACGCCATTGATGAGTTTTATAAGGTTGTCGATGATAAAGCGTTTATGATTGATAGTGCTAATGATGGCATTGAAATTAAATTAGGTTCAAATGCTGCTGCTATTTTCATGTTTGCTAAGTATCAAGAAATAACCGAAGATAATAAATATAAAGAAATTGCAGAAAATCTTGCTAAAGGTATTATGCATATGGTTGATGAATATGGTGAAACAACACATATTCTTGATTATCCATCATTAAAATTAAAAGAAAAATTTAGAATCGTTTATTATGATGGTGAAGCTGCATTAGGTTTATTGCGACTATATCAAATTAATAATGATAAAAAATTACTGGATACTGTCAAATTAATGTTTGAGCATTTTATCACTAAAAATTATGATAAATACCATGACCACTGGTTAAGCTATTGTACAAACGAATTAACAAAAATATGTCCAGAAGAAAAATATTTCCAATTCGGACTGGATAACTATTTAAAACATATGAAATTTATTTATGAGCGTAAAACAGCTTATGCAACATTCTTAGAAATGATGATGTCTGCTCATAAGATGGTTAAGCGTATGAATGAGCAGGGATATAGTGAATTATTTGATCAGGCTAAGTTTGAAGAGTTGAAAGAACTCATTGAGCATCGGGTTGAGTTCCAGCGTGCGACGGGATATTTCTATCCTGAAATGGCGATGTATATGGCTAAGCCAGATAAAATTTTAAATGCTTTCTATGTGCGTCATGACCGTTTCCGTACACGAATTGATGATCAAGAACATAATTTGTCTGGTTATGTTGCATATATTAATCATTTTTGAATAGGGCTTTATTATGTATTTCTTTTTGAGTGCAGGTATAGGACAAAGTCTTACAGGAATTGAGCATGCAATATTAAAACGTGGTAAAGTTTTTAATTCATGTGGTATGCAATATAAAATTGTTACGCTTAATCATAATCCAGACTATAAGAAAAATTTAGATATACATGGTATATCTGAAAGTAATTTTTTAAATATTTATGATACATTTCAAAATATTATTTTTAAACAATTTAAGGAAAATAATTTAAAAAATTTTCTATCAGAAATTCATGGTGAAATTAGAGTTGAAGATAACACAAATCATTTTGATGTGAAGATATATGTAAATGAAGTTTATTATTGTTATATTCATTTTCATGAAAATGAGCAAATTTCCTATGTAAATTATTTTGATGGGGAGCGTATAAAATTTAAGAGAGAAATTTATACAGAAAATGGGTGGCTGTCACGAATTATTTATCTTGATAAAAACACTCCTAAGTTTTTGCATTATTTAGATTTTAAAAGAAATGTTGTTATAGAGGAGTGCTTTACGGAAGAGAAGAGTATTTCATGTATATTGTTGAAGCACTTTGATAAAAAAATAATATTTTATAATAAAAATGATTTTACCAAATACTGGCTAGATTTTATATTTTCAATGTACGAGAAAGCAGTTGTTTATTCTGATAAAAATAAACTTTATAATGATGTTTTAGTTGATATGGAAAATAAAAAATTTAAACTGATTTCGGTTTTTCACAGTGTTCATGTAAGTAATCCAAAACAAATTGAGAATGGAAAGTTAAATAGTAATTATCAAAAAGTAATTAATCATAAAGATCAATTTGATGGTTTTATTGTCTCGACGGAAAATCAGAAGCATGATTTACAGCTTAGATTTGGAACTGATATTAAGATTTGGGTAATCCCACCTTCATATGCTGAAGTTGAAGCTATAGAAAAAAATAATCATGAGGATTTTACAGTAATTTCCGTTGGACGTTATTATGTAGAAAAAAGATTGCATCATATTATTGAAGCAATTGAGTTATTAAAAGAAAAATATCCTGATATACAGCTTAATTTGTATGGTTTTGGAGACTCTAGAGATAAATTTGCCTATGAAAAGAAAATAAGAGCTTATGTGATCGAACATCAATTAGAAAATAATGTTCATTTTAAAGGATATTCACAAAATATCTTATCGCACTTAAGAGAGTCTAGTGTTTCTGTAATGACAAGTACCATTGAAGGTTTTTGTATAGGTATCTTAGATAGCCTTTCTGTTGGAACACCAGTTGTTGCATATGATATTAAATATGGTCCAGCTGAAATTTTACAACATGACTATTCAGGCTACCTTGTTGAGGAAGAAAATATAAATGAGTTATCTGCTGCAATTGAAAAATGCTATCTCAATACTGAGATGAGAGAAAATTCAGTTAACTCAATTGAAAAGTTTAGTTTTGAAACACTGAAGAAGAAATGGATTAATCATCTTTTGGAGTTGAGCAATGTTTAATTTTATCTTTAAAAAAGCTTTAAATGATATAAATTTATCTAATTCAAAAAAAGTAGATTTTTCTAAAAATAATCAGGGAATTGGTCCATTCTTAGCTCTATATACAGTTTTTAAACTTTTAGAACAGCGGAAAATTAATTTCGAAGATATTGTGGTTGTAAATGAAACAGCTATAAAAGAAAAAGGAAAAGGTATTGTTGGCTATCAATTAGGAGATCAACTTAGCTTATTTCAGGTATTAGTAAATTATAAGATTACCTCAGGTGTGGATTCACTTTTTTTATTATCAAATCATGTTTTTTTGAAAACACAAAAAAAAATGAGTGATTATTTTATTGAGATCATTAATGAAAATAATCTAAGTGAAAATTGTGCAAAAAATTTGTCTGGTAAATCAAATTCAAAGCTAAACCAAGATTATAATTTGGAAGATGTTTTAACTATTTCAGAATTGTTTTCTAAAATTAACCCATTTTATTTAAATATTCTTTCCGAAAGTAAAACGTATTTCAAAGGAAAGATTTTTTTAGCACAGTCTTATTTGCTTGATTTAAATAAAATTACATATTTTTTTGATTTTTTAAATATAAGTGTTTCTTGGAAGATCGAGCAGAATAAAGTTTTCTCTTATGTTGTTACTCAAGGTGTGGAAAATTCATTTCAACAAGACTCATTAATCGAAAGAGTTTTTTTAGACGAAAAAATTAATTTTCTAAGCTCTGATTTTTTGCAAGTCGATGCAGATATTAAAAAGTCTAATGCCATAATTAATTTAATTGGGGATACTTATTTAGGTGAATATTATTCAGCGCGTAGAAGTAAGCGTAAAGATTTTTTTGATCCATTAATTAATCATGGTTATTCTTATAGTTTTGGAAAATTAGAAATTTTTTTACATCATGCTGATATTAATATTGCAAACCATGAAGCGTGTTTTATTAATCAAAGTATTCAATCTCCACT
Organism: Acinetobacter sp. ANC 3813; assembly: GCF_002135435.1. GTDB lineage: Bacteria > Pseudomonadota > Gammaproteobacteria > Pseudomonadales > Moraxellaceae > Acinetobacter. The sequence continues at coordinate 48,926 of NZ_NEGK01000018.1, read as the reverse complement.
CATTGGTTTGAAAAAATTTATTTTAGGTGCGGATGATGAAAAGACTATTACTGCATTGGAAAAAGCAAATATAAAATATTTATCATTAGCGAATAATCATACCGCAGATTATGGCGAAGACGGAATATCGCATACCTTAGAAATATTAAATAAGCACAATATTAAAAATTTTGGTGCAGGATTAAATGAATTAGATGCTTGTAAGCCATTAAGAGTTAAGATTAATGGGAGAGTCATTTCATTTTATGCAGGTTATTGGCATCGAGCGACGAATCAAAAAATATTTAAGTTTTATGCGACTCCTTCTGAACCAGGGGTTGCCACTCTTGAAAGTATATTAACTGAGTCAATTAAAGCAGAAAAAACATTTTATCCAGATCATACAATAATTGTTTTATCTCATTGGGGGGTAGATTTCTTACCTACTCAAAATTATCAGAAACATTTAGCAAATAAATTAATTCAATGTGGTGCAGATCTGATTGTTGGTCATGGTGCACACGCACTTCAGTCCATTGAAGACCATAAAGGAAAAACAGTTTTATATAGTATTGGTAATGGAATTTTTAATAGTGACGGGGAATATGAAGGTTATCCAGACGCTATGCCTTTTGGAATGATTGCGCAATTAAATTTTGATAATTCAAATATGAGCTTAAAGCTATTTCCTATAGATTCAAACAATAGAGAAACAATGTGGCAGCCAGATTTTGTGAATTTAGAACAATTTGCTGTGGTGCAAGATTACTATTCGAGTTTTAATTTTGATAGCGTAAATACATCTGAATGGCCATTTTATTTTGAAAAAAGGATTATTAATTTTTAATGATTGATGTGAGGGAATTAATACTAATTTTAGATTAATTAAATTTAGACAACAGGGTTGGCATGTATATTTTACTTGTCAGGTAAATTAATTAATAGTGGATTTAAAATAGATTTTTTAAAATGAGTATTATTAAATCAAAATTAGGACTGATGATCTTGATGTTGCCATTACCACTTGCTTTACAGCAAGTGCAGGCGGCTGAATTTCAAGACTATTTAAACTCAGCCAAAAAAGAAGTAAGCCAGATATTTAACCCTCAGCAAAACGACAGTAATAAAGTCAGTGTACAAGCATTAAGTAATTTTCAACTAGAACAACGCACAGAGTATGGCGCTTTGCCGACGGTTACAAGTGCGCAGCCTAAAGCCGTCGCTTCAGTTGCGGCATTAAGCAGTAATCAAATATCGAACCGCTCTGAAGTTTCTATGGTTGACGCAATCCATCAAGCTTTGCAGCAACATCCAGATATTTCTCAAAGTATTGCAAGTATGGCTAGCCAGAATGCCAATATTGATACTGCAAAATCACAGTATTTCCCACAAATCTCAGGCGGTATCAGCACTGCAGATTTAACCACAGGAGAACGCGGCAGGCAGCTGTACACTTTGTCTGCAACTCAAATGCTGTATGACTTTGGCAAAGTTAAAACATCAGTCAATACCGAAGAAGCGAAGTTATTAGAAAGTCAGGCACAGCTTTTAGTTGATGTCGATAACATTGCATATCAAACTGTTAATGCCATTGTAAATATCAACCGCTATCAGGAAATTGTTAAAATTGCCGAACAGCAAGTTAAAGGTGTGGGCCGTATTGCTGAAATTGCAAATTTGCGTGCACGGGCAGGTATCAGCAGTCAGGCCGATCCAGTGCAGGCACAATCTACTTTAGAAGCGGCAGAAACCAATAAAATTGTGCAGGAAACTGCCTTACGCCAATATCAGCAGAAACTCAGCACCTTGCTTGGCTATAACGCTTTAGGTATGAAATTTACGATTCCAGATTATGTCGTACGAAATGCGGGTTTATATCAAGATCCTGAATTTACGCGTATTCCAGATATGATGGCTGCGCAGGCTAATGTGGAAATTGCCAAATCACAAAAAGAACAGGCTAAATTGAATGCTTATCCCACAATCAATATCAAAGGCAGTTTAAGCCAAGCGCTGAATGGCCGAAATCCAAATAACAATGAAGATGATGGCTTATACAGTTCAGTCATGCTCGAAGCAAACAGCAACTTCTTCCAAGGCGGTGCAATTCGTTCTAGAGCGCGTTCAGCAGGCTATGCTGAAGAAGCGGCAAAAGCGCAAGTGAAAGCTGTATACAGAGATGTGTCAGATCAAGTCCGCTTAATCCGCGAGCAAGTAGTTTATAAGCAAAAACAGATGGATGTATTAAGCGCCCGCAGAGAAACTACAGCGCGCACTAAAGAGCTATATCAAGAGCAATATAAATTAGGCACTCGAACCGTGCTGGATTTATTGAATGCCGAACAATCCATACATAGTGTGGCTCAAGAAATTGAAAACGCCAGATACGATATTTATTCGGGCCTGATTGAATACATTAAAGTCACAGGCCGCTCCCGCGAATTTTATCAGTTAAATAATTTACCTATTCAAGGGATTGAGATCGAGCCATGAGCAATTCTATAAATTACCAGCCATGGCTGAATGCCGTACTTGCCATTGCTAAGCATTACCGAATCGAACCCTCAGAAGAGCGTTTACGCCTGCAGTTAGATTGGAACCCAAACCAAGATATTGACGATGTGCTGTCTACGGTTTGCCGTCAAATTGGTTTAAGCCTCAGGAAAAACAGCTTCAGTGAGGAGATGTTAAATCCATGGCGTTTGCCGCTGTTGATTGAAATGAAAAACGGTCAAGTTGGCGTTCTGGATAAAGTGGATGCAGAAGGAAATGCCAGTATTCAATTCAGCGGCGACCAAGGCCTTGCGCAAGTAATTAGTATTGATCTGCTTAAACAAAATACTGCCAATGTCTATATTCTGCGCCCAGAAAAATCTATTGCTGATGTGCGGGTTGATGAATACGTTAAACCCTATGAGCCGAGCTGGTTTTGGTCCATTGTATTGAAAGACTGGAAACGCTATATCGACATCATGTTTGCATCGATGATGGCAAATATTTTGGCGTTGGCTACCGTTGTTTTTTCGATGAATGTGTACGACCGCGTCATTCCAGCCCAATCTGTTCCAACCTTATGGGTATTGGCTGGCGGTGTTTTAATTGCTGCAGTATTTGAATTTAGCCTGCGCATTGCTCGAATATATCTGTCTGACATTATTGGTAAACGTGCAGATTTAAAAATTTCTGACCGTGTATTTGGTCATGCGCTGCGCATTAAAAATAAAGAACGTTCGAAATCTACAGGAACATTTATTTCTCAAATCCGTGAATTGGAAGGCGTACGTGAGCTAGTCACCTCGACCACAATCACAGCATTAGCCGATTTGCCATTTTTCTTATTGTTCTTGGCTATTTTCTGGATCATTGGCGGTAATTTATTCTGGGTGATGGTCGTTGTTGTGCCATTGATGATTATTCCAGGCATTTTAATTCAAAAGCCGCTGGCAAAATTAGCCTCAGAAGGCATGCGTGAAGGCGCTATCCGCAATGCTATTTTGGTAGAAGCAGTTCAGGGCATTGAAGATATTAAACTGCTGCGCGCTGAATCCCGTTTCCAAAATCAGTGGAACCATATGAATGAAATCTCAGCTGAGATTTCAATGCGTCAGCGTAAGCTGGTCGGCATTATGACCGCGTGGACACAAAAAATTCAGGGTTTAACTTTTGCCATTGTCGTGCTTGTGGGCTGTTTCGCAGTGATGAAAGGCGATATGACGACGGGTGCACTGGTTGCATGTTCAATTTTATCATCACGTATGCTTGCACCAATTTCACAAATTGCTGGCGTGCTGGGCAGATTGCAGCAGGCAAAAGTGGCAAAAGCCAGCTTAGATGAATTGATGAAAAAACCTGTCGATCAGCCGGATCAGGCACATTTAATTCACCGTCCTGCCATTTTAGGCCATTACGAATTGAACAATGTGATTTTCCAATATGGACAGGATGATGAACGCGCTTCTTTAACCATCCCTAAGCTGGAAATTAAAGAGGGAGAAAAAATTGCGATTTTAGGCCGCAACGGTGCGGGTAAATCGACCTTGCTGCAATTGCTTTCCGGTATGCAAGAGCCTGTGCAAGGCAAAATTAAATTGGACGGCATTGATCTAGGTTTGATTGATCCTTCGGATGTGCGCCGCGATATGGGCTTGCTGAACCAAAATGCACAGCTGTTCTTTGGTTCTGTACGTGAAAATTTAAAGCTGGGTGCGCCGCTGGTGACTGATGACGAAATTTTGCATACTTTAAAAATTACAGGCGCTTTAAGTTTTGTTCTTGATAAAAAAGAAGGTTTAGATCATCAAATTCTAGAAGGTGGTGTTGGTTTTTCTGGCGGTCAGCGTCAGGCTTTACTGTTGACTCGTTTGCTGCTGCGCCAGCCGAATATTCTGCTGTTGGATGAACCTACAGCAGCCATTGATGATGTGACAGAAAAAATGCTGATTGATCAATTAAAAACGTGGCTGGGCAATAAAACCTTGGTTATTGCGACGCATCGCCGCGCGGTGCTTGAATTGGTGGACCGAATTATTGTGGTGCATGAAGGCCGAATTGTGATGGATGGGCCCAAGGCGCAGGTATTAAATCAGACAACACCACATCAGGGGCAAAAAAATGAATCAGCAAAGTAAAGCAAGCCATATGCGTGATTTAGAACCGAGTTTGCCTAAACCGTCGTTGTTTATTTGGATAATTTGCATTGGATTACTGGCCCTGCTGATTTGGGCTTGGATGTTTAAGCTGGAAGAGGTTTCTACAGGTACGGGGAAAGTGATTGCATCGTCTAAAGAGCAAGTCATTCAATCACTTGAGGGCGGTATTTTAACTAAATTGACTGTACAGGAAGGTCAGATTGTTGAAAAAGGCCAAGTTTTGGCGCAGCTCGATCCGACTCGATTTGAATCCAATGTAGGTGAATCCGCGTCATTGCTTTTGTCGTCAAGAGCGACGGCTGCGCGATTGCGTGCAGAAGTCAACGGCACGCCTTTAAGCTTTCCTTCAGAGCTGGCCAAAGAGCAGGCGCTGATTCAGGAAGAAACAGCGTTATACCGTTCACGCCGCGCCAATTTAGAAGAATCGATTGCGGGTTTAAAACAGGCGCTGGTTTTAGTTGAGCAAGAACTGAAAATGACCGAACCCTTGGTTGCAAAGGGGGCTGCCAGTGAGGTTGAAGTGCTGCGCTTAAAACGTCAAGCAAATGAATTGCGCAATCAGATGAATGATATCCGTAATCAGTATTTTGTTCAGGCGCGGGAAGAGCTGGCAAAGGCCAATACTGATATTGAAACACAATCTCAGGTGGTGAGAGGCAAGTCTGATTCGCTGAGCCGTACTGTATTTAAATCGCCTGTACGCGGTATTGTCAAAGAAATTGATGTGATGACAATTGGTGGTGTCATAACTCAAAACGGTAAATTGATGACGATTGTTCCTTTAGATGAACAACTGCTGGTAGAAGCGCGAATTTCTCCGCGCGATATTGCCTTTATTCATCCGGGACAGGAAGCGCTGGTCAAAATTACTGCTTATGATTATTCCATTTATGGCGGGCTGAAAGGCAAAGTCACCGTAATTTCACCTGATACTTTGCGTGATGAGGTCAAGCAGGATCAATTCTACTACCGCGTTTATATCCGTACCGATGTAGACAAATTGAAAAATAAAGACGGTAAGCAATTTGCAATTACGCCGGGTATGGTGGCAACCGTAGATATTAAAACGGGAGCGAAGAGTGTGCTGGACTATCTGGTCAAGCCGTTTAACAAAGCGAAAGAAGCCTTGCGTGAACGATAGAAATGGCTTAGAAGATCATTAACTGAAAAACTCTGCTGAATGCAGGGTTTTTTATGCAATAAAATTAAAAAAGAATAACTAATATTAGCGGATAAGTTTCAGAAATAAGAGTGTATTTTTATAATGATTATAGGAGACAGACAGCAATAAAATAAATAGCTCCGAAAGTGCCGCTGCAATGTCGTTACCCTGAACCCGATGAGTTCAAGGTGGACGCGACGCATACTCCATGGGTTTCCTGCACGAAGGCAGGCATACACTCTAAATATGCAGAACGCATCCGGAGATATAAGTATCGGCAGGGATATAGACTTACTGGCGAACACCTCAGAGTTAAGGCAAGTATAACGAATTAAGCGCTGTTGGCAAATCACTTGCGGTATTTGATGCGTAAACTTATTTTATTTGGCTATGCTTTATGCAAAAAATCCCGCTTATTCAGCGAGATCTTTGGCTTCTTCTAAAATTGTCTGAAGCAATCGCTCACAGTGTTCATATTCCTGCAGGCTCTTGTTCATGCTGAGGACTTCCTGCATCAGTTCCAGCGCAACCATAATGATCAGCTTGCTGGGTTCCATACGTGGCGCTTTGCGGCGGAACTCATCATATTTATCATTTAACAGTTGAGCTGCACGTTCCAAGTCTGCTTGCTGATTTGCTGTGGTCGATAAACGGAAATTATGCCCAAGGACTTTTAAATCGACGGCAATTTGTTCGCTCATGCTTAAACTTCCTCGTTTGCGTCAGTTGGGTGGGCCAATTGCTGGATTTCCTGTGCATGCTGATCCTGCGCGGTGCCTAAAATGGCTAAACGCTGAATAATGGCTTCCACTTTTGCTTTGGCATGTTCATTTTTTTGCAGCAGGCGCTGGCGCTCTTGCTGCAAAGATTGAATTTCCTGCGCGGCTTGACGCTGTTCGTTTTGCATTTTTTCTTTCACCACTCGCAGTTCATTGCGCTCGGCTAAGATTTCCTGAAAACGGTTTTTTAAATCGGTGCAGCTTTTTTCCAGACGGCTATAGCGGTCAGCTAAAGACGCCGCATCGGTATTCAGATTTTGAAATTGACTGCGCGATTCAGTCAATTGCTCAGTCAGCGTATCAATTTCTTCTTGTTTTTGGGTGATGATGCCGTTTTTATGCACAATCTGCGCATGATGCTGTTCACCCGCAGAATTTTTTTCTTCTGTCAGTGAGCTGTTTTCACTTTCAAATTGCGCAAGTTTCGTTTTTAAAACGTTTAAATGCGCTTGCAGACGCTGTAATTCTTCTAACATATCGAGGTCGCACAGTATTGCAAACAAAGGTAATATATAAGAAGTATAGAGATTGGATAAACGAATGCAAGACGATATTTCAGGTTGGACCGAGTGGCACAGCAATTTTAGCGAAATCGAAGAGATTTCCAGCCCAAGCGAACTGCATGGTTTGCTCACGGGCATTGTCTGTATAACCCAAGCGCCGACGCGTGAAGAATGGCAGCAAATTCTAGCAACGCTGGAAGTGAATGAAATTAGCGAAGAAGCGATTGCGATTTTAGCTGATGAAACTGAAGACATCTCACATGCGCTTTCAGAAGATGAATTAGACTATTTACCGCTGCTTCCAGATGATGAACATAGTTTGGCAGAACGCGTTCAAGCCCTTGCAGATTGGTGTACAGGTGTAGTTTTGGGCTTTGGTTTGGCTTCTGGTCAGCTGCGTGCAGAAGAGCAAGAGTTGATTGAACATCTGCAAGATGTCGCATCGGTTGAATTTGATGAATCCGATGATGACGATGACGGTGAAGAAAGTTATCAGGAACTTTATGAATTTGTGCGCTTGATTCCGATCAGTCTGTCTATGGGCCGCAAGAAAATTGAAGTGGCTGAAAGCCCGCTTTTACAGCTCTTTTCTAAAAAGAAATCGGCTGAAACAAATAATGTTGTAGAAATGTTTACACCGCACCGCCCAAGCTAATTTTGGGCGTTTAACACCATTTAATCCATTTTTAAGAGTGACAAGAAGCATTCAGATGAAGAAACTTACACAAGCTGACTTTCAGGAACGCCGCGATATATTGGCTGGCGAAATGGGGCTGCGCAGCATTGCGATTATTGCAACCAGCAAAGAAGCAATGCGCAACCGAGATGCAGACTATAAATTCCGAGCGGACAGCAGTTTCTTTTATCTGACAGGCTTTGCAGAACCTGAAGCGGTAGCGGTCATTGAAACTTTTGACACGGAAGAAGAAGGCTATAGCTATAGCTTGTTTTGCCGTGAACGTGACCGTGAAATGGAAATTTGGAATGGTTACCGCGCGGGTGTTGATGGCGCAGTGGACGATTATGATGCTGATGAAGCTTATGCGATTGATTTGCTGGATGAAGAAATTCTAGAAAAACTGCAAAACAAGGACAAAGTATTTTACCGCATTGGTCAGCAAGCAGATTTTGACGCGCGTGTTGCCAAATGGATTGCTGATGCAAACGCTGACTCGCGTAAAGGCGCTTCTGCGCCCTCTCAGTTGATTCAGCTGGACCGTATTGTGGATGAAATGCGTCTGTGCAAATCTGCTGATGAATTAGCGTTGATGCAAATCGCTTCGGATATTTCAGCAGAAGCGCATACCCGTGCCATGCAAACAGTCAAACCCGGCATGATGGAATATGCGCTGGAAGCAGAGCTGAATTATGTATTTGGCAAAAACGGCTGTGTGCCGTCTTATAACAGTATTGTCGGCGGAGGCGAAAATGGCTGTATTCTGCATTATGTGGAAAATGACAAAGAACTGAAAGATGGCGATTTAGTGCTGATTGATGCGGCATGTGAATATCAGCTGTATGCCTCAGACATTACCCGTACTTTTCCTGTGAATGGTAAATTCAGCGCAGAGCAAAAAGCGCTTTATAATGTGATCCTCGAGGCGCAAATCGCTGCGATTGATGCGGTGCGAATCGGTAATTCATATAAAGAGCCGCATACTGTTGCGGTACGTATTATGGTGCAAGGCTTACTGGATTTGGGCTTGATGCAAGGCGATATTGAAGACATCATTACCAAAGAAAGCTATCGTCAATTTTACATGCACGGCACTGGCCATTGGTTAGGTATGGATGTGCATGATGTGGGTTCATACAAGCAAGAAGGTGAATGGCGTGCCTATGAAGAGGGCATGGTGGTCACGGTCGAGCCTGGACTTTATATTGCACCTGATGACGAAACGGTTGATGAAAAATGGCGTGGGATTGGCATCCGTATTGAAGATGATGTGGCGGTGACCAAAGCTGGTCCTCTGGTTTTAACTGCTGCTGTCGTTAAGTCTGTAGAAGAGATTGAAGCCTTGATGGCGAAGTAAGCCAAATTAGAAATAAGACCCGATCATATGATCGGGTCTTATTTCTAATAAAGCTTAGTAAGAGGGAAAAGACCATTTTCATCTTTCCATATAGGTGCATATTGAAAGCAAATGGGTTGTTGTGGCTGCAATGTACTGAGTCTTGGTAAATGCGTGTGAATGTATTTAATACCACTAAAACTGAATAATTCTCCTTGAGAATTCTTGAATGTATAGATAGCCCCAATACTGTCAGCTGCTTTCCCAGAGCTTTCTTTAACTATTTCTTTTCTTTCAATAAATTTACCACACTCTTGAATTTGGTTATCAGACTTCAAAGCCTGTTTATATTTCCAATGATGGTAGGAAGTATATCCGAAATACAGTGTAAAACCTAATACAGCCAGTATGGAAAACTCGACTACTTTTTTTGAATTTAATGACATTTAAAATATAAAATATTGATTTTATTAAGCTTAATATACGTTAATACTTGTCAATTTCACAGCAAATTATCAGTTTCTTCATGGTTTTTTATTAAAATTTCTGGCTACTATAGTTAGATTGATAATACTTAATGATCTCTTAACGCACTTATCACAACGGTGATTAATACAGTGAAAATAGTGAAGGATGAATATAAAAAAAACATAAAAACTAGATCAAAATAAATATTCCCGTTGTAAAGCCATAAACTTTTTGATGACTCAGTTGGATCCACCATAAAGAAGCCGTTAAAAGATAAGATATACAAGGTAATAAGAACTGTAGCTTCCAATAATGGTGATTTTTTTGAGTTCTTCTTTTTTTGGATTAACTTACGATGCTTTCTTATTTGAGCGATTGTTGATCTTGAAAAACCCTTCAAAAGGTAAATTAAAAAAATATAAAGTGCAGTAAAAAGTGTTAAGAAAAAAAGAACATCCCATAAGAGCCTATGGCTAGAAGTTACCAACTCATTCGTAGCTTTTAATGTTATACCTGTATAATCATCAGTTTGAATGAATGTTGTACAGAGTAAAACAATTAATCCCATAAAAAATAAGCTATATTCATTTTTAAAGGGGAAAAGATCTCTAAGGATGCTTTTATAATTACCTTGATTGGCCATTAACGTATCATCTATCTAAAGAAGTTAATAACTAACATAAATACAAAAAGTCCAATGAAGAGATATAATGGTTTCATAGTTTGATTTTTGAAAAAATTTTGTTTAATTATATAACTTAAATATTTAAGTTAAAATGTTTTTTAAATTAAATATCTTAGATAAAAGTCTAGGGCTGTTGATCTCGTATAATGCCCATTATGGATTACCTACTTTTTAGTTTATCTGCTAAGTTAAGGTTTCCTAAAATTAACATAATACACGTTATACGAAATGATTTTAATTTATTAATAATTTTCAGTATCTTAAATTAATTTAAAAGCCCAATCTCAGCCCATTGGGCTTTTTTTAATGATTTTTTATGTTTTAGTGATTAATTTTTGATCAATGTTCCACTTTTTTGTTGAGCTAAAATTCATCATAAGATTGAAGTATGGATTGATCCTTTCGAACTTTACTAAATGATTCAATATAAAAAATCATGTCCTTGATGTAAGATAAAATCCATTACAGATTATACGTATTTCGAGTGAATCTCCTGAATTCGAATACCTGATAAAAAAGGAACAAAGCATGCAGCAAGAAGTCATCATTGTTGGCGGCGGTATGGTCGGCCTGAGTCTGGCGCTCATGTTGGCAAAGGCAAATATTGGTGTAAAGCTTTTAGAAGCCATCAAATACCCAAATTATGATGATGCAAATCTTGCGCCGTATCATTCCAGTTTTGATGCCCGAAATAGCGCCTTATCACGCCGTACTGTGCAAATTTATCAAGAACTTGGCCTTTGGGATGCTTTGCAGGAACATGCAACGCCTATTTATGAAGTCCACATTACAGAGCAGGGCAGTTTTGGCAAAGCACGCTTAAAAGCAGAACAAGAAAAAGTCGAAAGCTTTGGGCAAGTCATAGAAAATGCATGGCTGGGCCGTGTGCTTTTGCAGCAAGTTAAACAAGAAGCGTTGATTGAGCTGATTGATGGCGTGCAAGTGACGTCACTGACTCAAGATGCAGACTTTGCTTATATTGAAGCAGAGCGCGGTGAATATACTCATAAATTACAATCAAAAATCGTCATTGCAGCAGATGGCCGTGATTCATTCTGCCGTAAGGCCTTAGGTATTGGTGCATCAGTACATGATTATGACCAAGTTGCCATTGTCACCACTGTACAAACATCAAAACCGCATTGTCATGTCGGTTTTGAGCGTTTTAGTCCGCTTGGCCCGCTAGCGCTGCTGCCGCTGCCGGGCGAATACCGCCGCTCAGTGGTTTGGCCTGTGCCTAAAGGCACAGAAGGCGAATGGATGGGTGATGAAAATGATCAGCACTTCTTAGATGCCCTACAAGAAACCTATGGCGACCGTGCCGGTAAATTCCAAAAAACCGGCAAACGCTTTAGCTTTCCATTGTCACAAGTACTTGCAGAAAAACAGGCTGTAGGTCGTGTAGTACTGATGGGTAATGCTGCACATACCATTCATCCTGTCGCTGGTCAGGGCTTTAACTTGTGTATGCGCGATGCCTATGTACTGCGCCGTTATTTAACAGAGCAAGTTGAAAATAATGCCGATTTGGGTGAAGCAGCTATGCTGCTGGATTATGAAAAATCACGCCTGACCGATCAGCAGCGCGTGATTAAGTTCTGTGATACGGTTGTGCGCGGATTCAGCAACCAAAACCCAATTTTAAAACTGATTCGTAATACAGGATTGGTTGCCTTTGACACCATTCCGGGCATTAAACCTTTAGTGGCGAACTATGCAATGGGGCTAAAAGCATGAATATGGGCCATGATCCGGTATTGGATGCAGTCATCATTGGCGGCGGTTTGGTGGGCGGCTTAGCAGCATTATTATTGGCGCAGGGCGGAGTACAGGCAACAGTTTTAGATGCGGCGCCTATTTTAGATGCAGAGAAAAATCTAGCAGCAGCCAATCCACGGGTACTGGCTTTAAGCCAAGCCACCATTCATTTGTTAAAAACTGCGGGTGTGTGGGATAAGCTGGCGCGGCAAATGCCATATAGCGGCATGCAGGTGTGGAATAAAAACGGCTATGGCGAAATCAATTTTGGTCAATCCTCAGTAAAGACACCAAGTGCCGAGCAAGCCTTAGGTACAATGGTCGAGCCGAGCATTTTAAATTTGGCTATTCAGCAGCAAATGCTGGAACAGCTTAACGACTACCGCACTCAAGTAAAAGTGACCCGTGTCGAAGAAGGTGTAGGGGGGTGGCATATTCATTTGGCAGACGGCACGCAGCTGAAAACCAAACTGGTGATTGGTGCAGACGGTGCAAATTCATTTGTACGCGAGCAGGCTTTTATTGATATTGATGTGCTGGATTACCAGCAGGCAGGCATCAGCTGTGCAATTCGTACTGCGCAGCCGCATCAGCATGTCGCGCGGCAGATTTTTTTAGAAACGGGCCCTTTGGCATTTTTGCCGATGGCAAGTTTAAAACCTGAAGAAAACGGCTATTGGCAGTCCATTGTTTGGACCTTGCCAGATGATTATGCCGACGAATATGCAGCTTTATCAGATGCAGAATTTACAGCGTTGCTGACGCGTGAAAGCTATCACATGCTAGGCGAAGTCTTAGAAGCAACGCCACGTGCTAAATTTCCATTGAAAGCGCGCGCGGCGCAGCAGTATGTCAAAAATGGTCTGGCTTTAATTGGCGATGCTGCACATGTGATTCATCCTTTAGCAGGTCAAGGCGTGAATATTGGCTGTTTGGATGCTGCTGTGCTGTGTGATGCGCTGCTGCATGACCAAGCGCGCGGCGTATGGGCGCATGAGCAGACGCTTAAGCGTTATGAACACCGCCGTAAAGGGCAAAATGATGCCATGATGCACAGCATGTCTGCGATTGGCTGGATGGAAACAGTCTCTTTATTCCCTGTAGTTTGGGCGCGTAATTTTGGCTTAAATCAGGTTGAAAAGCAGCCTGTGCTGAAAGATGCCTTTATGGCGCAGGCCAATGGTTTGTCACTGCTGAAACAGACCCGTTACAGCGTATAAGCTGAAATAGCGAGTTTTTTAAGCACTCGTAAATACTTGATTACGATTTTGATTAAAAAAGATACGATTTTTTAACTATTGGCTCTATGCGAAAGGCAAAGAGATTGTTAAATTTCTTCTAAATCAAAATCAGGAAATTGCCTGACAGTACAAGCCGTCATTCGTGGGGAGAGCAAGATGACAGATATGAATGATTATGATGATGCAGAAGATTCTGCGGTTGATGATGAAGAAGCGAAAGCAGCTGAAAAAGGCGCATCAGATTCGTCTGAAGGTTCATCTGATGGTGATGTAGCCGAAGCGGAAACACTGACAGTGACTGCTAAGCTGAAACAGCGTCAATCATTGGAAGATGAAGTTGCAGCGTTTTTAGCGCGCGGCGGTAAAATCACAGAAGTGCCGCCGGATGAAGCTGCACATGACTGATGAAGCCCTAAACTTTATCTTTAAAATGATTAAAACACCGCTATGAAGCGGTGTTTTTCTTTTGAGCATATTTTTGGCACAGCGCATAGATAGGATAAAACACAAAATGCGCCAGCAGGGTGAACATGCAGCTGATAATCAGCGCTCCCCAGTATGGCGGGGCATGCATCGCGCCAATGAAAGCGGCAAAGCATTGAAAGATTAAAATTGCGCTCAAAAGGGTATATGCCCAGTAAGGCATGTTGCGCCAAAAGGGTATCAGGCGCAACACGTTGCCGCAAATAAAATACAGTGAATAAATTGCACAAGCCATGAGCATAGCTTGAAAATCAGGGCTAATCATTTCATCAGAAATATAATGCGGATAAGGCTTTGAGCCATAATAGCCAATGTGCAGCAGACCCAGCAGCCAGAGCAGATTGAATATATAAGCGGCTATGAACTTTGCTTGAGTCATATTGTTATGATCTATTTAAATTTTTTCATGTGATGAGCATGCAATATGGACGGCATCTTCACAAGTATAAAAGTGTAGGCCAATCCTTTAACGCTTCGTTCAAATTAGATCGCATGACAACAATATAATGAGATCATAAAAAAGCACATTCAATATGCATCTGAATGTGCTTTTAGGCTTTAAGACGCCGTAGTTTAGTGATAGGGCGCTTAATCTATGCTTATGCGTCTTGTTGCTGCGTCAGTTCTAAAGCGCGCTGATAGGCCACTTTCTTTTTAATGCCAGTCAAATCTGCAGCCAGTTGGGAAGCGGCTTTAACGGATAAATCCTGCAGCAGGCGAGTAAGTAACTGGTCCAGCTTTTCCTGTTCCATGTCTTTTTCTTCAGTCGCACCGCCAATCACCAGCACAATTTCACCTTTTTGCTGATTGTGGTCAGACTCTACAAAAGTCACCAATTCACCTAAAGTCATCTTTTTGATGGTTTCAAAGGTCTTGGTAATTTCACGCGCAAAACCGACAGGACGGTCTGCGCCAAATACTTCTACCATGTCTTTCACGCAGTCCAAAATACGGTGCGGCGCTTCATAAATAATCAGGGTTTGGGTTTGGTCTTTGAGTTTATTCAGTGAAATCAAACGCTGTGACTGCTTAGACGGCAAAAAACCTTCAAAGCTAAAGTGGTCACTAGGCAAGCCTACAGCACTTAAAGCAGCAATGGCTGCACAAGCGCCCGGAACTGGAATAACTTTAATATTGTGCTCTTGCGCGGCACGAACCAGCTTAAAGCCAGGGTCGCTGATTAGCGGGGTGCCAGCATCACTGATTAACGCCATATCTTCGCCGTTTTTCAAGCGCTGAATCAGCAGATCAATCTTATTGCTTTCATTATGTTCGTGGCAGGCAGTGAGAGGTGTTTGAATATTAAAGTGTTTGAGCAATTGAGCTGAAGTTCGTGTATCCTCTGCGGCAATAATACTAACAGACTTCAGCACATTAATTGCACGATAACTAATATCATCTAAGTGCCCGATTGGAGTCGCAACAACAAATAACTGAGCACCCATAGGTTTCTCCATGTTCAAAAATAAGAAAAATTTACTTGTATTGGCGTTAATGGGAGGGATGACTTACGCCCAAGCGGAGGTTTTGGTTATTTTACCCGAATCAGGCCCTATGGCGCGAGCGGCATCGAGCATCAAGCTGGGTTTTCAAAGCGCATATCGCGCTTCAGGCGATAAAGAGCCCATTAAATTTGTTAATTCAAATCAAAAAAAGATGGCCAATGTGCTGAAAAAGAATATTACCGCCAAAACCAGAGTCATTGTTGGGCCTTTGGCGCGCAGTGATGTCGATGCACTGATGAAGGCCAAACCCAAAATCCGAGTGCTGACGCTGAATGAAGGCTCCGCGCAAGCGGGCAACATCACCCAGTTTAGTCTGGCAAAAAAAGACGATGCGCAGGCTCTAAAAAGTGTATTGGCTGCTGACAAAATGAATGAGCTGCTGGTGCTGCGTCAAACGGGCAGTGAAATAGAACATGAACTTTTCTTAATGTCCTTGGTGACTCAGGCAGAATTGCCGATGCAAGTGCTGGATGCGCCGCCCCAAAAGCTTAAAAAGCATCAGGCCTTGCTGCTGCTTGGCAATAATGAATGGCTGAACCAGCTGCAGAAACTGCCGAGCAAGCATCTTTATACTTTATCCAATGCCATTGAAGAGAAGCAGCCCATCCCCAAAGGCATAAAATTTTGTGATACGCCCGCTCTATATCGAGGGCAGTGGGGTGATATGTACAGCGCTTATCAGCAAAACCCTGTGAGCATGCCTTATCAGCGGTTACTGGCTTTTGGCGGCGATGCATGGAGCATTACACAGCTGTATCTGCAAGACCCAAAAATGAAAAGCGCAGTGTTTGAAGGCAGAACAGGCATGATTCAAATCAGCGGCAATCAGATTCAGCGACTGCCAAAGTGTTATCAAAATACAACTAAAGGCGTTGTTGCGATCTAAGTGCAGAAGGCAGTTGAAATGTATGAATAAACCAATGAAATTAGGCCAATGGGCAGAGCAGGAGGCACTGAAATTAGCGCAGCAGCAGGGTTTTTCCTTGGTACAGGCCAATTATCACAGCCGTTTTGGTGAAATTGATCTGATTGTGCAGCGCGGGCAGGAACTGCTGTTCATCGAAGTCAAAGCGCGTTCAAAAACGGCCTATGCACAGGCTGCGGAAACCGTTTCAATACACAAACAGCGCAAAATGTGCAAAACAGCGCTGCATTTTCTGCAAGTATGGCCTGATTTTCAGCAATATGATTGCCGCTTTGATGTCATTTGTTTTGATTTTTATCAACGCTTTGCAAAATCACTACAGCATGATTTTTTAAATTTCACTTATGATCTGCAATGGATAGAAAATGCTTTTACTTTTGATCAAGAGTTTATTAATCTTTGAACAAAATATACTGTGTAAATGCAGAGTTATAAAACGATTGAATAATTAAGGAGTCTTGCTGAGTGGTTAAGCGTATTGCAATGACAATGTTATGTGTCGCAAGTTTATCGGGATGTGCGAGTTTTATCGCTGGCGGTACAGGAACAGCTCCTGTCGGAACTGAAAGCGGAGCGCGTTCTTTAGGCCAAGTTTTTATCGATTCTTCAATTGTTAGAACAGCAAAAATTAATTTATATAAATTGGATGAGCGTTTTAGGCAGTCCCGCGTCAATATTGACAGTTTTCACGGTAATGTGCTGCTGACAGGTCAAGTGCCGGATGCGCATCTTAAACAGCTGGCTGAAGACAATGTGAAAGCCATGACCGATGTAAAAAGCATTCACAACTTTATTACCGTCGGCAACCAAATCAGCTATAACACCATCATGCAGGATACGGCTGTAACAGCCAATACCCGCGCGCTGATTATGAAAGCGCCAGTGGTATCTGACAGTAAAGTCAACATTCATACCGAAGATGGCGTGCTGTATGTGATGGGCCGTTTAAATACAGCAGAAATCAATGATTTGAATCAGGTATTGCAGCAAGTAGGCAATGTCACGAAAATCGTGACCTTGGTCGATAACATTGAGCAGAATGCTTCAATGAATTCCAGCTTCTCATCTCCAATGGTAGGCGGCACGTCTGACACATCAACCCCTATAGCAATAGATCCGGATACTGCTGACCCGAATGCGCCTTAATTTACAGCGCTGGTCTGGCCAGCTGAATGCAACCGTTGAAACGGCAAAAACACTGTATCGTGATTTCCGTATTTATGATTTTGGCAGTTATGCATTAAACCGCTTAACGCCAAAACAGGGCTATAGTGTACAGCGGAATGTGCCTTATGGCTTGAAAGCGCGTCACCGTATGGATGTGTACCGCAGCAGTTCACCAAGGTCTGAGCGTCCGCTGATTGTTTTTGTGCATGGCGGCGCTTGGATGCATGGCGATAAAAAGGATTATGGCTTTATTGGCGAAGCATTTGCTAAAGAAGGCTTTGATGTAGCGGTGATTAACTATCATCTTGCACCTGAACATATTTTTCCAAGCTATATCGATGATTTAAGCCTAGCCTTGAACTTTATGAGCCAATCTCAGCAAAAACTGCACATTGCTGTCGACAACATCGTGCTGATGGGGCATTCAGCAGGCGCGTTTAATGTCATGTCTGCACTGTATCATCCGCAGCCTTATCAGCTGCAGAGCCGAGATAAAATCCGTGCGATTATTGGCTTGGCTGGACCGTATCATTTTGACTATAAAGGCGATCCCTTATGTGCGGATGCCTTTGATCAGGAGCTGCCGTATAATCAGGTGATGCCGTATTATTTTGTCCAGCAAAATACCATCAAGCATTATCTGTTTACTGCAGCCAATGACAATATTGTCAGCCTCAGCAACAGCACAGATTTAGATGCAAAGCTTAAGGAGTTGGGCAATTACAGCCGGCTGATTTCTGTGCCGCGGGTGGGGCATATCACCATGATTGGTTCTGTTTCCAGCCTATTCAGCCGTTTCTTTTCAACCAAGGCGCAAATCATGCGCGCTTTAGAAGATGCGCTAAAATAACTCAGCTGTTTGAGTTTAAATTAAAAAACCGCTCAAATATGAGTGGTTTTTTAAACTCGAATACTGCGGCACAATGGCCTTAAAGCCAGGCTTGAGTATCATCAGCAACGGCGGTACCTTGAATTACATGCATAATCATGGCATGCGCAATACTGCCTTTAAAAGGAATCTCCGGCAGCTGATCAAACTTAAAGAAAGCGGCATCACTGATTTCTTCGGGCTGCAGCTGCAGTTCACCAGATGCATATTCCGCTTTAAATGCAATCATCAGGTTGCTTGGGAAAGGCCAAGGCTGACTGGCTAAATATTCAATTTTGCCCAGCTTTAAACCGACTTCTTCCAAAGTTTCACGCCGTACTGCATCTTCCAAGGTTTCGCCAACTTCGACAAAACCTGCAATCAAGCCATACATATTGCTGGTGTTGCGGGCATTTTTGGCCAATAGAATTTCGTCTTTACCGCGGGTAATCACAGTAATCACGCAAGGATTGACGCGGGGATATTGATGATAATTGCAGGCAGGGCACACCATGGCATATTCACTGGTGTGAACATCTGTTTTATGACCGCAGTGGCTGCAGAATTTATGGTTGCGGCGCCATTCCAAGAGCTGAATAGCGCGGCTGGCCTGTTCAAATTCTTGAATGCTCCAGAGCTGAAGCAATTGGCGTATAGGAATCAGCTGCAAGCCATCAGGAATAGCCTCATGCTCTTGCAGGTCACGGGCAATCACTTGATCACCCGTGCTAATCAGCAAATCACTTGCTAAAGTTTCAACGCGAGGCAGTTGAAATTGTTCATCGACTAACAGCTGCTGCTGTTTAAAAATATAAGCAAGTGAGAGTGTGGTCATTAGGCTGCAGATTTCAATTTATCACTGCTTTCCAATGCTACCTTAAACATGCTGTGCAATACAGGCATTTTGTTCTTTAAATTTTCAATCAGCATGTCTGCACTTGCCAATGTATCCAGCACGCGATTGATGTTTTGACCATCAATGGCTGTGCCAGCTTCTAGATGGCCTTGCACAAAGCTTGCTGCTGTACTTAAAGACTCCTGACCTGTTTCTGCATTTAAGAACAGCAAAGCGCCGCCAATTTCACGCAATTGTGTTGGCACGGTTTCCAGCACGGCTGCATCTTGATCTTTTACATATTGAACCAGGGTTTGGCTGGCAGCATCAATCAGTACACGTGTTTCGTTCAGCAGCGCTTCATGGGCCTCATCCAGACGGTCCAACGAAATATTCATGTTGTGTACGCGCAGCTGCAGGCGGCTTGACGTATGGTGGCGTTCAAGGACACCAATCGAATTCATCGCGGACAAAATGCAGTTCATCAGCTGCTGCGCAAAACTTTCATCTTTTAAGATTTCAGCTTGGTTCAATGACGCTGCTTGGCGGGTCAAATCATTATGCGCTTCGTTCAAGTTCAGCACTTTGAAAATATTGCCCAGCTGCATCAACTTGCCTTGAAGTTCTTGCGTTTTCTCTGGCGTCATATTTTGGTAATTGTACTCAATATCGTTGCGGATCTGAGCCATTTCAGCTGTAACTAGGCCGCTGATGGTATGCATGGTGTCAAAGTCTGGACCATATAAATGGCGGCTGAAGACTTGCAGCTGCACATCGGTCAGCAGGTCATCGCCAATATTCAATTTGGTGCGGATATGCTGCGACACTTCATCTTCTTGGCTGATGCACAGGCTTAGCACATTGGCAATATCCGACAGCGACGGCTTAAAACGGTCTTGCGCTGTAAAATACTGCGCCATATTGCGTTCAATGCTTACCAGCGTGCGTAAACGCGGCTCATTAATCAGCAAGTGATCAATTTGATTGAACGCAGTAAACACTAAGTTCCAATACTGCTTGCTTGGGTGGGTTTCTGCTAAAGCAGAAAGATATGTGCCCACCAGTTTAATCGCTTGCAGGTCAGATTCAGTTTCTTCCTGTTTCAGCAGTTTATTCAGCGCAAGTTTGTATAAGCGGTGTACATATTTAGATTTTTCTAAAACGGGCGCTTGAGGCAAATCGAAATCTGGCGTAATAGAGTCCAGCAGGGATTCGATGTGCTGGCCTTCTGAGGTCAGCGGCTTGCCCAATGACAATTCTAGACGGTTTAGCGTGTCTAATAAAAATTGCGGAATTTTGACTTCACGCAGGCAGATGAACTCAATATAGCGCTTCAGCATGGTTGTGCCTTCGCTCAGTGCAATAACATCTGTCGAATTAATAACGGCAGGATTCCCCATAATCTTGCGCATTAATTCTGCAGAGTATTGAGCGATTTTGGCGAGGCTAGACATATCGATCAGAGCAAGGACTTGTGCGCATTGCTCAAATTGATTGAGTGCATCATCAATGCCAAAAGGCAAGGTTTGGTCTTCTACTAAGGTGCTGACTGCTGATTCGACTAACTTGATCGAGTTATCAACCTCATTTTTTATTATCAGCAATGCCGTTGGATCAAAATGTATAGAGGTTTGGTAAGACATGGATCTGCACCTTTCCTAGGGTTTTATCTTGTTTGTGAACCGCCTGTTTATAGGCGGACCATCTTTTGTTTAACTATAGCGTATGTTTTAACGGTTTAAATACAAAAAGTAACAGGAAATTTAGATTTTATTTTGCGAAAAGGCAAGGCGTACCCTGTTTTTCCTCAAATTGTTTGACCCAATTCTCATGCTCGGTCAGCTCTTCTGCACTTGGTAAAATCACAGGAAGCTCGATTTGCACGGCTTGACGCGAAGAAGCGCCTTGTCCACCTTCGCTGTTTGTCAGTGCATCAATATCAAAAGATACTTGACCGCCGGTCATGGCTAAGTAGACGTCAGATAGAATCTCTGCATCGAGCAAGGCGCCGTGGAAGGTACGGTCGCGCTGCGGAATTTCATAGCGGCGCACCAATGCGTCCAATGAGTTTTTTTGCCCCGGATGCTTGGATTTTGCCATCGCCAAGGTATCGGTGACTTCGCAGACCGTTGACAGTGCAGGGAAGCCTGCACGGGTGAACTCCATATTTAAGAAGTTCATATCGAAGGTTGCGTTATGCGCAATAATTTCTGCGCCTTTTAAATAGTCAAACAGGGTATCTGCAATTTCAGCATACAGTGGTTTATCTTTTAAGAAATCATCACTGATACCGTGGATGTTTTCTGATTCACCTACAGGCTTCTTCGGGTTGATATAAATATGAATTGAGCTGCCGGTCAATTTACGGTTGATCATTTCAACGGCGCCGACCTCAATGATGCGGTCGCTGTCTTGAAAATAAAAACCGGTAGTCTCTGTATCTAAAATCAGCTGGCGCGGGCCTTGCAAATCCAAAGTGGCAGGGGTAATTACAATCTTCGGATGCATCGGCGCTGCTGGTTTTGCTGCTGGCGGAATTTTTTCAGCAGATTCAGGCTGAGATTCGGGGTGTGCTGTGTTTATCAGGTTCTCATCTGCAGCGCTTGAGTTTTCTTCAAATACCGTTTCTTCTTCAATCAACTCGTCTTCATCCTCTGCGCTGTCTAAGCCAAATGGGTCATTCAGCAGCCAGTCAGGTTCCGCTTTTTTTTTTGCATTGCCATTTTTCAGCTGCAGTGCGGTTTCTTCTGCACCTTGGTTCGCCAGCTGATCCGCCATTTCATTGCCCGCATGTCCAGCGTGGCCTTTAATCCAATTCCACTCGATTTCTCGGCCTTGGCAGACAGCATCCAGTTTTTTCCAAAGATCTGGATTTTTGACGTCTTTCCAGTTTTTCTTTTTCCAGCCATGAATCCACTCGGTGATGCCTTGCTTCACATAATTGGAATCTGTCCAAATGACCAGTTTGGCATTGGCAGGGCAAAACAGCACGCCTTCAATTGCTGCTGTCAGCTCCATACGGTTATTGGTGGTTTCTGGTTCGCCGCCGCAAATCTTGTGCTCTTCAGTTTCGGTAATAATATATGCACCCCATCCGCCTAAACCAGGATTGCCTTTGCAAGCGCCATCGACGTAAAGCGTGATTGTTTGTGACATAGATGTGAATCCGAAAATTAAGGCTGAGTTCAGAGCTGTATTGTATAACGCAAATGCAATAGAGGAAGCGGAATCCTTACGTTTTTTTAATTTCTTGTAACATTTATACGCGAAACGCGTTAAATTAACGCCTTGTGTCTGCGTGCCGCTTCACTACAATGACAGAGCTAAAAAATAAATTTTTATACGAGTTGTTTGGATTTCTTTATGTATAAACCAACCAAAATCTGGTGTCAGCCTACTTTCCCATCTTTATTTAAAATTACAGTACTGGGTTCAGCGTTAGCTGCTTTAGGTTTAACGGGCTGCTCATCTTCTTCAAGCGCAACACAGGCTTCGAAGTCGAAAATGGTTGGTTCATCAGGCTATTTAGATGCCAACAGCTTGGATGGTTTAGAAGATTTACTGTCGGCAACAGACATGCGCGCAGTAGAAGGCGACCGCCTGCAGGTTTTAAAACATGGTGATGTTTGGAAGCGTATGACCGTAGGCTTCAAAATGGATCTCAATCATTGGGATACGCGTATTGAAGCGCAGCGCGGCTGGTTCTCGTCACGTCAGCCTTATATTGAACGCTTAAGCGCACGCGCATCACGCTATTTGTACCACACAGTAAAAGAAGCAGAACGCCGCGGCATGCCGACAGAATTGGCGTTGCTGCCTGTGATTGAAAGCTCGTATGACCCAGCAGCAACATCAAGCGCTGCAGCTGCGGGCCTATGGCAGTTTATTCCGAGTACTGGCCGTATTTATGGCCTAAAGCAAACCAGCATGTATGACGGACGCCGTGATGTTGTGGAATCGACCCGTGCAGCCTATGAGTTTTTAGGCAGCCTGTATAATCAATTCGGTTCTTGGGAGCTAGCTTTGGCTGCTTATAACGCAGGGCCGGGCCGTATCCAGCAGGCAATTAACCGCAACAAAGCAGCAGGCTTGCCTACAGATTACTGGTCTTTGAAACTGCCACAAGAAACAATGAACTATGTGCCGCGCTTTATAGCTGTGGCGCAAATTATTAAAAATCCAAACAATTACGGCGTGAGCTTACCGCCAATTGCCAACCGCCCGCACTTTAGGGAAATTACGGTAGGACCAGCAAATTTAAATGAAGTTGCATCTGTAACAGGTTTAAGCCGTGCAGAACTATATGCCCTGAATCCAGGGCACCGCGGTGAAGTGATTGATACTTCAAGTCCAATGCGTATTTTAATTCCTGCAGATGTTAGCCCGACAGTGGATGCGAAACTGAAAAAGCTGAAATCTGCATCTGGTGGATATTGGGCTGGCGGTTTAAATCAGCCTTTGCCGCAGAATAATGTCACCATTGCCCCTGCACGTACTGCGCCGCCTACGTTAAATACCAAAGTTGTGGTGCCGTCAGTCTCTGCGCCGCCTGTGATGACTGTAGCTAAACCTGCCGCAAGTACATCTAAAGTGTCTACGCCCAAAGGTTCTGCAGCTTTGGCGGCCTTTGCAGCAAGTACAGATATTCCGAGTGCGCCGCGTATTCCTGTGGCTGTAACACCAACAGCATCTATCAAAGCCGTTTCTGCAGAGCCGCCTTTGTCTTCGCAAGAACGCAGCCAAATTATGGCTGCTATCAAAGCTGAGGGCGAAACCAAAACTGTGGATGAAGTGCTGAAACCGGTTGCAACGAAAGCTGAGCAGGAGCAAGTGGTGCAGGAGCTGACAGCTTTGGCGCCTAAAGGCACTGAAATTGTCGATCCCTACGATGGCAAGATTAAGCTGACCGCCATTCAAACCAGCCAATCAATTGCAGATCAGCAGGGTAAAGAACTGACTAAGGGCTTTGCTTATCCGAAAGGAGTGGCTGAAAGTACAAGTGCGGATTCTGAAGAAGCGAAGCGTAATTTAGACAAAAATTACATTAAGACCGATTCAGAAGTGGTCGTGGTCGCGCCTAAAGGCAAACGCAGCACTTATACCGTTCAGTCGGGCGATACGCTTGCGCTGATTGCGATGAAAAACGGCGTGAATTGGCGTGATGTGGCTAAATGGAACCAGATGGATGCGGAGTCTAAGCTTTTTGTGGGGACAGCGATTTATCTTTATGATGCTAAACCTGTTATTGATGAGCCGAAAGCCAAAACTCAAAATGCCAAAGCACCTGACAACTATGTGGTGCAGGCCAATGACAGTTTAACTGGCGTGGCAGGCCAATTTGGTTTATCAGTGAAGCAGCTGGCTGATTATAATAATCTCAGCACATCCAGCGGTTTATTCGTGGGTCAGAAGCTGTCTCTGAAAGAAACAGCTGCATCTAAAGCGAAACTTGAAGCGGACAGCAAAAAAGCGGACGCAGAGAAAAAAGCGCTTAAAGTTCAAACCAAATCATATACAGTTAAACGCGGCGAATATTTAAAATTGATTGCAGACCGCTATGCGCTTTCAAATCAGGAATTGGCGGATTTGACAGATGGCTTGAATGCTTCGAGCAGTTTGATGGCGGGTCAAAAAATTAATGTGCCGCTGAATGACGTGAATGAGGCGAACGAAACTGCCGCAGCAAAAACTGAGACTAAAGCGCTTTCTGCTAAAGCTGATAAGAAATCGGCTGCACCAAGCTACAAAACAGAAAGCTACAGCGTACAGCGCGGTGATACTTTGTATAGTTTGGCATCGCAGGCAAAAATCAGTGTGTCAGAATTGGCCGAGATCAATGATATAGCCGCCAATACGGGTTTGCGCGTAGGCCAAACGCTGAAAGTGCCTGCACAGAATAAAGCGCCTGAACAGTATGTTGTGCAATCGGGTGATACCTTAACTGCGATAGCCAGCCGTTATGAGGTCAGCATTGATTATCTTGCGAATGTAAATGGAATTAACCGCAATACGGGTTTACGCGTAGGTCAAAAACTGCAGTTGTCTGGTGATGTGCCGGAAGAAAATACTGAGCTTAAAGCTTTAGTGAAAGCTGATGCAAAATCAGAAGCGAAGGTGTCAGCCAAAAATGAAAAAACTCCATCTGGTTTAATGCCGGACACACATACCGTGAAATCTGGCGAAACATTGACGTCGATTGCGCAAAAGTACAAATTGCAGTTGAGCTATTTAGCGGAGCTGAATAATTTGACACGCAGCAGTACGGTCAGAATTGGTCAGAAGTTGAAGGTTTCTGAAGATGATGCGCCTGCTGAAAAAGTGGCAGCAACGGTGAAATCTGCTCCAACAGCTTCTGCATCAAGCAGCAGTTCACGCAGTACAGAAAGCTATACTGTAAAATCGGGTGAGTCTTTAAATCTTATTGCCAGCCGTAACAGTATGAGCGTATCCGAATTGGCGGAGCTGAATAATCTCAGCGCCAAAGCAGGCCTGCGTGTGGGACAGAAAATTCAAGTGCCGAAAACGATTGCTGAATACCGCATCAAGCGCGGTGATACCATGATTGGCCTTGCGAGCCGTTACGGTATGGATACCAATACTTTGGCAGAAATGAATAATATGCAGCCGTCTGCACAGCTGCGGATTGGTGAAGTCATTAAAGTGCCTAACTAGAGCCAGAACACTGCAGGGAGTGCCGTGAATATTTTATTAGCCAAGGTTAATCCTTATGTGCTGGCAATTGGGGCTGTTTTAACGCAAGGGGCATGGGCTGCAGTGCAGACCACGCCATTTATCGCCATACACAGCACCCCCAAATATGCATCACTGCCAGCCATGCCTTATGCGAATGCTGGCGCGCCTAAGGGCGGTTATATCAGCAGCGCCAGCAACGGCACCTTTGACAACTTAAACAGCATGAATGGCAAGGGCAGCGCTGCCGATGGGGTCAATTATCTATTTGATTCCTTGATGAGTAGCTCGCTGGATGAACCAGGGGTGATGTATCCGCTGCTGGCCAGCAGCGCAACCTTTGATCCGAAAAAAACCTCGTATGTGATTTTTAATCTGAACCCAAAAGCCAAGTTTAGTGATGGTTCACCCGTGACGGCTGCAGATGTTAAATTCAGTTTTGATGCTTTTCAGACCAAATCCAATCCTGGCCTGCAAATGTATTTGGCAGATTTAGCTAAAACTGAAGTGCTATCAAAGCATCAAGTAAAAATGAGCTTTAAGTCAGACAATAATGCGGAAATGCCGCTGATATTGTCGCAGATGCCGATCTATTCTCAAAAAGACTGGGCCAAAAAAGACTTCACTCGCGTAACCATGCAGCCGATTTTAGGCTCAGGGCCGTATCTTTTAGACCGCGTTGATGCTGGACGCAGCTTGAGCTATAAGCGCAACCCCAATTATTGGGCCAAAGATCTGCCAGTCAATAAGGGGCGTTATAACTTTGACCGCCTGAAATATGTGTATTACCGCAGTCTAGATATTGCTTTTGAAGGTTTTAAATCGGGTCAATATACCCTGCATGAAGAATATACTGCGCGCAAATGGGTGACTGAATATAACTTCCCTGCGGTAAAGGCGGGCATGGTGGTGAAATACCGCTTTAAGCACAGCAACCCGATTGCTACGCAAAGCTTTGTGTTCAATACCCGCCGCAATCCTTTTCAAGATATTCGCCTGCGCCAAGCGCTGACTTATGCCTATGATTTTGAATGGCAAAACAAGGCGCTGTTTTATGGGCAATATACTCGTCTGCAAAGCTACTTCAGTAATAGTGAATTGGAAGCCAAAGGTACACCTTCAGCCGAAGAACTGGCGGTGCTGAAACCTCAGCTCTCTAAATTAGATCCGGTGCAGCGTGCAGGCGTATTAAGAAATTGGAAATATCCAGTTAGCGATGCCAGCGGATTTAACCGCAATAACCTGCTGACAGCACGCCAGCTGTTATTAAATGCAGGCTATAAATATAAAAATGGTCAGTTGCTGGATAAGAAAGGCCAGAATATCCGTATTGAATTCTTGATTCATCAGGAAGGCCTGCAGCGCACGCTCATGCCTTTTGTACGCAATATGAAGCGCTTGGGCATACAAGTAAATATCCGACAAGTGGATGTGCCGCAATACATTGAGCGCATGCGCAGCAAAGATTTTGATATGACCACCAGTGTGATGCCGCAGTCTTTAAGTCCGGGCAATGAACAGTCGCAATTCTGGGGCAGCGCATCAGCCGATCAGCCGGGCAATTACAACTATGCCGGCATTAAAAATCCAGCGATTGATGCCATCGTGGAACAGGTGATCCGCGCGCCAGACCGTAAGGCTTTGGTGATTCGTACACGCGCTTTAGACCGTTTGCTGCGGGCGGGCTATTATCAGATTCCAACTTATGGCAAAGGTGAAAACTGGCTGGCTTATTGGAATATGTATAAACAGCCAGCCGTGAAGCCAAAGCTGTCGACCGGTATTGATTACTGGTGGAGTGACGCTGAGCAAGCGCAAAAAGTTGCCAGCTATTTGCGCAAGCAATAAGCCCAAAGCAGAAGGAATAGAATAATGGGCACATATATATTAAAACGGCTGCTGCTGATTATCCCGACACTGCTGGTGATCTTGCTGATTAACTTTGTGGTGATTCAGATCGCGCCTGGCGGGCCAGTGGAACAGGCCATTCAGCAGGCTGAATCTTTTCAAGGTATGGGAATAGGCGGCGGCGGTGAAACAGCGCAAGGCGGCAGCAAGTATCAAGGCGCGAAAGGCCTCAGCGAAGACATGGTGCAGAAGATTGAAGCGCAGTACGGTTTTGATCAGCCTGCCCATATCCGATTTTGGCATATGCTCAAAGGCTATGCCACGTTGGATTTTGGCACCAGTTTTTTTAAAGATAAGCCAGTGACCCAGTTGTTGTGGGAAAAGCTACCCGTCTCACTATCCTTGGGGTTGTGGAGCACATTGCTGATTTATTTGGTGTCTATTCCTTTAGGCATTAAAAAAGCGCGTCAGCACGGCTTGCTGTTTGATAAGGCCACCTCGCTGCTGCTGGCAGTGGGTTATGCTATTCCTGCCTTCGCTTTTGCTATTTTACTGATTGTATTTTTTGCCGGCGGCTCTTATTTCCAATGGTTCCCGCTGCAGGGTTTGGTCTCAGAGAACTTTGCTGAGTTAAGCCTGTTTGGAAAAATTGCGGATTATTTCTGGCATATGACCTTGCCGCTGCTGGCGATGGTGATTGGCGGTTTTGCAGGACTGACCTATTTGACCAAATATTCATTTATGGAAGAGCTGAATAAACAGTATGTGCTGGCGGCGCGATCTAAAGGTTTAACGGAGTCTCGTGTGCTGTACGGTCATGTATTCCGCAATGCCATGCTGATTGTGATTGCGGGATTGCCAGAAGCTTTAATCGGCATCTTTTTTGTCGGCAATTTATTTATTGAAATTATTTTCAATTTAGATGGGTTGGGCTTGCTGGGCTTTGAAGCCATTGTGCAGCGGGATTATCCAGTGATTTTCGGCACTTTATTCATCTTCACTTTATTGGGGCTGATTTTAAGGCTGATTAGTGATGTGCTGTATCAGGTGATCGATCCGCGCATTAACTTTGAATCACGGGGGGCAAAATAATGTCTCCCATCATGCAGGCTCGTTTAAAGCGTTTTAAAGAAAATAAATTGGGTTTTGGCTGTTTTATTCTTTTTGCGATCATATTTGTTTTGTCCTTAGGTGCAGAGCTGATTGCCAATGATAAGCCGCTGCTGGTGAAGTACGGCAGCAGTCTGTATGTTCCAGCCTTTAAAAGCTATCCGGAAACTGAATTCGGCGGTGTGTTTGAAACGGAAGCGGATTATAAAGACCCAGCGGTACAGCAGATGATTAATGAAAAAGGCTGGGCTATTTGGCCGATCAATCATTTTTCCTATCAAACTCCGAATTTAGAATTGGCTGTACCCGTGCCGTCAGAGCCGACTTCGCAAAATTGGCTAGGCACGGATGATCAAGGCCGTGATGTGCTGGCGCGCATACTATATGGCTTGCGGGTGTCACTGCTGTTCGGCTTTGCTTTAACGCTGACATCAGCAGTGTTGGGCATTATTGTCGGCGCGGTGCAAGGCTATTATGGCGGCTGGATCGATTTAATTGGGCAGCGCATTTTAGAAGTGTGGGGCGGTCTGCCTATGCTGTTTATGGTGATGATTTTGGTCAGCATGTTTACCCCAAGCGTGTATTGGCTGTTTGTGATTATGCTGCTTTTTGGCTGGACAGCGTTGGTGGGTCTGGTGCGGGCAGAGTTTTTACGTGCGCGTAATTTTGACTATGTAAGGGCCGCGCGCAGTTTGGGTGTATCTGACCGAACCATTATTTTTAGGCATATTTTACCCAATGCCATGAGCTCAAGTTTATCGCAGCTGCCTTTTATGCTGACCGCAAATATTACCGCTTTAACAGCTTTGGATTTTCTGGGTTATGGCTTGCCGCCGGACGCAGCCTCTTTAGGTGAATTGCTACTGCAAGGTAAAAATAACTTAAACGCGCCGTGGCTGGCGCTTTCAGGCTTTTTCACCTTGGCGATTGTATTGTCATTATTGATTTATATTGGGGAGGCGGCGCGTGATGCATTCGATCCAAGACGTCAATAAAACGCAAACGAACAGCATACTTTCAGTTCAGCAGCTAAGCATTCACAATGAAGCGCAGCCTCTGGTGCAGCAGCTGAGTTTTGAGCTGGCAGCGGGTGAAACGCTGGCAATTGTCGGTGAAAGCGGTTCAGGAAAATCCATCAGCAGTTTGGCTGTATTGGGTTTGTTGCCTAAAAACCTGCGCGTTGCAGGGCAAGTGCAGCTGAATGGTCAAAATCTGCTGAGTATGAGCCAAACACAGCTGCGGGGCATCCGCGGCGATAAAATCGCGATGATTTTTCAGGAGCCGATGACAGCGCTGAATCCGCTGCACCGTGTTGAAAAAATTATTGGAGAAAGCCTGCTGCTGCGCGGCTGGTCAAAAGCCAAAACCCGTGAGCGGGTGATTGGATTGCTGAATGATGTCGGCATTTCAGAACCTGAAGAAAAATTAAAGCGCTATCCGCATGAATTGTCTGGCGGTCAGCGTCAGCGGGTGATGATCGCCATGGCTTTGGCGCTGGATCCGGATATTTTGATTGCCGATGAGCCGACGACTGCGCTGGATGTCACCTTGCAGGCTCAGATTCTGAACTTGCTTAAAGAGCTGCAGCAAAGCCGTAAAATGGCCATGATTTTGATTAGTCACGATCTAAACTTGGTGCGTAAATATGCCGACCAAGTGATTGTGATGCATCAAGGCCAAGCCGTTGAGCAAGGTGCGGTCGAACAGATTTTTAATGCGCCTGCGCAGGACTACACCAAAGATTTGCTGAATCATGACTTTGGTGAGGCCTTAATGCTCGATCCTCAGCCTGCGGTGCTGGAACTGTCCAATGTCGGTGTGAAATTTCCCATTAAGCAAGGTCTGCTGAATCGGGTGAAAGATTATTTTGTTGCGGTAGAGCCTTTAAGTATGGCGCTGCAGCAGGGCCAGTCGATTGGCATTGTTGGAGAAAGCGGTTCGGGTAAAAGCTCTTTGGCTTTGGCAGTATCACGTTTAATTGAAAGCGAAGGACAGATCTTGCTGCAAGGGCAGGATTTAAATCAGCTTAATGAGAAAAAGCTGCGGCCTTTACGCAGTGACTTTCAAATTGTGTTTCAAGATCCATTTAGCAGCTTAAATCCACGTTTAAATGTGGAACAGACCATTGGTGAAGGTTTGGCGTTAAAAAAACTTTCGTCGGATCAAATCCACGCAAAAATTGATGACGCTTTGCAGCAGGTCGAGTTGCCCGTAAGTTTTAAACAGCGCTATCCGCATGAACTCTCAGGCGGTCAGCGTCAGCGTGTTGCACTGGCACGTGCGTTGATATTGCAGCCGAAAGTGCTGATTATGGATGAGCCAACTTCGGCATTAGACCGCACTACACAGCGTGCGATTGTGAAATTGCTGCGCCGTTTACAGCAGCAAACAGGGATGAGCTATCTTTTTATTAGCCATGACTTGCAGGTGGTGAAAGCGCTGTGCCAGAAAGTTCTGGTGCTGCGTCATGCGCAA
This sequence comes from Acinetobacter sp. ANC 3813, assembly GCF_002135435.1. GTDB lineage: Bacteria > Pseudomonadota > Gammaproteobacteria > Pseudomonadales > Moraxellaceae > Acinetobacter. The sequence continues at coordinate 17,784 of NZ_NEGK01000018.1, read as the reverse complement.
GTGGTCGAATTTCAAGACACTGATCAATTGTTTGCACATCCGCAAGCGGAATATACACAGAAATTGATTGAAGCCAGCCAGTATTGATACTGGCTTGTATAAATTGACAATATATATTGTCTAACTGCTATTGACGTGAGAATAAATACAGCTAGAGTAAAGGTATTAACTCAAAAAGTGAATAAAACAAAATGAGCCACCTTGCCCAACCGATTCGAATACGCAATACACAATTTAAAAACCGCATTATTAAAGGTGCAATGAGCGAAGCTTTGGCCAATGTTCAGGGCCAGCCAAACCATTTGCATTTCGGCTTGTATGAGGCATGGGCCAAAGGCGGTTTAGGCTGCGCGATTACGGGTAACGTGATGGTGGATTTACGCGCCAAAAATGAGCCAGGCGTAGTGGGTGTAGAAACGGAACGTGATTTGGCTTTGCTGAAGCAATGGGCGGATGTGGGTAAAAAGCACGGCATGGTGCAATTGGTGCAGTTGTCGCATCCAGGCCGCCAATGTCCAAAAGGTTTAAATAAAGAAACAGTGGCGCCATCAGCAGTGCCATTCAGCCCCATGTTAGCCACGACCTTTGGCACGCCGCGCGCGCTGCGTGAAGAAGAAATTTTAGATATTATCCAGCGCTTTGCTACCGCGGCAGCCGTATGTGAAAAAGCGGGCTTTGAAGGTGTGCAGCTGCATGGTGCGCACGGTTACCTGATTAGCCAGTTTTTATCGCCGCTCACCAATCAGCGCAGCGACCAATGGGGCGGTACGGTGGAAAACCGTATGCGCTTTTTATTGGAAATCTACAAAGCCGTTCGTGCCGCGACTTCAGATAAATTTATTATTGCAGTGAAGCTGAACTCGGCGGATTTCCAGCGCGGCGGTATTACAGAAGAAGACGTCATTACTGTATTTAAAGCCATTGATGCTGCCGGTATTGACCTGATTGAAGTGTCGGGCGGTACTTACGAAGCGCCAGCGATGGCCGGTGCGAAAGAAGATAAGCGCAAAGCTTCGACCATTGCCCGCGAAGCTTATTTCTTGGATTTTGCCGCGAACATCCGCAAAGAGGTGAAATGTCATCTCATGGTGACGGGCGGTTTCCGCACGGTTGCAGGTATGAATGCGGCGCTGGATAGCGGCGCCTGTGAGTTTGTGGGTATTGCGCGGCCATTTGCGGTGGAAACAGCCTTGGCAGACCGTTTGATCGCGGGGCAGGATGTGCGTTATGGCGTAGACAAAATTAAAACCGGTATCCCAATGGTCGACAAGATGGCGATTATGGAAATCGTTTGGTATGCCGCGCAGTTTAAAGCCATTGCAGAAGGCAAACAGCCGAATCCAAAACTGTCACCTTTAAAAGTCTTCTTTAAATATCTGAAAGGCAATTTAACAGCGGTGATAAAAGGCCGAGTGAATTCACGAAAATCGGCCTAGTATTAAAATTGCGATTTAGAGTTAATTATCAGTGTGGCTGGTGAATTACATAAACTGCTTTGAGTTTATTGCGTGATTTGCCAATAGCGCTGAAATTCTTCAGCAGACCAGCGTCCTTTTTGCAATGCAGTTTGGAAGGCGGGTCTGCTTTTTATTTGCATTAAATATTGGCTCAACGCTGGATAGTCAGAAAATTGCGGGTAAGCATATTGGCTGGCGTGCAGTGGAAACCATAGCAAAATATCTGCAATGCTGAATTGAGCTCCTGCCAGCCAAGTGCGCTGCTGTAAATGGGTATTTAGCTGATTAAGCTGCTGCTTCATTTCCGAGTTTAGATAACCACGGTTAAAGGCTGCTTTAAATGCAAGGCTGACAAAACGCAGCAGCCAAGGCGTTTGCTGAACAATTTGTGAAAAGACCTGTTTTAGTGCCAAGTTGGGCATGAAGCTGGCATCGGCATAATGCTGATAAAAGCAGTAATGCCAATAATGTTCATTGTGCGGTGTTAACACCAGTTGCTGTTGATGCTGTGCTAAATATTCAGCTATCGCACTGCTTTCTGTCAGCTTCTGAACAATATCATTTTGCTGCAAGCAGAGTGTGGGAAATTTTAGTTTTGTATTCTTCGCATCTGCAGCATTTTTATTATCATAAATCTGCAATTCATAATTCAAACCCAGTTCTTCCAATAACCACAAAATTCGCTGTGAACGTGAGTTGGGTAGATGATGCAGGGTTATTTTTGCAGAATTCATATACGTTCTGTGCTGAGGGTTATTTAGTAGATGAATATAACGAAAGCTTCGATGCTTGCACAGATTGACCTACGCAAATTTTCGGGCACAGCCTCTGAGTGGAAGCAGCTAGTAGAACTTAAGGCTGATTACAGTATTGAATTTCAGCAGAAAATGCAGACAATAAAAAGCCCAAGTCGTAATGCTTGGGCTTTTTATAAGATGTTGCCATCTTGAATATGGCGTCCCTACGGGGATTCGAACCCCGGTTACCGCCGTGAAAGGGCGATGTCCTAGGCCTCTAGACGATAGGGACAGTACAGAAAATAAATTTTAAACCGCTACTTTTAGCTTGAAGTAATGGCGTCCCTACGGGGATTCGAACCCCGGTTACCGCCGTGAAAGGGCGATGTCCTAGGCCTCTAGACGATAGGGACTTAATAAAATCTACTTCTGAAAATTGGCGTCCCTACGGGGATTCGAACCCCGGTTACCGCCGTGAAAGGGCGATGTCCTAGGCCTCTAGACGATAGGGACGTTTCAGAGGTGGGCGTATAATAGGGTGAAAATAGGGGGGTGTCAAACGCATTTCTATAAATAAATTCAGTTTTAGGTGCTGAGTGCATGAATTTCAAACAATCTGACCGGAAAGTATGAAAATTACATTGTTTATGCTGGATTTTTAAACGTATTAACGATGGCTTGAATCACTTCAGGATGTTTTAAATAACCGTCTATATCATGCGGACGGTCAATTGAGGTGCGGATTTGATGATTGATAATTTCAGGGCTGAAATCAAAAGGCGCATTCTGCAGTGGAAATGCGGTTAGAAAATCATCATGTGAATAAAAGTTAATCCAATCCCCTTTAATGGACGTTGGGCGTTGAATAGGCTGCGGCAAATGCCCTTGAATGACACGAAAAGCTAAGGGCGAACCCAGTGTAATAAAACTGGAAATATTCAGCTCTGGATGCAGCAGCAGGAAATGATAGGCAATGACCGAACCTAGAGAATGCGCCACAAGTACATTGGGTTTGGATGTATGTAATTGTTCATGGATGCGCATATGCACAGTACGGATAAAATGCGGATTGGATAAATACAGATAAGTTTCCACTAAAAATTTGTGCAGCAGTGTGGCATGCAGTTTTGGAAAATAATTCATCAGCAAGGCAAAGTCGCGTAAAGCATAATCTTTACTTAGCGCGCTCAAGGTATGCAGCTCATGGCTAAAACTATACTCATCATTCATCTGCATTTCGGGCAGGGGGTTGCTTTCAGGCTGATGTTCTTGATGCTTTGCAGGTTCGGTTTCGATTTTTGCAGGATGGATAAACGGGAAATGCGGCCACGATTGAGGCATTAAGGTGCTGGCGCTGAGTGTATTTTCCAAATGATGGCGCGAAAGTAAATCACCATAAAAAGGCATGCGGAAATGCTGTTTTAAATAAGGCAAAAAATTCAGCTGCTGTGTATTGCTTAGGCCTTGCTCTAATAGGTTTAGCCAATGTTGTTCTATAGATTGTGCAGTTTGGCGCTGTTGATTCATCCCGTGAATAAAAACAATATTCATAAGCCGCTCTCAGAATGCAAATCTGTTATTTTCCATTCAGTATAAATAAAAAAAGAGCAGCCTAGGCTGCTCTAATTTGCTGCTAAATTGTCATTGATGACTACTTCTGCGATTCGCTTTTATGGTGATAAAAGGCATAATAGCTGATGTAGCATGCCGCGATAAACGCTAAGCAGCCAAAGAAGCTGATGCGCATCGCAGGATCAAAGACCATGCTTAGGCATGTAATGAAGCAGAACAGAAAGCCTAAAATTGGCACAATAGGGAACAATGGCGCCGCAAAGCCGAGTTCTGCTTTGGTGTGGCCATCTTTGTACCACTGGCGGCGGAAATTAAATTGGCTGAGGCAGATGCTCATCCAAACCACGACCATCGTAAAGGCTGCAATACCCAATAAATTGGTAAAAATAGCTTCTGGCGCAAACTGTTCAGACAGCAAGCCAGGCATGCCGCCTATCATGGTGACAATCACTGCAACATAAGGAATGCCGCGCGCATTTACTTTAGAGAACACTGCAGGCAGCTGTTTCTTATACGAGAGTGACCACATCATGCGTGAGGCTGCGAACAAGCCCGAGTTGGCTGCAGACAGCAATGCTGTGATAATCACAAAGCGGATAATGTCTTCTGCATACGGAATGCCGATATGCTGGAATACTGTTACGAATGGGCTGCTGCTGACCCCTTCAGCGGCTAAGCCTGCTTCTTGATGCGGCAGTAAGGCAGTCACGACGATAATGGTACCGACAAAGAAAATCAGCAGGCGGAAAATAGCCGTGTTGATTGCTTTAGGTACGTTTTTGGCAGGATCTTTGGTTTCACCGGCAGCTACACCAATCAACTCAGTTCCTGAAAAAGCAAAGTTTACAATCAGCATGGTAGCGAAGATTGGAAATAGGCCTTCTGGGAACCAGCCTTGCGCGGTTAGATTGGTGAAGAGCGGCGCCGACTCATAGCCGCGGTAACCCAATACGCCAAAAATAGCCATTAAACCGAGAATAATAAAGGCAACAACAGTGATGACTTTAATCAAAGCGAGCCAAAACTCAGATTCAGCAAACCATTTGGTTGAAATCATATTTAAGCTAAATACGAAAGCGCCAAAAATTAAAGTCCACATCCACATGGAGCTGTCTGGGAACCATTCCTGCATCAGCAAAGCCGCCGCAGTGAATTCTGTCCCTAAGGTGACAGACCATGTCAGCCAATATAGCCACGTCATGGTATAGCCTGTGCCTGGACCAATATAGCGCGTTGCATATGCGCCAAATGAGCCGGATTCAGGCATATGGACCGCCAGCTCACCTAAGCACAGCATGACCATATAGGCGATAATACCGCCCAAAAAGTAAGAAATAATGGCACCAACAGGCCCCGTTTGTGCAATGACTTCACCCGACCCTAAAAATAAGCCGGTACCGATTGCGCCGCCAAGCGAAATCATGACCAGATGTCGAGTACTCATAGCGCGTTTTAATGGCGCAGAATTGCCCTGATGCGAAGCATCATTCGGAGATGAGTGCATAAAATTGATAAGAAAAAAACAGTGAAGCGGGCTATTGTAGAGTAAAACAGCCAGAGTGCAATCTAGATTTAATTATTTGATGAAATGATAATCTATGGAAAAGAATTATAATAAAAATATATGGCGTCCCTACGGGGATTCGAACCCCGGTTACCGCCGTGAAAGGGCGATGTCCTAGGCCTCTAGACGATAGGGACGTTGCGAGGTGATGGCTATATTAGGGATTTTTAAAAACACTGTCAAACAGGATTAGGCATTATTTTTAAAATATTGAATTGATTGATTAAAAAATGAGAGATTTGCTTTAAGTTAAGGAATTTAAAGCTCAAAATATTTTAATGCTTAATTTTAAATGGATTGTAGCTGAAATCAAAAAATTAAAATATTCAGCCTAGAAAAGCATTTGCAAATACCTTTTACATTCCAAAGCGCAACAGGACTGCTGCGCTTTGGATCTCCTGCAAAATCGTATCAAAACAAGAAAAATAAATGCGATTTTTCAGGTGTATTTGAATTTCCTGCAGTGAATGCGGGGAGCAGTGTTTAATGTTTATTGTGATATAACCAATAATAGCTGGCATAGCAGGCAGCCATAAACAGCAAGCAGCCAATAAAGCCAGACAGCATTTCTGGGTCTGCAGCCATACTGAGGCCTGTGGCCGTACAGCAGACAAAACCAAGAATGGGAACAAGCGGGAACCAAGGTGTGCGGAATTTTAATTCCGCCAGCGTATGACCTGACTTTAGCCATTGGCGGCGGAAATTGAATTGGCTCCAGCAAATGCTCATCCACACAATGACTATAGTAAAGGCCGCCACCCCCATCAGGTTTTTAAAGATCACATCGGCACCAAACTGTTCAGACAATAAGCCTGGTAAACCGCCAATCATCGTGACCCAAATCGCAACGACCGGAACGCCTGATTTGCTGACTTTAGAAAAAACACGAGGCAGCTGGTTTTGAGCCGACAATGCCCACATCATGCGTGAAGCCGCATATAAACCTGAGTTAGCCGTTGAAAGCAGGGCGGTGATAATCACAAAACGGATAATGTCCTCTGCATAAGGAAGCCCCATTAAATTAAATACAGAGACGAATGGACTGCTGCTGAGGCCGCCGTGACCGCCTACATTTAAACCTGCATCGGTATAGCTGAGCAGCGAACTGATGACGATGATCGTACCGACAAAGAAAATCATCAAACGCCATACGGCAGCATGAATCGCTTTGGGGACATTTTTTTCAGGATTTTGGGTTTCCCCCGCGGCAATGCCAATCATTTCTGTACCGTTAAAGGCAAAGTTCACAATCAGCAGAGTAGCAAATAGCGGGAACAATCCATTGGGCAACCAGCCATGCTCAGTCAAATTGCTGAACAGCGGCGCAGAAGTGTAGCCTTTGAATGGAATGAAGCCAAAAATGCAGGCGAAGCCAAGGGCAATAAATACCAGAACTGTAGCGACTTTAATTAGAGACAGCCAAAATTCAGATTCTGCAAATGTTCGGGTAGAACTCAGATTAGAGAGCAGGACACCTGCAGCAAAAATGAGAGTCCAAAGCCAAATTGAGGTTTGTGGGAACCATTCCTGAACCAGTATTGCAGCTGCAGTGAATTCTGTGCCTAAAGTGGCAGACCAGCCTAGCCAGTACATCCATGACACCATATAGCCTGTACCGGGACCTATATAGTTGGTGGCAAACGCGCCGAAAGACCCAGAGACTGGCAGATGCACTGCGAGCTCTCCAAGACAAAGCATCACCATATAGGCAATTAGGCCGCCGATGATATAGGCTAGAACTGCGCCTAAGGGGCCTGCTTGGGAAATTACTTCGCCAGATCCCATGAACAGGCCAGTACCAATAGCACCGCCTAAAGAGAGCATAATTAAATGACGCGTGGTCATTGCACGTTTTAAAGACAAGGAATTCCATTCCGCAGGCGATTGCTGCGAAGGCTGAGCGGGAGATTGCATAAATTAAGGATTAAATATTATGAAAATATATTTTATCGGTTCATCATGTGAAAAATCACATAAATCGATTTTTTCTTATCATTTACATTTTACTATCCGTAAAATAGATATAAAAATTTGTCTGATTATTCAGGGCTTAGCAGGAGATTGCTGTTCAGTGGCATGCTGATTTGGTGTAGTAGAAGCAGTGCCATCATCACGGCTGACCATATAAATATAGAGTGCAGCAGGTAAAAGAATAAGTAAAACCAGCAAGATATTTTTAAGCATAACCATTGAATAAGCTGAATAAAAGCAGGCTTATTATAGCGAAAACACAACAGGCTGTAAGCCTTAATATGTTTGGCCTAAATCAATCAAGAGCGCTGAGCGCTCTTGATTGGGATTTTATTAAAACTTAAATGTGACATCTGCAATAAATTGACGGCCGATTTGCGGGCTCACCACACCTGAGTCTACTGTAAAGTTGTTGCGGTTGGTCACGTTGTTGATCGTAAGCCCGAAAATGGTTTTGGTATGCTGCGTATGGGAAATTGTATATGTGGAACGGATATCCCAGTAAAAACTGTTTTTAGTGGTGTATGGCGTATATTTGTCATATTCAGTGCCATTTTCATCGATATAACCTTTTGAGGTTTCTTTCATTGCATCAACTTTTCCTTGGTAGCTGAAGAAATTGTTAATTTGCAACGGAAGGGCATCAAAAACGATATCCCAGCCTAAGCGAATGGTCCAAGGTGTGTTAAACGCTTCAGCAGGCTTGTCCTCAGCATTGATGATTTTTCCATCATAATAAATCTGCGGTGTGCCTGTGTATACACTTGAACTGTATGATTCAAAGTTACGCTCAGTTTGAGTGTAATCAGCGTTTAAGCTTAATTGATGATGAGTGCCGTTTAACTTTAATGGTTCAATATTTTTTAAGCTTAAAGTATAGATCTCAGCATTTGACGTACCTTCATTATCATAGGTATAGCTAAAGCGAGTTGCTGAAATAGCAGGATCAATCACAGATTCTGTTCGGCGTAATTGATCCTTATTGTCACGGTTTAGCCATTTTAAAGCTAAGGCAGTATTTGCATATTCAGTCTGAATACCAAACATGGTTTCGTCGGTATATGGTGTATCTAATTGAGAACGGTAACTAAAAATTGATGTCATATCTTTTTCAGTCCACAAGTCTGAAACGCCTACTCTTGTGCCGCTTTTTGTAAATAAGTTTTTACCATCTTGAAGCTCATTATAAAAAGAATTTAAACCATAATAACGGTTCCATCCTGTAGTAAAGCTTAGAGCAGAATTACCAAATGGCATGAGAGTAAAGCTGCTACGCGGCGCGACATTATTGTTTTTGGTTAGGCTGTCGTAATCGGTACGTACGCCAAGCGTTGCAATGAAGTATTTATCCCATTGAATTTGATCTTGTAAAAAGGCATGCCAGCGGTCTTGCTGTACATCAATTTTACTTGCTAAATATGTGGTGCGGCTTTTTAAATATTGGCCATCAGTACCATTTCCTTCATCACAAGCATCATAACGTTCTCCATTGCTGGCATAGCAATTTAAATTAGCTATATTTTTTGCTTGATTGAAATAGATACCAGTCGTTTCAGGACGTTCCCAATAGGCATTATAGTGTCCATAGCCTGCGCCCATTTTAAATGTGTGTGTAGTACGGTTTGAAACGATTGGGGCAAAAAGGGCCTTGATGTTGTACTCAAGTTTTTGTTCTTGCTGTTCTGTACTGCCGAAGCTGCCTTCAGTTTGATTGCCTGTTGCTTTCCAGTTCTTAGTGGATGATTTAGCCCAAGATAAATTGTCTTTAGCGCTTTCTCGATTGGCTGTTTGAGTCTGGTAATTCAGCTGCTGTTCTAAATCGACGGTTTTAAGACGATTTTTTAAATTGACGTAAAAACTTTGACTATCAGAGCTATGCATGCTTTGAGAGTTGCTGGCTGTAGCGAGGTAATAGTCTCCGGAAGACTCCATAAACTGTGTGCCGACTTTAAGTTCGGTGTTGGCGTTAGGAGTATAGAAAAATTCGAGACCAGCATTGGTAGAGTCGCGGCTTTGTTCATATTCCTTAGGTACATCAATACTGGTTTTAAGCGGTATATCTGAACGTCGATACGAGCCAAAGCTGTTAAAAGCAAGTGTTTCGGAAAGTCTGCCGTAAGCCGTAGCGCTGACACCTTGGCGAGTAAAAAATGGCTGTTTTGATTCACTTGCAGATTCTTCAAAATTTTGTTCAGCATCTTCAGATGGGAACTCAATTTTTGCCCAGTCATCTGTAGTGTAGTCATAGCTGATACTGCCATGGATTTTGCCAATTTCAGTTTGTGGGGCGCAGGTTTCAGCACTAACTACACCGCCGGTAAATTCACCATATTCAGCACTGACATTACTGTCTAAAATAGTTAAATTGCACAGTAAATCAGTATTAACAGTAACACTTTGACTGCTTCCCATCATTTCATTCAGGGTATTGCCTCCAGCAGTACTCGCAGGGTTGATGTTATTGTTAATACTCATTCCATTGATGAGGAATTTATTGTCATATGGCAAGCCGCCATTAATGCTGATATCTGCAGCATTCAGTTCACCTTGCTGCAGGGCACTGCGTGCTTTGGAATTAAACTGAACGTTTGGATTAACTTTGAGGAATTCTGTAATTGTTTTTGAGCCATTAGGCGTTTTTTCTAAATCTTCTTTGCCATAAGTTGTTTTTCCAACTTCATCCGCCTTTCGCGCTTCAACTACAATTGTGTGCAGTTTAACTTCAGGCACAATTGTGCTTTCTGTTTGATTGGCATATGCGATAGGGCTAAGAACTGAAATGATAGCCCATGTAAGTGGAGAGTAATTGAATCGCATATTTTTCTAAAGGCAGGAATAAATAGTAATGCGAGCGATTATCATTAAGTTTGATGCAATAATCAATATAAATGAGAATTATTTTCAATATGAAAAAACGATCTAATAAATATAAAAAAACGATTACATAAGCTCTGAATTATTTTTTAAGAATATAAGCATAAATAAGCCCCAAGCACTTTAAAATAGAATGCTGTGTTGAACTGAAGCACTCTTGATTATTTTAAGGCAATGGGGCGGGTATTATTTGTCAGCGTTTAAGGTATCTAACAAATGTGGACCAAGTTTATTTAATATAAAACAAAAGAGCTCAGCCGTTTTTTGCGTATCGTACAGCGCAGAGTGCGCTTCTTTACCATCAAAGTCTATGCCGGCTTGAATGCAGGATTTGGCTAAAACAGTCTGACCAAAAACTACTGCACTTAAGGTCACCGTATCAAAGACAGAGAAGCTATGAAACGGGTTTTGATTTTTGGTGCTTGTACGGGCAATGGCTGCCTGCACAAAACCTAAATCAAAATGCGCATTGTGGCCAACCAAAACAGCATGGGTGCAGCCTTGCTGGCGACGAACTTCATTGACTGATTTGAAAATACGCTTCATCGCGCTTTTTTCATCTTCTGCCATAGCCATTCGCATCGGGTTAAATGGATCAATACCAATAAAATCCAATGATCTGCGGTCTAAGTTTGCACCCTCAAATGGGTTGATATGCGCGTGGTGCGCTTCACCCGGTACAAATTTCCCCTCTGCGTCATACACAATAGGTATGGCTGCAATTTCCAGTAATGCATCGGTCTGTGAATTGAAGCCTGCAGTTTCTACATCGACAACAACAGGCAAGAATCCACGGAAACGCTGACCAATGACTGGTAGAGTTTCATCTGTCACACTTTTCTCCATTGAATGGTTTTACCCGCATGCAGCGGAATAATTTTCTCACCATCCAAATAGTCTAAACTTTCAGGAATCACTTGATCTTCTTTGACTAAAGTAATCGTCGAAGTATTGCGCGGCAAACCATAAAAGTCTGCGCCAAAGTGGCTAGCAAAACCTTCTAGACGGTCAATTTTACCGACTTGATCAAATGCTTGAGCGTACAGCTCAATTGCGCTAGGGGCACTATAGCACCCTGCGCAGCCGCATGCATTTTCTTTAGCATTTTTTGAGTGCGGGGCGCTGTCTGTCCCTAAGAAAAATTTAGGATTACCACTGGTCGCCACTTCAAGCAAAGTTTGCTGGTGTGTCTGACGCTTTAAAATCGGCAGGCAGTAGAAATGCGGTTTTATACCGCCAACCAGCATATCGTTGCGGTTGAACAGTAAATGCTGCGGAGTGATTGTAGCCGCCACATGGCGGTCATGCTCTAAAACAAAATGAGCCGCTTCGCTGGTGGTGATATGTTCTAAAACCAATTTTAGCTTAGGGAACTGTTTTAATAATGGAGACAGCACTTCGTCTATGAAACGCTTTTCGCGGTCAAAAATATCGACATGATTATGTGTGACTTCACCATGCAGCAAAAGTGGTACTTGGTGTTCTTCCAGCTGTTCAATCACACCGTAGACTTTGCTGATGTCGCTTACGCCGCTATCAGAATTCGTTGTCGCGCCGGCAGGGTAAAGCTTAATGGCATTCACATGCTCAGACTGCTTAATCTTCAGCACTTCGCTGGGCGCGGTATTGTTGGTGAAATACAGCACCATACGCGGATCGAAATTTACGCCTTCAGGTACATGCGCCATGATGCGTTCACGGTAGGCCACTGCTTCTTCAACAGTTTTTACAGGCGGAACAAGATTCGGCATGCAAATTGCGCGTGCAAATTGGTTGGCTAAATCTGGAACCGTGCGTTTTAGAGCTAAACCATCACGCAAGTGAGCATGCCAGTCGTCTGGCTGAAGAATAGTAATCGAGTTCAAGGCGACTTCAAACTTGGAAATAAAAGAGATGATAATGCAAAAAGTGTGAAAATGGTAACGGGTTTTAAAGACAAATGGTCTTGGTGATATAAATAAAACGAAAAAAAATATGTTATTTTAAAACCACTAAAATAATTACATAAAAATCGGCAATGGAATACAAGTATAACCTTGCAAAATTGCAATATGACAAAGAAAAGTTAGAGCAATTGATTGCACGCCAAAGCCGCCGTGTGGGACAGGTATTTCCAAAAAAACTTGAAACGCAGTTCTGGAATTCAAATTTAGATCGCGCACGCGACAACATCAATCAGTATGTTTGGGTTGGGGTTTTAATCTACTTTATTCTCACCTTGCTGATTATTCCAGGCGATTACTGGATTATTGATAAAGCCTTTTTTCCGCATGATTTTATTCATTGTTTAGCCGGTTTAGTGAATGGGTCACTCTGCTTATTTACACTGTATGTTTTTGCGCATCACCCAAAGCTCAATCCCTATTTTCCGCATGCAGCTATGGCAGTAGTGTTTTGGGCGGTCATCTCAATGTCTTGGCTGACTATGACTGTTTATACAGAAGCATTGAAGCATCAGGCAATGATGATCATCTGCATGATCTACATTTTAGGTTATATTTTAACTGGGGTTAAACCCGTGCAAATGCTGTGGGTTGGGCTGGCCGCGGCAATTGTTACGCTGCTCATGCTTTTTGCGCTGTATATTAAATTTGATGCCATGGTGATGGGGCGGGTGCTCATCGGCAGCTGCGTATTGGGTTTTGCCATCAGTAAAATGCTCTGCGCGCGTGAACGGATGATTTTTCTGAGTATGCTGCGCGCGGAAATCAGTGAAAAAATCCACCGCATACATACCACAGAACTGCTTCATTTAAGCCAGCATGATGAACTGACTAAAATCTCAAACCGCCGTACATTTGATGAGATGCTGGATACCTGTTATGAACAGGCCAAGCGGGACGAAAGCGCGCTGTCTATTCTATTTATTGATGTGGACCATTTTAAAAACTATAACGATTTTTATGGACATCAAAAGGGGGATGAGGTGATCTCCTCGATTGCCAAAAGCATTAAAAATGCCATCCGCCATATGGATTTTGTTGCGCGCTATGGCGGTGAAGAATTTGTTGTACTGCTGCCAGAAACCGATGCGCATGGCGCTTATGCGGTAGCCTCCAATATTTATAAGGCGATTGACCGTTTGGAAATTCCGCATGCTAAGTCGTTGGTGTCTAATCATGTCACCATCAGTCTCGGCATTACTGTATTCCGAGGTGAGGACTTAGCCAAAGAAGACCTATTGTCTATTGCAGACCAAGCGCTGTACCGTGCTAAACAATTAGGCCGCAACCAAATTTATTATCAATCCATCCGTTCTGCACAAGTGGCTTAAGCTTTAGGCCTAGTTTTATGTAATGCGCTTAAAGTGCTTATTTCAGATATAAAAAAACCGCTCATTTGAGCGGTTTTTTGGCTCAACAAATCTTATTTGTTTTTGTCTTTCAGCTGAGGAACAGCAGATCCTGTACCTACAGCCAACAAGCCTGCACCAGTATAGATGCCCAATTTCGCGCGGGTATCTGTGATGTCTAGGTTACGCATAGTCAATTGACCGATACGATCCATAGGAGAGAACATTGAATCGCCTTTTTCCATAGTCAAGCGTTCAGCTTCGTATGTCAGGTTTTCAGATTCAGTGTTCATGATTGTGTAATCATTGCCGCGGCGAAGCTCTAAAGTAACTGTACCAGTTACAGCTTTAGCAACCCAGCGCTGAGCAGTTTCACGAAGCATAAGCGCTTGAGAATCAAACCAGCGGCCTTGGTAAAGAAGACGGCCTAAACGTAAACCGTTGATACGGTATTGTTCAATGGTATCTTCGTTATGAATACCAGTTACAAGGCGTTCATAAGCAATATGAAGAAGCGCCATACCAGGAGCTTCATAGATACCGCGAGATTTCGCTTCGATGATACGGTTTTCGATTTGGTCCGACATACCTAGACCATGACGGCCGCCGATACGGTTTGCTTCAAGAATGAATTCTACTGGATCTTCAATACGTTGACCGTTGATAGCAACAGGGAAGCCTTCTTCGAAAGTGATTGATACTTCTTCAGGAGCGATTTTAACGTCTTCTTTCCAGAACGCAACGCCCATGATTGGATCAACAATTTTGATACCAGCATTAAGGTATTCAAGATCTTTCGCTTCGTGCGTAGCACCAAGCATGTTTGAGTCAGTTGAATACGCTTTTTCTTTTGACATTTTGTAGTCAAAGCCATTGTCGATCAGAAACTGTGACATTTCTGCACGTCCGCCAAGCTCGTCAATGAAAGTTTGGTCTAACCAAGGCTTGTAAATTTTAAGCGCAGGATTAGTTAAAAGACCGTAGCGGTAAAAACGCTCAATGTCGTTGCCTTTATAAGTAGAGCCGTCACCCCAAATGTTAACGTCATCTTCTTTCATTGCTGTAACAAGCATAGTACCTGTTACTGCGCGGCCTAACGGAGTAGTGTTGAAGTATGGAACACCGCCAGTCGAGATGTGGAACGCGCCACATTGAATCGCTGCAATACCTTCTAATGCAAGCTGCAAACGGCAGTCCACTAGACGAGCTTTAACAGCACCGTAAGCTTCAGCTTTACGCGGAATCGCATCATAATCATCTTCATCAGGCTGACCTAGGTTTGCTGTGTAAGCATAAGGCTCAGCGCCTTTTTGTTTCATCCACAATAAAGCAGCTGAAGTATCTAGACCACCAGAGAAGGCAATACCAACTTTTTTGCCTACTGGGACATTTTGCAAGATAGTTGCATTATCAGACATTGTTAATCCTAACGATATTAATATAGGCACCTAGAGTGGGTGGCCCGAGAGAATACAAATTTCTTTAATTGTAGCACTTTTAGCATTAAATTTTTTCAAAAAAAAATTGCACTGAAAAAAATTAATAGATTAAAGGTGCGAATTTAATCGGTTATGAGCATTGGGATTCAACTTTAGTCTGTAACTTAACGTGTTGAAACAGCCCTGATTTATAGCTTTTGCAGTTTACTGGCATGTTTGAGGGAATGGAACATCGTGATGTAGCTTATGATGTAATGTCTGAAGTTGGCGATGTACCCGAATGGATGCGTAAAATTGCCTTACCCATAGCAACTGCACACATGATGGGAACAAGTCTCTTTCGGACGCATTATTTGCTGCGTCATGAAGGTTATAGCCGTAAAGAATGCGCGAAAATGTTTGTGCAAGGCGTGCCAAAACTGTTTGGTTTAAAGGGCATATTGGGTAAAAACAGAAAGCAGCTGTTTTCATGGTTCCAGAAGGACTTTCACCCGAGTCAGCATGCGGTCATTGCACAATATGATGTTTGGATTAATGTGCTTGCAGAAACAAATGATCCGATTCAAGCAAGCGAGGCTTTCTGGAGAGCCGGCCGCTAATTTGTATGATATGCGCTGATGAAAAGTAGTCTAAATTGGTATCTATAGACCATTTTTTTTATATTTAATAAATGCTTATAGAGTGTTATTCTCGGTGGAAGCTGCATCTGGGTGTGCAGGAACTTGAATAGAAATACACTCTTAACGGTGTAATGAGAGGATTTATGATGAAGCATAATTTGCCGCCATTATACCCGCATCAAAAAGGCAGAAACGAAACTTTAAGTTTAATCCATGGAATTTATGCAGGGCTTTTAAGCTGCGCATTGGCAGTTGTACTTTATTTAGAGTTTCAGCAAAGCACGATGGAAATTTTAGCATTGAGCATACCGTGTCTAGGTGTTGGCACGTTAATCTTGCTTAATATTGTAGCCTGTTTGAAAGTTAAAAAAGGGGCAAATGAAGGTCTGATTATGTCTAGGGTCTTGGCGCTTTTTATGCTTTTGAGTTTTCCTATCGGTACGGTATTAGGTGCTTTAGCGCTGTGGAAAAGTTTAAAATCCCAGTGGCAGGTTTAGGCTTTTTTGGCATTTTGCTGTGAGTCCGAACCAAGCTGTTCAATATTAAAAGCGGCTGAAGGCTATTTCATACTGTCTAAATAAATATATTTCATTGTATATAAAGAGGTATGCAGCCAAATTTGAGCTGGATTGACTGTTTCACCGTATATTTTTTTTTAAATGCCATAAACAAAAGCAAAAAAAATATTAAAGTAGTATGCAACAAGTTGCAAAGCCCGATATAAAAGGATTCATCATGACAACCAGCTATGCAAATATTTTAAAACCGCTCCATCTTGGCTTTACTACGATTAAAAACCGTGTCGTGATGGGTTCTATGCATACAGGCCTAGAAGACCGTTTTTATAATTATCCTAAACTGGCAGCTTACTTCGGCGAGCGTGCGAAAGGCGGTGTTGGCCTGATTATTACGGGCGGTATTTCGCCAAACCGTTCCGGCTGGCTTTTACCAGCAGGCGGCACCATGAATACTTTGGGGGATATTGCCCCACATCGTTTAGTTACCCATGCCGTGCATAAGCATGGCGCTAAAATTCTAATGCAGATTTTGCATGCAGGGCGTTATGGCTATCAGCCATTTGTGGTTTCTGCCAGCCCGATTAAGTCTCCTATTTCACCATTTAAGCCGCGTCAGCTCAGCGAAAAGCAAATTTTAGATACTATTGATGATTATGTAAATTGCGCCAGCCTAGCCAAAAAAGCAGGGTATGACGGCGTAGAAATAATGGGTTCTGAAGGCTATTTATTAAATCAATTTTTAAGCCGTCACGTGAACCAGCGTACTGATCAATGGGGCGGAGCAATTGAAAACCGTATGCGCTTTGCTGTAGAAATTGTCAAAGCCATCCGCGCCAAAGTCGGTGAAAAATTTATTATCTGTTTCCGGTTATCGATGCTGGATTTGGTGCATGACGGCAATACCATGGCAGAAGTTATTACTGTTGCGCAAGCCTTAGAACAGGCGGGTGTGACACTATTGAATACAGGTATTGGCTGGCATGAAGCGCGCATTCCGACCATTGTGACCTCAGTGCCGCGGGCGGCTTTTGCAGACTACACAGCAGAAGTGAAAAAGCAGGTATCTATTCCTGTGATTGCCTCTAACCGTATTAATATGCCGGAAACAGCAGAAGAAATTTTAGCTTCGGGCAAAGCGGATATGGTGCAAATGGCGCGTCCATTATTGGCTGATGCGTTTTGGGTGAATAAAACCGCGACCAACCGTGTAGATGAAATTAATACATGTATTGCCTGTAACCAAGCGTGTTTGGATCATACATTTAAAAATCAGCGTGCCACTTGCTTAGTGAATCCGCGCGCAGCCTTTGAAACTGAGCTGGTTTATCTGAAAACAGTAAAACCTAAGCGTGTGGCAGTAATCGGTGGCGGTGTAGCAGGTTTGTCGGCAGCAACGGTTGCGGCGAGCCGCGGCCATCAAGTCACACTTTTTGAAGCCAGTAATGACGTAGGCGGACAATTCAACTTGGCGAAAGTGGTTCCAGGCAAAGAAGAATTCCATGAAACAATTCGTTATTTTAAAGTTCAAATTGAAAAAACTGGTGTAGAGCTTCGATTAAATACCAAAGCGAACCGTGAACAGCTTGAAAGAGAAGGTTTTGAAGAGGTTGTTGTTGCTACGGGCGTTGTCCCGCGCCAATTAAAAATAGCGGGAAGCGATGCGCCGCAAGTTTTGTCCTATGCTGAAGTGCTGCGCGGTGCATCTGTAGGCAACCGAGTGGCGGTCATTGGAGCGGGCGG
>NZ_NEGK01000017.1 GCF_002135435.1 Acinetobacter sp. ANC 3813 | reverse complement strand
GCTTGATTTAGTTAACGCTGAAGAACAAAATATGCAACTCAAATATACCTGTTAATGTATTCTATTTGGTACGAAGTAAGGCATACATCAAATGATGTAAATAAGACCCGAACAAGTCCATAACAGTTGTGCTGGCGACAATAGCAAGAGTGAACCACCTGATCCCTTCCCGAACTCAGAAGTGAAACCTCTTAGCGCTGATGGTAGTGTGGGGTTACCCATGTGAGAGTAAGTCATCGCCAGCTCATTATTCTAAACACCCCCTGACTACTCAGGGGGTGTTTTTTTATGCGCGGGTGAAATATCAGAAGTTAAGGAAATTAGTGGAAAGGCTTCAGGGGATATTGCTGTCTTTTGATGCTATCTTTGGGGCTTCGTGAATAGTTCCAATACAATTCGAGGCTGTCTAGCCAACGCATTTATTTTTTCTATTTAAGTGTACGCAGGTATTTTTTAGTCAATAAAGAACTGAAGTGATAGGCGTATTAACACAATTTTTTGTAAATCATAAAAATCTCACTCTACGCGTACTTATTTTGGCAAATCTTTCATTCAAGACTAAAGTATTAATAAATTCAGAATAAATCTTCATTACTGCATACTAAATGAGACATATTTCATAAAAACATGCATTTAATGTTATTAAATTATTAAAATATAAAATACTTTGAATTAGTGCATATTATTGGTTTTTTATTTGAAAATATATGCTGAAAATATTAATTATGCGCTTTGTTTTTATTTTAAATAAAAATTATAAGCTATTGAATATTAATAATATGTTTAAAATTATTAATCGCTTTGTATCTTCCGATAAATGGCTTTGATTTTTATTATTAATTTATTTTTAATAATAAAATGTTGATTATCTAAATGGCCCAGGTGTTCTATGAAAAATGTTCTATTTTCTGCAATGGCCTTAAGCTGTTTATTTTTTTCAGGCTGTATAAGTACAACAAATTTAGGAACCGCTGGCGCTGAGCGTAAGCAATTTATGCTCATTCCAACGAAGGCATGGACGGCGCAATCAGAGCGCTCATTTAAGCGCTTCACGTCTGAGGCTAAAAACAAGCAGGTTTTAGTGATTGATGCGAAATTGAACCGTGTGCTTGATCAGCTTTGTACAGAAGCAAACATCTTCCGTACGGGTTCAAATCAATGGAATTGGAGCATTCAAGGCAATTTAAACGGAGAATTAAACGCGCATAGTTTGCCTGGCGGCAAGATTATTGTGAATACGGGTCTATATTGGGGCCTGAAATTAAATGAAGATGAATTGGCTTTCGTGATCGCTCATGAAATGGCGCATTCACTGCGGGATCATAACCGCGAAAAAGCATCAATGCTGCTGGCCAGTAATGCAGCCATGCTGGCAGCAACTGGTGGGGCGGGGGCAATTGCTTCTGTAGCTGCCAGTATGGCAGGACAGACTGCCATGATTCCGCAAGGCTGGAATTTAGAAGTGGAAGCAGATGTGGTTGGCTTAGATATAATGTCGCGTGCGGGCTATAACCCGAAAGCAGCCGTCGATTTTTGGGATAAATTTCAAAATGAGAGTAACCGCCGAAAAGCCTTTGATGTGAAACCTTTAATGAGTGACGCGCTGTATGCAAAACGCATTGCTAATATCGAAAAATATTTGCCTGAAATACAAACCAAATATGAACAGGTTCTAGCCACCAAGGCTCATTTAAACCAATATACTGCGCGGAATACAGTGCAGTAATTTGGATGACAATGGGCTTAGGTTTTCAGCACTCGCAAGGGTGCTTTTTTTTATTTCTGAATTATATTGAGTTGATTATCAATCCTTGGATTTTGTATAAATTATAATCAAGCATGATGGCTAGAATTCATGGTAAAATAGTCGGCTTTCATCTTTGATCTGTTCTTCAGGTCTTCCATCTGCCAGCCGAGAATTGCTAGCCATGTCTACTGCTTATACTATGCAGACCGCGCCTAAAGCGCTGTTTGATTACGACAAATATTGGGCGTCATGTTTTGATCCTGCGCCATTTTTGCCGATGTCACGCGAAGAAATGGATTCACTTGGCTGGGATAGCTGTGACTTTATTTTGGTCTGCGGTGATGCCTATATTGACCATCCATCATTTGTATCGGGCATTATTGGCCGTGTATTGGAAGCTCAAGGTTTTCGCGTCGGGATTATTGCACAGCCAGACTGGACTTCTGCAGAAGCCTTTAAAGTTTTAGGCAAACCGAATATTGCATGGGGAGTGACAGCGGGCAACATGGATTCCATGATTAACCGCTATACGGCAGACCGTAAAATCCGCTCAGATGATGCTTATTCTCCAGATAATGTACCGAATAAGCGCCCAGACCGCGCAGCAACGGTTTACTGTCAGCGCTGCCGTGAAGCCTTTCCAGATGTGCCAGTATTGCTGGGCGGGATTGAAGCTTCATTGCGCCGCATTGCGCATTATGATTATTGGTCAGATAAAGTCCGCCGTTCTGTGCTGATGGATTCAAAAGCTGATTTATTGATGTACGGCAATGGCGAACGATCCATTATTGAAGTTATGCACCGTCTGGCCAAGGGCGAAAAAATTCATGAAATTACTGACGTGCGCGGTACTGCGTTTATCGTCAATAAAAATAACCGTGCATCGAAAGCGAAATTTGTTGAAATTGCATCGAATGATGTCGATGCAATAGGCCGTGTTGATCCGATCATCAATCCTTATGTGATGACTGAAGATTTAGATGGCTGCGAAATTGAAAAAGAAAAAGGCAATTCTTTAACACAATATCAGAACTTCCAGAAAGAAGCGGTTGCCAATCCAATTGTGCGTGAAGGCGACAGCTTAGATGCAGATACACAAATTGTGCAGCTTCAGCCGTCATCAAAAGCGATTAAACATAAATTGCCGCCGCGTGAATTGGCTGTCATCCGTTTACCTGCCTTTGAAGAAGTTTCAAACGATCCTGTACTGTATGCACACGCCAACCGTATTTTGCATTTGGAAACCAATCCAGGCAATGCGCGCGCTTTGGTGCAAAAGCATGGGGAGCGTGATGTGTGGCTGAATGCGCCGCCGATTCCGCTGACCACTGAAGAAATGGATTATGTATTTGACTTGCCGTATGCGCGCCTGCCGCATCCGTCATACGGTGAAGCGCGTTTCCCTGCGTTTGACATGATTAAATTCTCTGTGAATATCATGCGCGGCTGTTTTGGCGGCTGTACTTTCTGTTCAATCACAGAACATGAAGGCCGTATTATTCAAAACCGCTCAGAAGAATCTATTCTGCGTGAAGTTGAAAAGATCCGCGATACTGCGCCGGGCTTTACGGGCATTATTTCCGATTTGGGCGGTCCAACAGCGAACATGTACCGTTTGGCATGTAAAGATCCTGAAATTGAGAAGAACTGCCGTAAGCCGTCATGCGTATTCCCTGGGGTCTGTCAAAACCTGCATACTGACCATGCGCCACTGACTCAGCTGTACCGCAAAGCGCGTGCACTTAAAGGCATTAAGAAGATTCTGATTGGTTCAGGCCTGCGCTATGATTTGGCAGTATTAAACCCTGAGTATGTGAAAGAGCTTGTAACGCATCACGTTGGCGGTTATTTAAAGATTGCACCTGAACATACCGAGAAAGGCCCACTCAATAAAATGATGAAGCCGGGTATTGGAACCTATGACCGTTTCAAACAGATGTTTGATCGCTTCAGTAAAGAAGCCGGTAAAGAACAGTATCTGATTCCTTATTTCATTGCGGCGCATCCGGGTACAACCGATTACGATATGATGAATTTGGCGATTTGGCTGAAAAAGAATGGTTTCCGTGCCGATCAGGTACAGACCTTCTATCCTTCACCAATGGCGACGGCAACTACGATGTACTATACGGGCAAAAACCCATTAGCCAAAGTGGCGCGCTATACCGAACAAGTCGATATTGTGAAAGGTGAGAAACGCCGCCGCTTGCATAAAGCTTTCCTTCGCTATCATGATCCGAATAACTGGCCAATGCTGCGCGAAGCCTTAAAAGAAATGGGCCGTCAGGATTTGATTGGCAACTCGAAGCAGCATTTGATCCCGACTTACCAGCCTGCTGGAGCGGAAGGGCAGTATCAGTCTGCGCGTAAAAAGAATTCAACGCTTGCCGGTGATTCGCAAAAGCGTACAGGTGAGAATACTGCACGTTCGCAATCACGCAATGCCAATAGCTCAAACCGACCGCAAAAAGGCCAGATTTTGACCCAGCATACAGGCTTGCCGCCGCGTGAAACCGGGGATAAAAAAACCTTTAGCGGGACGAAAAGCAAAAATAAGCCGAAGCAGAAGTCCAAGGCTTAAATTAATCAAAGAGCGCTTCGGCGCTCTTTTTTTGCTCCAAAATATGAAGTATTTATTTTTTGTATTCAATCTTATAGATTTAAGAATGAAAGCAACAGCTTGTCGGAATTGTTAGACAATTGTCTTAATGCTCTTGCGGGAATTTTAGAAAATGGCATAGAGTAGGTCGATTAGCGAATAATGGACTATGTTTTTTCGCCAAGGGAGCAGGGTTATACACAAATCGTACATTTATTGATCTGTATGGGTGGATAATCATTATGCCAGGTGAAAAATTTAAATCGCAATTTTAACAATAAGACCGTCTGCAGACTGATGTGAAATAAGAAAAACTGCAGCTCAAAATGATTATAAGAAATGTAAAGGATTATGAGAGATGGCAATGTATATTGTGATCGCGAGTATTATACTCGGCTGCATGCTCATAATGGCTTGGAAGAGTTTAGACTATAATGCCAAGCAGCAAGATAGCGCCTTGAAACAGCGCGCTATTTTCAATATTAATGAGCAGCTGACCTATACGCGTCTAAAAGAAATTCTGCCCAAACATACGATTTTGGCGCATGTGTCTTTTGATGCTTTACTCACAACCAAATATTACCGTACGCGGAATAAGTACCGGAATATGGTTGCAGACTTTGTTGTGCTGGATGAAAACCAGCAGATTCAAGCAATTATCGCTTTAGATGATCCGATGGTGCTGAAACGCATACAGCCTTTACAGTATCAGGATGCTTTACTGCAAATGGCAGGCTATAGAGTCATCCGCTACGATGATGTGCCTGAGTATGCTCAGCTGCGTGAAGATTTCATCCATGGATACACAAAATGGAAACCTCTGACGCCCGTCAGCGATCTGAAAAAATATCATTTATATTCAGATTTAGAGCGCAAAAAGCTGAAAATATTGAGCTAAAAAAAAGCATGCGATTAACGCATGCTTTTTTGATTTTAGGAGCTGTTTACTCAGGCTTGACTGCAACCACAGTCAGCTCGACCAAGACACGCGGATCATACAGTTTGGCTTCTACGCAGGTGCGCGGCAAGGCCTGAATATCACTGACCCAAGCATCCCAAACTTCGTTGAAAGCAGCATAATCTTTTTCGATATCTTTTAAATAGATGGTGACAGACATGATGTGGCTCTTATCTGTTCCCACATCTGCCAAAAATTGGTCAATAATGTCAAAGGTTTGCTGTGTTTGTCCTTTGATATCTAAATCAAAATCACTCGCCAGCTGACCAG
This sequence comes from Acinetobacter sp. ANC 3813, assembly GCF_002135435.1. Taxonomy (GTDB): domain Bacteria; phylum Pseudomonadota; class Gammaproteobacteria; order Pseudomonadales; family Moraxellaceae; genus Acinetobacter. The sequence goes on along the minus strand of NZ_NEGK01000017.1, from coordinate 52,179 downwards.
CGAGATGAACTAAATTGCCTGAAATTGCAATTTCAGAAAAACGTTGGGCTACATGCAGCCGCTGTACAGTCATGCGCTTATTCCTGTGTTTTCGGCATGATGACTGCAATCAGTGCAGTCAGCAAACAGCCGAGAGCTAAATAGACAGCCACATAATGCCATGAACCATTGCCCCAAATCACTAATGATGCTGCAATAAAAGGGGTAAAGCCGCCGCCGATAATGCTGGCGACTTGATAGCCGACGCCTGCACCGCTATAGCGGTATTCTGTGCCGAATAATTCGGTAAAAATAGGCTGGTGCACACTGACTACCATATCATGCGCAACATTGGCCAATAAAATTGCACAGATGATAATCATCCATGTGTTTTGCGCGTCCAGCGCTATAAAAAATGGGAAAGCAGATAAAGCGCCAATTAAACCGCCTATCACGCACATTTTACGATGGTCAAAGCGGTCTGCAAGCCAAGCAAAGAGCGGAATACTGAAACAGCTGACAGCGCTGACCATGAGGGTGATATTTAAAAAGAACTGCTTATCCATTCCCAAGTTTTGGGTTGAGTAATTCAGCGCGAAATTGGTCACCAAGTACATGGTGAGCAGCTCTGCCATGCGCAGTGCAATAATATAAAAGAAGGCTTTAGGATGCTGGCGGATGGCCTGCACAATCGGCAATTTTTGCTTTCCGTCTTCTGCCTTAGCAGCCTGGTCTAAGAATTCCTGTGATTCATCTTGATCACGCCGAATCCACATGGCAATCGCAATTAAAAGGATACTGGCAATAAAGGGCAGGCGCCAAGCCCAGTCGGAAAAGGCTGCTTCGCCTAAGGTGGCGATAATTAGACTGACTGCGCCAGTCGCAAGGACCAAGCCTACACCATAGCCAATCTGTACGCCGCTGCTGTAGAACGCTTTTTTGCCTTTCGGGGCATTTTCAACCGCCATGAGAGCGGCGCCGCCCCATTCACCACCGACAGCAAAGCCTTGCAGGGCGCGGAAAGTGACTAAGAGTACTGGCGCCCACCAGCCAATCGCTGCAAAGTTAGGCAGCAAGCCGATGCCGACAGTGGACAGGCCCATCATCACGACAGTAATGACCAGCATTTTTTTACGGCCGAGCTTATCGCCAAAATGGCCGAAGACTATACCGCCCAGCGGTCGGAATAAGAAGCCAACGCCAAACGTCGCCAAGGCAGCTAAGGTGCCCATGTTGGCGCCAATACTCGGGAAAAACTGGTCTTTAAATATGAGTGCGGCGACAATGCCGTAAAGCAGGAAATCATACCAGTCAACGACTGCGCCAATAAAACTGCTGAGCGCGGCTTTGCGGGCACGCTGTTCTTGTTGTGAATTTGAAGGTGTAGATAGAGAATTAGAGTGCATGCAGGAAGGGCTTTCCATGATTGACAGCAGAGTTGCCCTGTAATATTCGGATTGGATCGTCACGCCAACTACAGGACACTATGCTGAAAGTAAAGGTGATTTTCAGCATCTCGGCGCATACATGGATAAATGCAACGCGCGATTAGCTTAACTCAAATTTATTGAATGTGAAGTGCAATTTGTTTTATTTTTATTCTTTCGAACAAAACTTGTGCAGTGAATTGCCGTCAGAGCAAAGTCAGCTGAGCTTCTTCCTGCTGTGCAGCCAGCTGATAAACACCCACGCCAATTAAGCGAAATTCAAAATTATCAGGGATATGCATTTCTGCCAGCAGCTGAATTAAGACCTGTTCTAAATCAGCTTGGCTGCTGAGCGGACTTTTAAAGCTTTTACTGTGCTGCAGCACCTGAAAATTTTTCAGCTTTAATTTGGCCGAAACACCGCGTGCATTCAGTTGTTTGCGTTCTAAGCTGCGCCAGACTTGATCAATTAACTGCGGCCAATAGCGCTGGCACTGCGCTAAGGTTAAATCATCATCAAAGGTGGTTTCTTTAGAAATTTGCTGGCGTTCACGTTCTGCCTGAACAGGGCGCTCATCGATCCCTTGCGCATAAAGATACAGCTGTTTGCCGTATTTGCCAAAATGATGGGTCAATACCGCTTCATCAATCTCTTGCAGATCTCCCAGCGTTTCCAGCTGCATGGCTTTGAGCCGTTCTTGAGTAACTTTGCCGACCCCAGGAATTTTTTTTAAGGGCAGGTCATGAATAAAGGCGCTGACTTTTGAGGGTTTAATGATGCAGATGCCATTGGGCTTGTTCCAGTCTGAAGCGACTTTGGCTAAAAACTTATTCGGCGCGACCCCTGCGGAGGCCGTCAGACCAGTGGCTTGAAAAATTTCTTCGCGGATACGCATCGCGACTTCAGTCGCGCTGGAGATCTGCAGCAGATTTTCTGTGACATCCAAGTAGGCTTCATCTAAGGAGAGCGGTTCAATCAGTGCGGTGTAGCGCTGAAAGACTTCATGAATCTGTGATGAAACGGTCCGGTATTTTTCGAAATTGGGTTCAATGACCACCACTTGCGGGCACAGCTTACGGGCTTGACTCATCGACATGGCGGAGCGCAGTCCAAATTCGCGGGCTGGATAGGAGGCTGCGCAAATGACTGCGCGCGGATGATGAGAAGAAACCACCACAGGTAAATGGCGCAGTTCAGGCCGTTCACGCAGTTCTACAGATGCATAAAAGGCATCCATATCAATATGAATGATTTTTCTCATGCAGGCTGCATCACTGAAAAATAAAAAATGATGATTCAGTATCGCATAGCCGATAAAAAGCGGGTAGTTCTTAGTGCAGGCTGTACGACACAGGTTGACTGAGTAAAATCACTTGGGTGTGCTGCTGCTCAGCGGCTTGAATGAGTGTGCGCATGCTTTGCTCGGTGTCATCCGCGATGCGCGGCAGAAATTGCAAAGGCTGGTGCAGGGGCTGAAAGAAATTGTCCCAATGAATCGGGATGACATTTTTCGGCTTAAGAGTGGCCAGCGTTTGCGCTAAATAGCGCTGCTGGAATTCAGGCGATTGCCGCGACAGCTGGGCGATGCCTAAAAATAAGCTGTCTACCTGCAAATGTTTAAATTGATTGGGAACTGCGCCTGTACTGGCTTTCACCAGTATGCGGTAGTCTTCATGCTCGATCAGATAATCAAAACTGCCGCCTTCTTTAAAGTCCGAAAAGCGTGCAGGTTGCATAAGCGGATGTGTAATTTTTTCGCCCAGATCATTATTTACAGCGGTAGGCGGCGTATGCTGCGAGGGAATCGGAGTAATACTGAAACTGTTAAAATGCAGGGTTTTCCATGGCTGAATCTGAATTAACTGCTGTTCAGGCACATGGCCGCCGCGTGCAATATTGAGCGTGCTGTTGGACCCAAGAATTTTGAGTTCTGGCAATTGCTGGCCCAGTTCTGTGATGTCTAAGGCATGGTCATAATGCGAATGGGTGACCAATAAAGCTTGCGCGCGCTGCAGTTTTTGCTCTTGAATGACTTGCTGTATTAAATCTGAATTGCTTTGAATTTTGTGTATAGCCACTTGAACCAGTGAGGGGCGGCTAAAAAAACCATCAATAATAATTTGGTCGCGGCCATCATCAAACAGCAAGGTGGATACCCCAAAAAATTTCACACTGAGACGTGAATTGGCATGGGCGCTGGCATTTTTCTGATACTGCCATTGCTGAAAATCTTGAATCTGCCCCGAAGGGTGAAGCAGATAGAATATGCCTAAAATGCACATGCCGACAGTTGCCGCTAATCCTGCCAGCCATTTTTTTGTTTTTGACATGGTCTGCACATCTCTTTGCTTTTTTTGCGTTATTTATTGCGCCGTGGTGCAGGGCGTTTCAACATCTTGTTATTTTCCTGACGTTTTTGCAACCACATCCTGAGTTTTCAGACCATTTTTCAGCAAAAAGGCATTCCATTGCTTTTGCGTGCCATTAAAGACATTTAAATCTACCGCTTTGGGAATGCCTTGAATTTGCCCTTGATTGGTATGCTGCCAGAACAGCCATGCTGGATTGTCTTTGAGTTCAGGCTTGCCTTGATATTCACGCACCCAAAGCGGGGTATTTTTAAATTCTCCCGCCAGCACAATGTTATAAAAAGATTTGGAAATATAGAAAATCGGCTGTTTGCCGTAGTGGCGCATCAGCTGGTCATGCATCAGCTGGATTTCTTTCAGCAGCTGATCTTTGCTGTAGGTATTGATGCATTTGCTGTCGTATTCCAAATCAATCACAGGCGGCAGGGCATCGCTGCGTTTGGGCACAGTTTCAATGAAATTCTGCGCCTGAATACTGCCGTCACGGCAGAGGCGGTAAAAATGGTAGGCGCCGACATGAAAACCCTGTTCGCGGGCTTTGAGCCAATTGTCCTGAAACTTGGTATCTTTAAAGTCGCCGCCTTCAGTGGCTTTTAAATACACAAATTGATAATTTTGCGGTGAGATTTTGGTCCATTGCACATCGCCTTGATGATGTGAAATATCAAAGCCTTTAACTGGATATTCTTCTGCAGAAGCAAAACGGTGCGGCATGATCAGGGCATATGCCAGCAGGACAGCCGCCAATACACCCACAACGCCTAAAGCTGGGCGGCGATATGTACTGAGCAGTGATGGTGCGGCAGTCTTGCGTTTTTTCATGTGCAGTTCAGGCAATCCAAAGGTTCGGCAACATGATAGCGCGAAGCTGTATGCGCTACCAAGCCTATTGTATTGCTCATGTTATACCGCCGTATTTTTAGGAATCTGCCAAAATATAGCGGCTGTAATAATGTTGATGCAGCCCAAACAGATCAGCGTTGCATGGAAAGCTGAGGTGATATGCGCAGCTTCAAAATAGGCGCTGAAAACATTGACCAGCGTACCTGCCAGCGCCACGCCAATACTCATGGACACCATCATGATCATAGACAGGAAGCTGTTGCCGCTGCTGGCATCCTGCTGCGGTAAATCTTTTAGGGTCAGCGTATTCATAGAGACAAATTGCAGTGAATTCAGCATGCCGAAAATGAAGAAGTGCAGGGCGCGCAGCCAAATCGGAGTCTCTGCCGAGCTGAGGGCAAAACTGGCAATACAGGCGCCGACCAGCAGGGTATTGACCAAGAGCACTTTGCGGTAGCCAAAGCGCTGAATAATCTGGCGGATAATCGGTTTAGAGGCCAAAGATCCCAGCACGGTAGGGATCATTAATAAACCCGTGACAAAGGGTTCAAAGCCAAAAGCCACCTGCAGCATTAAGGGGATTAAAAACGGCATCGCATTGCCACCCAATCGGGCGAAAAAATTGCCGACAATGCCTATGGCGTAAATTCGGTTTTTAAACAATTTACTGCGGAATAAGGCATTTTGATGGGTATGCGCGTGGAATGCGTACAGCATTGCCGCGGCTAAGCCGGCAGCAATTAAGCCGATGCTCCAATACATGGATTGTGAAGTGCTGGCAAAATTTTCAATGCCGAGAGACAGGCCTGCCATGGCAATCACCAGCAGCAGGAAACCCCAGAAATCAAAACGCTGCACGCTGGGTTCTGTGACGTTGGGCATGGCTTTAAAGGTAATCAATCCGCCTAAAATCCCCATTGGAATATTAATCAGGAAAATCCAGTGCCAAGTGGTCACTTCAACCAGCCAGCCGCCGAGTGTCGGACCAATCAACGGCCCGATCAGCCCTGCAAGGCTCATCAGGCTCATGGCCGATAAAAACTGAGTGCGCGGAATGACTTTCAGCATGGCCAAACGGCCAATAGGCAGCAGTAGTGCGCCGCCGACACCTTGCAGCACGCGGTAGAACAGCAGTTCATTTAAACTGTCTGCCTGACCGCAGCCCAGCGAGGCCAAAGTAAAAATAATAATTGCGCTAAAGTAAGTATTGCGCACGCCAAAGCGGTCGGCCAGCCAGCCGCTCAGCGGGATACAGGACGCCACAGATAAGACATAAGCCACCACCACACTGTGCATATGCAGCGGGTCTTCGTTTAAATGCACCGCCATCGATGGAATGGCTGTATTGACGATGGTGGTGTCCAAGCCCTGCATAAAAAAGCCGATTGACACCAGCAGAACCAAAAGTCTGAATTCGGGCTGTAAGGCTTGATGTGAAGGCGTGGCGTTCATGGCATCGAAAAATCTGATATTTCCAAGCAGTTTAGCTGAAATTATTCAGGGATGCTGTTGCAATCTGTGCGTTCATCGTCTGCAACGGAATTGCAGCGTAGTGGTCATCTGCTTGAAATTTCAGCTTTATACATTGGTCAAAATTTATTTGAATAATGACTAAGATGATGAATTTAAAAGTTTCTGCTTTGGCGCTAGCCATACTGGGTTTGGGGTTGAGCGCATGCAACAGCGGCAATGATGATGGGGCTGCACAGCCGCCAGCCGTTGCAGAACAAACACTGCAAAGTATTGAGCTGGTGCGCTTGAGCGCCTATGAATCGGGCATATTTGGCGCCAGTGCCGCAGAAATTCCAGCGTTTGATGCCGCCAGCAAACGCTTATTTGTGGTGAATGCAGAAGCTGGAGAGCTGGATGTCTTAGATATCTCAGACCCTGCGCATCCGAAAAAAATCGGCGCTATTTCTACCCATGCTTTACTGCCCAATTCTGAAGTCAACAGTGTGGCTGTACGTCAGGGGGTTGTCGCGGTTGCGGTACAGGCTGCCAATAAAACAGATTTAGGCAAGGTCGCGTTTTATCAGGCCAGTGATCTCTCACTGATCAGTTCGGTTGATGTGGGCGCATTGCCTGACATGCTGACTTTCAGTCCTGATGGCAAACTGGTGGTGGCGGCAAATGAAGGCGAGCCGAGCGATGATTATCAGATCGATCCGGAAGGCTCGGTTGCAATTATTGATATCTCCAATATTCAGGCGCCGAAAGCAGTTCTGGCGGGATTCTCTGATTGGAATGCTGCAGAGAAAAAAGCGGCGCTGATTCAGTCCGGTGTGCGGATTTATGGGCCGAATGCAACTGTGGCGCAAGATTTGGAGCCTGAGTATGTGACCATTAGTGCAGACAGCAAAACAGCATGGGTCACGCTGCAGGAAAATAATGCCATTGCTGAAGTTGACTTGAGCGCCAAAAAAGTAAGCCATATTTTTGCTTTGGGCGAAAAAGATCATGGCCTGCCGGAAAATGCATTGGATTTGAGCGATGCAGACGGCAAAATCAATATTCAGGCTTGGCCGGGTATGGCTGGCCTCTATCAGCCAGATGCTATCGCCAATTATCAGTTTGAAGGCAGCACCTACTTGGTGACGGCCAATGAGGGCGATGCCCGCGCTTGGGGTGAAGACAATCCGCTGTATTGGGGTAAAACGCTGAAAGATGATGCCAATGCCGCAGGGGACAGCAGCAAGGGCTATGTCGAAGAATTCCGCGTAAAGCATTTGGTGCATAAAGATGGTTTTTCACGCCGTCAAGGCGATGACCTGCCGCCGCAGCTGCGTGAAATCGCTAAAGGCGCTCAGCTTAATCCTTCTATTTTTGCTTACTGCGGCGCCGTGCTTGGCGATGCCAAAGCCTGCCGCAATGATGATCAATTGGGCCGCTTAAACATTGTCTGGAATATGGGATACCAAAAAAATGCAGATGGTACGCCAAAACTGGATGACAAAGGCTACATGACCTATGACAAGCTGTATGCCATGGGCGGGCGTTCATTTGCAATTTGGGATACCCAAGGCAAGCTGGTCTGGGATTCTGGACGCGCATTTGAAGATAAAGTGGCGGAATTGTTTCCAGCACATTTCAACAGCAATCATGAAGCCAGCCTGTTTGATGACCGCAGCGATAATAAAGGGCCAGAACCAGAAGGTTTAGCGCTTGGGCAAATTGGGCAGAAAACTTTTGCATTTATCGGTTTGGAGCGTATGGGCGGCATTATGGTGTATGACATCAGCAACCCGAAAAAAGCGCAGTTTATCCAATATCTGAATGACCGCAGCTTTAAACAGGACAGCGCTCAGTTGGATAAAAACGGCCAGAAGGTGCTGGATAAAGACGGCAAAGAGGTGCTGATTGAAAAAGCTGACCTTGGCCCAGAAGGCCTGATTTTTATTGCCGCCAGCAAATCGCCGAATGGCAAGCCTCTATTGGCCGTAGGCAATGAAGTCAGCGGTACGACAGCGGTGTATCAAATCATCGTGAAATAGCCTGCCGCTGAAGCTTGATAGGAACAGGTTACAATAAGACCTGTTTTTATCGGCAGAATAGATTGAATGTCACCAAAATGTCATAATCTTGCCATAGTATTGTCACGAATTTATGGTGGGCGAGCGCAAATCTTCTTTGCCCCGAAAGTGATTTAGGCTTTTTTTATGACAATCGAAATCTTGATGGTGATAGGCTTCTGCTTGGCGGCCTACTCAATCGTCGGAAATGATGTGCCGCAGACATTAGGTACCTTTATTTCATCTAATTCGCACCGCCCTTGGTGGCTGCTTTGGCTGTACATCAGCACCATTTTAGTGGTGGTCTTAATGTACGGCTGGTATGCATCGGGTGTGGGAGATGCATCATATGGCCGTTTAGAAACCATTCCTTTTCCTGAAGGCGGAATTACTTGGCTGTATATTGTGCCGCCGATTTTACTGCTGTTTTTGACCAAATACGGTATTCCTGTCAGTACCACCTTCTTAGTTTTGACCATCTTCTCACCTGCGAGTTTAGGTTCGATGATGATCAAATCGATGATGGGCTATGCGGTGGCATTCATCGCTGCGATCATTATTTACCGTTTTGTGATGCAGCAGCTGGCGCGCCATTTTGCCAAGACTCGTGATCAAGAGCCTTCACACATTTGGATTGGCCTGCAATGGGTATCTACCGCGTTCCTGTGGAGCCAATGGCTGATTCAGGACTTGGCGAATATCTTTGTCTATGTGCCGCGTCAAGTGCCGTTTGAATTTTTGCTGTTTGCCATTGTGGTATTTGTCGTTCTGCTGGGGGTCATTCTGTATCAGCGCGGCGGCGCTATTCAGAAAATTGTGGATACCAAAACTGGCGTTTCAGATATTCGCGCAGCGACCATCATTGACTTTATATATGCCGTTATCCTGCTGATTTTCAAGGAATGGAGCAACATTCCAATGAGTACCACTTGGGTATTCCTGGGGCTGCTTGCCGGCCGAGAATTCGCCATGTCGATGATTCTGAATGAAGTGAATAAGCACCGCACGTCACGCAATGTCAGCAAAGATGCCATGAAGCTGATGTTTGGCTTGGCGCTGTCAGTTATTTTAGCGACCACGCTGCCGTGGTTCTATAATTTTATAACGCATTTTGGCCAATAAGCTGAATTAAAAAAGAAGCGGACAGATTGTCCGCTTCTTTATGGGCTGAAGAATTTTATCTTTGGCCTGAGGGCTTAAACCACAAAACGCTGCGGGCTGCTCAGATTGGCGATCGCTGAGTAAATCTCATCCGCATGCTTGCAGATAATTAACTTGGCGCGGTGCTGCGGCGGCAGGAAGCCTTCCTGAACGGCATGGTCAAGCTGCGCAATCAGCGCATCATAAAAGCCATTGACATTATACAGCATCATGGGTTTTTGGTGCTGGTTCAGCTGTCCCCATGTGGCAATTTCCAAAATTTCCTCAAAGGTGCCTAAGCCGCCCGGCAATGCAACAAATGCGCTGGCGCGCCCAGCCATCATGGCTTTACGTTCATGCATGCTTTGCACAATATGCAGTTCTGTTAAATGGTGATGCGCAATTTCATAATCCAGCATAAACTCAGGGATTACCCCCACGGCTTCGCCGCCGTTTTGTACAACGGCATCGGCAACTTGCCCCATCAGGCCAATGCTGGCGCCGCCGTAAACTAAGCCGAAACCGCGCAGGGCGAGGCCTTGGGCAAGCGCAATGGCTTTTTCCTGATAAATCGGTTTATTGCCTGAACGCGAACCGCAGTACAAGGCAATTAAAGGCTGTGTGGTCTTGATGCTGGAGCTGTTCTCTAGCGCGGATATTTTTAATTCACTATTCATGGCGTATGTTTTTACCTTTTCATTTTTTCTATCTTTGATGCTTAGTGTAAGCAAGATTTGTGACACTTAGGCGCTTTTGGCTGCAGTTTCAGGTAATAATTTGTTAAATCAAATAATAGAACTGGATGTTCAAAAAAAGATGAAATTCTAACTCAGCTTGATATACTGAAGCCTTGTTTTTCAACAAATGAATCGTCATGGGCAGTGGTTGTTGTCGCTCCGCACAAAAACATTTCTTAGAAATTAATAACTTTGGTATGCAAATGCGTGCCTTTCCCAATTCAAATTCAGCAAAAATCAATGCACGCCTGCATGCTGCTCAGGAGATGAAACGATGATCTTTGAGTGGATGTCTGACCCTTCTGCATGGGTAGGCTTGCTGACCCTTGTGGTTTTAGAAATTGTTTTGGGTATTGATAACCTTGTCTTTATTGCCATTCTTGCGGAAAAATTGCCGCCGGAACAGCGCAATACGGCTCGAATTGTCGGATTGCTCTTGGCGCTCTGCATGCGTTTGGTGCTGCTGGCGTCCATTGCGTGGGTGGTCACCCTGACCAATCCGCTATTCCATATCTTTGATCATGCATTTTCAGGGCGCGATTTAATTCTGCTCTTTGGCGGGGTATTCCTGCTGTTTAAAGGCACTATGGAATTGCGTGAGCGTCTGGAAAACAAGCCGATGCTCAAGGAAGAAAATCCGGTGCATGCAACCTTCTGGATGGTGATTATTCAGATTGTGGTGCTGGATGCCGTGTTCTCTTTAGACAGCGTGATTACCGCGGTCGGCATGGTGAAACATCTTTCTGTCATGATGATTGCGGTGATTATTGCCGTCGGCATTATGCTGTGGGCATCGAAGCCGCTGATGAACTTTGTCAACCGTCATCCGACTGTGGTCATTCTTTGCCTGTGCTTCCTGATGATGATCGGTTTTTCATTACTGGTTGAGGGCTTTGGCTTCCATATCCCGAAAGGCTACTTGTACGCGGCAATCGGCTTCTCTGTGCTGATTGAGTTCCTGAATCAGACCATGCGCCACAATCAGGAAAAAACGGTCACCACTACCGATTTGCGCTACCGCACAGCTTCGGCTGTGATGCGTATGCTGGGCGGCAAGAGCAGTTCAGAATCACAAAATGATGAACATGAAGATGTGCTGGCGACCCGCGCCTTTGCCGATGATGTCTTTGATCAGGACAATGGGGTTTACCACAGCGTTATGGTGCAGGGCGTTTTAGGCCTCGCTGAACGTCCCGTGAAGTCGGTCATGACCCCGCGTCCCGAGCTGGAATGGATTGACTTGGATGAAGATGAAGCGGCGATTAAGCATCAGCTGCTGAGCATGACTCATTCTCGTCTGATCGTTGCCCGCGGTGAGCTGGATAATATTGCTGGCGTGGTGTTGACGCATAAAGTGATGAATGAATACATCGAAACAGGCGTGTTGGATTTCGAGAAACATTTGCGTGAACCCGTAATTGTGCATGAAAATGCGCAAGTGCTGATGGTGATGGAGCAGCTGCGCCAAGCTCCTCTGCAAATGGCATTGGTATTGAATGAATACGGTTCGATTGAAGGGATTGCAACGCCCATTGATGTGCTGGAAGCGATTGCGGGTGAATTCCCTGATGAAGATGAACTGGAAAGCGCCGCAGAAAGCCTTGAAGACGGTTCTTTGATTCTGGATGGATCAACCGATATCCGCCATGTTTCATTATTACTGAGCCGTGATTTAGTCGATGAATCTGAACAGTATTCAACATTGTCTGGCTATATCTTATTTCACTTGGGGCGTTTGCCGGAAAATGGCGAAAAGCTGAGAGCGGATGGCTACATTTTTGAAGTAGTGACGATGGAAGGCCACAAAATTGAAAAAGTGCATGTCATCTCCATCGCGGATAATACGCGTACAGATTGAATTGAATCCAGATAGGCGCTGAATCCAGCGCCATCTTGCTTTAAAATAGCCTGCATTGCAGGTTTTTTTATTTGAGAATTCCATGACGGATATGCGTTGCCCATGCGGGCAGGGAAATTATGCAAGCTGCTGCCAGCCTTTGCATGCAGGCCAAAGCAAAGCCCAAAGCGCAGCCCAGCTGATGCGTTCCCGCTACAGTGCATTTGCCAAACATGAAATTGAGTATATTGTGCAGACCACGGCAGTTGGTCAGCAGCAGGCTTTGGATGTACCTGCTATTGCCGCTTGGAGCAACTCCAATCTGTGGCTGAAACTGGACGTGGTGCAGGCCAATGAAAAATTAGATAAAACCCATGCGCAGGTCGAATTTAAAGCGCATTATCAAGCCATCGGTGAGGATGGACAGACGCCGCAAGTGCATCATGAAGTGTCGCATTTTGTGAAACACAATGAGGCATGGTTTTTTCTCGATCCGACTACAGATCAGCAGATGACAATGAAACAGCCGTGTATTTGCGGCTCAGGCAAAAAATTTAAACAATGCTGTGCGCAATATCTGTAGTTTTTTTCTGAAGATGCCTTAAAATAGCGCGCATCTTTTACCCTCAGTGGATGAAGGGCAATGTTACTCACCGTTATTTACATTATTGCAATTACGGCAGAAGCCATGACCGGCGCGTTATCGGCTGGACGGCGGAGCATGGACTGGTTTGGAGTAGTTTTAATTGCCTGCGTCACCGCCTTGGGCGGCGGTTCAGTGCGCGATGTCTTGCTGGGGCACTATCCATTAACCTGGGTTAAACATCCTGAATATTTGGTGCTGACCTGCTGCGCTGCCTTTGTCACCATTATTATTGCCAAGTGGATGAAGCATCTGCATTCAATCTTCTTGCTGCTTGATGCTTTAGGCCTGATCGGCTTTACCATTATTGGCTGCCAAATTGCGCTGCAAATGGGGCACGGTTTTGTGGTCTGTGCTGTTGCTGGGGTACTTACTGGTGTTTCTGGCGGTATTCTGCGTGATATTCTGTGTAATGATGTGCCGCTGGTATTCCGCCGTGAACTGTACGCATCGATTTCATTTGTTGCCGTAATTTTTTATTGGTTCTGTATCAATTTTGGCCTGTCGCTGGAAATTACGGTGATTTCAACATTGGTCTTCGGTTTTTCACTTCGTTGCATTGCCATTTATTTCGGTTTGGAAATGCCGAAATTTATCTATAAAGATGATGATGATCAGTCAGCTTCGTCTAAAGATGCATCTTAAATTTCAGCGTTCCTATTAAATACTGTATTTGACTGAACCGCGGCGCCATCTGCCGCTTCAGTGAATTAGTGTTGCCTGTTGCATCAGAAAGAGCAGATCATAAAATCATTGCTGTGCAATCAGCATGCTCCCTTTTCACCTCATCCGAGATCGTATTATGGACTTAGTCTCACGCATACAGCGCTTGCCGATTGGCAAGTTCCACTACACCTTGCTTTGGGTCATTGGGCTGGGCTGGATGTTTGACGCGATGGATACGGGGCTAATCTCCTTTATTTTGGCAAAAATGGCTGAAGACTGGGCGATGACACCTGCAGAAAAAGGCTGGGTGGTTTCTATTGGCTTTGTGGGCATGGCCATCGGCGCAGTCTGCTCAGGCGCATTGGCAGACCGGATTGGACGTAAAACGGTTTTTGCGTCGACCTTGGTGATTTACAGTTTGGCGACGGCTGCCTGCGCGTTTGCGCCAAATCTAACTTGGCTGCTGGCGTTCCGCTTTGTGGTGGGCTTAGGCTTGGGCGGGCAGCTGCCTGTTGCGGTGACCTTGGTCAGTGAATATATTCCTGCGCATGTGCGCGGGCGCTTTATTGTGCTTTTAGAGAGCTTCTGGGGCTTGGGCTGGCTGTGTGCCGCGCTGATTTCTTATTTTGTCATTCCAAAATTTGACTGGCATATGGCGTTCTTAATTGGCGGCTTACCTGCACTGTACGCAATTGTGATTTGGAAAATGGTGCCTGAGTCTATTCCGTATCTTATTAACCGCGGACGGCTGGAAGAAGCGCATGCATTGGTGAAAAAAATTGAAGCCAAATGCGGTGTGCAGGTGATTGAAATTTTTGAAGTGAAACCGGTCGCTGAAAAGCAAAGCACTTCATTTGGCCAGTTATGGTCTGGAGTATTTGCACGCCGCACGCTGATGCTGTGGCTGATTTGGTTCGGGATTGTCTATTCTTACTATGGTATTTTCACTTGGCTGCCAAGCCTGCTGGTGAAGCAGGGCTACACCATTGTGCAATCGTTTGAATATGTTTTGGTCATGATTCTGGCGCAATTGCCGGGTTATATTGCCGCGGCATGGCTGGTGGAAAAACTTGGGCGTAAAGCGACATTGGCAGGCTTTATTGGCTGCTGCGCAATTTCTGCATATTGCTTTGGTCAAGCGCAAACAGTGACCATGATTATGGTCTTCGGCTGCCTGATGTCTTTCTTCAATTTAGGCGCTTGGGGCGTACTGTATACCTATACGCCTGAACAGTATCCTGCCAATATCCGCGCGTTCGGATCGGGCTGGGCTGCAGCCATTGGCCGGATTGGCGGTATTGTCGCGCCATTGGCTGTAACCCATATGATGGTCTTGAACAATGGTTTCAGCTATGTATTCAGCATGTTTACTGTGGTGCTGCTGGCTGTGGCTTTCGTGATCGTGGTGCTGGGTGAGGAAACCAAAGGCAAGACCTTGGAATCCATGGGCCTCTAATCTGTGCAGCGGATTGCTCCGCAAAATAAATTACGCGGCGCGCCCAAAGCATGCCGCGTTTTTTTTAATTTAAATTGTTCCAGGGTGCGCTGTATTGGCGGCCTTCTATAAAAAAACATTCAGGTATCTGCGCCGAATAAATTGGACAGCATCGCATAATTCGGAATGTGCGCGCAGTGATAGCAGGGAACAGGATTGTTCCGCATTGCGCATTTAAGAATAATCAGTTGCTCAATTTCAAAAAAGTGGATAATTTTACGGCATTAGATATCTTATAAGACACGATTTGTCGCTGTGTGTCAGTTCACGCTCTTGTGTCTCGAACAGCTGCGACATAGCATAAGAACCCAGATACAAAAACGAATTTATTAGGATTATAGGTTGTTATGACAAGCCTTGCGCATCATGCGACAGAAAACCGTTCCGTAGCGGAATTTACCGAACAAGCCTATCTCAACTACGCCATGTACGTGATCATGGACCGTGCATTGCCGCATATCAGTGACGGCTTAAAGCCGGTGCAGCGCCGTATTGTGTATGCGATGAGCGAATTGGGCCTCAAGCCTACCGGCAAGCCGAAAAAATCGGCGCGTACCGTAGGTGATGTGCTGGGTAAATACCATCCGCACGGCGACTCAGCCTGTTATGAAGCCATGGTTTTGATGGCGCAGCCATTCAGCTACCGTTATCCCTTTATTGAAGGTCAAGGCAACTGGGGTTCTCCAGATGATCCTAAATCCTTCGCCGCTATGCGTTATACCGAAGCCAAACTATCTCCCTATAGTGACTTGCTGCTGTCAGAATTGGGGCAGGGCACCTGTGACTGGCAGGATAACTTTGACGGTTCAATGAAAGAGCCGGTGAATTTGCCTGCGCGCGTGCCCAATATTTTATTGAATGGCACAACGGGTATTGCAGTGGGTATGGCCACAGATATTCCGCCGCATAATCTGCGCGAAGTGGTGAAAGGCACGATTGCCCTCATCCGTAATCCGAATCTCAGCGATGAAAAAGTTGCGGAATATATTCCCGGTCCAGATGCGCCGACCCGAGCGGAAATTATTACCCCGCCAGAAGAGCTGCTGAAACTGCAAATGACGGGCCGCGGCAGTTACCGCACCCGTGCAGTGTATAAAATAGAAAAAAATGAAATTGTGATTACTGAATTGCCGTATCAGGTTTCAGGCTCGAAAGTGATTACCCAAATTGCAGACCAAATGCAGGCTAAAAAATTGCCGCTGGTCAGCGATTTGCGCGATGAATCTGATCATAAAAACCCAACCCGCTTAGTGATTGTGCTGCGTTCTAACCGTATTGATGCTGAATCAGTGATGAGCCACTTGTTTGCAACGACTGATTTGGAATCCAGCTATCGCGTCAATATGAATATGATTGGCGCCGATGGCCGTCCGCAGGTGAAATCCATCCGCCGCATTTTGCTGGAATGGATTGAAATCCGTAAAAATACAGTGACGCGCCGTCTGCAGTATCATTTAAATAAAATTGAAAAGCGCCTGCATATCTTGGGCGGTTTGATTATTGCCTATTTAAATATTGATGAAGTCATTAAAATTATCCGTGAAGAAGATCAGCCTAAGCCAGTATTGATGATGCGTTTCAATATTGACGAAGTGCAGGCTGAGGCCATTTTAGAACTCAAATTGCGCCACTTGGCCAAGCTTGAAGAAATGGAAATGCGCCGCGAACAGGAAGAGCTGGAAGCGAGAGCGGCCATTATCCGTGAGCAATTGGCAAATCCAGAATCTTTAAAAAGCTTGATTATTGAAGAACTGAAAGACGATGCCAAAAAATTTGGTGATGACCGCCGTTCGCCAATTGTCCAGCGTGAAGGCGCGCAAGCGATTAACGAGCAGGACATGCTGCCGGCAGATCCGGTCACGGTTGTATTGTCTGAAGCTGGCTGGATTCGTTCTGCCAAAGGCCATGAGGTGGACGCTGAAAACCTGAATTTCCGTGCAGGCGATCAATACCTCAGCCATGCGCAGGGCAAATCTAATCAGCGGGTATACGTGCTGGATGATTCAGGGCGCAGTTATGCGCTTGCGATTAATTCACTGCCATCTGCGCGGGGATTGGGAGAGCCGCTGAGTTCAAAATTATCGCCTGCCAGCGGTGTCGGCTTTAAGCAGCTGCTGATTGCGGAAGATGATGCGGAACTGCTGGCAATCAGCAATAAAGGCTATGGCTTTAAAACCCAAGCCAAGCAGCTGGATACCAGCGCCAAAGCCGGTAAAGCTTTCTTAACACTGTCTGATGATGCGCAGCCGATGGACTTGCAGCTGATTGAACAGGCGACCCATCTAGCTTTGCTCAGCTCGGCAGGGCGCTTGCTGGTGGTGGAACTGGCGGATTTGCCAAGCCTGAATAAGGGTAAAGGCAATAAATTGATACAACTGGACACTAAGGAACAGCTGGTATCTATGGTAGCTTTTGCTTTAGATGAAATAATTCAAGTGGTTGCAGGTCAGCAGCAATTGAAATTAAAAGGCGATGATCTGCAAAAATATATCGGCAAGCGGGCTTCAAAAGGCACAGCATTGCCGCGTGGGTATCAAAAAGCAAATAAACTGTTCATTCAAAGATAATACTAGCATCCGTGGAGCGAAATACGTTATATATGCACAGTATTCGTGAAATGGATGCAATATTAGGCTCACACAAGTTAAATAATGAGCGGCTTAATATTGAGAAAAAACAGTTGGATTATTAAGGATTATAGACAGGAGAATTGGGCGCTATGGAAAAAATTTGGTTCGCAGAATACCAAAAAACGGGTATTCCAGAAACTGTAGAATTGCCGCCAGAAAACACTTCGCTGGTTGATATTATTGAGCGTAATTTCCAGAAATATGGCTCACGTGATGCTTTTATTTTTATGGATAAAGCCCTGACATTCAGTGAATTGAATGAGGCGAGCCTGAAGTTTGCATCCTATTTGCAAAGCTTGGGCCTAGCAAAAGGCTCACGCGTTGCTGTCATGATGCCGAACGTGCTTCAATATCCTGTCGTGGCATTAGGGGTGTTCCGCGCAGGCTTGGTTCTAGTCAACGTTAATCCGCTGTATACCTCACGTGAATTAGAACATCAATTAAACGATTCCGGCGCAGAAGTGCTGGTGATTGTTGAAAACTTCGCCTCTGTTTATCAGGCGATTTTAGGCAAAACGCCAGTGAAGCATGTGGTTGTGGCTTCAGTCGGCGACATGCTGGGCGCATTAAAAGGCACTTTAGTCAACTTTGTACTGCGCTCTGTACGCAAGCAAATTCCTGCTTGGAATATTCCAGGGCATATCCGCTTCAATGCGGCAATGTCTAAAGTCAGCACCAGCAGCTACAAGCGCCCTAATTTAACCTTAAGTGATACCGCTGTGCTTCAGTATACTGGCGGCACAACAGGTGTATCAAAGGGTGCAGAATTAACACACCGCAACCTTGTGGCCAACATGCTGCAGTGTGACGGTATTTTCCAAAGTAAATTTGGTCAGCAGGACGGTCAGCCAGACGACCGTATTTTCTGCGCATTGCCGCTGTATCACATTTTTGCATTCATGGTATGCGCGCTGTACGGCATGTACAAAGGCCAAGCCAACGTATTAATTCCAAACCCGCGCGATTTGCCAGCCGTGATTAAAGAGCTGCGCAAATATCAGCCAACATTCTTCCCTGCGGTAAATACACTGTTTAATGCACTGGTGAATAACGAAGAATTTAAACAGCTGGATCACAGCAAAATGAAAATGGCGATGGGCGGCGGTATGGCCGTACTTCCATCGACAGCTGAAGCTTGGAAAAAAGTGACGGGCACCAACATCATCGAAGGTTACGGCCTGTCTGAAACATCTCCAGTGGCAACGGCAAATCCGCCGGCATCTATGGAATTCAGCGGCACGATCGGCATTCCATTGCCTTTGACAGAAGTTGCTATTTTAGATGATGACGGCAACGAAGTGGCTCTAGGCGAGCAGGGTGAAATTTCGATTCGCGGCCCGCAAGTGATGAAAGGCTATTGGAACCGCCCAGATGAAACTGAAAAAGTGATGGTAAACGGCTTCTTCCGTACGGGCGACATTGGTGTCATGGACACACGCGGTTATGTGAAAATTGTAGACCGTAAAAAAGACATGATCCTAGTATCAGGCTTTAACGTTTATCCTGCAGAAATTGAAGAAGTGATTGCTAAGCATCCGAAAGTGCTGGAAGTGGCTGCCATTGGCGTGCCGGATGAAAAATCAGGTGAAGTGCCTAAGCTATTCGTGGTGAAAAAAGATCCATCTTTAACCACAGAAGAAGTTTTAGCCTTTGCGAAAGAAAATTTAACAGGCTACAAGCGTCCGCGCTATGTAGAGTTTATGGATGAACTGCCAAAATCGAACGTGGGTAAAATCCTGCGTAAAGATTTACGCAAGACAGCATAATCTAAATAAAAAAAGCGCCGTAAGGCGCTTTTTTTATGGGTGAATTTTACTGATGAGCCATTATTTTTTCATCAGCCAGCGGTCAAAGTAACGGCGGCCAACGCCAAAAATTCCTAAGAAAATAAACATGGCGCCAAACTGCAGGCTGAATTGGCTTTGTTTAAACGTGCCATGGCTCAGCACATTGTCAATGATGCAGTAAACGACGATGGCAATCACCCAATGCCAGAGCGGCCAATGTTTAATGGACACTGCATAAAAGGCGACCCAGAGCATGATGAAGGTGCAGACTGTTGACCCTATGTTCATGTTGGCGCAGATGACTGTCAGCAAAAATGCAGTGACAGGAGCGACAATTTTTAAAACGCGGTCAACTTGCAGCTGATTTTGACGCTGCTTTTCCAGGACATCGAACATCTCTTTTTGATCTGGATTGACCATAGCGAACCTATACGTAAATAAAGAAAACACTCTATTTAACAAAATTTATTCACGAATTGCCATGCTATGATGGTGAGCAGTAATAAATTCATCCAGAGAAAAACACATGCAAAGCATCAGTGGGATCATTTATCTCATTTTGGGCGCTTGTTTGCTCCCGTATATTTTTACCCTGATTGCAAAAAAATCGGCGGGTTTAACTGCTCAAGATCATCAAAACCCAAGAGAAGCTTTAGCAAAAGCGACAGGTATCGCAGCGCGGGCCAATGCCGTACAGCAAAACAGCTTTGAGAGTTTGCCTTTATTTATTGCAGCTGTGCTGATGGCTGAATATATGGTCATTCCGCAAAGCTTTATCATGATTTTGGGCGTTGCCTATTTACTGCTGCGGATCATTTACGGCATTTGCTACTTGGCCAATTGGGCCACGCTGCGTTCGATTATCTGGACACTGTCGATGCTGTGTCCGATTTGCCTGCTGCTGCTCATTATTAAAACTGTTTAAGGCCAGCGCTATTTAGACGAAAAATTTGCTGCATAAATGCAAAACCTCAAAAAACTGTCGAAAAACCGTTATAATTGCTGCGGTTTAAAAGATTTAATCAGTTAAAGAGCAAAGCTATGAGCTACAGCAATATCCCTGCAGGTAAAGATGCGCCAAATGACATCTATGTAATTATTGAAATCCCTGCAAATGCAGCGCCGATCAAATACGAAATCGATAAAGATTCTGATGCGCTTTTTGTAGACCGTTTCATGGGTACTGCAATGTTCTACCCAGCTAACTACGGTTATGTGCCAAACACATTGTCACTTGATGGTGACCCGCTGGACGTACTTGTTGTGACTCCACACCCAGTTGAACCAGGTTCAGTAATCCGCTGCCGTCCAGTGGGCAAATTGAACATGGAAGATGATGGCGGTGTAGATGCAAAATTAGTTGCAGTTCCGCATGACAAATTAACGCCAATCTACAAAGACATTCAAGAATATACAGATCTTCCGCCTTTGCTGATCAGCCAAATTGAACATTTCTTCCAGCACTATAAAGACTTAGAGCCAGGAAAATGGGTTAAGTTAAGCGGCTGGGAAGGTGCAGACGTTGCTAAGCAGGAAGTGCTTAGCTCGATTGCTGCTTATGCTGAAGCAAACAAATAATTGTTTCTAGCATAGTGCTTCAGTTTTGAGGTTTAAAATTGAAGCATAAAAAAACCTGCATCATTTGATGCAGGTTTTTTTATTTGTTTAGAAATCCAGTGAATTAAAATAATTTCACAGGAACGTCTAAGAATACACGTAATTCATTGGTGTCAGCCATGTATACATCATTATACGCTTGGTCTGCACGGTAGTGAGAGTAGCGTAAGCGTAAGCTGGCATCTTTAGCAAAACCAGATTGAACTGTATATTTGAATTGGTTAAAGAATTCACTTTCTTTGGCTTTGTCATCGGTAGGTGTTTGAATATCCCAGCCATAGACATAAGCTGTAGTCCAGTTCAGTCCTGGAACGCCGTAATTTGAAAAATCTAAGCTATATTGAATTTGTGCAGATTTTTCATGTTTGCCCACGAAGTCAGACAAGTATGAGTTTGCAACATAGATGGATTGCGCGCCGTCAGCATTGTTGCCGTAGTCGTAGCCAATACCGCCAGTATTTTGCTGGTAAGCCAGCATTACATTGTGCGCGCCAGTATTATATGCGCCTGAAATGCTCCAAATTGAGTTGGATTTATCTTCAGTTAAAATACCGGAATTTGCTAAGCTGCCTGCTTCAAATTGAGTGTGATAGCCATTGAAATCAAAAGTTAAAGAATCTTTATTGGCTAAAGGCATAACATAGTTGGCATTAATGTAATGGCGGTCAAGCTTATCTTTGCTGTCTAAACCATAGTAAGACGCATTCAATTGATCATCAAATTTATACTTCGCGCCCCATACTACGGCGCTGTCTAGATGATTGCCGTCAGTATTGATTTGGTCTGAGTATTGGTTTTCAGTAAATTTACCCGCAACCAATTCTAGGTTTTCAATTTCACGGCTTTTCGCAAGAACACCCGTGAAATATTCTGGAACCATACGTGCGGTGTTTGAAGCAAGTACAGGGAGGTCTAGAACTTGAGTACCGTATTCAACAGTTGTATTTGAAACACGTGCTTTTACACTTGCGCCGCCGCGTGCCCAATGGTCATAAGCAGAACCATCGTTATGCTTTGGAATCATGCCGTTGCCGGCGTGTTTATTTTCGCCCAGTTTAAATGAAGCATCGCCAGTCACATTAACACCAAAACCAACCACACCCTTTGTATAGCCAGATTCCAGTTTTACAATAGCTGATTGCGCAAATGAGCTTGTGTCATCTCCAGGATTAACATCCTGTTTATCACGTTTAATATAGCCGGTACGGAACAGTACAGAGCCCTCAGCGTCTTCTACAAATCCTTTTGATTCACTTTGTTCACTAGCAAATGCAGTAGAAATTAAAGCTGCATTAACAAGCAGCGCTAGTGAAAGCTTTTTAGTTTTAAGCATTGGGAGAGAGCCTCATGCGTATATAGTTAAAGAGTTTGTAGATTGTATAAGTTTTCTTATAAAAAAGATCATTTTTATTGTGTTTATTACACTAAAGTTACTGTTTTTTTAGATAAGTTGATCAGAAAATATTCTATAAAAAATAATCATTTTTTAATTTTCTATTTTAATTTTTAGTAAAAACAGAGACATTTTTTTAATTCATAAAATTTTACCCAACATCAGCGATATTGATTGATGTAACGGCATTTCAGACAAATGACAAGGCTAATTTGGTGAAGATTAGAAGGGGGTGTGAAATGTGAATTTCAGTGTGTATTTTTAACTGAAAATCTCCAGTTATCTTTCTATTATTTTATAAATATTGAGAATATTTGAGTGAATTATACTTTAATAAACTGCATATATTTTAAGCAGGCTTGATATCGATGTAATGTGTATTTACATAAATGGTATGCACGCAGCATCCCTGCTGATGCCAGATGTTATACGAAGTTATTTGAGTTGCTGCATTATTGTATGAAGGTTTCTGTGAATGCTGTTTGGAGATTTTCTGATTCGCGCTGCTTGTTTTTAATTGTAAGATATTAATATTTATAGCCATATTTTTGAAACCCATGCTATTTCGTTAGTCCTAACTAAAAGATGATGTATAGATAACAAAGATAGCAGGCTTATAGTCACGGATAATTACTGAGGCCAAGCGAAGTAATTTGGTTTAACTGAAGCATTCATTTGAAATTTTATATGCCGAAGTGCAGATCATGGAAATTTGAGACTGAAAATGCACTTTTTTAATGCGTTTTCTTGAAGGCTGATGAAAAAATATACTCAAAAAGATGCATTTTTTATAAATAGTTACAAGTTGCGGTTTTATACACATTTTGTTAGATGCTGTGATTGGAATTCATTAGAGAGTGCCGCGTTCACTATTGAATAAAAAAAATAAAAACATAATAAAGTAATTAAAAACATCAAGTTGAATTGGTTTTTTGGCCGAGTTTGACCTTTAAACAAGAGAGTTTCAAAGCATTTTTTTAAAGTTGGCACAGCGCTTGCTAATTCATCAATGAGTTTATAAAAAATCTGCTGGGGATCCCAAAATGTTAAAAAAATTACTTGCTGTGACTGTATTGGCTGCATCATCTGGGGCGGTATTTGCTGAAGAAGCGCCAGCATTGCCATTAGGTTTATCATTCAGCGGCAGCGCCGCAGTTACAACAGATTACCGTTTCCGCGGTGTAACACAAACATTGAATGATCCTGCAGTGCAAGCTGGTTTTACCTTGTCACATGAGACTGGATTATATTTTGGCCTTTGGGGTTCAAATGTTAAATTCGGTTCGGATTCTCCAAGCTTAGAATTAGATCCATCATTAGGCTTTTCAACCACTTTAGACAGCTTCAGCAGCAAGCCTGTATTGGATTTTGGTGTGGTTTACTACAACTATCCAAGCGCTAGCGATTTAAACTGGACTGAATTTTACGGTAAGTTAATCTTTGCAGATGTACTGACTGCAGGGGATAGCCTGTTGACGAATGTTAACTACACCAATGATTATGTCGGTGTGGACACCAGCAGCTGGAACGTGAATGCAGGCTATTCTATGCCATTTGGCGATACTGGTTTTGGCGGTGTAGCAAGCGTGGGCTATACAGCTGTTGATGACAAGGCAGAATATTCGTTTGGTGATGAAGATAACTATGTGGATTGGAAAGTCGGTGTAACCTATGGCTTTAAATCAATTCCTGGCGCAACAGCAGAGTTGGCCGCTGTAGGAACCAATATTGATTTAGGTTCTGGCGCATCGAGTGCGGACAACCGCATGGTGGATACTGGCGCAGTATTTACCTTGACTAAAACGTTCTAAGTATCCATTTTGAAAAAAGGCGATTCTCCAGAGGTCGCCTTTTTTTATTGCTGTTTTAAGACATTTGCCCGCGGTACGATAAGGCTTCCGAAAGATGCGTGGTCTGTATCTGTTCTTCCTGCGCGATATCTGCAATAGTGCGCGCAACGCGAATTACCCGATGGTATGCCCGTGCAGACAGATTTAAGCGCTGCTGCGCCATATTCAGCATATTTTTTGCAGCGCTGTCTAATACTGCAAATTGTTCCAATTGTTTCGGACTGAGCGAAGTATTGGCCATTTGCTGGCGCTGCATTTGCTGTTCATAGGCTTTCAAAACCCTTTCCCGCACAAGTACAGATGATTCAGCAGGCTGAGCATCCTGTAATTCATGCGCCTGCAGCGGCGGCACATCGATGTGTAAATCAATCCGATCCAATAAAGGGCCTGAGATCCGGTTTTGATAGCGCTTAATCGTATCTGGAGAACATTGACAGCGGGAATCCTGATTAAAGGCATAACCGCAAGGGCATGGGTTCATGGCTGCGATCAGCTGAAAATTGGCAGGGTAGGTGATTTGCCTTGAGGCGCGGGAAATAATAATTTCACGAGATTCCAGCGGCTGACGCAAAACTTCCAGCACTTTACGGTCAAATTCAGGCAGTTCATCTAAAAATAAAACGCCAAGGTGTGCGAGGGTGATTTCGCCAGGCTTTGGGTTAGAGCCGCCGCCCACTAAAGCAATGGCTGAGGCGGTATGATGCGGTGCGCGGAAGGGGCGGTGTCCAAATTCATGCTTGGCGCTGGCAATAGAATAAATGCTGGCGACTTCTAAATTTTCCTGCATATTCAAAGGCGGCAGAATGCTGGATAAGCGGGAAGCCAATAAAGTTTTTCCTGTGCCAGGCGGGCCGCGGAATAAAATCGAATGTCCGCCCGCTGCTGCAATCTCCAGCGCGCGGCGCGGACGCAGCTGTCCTTTGACATCGGCCAAATCAAATTTATAGCTGGCGGATGCTGCGGGTTCCACGGCATCAAACTGCGGTAAAGGCGCAATTTGATTCAGATGATCGCAGACATCTTTTAAATGTTTAGCGGCAAAGACCTGAAAGTCAGGCAGCTGCGAAGCCTCTTGAGCATTTTGTGTCGGTAAAACCAGCTGATGCTGCGCCTGCTGGCAGGCAATGGCAATGCTTAAAGTGCCAGTCGTTGGACGCAAATGGCCATCGAGCGCCAGCTCACCAATAAACTCCAAATGTTCTGCGGCATTTTCCGGCAATTGTCCTGAAGCAATTAAAATGCCCAGAGCAATCGCTAAGTCTAAGCGTGAACCATCTTTAGGCAGATCTGCTGGGGCTAGGTTGATGGTCAGGCGTTTGGTTGGAAATTGAAAGCCGCTATTGATGATTGCGGATCTGACCCGGTCTTTGCTTTCGCGTACAGCCGCTTCGGCCAGGCCAACAATCGTTAAAGAGGGCAGCCCTTGGCTGAGATGAACCTCAACTTCAATTAAGGGCGCGTGCAGGCCCAATAACCCGCGGGTATAAATTTTGGCAAAAGACATATTATTGTTCCGTTATAGTGCATTTTTTTTAATCGTTTTGCGTCTTATGCTGCACCAGTTTGGTGCTTATTTGTTGTTTTGTATTTTTAATTCGAGCTGTTCAACTTGTTTCAGCAATTCATTTAAACGTAAGTTGGCGTTGTTTAGTGCAGTGCGCTGGCGTTCAATTTCCTCTTTAGAAACCAAGTCCATTTTACTGACTGCTTCATTGAGCAAGGCGCGGACATTATGTTCTAAGTCTTTTTTAGGCTGATCAATCTGTTCCAAAATGGCTTGCAGTAAAGTTTCAATCATTTGTTATCTCCGTCTGATGCAGATGAGCGGGCAGTGTAGCATTGCCATGCCTCAGACTATAGGGGCTGCTCCAAAAATATAGCGCTTTCAGACGGCGAATATCAGCGTTTAAATGATAAATATGTCTATTTTTAGCAGTGAAAACAGCATTCAATGGCCAAAATAGGTTATAAATAAATCTCATGCTGAGAGTGTCTATTTTTCCCGACCTAAGCACTTTTGGCATGAAAATTGAACATAAAACCTTACTGGTGAAAAAAGCCGAAGGAAAACACACATGAAGCTCGTAACTGCAATTGTAAAACCCTTTAAATTGGACGATGTGCGTGAAGCACTGTCTGAAATTGGTGTTCAAGGGATCACTGTCACTGAAGTCAAAGGTTTTGGCCGTCAAAAAGGCCATACAGAACTATACCGCGGCGCGGAATATGTTGTTGATTTCTTACCGAAAGTGAAAATTGAAATCGCAATCAGCGATGAAATGGTTGATTCAGTCATTGAGTCAATTACCCGTGTAGCAAGCACTGGCAAAATTGGTGACGGAAAGATTTTTGTTACTAATTTAGAGCAAGTCATCCGTATTCGTACTGGTGAAACAGGCGCTGACGCTGTTTAAAACATTGGCACGAAGTTTGCTGAGTACCTAATAACTCACAAAATAGGTCGGGGGATACGAATGAAAAAAATGCTACTCGCGCTTAGTTTATCTGGCGCACTTTTAGGTGGTTCTGTTACGTGGGCTGAAGAGGCCGTAACAGCACCAGCTTCTTCTGAAGTTGCACAAGCTGCAGCTGTGGACACCGCGGCTGTACCAGATGTTGCGGAAGCTCCAGCAGCGGTTGCGGCAGAAGCTGCGCCGGCGCCTGTAGAAGAAGAGCCAAAATTGGATACAGGTGATACAGCGTGGATTTTAGTATCAACAGCATTGGTTCTGCTGATGACTATTCCTGGCTTAGCGCTATTCTATGGCGGTATGGTCCGCAAGAAAAACGTTCTGAGCACAATGGCGCATAGCTTTGTTGCTGCAGGCGTAGTCAGCATCACTTGGGTGGCTGTTGGCTATAGCTTAGCCTTTGGCGAAGGTAA
Organism: Acinetobacter sp. ANC 3813; assembly: GCF_002135435.1. Classification (GTDB taxonomy): domain Bacteria; phylum Pseudomonadota; class Gammaproteobacteria; order Pseudomonadales; family Moraxellaceae; genus Acinetobacter. Next base: position 25,372 of record NZ_NEGK01000017.1, on the reverse strand, counting down.
TGCCTTTATCGGCAGTTTAGACAAATTCATGCTTTCAGGCATCACGACAGATGCATTGACAGGCACAATTCCTGAAATTCTCTTTGTCATTTTCCAAATGACCTTTGCCATCATTACGGTTGCCATTATCAGCGGCTCAATTGCTGAACGTATGAAGTTTGGCGCTTTTGTGGCATTTATTGCAATTTGGTCGATTGTTGTCTACGCGCCGATTACTCACTGGGTATGGGGCGGCGGCTGGTTAGGCAGCGATGGTGCGCTTGACTTTGCTGGCGGTACAGTGGTGCATATTAACTCAGGTGTTGCAGGCTTAGTGGCTGCGTATATGCTGGGCAAACGTATGGGCTTAGGCCGTGAATCAATGGCGCCGCACAATCTTGCTTTAACTGTAGTGGGTGCAAGCTTAGTATGGGTAGGCTGGTTCGGTTTCAACGGCGGCTCTGCTTTGGGCGCGAATGGTTCTGCAGGCTATGCTTTAGTCGTTACTCAAGTTGCAGCAGCGGCAGCAGCATTGGCTTGGTTAGTGGCTGAAAAAGTTGTACGCGGCAAATCTTCAGTACTGGGCGGCGCATCTGGCGCAGTGGCAGGTCTGGTTGTGATTACTCCAGCTGCAGGCTTCGTGACTGTAGGAGGCGCTTTAGCCATGGGTATCATTGGCGGCGTGGTGTGTTTCTGGGGTATTACTGCACTTAAACGCGCACTGAAAGCGGATGACTCACTGGATGCATTTGGCTTGCACGGTGTGGGCGGTATTGTAGGCGCGATCTTAACAGCATTCTTTGCTAGCCCGTTCATTATGGGTGACAAGGCGCCAACAGACTTAATGCATCAATTATGGGTTCAAGTTGAAGGTGTCTTAGCGACTATCGCATACTCTGCAGTGCTGACTTTCATCATCCTGAAAGTGATTGATCTGGCGATCGGTATCCGCGTTGAATCAGATGATGAGCGTATGGGCCTAGACTTAAGCCAACATGGCGAACGTGTAGAATAAAACCTGAACACAATTATTCTAATAAAATATCAATATATTGTGTAAAACAGCCCGTAAGGGCTGTTTTTTTTCCATATCTTGCGTAAAGCTCTACAAAGCCCCTAATTTTTGCTACACTTTAAATCCATCTGATTTGTTCAATTTAACCGCTATGCATTGTCCATTTTGCAACGCTGCAGACAGTAAAGTGATAGATTCGCGTTTGGCGGCTGAGGGCTGTCAAATTCGCCGGCGCCGTGAATGCGTATGCTGCGGTGAACGCTTCACTACGTTTGAAAGTTATGAAGTGGTTATGCCGCGCGTGCTGAAATCAGATGGCAAAAGTGAACCTTTTGATGAAGCCAAACTGCGCCGCTCATTAATGCATGCTTTGCAGAAGCGCCCGGTCACGCAAGAGCAAATTGAAACGGTACTCAGCGACATTCAATTGCAAATCCGCCGTCTGGGGGAGCGTGATGTACGCTCGCTGACCATCGGCGAAATTGTCATGCAGGCTTTATTTGCCTTGGACCATGTGGCATATGTGCGTTTTGCATCGGTGTATCAAGATTTTCAGGATGTGGAAGCTTTCCGTCATCAAATCGAACAAATGCAGCACCGCGGTCAGTAAGTCTACACACATGAGATATCAACATGTCTGAAACCAAGTCTGATTTAGACTGGATGCAATGCGCATTGGCGCAAGCGGAGACAGCAATATACCGGACACGGCCTAATCCAGCGGTGGGCTGTGTCATCGTTAAAAATAATCAAATTATTGGACGCGGTGCGACTGCGCCAGTGGGCGGGCCGCACGCGGAAGTTTTTGCGCTGAAAGAAGCGGGCGAACAGGCGCGCGGCGCGACGGCTTATGTCACTTTAGAGCCATGCGCACATTATGGCCGTACGCCGCCGTGCGCGAAGGGGCTGGTGGATGCAGGAATTGCCCGTGTGGTGATTGCCTGCTCCGATCCTAATCCGCTGGTGGCGGGAAAAGGTGTGCAGATTTTAAAAGATGCGGGCATAGACGTGGTGCAAGGCATGTGCGAAGCTGAAGCGGCAGTGCAGAATAAAGGCTTCTTAAAAGCCATTGCCACTGGCGCGCCTTATGTCCGCTTAAAAATTGCTTCCAGCTTGGATGGCCGCACGGCCATGGCATCAGGTGAATCGCAATGGATTACCGGTGCAGAAGCGCGCTTGGATGTACAGCATTGGCGCGCTATTTCAGGCGCAGTGATTACGGGCATCGAAACAGTATTGGCGGATGACTGCCAGCTGAATGTGCGCCAGCTGAAAGGTGTTGCAGATTTAAACAGTATTGTGCAGCCAAAACGGGTGGTTTTAGACCGTCAAGGCCGTTTGCCTTTAACGGCTAAAATGCTGGCGCAGCCTGAAACGGTGATGGTCATGGGCCCATTCCGTCAGGAACTGGCAGATTTAGGCGTGATTCAGCTTGAGGTTCAGCCTCTAAAAACTTTGCTGCGCACTTTAACGCAGCAATACCAGATTTATGATGTGCTGGTGGAAGCCGGAGCGACACTGTCGACTGCATTCTTGCAGGAAAACTTAGCGGATGAAATGATCAGCTATGTGGCGCCCACTTTTTTAGGCCGTTCAGCACGCGCGATGTTTAATGCGGAATTTGACCGCATGGCAGAGCAGCTTCGCTTTAAGCTGATTGACGCTGTCCAAGTGGGCGGCGATGTGCGCTTAAAGCTTATTCCTTCACAAGAGACACTATGAATTCAGAGTCTACGGTTTATCACAAACGCCGTCACGCGGCACGTACTACCGATGAATACCTTTTCCATCAGCTGGTGCCTTATTTAGGCAACAAGCGCCGTTTGCTTCATCTTATCTTAGAAGCGCTGGAAACGACGGGAACACTGAACCGTGAAGATGGGCGCGCGCCGATATTTGCTGACTTTTTTGCTGGCTCAGGCGTGGTTTCCCGTCTTGCGCGCCAAAATGGCTACCGCGTGATTGCCAATGACTGGGAACCTTACAGCCATGCATTAAATAGCGCGATCTTGTCTTGTGTGGATGCGCCTGCCTTTAAAGAGCTGGGCGGCTATCAGAAAGCCATTGATTATCTGAACCGCCTGCCTGAAGTGAAGGGCTGGGTAACGCATAATCTGTGTCCGCGCAATGATGAAATCTACGATCCAGCACGTGACCGTTTATTCTTTAAACGCCGCAACGGTATGCGTATTGATGCGATCCGCCAGCAAATTGCTGCCTGGCAGGCGCAGGGCGCAATTGATGATGTAGAGATGAGCGCATTACTGGCGCCGCTGCTGTATTCGGCGAGCTTTGTCAGCAATACCAGCGGCGTATTTAAAAGCTTTCACCATGGCTGGGGCGGTAAAACCCAGACTGCGCTGGAGCGTATTGAATCGCTGCTGTGGCTGACACCGAGCCGCTTTTGTGAAATTGGTGACCCAAAACGCCCTGCCGCTGAAATGTGGTGTGTAGATGCGCAGCACTTGGCTAACCAAATGAGCAGTTTTGAAGTGGATGTGGCTTATCTTGATCCGCCGTATAATCAGCATGCGTACAGCAGCAACTATCATGTGCTGAATGCGCTGACGCTGTGGGATCAGGTGGACTTGCCGACACCCGATACCAAAGGCTTCAAGAGCGGGATTGACCGCGCATGGCGCAAAGAGCGTCCGAGTCCTTACAACTCGTCTAAGTACGCCAAAGAAGCCTATGAAAAATTATTGGAAACAATTAATGCGCGCTTTATTCTGACCAGTTATTCTACAGACGGCAATATTGAAGCGGCTGATCTGCTGCAGGCCAACTTAAAGCGTGGACGGGTAACGTTGCTGACGCAAGATGTGCCGCGCTACCGTGTCAGCAAGCAACGCCAGTCTGAACGCGCGCGCGTATTGGAATTTATTGTGATTACCGATACCCATGCTAAATCAGGCCCGCCAATCCGTCAGCTTCTTGGACAGCTGCATCATTTTGCAGAGTTAGGCGGTGTGGACACTTCCGGTGTCAGCACTCAGCTGGACTTGTGGTAATCCATTTTTAAAAAAATTGAGTACGCTATGTTTACAGGCATTATTGAAAGTTTAGGCAAAGTTGGAAGCGTGCAAAACGTAGGCGGAGATGTGCGCCTGCGTATTGAAACCGATTTAGATATGTCTGATGTGCATTTAGGCGATTCGATTGCGACCAATGGCATTTGCCTGACAGTGATTGACTGGGGCGAAAACTGGTATGCCGCAGATGTATCGCGTGAAAGCCTGAACCGTACGACTTTAGCTACATGGAAAGCTGGGCATCCTGTCAATGTTGAAAAAGCCATGCTGCCGACTACACGCTTTGGCGGTCATATTGTCAGCGGCCATGTCGATGCAGTCGGTGAAATTACCGTGGTGCGAGAAGATGCGCGCTCTCTTTATTTTGAAGTGACAGCGCAGGCCGAAATTGCCAAATATTTAGCGGAAAAAGGTTCAGTGACCGTTGATGGCATCAGCTTGACCATCAATCATTTACGCGGCAATGTGCTGAGCTTGAATTTAATTCCGCATACTGCAGAACGCACCAACATCGGCACGTGGAAAGCGGGTACTAAAGTCAATTTGGAAGTCGATGTTTTGGCCCGCTATATTGAACGTTTGCTGTTAGGTGATAAAGCCGCGCAAGCGCCGCAGCAGTCAAAAATCAGCATGGAATTTCTTGCAGAAAATGGCTTCATGAAATAAGCTGAGCTGTAAATAAACAAACAGTCTGGTTGAAAAATTAGACTGTTTTTTTATTTTTGCGTCATAATGCGCACGCTTAATGCTCGAAAAGATGATTTGGACAGGTGCCGATGATTGATTTTATGATGAATATTGAACAATGGCTGCCCATGCTGCTGGAACAGTACGGCGCGTGGATCTATGCCATTTTGTTTTTGGTGATTTTGGCAGAAACAGGTTCAGTCTTCATGTTCTTCTTGCCAGGGGACAGCCTGCTGCTGGCGATTGGCGCATTGTGCTCAACGACAGATGTCGTGCATTTGCATTATATGTTCAGCCTGCTGTTCGTTGCTTCTGTGCTGGGCTATACCGTGAATTATTATACGGGCAGCGTGCTGGGGCTGAAATTTTTTAATCAGCATTCACGTTATTTCAAGCCTGAATATATGGTCAAGACCAATGCTTATTTTATGAAGCATGGCGGTAAAACCATTCTGATGGCCCGTTTTGTGCCTTTTGTCCGCTCTTTTGCTCCTTTTGCGGCGGGTTCGGCCCGTATGAATTTGGCCGTATTCACGATGTATAATGTTTTAGGCAGTATTGTCTGGCTGGGTCTGCTGCTTGGGATTGGCTATGGTTTGGGCCATACCGTCAATGCTGTTGCAGATCTCATGTAAAGCTTCGGTTTTAAGCGCAGATAAAAAAAGCCCGCATTGCGGGCTTCATTATTTGCAGCGGGTTGATTTAAAAGCGGTTCAATTTGGTGATGACCTTGCTGCACCAAGACGTGGTGCTTAGGAATGATCTAATTCCTGCCGAATTTAAGACTTTGGCGCTTGATCTGAAAAATTAGAATTTTTCAAAATATACTCAATTTCTTCCTGCGCTGCGGCCTGAAGTTTGGTGCGGAACGCAGATAGTGCCTGTTCTATTTGCGTTTCTGCTTCCAGTTCTAGGCGCAGGCGGACACTTTCCAATTCAGACAGCATTTGATTGTCCGAAACAGATAAGCCTTTGGCGAAGTTGAAAGGCGCGCTTTCAGGGTTTTTATGGTAGCGTGAAGTATAGGTTAAGGTATCGCGGTCGATGGTTTGACGGATCAGCGCTAAAGTTTGTGTCTGCTCTGCATATTGACGCAGTTCATCCAGCTTCAACTTTTCTGCATATGCCTTTTCAGCTGCGCGTTTGGCTTCAAGAGCACGTTCCAGCGCCTGCTGCTTACGGATGCGCGCTTCTTCAATCAATTCAGCTTTACGGGCTGCATAAGCGCTTTCAATACGTTCAAAAGACAGGGCTTGCTGCTTTTGATCCATTTCCAGCCATTGCTGTGTATTGCTTTCCGGCTTCAGTACATCACAGATGCGTCCAAGGTCATCAATAAAGGTCTGACGTACAGCTTCAGGCACGTTTAACCAGCGCTGTTTAAAATCTGGACCGACATTCAATGCCACTGCAGCATCTCCTTGAGTTTGCAATAAAGGTGTCAATTAAAGCTTGAATGTTTGCGGTTCAATACTTAACTGACGGTATTGTTTGAATTTTTCACGGCCAATAATTTTTGCCGGCTCATTATTTTCAATAATTTCAATAATGTGACTAAAATTTGAAAATTGTTCAAGCGCTTGATTGTTAAAATTAAACACAATCCAATCTGATTCTGCTGGCAATTGTTCAGAAATGCAAATTGGCGCATCCGGCTGATCAATGCCATGCGGTATAAAGCCTGTGGCGTCAAAGCTCCACAGGCGTTCATCCAGCTGCTGTCGCAGTTCTGCATCTTGGCTGAACAGCCAAATCCGTGCGGATTGACGCAGAATCTTGCGGCACAAACGGCAAGCGCTGTCGACTTGCCGTTCTGGACTTTTTTCAAACAGATAAAAACTGACTTTAGCCATTGGATTGAGTACGGTTAATCAGGAACTGCATTAATAGCGGCACTGGACGGCCAGTTGCGCCTTTATTGGTGCCTGAATTCCAGGCTGTGCCGGCAATATCCAAATGCGCCCAGCGGTATTCGCGGGTAAAGCGCTGCAGGAAGCAAGCCGCAGTGACTGCGCCAGCTTTAGGGCCGCCAATATTGCCGATATCTGCAAATGGAGAATCCAGCTGTTCCTGATAATCATCAATTACAGGCATGCGCCATACGCGGTCAAAAGAGGTTTGGCCTGCAGCTGAGATTTCTGCCGCCAAGTCATCATCTGGCGTAAACATGCCTGTTAGTACAGAGCCTAGCGCCACGACGCAAGCGCCTGTTAATGTCGCAATATCGATGACCAGCGCAGGGTTGAAGCGTTTGATGTACGTCAGGGTATCGCACAGCACCAAACGGCCTTCAGCATCGGTATTTAGAATTTCAACGGTTTGACCGCTCATGGTGGTCACAATATCGCCTGGGCGGGTTGCGCGGCCAGACGGCATGTTTTCAGCTGCAGCAATGGCGCCAACCACATGAATTGGCAATTTAGATTCGCACAAAGCGCGCAGGGTACCCAGTACAGATGCTGAACCGCACATATCGAATTTCATTTCGTCCATGCCAGCGCCAGGTTTTAATGAAATGCCGCCTGTATCAAAAGTCACACCTTTGCCGACCAAGACAACGGGCGCTTCTTCACGATGCGCTAAATATTCAATGGTAATGATGCGGCCTGGTCGTTCAGAACCTTTGCTCACTGCAAGGAACGCGCCCATGCCAAGGTCTGCCATTTGCTGTTCGTTAAGCACGGTCACTTTCAGCAGGTCTGGAAATTCTGCCGCCAGCGCTTGCGCTTGAGCCGCTAAATATTCAGGGAAGCAGATATTGCCCGGACGGTTGCCCAAGTCGCGGGTATAGTTTTGACCATTTTGAATTGCGGCAATCAGAGAGAGCTGCTGCTCCGTCAGAGCAGTGTGCGCTGCAACTAAATTGACTTGGGCTAAAGCAAATTCGTTCTTTTTAGATTTGTATTCGTCAAAAGCATAGGCTGCTTGCGTCAAGCTTAAGGCAAATAAATAATGCAGCTCTTGCGGCAGCGCAGAGATATCAATGCTGATTTGCTGGAATTTTTTTTGTGAAGATTTGATAATCGTTTGTGCAATTTTTGCTAATTTGGCTGGCTGCAGCTCTTCAGCTTTGCCGATTCCGACCAATGCCGTATTGATGCAGGCGCTGACTGAACCAATCAGTGATAGCGTTTCATTGAGGCCCGCTTTAAATTGTACAGCTTCAGCTGTTTTACTTAAATCATTGATTTGATATAGGTCGGCAGCATTTTGAACATGCTCAGAATCTACTAATATCAACAAAGATTGGCTAGACGCATTCGCTTGGAATGACGTATTAATCGTTAGTTTCATAGACGGTATTCGTGCCTTTTAAGATTTGCAAACCATTAAACCATTGAAACATTTTCCTGAATAGAGTTTCAATGCAGAACAGAGGGAATGGTTTTTTATTTTCAGCATTCGGGTAAACTATGGCGAGTTTTATCCGCTTATCTTTTTGGAAGAATTAATTTGATTATTCGGCGTTATCTGGTCAAGCAAGTTGTTTCGACATCTTTGGTTGTAATTGCCTTACTGACCTTGATCATGATGGGTGGCCGGCTGATCAAGTACTTTGGCGTGGCTGCGCAAGGCCGCTTGGACGCCAGTATTCTGTTCAGCATTATCGGTTACCGACTGCCTGAATTTTTAACCTTAATTCTGCCGCTGGGCTTTTTTATTGGCCTGATGCTGGTATTTGGCCGCATGTATGTCGACCATGAGATGGCGGTGATGAATGGCAGCGGGGTCAGCCGCCATCAACTGGCGCGTTTGCTGATTCCGATGACCATCGTATTTTTAGCGGTGCAGGCTTTTCTGATGATGTGGGCATCGCCGTGGGGGTTGCGCCAGTTTGAAGCGCTGACGTCCACTCAGGCGGTACGCACCGGTTTTGATCTGGTGCGGCCTAAAGAATTTATTTCCTCCGGCCCCTATACTATTTATGCAGGCGATCTGTCCGAAGACCGCAAAAATTTAAAAGATATTTTCTTCTATCAGCGCGCTGAAAAAGAAGGCAAGCCAGATGTGATTATCTTGGCCAAAGAAGCAACCCGTGTAGAAATGCAGAATGACTCCGCCAGCGTCGTGGATTTGATCGAAGGGCGCCGCTACGAAATTTATCCAGGCAACCCGCGCTATTCTCAGGCAGAGTTCCAAAGTTATCGGCTGCGTTTAGAAAATGACTCTCAGGCCAAATTTGAAAGCGCCGAAGTTGAAGCGCTGTCGACTGCAAAATTATGGAGCAACCGGGAAGATCCAGTGGTTGCCAGTGAATTGGGCTGGCGTATTTTTGTGCCATTTTCCATTGTGGTCGCGCTGATGCTGGCAGTTGCTCTGTCAGAAGTGAGTCCGCGCCAAGGACGTTATTTAAAACTGTTCCCAGCGCTGCTGATTTTCGCCAGCTTGATTGTGGCATTAATGGCGGTCAAAACTCGCGTTTCCAAAGGTGAAATGGAGATCTGGATTTATCCAGTGGTCCTGCTGGCTTACGCCATTGCAGCGGCTTTATTCTCGCGCAAGCAAAAACTCGCGCCAAAAATTAAGAAGCAAATTCAGCGAGTGAGGTCTTAACAATGTTAGCGCGCCGTATTATTGCCAAACATGTGACCAAGACCACTGCACTCGCCATGCTGGGTGCGACTGCGGTCTTGTCTAGCCTGCAGGTGCTGTTTACCTATTTGGGAGAGCTGGGCTCTCTGAAAGACGGTTATGGCGCTTGGGATGCGTTCCTGTATGTGTTGTGGGGCGCACCGCATGCACTGTATGAGATTTTGCCGATTTCCGCCTTGATTGGCGCGGTATTGGGACTGGGTACACTGGCATCCAACAGTGAATTGATTGTGATGCGCTCAGTGGGCGTGAGCTTATGGCGTATTGTAGGCTGGGTGATCCGTTCTGCATTAATTTTGGTGATTCTGTCTTTTGCTTTAAGTGAATGGGTCATTCCCTATACCAATGAAAAAGCTGAAGGCATTAAAAGCCACCGTACAGCAGCAGAGCTGGGTGAGGTGAAAGGCTATTGGTCCCGTGAAGGGCAGCGCTTTATCTACATTGATTATGCCAACTCGCAAGGTCAGCTGAAAAATGTGCAAGTGGTCGATTTTGATGATAACTACCGTTTGCGCGGCACGCTGGAAGCGGATGAGGGGCAGTTTGTCAAAGACGGCAGCTGGACGCTGAAAAACGCCAAGCAGGTCGATATTCTGAAAACAGGCGATGCCGTGCTTGAGCAAAGCGCGAAACTGCCATTGTCTTTGGCGCTGCAGCCCAAATATGTGCATATGGTGACATTGGACCCTGAAGATTTATCCCCAAGCCAGCTGATCAGCTTTATGAGCTACTTGGATGAATACAGTCAAGTGCCGAAAACCTATCAATTGGCCTTTTGGCAAAAAATGGCTTCACCGCTGGCGCTGATTGCCTTGGTGGTGATTGCCTGTTCATTTATTTTTGGACCGCTGCGCCAGCAGTCAATGGGCTTCCGTTTGGTGATCGCCTTATTTATCGGTCTAGGCTTTTTCTATTTGCAGGACTTTTTGGGCTATGCCAGCTTGGTGTATTCGCCATCGCCTGCATGGTTCGTGTTTGTGCCGATTGTGCTGATTTTTGCAGCCGGCGGCTACCTGCTGCACCGCGCAAGATAAGCGGTCAGTATCGGGGAAAGCTATGTTCCTGAACAGGATTAACCCTGCTGAGAACATAGAGTCTTAGCCGAAAATTCGGTAAGATAGTGTGATTAATTTTTAGACTTAAAGAGTGTGCAATTATGTCGGATGCAGCTGTTGGTAAAATCCCTCACGTTTTAGTGATTATGGACGGTGTGGGGCATCGCTTAGAGGAAAAAGACAATGCCTTTTTAGCGGCCAAACGCCCTAACTTAACAGCAATGGAAGCAAAGCATCCGCATGGTTTAATCTCTGGTTCTGGCGAAGATGTTGGCTTGCCGGCCGGTCAAATGGGCAACTCAGAAGTCGGCCATATGAATCTGGGTGCAGGCCGTGTGCTGTATCAAGATTTTACCCGCATTACCAAAGATATCCGTACGGGCGCATTTTTTGAGCATGAAGTGCTGATTGATGCTGTGGAAAAAGCCAAAGCGGCGAACGGCGCTCTGCATATTATGGGCCTGCTGTCTGAAGGCGGCGTTCATTCGCATGAAGACCATATTGTGGCTATGGCGGAGCTGGCGCTGAAGCGCGGTGCAAAAGTCTATCTGCATGCGTTCTTGGATGGCCGTGATACGCCGCCTAAAAGCGCGCAGCCGTCTTTAGAAAAATTGGATGCGCTGTTTGCGCAATATCCAGGTCAAGGCCGCATTGCAACGATGATTGGCCGCTATTTTGCCATGGACCGCGATAACCGCTGGGACCGTGTTGAACAGGCTTACCGTCTGTTGACTGAAGGTGAAGCTGCCCGTACAGCTGCAAGCGCTGTTGAAGGCTTAGCATTGGCTTATGCTGCTGAAGAGTCAGACGAATTTGTCAAAGCGACGCGTATTGGCGAAACGGCCAAAGTGCAGGACGGCGACAGTGTGGTGTTTATGAATTTCCGTGCAGACCGCGCGCGTGAAATTACCAAAGCTTTTGTAGAAAAAGAGTTTGCCGGCTTTGAGCGTAAAGTCGTTCCGGCGCTGTCTATATTTGTCATGCTGACCCGCTACCAAGCAACCATTGATGCGCCTGTTGCGTATATGCCTGAAGCATTGGTCAACTCAATTGGCGAATACTTGTCTGGTTTGGGCAAAACCCAATTGCGCATTGCCGAAACTGAAAAATATGCGCATGTTACGTTCTTCTTCAGCGGCGGCCGCGAAGATGAATATCCAGGTGAAAAGCGTATCCTGATTCCATCTCCAAGCGTTGCAACATACGATTTGAAACCGGAAATGAGCGCTTATGAAGTGACGGATGAATTGGTTGCTGCCATTAATTCTGGTGAGTTTGACCTATTGGTAGTGAACTATGCCAATGGCGATATGGTCGGCCATACCGGTGTGTTTGATGCCGCTGTAAAAGCTGTTGAAGCGGTAGATACCAGTTTAGGCCGTGTATATGAAGCAGTAATGGCAAACAAAGGCCACATGATTATTACAGCCGATCATGGTAATGTTGAGCAGATGCAGGATTATGTCAGCGGTCAAGTGCACACTCAGCACACCACTGAATTGGTGCCATTTATTTATGTTGGCCCGACTGCTGCAGAAATTGATGAAGGCGGTGTATTGGCGGACGTAGCGCCGACATTGCTGAATTTGATGAATATTCCAGTGCCAGCAGAAATGCAGGGCCGTAATTTAATTCATTTAAAGGCTTAAGTTTTAAGCTCATGCAAGGATAGAGGAATGGCGAAAGCGCATTGGCGATCTGCGGTACTGTTCACCACATTGATGTGCGCTGGCCATTTGGCATGGGGAGCAGGCAAAGCGCCTGCTTCCGATGAATTCGATGGGGATTTTGAGGCCAATTACCAAGAAATTCCTGTTGAATCCATTCAGCAGTTTGTGCAAATTTACGGCATTGTCAAAGATAATTATGTCAAAGAAAAAAATGACGATGAACTGTTTCAGCAAGCCATAAAAGGCTTAGTCGGCGGACTTGACCGCTATTCCCGATATTTATCTCCAGAAGATTACAAACAGCTGATGCAGTACACCGAAGGCGACTTGGCCTCGGTAGATTTTAACCTGCGCTATGATGCTGCTTTACAGCATTGGGTCATTCATAATTTACAGCCAGATGCAGATTCTGCGAAGCTGGGCCTGAAAAATGGCGTAACCATTTATAAAATTGAAGATCAAGAGCTGAAAAAACTCAATCAAGATCAAGTGAAGCATCTCTTAGACGGAGCGATTGGCTCGACTTTAAGTTTGCAGCTGTCGCAGTACAGCGTGCCCATGAATCTTGTCCGCAATACCAAAATTGAAACCGATATTGAATCGCGTCTGCTGAACAATCAGGTGCTGGTGCTGCATATTAAAGTGTTTCAGCAGGATACAGCCAACGAAGTAAAGCGCCTGATTGAAAGCCATACATCATCAAAGCTCAAAGCAGTACTGTTTGATTTGCGCAATAACCCCGGCGGCTTATTGTCTGCAGCTGTTGAATCGGCAGATTTATTTTTGAATCAGGGCGTGATTGTTTCAACCAAGAGCCGTTCGGAAGGCGATCAGCAATTTCAGGCTTTGCCGAGTTTTGAATTTCAGAATTTGAAAGTGGGTATTTTAATTAATAACCGTTCGGCATCAGCAGCGGAAGTATTTACCGCAGCCATGAAAGAGCATGGACGTGCATGGGTTGCTGGCGAAAAGAGTTATGGCAAAGGCGTAGTGCAAAAACTGTTTCCACTCAGTAATGGCGCTGCGCTGCAAATGACCGTATCACAATATTACACGCCCAATGGACGCATGATTGAAGGGACCGGTGTGCAGCCGAATGTGAGCTATCCAATCCCGCATGATATGCGGGAGGACAGCTATGTGGAGCATATTGCGGATTTGTTGCTGCAACAAAAATAAAGCAGCCGCGCTTTAGTCTTCGTCGGTATCTAAACCAAATTTCTTTAAACGGTAACGCAAAGAACGAAAGGTCATGCCCAGCTTTTTAGCTGCGACAGTGCGGTTCCAATGCGTAATGTTTAAAGCATTCAGCAAAATATCTTTTTCAATTTTTTCCAGATAGGCTTCAAGGCCTTCTTCTGGCAGTTTTTTGCCCAAAGATGGCAGATCAGCATTGCCGCTGCAGATTGGCGAGGCTTCAGTCAATGCTGCCTGCTGCTGCGCCATTTGGCGCTGCGGTGCGCTTTGCAGATGCGGCAGATCAAGCTGTTCGTCATCACACAAGGTCATCGCACGCTCAATGATATTGCGCAATTCACGCACATTGCCTGGATAATATTGACCAGTGAGAAATTCTTTCGCGCGGGCAGTCAGCTGTTTAGCAGGAATGTCCCACTCTGTACTGATTTTATGAATAAAATGGTCTGCTAAGAGCAAAATATCATCCCCGCGCTCGCGTAGCGGCGGCAGAATTAAATCCATCACATGGATGCGGAAGAACAAATCTTGACGGAAACGGCCTTGCTGCACCAATGCTTCTAAGTCTTGATGGCTGGCGCTGATCACGCGGAAATCAACATCTATTTCACTGTCTGAACCAACAGGGCGGATGCGTTTTTCCTGTACGGCACGCAGCAGTTTGACCTGCATGCTCAGCGGCAATTCTGCAATTTCATCTAGAAATAAACTGCCGCCGTGCGCAGATTGAATCAGGCCTTGCTTGTCTTGAGTCGCGCCGCTGAAACTGCCTTTTTTATGGCCAAAAAGCTCACTTTCCATCAATTCTGTTGGAATCGCGCCGCAGTTGATGGCAATAAAAGGGCCTTCATTTCGGTTGCTGAGGCGATGCACTAAATTGGCAACCACTTCTTTGCCTGTACCAGACTCACCTGTAATAAATACAGGCGCCTGAGAGCGGGCAATTTTTTTCAGCGTGACCCTGAGCTGCTGAATCGGTTTTGATTGTCCAATCAGCATTTTATATTCTAAGGTGTCGGCTTGATGCTGTACGGGCTCAATCGGTTTGTTCAGCGCTTTTTGCAGCAATTGTTCCAAATGCACAGGATTAACCGGCTTGCTGACAAAGTCGAAGGCGCCGGCTTTGAGCGCAGCAATAGCGATTTCCATATTGCCATAGGCCGTCAATACGGCAACAGGCAGCCCAGAGCGGTGTTCATTAATCCATTCCAGCAGCTGCAGTCCATTGCCGTCCGGCAAATTCAAATCGGTTAAGCAGGCGTCATACACATGTCCGCTCAAGCATGCCTTAGCTTCACTTAGTGTGTGCGCGCTATGCGTTTCAATGCCGATGCGAGACAAGGACATCTGCATCAGCATGCACAGATCTTCCTCATCATCTACCAATAATACCAGTGGCCGTTTTTCCACAATGTCACCCCAAAAAAATTAAACCGCTGCACGCTGGCAAATAAGCCTAAAACAGGCGCCTCTTTGTTGTTCTACATAAGTCAGCTGCGCCTGATTTGCTTCGCAGAAGCTGTGTGCAAGGTACAATCCTAAACCAGTTCCTGTAATTTCGGTACTGAAAAAAGGCTGAAATAATGAAGCGCGGTGCTGAACTGCAACCCCTTGACCAAAATCTCGCACATCAATGCGCATATTTTTTTCATGCGGGTAGATATTCAGCTCGATATAGCCTGCATCTGGGTCATTATGGCGGATTGCGTTGCGGATTAAATTGATCAGCACCTGACGCAGCTGGGCTTCATCAAAGTAAATATGGCAGCTGCTCTGAATATTCAGCTGAATCATTTTTTTAATGTCAGATAAATCTTCTTGGATCAACAAAGGGATAAAGCGGTTTAAGCTGAGCTCTACCGCATGTGTTTCACGGTTTTTCACCATGTTCAGCGTGTCCTGCACAATGCCGTCAATGCGCTTGGCTTGCTTGGCAATCATTTTGCTGAGCATTTGCTGCTGTGCGGGGTCACTGCCATTCTGCAGTTCATTGGCCTGTACAATCGCTGCCAGCGGATTGCGTATCTCATGCGCAATACTGGCGGAAAGCTGGCCCAGTGCCGCCAGTTTCAGCTGCTGCACATGCTGATTGAGTTTTTGCGCATCCTGCAGAATCAAAAGGGTTAGCATCTGGTGCGGGACAATCAATTTTTTGACATGCACATGAATGTGATACAGGCTTTGCTGCGACTCAAACTGAAATTTTTCCCCATCTCTGAGATCTTCAAAATTCAGCAGTTCAAATAAGTCGGGCTGGCTCATATACAGCGGAAATTTCTCTGCGCTGTAAGATGCCGTAATCCCCAGCAAATGACAGGCTGCAGGGTTGCTCAGCACCACATGGCAGTTTTCATCCAGCACTAGATAACCCGTGTCAATCTGCTCCAGAATATAGCGGTTGATGTTCTGCAGCTGGTTCAATTCAAGGGATTGCGAGAAGTTGAGGTTCTCTAAAATTTGGAAGCGCCGAACGGCAATTTGCCCACAGCCATAGACCACAAAAAACAAAAAGGCCAGCACGGCGCTGTTGCCGATATTGCGCAGCGAAGCAAAGTCTAAAATGGAGCCGACAAAGAGCTGATAAATGACAATGATGACAGCAACAAGTGTGATGATCAGCGCTTTTTGCGCATTCAGCAGAATGGATGCGGCAAAAATGGTAATCACAAAGAGCAGACTTAGATGCAGATTTGGGCCATCTAGAGCAAAAGTCAGCAAGCTGAGCGCGAGCACATCGGCAAAGAAAATCAGCACCATCTGTTTAGGAATGGCGGCTTTGATTTTATTTAAAATAAAAAACTGCAGACTGCTGATGACCACATAAGAGGTCAGCACATAGAGATACAGCTTTGGGTATTGATATTGATCATTCAGCTGGCTGTAGGTCACAAAAAAGACCATCAGCAGGCAAAAGCTGATGATAAAACGGTATGCGCTGTACCAAATGCCCAAATGATATTGATTAAGTTCTGAAAGGTTTGGGCGCTGACTCATGAGGCTTGCTGCATTAGGAATTAAGGTTTAATGAGTCCGTAGCGGATGGCTAAATGGGTTAATTTAACGTCACTGTCGATGCTTAATTTTTCAAAAATACGGTAGCGGTAAGTGTTGACCGTTTTGACGCTGACAAAAAGCTTGTCTGCAATTTCCTGTGCGCTGATGCAGTTCACCACCATCATCGCGACTTGCATTTCACGTTCTGACAAAGCATCAAAGGGCGACTGCTGCGTATCGGACAAATATGAGCTGGCCAGCTGTTCCGCAATATCGGCGCTGAAATATTTGCCGCCTTGCATTACCTTATTGATGGCGCGAACCATCTCAGTCACAGGTGCGCCTTTAGTGATGTAGCCTTTAGCGCCGGCTTTCAGCAAGAGCGAAGGGTACGGTTCTTCAGCGAGGCCGCTGACTGCAAGCACTTTGGTTTCAGGCGCAGTTTGCAGCAGGCGGCGGGTTGTTTCGACGCCGCCAATGCCTGGCATATTGACGTCGAGCAGAACAACATTTGGATGGTGCTGGCGCACTATGGAAATGGCTTCTTCACCAGATTCAGCTTGGCCAATCACCTGAATTTCAGTATGGTCTTCGAGCATTCTGCAGATACCTGTTCGTACCAATTCATGGTCATCTACCACTAAAACTGTGATCACCTGTACTCTCCCTGTCTGAAAAACGTCTTTTTTGTTACATAACGCAAAATAAGCTTGCAATGAAACGACAAAATTAGCAATGCTATTCTTATCTAAAATGGAGAACTTATTAAACTTTCTTTGAACGTAAATTGTTCTCCATTGCGTAAATGTACGGCATATTAGAGGCAATACGCAAATCTTGCCTTAATTGAGTTGAGTGAATCATAGTGAAGAATTCAGATAAATCGATAATGCGTGTACTGGGAATGTCATTTTTGTTTGGCATGAGCTCAATGAGCTTTGCTGATATTGTAATGAACTCTTCGCCCAGTCAAGCCAGCCTCAGCTGGTCTTCAGAAGAAGCCAATCAGCTGCTGAATGGTGACGTATCTGCAACTGCAAATGATGGAGATGAACCTTCACCGCAAGGCTCAACCAAGGTGAGCACTTCTGTGCGCAGCCTCAATGGCGTGGCGCAGACTGCACCCTCAAAAACTGTACAGATTTTAGATACCAGCCGTTCCTCTTCACAGCCTTCTGTGAATGCGCGTGCAGCTTTGGTGATGGATGGTCAAACCGGTGAAGTGCTGTACAGTAAAAACAGCAATACAGCCTTTCCTATTGCCTCTTTAACCAAATTGATGACTGCGGTGGTGATTTCAGATTCCCGCCTGAATATGTCTGAAAAAATTACGCTGCAGCAAGGTGATTTTTCTTGCTCGGGCTGTAAGAGTTCTAGTTCGACTTTACGTGCTGGCGACAGCATGAACCGTGCCGAAGCTTTGCTTTTTGCATTGATGAAGTCTGAAAATCCTGCAGCTTCGGCCTTGGCGCGCACTTATCCGGGCGGCCGTACTGCATTTTATGCAGCCATGAATGCCAAAGCGCGTTCATTGGGCATGAATTCAACACACTATGTTGAATCCACTGGCTTGCACCCTGGCAATGTTGCTTCTGCGCGTGATTTAGGCATTTTGGTGAATAGCGCTTCTCAATATGGCTTGATCCGTCAGTTTTCGACTACGCCAAGCTATGATTTCAATTTAGGTTATCGTGTTCTGAAATCCAATAATACCAATGCGCTTGTGCGCAATGGCGGCTGGAACATCAACCTGTCGAAAACAGGTTATATCAACGAAGCGGGGCGCTGCGTAGTCATGCATACCACGCTGAACAACCGTCCTGCAGTTGTAGTGCTGCTGGGTGCGGATTCTTCAGCTGCCCGTACCAATGATGCAACCCGTTTAATGACATGGGTATCTCAGCTTCCAAAACGTATTTAAACGGCATGATTTATTTCACAGGATGAAATGAATGGATTTGCTCAAACGCCTGATCAGTTGATTGGGCGTTTTTATTTCAGGCATAAAAAAGCCCTGCAATTGCAGGGCTTTTCAGTTTGAATATGAATTACATATTTGACAAAATTGAATCACGCACTTGATCCATAGACGCGTCAATAGACAGCATCACGGCATCTTGGCATTGCGTGATTGCTGTGTCAGGATCTTTTAGGCCGTTGCCAGTTACGGTACAAACAATCACCGAACCTTCTTTGATTTTGCCAGACTTGATGTCACGGATTGCACCGCCAACAGAAGCCGCAGAAGCAGGTTCAACAAATACGCCTTCATACATAGATAGCATGCGCTGCGCATCTAAGATTTCAGCATCAGTTAATTCGTCAAACCAGCCTTGTGAATCACGGACAACTGCTTTTGCATGGTTCCAGCTTTGCGGGTTACCAATACGGATGGCAGTCGCTACAGTTTCTGGATTCGCAACAGGCGCACCGCGAAGGAATGGCGCAGCGCCTGCAGCTTGGTAGCCAGCCATAATTGGCAAGCCTGCTGGCTTAGGACCTGTGAATTGGTCAGTCTCAGCGTTATAAACTACTTGTTCAAACTCATCTTTCGATTGGTTTGCAACAGCTTCTGTATAACCCATCCAGTGCGCAGTAATGTTGCCTGCATTGCCGACAGGCAAGCAGTGGTAATCCGGCGCACGGCCCAAAGCTTCAACAATTTCATAAGCAATGGTTTTTTGACCTTGCAGGCGGTATGGGTTGATTGAGTTTACAATCGTCACCGGCGCTTGGTCAGCGACTTCCTTAACAAGGCGCATGCCGTCATCGAAGTTGCCGCGTATTTGCATAGTGATCGCACCGTACATCATGGCTTGCGCCATTTTACCCATGGCAATTTTGCCTTCTGGGATTAATACGAACGCTTTGATGCCAGCACGCGCAGCATAAGCAGCAGCGGCAGCAGAAGTGTTGCCTGTAGACGCGCAGATGATGGCTTTAGAGCCCTCTTCAACCGCCTTCGTTACCGCCATAGTCATACCGCGGTCTTTAAATGAACCAGTCGGGTTTAAGCCCTCGTACTTCACATAAATTTCAACATTTTTGCCGGTTAAACGTGGAATGTTCTCAAGCTTAATCAGTGGCGTGTTACCTTCGCCTAATGAAATTGCGCGAGTAGTTGCAGACACTGGTAAACGGTCGCGATAGCGGTCAACTAAACCAGTATAACGATTGGCATTCGACATGATGATGTTCCAATTGTGTGTAGAGCTTGGCGAGAGGAATAGAAGTATGCCCCTCGACCCGGTGATTAATTATCAAGCGATTCTAAACGAATTCGCACAATTTCGCCATGAATGACAGGCAATGCTTGAATCTGCTGAAGGGCTTCATCCATTTTTGATTCTTTAACTGGATCAGTCAGAATCACGATAGGGATAAGGTCTTTTAAGCGCGGCTGCTGCATGATGGCGTCGATGCTGATGCCGGCGCGGCTTAAAATAGTCGTTACATCTGCAAGTACGCCAGTTTGATCTTCGGCATTAATGCGGATGTAGTAGCCTGTGGTCATTTCTTCGCGCGGCAGAATAGGCAAATCGGTTAAAGCTTCAAATGCCAATTGCGGAATAGTGCCTGCGCCGTCTTCTGTATATGAAATGTCGCGGACAATATCGACAACGTCAGCAACGACTGCAGATGCTGTCGGGCCTGCGCCTGCGCCTGCGCCGTAGTAAAGGGTCGGGCCAACGGCATTGGCTTGAACCAAGACCGCATTTTTCACGCCGTTCACATTGGCAATCAGCTGATCTTCAGGAATCAGTGTTGGATGCACGCGAAGCTCAATGCCTGTTGCTGCGCGGCGCGCAATGCCTAAATGCTTAATGCGGAAACCCAGCTCTTCTGCATATTTCACATCTTGCGCTGTCACCTTGCTGATGCCTTCAGTGAAAACTTTATCAAACTGCAACGGAATACCGAATGCAATCGACGCTAACAGGGTCAGCTTATGCGCAGCATCAATGCCTTCAACGTCAAAGGTTGGGTCTGCTTCTGCATAGCCCAGCTCCTGCGCTTCTTTAAGGACGTCTGCAAATGCACGGCCTTTTTCGCGCATTTCAGTCAAAATAAAATTGCCTGTACCGTTGATGATTCCTGCGAGCCAATCGATTCGGTTGGCTGCCAAGCCTTCGCGCATCACTTTAATAATTGGAATGCCGCCTGCAACCGCCGCTTCATAGGCAATTTGGACTTTATTTTCATCAGCCGCTTTAAACAAAGCCGTACCATGTTCTGCAAGCAAGGATTTATTCGCAGTCACGATATGCTTACCGTGCTTCATGGCTTCCATGATGATTTCATAAGCAGGATGAATGCCGCCCATGACTTCAACGACAACATCCACATCAGGCTGACGCACGATGTCCAGCAAGTCTGCGCTTTGTTTTACAGACGCAGGCAGATCTAAATCTGGGCGCGGACGGCGTGTGCCGACATGGGTAATTTCAATTTCACGACCGGTGCGACGTTTAATCTCAGCAGCATTTTCTTTTAATAGTTTAAGGGCACCACCACCCACAGTACCAAGACCGAGGATTGCCAGACGAACTGGTTTCACGTCACACTCCAAATATTCATCAACATTAAGCGAACCTAGATCATAGCTAAAAAAATGCCATGACTCTAGGAGATTCACAACTTTCTATCCATCTATAAAAAACAGTAATTTAATCAATAAAATTTATTTATTTAAACGTTCGGCCAATTCATTCGGCTCCATGTAGCCGCCCAAATAAACGCCGTCTGTGCTGTAGATTGCAGGTGTGCCGTTTACGCCAATATTCAGGCCCATTTGATACATGTCGCGCACTGGGTTTTTGCAGGCAGCTGGCGGTAATTGAACGCCAGAAATGGCTTGGTTAAAAGCTTCTTGGCGGTCTTTGCTGCACCAGACGCTTTCCATTGCTGGAATGAACTGTTCACCGCGCGGCCATGCGATATAGCGGACTTCGATGCCTTTGGCATTGATTTCGTCCATATGCTCATGCAGCTTATGGCAATACGGGCAGCTGGCATCGGTGAATACATAAACGGTATGGCGGGTCTTGCCTTTGGCTGGGTAGACAATCAGGTCTTCAGTTTTTAATTTTTCAAATACTTTTTTCGCGCCGGCTGCCTGCAGGTCTTGGCTGACGTTATGCAGTTCCTTACCGCCTAAACGCACAATCTCGCCCTGCAGGATATATTTGCCGTCTGCAGTGGCATATACAGAAGGCATGCCTTCAAAGCTCACCCAATATAAATTTGGCACTTCGGTCGACTGAGCATCGGTAATTTTGGCGTTGATGCCGGCTTTTTTCAGGCCGTCTTGCAGCGTGCTGACCAGACGCTGCTGCGCATTGCGTTCGGTTAATGTAGACGCTTCACCCGTTGCAGGTGTGCTGGCAGTTAAAGGCGCTTGCTTTTCTTCGGCATTGTCGGACTTTGAACATGCGCTTAAACCCATGCCTGCAGCAAGCGTGCATGCCATAAAAAATGTTGAACGGGTAAATAACATAAACAACCCTTTTCTTTTAGCTTTATAAAACTGGTGGCTAAGCATAGCAAAAAATCATACCGCTCATAACATTTCTTGGTGTTAATGCTGAAAGAGGATTTAGGCGCGTGGATGATGAGCTGCATGCAGCTGCTGCATGCGCACTTGCGCGACATGGGTATAGATTTGCGTGGTGGATAGATCGCTATGGCCCAGCAGCATTTGCACGACACGCAGATCGGCACCGTGATTCAGCAGATGGGTTGCAAAAGCATGTCTGAGCGTATGCGGAGACAGCTCAGATTGAACATTTGCCTGCAGGGCATAGCGCTTAATGGCGTACCAGAAATTCTGCCGGCTCATGATGCCGCCATGCTGGGTTAAAAACAGGTAATCGGTCGAAGTCTTATATAATGCTGGACGGGACTCGGCGAGGTATTTTTCGACCCAGTCGCAGGCGATTTGCCCTAAAGGCACCAAGCGCTCTTTATTGCCTTTTCCGACAATGCGCAAATAGCCTTGCTTCAAATTGATCAAATCTATTCTTAAATTCAGCAGCTCAGTCACCCGCAAACCGCAGGCATACAGCACTTCCAGCATAGCGCGGTCGCGCAGGCCTAGAGCGGTGCTTATATCGGGCGCATTGATCAGCGCCTCGACATCCGCTTCCGACAGATCTTTGGGCAGGGCACGGCCCAATTTAGGTGTTTTATGACTGCTGACAGGATTATCATCACGCAGTTTTTGCTCACGCAAAAACTTATAAAAAGAGCGCAGGGCAGACAGGCTGCGGGCAATAGAACGCGGGCTTTTGCCTTGCTTCGTCAGATTCAGCAGCACATCGGCAATATCATCACTGTTCCACTGCGGCATTGCTGCCTGACAGTACTCACTGCATTGAATTAAATCAGATAGATAGGCATTGCGCGTATGCGGACTGACTGTCTGCGCAATGAGGTAGTCGCGAAAGCCCTGCAGAAAGCTGAGCTGCTCAGGAATGCTTACAGGCGCAGGGATACGGGGTTTTTTATTCAGCATGCCATTCTCGAATTGATTTATTAAACCGATAAACTTGATTGATTTTCTTCGTTACATTGTAACAATTCATCAGGGGTCTTGTGTTATAAAAGATGCGAATCATTATCGGATCTGAATTGGTAATTATTCTCATTTATTTGTATACTGTTTAAAATATTTAAGGGTTGGATGCAGTGCGTTTATCTGATTTAAAAGTCAAACAAACTGCCATCATTAGCAAAGTCAATCGTACTTTGGATGGCGAAACTCAGACAGATTTAGTAGCAAGCCGCCTAGAAACGCTGGGTTTTGTTGCGGGCACAAAAGTACAAGTCATTACGAAAGGTATTTTTGGCGGAGATCCAATCTTAATACAAGTCGGTTTTACCCGTTTTGCTTTGCGTAAAGCCGAAGCGGAAAAAATTGAAATTCAAGCTGAAGGAGTGTCTGCATGAGTGATGCGCTTCGTATTGCCCTTGTAGGGAATCCTAACTGCGGTAAAACATCCTTATTTAACCATCTGACAGGCACACGCCAAAAAGTCGGCAACTATGCAGGCGTCACTGTAGAGCGCAAGGTTGGCCAGTTTACTTTGCCTTCAGGCAAAGCTGTGCGTGTGCTGGATTTGCCCGGCACATACAGCTTAAATGCAACCAGTCCAGATGAAGCGATTACCCGTGATGTCGTGATGGGTAAAATTGCGGATGAAGGCCATCAAGATGCATTGCTTTGCATACTGGATGCCACCAATTTGAAATTGCATTTAGGTTTGGTGATTGAGCTGATTGCACTGGGCCGTCCAATGCTGATCGTTCTGAATATGATGGACGAAGCGCGCCGCCGCGGCATGCAAATCAACACGCAGAAATTGTCTGAGCGTTTAGGCGTGCCAGTGGTCGAAACAGTTGCAGTGCGCAATTCAGGCATTGAAAGTTTGCTGAGCGCGCTGGATCAGGCGAAATACAGTGTGCCATTTACTGAGCTGACGGGCTTAAAGGGCGAAACTGCGCATGAGAAAATGGAAAATGTACTCCACGATGTGGTGCAGTTTGTTGATGAAGAAGACAAGCGTACCGATTTCTTAGATAAGATTTTCCTGCATCCCGTGCTGGGCTTAGTCAGCCTTGCCGTGATGATGTTTATTATTTTCCAAGCCGTCTTTGCTTGGGCTGCGCCATTTATGGATGGCATTGAAACCTTCTTTGGCTGGCTGGGCGAAGCGGTGGGCGGAGCAATCAGCCAGCCTTTGCTGAACAGTTTAGTCGTGGACGGCATAATTGCAGGGGCAGGCGGTGTAATCGTGTTCCTGCCGCAGATTTTGATTCTGTTCTTCTTTATTTTGGTTCTAGAAGAGTCGGGTTATTTGCCGCGCGCAGCCTTCCTGCTGGACAAATTAATGTATAAGGCAGGGCTTTCTGGCCGCGCGTTTATTCCATTGCTCTCAAGTTTTGCCTGCGCCATTCCGGGCATTATGGCTTCGCGTACCATCAGTGATCCGCGTGACCGCCTAACCACGATTTTTGTTGCGCCGCTGATGACCTGTTCTGCGCGCCTTCCAGTTTATGCGCTGCTGATTGCTGCGTTTATTCCAGAACAAACGGTTTTGGGGCTGTTTAATCTACAGGGCTTGGTGCTGTTTGGTCTGTATATGGCGGGCATTGTCAGCGCGCTGTGCGTGTCCTTTGTGCTGAAGTTTTTTCATAAAGATAAATCCCAGCACATGCTGATGATGGAGCTGCCAAGCTACCGTTTTCCAGATTTGAAAAATATTTGGATTGGCTTATTGGACCGCGCCAAAATCTTCTTGCGCCGTGTAGGCGGCATTATTTTTGCGCTGTCTATTTTGCTGTGGTTTTTGTGTACTTTCCCGCAAGCCCCTGAAGGCGCAACGTTGCCTGAAATTGATTATTCCTTTGCAGGGATGCTGGGGCATCTGCTGCAGCCGATTTTTGCGCCATTGGGTTTCAACTGGCAGATCTGTATTGCCTTGATACCTGCCATGGCTGCCCGTGAGGTAGTTGTTGCAGCTCTGGGCACTGTATATGCATTGTCTGCGGTTGATGATGATGCGATGTCTAACGGTTTGGCTTCATTGATCAGCAGCGGCGGAGATTTAGGCTGGTCTGTGGCGACAGGCTTGTCTTTGCTGGTGTGGTTTGTGTATGCGCCGCATTGCTTGGCGACGCTGGCAACCGTAAAACGTGAAACCGGCTCATGGAAAACGGTCAGCTTTATGACAATTTACCTGTTTGGTTTGGCATATCTCATGTCATTCCTGACCTATCAGATTGCAACGCATTACTTTGGCTAATGTCTGCCAAAAGGCGAGGAGATTGAGATGATTGAAATTCTAATAGTGGCTGCTTTGGTGCTGTGGAGTGCGGTCGTGGTGTTTAAAAAGGTTTTTCCTAAGACATCCAGCTCGGTCTTCACGTCTGTCGCAGATGCATGCGCTGCGCGCGGCTGGGCACGCTTGGCCGCTTGGCTTAAACCGGCAGCGCCTGCGGGCTGCGGCGGCAGCTGCGGCTGTTCAGCTTCGGAAGAGCCAGCACAGAATAAAGCTGAAGTTCAGGCTGTGAAATGGAAATAAGCGAAGCTTAGACTGCAGCACTGCACTAAATTGAAAAAACCGCCATTTTTATGGCGGGTTTTTTTTT